>CAWIGD010000001.1:0-20079 GCA_963835165.1 uncultured Alphaproteobacteria bacterium
ATGGCCGCCATCAGCCGCTCGCCATCCGCCGCATCTCGTGCATCGCCGGCGAGCGTCAGGCGCCCGCGCTCCATGGCGACGAAGCGGTCGCACAGGGTCAGCGCCTGCGCCACGTTCTGCTCGACCAGCAGGATGGCGCGGCCGGCCCGCTTCAATTCGCCCAGGATGGCGTAGATCTCGGACACCATCATCGGCGCCAGCCCTTCGCTCGGCTCGTCGACGAGGAGCAGGCTCGGCTCGCCGACCAGCACGCGCGCGATCGCGAGCATCTGCTGCTCGCCGCCCGACAACGTGGTGCCGTGCTGGCGGCGGCGCTCGTGCAGGCGGGGGAAGCGGCGATAGATATCCGCCAGCGCGGCGCGGTTGGCGGCGCCGCGACGCCGCGGCACCTGCATGAAACCGAGCGTCAGGTTTTCCTCCACCGTAAGCCCGGGAAAGATCCGGCGATCCTCCGGCACGAAGCCGACGCCGAGACGGCAGATGCGGTCGGGGGCCGCGCCGTCGATCCGCATTCCGTCGAACCTGATCTCGCCGCGGCTGGCGCGGATCCAGCCGGCGATGGTCTTGAGCAGCGTGGTCTTGCCGACGCCGTTGCGGCCGAACACGCCCAGCACCTCGCCCGCCCGCACCGCCAGGTCGACGCCTTGCACGATGTGGCTGGCGCCGTAATGAGCGTGCAGGTCCGCGATATCGAGCATCGTCAGGCGTGTCCGAAATAGGCGGTTTGCACGGCGGGATTGGCGCGCACGGACGCGGGCGTGCCTTCGGCGAGCTTCCGGCCCTGATGCATGACGATCACATGATCCGACAGGTTCATGACCAGGCCGATGTCGTGCTCGATCAGCAGCACCGTCACCTCGGCGGCGAGCGACCGGATCAGCGCCGCGGTGTCCTGGGTGTCGCCGTGGCTCATGCCCTGGGTCGGCTCGTCCAGCATGAGCACCTTGGGTCTGCCGGCGAGCGCCACCGCCACCTCGAGGCGGCGCTGCTCGCCGTGCGAGAGCTGCGCGACCGAATGCCCCGCCTTGCCGGCCAGGCCGAAACGTTCCAGCAGCTCGGCCACGCGCGCGCGCGCGATGCGGCTCGCGGAAATCGGCAGCCAGTAGCTGCGCGGGCGCTCCAGCACCTGCGCCGCCAGCCGCAGATTTTCCGCCACCGGCAGGTCGAACAGGAGATTGGTGATCTGGAACGAACGCGCCACGCCCGCCGCCAGCATGCGGTCAGGGCGGCGCGCCGGTGCATTCGACGCCCTCGACGAACACGGCGCCGGATTGCGGCCGCAGCGCTCCGGAGATGAGGTTGAACAGCGTCGACTTGCCGGCCCCGTTCGGCCCGATGATGGTGGTGATGCGATTGCGTTCGGCGGCGATGCTGACGGCGTCCACGGCGCGCAGGCCGCCGAAGCTGATCGACAGATCGCGCGCCTCGAGCACCGGGGCGGTCATGGCCGCGCCTTGCGCATGAGCAGCCGCTCGACCGCCGGGCGCACCAGTCCCATCAGCCCGTTGGGCAGAAAGATCACCGCGCCCATGAACAGGAGCCCGATGATCATCAGGTGATGCTCGGTCCAGGTGCCGAGCACGGATCGCAGGACGGTCAGCAGCACGCTGCCGTAGAGCGCACCCATCAGCGTGCCGACGCCCCCGAGCAGCACGGTGATGACGGCATTGCCCGAGGTCGAGAAGAACAGCAGCTCGGGCGACACGAAGCCGCGCAGCATCGGATAGAGCGTGCCCGACACGGTCGCGATCACAGCCGCGAACACGAACGAGCTCAGGCGCAGCGACGCGGTGCGGTAGCCGAGAAACGGCACCCGCCGGTCGTTGGCGCGGAGCGCAATCAGCAGGCGGCCGAACGGCGTGTCGAGAATGTAGGCCGACACGGCGTACAGAGCGATGATGACGGCCAGCACGACCAGGAAGAATCCGGCCGGCGACGCGCTCGACACCGACGCCAGGCCCAGGTCGATGTCGATGATCGGCACGCCGAGCAGCCCGTCCGACGCGCCGAGCGAGCGGGTGTTGTAGACCACCTTGGCGACCACCTGGGCCAGGCCGAAGGTGATCAGCGCGAAATAGACGCCGCGCACGCGGATCGCGATGATGCCGCCGACGAGCCCGAGCACCAGTCCGGCGCCGAGCCCGGCCGCCAGCGCCAGCCAGAACGACGGCACCGCCTTGAGGACGAGCGCGGAGAGATAGGCGCCCAGCCCGAAATAGAGCGCCTGCCCGAGCGACAGCAGCCCGGTATAGCCGAGCAGGATGTCGACCGAGAGCGCGAGGCCGCCGAAGATCAGAGCCTCGGTCGCAAGCCGCAGGTAGAAGGTGTCGTTCAGCGCCGCACCGATCGCCGCGAAGGCGAGGCCCGCGACCAGCAGCGCGGCGACCAGCAGGTGGTTGGCGCGCGCGGCGATCGTCAGCGCGTCAGGCATATCCGAGCCGCCCGAACAGGCCTTGCGGGCGCACCATCAGCATCACGACCATGATCCCGAACACGATCGGATCGGTCCATACCGGCGAGATATAGAGCGAGGCGATCGCCTGCACCTGGGTGAGAAACAGGCCCGCCACGACGGCGCCGGCGATGCTGCCCATGCCGCCGACGATGACCACGGTGAACGCCATCAGGATGAAGTCGCGCCCCATGGTGGGAAACACGGAATAGATCGGCGCCAGCAGAACGCCGGCAAAGCCCGCCAGCGCTATGCCGAACGCAAAGGCGCCGGCGTAGACCCACGCCACCGGTACGCCCAGCGATGCCGCCATGTTGCGGTCGAAGGCGGCGGCACGCACCATCGCGCCGAGCCTGGTGCGGTAGACCACGAGCGCGACGGCGGCGATCACGAGCGCGCCGACGACGATCAGAAAGAGCCGGTAGTTCGGCAGGAAGATGCCGAACAACACGACCGCACCGGGAATCGGCGTTTCCGGTCGATAAGGATTGGGGCCGAAGCCGAGCCGGAAGGCGTCCTCGAGCACGAGCCCCAGCCCGAACGTCAGCAACAGCGTGGTGACGTGGCGGTCCGGACGGTTGAACACGCGCTGGATGAGGACGCGCTCCACCGCATAGCCCACCGGCAGCATCGCCAGCGGGACCAGGACCAGCAGCAGCCAGAACGGGATCCCGAGCCAGCCGAGCGCAAGCGCGGCAAACGCGCCGAATGCGTAGAACTCGCCATGGGACATGTTGATGACGTCGAGCAGGCCGAAAATGATGGTGAGCCCGATCGCCACCAGAATGACGGCCACGCCGAAGGCAAGGCCGGTGACGACCTGAGGTGCCAGCACGAACTGGATGTAGTCGAGCACCTCGGCCATCACCGTGTCCCGCGGCCGCTTACACGCTCAGAAACGCGTGCAGGCGTCCGGGCCGACGGCATCCTCGCCGCCGACCTGGCCACCGATGTTGAACTGGCCGTTGGTGATGCGAACGACGTACATGGTCTGGATCGCCTGATGGTCGCCGGCACGGATGGTCTTCTCGCCCTGCGGCGTCATCCATTTCAGCCCGCGCAGCGCCTCGCGCACCTTGTCGGTCTCGGTCGACTTGGCCTTCTCCACGGCGGCCTTGTAGGCATAGATCAGGCCATAGGAGTCGGCGCCATAGAGGTCGGGCTCGGCCTTGTAGGCGGCCTTGAACGCGTCGACGAATTTCTTGTTCTCGGGCGAGTTGATCTCGGTCGAGTAGCCGACGCCGGTCACGAAACCTTCGGCGGCCTTGCCGATGGCCGAAATATTCTGCGACGTAACGGTGCCGGAGGCGCCGACCAGGGTCAGGTTGGTCAGCAGCCCGAACTCCTGCAGCTGGCTCAACAACCGGACGGTGTCGTTGCCGGCGACCGAGGTGTAGAGGACCTGCGGGCGCGCCGCGCGAACCTGGCCGAAATACTGCGTGTAGTCCTTGGCATCGAGCGGGGCAAACACCTCGCCGACCGTGCTGGCGCCCACTTTCTCCGCGCTCGACTTGAAGGCGGCGACGGTCGAGCGCCCCATCTCATAGTCCGGCCCGAGGTAGAACACCTTGGCCTGCGGCTTCTCCTTGGACAGCCAGACGGCGAGCGCGGCCGATTGCTGGCCGGCGCGGGCATTCACGCGAAAGACGTTGGGCGAGCAGCGGTCGCCGGTGATCGAGTTGGCGAACGACACCGTGGTCGCGATCAGCTTGCCGGCGCGTTCGGCGAGCTGACCAACCGCAAGCGTCGAGCCGGAGCTGACGGTGCCGGTGAGGAAGTCGACCTTGGCGACCTCGAACAGCTTCTCCGCCTTCTGCACCGCGACCGCGGGGTTGGCTTCTTCGTCCTCGTAGAGCAGCTCGATCGGACGTCCCATGATGCCGCCGGCGGCATTCACCTCCTTCACGGCGAGATCGAGGCCCCACCGCACCTGCTGGCCGATTCCGGCATAGGTGCCGCTGAGCGGCGTCACCACGCCGATCTTGATCGGGTCGGCGGCACGGACGCCGGTTATCGCGGCCGCCGCGAACAACGCGGCAAGCGCCGATGTCTGGAATGCTTTCACCATGTCCTCCCTGGTTTTGTTTGGGCGTGATGCTACACCGGCAGGCGGATGCGTCTCAACGACCCTCCCCTGCTCGAACGCCGCGCCCTGGATTGTGGTGCGGCCGGTCAGCAACTGATGCCGCCAAATCTGCCGCTATCTTGGAGCTTTCGTCATTCCGGGGCGCGCCACCCAAGTCGGCTTTAGCCGATTTGGGCTCCATAGAGGGCCGATCTCGGGTAAACCCGAGATCGGTGGCGCGAGCCCGGAATCCATAATCACAGGCGGTGGTTAATGGATTCCGGGCTCCCTCGCTACGCTCGGGCCCCGGAATGACGACCTGCAATTTTTTGAATTTCGCGGCAGCTCGTTCCGGACTCTAGCTCGCGGATTGGGAGTCACCCTTCGTGAGCAACGGCCGCGGGCGGCCAACCCACACCGCTCGACTGCTGAACGAGCTTGGCGACGCGCAGGATCAACGGCTCTTCGAACCGGGGCGCCACCACCTGCATGCCCACCGGAAGCCCATCCGCCGTCATGCCGGCGGGGACGCTGCCCGCGGGCAGGCTGACCAGCGTGACCAGGAACGCCGGCGCGATCCACTCGATATAGTTCTCGAATGTCTGGCCGTTGATCTCGGTGGGGAAATTCATCTCCACCGGGAACGGTTTCACCGGCGCCGCGGGCGTGAGCAGGATGTCGAAGCGCTCGAACAGCATGCGAAAACGATGAAACACCTCCAGCCGCTTCTGCTCGGCGGCGGCGATGTCGACGGCCGTCACCTTCAAGCCGGCTTGAACGTTGCCCCTCAAGTTCGGCCCGAAGCGTTCGAGCTCGCTCAGGTTCGCGTATTGCTGACCGACCATCCACAGGCCGCGCCAGGCCTGATAGGGGTCGCGGCCGTCGGAGACGTCGAAGGCGATCTCCTCCACCTCGGCCCCGGCGTCACGCAGGCGATGCGCCGCAGTCCGGCATATGGTTGCGATCTCCGCCTCGACCCCGATGCCGGCGATGTCGGCGACATAGGCAACCCGCAGGCCCTTGGCGTCCCGGGCCCGCTCGACCTCCGCCAGCGCGCTCGCCCAGGGCGGCGCGACAGAAATCGGGGACAGGCGGCTCAAGCCGACCATGCTGTCGAGCATGAAGGCGACGTCTTCGGCATCGCGCCCCAAGGCGCCGTGAACCTGGCCCGGATCCCAGGCGAGCGGCATCGGGAAGTTGGGCGTCAGCCCGGGCGTCGGGCGAATGCCGACAATGCCGCAGAACGCGGCGGGAATCCGGATGGAGCAACCGAAATCGGTGCCTTGCGCGAGCGGCACCATGCCGGTGGCGACCGCGACCGCCGAGCCGCCGGACGAGCCCGCCGGGCTCAGCGCAGGATTCCAGGGATTGCGGGTCGCGCCGAACAACGCATTGTTGGTGTTGGCGCCGCAGGCGAATTCCGGCGTGTTCGTCTTCGCCAGCACGATGGCGCCGGCGGCCTTGAGGCGGCGCACGACTTCGGCATCCTCGGCCGGCACGTGGTCCTTGAACAACGGGGATGCGAACGTGGTGCGGATGCCCGCGGTCGGCGTCACGTCCTTGATCGCCACCGGCAAGCCGTGCAGGGCGCCGAGCGGCTCGCCGTTCGCGACCGCCGTTTCCGCCCTGCGCGCGGCGTCCCGCGCCTGCCCGGCGGCGAGCGTGACGATCGCGTTGAGCTTCGGGTTGATCGCTTCGATCACCGCGAGATGGGCGTCGAGCACTTCGATCGGGCTCACGTCGCGGGCGCGGATGAGCCGCGCCAGCTCGCGCGCGGACCTGCGGGTGAGGCTCACGTCGGCCATGGATGTCTCTGCCGGAGCATGATCTTTTCCGAAAACCGGTATCCACTTTTCGGGATCATGCTCTATTTGCCGGCCCAGTGGACGAAGCGCCGCTCGACCAGAAGGAACAGCAGGTTGAGACCATAGCCCAGCGCGCCGGCGGCGAAGATGGCCGCGTACATGTCGGGCATGGCGAACAACTGCTGCGCCTCGAACACCCGGTTGCCGAGGCCGTCGGTGGAGCCGATGAACATTTCGGCCACCACCACGATGACCAGCGCCAGCGACACGCCGTTGCGCAGGCCGACGAAGGTCTGGGGGAGCGACTCCAGCAGCATGACGTCCGTCAGAATGCGCAGGCGCGACGCCCCCATTGCCTTGGCCGCAAGCAGCCGCGTCTTGCGCGCATTCATCACCCCGTAGGCAACGTTGAACAGGATGACCAGCGCCGCCCCGAACGCGGCCACCGAAATCTTGGTTCGATCGCCGACCCCGAACAGCACCAGGAACAGCGGGAACATGGCGGAGGCCGGCGTCGAGCGGAAGAAATCGATCACGAATTCCACCGAGCGATAGAGCCGCTCCGATGCGCCGAGAAAAATGCCCAGCGGAATGGCGATCACCGCGGCAATGACCGTGGCGTAGACGGTGCGCTCGACCGTATGCATGAAGTCGCTGCCGAGCTTGCCCTTGGTCATGCCGGTCCACATTGCACGGAACGTGTCGGTCGGCGGCGGCAGCAGCACCGGATCGACCACCTGCGCCCAGACCGCGAGGTACCAGAGAACGATCAAGGCCAATACGCCGAGTACCGGCAGATATGGATCGAACCTTTTCATCCGCGCCGCACCTCGCGCTGAAAGATTTCCAGGCAATGCGCCTTGGTGGTCACGAAGTCGGGGTGCGACAGCGTCTCGTCGTTGCGGGGGCGCGGCGTTTCGTAGTGCACGTAGTCGGCGATGCGGGCCGGATGCCGCGACAGCAGCAACACGCGGTCGGCAAGGTAGACCGCTTCCTCCAGGTCGTGCGACACCAGCACGGTGGTGGTGCCGGTTTCCATGAAGATGCGCTGCAGCTGCTCGCGCATGAACAGCGTCATCTCGTAGTCGAGGGCCGAGAACGGCTCGTCGAGAAACAGGATCTCCGGCTCCACCACGAGCGCGCGCATGATCGACACGAGCTGCTGCTGGCCGCCGGAGAGCAGGTAAGGATATTTGGTCAGATCGATCTTGACGCCGAGATGGGCGACCAGCCGTTCCACCCGCGCGCGGCGCTCCGCCTTCGGCATGCCCATCAGCTTGAGCGGATACTCGATGTTCTCGAGCGAGCGCAGCCAGGGGAACAGCGCCTCGCGGTAGTTCTGGAACACGTAGCCGAACTTGATCTGGCTCAGCGGCTTGCCGTCGAACAGGATTTCACCGGCATCCGCCGGGATCAGCCCGGCGATCATGTTGATGAGGGTGCTCTTGCCGCACCCGTTGGGTCCGAACACCGACACCAGCTTGCCGCGCGGGATGTCGAGATCGAAATCGCGGTAGATCGTGGCGTTGCCGAAGTCCTTGCACAGGCCGCGAACGGTGACGTGGGCGGGAGCCGGACCGGCGGCTCCCGCACCCGACCTTATTTCCGCGGCCGGTGTGAGCACCTGCGAACCTCGGGCGCTGATCTCAGAACGTCTGCATGTATTTGGTCACGTCCACCTTCTCCGGCAACGTCCCCGTCTGCACCGAGAAGTCGATGAACTTCTGGAAATCCGCCTTGTCCTTCGCCGTCAGGTCGCCAACCATGTAATAGCGGATCATCGGCACCGTATCGACCACGTCCTCGGGCGTGAAGGTGTTCTTCACCAGGTGCTTGCGCGCTTCCTGCGGGTTGCTGTTGATGAACTCCACCGCCTTGGCCCAGGCCGCGGTGAAGCGCTTGGCCACCTCGGGCCGGCTCTTGATGAAATCGCTGGTCAACGCGCAGCCGCCGACGAAGGCATTGGCATTGGGATCGCCCAGCACGTAATGCGCGATCACGCCCGCCTCGATCGTGCTCGCGACGCCCATCTTGCGCATGGTGGATGCGTTCGGCTCGAGCGTATACCCGGCGTCGAATGTTCCGGCCTGCATGACATTGACGTGCTGCGCCATGTCGAGCTGATCGATGGTGTAATCGCCTTCCTTGAGACCCACCGCGGCCAAAGCCGCTTTCGCCATGGTCACGTTGGCCGGTCCGGGCGCCGACATGATCTTCGCACCCTTGAGATCCTTGAGCGAGCTCGCCGGATAGCCCTTGCGGACGACGAACTGCTCCATCTGGTAGGTCTTGTTCTGGCTGTTGAGCGAAATGTACATGGCAACGCCGGGCTTCTTCAGGTCGGCATTCATGCCTTCGATGGTGACCAGCACCGCGGCGGCGTCGATCTGGTTGGTGATCATGGCGGCGATATTGGGGGGCCCGCCGATCAGCCGCACCATCTCCGGCTCGATGTTCTGCTCCTTGAAGAAGCCGCGCTCGAGCGCAACGAAATAAGGCAGCGACGAGCTCACCGGGAATACACCGACCTTGACCTTGTCTTGAACTTTGTCTTGGGCGGCGGCGGGAACCGTCGCGAGCACCATCATTCCTGCAACAGCCGCCAACACATGGCGGCGGGCGATCGCGTGAACGTTGCGCATTGCACTCTCTCCAGGTTTACCGAATGTCGGCTGTCCGCGGCCGGTTCGGCAGGTGAATTGCAAGTCTCGTGCCGCCCGTCACTCGCCGACGTCGACAATGGCGATCACCGGGCCGCCGCCTTGCGGTCCCTGGTGCATCGCGTCGACGGAAACGAACACGGCGGGATCGCCGATCGCCGCCGCGGCAACGCCGCCGACCGCGGCCTTCGAATGGCGATGATGATGCACGTCGGAATCATCCAGCATGATCTGGCGGCGACCGCGCAGCGCGCCGCGCCGGTCGGCCTCGCATTTCATGAAGCAGTTGACCACCCGCCCGCCCAGATCCTCGGCCCGCGGGCGCGCCGGCAATTCAAGACCGGCATCGCGAATGGCATCGTAGATACCGTCGATGTCGAGCGCATCCTTCATCACCGAATGGCCGATACGATAGCGGCCGCCGGCGCCCGGCTTGTTGCCGAGCAGCACGACCTGCGCCTGGGTAAGCTCCACGCCGGACGAGCACGAGGCCACGGAGGAATAGAGGTCAAGGTTGCGGCAGATGTCCTCCGCCTTCGGCATCTTGATTTCGCCCAGCGCCACCGCGATGCCAAGCGCGGTCGTGCCGTTCGACACGCCCATGGAATCGTGCACCTCGCAGGCGACGTGCTGGCCGCGCGATTCCGCGTCGCGCACGGTCTCGATTGTGAGCAGGGGCGTCTTGGTCTGCACGTAATGCACGTCCCTGGGGTCGTCTATGCCGGCGTTGCGCATCGCGGCCTTCACGCCTTCGGCGACCTTCTCCACCATCGCCGGCCGCCCGATATCCTCCGGCTTGAGCTCCGTGCTCATGGCGGTGCCGATGGCCAGGCGGGATTTCGAGGCGGGGCCGCTCGTCTCGTTGCGGGCGAAGATCGTGGCATGCGGCGTGATGACGCCGTCGCAACCGCCCGACCACACCATCGGGATGTCGGCGATCTCCGCTTCCCCGCGCCGCCCGTTCTTCAGCAGCACGCGGCGAAACGCCTGGTCGGCGAGAATGCGGGTGAAGTCGTTCACGCCGCCGTTGCCTTCGGTCTTGCCGATCACAGCGATGACCTGATCGGCGGTGAACTGGCCCTTGCGGATGCAGGCCTCCAGCCCGGAGGCATCCTGCACGCTCTTCAGCTCGACTTTAGCGACCTCAATGGCCATTCCACTTCTTCCCTCAACTGTCCTGTTTGCCGTCAGGCCGAACGTGTCCACGGCACCACCTCGCCGCGGAGCATCTTCTCGTAGCCTTCGCCGCGATCGATGATCGGCCGGTCCTTGCGCCGCGCAGCCAGCAGCCTTGCCCGCAGGGCTACGGTCGCCTGCTGGTCGAGCGTGAACGAGTTTGCGCTTTCCCCCGGCACCAGCACAACGCCGTAATCGTCGCGCGCCGCCGCAAGCGACACTTTGCCCTCGATCACGTCGCGCCGGACCAGCTCCGGCTCGCGCTCGAGCGCATCGCCCCAGCCTCCGCCGCCGGTGGTGAGCACGCGAACCACCTGGCCGGCCAGGACCGGTTCGCCATCGACGAGGCCGCCGAGGTCGCGCGGCGCGCCTTCGATGTCGACCGTCACGCAGAACGGAAGCCCGGCCTTGCCGCCGTTCACGCCGTAGCAGCCGAGCCGCACGCGATCGGCGGTGACGATGGTGCGGCAGTCCACCAGCGCACGGTAGTGCTTCTCGTAACCGAGGCCGCCGCGCCGCTTGCCGGCGCCGCCCGAATCCGTGCGCAGCGCGAGCTTCTCGACCAGCAGCGGAAATCGCGTTTCGGTGAATTCGGCCGGCTGGTTGCGCGAGTCCGGCACGATATGGATGGCGTCGTTGCCGTCGGCGTAGTAGCGCCCGCCGGACCCGCCGCCCAGCACCTCGCGGGAGAGGAACGGCTTGCCGTTCTCGTCGACACCGTAGAATCCGGTGTAGCGGATGGTCTCCTGGTCCGCGGGCATCCGCCCGTCCACGGCCTGAGCGACGACGCCGGCAAGAAGCCCCAGGCAGCGCAGCAACACGAAGGACCGCGCGTTGGTCGCGGCGGGCCATTGCGGCGTGATCAAGCTGCCCTTGGGCGGGAAGACCACGTCGAAGACTTCGCACACCCCTTCATTGACATGGATTTCCGCCGCGCGCTCGGGCGTATCGGCGAGATTGCGCAGGATCGGTGCGATCCATTTGATCAGGAATGCACCGCCGGCATAGTCGGCGGGCCAGTTGATGGGGCCAGTGGACTGCGGATCGGTGCCGTTGAAGTCGAGGGTGATGCGCTCTCCCTTCTTGATCATCGTGATCGCGAGCTTGTGCAGCTTGGGATCGGTGACGCCGTCGTGCTCGACATAGTCTTCCCAGTGATATTCGCCGTCGGCGATCTTCGGCAGCAGCTCGCGCCGGAAGATGTCGCGGCATTTGTCGAGGATGGCCTGAAAGCAGGCTTCCACCGTCTCGCGTCCGAACCGCTCGAACAGCTCCGCCATGCGCCGGGCGCCCATCAGGCAGGCCTGCACCTCGCTGTCGAGATCGGCTGCGAGCATGTCGGGAACACGGGTGTTGCGCTTGACGATGGTGAAGACCGCGTCGTTGCGCACGCCGGCGCTGTAGAGCTTGATCGGGGGGACGGCGAGCCCCTCCTCGAATACGGTCGCGGCCGTGCCCGGCATCGAGCCCGGCACGCGGCCGCCGATATCGTCGTGATGGCCGAAGGCCTGGATGTAGGCGACCACCTCGCCGCCATGGAAGACCGGGACGGTGCTGCAGAGGTCCGGCAGGTGGCCGATCGAGCCCTCGCTGAGATACGTGTCGTTCATCAGGAACACGTCGCCCGGCTGCATGGTATCCGGCGGAAAGTCACGCACGACCGCATTCGGCATGGCCGAGTAGGAGCGCCCGGTCAGCTTGCGGCAGTAACGGTCGAACAGGCCGACGCGATAGTCGTGCGCTTCGCGGATCATCGGCGAGCGCGCGGTGCGCTCAATGGCGTACTCGATTTCCGCCTCGATGGAATTGAGCGTGCCTTCGACGATCTGCAGCACGATCGGGTCGACCTCGCGTGCCGGCAGTCTTGGGCGCGACCGGCCACGGCTCACCTGTGGCGTGCACGTTCATCGCACCGCCTCCGGGGTTCGGCGCGCGGGCCGCACGATCAAGATGCCGTGCACATCGACCTCGAGACGCTGGCCGGGAAAAACCACGGTCGTGGAGCCGAATTCCTCGACCACGGCCGGTCCATCGAGCCGGAAGCCGGCGGGCAGCGACGCCCGCTGATAGATCGGCGTCTCCCGGAAGGCGCCGGCGAAAAAGACCGGCCGGCTGTCGCGCTTCGGCGCCGCGTCCGCGCCGATGTCGAGTTCGGGAATGCTCGGCCGATCGATCATTCCGAAACCGGACACCGAGAAATTGACCAGCTCCACTTTCTGCTGGCCGGCATAGTTGTAGCCGAAGGTCTTGAGATGGGCGGCGTGGAAGGCAGCCACGAGCCCGTCGATGAATGTGCTGTCGAGCAGTCCCGAGGGCGCCGGCACGCGCACTTCCATGGACTGCCCGGCATACCGCACGTCGGCTTCGCGCACGAGCCGGATGCGCGAACGCTCGATGCCGTCGCGTTCCAGGGTGGCGGCGGCGTCGGTTTCGAGACCGGCATAGATGTTCGCGACAGTCTCAAGGTCGATGGCGTCCTCGTGCATGACCTTGGTCACGATGTGATCGGTGCGCCAGTCGACGGCCAGCAGTCCGAAGGCGGAGAGATTGCCGGGATTGGGCGGCACGATGCAGGCCTTCATGCCGATCAGCTCCATCACCGCCGGCGATTGCGCCGGGCCGGAGCCGCCGAACGAGAGCAGCGCGAATTCGCGCGGATCGATGCCGCGCTGAATGGTCATCTGCCTGATGGCATTCGACTGGTTCCAGTTGGCGATCTCGATGATGCCTTCCGCGAGCTGCTCCACGCTCATGTTGCCGGTGAGCCGCGCCGCAAGTTCGTGGATGCCCGCGCGCGCGCGTTCCGTATTCAGTCGAATGCCGCCTCCGATCAGCGCCGGAGGGATCCTGCCCATGACCAGATTGGCATCGGTGATGGTCGGCTCGCTGCCGCCGTTCGGGTAACACATGGGGCCGGGCTCGGCGCCGGCGCTGCGCGGTCCGACCTTGAGATGGCCCTCGCGGGTGATCCAGGCGATCGAGCCGCCGCCGGTGCCGATGGTCTCGATGTCGATCATCGGGATGCGCACCGGAAACGGACCGACGGCACCGCCGTTGGTCACATGCGGCTTGGCGCTCTCGATCAGGCAGAGATCGGTCGAGGTGCCGCCGGCGTCCAGGGTGACCACATTGGGAAATCCCGCCATCTCGGCGATGACCGCGCTGCCGAGCGCGCCGGCTGCCGGACCCGACAGCGCGGTGGTGATCGGCTTGCGCATCACCTGATCGGGGCTCGCGACACCGCCGCTCGACTGCATCACCAGGAACGGCTTTTCGCGCAGTCCGGGGCCGAGTTCGTCGCGAATGCGCTCGAGATAGCGGCCCATATGCGGCTTGACGAAGGCATCGACCAGGGTCGTCACCGCTCGCTCATATTCGCGGTATTCCGGCAGCACGTCGCAGGAGAGCGAGATGGTGCAGCCCGGGTATTCCTCGGCGACGATCTCGGCCACGCGGCGCTCATGCGCGGCATTGGCGTAGGAGTGCAACAGGCAGACACCGATCGCCTTGATGCCCTGCGCGCGAAAGAACCGCGCCGCGCCGCGGGCGCCCGCTTGGTCGAGCGGGCGCAGCTCCCGGCCGAGAAAATCGAGCCTGCCGCCGACCTCGCGCACGTAGCGCAACGGCACGATGCGCTCCGGCTTCACCCAGAAATACGAATTGCCGTAGCCCTCGGGCACGGCCTGGCGGGCGATCTCCAAGATGTGGCTGAACCCTTCCGTGACGATGAGGCCGAGGCCGGCGATCTCGCCCTGCAGCAACGCATTGGTCGCCACCGTCGTGCCGTGCGCAAGCCCGGCGAGGTCATCCAACGAAGCGCCACCGGCATCGAGAATGGCTTTGACGCCGCGGACAAGACCGATGGCTGGATTGGAGGGGGTGCTGGCGACCTTGGTTACGCGCATCGCACCCGACGCGCCGTCGACACTGACGATGTCGGTGAAGGTGCCGCCGGTATCGATGCCGATCCGGAGATGGGCGCGTCGCTCCGTCATGTCGCAACGCCTCGCATGCGCAGCCCATCCGCTGATCCGGCGGGTCTCGGTCCCGGCCTTCAAGTATGGGCAGGGCGCGGCGCCCGAGTCCAAGACCGATTGACGATTTCACTATCGGAAATTCCGATAACGGGCGCCTCGAGCGATCAGCGGCCCCACAGCTCCTTGCTCGCCAGGCGAGCGCCCTCGGCCAGGCTTTCGAGCTTCGCCCACATGACCTGGGGATGGACGCGCTGGATGTCCTGCGCCTGGGCGAAGCCGCAATCGGTCCCGGCGATCACGCTTTCGCGGCCGACCAGCTTGGCGAACGTGACGATGCGCTCGGCGACCAGGCGCGGGTGCTCCACGGTCGTGGTGTGATGGGTGACGACGCCCGGGATCAGGATCTTGCCGGCCGGCAGCTTGACCTTCTGCCACACGTACCACTCGTGCTCATGGCGCACATTGGCCGCTTCGATGGAATAGGCGCCGGCCCGCACCTTGAGGATCAGATCGACGATGTCCTCGAGCTGCGCGTCGGCGACATGAGGCACGTGCCAACTGCCGAAGCAGACGTGGTAGCGGATGCGATCCTCGGGTATGCCCTCCAGAGCGTGATTGAGCGCATCGATCCGAAGCTCCGCCCATTCGCGATAGCGCTGCGGGCTCTGCGCTACGAGATGGTCGTACATGTTCGCGAGCACGGCATCGTCGACCTGCAGAACGAAACCGGCCTTGTGGATCTCGAGATACTCCTCCCGTAGCGCCTTCGCGATCGCGAACACATAGTCGCGCTCGCTCGCATAGTGCTCGTTGGCGGCGTCGTAGCCGACGCTCGCGGGCGCGACCGCGGTGAAGAACGCCTCCTCCACGGCCGCTGCCGTTGCAGCCGCCTTGAGGTTGGCGAGATCGCGCCGAACGCTGGCATGGTCGTGATAGGCGATGGGGCCGATGCAGGCGTGTCCGGGCGTGCCGACGGTGCCGCGCGGAAACTCCGCGGCCATGAAATCGGCGAACCGGATGCGGTCGCGGCCGAGCCAGACCGCCGGGTAGAGCTTGTCCGGTCGCGGCTCGAAGCCGCTCAATCGCTCCAGGCTGTAATTGGCCCAGCCGGACTTGCCGAACTCGCCGTCGTTGACGACGTCAATCCCCGCCTTCACTTGCCGCGACACCACCTCCGCCACCGAGCGGGTCAGCTCCCGCTCATGGGCGTCGCGGCGCGCGCCGTCGCGGTCCTTGCCGGCATCCAGCAACGCCTTGGGGCGGATCAAGCTGCCCACATGCGTCGTCAAGATGCGCTGCTCGCTTCGCTTCATGGCGTAGGCCCCGCGTCAGATGAGTGGCGGACGCCGTGCGTGCACGACCCGCACTACGGCATGTTCCTTTGGGAGCGATACACGATGGCGCCGCGCGCCCTGCCCCTCGCTCGATGGCAAGTCACTGCTTCCGCGCTAATAGCCCGACTTGTAGTCGGCAAGGGTCTTGCGCAAATCCTCGAAGATCGCACGCGGATCCTGGCCGGCTTTGCGGACCGCGGCTTCCCAATTGGCGACCACCGGCTCGGCGGACTTCCGCCAGGCGGCGAGCTGGTCGGGGCTGAGCGCATAGACCTCCTGGCCGGGCATGGCCTTGATCTTGCCGCGGCCGTCCGACTCGAAATCCGCCCATGGCGCCGCGATTCTCAGCGCCCAATCGCTGGTGCAGTGCGCGTCCATCACCTGCTTTTGCGACGGCGACAGCGAATCATACTTGCTCTTGTTCAGGACCCAAACCTGCTCCGAGACATAGAGGGGCGAGTCGATGTGATATTTGGTGACCTTGTCGATGCCGAACAGCAGCATCGATCCCCACGGAGAGCCCGCGGCATCGGCCACGCCCTTTTCCAGCACGTCGCGGATCTCGGGCGCCGCGGCCTGCACGTTGGTGGCGCCGAGCAACGTCATCCAATTGGCGATCACCGCGTTCGGTGGACGCACCTTGAGCCCGGACATGTCCGCCGGCACCACCGCCTTCTTGCGGACGAAGTGCAACGTGCCCGGATCGTGCGCGAACGACAGGCAATAGCGGACGTCCTTCATTTCCTGCCCGGCGTATCGGCGATACCACGCATCGAGCGCCGCGCTTCCTTCCTTGCCGTTGGCAAAGATGAATGGGAGCTCCGCCGCGCCGATGATCGGAAACCGGCCCGGTTCGTAGCCGGGGTTGACGTGCGAGATGTCCGTGATCCCGTCGCGGGCCATGTTGTAGTGATCGAACGCCTTGCCCAGCTGTTGGGCGGGAAAGATCGTGATCTTGACGGAGCCGTTCGAAGCTTTGTCGATGGATTCGGCCCAGGCGACGGCGGCGGCGTGCATGGGATGCGTCGGCGGAACCCAATGCGAGAACTTGAGCTGAACCGGCTTGTCCTGAGCCGGCGCCGCGGACGCGAAGGCGAGGACGATTGCGGCGACCGCGCTGCGTGAAAGCAATTTCATCGTGCATCCTCCCGAGATTGTTCTTTCGGACGAATAGAGTCAGTTTCCCGCCGCGGCGTGGCTCAGAAAAGTGATGAGATTCGAGCCCGGCACGAGTCCGCGCGTCTGCCGGTTGCGCAGCGCGAGCTCGAGATTCCGGCGCGCCAGGCGGGCGTGCTCGCGCATGAGCGCCTCTGCGCGCTGGCCCTCGCGCGCCTCGATCGCGCGCACGATGCAGCGATGATGATCCTGCGCCACCGTGAACATGGTTTGCGCTTCCGGCAGCCGCGCTTGCACCATCACGAACGCGCTGGCGGAGGCAAAGGGAAGGCTTACCGCCCGCGCGATCTGCCGGGAGAGCACCGCGCTGTCGGCGAGATCGACAATGATGCGGTGGAACTGCTCGTTCAGCTCGACATAGGCGGAGAAGCTGTCGACCGTCACTCCGCTTGCGAGCACGAGCTCATCGAGGCCGGAGAGGCAGTGCCTGAGGTCTTCGAGTTGCGCTTGCGCCACGCCGCGCTCGGCGGCGAGCCGGGCGGCCAGACCTTCGAGCGTGCCGCGGATCTCGATCGCCGCATGAATGTCGCGCTCGTTGAAGGCGTCGACGACGAAGCCGCCGGAGGGAAGCGCGCGCAGCAAGCCTTCCTGCTCGAGCCGGACCAGGGCCGCACGGATCGGCGTCCGGGAGACGCCGAGGCGCTCGACCAGAAGGAGCTCCGACATCCGCTCCCCGGCCTTGATCTCGCCGCCGAGGATCAACTCGCGCAGCTTCAGCAGCGCATTCACGGTCTGCGATGACGGGCCCTCGGACGGCGCGCGCATTGTTCTCCTCCGGCTCGACGGAGTGTATCTAGGCTGTATACAATTCTCATCCTTGTCAAACGATCGCTGGAAGCAAATTGGCGAAACGGCCTTGCCCGCGAACTTGCTTCCTCGCGAGGTGTATACAAGCAGCCCAGAATATCGCCGGGTCAGCCGGCAAAGACGGGAGGAGAACATGGCCTTGCCCCACGCTGCGCGGCGCTTTGTCGAACGAATCTGCGCGGTCATCGGTCTGGGCGCCGCCGCGCTTGCCCTTGCAGCGGTCCCGGCGCGCTCCGCCGATCCGATCAAGATCGGATTGAGCCTGAGCCTCACGGGAGCGACCGCTCCGGCGGGACGGCAGGTGCAAGCCGGGCTGGAGATCTGGCGCGATCACGTCAACGCGCGCGGCGGCCTGCTCGGGCGGCCGGTCGAACTCGTCTACTACGACGATCAGGCCAATCCGGCCAACGCGCCCGGCATCTACGCCAAGCTGATGGGCGTCGACAAGGTGGACCTGCTCATCGGTCCCTACAGCACCAACGTGATCGCGGCCGCGCTGCCAGCCATCATCCAGAACAAGCGCATGACGATCGGAATTTTCGGGTTGGGCGCCAACAAAGAATACAAGTACACCCGGTACTTTTCCATGAATTCGCAGGGCGCGTCGCCGAGAAACTACTCGCGCGGTTTTTTCCAGCTCGCCTTGCAACAGCAGCCGAAGCCCGCACGCGTGGCGCTCGTCGGCGCGGATGTGGAATTCTCGCGCAACGCACTCGACGGTGCGCGCGAGAACGCGAAGGAATTCGGCTTCGACGTGGTCTATGAGCGCACCTATCCGCTGGCCAACACCGAGTACGCCACCGTCGTGCGCGCGATGCAGGCGACCGCGCCGGACGTGGTCTATGCGGCGACGCTGCCGGTCGACACCGTGGGGCTCGTGCGCGCCTCAAACGAGGTCCAGTTCAAACCGAAACTTTATGGCGGCGCCTTCCTCGGCCTGCTCGTGACCGGGATCAAGCAGCAGCTCGGGGCGCTGATCAACGGCCTGGTCAACAACGAGTTCTACATTCCGGCCGCGAGCCTGCAATTCGCCGGCACCAACGAGTTCCTGGAGGAGTATCAGAAGCGGGCTTCCGGCCTCGGCATCGATCCGCTCGGCTTCACCTATCCGCCCTATGCCTATGCCGCCGGACAAATCCTCGCCAAGGCGGTGGCGGAGACCAAGTCGCTCGACGACGAGAAGCTCGCCGACTACATCCGCACGCATACGATCGACACCGTGATCGGCCCGATGTCCTTCGGAGACGATGGCGAATGGAAGACGCCGCGCATCATCTACGCGCAATTCCAGAACGTCAGCGGCAACGACATCGGCCAGTTCAAGGACATGTCCCGCCAGATCGTGGTCTGGCCGCCGGAGCTCAAGACCGGCGATCTGGTCTATCCGTACGCTCAGGCGGCGAGGTAAAGCGGCGGAACTTATGAGCCCGCGTCCCGGTCCCTCAGCATGTCGCGGACCGCGGCGAGATAAGCCTCTTTGCGACGCGACAGCGGCTGGCGCCGGCGAAACAGGCTCAAGGTCACGGAGCGCGCCGGAACGATCGGCAGCACCTTGATGACGCCCAGCGCGGCTTCGTTTTCCGCGCTGGCCCGCGGCACGATGGCGATCCCGGTGCCGGACTGCACGATCACCTTCATGGTTTCGACATTGTCGGCCACCGCGAGAATGTTCGGCCGGATGCCGAGATCGGCGAACAACGACAGCACCACCTGCCCATAGCCGACGGTCAGTTCGCTCATGATGATCGGTTCGCTCACCAGGCTGCCGATATCGATGGGCTTGCGTGCGCGCGCGAGCCGGTGGGAGGGGTGGGCGATCAGCGCCATCTCGGCTTGCGTCAGCCGCTCGCTCACGATCCCGCCCGGCACGCGCTCGGGGTCGGATTCGATGGCGATGCCGGCATCGACCCGCTCCTCGTGCAGGTCGTTGAAGATATTCTTGGTCGGCGCGGTCAGAATTTCCAGCCGCACGGCGGGCAGCTTTCCCGCCAGGTCGCGAAACAGCCGCGGCATGAAGATTTGCGCCATTCCCGATCCCATGCCGAGGATCAGCGTATCGGACGGCGCCCCGCGCAGCCGCCGCGCGGTATCCGAGAGGCTGAGCACGTCGCCGATGACGCGCTCGGCGTCATAGAGAAACGTGCGGCCGCGCTCGGTGAGCTCGATCCCGCGGGACGTGCGGCGAAACAGCGGAAAACCGATCTCGCTCTCCAGGAGGCTCACCTGCTCGCTGACCGCGGACTGCGAGACGTTGAGTCGCGTGGCGGCGCGCGTGAAGCTGCGCTCCTTGGCCACCGACAGGGCGTAGCGAAGTTGACGGAGCTCCAAAGGTCATTCCCGGACCGACCGCGGACGATACTTATAACGCCTATCGCCGCAGAGGTCTGCGCCGCAGCCGCCGCCGGAACAGCTCTTGCCCGGTCGCGGCGACCGAAGCTGTCCGAGCCGATCAGGACCGCTTGATCGAGAAGCCCTGCACATAATCGTCGGGCTTGGAGGGGTCGAAGGTCTTTCCCATCACGACGAAGGGCTTGGATGTGCTCGCGGGCGGCGTGAGACCCATCTCCCGCATCAGTTTGGCCGTGTCGGTGGCCAGGAAAACCTGCTCGGCGATGCCCTGGTAGTCG
>CAWIGD010000002.1:0-50243 GCA_963835165.1 uncultured Alphaproteobacteria bacterium
TTGGGCAAAGCGCCGACGCCGGGTGTTGGAGCGCAGCCGTGGCTTCGGGCCTAGGCCCGCAGGACCTCGGCCAAGGTCTTGCCCAGGCGTGCCGGCGAGGGCGAAACCTTGATGCCGGCAGCTTCCATGGCGGCAATCTTGGACTCCGCGTCGCCCTTGCCGCCGGAGATGATGGCGCCGGCGTGGCCCATGCGCCGGCCCGGAGGAGCGGTGCGGCCGGCAATGAATCCCACCATGGGCTTCCTGCGCCCGCGCCTGGCTTCGTCGATGAGGAATTGGGCGGCGTCTTCCTCGGCCGAACCGCCGATCTCGCCGATCATCACGATCGCCTGCGTCGCCTTGTCGGCCAGGAACATCTCCAGCACATCGATGAACTCGGTGCCCTTCACCGGATCGCCGCCGATGCCGACCGCGGTGGTCTGACCCAGGCCCTCGCGCGTGGTCTGGAACACGGCCTCGTAGGTCAGCGTGCCGGAGCGCGACACGATCCCGACCTTGCCGGGCTTGAAGATATTGCCCGGCATGATGCCGATCTTGCATTCACCCGCCGTCATCACCCCCGGGCAGTTCGGGCCGATCAGGCGCGACTTTCCTCCCGCGAGCGCGCGCTTGACCTTGACCATGTCGAGCACCGGGATGCCTTCGGTGATGCAGACGATGAGCGGGATGTCGGCCTGGATCGCCTCGCAGATCGCGTCGGCGGCGCCGGGCGGCGGCACGTAGATCACGCTCGCGTCGCAGCCGGTCTTGCGCTTGGCCTCGGCCACGGTGTCGAACACCGGCAGGCTGAGATGCGTGCTGCCGCCTTTGCCCGGCGACGTGCCGCCGACCATCCTGGTGCCGTAGGCGATGGCCTGCTCGGAATGGAAGGTGCCGTTCTTGCCGGTGAAGCCCTGGCAGATGACCTTGGTGGTCTTGTCGATGAGGATGCTCATGGCAGCGCGTCCCGTGCCCCAACAGCGCCGACACGTAGTCCGAATGTGCAACTGACCAACCCTGGCATGATCATCATGCTGACACCAACCATGCTCAGAGCTTGACCGACCGGCATAGCCTAATTTCCCTTCACCGCCTTGACGATCTTCTGCGCGGCGTCATCCAGATCGTCGGCGGAGGTGACGTTGAGGTTTGACTTGGCGATGATCTCCTTGCCGAGCTCCACGTTGGTGCCTTCGAGCCGCACCACCAGCGGCACCGGCAGACCCACCTCCTTGACCGCCGCCACCACGCCCTCGGCGATGACGTCGCATTTCATGATGCCGCCGAAGATATTGACCAGGATGCCCTTCACCTTGGGATCGGCGGTGATGATCTTGAAGGCGGCCGCGACCTTCTCCTTGCTGGCGCTGCCGCCGACGTCGAGAAAATTGGCCGGCGCTTCGCCGTAGAGCCGGATGATATCCATCGTCGCCATCGCCAGCCCGGCGCCGTTGACCATGCAGCCGATGGCGCCGTCGAGTGCGACGTAGTTGAGGTCGTATTTCGACGCCTCGATCTCCTTCTCGTCCTCCTCGCTGAGGTCGCGCAAGGCCGCGATGTCGGGATGGCGGTAGAGCGCGTTGTCGTCGAAGCCGATCTTGGCATCGAGGCAGACGAGCTCGTTACCCTTGGTGACGACGAGCGGATTGATCTCCAGCAGGCTCATGTCCTTGGCGACGAAGGCGGCGTAGAGCTTGGTGACGATCGTCGCGGCCTGCTTGGCCAGTTCGTCACGCAGCCCGAGCGCCTGCGCCACCAGCCGCCCGTGATGGGGCATGATTCCGGTGGCGGGATCGACCGAGAACGTCATGATCTGCTCGGGATGGGTGCGCGCAACCTCTTCGATGTCCATGCCGCCCGCGGTCGACACCACGAAGGCGATACGCGAGGTCTCACGGTCGACCAGCGCCGAGAGATAGAACTCGCGGTCGATGGCCGAGCCCTCCTCGATATAGAGGCGGTTGACCTGCTTGCCGTGCGGGCCGGTCTGATGGGTCACGAGGACGGCGCCGAACAGGCGCTCGGCCTCCTTGCGCACGTCCTCGGTCGACTTCACGACCTTGACGCCGCCGGCCTTGCCGCGCCCGCCGGCATGGATCTGCGCCTTGACCACCACGACCGGCGAGCCGAGATCCTTTGCTGCCTTGACCGCCTCCTCGACCGAGAAAGCGGCCTGGCCGCGCGGCACCGGCACGCCGAACTCCCGCAGCACCGCCTTGGCCTGATATTCGTGGATGTTCATTGCTGCTCTCTCACATGTCCCCGATGCGGTGCAGCGGGAAGCGCATCAGCGCGCCAAGACCGGCGTCAACGCCCTTGCGCCTTCACGCTGCGCGGTGCCCGGGACACAACTCATCATCATTTGCCGAGATTCGGCGCGATCTTCATGCAGGCTTCGACCAGGCTCGAGACCGCCTCGACCGACTTCTCGAACATGATGCGTTCGGCGCCGTTCAACTGGATCTCGACGATGCGCTCGACGCCCTTCGCGCCGATCACCGTGGGCACGCCGACATAGAGGTTCTTGACCCCGTATTCGCCGTTGAGATAGGCGGCGCAGGGGATCACGCGCTTCTTGTCCTTGAGAAAACTCTCCGCCATGGCAACGGCGGATGCCGCCGGCGCGTAAAACGCCGAGCCGCTCTTGAGCAGGTTCACGATCTCGGCGCCGCCGTCGCGCGTACGCTGGACGATCTCGTCGAGGCGCGCCTGCGTCGTCCATTTCATCTTGACGAGATCAGGCAGCGGAATGCCCGCGACGGTGGAATAGCGCACGAGCGGCACCATGCTGTCGCCGTGGCCGCCGAGCACGAAGGCGGTCACGTCCTCGACCGACACGTCGAACTCGTCGGCCAGGAAGAACCGAAAGCGCGAGCTGTCGAGCACCCCCGCCATGCCCACCACCATTTGCTTGGGCAGGCCGCAGGCCTTTTGCAGCGCCCACACCATGGCATCGAGCGGATTGGTAATGCAGATCACGAACGCGCCGGGCGCATATTTCTTGATGCCGGAGCCGACCTGCTCCATCACCTTGAGGTTGATGCCGAGCAGATCATCGCGGCTCATGCCGGGCTTGCGCGGCACGCCCGCGGTCACGATACAGACATTGGCACCGTCGATCGCGTCGTAGGAATTGGTGCCGGTCAAATGAGCATCGAAGCCATTGACCGGCGAGGACTGCACCAGATCGAGCGCCTTGCCCTGCGGAATGCCTTCGGCGACATCGAACAGCACGACGTCACCGAGCTCTTTGAGGCCAATGAGATGGGCGAGGGTGCCGCCGATCTGGCCGGCACCGATCAAAGCAATCTTGGGACGCGCCATATGGAAAAAAACCTCGGATGAGAGCAGCGGAGGGCCGGAGATATGACTGCGAAGACGGGCGTGAACGCCCTTATGGTGCGTCATAGACCTTTTCCAGCCTGCCGTTCAAGCCATCACCCCGGCGGCGCGGGGTGACGCCGCCCGCGCGCGGCGGCGCGGCGCGCGATTTCAGCCCGGCTGAACTGGTCTAATATCCCCGACGCGAGGATCCACGGAGGCTTCGAGGCATGGCCGGCAGGCGAATCTTGGCAGCGACGCTGGCGATCGCGTGTTACGCGACGGCGGCCGCTGCGCAGACTTACCCGACGAAGCCGATCAAGCTGATCGTGCCGTACACGCCGGGATCGCCGGTCGACGTGCTGGCCCGCGTCGTGACCCAGCAGGTATCGGCGCGCCTGGGGCAGAGCATCGTGATCGACAACCGGCCTGGCGCCGGCACCACCATCGGCACCAAGCTGGCCGCGAGCGCCGACCCCGACGGCTATACGCTTCTGATCGGCGCCACCAGTTTCATTCTGTCGTTCTCGCTCTATCAGAATCTCGATTACGATCCGGTCAAGAGCTTCGCGCCGGTGACGATGCTGGCGCACGGCCCGCAGGTGCTGGTGGTCGCGCCGTCCGTGCCGGCCGTCACCGTGCAGGAATTCATCGCCTACGCGAAGGCCAATCCGGGCAAGCTCAATTTCGGTTTCGGTCTGGGGACCTTGCCGCAGATCCTGGGCGAGTCGTTCAAGGCGGTCACCGGCACCGACATCGCCAGCATCCCCTACAAGGGCGGCGCGCAGGCGATCACCGACATGCTGGGCGGCCGCATCCAGATGAATTTCGGCACCACGGCGACCCTGCTGCCGCTGATCCAGCAGGGCAAGGTCCGGGCGCTGGCGGTCACCACCCGGACGCGAAGCAAGGACCTGCCTGATGTGCCGACCATGGTCGAAAGCGGCTTGCCGGAGCTCGCGCTGATCTTCTCGGCCGGTCTGCTCGCGCCCGCCGGCACGCCCGCCGACATCATCCACAAGCTCAACGTCGAGACCAACGAAGCGATGAGGACGCCGGAGCTGACCGCCAGCATGGCAAAGCTCGGCTTTGAGCCGCAGCTGTGGTCGACGCAGGATTATGCCGCGTTCCTCGCCGACGAAATGCGGCGCTGGCCGCCGATCGTGAAGGCCGCCGGCGTGAAACCGGAATAGCGTTCAGGTCTCCACCAGGCCTTCCGCGGATCCGGACGCGACTGCATGGCCATGACCATGCGGCAGCGCCAGATAGGCCTGCGAGCGCATCTCGATCAGGCGCGAGGCGGTGCGGTTGAACTCGTAGGCCTCGAAGCCTTCGCTCGCGCGGTAGAGCGCGTCGGGCTCGGCCGCGGCCGAGGCGATGAGCTTGATCGCGTTGTCGTAGAGCGTGTCGATCAGGATGATGAAGCGCTTGGCCTCGTCGCGGCGCTCGTAATCCATGACCGGGATATGATCGATCATGATGGTGTGGAATTCATGGGCGATCTTGAGGTAGTCGACCGCGGCGAGCGGCTGCTGACATAGATCGTGAAACGGGAATCGCGCCACTCCCATGCTCGCGCGCGGAACGTGGACGGTGCGCCCCTTCACCATCAGATCCTGCGGCTCTCCCGCGTGGCCCGCGGTCAGCCGCCGCCAGGCCTGGTCGAGAGCCGCGTCGGCCGCACGATCGGCCGGCACGTACCACACGGCGGTGCCGGCGAGCTTCTCCAGCCGGAAATCGGTGCGCGCCTGCAGCGGCACGATCTCCATGTTCTCCTCGATCAGCGCGATGAACGGCAGAAACAGCGCGCGGTTGAGCCCGTCCATGTAAAGCTGGCTCGGCGGCACGTTCGAGGTCGCGACCACCACGACGCCGAGCTCGAACAGGCGCTTGAACAGGCGCCCGAGAATCATGGCGTCGGCGATGTCGGTGACGTGGAATTCGTCGAAGCACAGGAGCCAGGTCTCTTGCGCGATCGCGGCGGCGGTGAGGGCGATCGGATCCTCGCCGTTGGTTTCGCCCAGTTTCGCTTTTTGCCGCAGCGCGTAGATGCGCTCGTGCACCTCGGTCATGAATTCATGGAAATGCACGCGGCGCTTGCGCGCGACCGGTGACGCCGCGAAGAACAAATCCATCAACATGGTCTTGCCGCGACCGACCTCACCGTAGACGTACAGGCCCTTGATGTGCTCGCTCTCGCGCGCACGGGTTCCGAACAGCCAGCCGAGCGACGACGACTTGCGCGCGAGACGATGCTCGGCAATGCGCGTTTCGAGCCGCGCCAGAGCCGCGACGACGGCCTCCTGGGCGCTGTCGCGTTCGATCTTGCCGGCGGCGACGCGCGCCGCGTACTGCACCGAGATGGAAGCCGACATGCGTGGAGGGATGGACATGGGATGGACGCGCATGTAGCGGCCCCGCGCCTCCGCTCGCAAGTCGAAGTTTCGGGCAAGCCCGCCACTCCGTCCCGCGAACGCCGCTGACATGCATCCACGTCGACAGACCGGCGCGCGCGTCGCGGGCAGCCGCGGCGCTGACATCCCGCGGTAGCGGCGGCCATGCGGCCGCAGGTGGGGGCGCGCAGGCCGCCTGCAACCTTATGGTGCGCTGCGGTAGAAAAGCCGCCAGTTAAAGCGGCAAGAGAGCGATCCCGGCGGCATCAGGCCGTTTTCGTATGATGAGCCATGTGCTTAAGGCGGAACTTTTTCTACCCCTGCGCCATTGTGGTTTCATATTGCGTTGCAATAATAAGAGCTGATTCGTCAGTAACGACCAAAGGACGCGTACATGAGTGACCCGCTCCCGCATGGAGGCCTGATCCGCAAATTGTGGATCAGCGAAGCCGAGGCTTATCGCGACCACCTGCTGCGCCTCGATCCCGACAGCCGACGCAACCGTTTTGCCGGGGCGGTGTCGGACCAGTTCGTCAGCGACTATGCCAATCTGTCGTTCGGCATCGACGCCGTCATTCATGGCTTTTTCGTCGACGGGATCTTGCGCGGCGCCGCCGAGCTGCGGCCGATCGGAGCGCCGGTGACCCGCGAAGCCGAAGCCGCTTTCTCGATCGAGAAGCCGTGGCAGAGCCACGGGGTCGGTTCCATGCTGCTCGAGCGCACGCTGCTCGCGGCGCGCAACCGCGGCCTCAAGTTCCTGCACATGGCGTGCCTGGCCGACAACAAGCGCATGCAGCAACTCGCCCGCAAATACGATGCCGACCTGAGCTTCGATTTCTCGACTGTCGTTGGCGAGGTTTCCACGCCGCGGCCGACGCCGCTCTCGCTGATGCGCGAAATTCTTGCCGACGGACACGGCTTCGCCACCGCTATGCTGGAGGTGCAGTCGCGCTTGCTCAAGCCGGTGTGACCGGGCGTGGCGCGACGGGTCTCGGCCGCACCGGGTGCTTCGCCGCTACGCCGCCAACGGATAAGCCGCCTCGACCACGTAGGGCCCGCCGCCGACGGACGCGCGCGAGGAGAACAGCACGAAGCGCGATACCTCGAACGCCGGCGAGCGGAACGGCGCGCGCACCGCCAGATAGTCCGCAACCTGGCGGTTCGACGATTCGCGCAGCCGCGCGAGCGAAACATGCGGCGTGTATTTTCGTCCCTCCGGCTCCAGCCCCACCCGCTGCATCAGCCGCTCGTGTTCGGCTTGCAGCTCCATCAAGGCCTGGGCCGGCCCGAGCGTGGCGACGATCGCGCGCGGTTTGCGCCCGCCGAAAGACTTGAGATCCTCCACCCGCAGTTCGAACGGCTCGCGCCGCACGCGTCCCAGCAGGGACGCGACTTCGTGCGCGATCACGTCATCGACGTCGCCGATGAAGCGCAGCGTCACATGGTAGTTCTCGGGGTCGATCCAGCGCGCGCCCGGCAATCCGCCGCGCAGCATGGCGAGCGACTGCCTGACATCGGGGGGAATTTCGAGACCGGTAAAAAGGCGAGGCATGGCACGATCGGAATGCGAGGACCTGCATATAGGACAACTCGGGCAGATTCGCACCTGCGAATGGCATTCACGTGACTGGAATTCACATGACCGGAATTCACATGAATGGAATCACAGGCCGCGTTTGTCGCGCACCCGCGCCACCAGCTCTTCCGCTTTGGGCAGGATGCGCGCAACGATCGCGTCCACGCCGGCCGCGGTCGGATGCAAGCCGTCGCGCTGGTTGAGCTTGGCGTCGGTGGCGACGCCGTCGAGGAAAAAGGGATAGAGCAGCAGGTCGTTTTGGGCCGCGAGGTCGGCGTAGATGGCGTCGAAATCGCGTCCGTAATCCGGGCCGAGATTGGGCGCCGCCCGCATGCCGGCGAGCAGCACCTCGATACGCCGCTGGCGCAGGCGGCCGACGATCCCTTCCAGCGCCTCCCGGGTGACCTTGGGATCGATCCCGCGCAGCGTGTCATTGGCGCCAAGCTCGACGATGACGGCGTCGGTTCCCTCCGGCACCGACCAGTCCAGGCGGGCAAGCGCGGCGGACGCCGTGTCGCCGGAGACCCCCGCATTGGTGATCTCGACCGCCATGCCTTTGGCGGTAAGCGCCTGCTCGAGCCGGGCCGGAAAGGCCGCGTTGGCGGGCAAGCCCAGCCCGGCGGTCAGGGAATCCCCCAGCGCCACGATCCGCACCGGGCGGTCAGCCCCGGCAGCAGTCCCGGCCAGCGCGCCAGCGAGCGCCAGCCGCCGCCACAACCAGAGCGAATACCTGGACCAGGGCCGACCAACTCCCATATGACCGGGGCAGTCCCTGGCCCGCCGCAACCGCAGGCATCATAGAGCACCGGAACATGCACGACACCTCGCGGTCTGGGCGCACGGGCCCCGCGATCGCCCTCAGCGGCGTCAATCTATCGCTGGGACGGGGCGCGGCCCGCGTTCATATTCTCAAAGACATCGACCTACATATAGGACAGGGCGAGGCCATCGGGCTGGTCGGTCCGTCAGGCTCGGGCAAGTCCACCCTGCTCATGGTGACCGCGGGGCTGGAGCGCGCCGACACCGGCTCGGTCATGGTCGCGGGGGAAGCCCTCGGCACCTTGAGCGAGGACGCCCTGGCGCGCTTCCGCGGCCGCAATGTCGGCATCGTGTTCCAGTCGTTCCATCTCATTCCCACCATGACCGCGCTCGAAAACGTCGCGGTGCCGCTGGAGCTGGCCGGCATCGATGCGGCCCACGAGCGCGCGGCACGCGAGCTTGCCGCCGTGGGCCTGGGCGAGCGCAACCACCACTATCCCGCCCAGTTGTCCGGCGGCGAACAGCAACGCGTGGCGCTTGCCCGCGCGCTTGCACCCAATCCCGCCATCCTCATCGCCGACGAGCCGACCGGCAATCTCGACGAGACGACGGGGTCTGAGATCATCGACCTGCTGTTCGCCGGGCACGAGCAGCGCGGCACCACGCTCGTGCTCGTGACCCACGACGCCGCGCTCGCCGCGCGCTGCGATCGCGTGGTGCGGCTGCGCTCCGGGCGCATCGAGGATGCGCCCCGGCGCGAGGCGGTGAAGGCCTGATGGCGGTCGCGCTCGACCAACGTCTTGCGACCCGCAACTTGGCGCTGGCGCTGCGCTTCGCCGCGCGCGAACTGCGCGGCGGCCTGCGCGGATTCTATGTGTTCATCGCCTGCATCGCGCTCGGGGTGATGGCGATCGCCGGCATCGGTTCGGTCGCGGCCGGGCTTGCGGATGGGCTCGCGCGCGAAGGCCGCGTCATTCTCGGCGGCGACCTGGCGTTCTCCCTGAGCTTGCGTGAAGCCGGCGCGGACGAGCGGGCGTTTCTCGACCGCCGCGGGCGCGTATCGCTCGCCGCCACGTTGCGCGCCATGGCGCGCGCTGATGACGGACGCACCGCGCTGGTCGAGGTCAAGGCGGTGGATGCGGCCTACCCGCTCTACGGCGAGGCCGCACTCGATCCGCCGCAGCCGCTGGCCGCGGTGCTGGCGCAACGGGACGGCGCGTTCGGCGCCGCCGCCGATCCTGCGCTGCTGGCCCGGCTCGATCTCAAGCCGGGCGCGCGCATCATGGTGGGCGTCGCCCCGATCGAGATTCGCGCCGCGCTGACGTCCGAACCCGACAAGCTTGCCGGCGGCATCGGCTTTGGCCCGCGGCTCCTCATCAGCGAGGCGGCGTTGCGCGCGACCGGGCTGCTGCAGCCCGGCAGCGTGGTGCGCTGGCATTATCGTCTGCGCCTGCCCGACAATGACGCCACCGATACCGGGGTGCGCGCGGTCACGGCCGCGGCGCAGGCGCAATTGCCGGAGGCCGGTTGGGAGGTGCGCTCGCGCAGCAATGCGTCGCCTGCGCTCGAGCGCAACGTCGAGCGGTTCACGCAGTATCTCACCCTGGTCGGCCTGACCGCGCTGCTGGTCGGCGGCGTGGGCGTGGCGAACGCGGTCAAGGGCCATCTCGATCGCCGGCGCGAGGTGATCGCCACGCTCAAGGCGGTGGGCGCGACCGGCTCGCGCGTGTTCAGGATCTATCTGACCCAGGTGCTGGTGCTCGCCGCGCTCGGCGCGCTGCCGGGTCTCGCCATCGGCGCCGCCTTGCCATTCCTGATCGCCTGGGGCTTCGGCGCCGTGCTGCCGTTGCCGATCGCGCCGGCCGTGCATCCCGGTGAGCTCGCGCTGGCGCTTCTGTATGGGCTCCTGACCGCCGCGGCCTTCGCGCTATGGCCGCTCGGCCGCGCCCATGACGTGCCGGTCTCGGCGCTGTTCCGCGACGAGGTCGCGAACGAGCGGCATTGGCCGCGCCGGCCCTACATCATCGCGACGGCTCTGGTCGGTTGCGCGCTCGCGGGCGTCGCCGTCGAGCTCGCCTATGACCGGCGCATCGCTGCGATGTTCGTCGGCGCCGCGGTCGCCGTGTTCGTGCTGCTGCGCCTGGTGGCGGCGCTGCTCATGCTGGTCGCCCGCCGGCTGCCGCGCCCGCGCTCCCCCGTCGTCAGGCTCGCGCTGGCCAACATCCACCGGCCGGGCGCGGTCACGCCGAGCGTGGTCCTGTCGCTCGGCCTCGGCGTTGCGGTGCTGGTGACGGTGATCGCGATCGACGGCAACCTGCAACGGCAATTCCTCGCGGCATTGCCGGACAAGGCGCCGTCATTCTACTTCATCGACATCCCGGCCGCCGAGGCCGACAGGTTCGACGCCTTCGTTCACGCGCGCGCGCCGCGCGCAACGCTCGAGCGCGTGCCCATGCTGCGCGGACGCATCGTGGCGGCGAAGGGCGTCGCGGCTGAAGACCTCAAGCCGTCGCCCGACGCCAGCTGGGCGCTGCAGAGCGACCGCGGCATCACCTACGGCGACGAGGTCCCGGCCGGCTCGCGCCTGATCGCCGGACAGTGGTGGACGCCGGACTATCAGGGACCACCCTTGGTGTCGTTGGAGAAGCGCATCGCCGACGGGGTGGGGCTCGCGCTCGGCGACCAGGTCACCGTGAACGTCCTCGGCCGCAACCTCACCGCGACCGTCGCCAATCTGCGCACGGTCGATTGGCAGAGCCTCGGCATCAACTTCGTCATGGTGTTCTCGCCTGCCACCTTCCGCACGGCCCCGCACACCCACATCGCCACCCTCACCTATCCCGGCGGCGGCACGAGCCAGGAGGAAGCCGGGCTGCTGAAAGCCATGGCGGATGCCTTCCCGGCGGTCACCACCGTGCGCGTGCGGGAGGCACTCAATTCCATCGGCCACATCGTGACCAACCTGGCGCTCGCCATCCGAGGCGCGAGCGTGCTTACCCTGCTCGTGGCGGTGCTGGTGCTGGGCGGGGCGCTCGCGGCCGGGCACCGGCACCGCGTCTATGATGCCGTCATCCTCAAGACCGTCGGTGCGACGCGGATGCGGCTGCTTTCGGCCTACGCGCTCGAATATCTCGCGCTCGGGCTTGCCACCGCGCTGTTCGGCGTCGCCGCGGGCTCGGCGGCCGCCGCCTTAATCATCACCAAGGTCATGAACCTGCCGTTTGCCTGGCTGCCCGGTCCCCTGCTCACCGCGGCGGCGGGTGCGGTCGCCGCAACGGTGCTGCTTGGACTGGTCGGCACGTTCACCGCGCTCGGCCAGAAGCCGGCCTCCGTGCTCCGTAACCTGTAGCCCCCTGCGGAAGCGGTTTCGCGCCTTCGCGCAAGCGACAACACGCCGCGCCCTGCCGACAACGTGCCGCCGCCGTTAGGTTGCTAGAATGTAACTTGCCGGGGTTGATGCCGGCGGGCACGCTGAACATCAACAAATCCCGTCGGTGGCATCTGGCGCCGGAACCCGTCCCGCACTAGATTCCGCGCATCGGACGTCTGGCCGCTCGCCGGCCAGGCGCCCACATGAGCCGGCCCTCGGGCCGGTATAGAGAGAGGGAAACTTCCATGTCGGATTTCGACCGGAACTACGCGGCTGCCAGACGCAGCGTCGGTGCGGACCGGGCAGTTGCGATCGATCAGGGCCTGCGGGCCTACATGATCCGCGTCTACAATTATATGGCCATGGGCGTCGCCCTCACCGGCGTCGTCTCCTGGTTCACGTTCCAGGCGGCGGTCGAAACGAACGCCAATGGCGCCATCGTCGGGCTGACGTCGTTCGGTCAGGCTCTCTACAGCGGTCCCGCGGTGCTGGTGCTGTTCCTCGGCACGCTGGGATTGGTCTTTCTGATCAGCTGGCGCATTGATCGCCTGCAGCCCTCGACGGCGTTCGCGCTGTTCATGCTGTACGCCGGCTTGCTCGGGCTGATGTTGTCTTCGATCTTCCTGACCTATACCGGGACGTCGATCACCCGCGTGTTCTTCATCTCGGCGGCCTCCTTTGGCGCGCTGAGCCTCTACGGCTACACCACGCAGCGGGACCTGTCTCCGATCGGGTTCGTTTCTGATCATGGGAGTGATCGGGCTTGATCATCGCCATGGTGGTGAACATCTTCCTCAAGAGCACCGGGCTCGACTTCGTGATCTCCGCCGCCGGCGTGCTGATCTTCGCCGGTCTGACCGCCTGGGACACCCAGAAGATCAAGGAGATGTACGACCCGATGGAGGACGGGACCATCGTCGGCCGCAAGGCGGTCATGGGCGCCCTGACGCTCTATCTCGACTTCATCAACCTGTTCCTGTTCATGCTGCGCTTGTTCGGCGATCGCCGCTGACGCAGACGAACGGGATTGGATTGCAGCGCCCCGGCTCATTGCCGGGGCGTTTTGTTTTTGGACAAGGCCGGAGCAGCGATCACAAGCGGCGGGCTATTTATCTTCCCGCGCCATTGTCTGTAATCTGTGCCCGATCGTCCGCCCTCGGTCCGCGCCATTCCAGCGATGCTCATCCGCGCCGCCCAACCGCAAGACCTCGCGGTGATCACCGCGATCTATGACCACGCCGTGCGCCATGGCACGGCGTCATTCGAGCTCGAGCCGCCGGACGCGGGAGAAATGACGCGCCGGTACGAGACGCTGCGCCGCGGCGGCTATCCCTATCTGGTGGCGGAAATCGATGGCGAACTCCTGGGATACGCCTATGCCGGGCCCTATCGCGCCCGCCCGGCCTATCACTGGAGCGTCGAGGATTCGATCTATATCGCTCCGCGGTCGCATCGCCGTGGCATCGGCCGCGCGCTGATCGAGCGGCTGATCGCGGAGGCGGAAGCGGCCGGGTTCCGGCAGATGATCGCGGTGATCGGGGATTCCGCCAACGCGGGCTCGATCGAACTCCACCGCGCCGCCGGCTTTCGGATGGTCGGCACCTTCGACAATGTCGGCTTCAAGTTCGGGCGCTGGCTCGACAGCGTCTTGATGCAACGCCCGCTCGGAGCGGGCGCGGCGACGGATCCGTGATCGCAGCGAGGCGTCTTCGGCGGGCGGAACGAGATGCGGGAGCGGGCGCAAGGCTTGCGGAGCGCAGCATCGTCAAGCGGCGTGCGGTGGAACGAGCGACGTTTAGGTGAAACTGCTTGTAGGTGAAACTCCCGGGGTCCCGGATCGTCACTCGCTGACGTTCGCTCGCCCGGAACACGCCTCGGGTCATCCCGCGACCACGCTCAGCGAGGTGTCGATCGCGTGCAGCACGCGGTCGAGCTCATGGCCGCGCCGCACGATGAGACCGGTGGCCGATATAACGCTGTAGGCGCCTTGCCGGCGCGCGAGCTTGGGACTTTTCTCGATGCGATAGAGCGGAACCTCCGAGGCACGGCGGAACACGGAAAACACTGCGCGATCCTTGAGGAAGTCGATGGCGTAATCCCGCCATTCGCCAGCCGCCACCTTGCGGCCGTAGAGACTGAAAATCCGGTTGAGCTCGCGCCGATCAAACGTCACGCGGCTTGCGGGGGCGAAGGGCGCGGGGCCCGCGGAGACGCCCCCGTGAAACTCGCTCGGCTCAGTATCGCCGTAGCTCATGCGGCGCCTCCTTTCACTTGTGACACGTCGATGACGATGATTGCGCCGGATACGAGCGTCGGCAAGAGGAAATGGTTCGCTCCGCGAAACGCGCACGGCAGCTGCGCCATCTCGCCGGCCGATCTCACGAATTCGTCAATGGAATCATAATACTGCCAGATTCCGGCCAAGCAGGGGCCAAGCTGAAATGCGAACGATCGATCGTTGCCTCAGGGCCCGGTCTGCCTTTGGACGCTGGATATCTCAGCCCCCCAGCCCCCCGGCGTTCGGAGCGGATCGGGCCCGCTCTAGCTGCAAGTCAGCGTGCTGCAAGTCAGCGTTAAGTTCAGCGTCAAACCGGCGCTGGAGTTCCGCGTATGGTTCAAGCCAAATACTTCGGGCCGGCTCAGAGCCGGCCCGTTTTTTTCTTCCGATGAGAGCGACGGCGGAGCCGCGAAACGTGCGGGCTCTGCGTTGTCCCTCGTGCCGCTGTTTAATGAATCGTCGCCAGGGTGCCGCCCAGGATGGCCTTGGGCTTTTCCGCTGTGCCGCTCTGCACCACGACGGCAGCTTCATCGATGCCGTCACCCTTGAGCTTCTGCACCGGAATGCTCCAGGCGTTGGCCTTGCCGTTCCAATCGCCGAGCTTGATCCAGCGCCGCACCACGTTGTGATACGTGACCGTGCGCCCTTTATTCTCGCCACGCCCGATCGCGATCGTGGCGGCCTTCACCAACCCGAACACCCAGACCTCGCCGCCGGTCTCGCCTTGCGCAACATCGGGAACGGCGACGTTCAGCTTGCCGTCGGTGAGGGTCAGCGTCACCGCCGACAGCGACATGGCGCCGTTCTTGCGGCTCTTGGCGATGGCCTGCTCGATCGCGGACTTGTCGCTGCCCAGAGCGTGCACGCTGCCGTTCACCACCACTTGCGGCGTATAAATCTGTCCGTCACCGCGCACATGGGCATAGGATTTTTGCCGCGCGGTGTTGCGGGGATCGGCGAGCGTGTCCTTCCACCCGAGATAATCCCAATAGTCGATGGGCACGCTGATGGGGACGAGCGACGGATCGGCCGCGAGCTCCCCCAGGAGCTTGTCGGCCGCCGGGCAGGACGAGCAACCCTGGCTGGTGAACAACTCGATGACGGCCCGCGGCTCGGCTTGCGCGGATGCATGCGGCGCAACGGAGCAAATGACCACCGCCGCGTAAGCGAGACAACGCCGTACCATCACGATCCTTCCCGCCTTACATCGACCGGGGCCGTTTCGTCGATCCGCCGCCTTTATTAATAATAAGCCCTGCGATCACCCGCCACTCAATTCGAGGTGAGCCGAAAGGGCTGGCGCTAGGCCGCCACCAGCTGCCGCAAGACGTAATGCAGGATCCCGCCGTGCTTGAAGTAGTCGAGCTCGTCGAGGGTATCGATGCGGCAGAGCAGCGGAATCCGCTTGAGCCCGCCGTCGGAGGCGACGATCTCGGCCATCATGCGCTGGCGCGGCTTGATCTCGCCGTGCAGCCCGCGGATCGTCACCTGCTCGTCGCCCTTGAGGCCGAGCGTCTGCCACGAGGTGCCTTCCTCGAAGCACAACGGCAGCACGCCCATGCCGATGAGGTTGGAGCGATGGATGCGTTCGAACGATTGGGTGATGACCGCGCGCACGCCGAGCAGATTGGGCCCCTTCGCCGCCCAGTCGCGCGAGGATCCGCTGCCGTATTCCTTGCCGGCGAAGATCACGAGCGGCACCTTGTCGTTCTTGTAGCGCATGGCGGCGTCGTAGATGGACATGCGCTGGCGTGACGGGAAGTGCACGGTCACGCCGCCTTCGACCCCGGGCACCATCTGGTTCTTGAGCCGGATATTGGCGAAGGTGCCGCGCATCATCACTTCGTGGTTGCCGCGCCGCGTGCCGTACTGGTTGAAGTCGGCCGGCTTCACCTTGTGGTCGATCAGATATTTGCCCGCGGGCGAATCGACCTTGATCGAGCCGGCCGGAGAGATGTGGTCGGTGGTGATCGAGTCCAGCAGCAGGCAGAGCACGCGCGCGTCGACGATGTCGGTGAGCGGAGCCGGATGCCGTCCCATGCCGACGAAATACGGCGGGTTCTGCACGTAGGTCGATTTCTTGTCCCAGCCGTACGTCAACGCGCCTTTCACCTGAATGCTGCGCCAATTCGAATCGCCCTTGAACACGTCGGCGTATTTCTTGGTGAACATCTGCTTGTTGATGGTCTTGCGCACGACGCCGTTGATCTCGCGGCTCGACGGCCAGATGTCCTTGAGGAAGACCTTCTTGCCCTGCTTGTCGAGGCCGAGCGGCTGCTTGAGGAGATCGGAATACATCGAGCCCGCGAGCGCATAGGCGACGACGAGCGGCGGCGACGCCAGATAGTTCGCCCGCACGTCGGCGTTGACGCGGCCTTCGAAGTTACGATTGCCGGACAGCACCGCGGCGGCGACCAGATCCTTGTCGTTGATCGTCTTGGAGATCTCGGGCGCGAGCGGGCCGGAATTGCCGATGCAGGTGGTGCAGCCGAAACCGACCAGGTTGTAACCGAGCTTGTCCAGGTCCTTCTGCAAACCGGATTTGTCGAGATATTCGGCCACGACCTGCGAGCCCGGTGCAAGCGAGGTCTTGACCCATGGCTTGACGGTCAAGCCTTTGGCCACGGCCTTGCGCGCCAGCAGCCCGGCGCCGACCATCACGTTGGGGTTCGACGTATTGGTGCAGGAGGTGATCGCGGCGATCACGACGTCGCCGTGGCCGAGATCGTGCGTGCGGCCCTCGACCGCAACCCGTTTCGGCCCTCCGGCCTTGCCGAAGTTCTTGTCCAGCGAGGTGGCGAGCGCGGGATGGAGATCGAAGGTGTCCTTGCCGCCGTCGCCGCCTTTGTTGAACTCCTTCTCCATCGCCATGGTGAATCCGGCCTTGACGTCCCTGAGCGCGACGCGGTCCTGCGGGCGCTTGGGTCCGGCGAGCGATGGCTCGACCTGCGACAGTTCGAGCTTGAGGATATCGGTGAAGACCGGGTCCGGCGTCGACTTCGTGCGGTACAGGCCCTGTGCCTTGCTGTAGGCGGCGACCAGCGCGACCTGGGCGGCGGGCCGCGCGGTATCCGTGAGATACCGCAGCGTATCGTCGTCGACCGGGAAGAAGCCGCAGGTCGCGCCGTATTCGGGCGACATGTTGCCGATGGTGGCGCGATCGGCGATCGAGAGATTGGCGAGGCCCGGCCCGAAATATTCCACGAACTTGCCGACCACGCCGCGCTTGCGCAGCATCTGCGTGACGGTGAGCACGAGGTCGGTGGCCGTCACCCCCTCCTTGAGCTTGCCCGCGAACTTCACGCCGATGACTTCCGGCAGCAGCATGGAATAGGCCTGCCCGAGCATGGCCGCCTCGGCCTCGATGCCGCCGACGCCCCAGCCGAGCACGGCGAGGCCGTTGACCATGGTGGTGTGTGAATCGGTGCCGACCAGCGTGTCGGGATAGGCGACCTCGATGGCGGTGAGCTTGCCGTCGAGCTTGACCTTGTCCTTCTTGCTCCACACCGTCTGCGACAGATATTCCAGATTGACCTGGTGGCAGATGCCGGTGCCCGGCGGCACCACGCGGAAATTGTCGAACGATTTCTGCGACCATTTGAGGAATTGGTAGCGCTCCCGGTTCTGCCGGTATTCCTCCTCGACGTTCTTCTTGACCGCGCTGTTGGTGCCGAAGAACGTGACCGCGACCGAGTGATCGCAGACGAGGTCGACCGGGACCAGCGGGTTGATTTTCTTCGGGTCGCCGCCCAGCATCTTCATGGCGTCGCGCATGGCGGCGAGATCGACCACCGCCGGCACGCCGGTGAAATCCTGCATCAGCACGCGCGCGGGACGAAAAGCGATCTCGCGTTCGGAGGTCTTGGTCTTGAGCCACTGCGCCACCGCCTGAATGTCTTCTTTGGTGACGGAACGGCCATCCTCGTTGCGCAGCAGATTTTCCAGCAGCACCTTCATCGAGAACGGCAGGCGCGAGATGCCCTTGAGGCCGTTCTTCTCGGCGGCCGGCAGGCTGTAATAGGCGTAGGTCTTGCTGCCCACCTTGAGCGGTTTGCAGCAGCGAAAGCTGTCGAGTGACGTCATAGTGATCGTTCCCATCCAACCGGGGAGGGCAGCGGCTTAAAGGTAGGGAAATACCGGAAGCGCTTCCTCGTCGTCGGTCGCGAGCTCCGCGCGGGTTGATAGTAAGCGCGGGACGATGGCTTATAGGGTCTTTTTTGGCGTCATTCCAGAAAATCGACACTCGCCAACAACATGGGCAAAAAACCACGGTTTCTTTCGCGGCCATTTCCGATCGGTGGGAGGGCCGGCGGAGCCAGGCGAACGTCCCGCTTGCGCCGCGACGCGGGGGGTCCCCCGTCTGACCTTCGGGCCAGCCGATGATGCGCCTCGCCGGCTCCGATCTTGCCTGCGTCCGCGGCGGTCGCCAGGTCTTCAAAGGCCTGGGCTTTGCGCTCGACGCCGGCGAAGCCCTGCTCGTCACCGGCCCCAATGGCGTGGGCAAGTCCTCGCTCCTTCGCCTGGTCGCGGGCCTGGTCCGGATGGATGCGGGACGGCTTGAATTCGAGGGGGGCGATCCGGAGCTGACCATCGGCGAACACGCCCACTATGTGGGCCACCAGGACGCGCTCAAGCCCTCGCTCTCGGTGCATGAGAACCTCGCTTTCTGGGCGCATTTTCTCGGCGGGGAGACGGCAAAGGGCGACGCGGCGCTCGCCGCCGTCGGTCTCGACGGGCTGGCCCGGCTGCCCGCGAGCTACCTCTCCGCCGGGCAGCGCCGCCGCCTTTCGCTCGCCCGCCTGATTGCGGTCGAGCGGCCGATCTGGCTGCTCGATGAGCCGACCACCGCGCTCGACACCGTGGGGCAAACCATGCTGGCCGAGCTCATGCGCGCCCATCTCGCCAACAGCGGGCTGATCCTGGCCGCGGCCCATGGACCGATCGGGCTCGACCGGGCGCAGGAGCTGCGCCTCGGAGTGGCGCCATGAGTCCCGGTCGCGCAACGTCTCGCCCGCCCCTTGCGCGGCAGCAGCACGCGGAGGGTCCGCTCGCGTGAAGTCCCTCTCCGCAATTCTGCTGCGCGACATTCAGCTCGCCGTGCGTGTGGGCGGCGGCGCATGGATCGGCGTCCTGTTTTTCCTGATCGTGGTGACGCTGGTCCCGCTCGCGCTCGGTCCCGACCTCGCGCTGCTGGCGCGGATCGGGCCCGCCATCCTGTGGCTGGGAGCGCTGCTCGCGAACCTGCTCGCACTCGACCGGCTCATTGCCATGGATCACGAGGACGGCTCGCTCGATCTGATCCTGACGGCGCGCGCGCCGCTCGAGCTTGCGCTCGCCGCCAAGGCGCTCGCGCATTGGCTCACCACCGGCCTTCCGCTGGTCATCGCCGCGCCGCTCTTGGGCCTCCTGCTCAACCTCGAGCCGAAGGCGACCGGCGCGGTCGCGCTGACCTTGCTCGCGGGCACGCCGGCGCTGACCTTCATCGGTCTCATCGGCGCGGCCCTCACGGTTGCCCTGCGGCGCGGCGGTCTCCTGCTCGCGATCCTGGTTATGCCGTTGACAATTCCCGTGCTCATCTTCGGTGTTGCGGCGTCGAACGCGGCCGTCGTGGGACCGGTCCCGTTCGGCACGCCGTTCAGCATTCTGTGCGCGCTGACGCTGGCGAGCATGGTGATCGGTCCGCTGAGCGCCGCCATCGCGCTGCGGCAAGGACTGGAATAGGGAATGACGTGATCGTGAAACGCCCATGGCCCGGCGGGATCGCCACATTGCGGACGCCGCATTGCGGTCCGCTGGGCGCGTGAATAAGAAACGCATGCGTAGGGAGTTGCGATGAGACTGACCGACCTCGCCAATCCGTCCCGGTTCGTGGCGCTGACCGACCGGCTATTGCCGTGGCTCGCGGTCGCGACGCTGCTTGCCTTCGCCTTCGGCATCAGCCAGGCCTACTTCGCGCCCGACGACTATCAGCAGGGCGCGACCGTGAAGATCATGTTCATTCATGTGCCGGCGGCGTGGCTCGGCACCTTCGCCTGGGTGCTGATGAGCATCGCCGGACTCGGCACCCTGGTCTGGCGTCATCCGCTTGCCGACGTTGCCGCCAAGGCCGCCGCGCCGATCGGCGCGGCATTCACGCTGATGTGTCTCGTGACCGGCTCGCTCTGGGGACGACCGATGTGGGGCACCTACTGGGTGTGGGACGCGCGGCTGACCTCGGTGCTGGTCCTGTTCCTGATGTATCTCGGCGTGATCGCGCTGTGGCGGACGATCGACGATCCGACGCGCGCGGCGCGGGTGGCGGCGGTGCTCACCCTGGTCGGCGCCGTCAACATCCCGATCATCAAGTTTTCGGTCGACTGGTGGAACACGCTGCACCAGCCGGCTTCGGTGCTCCGCCTGGGCGGATCGACGATCCATCCGACCATCCTCGTGCCGCTGATCGTGATGCTGGTTGCGTTCACGCTGTTGTTTCTGACGCTGCATCTGGCTGCCATGCGCAACGAGATCATGCGGCGGCGGGTACGCACCCTGCTGATCATGCAGGCGGATGCGGCGACGGGACGGTGACGATGAATCTCGGTCCCCATGTCGGCTTCATCGTGAGCGCATACGTCGCGGCAATCGCGATCGTGGCGGGACTGGTGGTGTGGATCGTGTTCGAGCGCTGGCATCTGACCCGCATGCTCGACGAGTTCGAAGCGCAGGGGATCAGACGGCGCTCGGGACGCGCGCAGGAGGACAACGCGTGAGCGCGGCTGACAACGACGTGGTCGAGAAGGAGCCGGGCGCGTGGCGGCGCCGCGCGCTGGTGCTGATCCCGCTGGTGGCTTTTCTCGCGCTCGCCGCGCTGTTCATGTTTCGGCTGGGCGCCGGCGATCCCTCGCGCATTCCGTCCGCCCTGATCGGACGCCCTGCCCCGCCAACCAGTCTCCCGCCGCTGCCCGCGCTCGAGCGCGACGGCAAGGCGGTGCCCGGCATCGACAGCGCGGATTTCAAGGGCGAAGTGACTGTCGTCAACGTGTGGGCGTCGTGGTGCGTGCCTTGCCGCGAGGAAGCGCCGCTGCTGATGAACCTCGCGGCCGACCGGCGCCTGCGCGTCGCCGGCATCAACTACAAGGACGAGCCCGACAATGCGCGGCGCTTTCTGGGCCGCTACGGCAATCCCTTCGCGGCCAATGGAATCGACCGCAATGGCCGCACCGCGATCGAGTGGGGCGTCTATGGCGTGCCGGAAACCTTCGTGGTCGGCCGCGACGGGCATATCGCCTACAAGCTGATCGGACCCATCACATCCGACAATCTCGACAAGGCGCTGAAGCCCGCGATCGAGAAGGCGCTGGCGGCGCCCAAACCGGCGAAGGGCGAGTAGTTGTCGGTAGGGTGTTCCCTATTCGCTGGTCGCAACGCGCTATTCGCCGCTCTTCGTCGCCTCCGGCGCGGCGTATTTCGTGAGCAGCGGATACTGCAAGGCGCCGAACAGGAACGTCAGCGGCACGACTCCGAACACCTTGAAGCTGACCCAGACATCGGTGGACTGCGTGCGCCACACGATCTCGTTGAGGACCGCCAGCGCGAAGAAGAACAGCGCCCAGCGCACCGTCAGCTTGCGCCAGCCTTCGTCGGTGAGGTGAAACACCGAATCGAACACCATGCTCAGGAGCGGCTTGCCGAACGCGAGCCCGCCGAGCAGCACCCCGCCGAACAGCAGATAGATGATGGTCGGTTTGAGCTTGATGAAATGCTCATCGTGCAGGACGAGCGTGAGCGAGCCGAACACCAGCACGATGATGGCGGTGACCAGCGGCATGACCGGCAGGTGCCGCGTCATCACGTAGGACACCACAAGCGCGGCCACGATCGCGACCATGAATACCGCGGTGGCGACGAAGATGCCGGCGCGCTCGCCCGTGGCGAGATCGGCGGGCAGTATCGGGGCGACCAGCGGCAGGAACAGCGCGGGGCGCGAGTTGGCGACGAAGAACAGCACCAGCGGCCCGAGATCGAGCACGATCTTGAGCATTGGATTGAGCTGCGGTTTTTTCTCGTTCATGGGGGCTCTGTAGCGTGATTGGTCGGACGAGTCATGCGGCACGATGACTGTCATCATCCGCGCAAGCGGATGATCCGCTATTCCGTGAACGGCGTGGGAGGGGATCTCATTCCACCCCCGCGACCGCGCGCGCGAACTCCCGGGCCGAGAACGGCGCGAGGTCGTCAATGCTTTCGCCCACGCCGATGAAATGCACCGGCAGGCCGAATTTCGCCGCGATGGCGACCAGGATGCCGCCGCGTGCGGTGCCATCGAGCTTGGTCATGACCAGCCCGGTGACACCGGCGATGTCGCGAAACACCTCGACCTGGGAGAGCGCGTTCTGCCCCACCGTGGCGTCGAGGACAAGCAGAACGGCATGCGGCACCGCCGGGTCCACCTTCTTCATCACCCGCACGATCTTTTCCAGCTCGTCCATGAGCACCGCCTTGTTCTGCAGGCGACCGGCGGTGTCGACCAGCAGCACGTCGATCTCCTCGACGCGCGCTTCCATGAGCGCATCGAAGGCGAGGCCGGCGGCGTCCGCGCCCGGCGCCCGCGCGATGACGGTCGCGCCGCTGCGGCCGCCCCAGATGTTGAGCTGGTCGATGGCAGCGGCACGAAACGTGTCGCCGGCGGCGAGCATGACCGAGCGGCCTTCGGCGTGGAACTTGGCGGCGAGCTTGCCGACGGTGGTGGTCTTGCCCGAACCGTTGACCCCGACGACGAGAATGACGAAGGGCTTTTCTCCGTCCACGGCGAGTGGCAGCGCGACCGGGGTGAGGACCTTCTCCACTTCGGCCGCGACCACCGCTTTCACCTCGTCGGATGTGATCGACTTGTCGTAGCGCCCTTCGCCGACGGCGGCGGCGATTCTCGCCGCGGTGTCGACACCGAGATCGGCGCGGATCAGCACCTCCTCGATCTGGTCGAGCATCTCCTGGTCGAGCTTGCGCTTGACCACGAGATCTGCGACGGCGTCGCCGATCGAAGCCGATGTGCGCTTGAGCCCGCCGCTCAGCCGCTGCCACCAGCTCGGCTTATCTGTGGGTTGATCGTTCATCTTCTCCTGGGCGCTTCGTTCACAAGTGTGGCGCATCTGACGTTCCTATCAGTATGTACCGCGAGTCGTTCATAGGAACGTCAGATGCAAAGCCACACTCGATTCCATAAGTTGCTAGTGTCCCTTTGTTTCCGACGTTCGTAAAAGCGGGTGCTGCGAAACGATACGAACGTCGGAAACGGGACACTAGGACGGTCGTGATAGCGGTTTCCCCGAACCTTGGTAAGTGACCGTGACCCCGGACGAGATCACCGCTCGCCTGCTCTACCGCGACGGCCTGATGCTGGTGATCGACAAGCCAGCGGGTTTCGCCGTGCACAAGGGCCCCAAGGGCGGCGAGAGCCTCGAAGACCATTTCGGCGCGCTGCGGTTCGGCTTGCCGCGCGCGCCCGCGCTCGCGCATCGGCTCGATCGCGACACGTCGGGCTGCCTCGTGCTCGGCCGCCACCGCAAGGCGCTGGCCGAGCTCGGCCGGCTGTTCAAGAGCGGGCGCATCGCCAAGACCTATTGGGCGGTGGTGGAGGGCGGGCCGGTGGAAGACGAGGGCCGCATCGACCTCCCGCTCGGCCGCAAGGACGCCACCCGCGGCTGGTGGATGAAGCACGACCCGCAGGGCCAGCCGGCCGTGACCACGTGGAAGGTGCTGGGGCGGGCGCGATCTCTCGCCACCCGGGCGACGATCAGCGTTGGCCGCCGAGGCGCCGCGGGCGTCCCCTCCCCCGCTTGCGGGGGAGGGTCAGGGTGGGGGCACTGTTGGCGGATCAAGGCTCGTGCCAACCACGACCCCCCTCCCCACCCCTCCCCCAACGCAAGTCGGGCCTGCCCGACTTGCGCAACCAGCGCGGAACCCGGGCAAGCCCGGGTTCCGTCGGGGGAGGGAGCAGACCGAGCAAGCGGCAAGGACGTCGGCCAACCTGCTGCAAACGATGGCGTAACGCCTCACCTCACCTGGCTGGCGCTGGAGCCGCTCACCGGCCGTACCCATCAGCTGCGCGTGCATTGCGCCGCCATGGGCTGGCCGATCCTGGGCGACAGCGTCTACGGCAGCGCCCCGCGCACGGGCGGACCCGGCCTGCACCTGCACGCCCGCGAGATCACGGTGCCGCTCTACAAGAACCGCGCGCCGATCCATGTGATCGCGCCGGTGCCGCCGCACATGCAGGCGGCGTTGCGCGCGTGCGGATGGCGCGGAGAAGCGCCCAAATCCGGCGAATGATGTCGGGCCGTTGGCAATGTCTATCCGCGTCATTGCCGGGCTTAAGATAAGCGCGTGTCCCGGGCGCTGCGCAGCATGGAGCATTAAGGGCGTTTACGCCCGTCTTCGCGGGCTATGGCGGAATGATGCGCTGCAGACCCGGGACCGTTACACACACCGCCTTCGCGACGGTCCCGGACCAGCGGTGCACCGCTTCGCTATCGCTCGCGCTGCACCGCATCCGGGACACGTCACACTGTCTAGCGCCTATGGGGTCAAGCCCGGGCATGACGAACCAGGGATACCGCGACCGACCCGCGGGGGATCAGTACAGCGTCGCCTTCAACCGCTCGGGAGCGGTGCGGTCGTGCTCCGGACCGCCCATCTTGCCCTGGGTGAGATCGGCCAGGATCGTGCCGGCGCTCGGCAGGCTCTTGCGCTCGACGTGGCGGGACGCGTCCCATAGTTTCGAGCGCACGATCGCCTTGGCGCACTGATAGTAGATGCGATCGACCGCAACGACGATCACCGTGCGCGGCGCCTTGCCCTCGATGACGAAACTCTGCGTCAGCGCCGGGTCCGTGGAGATGCTGGCGCGCCCGTTCACGCGGATCGTCTCCCCGCATCCCGGAATGAGAAACAGCAGCGCCACGCGCGGGTCGTGGATGATGTTTCGCAACGTGTCGATGCGGTTGTTGCCGCGCCGGTCCGGAATCAGCAGCGTCTTCTCGTCGGCGACCCGCACGAAGCCCGGCGCGTCGCCGCGCGGCGAGCAGTCGAACCCGTCGGGACCGCCCGACGCCAGCGCAAAGAACGGCGCCGCTTCGATGAAGGCGCGGTACGGGGTGGTGATGCGGTCGCTCTCCTTGACCAGCGACGGACCGAACGGCTCGCCATAGAGCCGCTCGAGCGCTTCCATGCTGGTGACGAAATGTTCGGGAGAAACGCTGTCGGTCATGGCTCTCGTTCCGATTGTGCGGGTGATGTTTATCACATCGGTTGTTACGCTGCGAGCAGTTGCCGTCCGTTGTGCCCGGTGACGGCGAGTTCGAGAATCATCCCGGGCCGGACCGACGCATCGAGCCGCACCGGCGTGAAATGCTCGGTATGGCCGATGGCATTGAATTCGGTCAGCACTTTGCGCGTGGCCCCGACCTGCGCATCGAGGTGGCGGCGCAGCGCCGCCTCGCCCTTTTCCCGCAGCCGGCGCGCGCGGTCCTTGACGATGCCGGCCGCAAGCTGGGGCATGCGCGCGGCGGGCGTGCCTGGACGCGGCGAGAACGGAAAGACATGGAGATGCGTCAATCCGCATTCCTCGACCAGATCGAGCGAGCGGGCGAACATGCCCTCGGTCTCGGTCGGGAAACCGGCGATGATGTCGCCCCCGAACACCACGTCGGGCCGCAGCCGACGCACCTGTCGGCAGAACGCGATGGCATCGGCGCGCAGGTGCCGGCGCTTCATGCGCTTCAAGATGAGATCGTCGCCGGCCTGCAGCGAGAGATGCAGGTGCGGCATCAGCCGCGCGTCGGTCGCAAACGCGTCGAGCAGGCCGGGATCGGCTTCCACCGAATCGATCGAGGACAGCCGCAGCCGCTCGAGCTCCGGCACATGTTTCAGGATCTGCTTCACCAGCGCGCCGAGCCTGGGCGTGCCCGGAAGATTCTCGCCATAGCTGGTGAGATCGACGCCGGTGAGGACGACTTCGCGATAGCCGCGCGCGCACAGCGTGCGCACCTGCGCAACCACCTCGCCCATCGGCACCGAACGCGAATTGCCGCGGCCATAGGGGATGATGCAGAAGCTGCAGCGGTGGTCGCAGCCGTTCTGCACCTGCACGAAGGCGCGCGCGTGACCTTGGACGCCATCGATGAGATGCGCGGCCGTCTGCGTCACCATCATGATGTCGTTGACGACGACCTTTTCCTCGGCCGCGATGCCGAAGGGCGCGCGCGCCAGCACGTCCCGGTGCGCGCGCCAGACCTGTGCGCTGAGCTTCTCCTCGTTGCCCAGGACCAGGGCCACCTCGGGCATGTCCGCGAAGCTCGCGGGCTCGGTCTGCGCCGCGCAACCCGTGACCACGATGCGCGCCGCCGGCCGCTCCCGCTTGAGCCGGCGGATGGCCTGACGTGATTGCCGTACCGCCTCGGCGGTCACCGCGCAGGTATTGAAGACGACGGTGTCGGGGAGATCAGCCGCCCGCGCCTGGTTGCGGATCACCTCGGACTCGTAGGTGTTGAGCCGGCAGCCGAATGTGACGACGTCCACGCCCACCCTACACCGCGCCTTCCCTTGCGAACAGCGCGGGATCGAACGTGCCTTCGTATTCGTATGCCACCGGGCCGGTCATCAGGACGTGGTCGTCGCGTTCACGCCATTCGATCCGCAGGTCGCCGCCCGGCAGCGTCACCGTCACCGCGCGGCCGGTGCGCTGCAGGCGGGCGGCGGCGACGGCCGCCGCGCAGGCGGCCGATCCGCACGCCCTGGTAAGGCCGGCGCCGCGCTCCCAGGTGCGCAGCACGATGTGCTGGCGCGACACCACCTGCGCCAGCGAGATATTGGCGCGCTCGGGAAAGATCGGATGGTGCTCCAACAGCGGCCCGAGCTTGGCCAGGTCGTAGCCGTGGACATCGTCGACCCAGAAAATGGCGTGCGGGTTGCCCATGCTCACGGCCGAGGGCGCGCGCAGGATCGGTTGGTCGACCGGCCCGATCTGCAGGTCGAGCGCGCGGGTATCGTCGGTTGCCTCGGCCAGCGGGATCTCGTGCCAGGCAAACCGCGGCGCGCCCATGTCGACCGTCGAAACCTGCGGCTCCGCGTCCTTCCAGCAGGCCAGCAATCCGGCCTTGGTCTCGAACGTCAACGCGCGCTTGCCGGTTTCCTCGAACAACAACTCGGCGATGCAGCGCATGCCGTTGCCGCACGCGCCGGCCTCCGAGCCGTCGTTGTTGTAGATGCGGACATAGCCGTCGGTGCCGGGCGTGCGGGCGGTGTGCAAGGTCATCAGTTGATCGTAGGGCGCACCGTCAGGCTGCGCGGCCGCGCGCGCCTCGGCGGCGGTGATCGCGCCGGCCTGTCCACGCATGTCGACCACGACGATCTCGTTGCCGAGGCCGTTCATCTTGATGAAAGCGTGGTTGGCGAGCGTGCTCATGGGGCGCCTGTTGTCGCCGCTTTATATGGGCAAGCGGGCGTCTTTGACCAGCATCGCGGAACTGCGGCATCCCAAGGCCTGCTGCGAGAACCTACTGCGAGCCGGTGGCGCCGGCCTGCTCGACGACCTTGCGCCAGCGCACGATTTCGGACCTGACATAGCCCTGCAACTCCTCGGGTGACGGGCTCACGACCGGAATGAGGCCGCGGTCGGTAAAATCCTTCTGGAGGTCGGGCTCGGCCAGGATGGCGCGCAATTCCCCATTGAGCTTGTGCAGGATCGGCTTGGGAATTCCCGCCGGCGCCACCACCATCTGCCAGGATGAAGCGACATATCCGGGCAAGCCGGCCTGCGAGAGCGGCGGAATGTCGGGAGCGGCGGCGACGCGTTGCGCGGTCGTCACGCCGAGCGCGCGCAACTGGCCGGCCCTGATCAGCGGGAGCGCCGTTCCGAAATCCCCGAACATCAGGGGTACGTGGCCGGCGACCACGTCGTTGAAGGCGGGCGCAAGTCCCTTGTAGGGAACATGCGTCATCTCGATGCCGGTCATGCTCTTCATGAGCTCGGCGTAGAGATGGCCGGCGCCACCGTGCCCGTTCGATGCATAGGCGAGCCCGCCTGACGTGCGCCTGGCGAGCGCCACGAGCTCCGCCACCGAGTGCACCGGCAGCGCGGGATTGACCACGAGGACGAACGGGATGTCGGAGAACAGCGCGACCGGCATCAGGTCCTTGATCGGATCGTAGGCGAGATTGCTGTAGATGCTGACATTGATCGCCATGGTCGTGCTGGTGGCGAGCAGGATGGTATGGCCATCCGGCGCCGACTTGGCGACGAAGCTGGCGCCGATGGCGGTGCCGGCGCCCGGCCGGTTGTCGATCACGAACGGCTTGCCCAGCCGCTGCTCCAGCCGCCGCCCGAGCAGCCGGGCCATGGTTTCGGTCCCGCCGCCGGCCGCATAGGGGACCACGAACAGGACGGGTCGCGAGGGATATTCCTGGGCGGCAAGAGGCGCAGGCAGGAGCGCCGCCGCGATGGCGACCGTCAATGAGCCCAGCCGCATCGTTTCCTCGGTTTGTTCCGGATCAGGCTAGCGCAAAGCCGGGAAGCGCGGTATGGGCCAAAACAGCCCTGTTTCCTTGACAGTTCCGGTCCCGGTCGCCATAAGCATGCGCGCGGCGCGGAGCTCCAGGTTTCGCGCCCTTTGTTACGGCCCGTTAGCGCCGTAAGAACCCAACACCCGACTGAAAGAAGCCGGTCCGGAACGATCCGAGCGCCGGAATCGAACACGAGGACAAGAACGATGTTCGCAGTCATCCGTACCGGCGGCAAGCAGTACCGTGTTGCCGCCGAGGATGTGATCAAGGTCGAAAAGGTCAAGGGCGATCCCGGCGAGATCGTCCAGTTCGGCGAGGTTCTGGTGGTCGGCGGCGACGACGTCACGCTCGGCGTACCGACCATTGCCGGCGCCTCCGTGGCCGCCGAGGTCCTGGAGCAGGGACGCGGCGCCAAGGTCATCGCCTTCAAGAAACGCCGCCGGAAGAATTCGCGCCGCAAGCGCGGCCACCGGCAGGAATTCACCCTGTTGCGGGTGACCGAAATCCTGACCGACGGGGCCAAACCCACCGTCACCGCGAGGCCGAAGCCCGAGCCGAAGCCAAAACCGGTTGTGACGGAGCCCGACGACGGCGACGAGCCCGCCGAGAGCCCGGCGCCGAAGGCCAAGGCCGCCAAGAAGCCGGCCGCCAAGAAAGCCGATAAGAAAGCAGACAAAAAACCGGCAAAGAAAGCCGAGAAGAAAACGGACAAGCCGAAATCGGGCGGCAAGGGCAAGAAGAAGTGATGATTTCGTCACAAAATTGGACTACATAACAGGCGAGAACGGCCTGACGTTCAGGGACCAGCAGCGATGGCTCACAAAAAAGCAGGCGGATCATCCCGCAACGGCCGCGACTCCAACAGTCAGCGGCTCGGCCTGAAGATTTTCGGCGGCGAGCAGGTGCTTGCCGGCAACATCATCGCGCGTCAGCGCGGCACCAAGTGGCATCCCGGCACCAATGTCGGCCTGGGCAAGGACCACACGCTGTTTGCGCTGACCCCCGGCCGCGTCGAGTTCCGTACCAAAGCCAAAGGCCGGATCTTCGTATCGGTGCTCCCGATGACGGAGGCTGCGGCCGAATAAGCGGCGGATCAGTTGTTGCGTCCGCCGGCATCCATCGAACCGGCGGGCCCATAAGGGTTCCATGAGGGGAGACGGGATGCCGGCTCCCCTCTTCGCTTTTGAGGAGCCCGTGCGATGACACTGTTCGAACAAGGCGCGCCGGAGAGTTTGGAAGGGCGAAGCGTTCCGGTCCTTGAGACCGAGCGGCTGGTGCTGCGCCCGCCGCGGCTCGAGGACGCCGCAACAATCGCGGTCCTGGTCAACGACCGCCGCATCGCCGAGAACACGCTGCGCATTCCGCACCCCTACGCGCTCGCGGACGCGCAAGCCTTTCTCACCACCGCCAATGCAAGCGGGGGCGAGATCGTGTTCCTGATCACCAGCTGGGACGGCGCCGTGCTCGGCTGCTGCGGAATCGGCAAGCTCGACGGCGAGCATCCCGAGATCGGCTATTGGCTCGGCGTTCCGTTCTGGGGCAAGGGCTACGCCACCGAGGCCGCGCGCGCCGTGATCGATCATGCCTTTGGCGATCTCGGCTACGACGTGCTCGTCGGCGGCGCGCGGGTGAACAATCCCGCTTCGCGCCGCGTGCTGCAGAAATGCGGTTTCGAATGGACGGGGGTCGGCCTCTACCGCATCCGCGCGCTGGCCTCGTCGGCCCCGGTCGACCGCTTCCGTCTCGATCGCGGTCTCTGGGCCATAGCCCGCGACGACGGGCGTAAACGCCCTTGAGCTCAAGAGCTGGGGCAAAATTGGCACCTAGCTGATGGAGGAGGAGACTATGCCGGCACCGTTCAACCTCATCGGCATCGACCACGTGGTGCTGCGCGCGTCCGATCCGGTCGCGCTGGAGCGATTCTACATGGAGGTGCTGGGCTGCGCGTTCGAGAAGCGCCAGGGCACGCTGGCGCAGCTGCGCGCCGGGCACGCGCTGATCGACATCGTTCCGGCCGACGAGACCGGACCGGCGCACGGCACGTCGAGCACCGGCGGCGCCAATCTCGATCATCTCTGCCTGCGGGTCGCGCCGTTCGACGCCTCCGCGATCGCGGCGCATCTCGCGGCCCATGGCGTTCGCTGCGGCGAGGAAATGTCGCGCTATGGCGCCGAGGGCCAGGGGCCGTCCATTTACCTGCACGATCCCGAAGGCAACGGCGTCGAGCTCAAGGGCCCGGTGGCGGGTTGAATGGAATATACGATGCTGCATCTGTGACTGACTCGGATCGTTGTGAGCACACCATGACCCTGACGCACTTCGTGCACGCGACGCGAATGCGCCGGCCCGACCGCAACAGGTCCCGCCGGAAGGGTTGACGCGCGTCCAATCGCGCGAGGCATGCGCCGAGAACCCGAGCCCTTCCGCTGGTGCGGAAGGGCTTTGGTTTTTCGGGGTCGGCGCCCCTCACACGAACGGATGTGTCATGAGCAAGATTCTGATCACCAGCGCGCTGCCCTACATCAACGGCGTCAAGCACCTCGGCAATCTCGTCGGCTCGCTTCTGCCCGCGGATGTGCATGCGCGTTTCCGCCGCCAGCTCGGCGACGAGGTATTGTTCATCTGCGGCACCGACGAGCACGGCACTCCGGCGGAACTCGGCGCGATCGAGGCCGGCGAGGACGTGCGGCACTACTGCGATACGCAGCATGCGATCCAGGCGGACGTCTATCGCCGCTTCGGCTTGTCGTTCGATCACTTCGGCCGCTCGTCCTGCCGGCAGAACCATGCGTTGACCAGGCATCTCTACGAACGGCTGGAGGCCGGCGGCTTGATCGAAGAACGCTCCGTGAGCCAGGTGTGGTCGTCGGTGGACCGGCGCTTCCTGCCCGACCGCTACGTGCTCGGCACCTGTCCGCATTGCGGCTCTGCCGCTGCGCGCGGAGACCAGTGCGACAGCTGCGGGACGCTGCTGGATCCCGCAGACCTCGTGCGGCCGCGTTCTGCGCTGTCGGGCGATGTGCAAGTCGAGTTGCGCGCGAGCCGTCATCGCTTTCTGCGCCAATCGCTGCTGCTGGATCGCCTCAATGCCTGGCTCGGCACCCGCTCGGGGTGGCCGCCTTTCGTGGCGGCGCTGGCGAAGAGCTGGCTCACGTCGGATTTGCGCGATCGCTGCATCACCCGCGATCTCAGCTGGGGCGTGCCGGTGCCGGGCTTCGAGAACAAGGTGTTCTATGTCTGGTTCGACGCGCCGATCGCCTATATCGCGGCGACGCAGGAGTGGGCGGAACAAGACCCTGCGCGTCGCTGGCAGGACTGGTGGTGGCAGGCCGATGACGTCCGCTACATCCAGTTCCTGGGCAAGGACAACGTGCCGTTTCACGCGGTGAGCTTTCCCGCAACGCTCATCGGATCCGGCGAGCCCTGGAAGACCGTCGACGTGATCAAGGGATTTCATTGGCTCAACTACGAGGGCGGGAAATTCTCAACCAGCCGCCGGCGCGGCATCTTCACCGATGCGGCGCTGGAGGAACTGCCGGCCGACCTGTGGCGCTGGTGGCTGATCGCAAACGCGCCCGAGACCTCCGACACCGACTTCACCGTCGGCCGCTTCGCGGCGGACGTGAACAAGGACCTGGCCGACGTGTTCGGCAACCTGGTCAACCGCCTCGTTCGGTTTGCCGCGCAGGCCTTTGACGGCCGCGTGCCGGGCGGGGGCGCTCCCGGCGCGCGCGAGCACGCGCTGGCAGCCGAGATCGACCGGCGCGTCGCGCAACTGCGGACGCATCACGAAGCGCTGGAGTTCCGCCACGCCGCGGCGGAGACGCGCGCGATCTGGGCGCGCGCCAACGCCTATGTGCAGGAGACGGCGCCCTGGACCGCGATCAATTCCGATCCCGCCCAGGCCGCGGTCAGCACGCGAACCGCGCTGAACCTGGTGCGGCTGTCGGCGGTGCTTGCCTGGAGTATCGTGCCGACGCTCGCGGGCAGGGTCTTGTCCGCTCTCGGCGAGGACGCGCCGATTCCGCCTTGGCCCACGCAGGCCGGAAGCGATCTCTTGCAGGACCTCCCTGCGGACCGGCCCATCGGACCCATCGGGCCGCTGGTCGCCAAGCTCGACGCGACCGACATCGCCCGCTTGTCGCGGCGCTTCGCCGGCGTGGCGCCGGAGACGTGCTAGTGCGGCGGCCCGACTAGATCATATCGTTGCTAGAGTGTACTCAATAAATCGCGGCAGGTGAGAATGGCCTGACAATGGATCCCTTTACGGCCTTAAGTCGGATATCGTGACATGTCCGAAAAGTGCCAAGCCGACATCCGTCTATTATTTTCCCTTCGCCAGGGGTCTTGCGACGTCACGGGCGTGGTCGATGAAAAGCTTCGCGACCGGACTGAGCGTGCGGTTCTTCAGGGTGACGATGCCGACCGGCACGCGGGTCATTGGCAGTGCGACGGCAAGCCTCGAGCCCGGACGCGCGGTGGAAACTTCAATCGAAGAACGCCAGGACGTAGCCGACGCTTCAACTGACGGCGGACGACCACTTGCCCGGCAGCATCAACGCCGTGCACTTGAAAGACTGACTTGGCGATGTCGAGACCGATTGTCGTGACCGTTTGCATAGCTGGCTCCTCCGAATCGCGGGAGCCTTAACAGCGCCCACATCGATGGCACTCACGTGCCGGTGGAGGAGCCGTCCACAGCATCAAAAGCGGCCATCCTCGTCGGCGAAGCCGAGCAGCGCCGGCCGCACCGGAGGATGCCCTCTTGATGGACGCGCCGGATTTCGCTGTCGCTAGCCCGGGCTACGAATTCAATCTTCCATTTGAAAGACCGGGAGTTGATAGCGACGGCGGGCCTCGTAGATGATCGACGTCTCGATGCGGGTGACCCCGGGCCGGCTCGTGAACTGGTCGAGGGCGAGGTCCTTCAAATGTTGCGTGTCCCGGACGACGACGTGCACCACGACGTCGTAACGGCCGGTCACGAGAAAGGCGACGCGTACCTCCGGCACCCCGGCGATGTCGTCCATGAACTGATCGACCGTGCCGCGCTGGTGCTTGGACAATTCGATCATGAACAGCGCTTCGAGCCCGATGCCGAGCGCCTTCGGATCGACCTCGGCATGCGTTCCTCGCAGCACGCCGGAATCGCGCATTCGCTTGATCCGCTCGTGCGTCGAGGACGGGGCGAGCGCAACCTCCGCCGCGATCTCTTTGACCGAGAGCCGAGCGTTGTTCTGCAACAAGCCCAGAATGGCGACATCCATTCGGTCCAGGCCGGCTCTGGCTTCTGAGCTCCGAAAAATATTCGTTCGACCGCCTGACATGCCAAAGATAATAGTGATTTTCATCGAAAACGCCAGATTATCTTAGGGTAATCCCGCTATTGAGCCGTAGGAGAAAAAGCCGCAACCATGAGCGATATCAACAACGACAAGCTTGGAGCATTGGTCGGAAAGATGCTGGGAGATTTGGGCGGCGCGTTCAGCGTGCCGACCGTCCGCATCGGCTTCCGACTGGGCCTCTTTGATGCCCTTCATCGCCACGGCGCCGCCCGCATTTCTGAGCTCGCGGAGCGGACCGGATTGTCCGAGCGCTATGTGCGCGAATGGGCATTCGCGCAGGCCGCCAACGGCTACATCGCTTTCGATGCGGAGCAGAAGCAATTCAGTCTGACGCCAGAGCAGGCGATGGTGTTTGCGAACAAGGAAAGCCCCGTGTATCTGGAAGGCGCCTTCGATCTCGCTTCGGCCATGGTCGAAGGCCAGAGCAACGTTGAAGCGGCGTTTCAGACCGGGCAGGGCGTTGCTTGGGGCGAAAGCTGCGGTTGCCTGTTCTGCGCCGTCGGCGCGTTCTTCCGGCCGGGCTACGTCAACAGCATCGTCCAGTCTTGGCTCCCCTCATTGGACGGCGTCCTGCCAAAGCTGAAGGACGGCGCCAAGGTGGCTGACATCGGTTGCGGCGTGGGATTTTCGACGCTTCTGATGGCGAAAGCCTTCCCCTCGAGCTCGTTCGTCGGTTACGACTTTCACGCGCCCTCGATCGAGCAGGCCAACTCGCATGCGAAGGCGCATGGTCTCGCCGATCGCGTGCGTTTCGTGACGGCCCCTGCCAAAGACATCACCGACCGCGACTTCGACCTCGTCACCATGTTCGACTGCTTACACGACATGGGAGACCCGCGCGGCTGCGCGAAGCATGTACGTAAGCTGCTGAAACCGAGCGGCTCTTGGATGATCGTCGAGCCCATCGCGGCCGACCATCCATCGGCAAATGTCGGCAATCCCGTCAGCCGACTCTATTACAACGCTTCGACCATGATCTGCGTGCCCACGTCACTCGCGCAGGAGGTCGGCGAGGCTCTCGGCGCCCAGGCGGGAGAGGCGAAGTTGACCGAGGTGCTGAAGGAGGGCGGCGGCTTCCGCCATGTTCGACGCGCCGCGCAAGGGCCCTTCAACATGGTGCTCGAAGCCCGGCCGTAAGAACGGGCGCGAGCGGTTGTCCGTGCAGAGGGCACCCGCTCGTCCCGACCACCGATTTGATGGACACCACGATGTGCCGGATTGACGAACAGGATTTTCCTATCGACCCGCGGCAGCTGACGCTGGAGGAGTGGCAGAATTTCAAGCGGCGCGTCACCAAACGCGCGCAGCAGGACCGATAGCAAGTGTTGCGCGCGGCCGCGATCGCTTTGCCGCGCGCCTTGCTAGCAGGGGCTTGCTATGGCGGGAGCCTGCTCGCGCGGATAGCGGGCAAGGCGTGTAGCGCCTACGCATTGCGACGTGAATGGCGGGCAGTGGTCCGCGCGCTCGACGATCGGATGCTGAGGGATATTGGGCTCGGCCGCTCGGGAGATCGAATCCGCAATCTACGACAGCGATCCCGGGAACGCATTGCTCTGGCACGCATTAGCCGGCACGAATGCCAGGCACTTTTCGACCGCGGCGAACCCCGATCCGCTGTGGGTCAGTCGCGTCGGATTGATACGGCCCCGGCGGTCGCGGCATGTCCGCTTCGCCCATCAAAGCGGACATCGCGAGCTCGTCTCGACACGTCCGTTAAGTGCCATAACCGGACACTGCAACTGCCACGCAAATCGCATCCCTGGTCGGCGCGGGCGAGCAGACGTTGAAGCGGGACTATCAGACGACCACAGTCCCATCGACATCCCCGAGGCTATTGCACCCCAATTGTTTGAAAGTCCGCGGATGATCCGCATCCGCGGAATCGCGCCGGCTCTTGCTCCGGGTAGGAGCCAGCGGGCAACCCGACGCCGTCGTCGCCACAGTTGGCGCAGTGTTTTCGTCCTGTCGGACTATCATGCCCACATGTTTCGTCAAACATTCGGCAAAATGCGTATTTGACTGCATTGCTGCGTTCGTCTGATGATCAAGGCCAACGAAATCGTTCGATCGGCGTCGTAGCATGGGTTCCTCGTGAACAATCAGCCGCATCGGCGTGACGTGGAGGCCGCGAAATAGCGTCCGCGATACGTCTTCGCAGGTAGGGGCTTCAACGGTAGCGATGCCCTCAAAGTCCGCGTACATACGATGCCGCTCCGTAGGCGCGTCCGTTGCGCGGAGACACGGCCGATCTGCCGATTAAGCGTCATCGTCCGCTACTCGCCTGAGATGCAGCATCCGGATCGATCTGCGTTTCACCCGATGGCTACTTCTTTGAGCCAGAACCTGGATGACTGGATCGAGAGGCCTGTGACGTTACCGCTCGGGCGCGCAAGACTGCTGACGAGTTCGTTGCCGACGGTTCCCCCTCCGAGGGGAACACGATAGGAATCACCGATGCCCTTGCTTGGCGGCCACGACGTTGGGGGTCGCATGCGTGAAATGACATGCCTTGGCCCGGCGAACTCGGCGATGATCTCGGGTGAGCGCTCGGATCGTCCCTCGCCCCAGCAATACCCTCATCGCAACGGACTCCCGCGCGAACCAGAACCGATTTTGCGCAGTCTTGAACAAAGGCGCGCAGTCTCATTCAGCAGCTGGGCCGAAGGAGTGGCCCCGCCAGGATCCCAATGTCGGCGAGCTTCACCTGCTGCGCACGTGCCGTGAGCTCTGTTCCGCCTGTTCCCTGCCGGGTTCTATCACTGGCTTCGGATCGTCGGATCGATCGTTGTGTTGGTTCATGGCACATCGCTTCTCGCAGACCAGCCTGGCGGTCACGAAGGTGCTGCCTATCACGCTGGGAGCGCCGGCGGGGCACCGGGTGAGTTGCTGCCTTCGGCTAGCGGCATCAACCTCCAGACCTCGGTGATCCGACTGCACTCCGCGAAATGCAAGCGTACCATATCCGGCACAGCATGTGGGCGTGTTTGAATGGGGGTCAGACGACAAATATTTGCGGCCGGATCGCGGTTGAAGTCAGATTGGGTCATACGCGGAAATGCCCGCGGCGAGCATATTCCGTCCGGATTACTCCCCAAGAGCGGACATCGTTGATGCGTCACGGCACGTCCGTTAAGTGCCATCTGCAGACATCATTCGGTACGGCCAGAGCCATCCACAAATTCACTGAGCAGAGCTTGCCTCGATGCCTCCGACCCGCGAACGTTTTGGCCAAGCGACCTGTGTGAGCGAGGGAAGTCACCAGGTTCGGCATGATTTTATTTTTCCCCTGTTTTTGTTTAAGATGAAGGACACGCAGAACCCCGGCCGCACGACGCCAGCAACACCCCAGCTTTCCGCGCGAGGAGACGCAATCACAATGGCCATCAGCCTGACGGTCAATGGGACGACCCGTTCGGTCGAGGCCGAGCCGGATACGCCGCTGCTCTACGTGCTGCGCAACGATTTCGAGCTCAATGGCGCGAAATTCGGTTGCGGCCGTGCGCAATGCGGCGCCTGCGCGGTGCTCATCAACGGCGCGGCCGTGCGCTCCTGCGTGATGGCGATCGCGCACCTCAGTCCTAACGAGATCACCACGCTGGAGGGGCTCGGCACCCTCGACAAGCTGCATCCATTGCAGAAGGCCTTCATCGACGAGCAGGCCGCGCAGTGCGGCTATTGCACCAGCGGCATGATCATTGCGGCGGCCGACCTGCTCAAGCGCAATCCGCAGCCGACCGAAACCGAGGTTCGCAGCGCGCTCGCCGGCAATCTGTGTCGCTGCGGCAGCCACAACCGCATCATCCGCGCCGTCATGCGGGTGGCGCAGGCGAATGGGAGGATCTGACCATGAACGCTTCCGCTCGGTCGAACACTCTCCGCCTGTCCCGCTGTGATTTCACCGCAGGTCTCCGATTGCGACCTATGCGACCGGCATACACCGCCGCGATGCTGAGGTAGCCTGACAAAAGAGCTGCCTGCCGGCGAGCCCAAAAGTCAAAGATGCCGCCGATGTGCGTGCGAGCCGCATGCTCTCAATGATGGGCTCAACGCAGTAAATTAGAATTCGTACAGCCGGGCCGGATTGTCGACGAGGATTTTCTTGCGCACCGTAGCGTCCGGCGCCCAAGCGGGCAGGAGATTGAGTACAAGCCCGTCGTCGACCTGCCACAGCGGCGTTACCTTCGAGGTACTGCCGCCGACCGAATTCGGGTGTGGCCAGTTGGTGCCCCACAGGACGCGGTCGGCGTTGGTGCTGATCAGCATCCGGGCGAGCGGCGTGAAATGGCCGTAGTCCTCGCGCGGGCCCCCCGTGACCGAAACCTTGACATAGGCCTTGCCGGATTTCACGAGGCTCACCAAATCGGAAAAGCCGTGCTGCCCCACCCCAAGCTCCTCTTTCGCATTGCCGTAATGATCGAACACCAGCGTCACCGGTGAGGCCGCGAGGGTGTCTTTCATCGCGGCGATCACCGGCAGTGTCGTGTTGAGCTGGATATGCCAGTTGCAACTCTTCACGCGGGCGGCGGCGCTGAGGAAGCGCTCGGTCGCAACCTTGGGATCGTTGATGCCAGCGGTCGAGAGATTGAGGCGTATGCCCTTGAAGCCAAGCGACGCGAGCCGGTCCAATTCGGCGTCGGTGGTGTTGTCGTCGATTACCGCCACGCCGCGTGCGTCCTTGCCCCGCGCCGCCATGCCATAGATCGTCGCGGAATTATCGGGGCCATACACGCTTGGCGTCACGATCACCACGCGCTGGATTTTGAGCGCCTTGTGCAGCGCGGTCATTTCTTCCGGCAGCGCCGTCTCGGGCGTATAGGTGCGCTCCGCAAACCACGGAAACCTGGCCGGATCGCCATGGATATGCGTGTGGCAATCGCACGCGCCCTCCGGGACATCGAAATTGACGCTGGTCGCTGGCTGCGTCGCTTTGGAGAAGCCGAATCGCGGTTGCATCAGCACGCCGGCAGCGGCTGCCCCGAGCACGAATTCGCGACGCACAATCATTGACAACCTCCCTTGGGTGAGGTCTCCCGTTGGCCGGATGGTCGTTACCGATAGACGAGATTCGGCATGCTCCGGCGTTGGAGTTCGATGATAAGGCTATCTCAATCCAACGTCGTGAGGTAGATCGCGCCACGGTGCCCGCAAGCGCCTCTGATGGCTCTTGCCGGTTGACATGTTCGAAATCTAAGTTTTCGGTACACACAGGTGCTCAATCGCGACATTGGCGGCGAATAATCGCTGATGGCACGGCCGCCGCGCGTGCCCATTGGCGATCCAAGGAGGACGCCCATGATTTACCGAGGCTCGATCTGTGCACTCCCACTGGTGGCTGCGCTGCTTGCGACGCCATCCGCCGCCCAGGTGGTCGATTTCGGGAAATATCCCGACCTTAAGGGTCAATGGCTTCGCCCCCCGGCAGCCCGAATAATTGGCTGCGGCTTGCCGGCGTTCCGCCGCTCACACCCGAGTATCGCCAGATCTGGGAGGACATTCAGGCCGACCTGAAAGCCGGCGGTCCCGGCAATTGGCCGTCGACCTTCTGCATTCCGGCCGGCATGCCGGCGATGATGAGTTTCTATGATCCGGCGGAGATCATCGTCACGCCGGAGACCACCTACATTCTGATCAGCCACAACGACAATTCCTATCGACAAATCTATACTGACGGCCGCGTCTGGCCAGCGGAGGCCGCGCCTACTTTCGCGGGCTACTCGATCGGCAAGTGGATTGACGAAGATGGCGACGGCAAATTCGACGTGCTCGAGGTCGAGACGCGTTTTCTCAAACTTCCGCGCAGTTACGACATCACGGGCGTGCCGTTTCACAGCGACGGCCAGGCCATCATCAAGGAGCGGATCTATCTCGACAAGGCCGACCACAATACGCTCTATGACGAGATCACCGTGATCGATCATGCCTTGACGAGGCCATACTCCAAGACCCAGAAGGCCACGCGCAATCCCGATCCTCGTCCGGTCTGGCACTCCGACGTTTGCTCGGAGAACAATGCGCATATCCGCATCGGCAATGAACCCTACTATCTCAGCGCCGACGGCAAACTGATGCCCAGCAAGAAGAACCAAGCGCCGCCTGATCTGTCGTATTTCAAACAAATCGGGAAGTGAACGCACGTTCGCAGGACCGGGTTAACCTAGGGTTCGCAGTGGCGTTGCCGTGTGCTCGAAGCACTTGGTCCCAGCATGTGAGGAAGCGTCATGAGACAGCGTCTCCCTGTCATATTGATCAGCGCTACTTTGATCGCGATGGGTGGCGCGGCGATGGCGCACCACTCCTTTGCGATGTTCGATGACGAGAACCAGATCGGGCTCGAAGGCGTCGTGCAGGAGTTCAAGTACACGAGCCCCCACACGTTTATCCTTTTGGCGGTCAAGGCGCAGGATGGCAGCATCACTGTCTGGAATCTCGAAGGCGTGACGCCAAGCGCCCTCGCGCGCGAGGGATGGTCCAGCAAGAGCCTCAAAGCTGGTGACGAACTCAAAATGACGATTGCGCCACTGCGCAGCGGCGCGCCGGGGGGCGCGTGGACCCCGCAGGGCACCAGGTTTCGCGATGGCAAAGAAATCGTGATCAGCCCCTGATCCGGATCGCGTCGGCCCGGTCACTCGCTGCGCTGCTGGATGGCGCATCACCCCAGCCAAGCTCGCGAGCCGTTGGCTAGGGTGTCAGCCTGAAGTTCCGATCGGAATTGAGTGGGACGTCAATGCCGCACATGGGTCATTAGCGGAGAGGCTCGCGGCGAGCATATTCCGTCCGGATTACCCCCGTCGCGGCGCTCCGGCACGTCCGTTAAGTGCCACAAGCTGCCGTGAGCAGATGCAGCAACCTGCCTGGGCAAACGACAGAGTTATTCGATCACCTCGTCGGCGCGCGCGAGCAATATCGCTGGCACCCCTAGCCCGATCGCCTTCGCCGCCTTGAGATTGATCACAAGTTCGAACTTGGTCGGTTGCTCGATGGCCAACTCGCCCGGATTCGCTCCTTTAAGAATCTTGTCGACATAGATTGCGAGCCGCTGGAATACAGTTTTGAGGTTGGGCCCGTAGGTCATGGTGCCACCCGATTTGGCGAAATCAGACCATCCAGAAATGGCCGGAATACGCTGGAGTGCTGCAAATTCAATGATCCGCTTCCGATGCTGCATGGCCAGCCCATCCGGCAGGACGATCATTGCTTCGGCACCCGCTGCACGTATGCGCTCGAACGCCGGCTCGATTTCGGCGACCGATCGCATTTGAGTATAGGAAAGCCCCATACCGAGCCCTTGGGCGCCGAGCTCGGATTCTTTCAGCTCGCGTTGCTCCCCCGGATGTAACGGGTTGGACAATATCGCCACGCGCGTGACGTGCGGAAATGCCTCATGCAACAGCTCGACCCGCTTCGCATTCACCTCGTAGGACATGAATGTTGCGCCGGTGAAATTTCCGCCGGGCCGGCTGAAGCTATTCACCAGCCCAGCCTCCACCGGATCGCCGCTATAACCGAACACCACGGGAGTCAAGTCGATTGCTCGGCGCACGAGGGGCACGATCGCTCCCTGCGCCACGATAATCTGTACGTCGAGCGCCAGCAGTTCGCGCAGGAGTTCTGGCACGCGATCACGGATATCGGCCGGCCAACGTTGTTCGATAATGATGGATCGACCCTCGACGTAGTCCAACTGCCGCAGTCCCTCTCTAACGGCATCAAGGAACTCCGATCCCTGGGGCGTGCCGATTGCGATCCACCCGATCCGCGACATCCGTGCCGGCTGCTGCGCGCGTACGGTAAGCGGATATACCGCTGCCGCGCCGCCGAGAAGCGACATGAACTCGCGCCGCTTCATGTGGGCCATGGCCTTGCTCCCGCGCAAGAGTGACCGCCAGCAATCGACCAGCTTACCACCGAGCGAACGGCAGGTCCGTGGGCCAGACCTGAATTGTTCTGAAATCGACCTAAGAAGCAGCCGACCCTTCACGGGCCAGAACTCGGTCCATGTCTGCTTCGGGTCGATAGCGTTGAAAAAGGGCTCGCGCTCATCAGCGAACAATGATTCCGTCTGCTTGAGGCTATCAGTGGCGGAGGCTTGCCATGATGGGTCGGCAGACGGGCGATCAGAGCCATTTGTTCTACCTGTTCAACCTTGAACAGCGCATTCCGAGAGGTCATTTGCTGCGCCGGATCAATCCGGTGGTGACACGGCTGCTGGCTGGACTTCGTGAGAAGCTGGCACCCTTCTACAGCGAGATCGGCCGGCCTTCGATTGATCCAGAGCTTATGATCCGGATGCTGATCGTGGGCTACTGCTATGGCATCCGCTTTGAGCGGAGGCTGTGCGAGGAAGTCGAACTGCATCTGGCTTTTCGGTGGTTTTGCCGGCTCGACCTCGACGACAGCGTTCCCGATCACTCGACGTTCTCAGTCAATCGCCATGGCCGGTTCCGGGAGAGCGACTTCTTCCGCCATGTGTTTGAGGCGGTGGTTCGAGCCTGCATGGATGCAGGCCTGGTCAAGGGCCAAGGCTTTGCCGTCGATGCCAGTGTTATGGAAGCGGACGCCAGCCGGTATCGCGGGGTCCCGCCCGAGGAAGCGGATTGGTCGGCACCGGAGCGCCAGACACGCGCGGTCGCCGAGTTCCTGGGAGCAATCGACGATGACGACCCCACTACCGACCGCAAGCCCCCGAAGGTGATCTCCTTAAGCGACCCGTGCTCGGCATGGACCGCAAAGGCGAACAAGCGTGTGCAGTTCGGTTACGGGCTTAATTATCTGATCGACATGGAGAGCAGCATCATCGTGGATGTCGAGGCCACGCCGGCGCGAACTTTCGACGAGGTCGCCGCCGCCAGGAGGATGATTGAGCGGACCGAAGGGCGCATGGGGCTCAAGCCGCAACGTCTCGCCGCCGATACGGCCTACGGCACCGGCAAGTTCCTCGGCTGGCTGGTCAGTGCTGGCATCGCACCGCAAATCCCAGTTTGGGACAAAAGCACCCGAGAGGACGGCACCTTCTCACGCAGCGACTTCACGTTCGACCGGGCGCGCAACGTCTATGTCTGCCCTGCCGGTAAGTTGCTCACGACGACGGGCAACGTTGGTGACGACCACATCCTGCGCTACCTCGCGTCCAAGCGCGATTGCGATGCATGTCGACTCAAACAGCAATGCTGTCCGAAGATGCTCTTTCGCAAGGTCACACGTGACATCAACGAGGATGCCCGCGATCTCGCCCGCGCACTGATGGGTACGCCGGAGTTCGACAAATCACGCGACGAGCGCAAGAAAGTCGAGATGCGGTTTGCCCACCTCAAGACCCATCATCGCTTTGAGCGCATGCGATTGAGAGGGCTGTCGGGGGCGCGCGACGAGTTCCACCTCGCCGCAATCGTGCAAAACCTCAAAACACTGGCGAACCACTTCTGGCGGCCGCCCCCCAATGCGATGACTGCTTGAACATCAATTGCCTTAGGTAAAGCTCGGTAGCGTTAGAGGTCGCCCTCAGGGGCAAACAACAAACGGCAGCCGCCGGTCGAGCATGTGGCATGAGGGCCGCAGCCCTCCCATCGCCGATTTTATCAACGGTATCGGTCAGAAGCGGAAAGGCTCGCAGCGAGCATATTCCGTCCGGATTACCCCAAAGAGCGGACATGGTCGCATGCCATGACACTCAATTCATGGCAGCCAAGGTTTCCACGACAGGGAGATTGCTCACCCTAATGATGCCGATGCCCGGATAGTCCAGGTCGATGGTCATCCACAGAGCGACCGCAAGAACGGCTCCGTAAACGGAGTCGAGCACAGAAAACCGGCGGCCCACACGACCATTGCCGAAGCCCAGCAGACCAACGCCGATTGCCGCCGTCCCCAAAAGCACCGCCATGATCGGAACGGGCAGATGTCTTCTCGCCATAGCGAGGTGCGTCGAATGCAGATCGATGACCTCGTTGATCGGCGGCAGAACCACCGCCATCAGTGGCGCGTTGTCCTGAGTGGCCTTGATCGCCGATCTCCACATTCGTTCGTGCAAGCCACTTACCTTGGCGAGCAAGGGCTCAATCTGATCGCGTCCTTCGCGACTCAGCAACTGACCCGGTCGGCGGTGTACTCTTTCAGCGCAGCCTTCAGTTCGCCGCGTTGAGGTTCGGCGATGGTATCGGCTCTCAAGTAGGCGGTACCGAGTGCGTTCGCCTCCTTCACAATGATATCAGCCGATCGATAAAGCGCGATGCTGCTCCTGAAAATGCAAAGCCGATCAAAAACGCAACCAGAGCGGCCGTGGATGTCCGAACCAGGGCTACTTGTCGGTCGAAAGGCTCATCAGCCGAGCGGGTCAGTGAACCCAGCCAAAAACCAATCTCGTGAGCGGCGACAACTCCGGCGATCAGACCCAACGCAACCAGTAGCTCAGTCATTCGCGCCCCCCTAAGCCAGTGTCATGCTTTAGGCGTCGATGACAGCCTTGATGCGACCCTGCGCGGCGGTCGCGCTGCGCCTGGTCGGCATATGACGCCAGCACGTCTTCGAAGGATAGCACGCTACGGCAGGAGGTGCTGCGCTGCGGCATTTCAATTCAGCCTCTGTCGGCTTGGGGTCGATACTGTTGAAAAAGGATTTTAGAGGGGTCCCCGAGCAACGTTGAATTCAAGGCGAGCGTCGAACGAGCAACATCGATTCAAAACCCGATTTGCTCGGAGTTGATCGTTTTCAAACTCTGATTCCTCAGCTTCATTTTGGAGACTTTTTCAACGCTATCGGTCATAAGCGGCAAGGCTCGCGGCGAGCAGATTGCGTCCGGATTACTCCTAGGAGCGGGCATCGTTGATGCGTTCCGGCACGTCCGCTTGGTGCCGAGACTCGGACATCGGCCGCCCTTCATTCGATCATCTCGTCGGCGCGGGCGGGCGCCTCAGCGCCCGCCGGGTTCGGTGGCCGAGTTTGTACCGGCATCAGGCCGGCGTGCTCCGCGGCGCTGGGATGGCCAGGATTAAGCGCGCCACCTGCTCCGGCTCATCCAGTTGGACGAAGTGTCGAGCACCCGAGATCAGGAATAGTTCGGAGCCCGGGAGGAACTCATGGAACGTCCGGGCGACATCGCTGTTCAGGGAAGGATCGGCGTCGCCGAAAATGATCCGGACCGGGCGTCTGAACTCTTTCAGCTTGGGGATCATTTGTGTGCGCGACCGGACCGTGGGCAATAAGTCCTCGTTCAGGCGAAAGAAGGCAGGGCGAGCACTCGGCGTGGCGTCGAACTGTCGATACAGCAGCGGCACGAACTCACGTCTGACATGCGCGTCTCGGATGAAGCTCCCGACCTGCCACCAATACATCCGGCGGAAGAGCCAGTTCCCGAACATCCGCGACACAGGCCTGGCGACGCTTCTGATTACGGGCGTGGAGAAGAGCCAGATCGCCTGCGGCGGCCGGAGCGACGGCATTTCGCAGTAGTACGTGTTCAACAACACCAGCGCGGCGATGCGCTCGGGGTGGGCTAGCGCCCAGTCGATGGCCGGTGGGCCTGAGGCGTCGTGCGCGACGAGGACGACTTGCCCGAGTCCCAGTTGGGTGATGACGGCGTCGAGGTCACCGACTTGATTGTCGGTGGTGTAAGGGTAGCCGGACGGCTTATCCGAACTGCCCCACCCGAGAAAATCAAATAGCACGACCCGGCGCGGCGGCGAGAGGTAAGGAGACAGACGGTCATAGAGGTGTACGTTGTCCGGGAACCCGTGCATGAGAATGATCGCCGGTTCCGCCCCCGGATGGTCTCGGACGTAGATCCGGTGTTGGCCGCGCTGAACAAAACTCTCTTGGTAGGCCATCATTCCCTCCGAACGGAGCGTGACGTAACAGGATCGCGCTTGAGCTGCGGGGTGCGGCCGCTTCGGGCGAAGGACGTTATTCTTGACAGCGGCCGTGGCGCGCCGTCAGCCCCGAGCGCATTTTGAGCCTGCCGGCCTCTGAGAGGACGACCCGGTAGCGGGTCGAGCCAGCTGAACAGCGACGTAGATAGACGGCAGCAGCAGAATATCGAATTCGTGAGGGTCAGTCAGCGGGTATGCCGGCTATTTTCACGACCCGCCACCGGCGGCGGGGCCGACATTGCAGTCGTACGGGGCGAAATGACACGGAGGTTCGAATGATGTTCCACATTCCGGGGCTCACAACCGCCGTGCTGCTGATTGCAATTTTGTCGCTGTCTTCATCCCTCGCCATCGGCGCTGACGACTATCCATCGCGGCCGATCAAGCTCATGGTCGGAGCCTCGCCCGGCGGCACCACCGACACTATGGCGCGGGCGATCGCGCCGCCGCTCGCGTCGTCGCTCGGGCGGCCCGTGCTGGTCGAGAACCGCCCCGGTGCCGGTGGCAACCTTGCGGCGGATGCGGTCGCCAAGGCGGCGCCCGACGGCTACACCCTGCTGGTCAGCTTCACCAGCCATACGATCAACGCGACCCTCTATCCCAAGCTGCCGTTCGATCCGGTGACGGACTTCACGCCGATCAGCATGATCGCGACGGTGCCGAGTCTGCTGGTCGGCAATCCCGCCCTTCCCGCGCAGGACCTTGCTGCGCTGATCGCGCTGGCCAAGGCCAAGCCGGATGCCTTGAGCATTGCCATCGGCGGCATCGGCTCATCGCTGCACCTCGCCGGCGAGCAGCTCAAGCTGATGGCCGACGTTCGCATCCTGAACGTGCCGTACAAGGGAACCGCGCCGGCGCTCACGGATGTGCTCGGCGGCCAAGTCGACATGATGTTCATCAGCCTCGTGACCGGAACTGCGCAGGTGCGCGCAGGCAAGCTGCGCGCCTACGGCGTGACCAGTGCGCAGCGCCAGCCATCGTTTCCCGACTTGCCTGCGATCGGCGAGATCGTGCAGGGCTTCGAATCGACTGCGTGGTTCGGCGTGTTCGGGCCGGCCCACCTGCCGGCTGACATCACGAACAGGCTCAACGCGGCGATCGTTGCGGCGATGACCAATCCCGGCATGCGCGAGCAGTTGCAGAACGAGGGCGCCATGCCGGTCGGCAACAGCGCGACCGAGTTCGCGGCCTTCGTGCGCGACGACGTCCAACGCTGGGCTCCGATTGTGAAGCAGTCGGGTGCGAGGCCCGATTGAGATGCACCACAATTATCCAATCAAACGGATTTTTGCCGGAGCGTTACGTCGACACCGCCGTTCGCACCCATTCCTGCGACGGATAATCCCGCTGTCATCGGTGTCGCCTGACGACCCGACCGCACTGCACAACGTGCCGCAGCGGAATGACCGTTGTGGGTCGATAGCGTTGAAAAAGGGCTCGCGCTCATCAGCGAACAATGATTTCGTCTGCTTGAGGCTATCAGTGGCGGAGGCTTGCCATGATGGGTCGGCAGACGGGCGATCAGAGCCATTTGTTCTACCTGTTCAACCTTGAACAGCGCATTCCGAGAGGTCATTTGCTGCGCCGGATCAATCCGGTGGTGACACGGCTGCTGGCTGGACTTCGTGAGAAGCTGGCACCCTTCTACAGCGAGATCGGCCGGCCTTCGATTGATCCAGAGCTTATGATCCGGATGCTGATCGTGGGCTACTGCTATGGCATCCGCTTTGAGCGGAGGCTGTGCGAGGAAGTCGAACTGCATCTGGCTTTTCGGTGGTTTTGCCGGCTCGACCTCGACGACAGCGTTCCCGATCACTCGACGTTCTCAGTCAATCGCCATGGCCGGTTCCGGCAGAGCGACTTCTTCCGCCATGTGTTTGAGGCGGTGGTTCGAGCCTGCATGGATGCAGGCCTGGTCAAGGGCCAAGGCTTTGCCGTCGATGCCAGTGTTATGGAAGCGGACGCCAGCCGGTATCGCGGGGTCCCGCCCGAGGAAGCGGATTGGTCGGCACCGGAGCGCCAGACACGCGCGGTCGCCGAGTTCCTGGGAGCAATCGACGATGACGACCCCACTACCGACCGCAAGCCCCCGAAGGTGATCTCCTTAAGCGACCCGTGCTCGGCATGGACCGCAAAGGCGAACAAGCGTGTGCAGTTCGGTTACGGGCTTAATTATCTGATCGACATGGAGAGCAGCATCATCGTGGATGTCGAGGCCACGCCGGCGCGAACTTTCGACGAGGTCGCCGCCGCCAGGAGGATGATTGAGCGGACCGAAGGGCGCATGGGGCTCAAGCCGCAACGTCTCGCCGCCGATACGGCCTACGGCACCGGCAAGTTCCTCGGCTGGCTGGTCAGTGCTGGCATCGCACCGCAAATCCCAGTTTGGGACAAAAGCACCCGAGAGGACGGCACCTTCTCACGCAGCGACTTCACGTTCGACCGGGCGCGCAACGTCTATGTCTGCCCTGCCGGTAAGTTGCTCACGACGACGGGCAACGTTGGTGACGACCACATCCTGCGCTACCTCGCGTCCAAGCGCGATTGCGATGCATGTCGACTCAAACAGCAATGCTGTCCGAAGATGCTCTTTCGCAAGGTCACACGTGACATCAACGAGGATGCCCGCGATCTCGCCCGCGCACTGATGGGTACGCCGGAGTTCGACAAATCACGCGACGAGCGCAAGAAAGTCGAGATGCGGTTTGCCCACCTCAAGACCCATCATCGCTTTGAGCGCATGCGATTGAGAGGGCTGTCGGGGGCGCGCGACGAGTTCCACCTCGCCGCAATCGTGCAAAACCTCAAAACACTGGCGAACCACTTCTGGCGGCCGCCCCCCAATGCGATGACTGCTTGAACATCAATTGCCTTAGGTAAAGCTCGGTAGCGTTAGAGGTCGCCCTCAGGGGCAAACAACAAACGGCAGCCGCCGGCCGAGCATGTGGCATGAGGGCCGCAGCCCTCCCATCGCCGATTTTATCAACGGTATCGGTCATTAGCGGACATCTGCGAGCAGCAAAACGATCAAAAATCATTCGATCACCTCGTCGGCGGTCGCGAGCAGCGCCTGCGGCACGTTGAGGCCGAGCATCCTCGCGGTCTCGGCGTTGATAACCAATTCGAACTTGGTCGCCTGCACGACCGGCAGGTCCTCCGGCTTGGCGCCCTTTAGGATCCGGCCGGCGTACACACCGACCTGACGATACCCATCCACGATGCTGGCTCCGTAGCTCATCAGCCCGCCGATTTCAGCATTGTCGCGATTCGAAAATGTCGCGGGGAGCGCGTGGCGCGACGCCAAGGTGACCAATTGGGCACGGCGGCTGTTTAAAAAGGGGTCGAGGCCGACGAAAAGCGCATCGGGCCGCTCGCGCACAAACGCTGCGAAGGCCGCATTGATCTCGGAGCTGGTGCCGGCGTTGAGCACCTGGATTTGTAGCCCCATGGCGCGGGCAGGCGCTGCCACGTCCCGCAACGTGGTCTCCGTCGTCGCGGCGTTCACTGGATTGACGAGCACGGCCACCCGAGTGGCCGCGGGCACCAGTTCACGCAGGAGTTCGAGCCGCTTCGCCGTCAACTCTCCAGTGTAAAAATTCATACCGGTCGCGTTGCCGCTCGGCCGAGCAAGGCTAGCGACAAGACCAAGCTTGACCGGGTCTTCGGTGGCGAGGAAGACGATGGGGATCGTCTTGGTTGCCGCCGTGGCCGCCATCGCCGCCACATTGCCGATGGCGACGATCACGGCGACCTGTCGGCGAACCATTTCGGCGGCCAGCACCGGCAGTCGATCGAATTGATTCTCCGCCCAGCGGTATACGATCGATACGCTCTCGCCCTCGACATAACCGCTGTCCTTCAGGCCCTGGCGAAGTCCGCGCAGACGGTCCGCGCTTGCGTCAGGCGGTGTGGGGTTGAGGAACCCAATCACCGGCATCGCCGATTGCTGCGCCGTTGCCGCCCGCGGCCACGCCGCGGCCGCGCCACCGAGCAGCGCGATGAACTCGCGTCGTCCTAGATCGGGCATAAACTCCCTGACTTAGGCTAGAGAATTCTCAGCACCAATCGGGTGTCGCCCTCAGGCCGGAACGTATATGCACAGAAAGGTCACCAGGAGAAACAGGGCTGAATAAAGCCCGATCCCGATCCCGACCCCGACAATGTCGGTAGCCCAGCCTTGCCTCTCTTCTACAGATCGCTCGCTCATGTGAGGCCCTCCAGAAAATCAGCCGGTGCGGCACCCTCAGGCTGCCGCGGCATGGCCGGGAAGTCCTGGGCAGACCTGAATTGTTCTGAATTGGGGCGTGGGCGGTCTGCTCCTGACGTGCCTGGACCGACGTTAAGATCCGCTTGGGTCGTTTTTTTATTCGCCGGTGAAAGCAACTAAAATTCTCGATGCGTTACAATCGTTTAGACATGGGGGATGATGATGAGGCGCGAGGTTTTCGAGGCTGGATGGCATAGACAATGGCTCTGGTGAGGCGATTGGACCATGCATGATAGGGCGTCAACGTTCATACTTTTAAGACCTCTGCCGTCTCCAGGATTTGGCTCTCGTCGCGAATTACTAATTTGTCGCCATCCCAATCAGCGAAGATCGTCAACTGCTTCGGTTCAGCATTAAGGGCCGATGCCTGTATGACGAACTTGTAGGTTCCAATCTCTGAAAAAAAACGGATTGACGCCCCTATGCTTGGGGTCAACTCTTATTTTGAACATGACGGGATGACCCTGAAAAAAAAGGGAGGGGCCGGTTAGAAAATCAAGAATATCTCCTTTGCCTGGAGCCAATTGAATAGTTGAATATTTTTGAGCGTCCCCGT
>CAWIGD010000003.1:0-55241 GCA_963835165.1 uncultured Alphaproteobacteria bacterium
CGCCTCGAAGGATGACTGGTACGAGCGGGGCCGTCGCCCTTCGAGGCTCCCCGCCTAAGCGGCGGGATCGCACCTCAGGGTGACGGATAAAGACTACGGGAGGACAAACGTGCTGAGCGTGAGATCGCTGTACACCGAATACGCCAACGAGCGCGGCGCCGCGGTCAAGGCCGCGCAGGATGTGTCGTTCGAGGTGCCGGAGGGCAAGCTGTTCACGCTCCTGGGGCCGTCGGGCTGCGGCAAGACCACCACCTTGCGCTCGATCGCGGGGCTGGAGAAGCCGACGTCGGGCGAGATCGAGGTCGCCGGACGCCTCGTCTACTCGTCGGGGAAGGGGGTTTTCGTCGCGCCCAACAAGCGCAATTTCGGCATGGTGTTCCAGTCCTACGCGATCTGGCCGCACATGAACGTGTTTCAGAACGTGGCCTTTCCGCTCGAGGTGCGCCGGCTGCCCAAGAAGGAGATCCGCGACAAGGTCATGCGCGTGCTCCAGGCGGTCGCGCTCGACGAACTGGTGGACCGCGATGCCACCAAGCTCTCCGGCGGCCAGCAGCAGCGGCTGGCGCTCGCGCGCGCCCTGGTGATGGAGCCGCAGCTCCTGCTGCTCGATGAACCCCTCTCCAATCTCGACGCCAAGCTGCGCGACCGCATGCGCTCCGAGCTCAAGCGGCTGCAGCGCGATCTCAACCTCACGACCGTCTACGTCACCCACGACCAGAGCGAGGCGCTGGCGCTTTCGCACGAGATCGCGGTGATGAACGCGGGCCGCGTGGTCCAGGTCGGCACGCCGCGCCAGATCTACGAGCAGCCGACCGACAAGTTCGTCGCCGATTTCGTCGGCAGCACCAATTTCATCGGCGGCACCGTCGAGACCATCACGGACGGGACCTGCGTCGTGCGCTCGGCCATGGGCGAGCTCAGGGCGCATGCGAGCGAAGGGGTGAGCAGAAACATGGCCGTCATCGTCTCGGTGCGGCCCGAGGACGTGGAATTGTCGGAGGGCCCGCCTCCAACCGCCGATGGCGAAAACGTCTACAAAGGCACGGTCAGCGCCAAGGATTTTCTCGGCGACTATCTGGATTTTCACGTCAGGGTCGGCGATGTTGTGCTACAGGCGAAGGCGCATCCGTCGTTGCGCACGCCGACCGGCGATTCGATCTATCTTCGGATGAAGGCGCACAAATGCGTGGCCATCCCAGGAGTCAGAAATCAGTGATCTGTCATCGGGGTCTGCGTTCTCAATTCTGACAACCGACCACGAGCGCTGATTTCTGGTCGGCAAGGAGCAAGGCATGGCCAAGGACGCCATCGTTTCGGAAGAGCTGGCGAAGAAGTTCTCGACCGAGAAGGACACGCCCTACCTGCGCTGGGTGCGCGCGGAAGGTCTCGACATCATCAGCGCCCATTACGTGCGCAATCTGCGCACCGTCGAGCTCAAGCCCTGGGCCCGGCGCGGCGGCTCCGGCGTCTACATCAATCACGAGGCGTCCCGCACCTCCAACGACTGCTACGTCTGCGAGATCCCGCCCGGCAAGAAGCTCGCGCCCCAGCGCCAGCTGTTCGAAGAGATGATCCTGGTGCTCGACGGCCGCGGCTCCACCACGGTGTGGAATGACGAGGGCAAGCGCATCACCTTCGAGTGGAAGAGCGGGGCGATGTTCGCCATTCCGCTCAATTGCTGGCACCAGCACTTCAACGGCTCCGGCCAGGCGCCGGCGCGCTTCGTTTCCGTGACCAACGCGCCGCCGGTGATCAATCTCTATGAGGACGTCGAGTTCGTCTTCAACACCAAGCACGATTTCAAGAACCGCTTCAACGGCGAGCCCGAGTATTTCAGCGCCAAGGGCGAGCAAAAGGGTCTGCTGCTGGTGACCAACTTCGTTGCGGACGCGGTCAACCTGCCGCTGATCAGCGCCAAGGAACGCGGCGCCGGCGGCGGGCACATCCGTTTCAACATGGCCAAGGGCTCGATGAACAGCCACATCTCGCAGTTCCCGATCGGCACCTACAAGAAGGGCCACGCGCACGGACCCGGCGCCCACGTCATCATCCTGTCCGGCCAGGGCTATTCGCTGATGTGGCCCGAGGGCGACGAGCCGCGCCGCTACGATTGGGAGGTCGGCACCCTGATCGTGCCGCCGAACATGTGGTTCCACCAGCACTTCAACGGCGGCACCACGCCCGCGCGCTACCTCGCCTTCAAGCACGAGGTGGTGTCCATCCGCAACGCGCAAGGCGTGCCCAAGGCCTGGATCAGCCGCCGTGTCGGCGGCGATCAGATCGACTATGCCGACGAGATTCCGATCGTGCGGAAGATGTTTACCGACGAACTGGCCAAGAACGGCCTGACGCCGCGCATGGACCAGGCCTACGCCCAGGAGCTTGCGGATCTGCCGCCGCCGATCGCGAAGTCGGCGTAACGTCGCGCCAATCGAAGACTGTCATGCCCGTGTAAGCGGGCATCCAGTAATGATCAAGCGATCATGTTCGGTGAATACTGGATCGCCCGCCTGCGCGGCGATGACACCGCATAGGTTCAGCGGGCACGCCGCGACTACGGCCGCAGCGCGCGGACTGCCGTCCGCAACAGATGCCCCGGCTCGCGATGGACGCGGGCGCCCCACAGCGAGCGGTGCAGCTTGTCGAGCAGAAGGTAGATCACCGGCGTGGTGTAGAGCGTGAGCACCTGCGACACCAGGAGCCCGCCCACGATGGTGATGCCGAGCGGACGGCGCAGTTCCGATCCCGGCCCGGTCGCGATCAAGAGCGGCAAGGCGCCGAGCAGCGCCGCCATGGTCGTCATCATGATCGGCCGGAAGCGCTCGAGGCAGGCCTCGAAGATCGCCCGCTCCGGCGCGAGGCCGCGCTTGCGTTCTCCTTCGAGCGCGAAGTCGACCATCATGATTCCGTTCTTCTTGACGATACCGATCAGGAGGATGATCCCGATGAACGCGATCAGCGACAGCTCGGTGCTGAAAATCTGCAACGCCAGCAGCGCGCCGAGACCCGCCGACGGCAGCGTGGAAATGATCGTGAGCGGATGTGCCAGGCTCTCGTACAGAACGCCGAGCACGATATAGACGGCGATCAGCGCCGCGAGGATCAGGATCGGCTGCGCGCCGATCGACTGGCGATAGGCCCGCGCATCGCCGGCAAATTCGGCGTGCAGCGTGTCCGGAATGTGCATCTCGGCGACCGCCTGGTCGATCAGCCGCGTCGCCTGCTCGATGGTCACGTTCTCACCGAGGCCGAAACTGACGGTGATCGCGGGAAACTGCCCCTGGTGGTTGACCACGAGCGGAGAAAGCCCGCGCTCGATCTTGGTGACCGCATTGAGCGGGACCTGGGTGTTGTTGGCGCCGCTCACATAGATGCGATCGAGATCGGAGGGGTCGCGCTGATACTGCGGATCGATCTCGAGGATGACGCGGTACTGGTTGCGCTGGGTATAGAGCGTCGAGATCTGCCGCTGCGCGTAGGCGTTGTTGAGCGCGTTGGCGATGTCCTGCACGCGCACACCCATGCGCGAGGCCGCGACCCGGTCGATCGACACGTTGACCTGCAGGCCGCCCTGCTCGCGGTCGGTCGAGACGTCGACCAGCCCCGGCACGGTCTGGATCTTGGCGAACACGCGCGGCGCCCATTGCAGCAGCTCGTTATAGTCGGTGTCCCAGAGCGTGTACTGGTAGGAGGAATCGCTCTGGCGGCCGCCGACGCGCACGTCCTGCATCGGGAAGAAGAACACCCGCAGTCCCGGGATGTCGGCGGTCTTCAGCCGTAACCGGTTGGCGATCGCCTGCGCGGACAGGCCCCCGCGTTCCGCCAGCGGCTTGAGGCTGATGAACAGCGAGCCGCGGTTCACCGACGCGCTGAACCCCGAGGTGCCGATCGACGAGCCGATATTCGCGACGGCGGGGTCGGCGCGCGCGATGGCTTCGGCCTTCTGCTGCAGGTCGTACATCGCCTGGAACGAGACTTCCGTGGAGGCCTGGGTGCCGCCCCAGATCAGGCCGGTATCGTCCTGCGGAAAATAGCCTTTGGGCGTTCTGGCATAGAACATGGCGGTGATCACCACGGTCGCGGCCATGATCAGCAGCATGAGCGCGCGGTAGTTGAGCACGACGGCGAGGCTCCTCGCGTAGGCGCGCACCATGACGCCCAGGACGCGCTCGACCGCCCGGTCCAGCCAGGTGGCGTCGGGGCTCGGCGGCTTGCGCACGAAATGCGCGCAGATCATCGGCGTCAGCGTGAGCGACACCGCCGTCGAAACGGCGATCGCAAAAGCGAGTGTCACCGAGAATTCCCTGAAGATGCGTCCGACCACGCCGGTCATGAACAGCATCGGGATGAAGGCGGCGACCAGGGAGATGCTGATCGCCAGCACCGTAAAGCCGATCTGCTGCGCGCCTTCGATCGCCGCGCGGAACGGCGTCATGCCTTTTTCGAGATTGCGGAAGCAATTCTCGATCATCACGATGGCGTCGTCGACGACGAAGCCGACCGAGACCGCGAGCGCCATGAGCGAGAGATTGTCGATCGAGAAGCCCGCGACCCACATCATCGCACAGGTGCCGGCGAGCGACAGCGGTACGGTCACGCCGGCGGCGATGGTCGCCGCCGCGCGCCGCAGGAACAAGAACACCACGAGCATGACCAGCGCGACGGTGGCCAGCAGCGTGAGCTGCATGTCGAACACGCTGGCGCGAATGGTCCGGGTGCGGTCGGACAGCACCGAGATGTCGACACCGGCCGGGATCCAGCGCTTGAGCTCGGGCAGCAGCTCGTAGATGCGGTCGACGGTCTCGATCACATTGGAATTGGACTGCTTGTTGATCACCAGCAGCACCGAGGGCTGGCCGTTGAACCAGCCGGCGGAGCGGCTGTTGCGCACCCCCGCCTCGATCGAGGCGACCGAGGACAACCGCACCACCGTGCCATTCGCGCTGCGCACCACGATCGGGTCGTAGTCCGGCACGGTGCGAAGCTGATCGTTGGTGCCGATGGTGATCGCACGCTCGTTGCCGTCGAATATGCCGATCGGTCCGGTGGCGTTGGAGTTGGCGATGGCGGTGCGCACGTCCTCCAGCGCCAGCCCCATCGAGGCGAGCGCGACCGGATTGACGCGAATGCGGATCGCCGGTTGCTCGGCGCCATTGACGGTGACCTCGGCGACGCCGTCGATCTGGGACAGACGCTGGACGATCACGGTGTCGGCCGCATCGTAGAGCGCGCTCGCCGGCACGGTGTTGGAGGTGAGCGCCAGGATCATGATCGGCGTCGCCGCCGGATTGGATTTGCGGAACGACGGCCGCGACGGCAGGTCGGCCGGCAAGTCGGTCTGCGCGGCATTGATGGCGGCCTGCACGTCGCGCGCGGCACCGTCGATGTTGCGGTTGAGATCGAACTGTACCGAGATGCGGGTGGTGCCGAGCGAGCTGCGCGAGGTCAGCTCGGTCACGCCCGGGATTTCCCCGAGCCTTCGCTCGAGCGGCGCCGCGACCGTCGCCGCCATGGTCTCGGGGTCGGCGCCCGGCCGGCTGGCGGTGACGCTGATGGTCGGATAGTCCACCGTCGGCATGCTGGCGACCGGCAGGAAGCGATAGGCCACCACGCCCACCAGAGCAGGCCGACCGCCAGCAGCGTGGTGCCGACCGGACGGCGGATGAAGGGCTCGGAAAAGTTCGTGAGGCTCATGCCGTCACTCCGCCGGCCGTTGCGAAGGCTCGGGCTGATCGGGGAGGTCGAGTTCGGTCTGCAGCGGCCCCGGGCGGCTGAACCGCGTCTTCAGGCGCTCCATCGCGAGATAGATGACCGGGGTCGTGTAGAGCGTGAGCATCTGGCTGAGCAGCAGCCCGCCGATGATGGTGATGCCGAGCGGGTTACGCAGCTCCGAGCCGGTCCCGCTTTCGACCGCCAGCGGGATGGCGCCGAACAAGGCCGCAAGCGTCGTCATCATGATCGGCCGGAACCGCAGGATCGAAGCCTGGACGATCGCTTCCCGCGGCGACATTCCCTGCTTGCGCTCGGCTTCGAGCGCGAAGTCGATCATCATGATCGCATTCTTCTTGACGATGCCCATCAGCAGGATGATGCCGATCAGCGCCACCACCGAGAGATCCTGCTTGTAGAGCATCAGCGCGAGCAGCGCGCCGACACCGGCCGATGGCAGCGTCGACAGGATCGTGAGCGGATGGATGAAGCTTTCGTAGAGCACGCCCAGCACGATGTAGATGGTGACCGCGGCGGCGAGGATCAGCCAGGGTTCGCCGGCGAGCGACTTCGCGAATTCGGCCGCGTCGCCGGAATAGCTGCCGATCACCGAGCTCGGCATGCCGATCTCGCGTTCGGCCTGCGAGATCACCTTGACCACGTCGCTGAGCGCGGCGTCGGGGGCGAGATTGAAGCTGATCGTGGCGGCCGGAAACTGCTCCTGGTGGGCGATGACCAGCGGGGCGGTTGCGTGCTCGAAGCTGGCGACGGCGCTCAGCGGCACCATCGAGTTGTTCCCGACCGTCGGAATGTTGGTCGGGGAGGTCGAGGTCAACGACGTCGATTGTGCGACCGCCTGAAGGCCCGAGGCGGGGATGTAGATCTTCGACAGCGAATTCGGGTCGTTCTGATATTCCGGCTTGGCCTCGAGGATCACGCGGTACTGGTTCGCCTGCCCGTAGATGGTCGAAATCTGGCGCTGACCGAAGGCATCGCTCAGGGTGTCGACGATGGTCTGCATCGAAATTCCAAGCCGGCCGGCGGTGTCGCGATCGACCTGGACGTCCAGGCGGAAGCCGTCATTCTGCGTCTCCGAGGCGACGTCTTGCATGATCGGCGAAGAGCGCAGCTTTTGTGCCAGCCGCGACGCCCAGTCGTCGACCTCCTTCACGTCGGTGCCGGTGAGCGTGTACTGATATTGCGCGCGGCTCATCCGCGTCGAGATCTGGATGTCCTGCACCGGCTGAAAGTAGACGACCACGCCCGGGACCGCGGCGACCGCGTGCTGCAGCCGATCCATGACCGTCGTCACCGGCGTCTTGCGTTCATCGCGTGAGCGCAACGTGATGGCGAGCCGGCCGGCGTTCGGCGTGGCATTCATCGGCGACACGCCGATCACGGACACCACGCCGGTGACGTCGGGATCCTTGCGCAGCGCGGTTTCGACCGTGCCCTGCAGCCGCTTCATCTCGGCGAACGAGACCTCCTGTCCACCCTCCATCACCGCGATGATGAGGCCGGTGTCCTGCAGCGGCAGGAATCCCTTGGGAATGATGATGTAGAGCCAGACCGTGGCGACCATCGTGGCGGCGGTGACCAGCAGCGTGAGGGTTTCATGACGCAGCACCCATTCGAGGCTGCGCCGGTAGAGCTCCACCGATCCGTCGATCAGGCGGTGAAATTGCCTGACTACGCGGCCGCGTGCGGGTTCGGCCGACGCGTGCCGCAGCAGCCGGCTGCACATCATCGGCGTCAAGGTGAGCGAGACCACGGCCGAGGTCACCACCGCGATGGTCAGCGTGAGCGCGAATTCCCGGAACATGCGGCCGACCAGGCCGGTCATGAACAGCAGCGGGATGAAGACCGCGATCAGCGAGACCGTGAGCGAAATCACGGTGAAGCCGATTTCGCTGGCGCCGCGGAGCGCGGCCTCGAACGGGTCTTCCCCGTCCTCGATGTGACGGACGATGTTCTCGATCATGACGATGGCATCGTCGACGACGAAGCCGGTCCCGATGGTCAGCGCCATCAGCGAGAGATTGTCGAGGGAAAATCCGCAGAACCACATGATCCCGAAGGTCGCGATCAGCGAGAGCGGCAGCGCGACGCCGGCGATGATGGTGGCGCGGACGGTGCGCAGGAAAATGAGCACGACGGTGATGACCAGCGCCACGCTGAGAATGAGCGTGAACTGCACGTCACGGACCGAGGCGCGGATGCTCTCGGTGGCGTCGTGGACCACGGTGAGCGTGGCGCCGGTGGGCATCGAGCGTTGCAGTTTCGGCAGCTCGTTCTTGATGCGCTGCACCGTCTCGATCACGTTGGCGCCGGGCTGGCGCTGGATGTCGACCACGATGGCGGGCATCCCCTGATAGAAGCCGCCGACCCGGTTGTTCTCGAGGCCGTCGACCACGTCGGCCACGTCCCGCAGCAGCACCGGCGCGCCGTTGCGGTAGGCTATGATGATGGTGCGGTAGGCCTCGGCCACGGTGATCTGATCGTTGGCGGAGATCGTGTAGGACTGGTGCGCGCCGTCGAGCGCACCTTTGGCGCCCGCGACATTCGCGGCAACGATGACGTTGCGCACATCCTCGAGCCCGATGCCGTAATTGGCGAGGCGCGAGAGATCCGCCTGGATGCGGATCGCCGGCCGGATATTGCCCTGGACCGTGACCCGGCCGACGCCGGTCACCTCGCTCAGCCGTTGCGCCAGCAAAGTATCGGCGATGTCGCTGAGCTGACGCTGCGAGATCGTGTCGGAGGTGATCGCGAGCGTCACCATCGGCGCATCGGCCGGGTTCACCTTGGAATAGACCGGAGGATAGGGCAGGTTTCTCGGCAGCACCGATCCGGAGGCATTGATCGCGGCCTGCACATCCTGCGCGGCGGCATCGATGTCGCGCCCGAGGTCGAACTGCAGCGTGATCTGGCTGATCCCGAACGAGCTCGAGGAGGTCATCACCTGAAGCGAGGGAATCTGTCCGAAATTGCGCTCGAGCGGCGCCGTCACCAAGGACGCCATCACGTCGGGGCTCGCGCCCGGAAGCTGGGTCGTGACCTGGATGGTGGGGAAATCGACCTGCGGCAGCGAGGACACCGGCAGCCACAGATAGCCGAGGATGCCGCCCAGCATGACGGCGATCCCGAGCAGCGATGTTGCGATGGGCCGCCGGATGAAGGGCGAAGACACGCTCATGGCGTGCGGACCGGCGGGGCCCCCGCGCTCGGGTTACGCTTGCCCTTCTCGCCGGCGCGCGTGCCGCGAGTTCCATCCGGCCGCGGGCGACTGTCGGGCGTGACCTGCCCGGCATCTTCCGCGCTCGAGACCGTGACCTGCGTCCCCTCGGTGAGGCGGGCAAAGCCGGTCGTGATCACGCGCTCGCCGGCCTGCAGGCCGGTGCCGACCACGGCGCGCACGTCGTCCTGCTGGGTCAGCTTCACGCGCCGCACCGTGACGGTGCTGTCGTCCTTGAGCACGTAGACGAAGGCGCCATTGGGGCCGCGCTGGATAGCGGCGGTCGGCACCACCACGACGTTGCGCAATGTGTCGATCAGCACCCGCACATTGACGAACTGGCCGGGCCAGAGCTGGAGATTGGTGTTGGGAAACTCACCTTTGACCTTCACCGTGCCGGTGGTCTGATCGACCTGGTTGTCGATCACCACCACCTTGCCGGTGTCGAGCGTGCTCTTGCCGTCGGGGGTCAAGGCCTCGACCGGGAGCTGGCTTTCGGCCATGCCCTTGGTGAGATCCGGCAGGTTCTGCTGCGGCAGGCTGAAGAAGACCGAGATCGGCCGCAACTGCGTCAGGATCACAATGCCGGCGGCGTCCGCGCCACGCACGAGATTTCCTTCGTCCACGAGACGGATGCCGGTGCGGCCGGCGATCGGCGCGACGACGTCGGTGTAGCCCAGGATGGCGCGCGCGTTGTCGATCGCCGCCTGGTCGAGCTTGATCTGCGCCTCGAGCTGGCTGACCGTCGCCCGCTGGGTGTCGAGCTGCTGCTTGTTGACGGCGTTGGTTACCGCCAGTCGCGTGTAGCGATCGAGATCGAGCCGGGCGTTGGCGAGCTGCGCCTCGTCCTGCGCTTTCTTCGCCTGCGCCTGGTCGTACTGCGCCTGGTAGGTCGTGGGATCGATCTTGGCGAGGACGAATCCCTTTGGGACGTCCTGCCCCTCCGTGAAGGAGATGTTGATGATCTTGCCGTCGACCTGCGAGCGAACGGTCACGGTGTTGAGCGCTTTCGCGGTGCCGACGCCGTCGAGATAGACCGGCACGTCGGTTGCACGCGCGGCGGTGACGAGCACGGGCACGGGATCGGTCGCGGGAGGGCCGCCGCGGCGGCCGCCCTTCGACGCCGCCTGCGTCTGCTGCCACTGCGGCATGTAATACACGGCGACGACGCCGGCGATGACGAGGCCGGCAATCAACAACACCGTGATTCGCCGCTTGAGCATCATCGGATCACATTCACATTCGCCCCCACCCCGGGTGGGAGCCAGCTGCCGCCGAGCGCCTGAAAGAGACTCAAGACCGCCTGCAGGCGTGCAAAGCGGGCAAGCACGAGATTGTTTTCAGCCGTGAACAGGGTCTGCTGCGTCTGCAGCACGGTGACGAGGTCGACCGTGCCTTCGCGCAGCCTGGTTTCGGCGAGGTTGAAGGCTTCGCGCGAGCTGTTGACCACGAGCTGCTGCAGACGCTCGCGCTCGGCCCCGTCGGCGATGGCGATGAGCGCAAGCTCCACGTCGCGGAAGCCGGCGAGGATCGTTTGGCAATAGACCTTCAACAGCTCGAATTGCCTGCCCTGCGTCAATTCCAGCTGTCCCTCCAGCCGGAAGCCGTCGAGCAGCGGCTGCGTGACGTTGACGGCAAGGTTGTAGAAGGCGTTCTGCGGGGTGAACAGGAGCTTGAGCACGTTGCTCTGGTAGCCGCCCTGGCCGGTCAGCGAGATGCTCGGGAAGAACGCGGCGCGCGCGGACTCCACGCTGGCATCGGCGGAGGCGAGATTGGCCTCGGCAGTGCGGATGTCGGGGCGCTGGAACAGCAGTTCCGACGGCAGCCCCGGCGTCACGCGCGGGATGCTCAGCCGAAAGAGGCTGCCGCCTTTTATCACGACCTGAACCGGCGGCCGGCCGATCAGCACGGCGAGAATGGCGATGTTCTGGCGCAGGTCCTGGTCGAACAGCGGGATGTTCGCGCGCACCTGGTCAACCAGGCTCTGCTGTTGCGCGACGTCGAGCTGGGAGGCGGTGCCGGCATCGAACCGCTGCTTGATCAGCGTGAGCACCCGGTTGGCGGCCTCGTAGTTCTGCCGCGCGATCCGCAACTGGTCCTGCGCCTCGAGCACCAGGAAATAGGCGTTGCCGACCGCGGCGATGGTCGAAATCACGACCACCTCCTTGGCGAAGCGGGTGGCGACGGCGGTCTCCTGCGCGGCGCGCGAGGCCGCGCGGTTCTTGCCCCAGAAATCGATCTCGTAGCTGGCGTTGAGCGCGGCCTGGAAGACGTTGCGCTCGGGGCCGCCCGGCGGCCGCACCCGCTGCGCGAACCCGGTGAAGTCGACTTCCGGCAGCAGCGGCGCGCCGATGATCTTGGCCTGCGCGTCGGCCTGCATGATGCGGCCAATGGCTGCCGCGATGTCGAGATTGGCGGCCTGCGCCTCCTCGATCAGATTGGTCAGCTCGCGCGAGCGAAAGCCGCGCCACCAATCGAGCGCGGGCGGCGCCGCTTCGCCATTCCCGGCGCCGTATTTGGGCGGGATGTCGGGGGCGAGGTCGGGCCGCTCGGAGCCTAGGATGCATCCGGACAGCATTTGCACCAGAGATAATCCTACAATGGCGACAAAGAAGGGGCGAAGGCTCGTGGCTGTGAAAACCAGAGCACGCGTGCGCGACTCGTCGAACATGCGACCGACTTTCAACGCTACGGTCACCCGTCAAACGGGGTATTAGCGTTCACGCACCGCACGCCGTCTTCCCCACCCGCCCACATAAGCAACTCGGCATACTATCAGCCCCACTCGGTGCGACCACTTAATAAAAAGACATGTTGGCCGCCTCGCGGCGCCCCGCGCCACCGAATCGCCTCGGAAAGCGGCGCTCAAACCTTTGATATGAAACGACTATTTCCGTCCGCGGCCGGGTGTCACGGCTGGGCCTTTGGCCGCGTGCGGGCTAGGCCGCGACCCCGGACTTGGGCCGACTGGCGGCGGTGAGGTACCAATCGAGGATCTCGGCGCCGTTCCAGTGCAACACGCCTTCGAACCGGCGGACGTGATCGTAGATCGCTTCGAGATATTTGATGCGGTGCGGTTGGCCGCTGATGTAGGGATGGATCGCAAGCGCCATGACCTTGGCGCGGCTCTTTCCCTCGGCATAAAGCCGATCGAACTGATCGATCGCGCGCCTGGCGAGATAGTCGCTCTCGTGGTGCTGGACGATCATCATCGTGATGTCGTTGATTTCGACCGTGTAGGGAAGCGTCACCAGCGGCCCTTTGGCGGTGCGGATCACGGTCGGCTCATCGTCATAGACCCAATCGCCGATATATTTCACGCCCGCGTCCACCAGGAGCTCCGGCGTTTCAAATGTCTGGGTGAGGCCTGGCCCCAGCCAGCCGACCGGACGCTTGCCGGTGAAACGCTCCAGCAGATCCATGGAGCGGTTGATCATCGCCGCCTGGTCCTCGACCTTGTGAATGGGCATCTGGTCGTAGGCGTGGCCCATGAACTCCCAGCCCAGGCGCTTGGCTTCCTCCGCCACCCGCGCGTAGTCCTCGCAGGTGCGGGCATTGATGGCGAGCGTCGGCCGGATCCCGAGCCGCTCGTAGAGCTCGAAGAAGCGCCAGGCGCCGACCCGCATCCCATATTCATGCCAGCTCCAGTGCGGCACGTCGGGAAAGAGCGGCACGCCCGTGGGCGCCGGCAGCACCTGGCGCGGCATCGGCCGTCCGATATCCCACACCTCGTAGTTCACGATGGTCCAGAACGCGAGCCTCGCCTCGCCCGGCAGCTTGAGCGGCGGCCGGTCGACGATCGCCGAAAAATCGCAGCGTTCGCGGGGGATCATGGAGGTTGATGTCGTCGTCATGGGCCGGTCGCTCCGTTCTCCTGCCACAATAAAGCGCAATCGCGTCGTGATCCACCGAGGACACGCAACGCCTGGCAGTGCGACATCTGTCGCGTCCTTTGCTGCGGCGGATCGCGTATGCTGGGACCAACGCCAGGCTCACAAGGCGAAAGAGGGATGACCCTGAGGGACCACGCGCCGGTGCCGGCGGACGGCAAGGCTGTCTCCGCTTGGCATGACGAACCGGCGCGGACGCCGGGCACGGATCGCGTGCAAAGCTGGCGCGCAGGTGCTGGCCTGTCGTCGCCGGCGGCGGCCGGAGTTTCGGCCGCGCGCGTTCCGGTCGTTGTCACGCTTGCGATCTTTGCGCTTGCCTTCCTGCTGCCGGCTTGGCCGTGGCTTTCAGGCGCGGTGACGATCCCGTGGGATGCGAAATCGCAGTTCTTTCCCCAGGTGCAATTCCTCGCGAGCTCGCTGGCGCGCGGCGAATGGCCGTGGTGGTCGCCGAATGTCTTCGCCGGCTGGGCCCAGGTCTCGGATCCGCAGTCGCTGCTGTTCTCGCCGCTGCATGTGCTTCTTGCCGCATTCAATTCGGCGGTCAGCCTGCGCGCATTCGATGCGGTGACCTTTGCCTACCTGTTCCTCGGTGGTGTCGGCATCATCCTGTTCTTTCGCGACCGCGGATGGCACGCGGGCGGGGCGCTGGTCGCCGCGATGGCATTTGCACTCGCTGGTTCCGCCAATGCGCGCATGCAGCACACCGGCCAGATCATCAGCCTGGCCTATCTGCCGCTCGTACTCTGGCTCGTCGCCCGCGCGCTCGAGCGATCGTCCTGGCGAGCGGGTCTGGCGGCCGGCGCGCTCGCCGGGTTGATGGCGATCGGACGAGATCAGGTCGCGCTATTGTCGCTCTACGTGCTCGCCGGTTTCGTGCTGGCACACTGGTTGGGGGGCACGCAGCCGCTGGCGCGCTTGCGCGCGAGCATCAAACCCCTGGCTGCGGCCGCGGTGAGCGCCGCCGTGGTCGCCGCCGTGCCGGTCATGATGACCACGCTGCTGGCGGCGCGATCGAACCGGCCCGAGATCGGCTATGATTCGGCGGCGGGCGGCTCCCTCCATCCCGTCCACCTGCTGCAGTTTGCCTTCGCCGACCTTTTCGGCGCGATGGATCCAAGCGTCGATTACTGGGCGCCGCAAAGCCCGGCCTGGGACGCCGCGTGGGGATGGCCGGGACTCTACCTCTCGCAGAATATGGGCTTGGTCTATGCCGGTGCGTTGACGCTCGTCGCCGTCGTGTCGTTCGGCTTCATTCGCGGCATGGCTTGGGCGCGCGAGATCCGCTTCTTCACCATCGCCGCGCTGCTCCTGCTGCTCTATACGCTCGGTTCCTACACGCCGGCCTTTCGTCTGATGTACGATCTGCTCCCCGCCGTGGCGCTTTACCGTCGTCCGGCCGATGCGACGTTCGTGCTGGTCGCGCTGGTCGCGGTGATCGCGGGCTATCTCGTCCATCGCTGGCTTGCCGGCACCGTGCCGACGGCGACGCGCCGGCAGCGCGTATGTGAAGTCGCGTGCCCGATCGCGCTGATCGTTGCCGCGCTGGCGCTTGGCCTTTTCGGTGGTCGGGATCGGCCCGGCGCTCGCTCCGGTGGCGACCGCGATGGTGTTTACCGCGGCGGCGGTCACGATCCTGGTGCTGGCGCGCCGGCTGAATGCGCGCTGGCCGGTCGCCGCCGCCGGTCTCATCGCAGCGTTCATGGCGTTCGACCTCGCGGTCAATCAGGCGCCGCACGTTTCGACCGCGCTGCCGCCGCATCTCTTCGATGCGCTCCGCCCCAACACCAATGATGAGACCGTACGCTTGCTCAAGGCGCGCCTCGCCGGCACTGCCGCGCCCGACCGACGTGACCGCGTCGAGTTGGTGGGTGTCGGGTATCACTGGCCGAATCTCGGGCTGGCGCAAGGCTTCGATCACGTGTTCGGCCACAATCCGCTGCGGCTGCGCTGGTTCCAGGAGGCGACGCACGCGGGCGACACGGTCGCCCTCGCGAGCCAACGGGGATTTTCGCCGCTCTATCCGTCCTACCGGTCAGCGTTCGCCGATCTGCTCGGCGTGCGCTTCATCGCAGCCGGCGTGCCGGTGGAACAGATTGATGCCGCGCTCAAGCCCGGCGATCTCAATTTCATCGCCCGCACCAAGGATGCCTACGTCTACGAGAATCCGCGCGCGCTGCCGCGGGTGATGCTGCTGACGGATTGGCGGCTCGCCAATTTCGAGGAGCTCCTGCAAAACGGTTGGCCGGACGTCGATCCGCGCCGGACGGTGCTGCTGAAGAAGGCGCCGGTCGGGTTCCCGGGCGGAGCGGTCGTGGGAGGCAGCGCCCGCCTGCTGCGCTACGCCAATACCGAGGTGGTGGTCGAAGTCGAGGCGCCGGCGGGCGGGATTCTCCTTCTCAACGATGTCTGGCAACCCTGGTGGCGGGCCGACATCGACGGGGCCGAGGCTGAAATCCTCAAGGCCGACGTGATCTTTCGCGCCGTGGTCTGCCCGCGCGGACGACATGTGGTGCGCTTTAGTTTCCATCCCTTTGCCGGCGCCTTTGCCGAGATGTTCGGAAAGGTGATGTCGCCGGCAATAGCGATGAGAAGCCAGTAATCGGAACACGGGGCATTGCCGGCGTCTCGGCTGCGGCCGGCAAAGTCTCCGCTTCGGGTGCGCACGCCAAGACGTAACACCGAAGACTCTGAGTTGCGTGCACGCGACGCGTCATACGCCAAGCGCGCGCACCGTGCGCGGGAGACGCTTGCGGGGGAGACGCTTGCGGGGAGACGCAATCGCCCACTGACGCTATGGTCGCGGCTGGGCCGAACGCAGGACTGGTACAGGAGTTGGCGATGAGGCGTGGGCTGGTTGCAGTTGCTGTTGCCGTGGCGATGGCAGCCGGCACGTTTGCCGTGGCTGGCGCGGCGGACTGGCCGGCAAAGCCCGTGCGGATCGTGTCGCCGTTTGCGCCCGGCGGCACGTCGGACACGCTGGCCCGTCTGCTGGCTGAGCAACTGACCGACAAGTTCGGCCAGAACTTCTTCGTCGAGAACAGGGGCGGCGCCGGAGGCCTGATCGGATCGGCCGCGGTGGCAAGCGCGGAGCCGGATGGCGGCACGTTCCTGATTTCGAGCATCGGCACGCACGTGACCTCGCCGGCGACCAGCCCCAATCCTGCCTACGACCCGCTGCGCCTTTTCACTCATATTGCCTATCTCGGAGGGCCGCCCAACGTCATCGTCGTGCACCCCTCGCTCGGGGTGAAGACATTCAAGGAACTGCTGGCCGCGGCGAAGACCGGCAGCGGCGCCGTGAACTACATTTCGCCCGGTCCGGGAACCATCGGGCATCTGGTGCCGGAGCTTTTGGCGCGCAAGGAAAACCTGAAATTCGCCCACGTCACCTACAAGGGCGCGGGGCAGGCGATGACCGATCTTGTCGCCGGCCACGTCAAGATGGGTTCGGTGACCTGGAGTTCGGCGCTCGGCCAGATTCGCGCCGGCACGGTCGTGCCGCTCGCGGTGTCGTCGGCGCGCCCGATGCCGGAATTTCCGGACGTGCCGACCATGAAGGTGCTGGGCTATCCCGACCTTGTCGCCACCACCTGGTTCGGATTCTCCGCACCTGCCGGCGTATCAAAAGAGATCGTGTCCCGGCTCAACGCGGAGATCGTCAACGCGCTCGGATCCCCTGCCATCCGCCAGCGCCTCGAGGCCGAAGGAATCGAGACCGAAAAAATGTCGGCCGAGGAATTCACCGGTTTCGTCGCAAGCGAGATCGCCAAATGGACGCCGGTGGCGAGATCGATGTTCGATTCGGCTGCGGCGCGATAGCTCCCCCGGAGCGTCGCACTCGTCCAAGGGAATGCACCTGACGATCCGCTCAGCACCAAAATCCTCGCATTGCGCTTTGTCGCGTCACGGCTTAGCGCCGTACGCCGACCGGAATTGCGTTGGCCATCTGCCGCCAGACCGCGCAGCGCCTTGCCTCGCCTTGCCGCAGCGATACCTGATGGGATACTCCTGGGCGGGTGCGGCTGTCGTTCCAAGACGTCGTCTGCGGCACCTTGAGCTGTCCTCCACTTTCCTTCGCAATCGCGGCCGCCGCCGCGAGCAGGAACTTCAGGTAGGCAGGACTTCAGATCGGGAGGCTAAAATGAAAAAATCCAATCCGGGCTTTCGGCTTCAGATCGCGGTGCCGGTCGTCGCGATGCTTGCTGTGCTTGCGCAGGCGCAGGCCGAGCCGGTGGTGCCACCGGCGAAAAGCATCAAGGCGGAAGAGACTGCCATCCTTCTGGTCGACTTCCAGGCGAATTTCGTCTCGCCGGACGGGGCTTGGTATCAGAAATTCGCCCAGCACTACGCGAAGACCCGGATGCTTGAACGCACGGTCGAACTGGTCGGCAAGGCCCGGGCCAAAGGCGTTCTGATCGTTCATATCACCGAGGGCTACACGTCGGACTATCGCGAGCTCGATCCTGCGAATCCCGGCGGCTTTCACCGCGGGCAGATCGGCCGCGGTGCCTGGAAGATCGGCTCCAAGGAAGCCGCGTATTATGAGCCGCTGAAGCCGGCTCCCGGAGATCGCGATTTGTTTCTGCCGCCCCGCATCCAGGCCAGCGGTTTCGGCGGAACTGGATTGAACGAGATCCTCCGGTCCAAGGGCATCAAGAACGTCGCGGTGGCCGGGTTCACCAGCGACGTATGCGTTTACGCAACGGTCTTGTCGGCGTACGACCTGGGCTTCCACGTCTACGCCTTGCGCGAGGGCATGGTCGGCTTCTTCGACGGGATGTCCGATCAAATGGTCAACTTCGTCTATCCCATGTGGTCGCAGGTCATCGACAACGACGATTTCGACAAAATGATCGAAGCAGTCCCGGCGACCGCGAGGAAAGCGTCGGCCCAGTAGTCGGTTCGGCTGCCGTGCGGCCGGGCGCGCAAGGCCGAGAGCGCTTGCGCGCCCGACCCGGCGTAAGGTCGCATGGCGAATAAGGCCGGGGCGTGGGATGTTTTCCCCGCGACACGGTGTTACCAGAACAACCGCCGCGGCAATGTCCGCGGTCATGAGTGGGGCGGAAACGATCCGAATGACGACCGACGTTGTCAGTGCCACGTTGCGTCCCGGCCTTGTGCGGCCGCCGCTGCGCGACCGGCTCAAGCTCGAGCACGTCGTGATGGGCGGCGCCGTCATCGCGCTCATCGTGCTCGTCGTTTTGCCGCTGCTGTCGCTCCTGTTCGGCAGCGTCAAGGGCGAGCAGGGGCTCAGCTTCGATCACTTCAGCGAGGTCCTGTCCGGGCGTCTCTACCTCACCGCCCTCAAGAATTCGCTCATCCTCGGCGCCTGGACCAGCCTGTTCAGCCTGGTCCTGGGGCTGGTGCTGGCCTGGGCGGTGAGCCGCACCGACGTGCCGGGCAAGCCGCTCATTCAACTGACCGCCACGCTCTCCTATTTGTCCCCGCCGTTTCTCACCGCGATCGCGCTGACCTATCTGTTCAGCCCCAATGCCGGGCTGATCAACGTATTGATGCGCGACACCGCCGGACTTCCCTGGCTCACCTTCAACATCTTCTCCATGCCGGGGCTGGTGCTCGTGACGGTGATGCACACGTTCCCGTTCGTTTATCTGCTGGCCTCGAGCGCGCTGCTCTCCGTCGACGCTTCCTATGAGGAGGCGGCGCAGATTCTGGGGGCCAGCAAGTTGCGCACCGCGCTCTCGATCACGGCGCCGCTGGTCGCGCCCGCGATCCTTTCGGGGACGCTGCTCGCGTTTGTCAACGCACTTGCCCTATTCGGCTCGCAGGCGATTATCGGGCTGCCCGCCCGCATCTTCACGCTGCCGACGCGCATCTATGCCCTGTTCGATTATCCGCCGGAGTACGGATTGGCGTCCGCGCTGTCGCTGGTCCTCGTGCTCATCACCGTGGTCGCGCTCTACCTCCAGCGCGCGTTCCTGGCGCGGCGATCCTACGTGACGCTCGCCGGCAAAGGCTCGCGGCCGCAGCTTATGCAGCTCGGCGCCTTGCGGTGGGTGATGCTGGGTGTCGTCGTCGTCATCTTCATCGTCTCGATCGGCGCGCCCTATGCGACGCTGATCGCGGTGTCGTTCTCGAAGTCCTGGGGGCTCGACTTCTGGAAGGGGCTGACGCTCGCGAACTACAAATTCATCCTGTTCGACTACAACGTGACGCAACGCGCGATCCTCAACAGCCTGATGCTCGCGACCGCCGCCGCCACCATCGCCGTCGTGCTCGGCGCCGTCATCGGCTGGATCGATCTGCGCACGCGCATTCCGGGCCGCCGCTTTCTCGACTATGCGGCGCTCATTCCGCTCGGGCTTCCCGGCATCGTGGTCGCGGTCGCGCTCATCCAGTTCTGGCTTGCCATGCCGATTGCGCTCTATGGCACGCTCGCGATTCTGTTGCTCGCCTATGTCGGGCGTTACATTCCGCTCGGCGTGCGCGCGGCCAACTCTTCGCTGCGGCAGATCGATCCCTCGCTGGAGGAGAGCGCCCAGATCCTCGGCGCCTCCTGGCTGACCACCATGCGCGAGATCACCTTGCCGCTGATCCGGCCGGGCCTGTTCGCGGGCTGGCTTCTGGTGTTCGTGCCGGTGATCCAGGAGCTCTCGGCCTCCATCCTGCTGTTCTCGTCGAGCTCCATCACCTTGGCGGTCGCGGTCTACAATCTCTATGAAACCGGCTATATCGAGCCGGTCGCGGCGCTGGCCATGATCAACATGGTGATCATCGGCGTCGCGATCTGGCTGGCGAATTGGGTCGGGGGCGGCCGTCTCGTGTCGCGCGGCGATGCCGCGCCGGTGAGTGCTTGAGTCATGGCCGGTATTGCGATCCGCGGATTGTCCAAGAGCTTCGGCGCGCGCGACGCGAGCTTCGCGGCCGTCGCCGATCTCGATCTCGAGATCGAGAACAATTCGTTCGTGACGCTGCTCGGGCCATCCGGCTGCGGCAAGACCACGACGCTACGCCTGATCGCCGGCTACATCGTGCCGGACAAGGGAACGATCGAGGTCGACGGCCGCGTGCTGTCGTCGCCGGGCGCGGTGGTGTCGCCGGAAGCGCGCGGCATGGGCATGGTGTTCCAGAATTATGCGGTATGGCCGCACAAGACCGTATTCGAGAATGTCGTGTTCGGCCTCAAGCTGCGCAGGATTCCCACGGCCGCGGCGAAGAAGCAGGTCGAGACAGCGCTGGCGCTGGTCAACCTGTCGGGCCTGGAAGGCCGTTATCCCAACGAGCTCAGCGGCGGTCAGCAGCAGCGGGTCGCGCTCGCGCGCTCGCTCGTGGTCGAGCCGTCGATCCTGCTGCTCGACGAGCCGCTGTCGAATCTGGACGCCAAGCTGCGCGAGCGCATGCGCACGGAGCTCAAGGAGCTGCAGCGCCGTACCGGCATCACCTTCGTCTATGTCACCCATGACCAGGCCGAGGCGCTTGCGCTCTCCGACCACGTGGCGGTGATGAGCGGCGGGCGGCTGCAGCAATACGGGACGCCGTTCGAGGTCTACGCCCATCCCGCAAACCGCATGGTTGCCGATTTCATGGGATTGGTGAATCTGGTCCCTGGCAAGGTACGCGCGCTTGCAAACGGCGGCGGCACGGTCGAGATCTCGCCCGACCTGACGCTCGACGTCGCCGCGCTCGACGGGCTCAAGCCAGGGGAAGGCGTCGACGTCGCTATTCGTCCGGAAAATATCCGTCTTGGGGGGCCTGCCGGCGTCTCCGCCAAGCTGGCGAAGATCACCAACCACGTTTTCCTCGGCAACATCAACGAATATTATGCGACGCTACGTTCCGGTCAGGTGCTGCGCGTGCAGACCCACCCGCTGCAGCAATTCAGGATCGGAGACGAGGTTGCGATCGAGGTCGATGCCACGCAATGTAGCGTCTTCCGCCGCGCGATGGGGGATGTGACGTGAGCGCGTTCACGGGTCGATCGCTCGGCTGGCATTTGCCGCGCCCGACGACGAAGCACTGTCTTAACTGAGGATTTGGAGCAAGAGCATGAACAAGCCTGTTTCACCCGCCGCCGTCGTCCGTGGCGAGGAGCATTGGACCAACAAGGGTAGCGATGTCCGTTTGTTCCTGTGGAACAAGAACACCGGCGATCCGTCGGGCCCGGCCGGCCGAATTTTGTTCGTGCACGGCTCCTCGATGGCGTCGCAGCCGACCTTCGACCTGCAGGTACCGGGGCGCGCCAATTCCTCGGTGATGGATTTCTTCGCCGCGCGCGGCTACGACACCTGGTGCGTGGACATGGAAGGTTACGGCCGCTCCACCAAGACCCGCGACAACAACGCCCCCATCGCCTACGGCGCCGACGATTGCTTCGCCGCCGCGAGCTATATCGAGAAGCTGCGCGGCAAGCGCCCGCTCCTGGTCTACGGGATTTCGTCTGGCGCCTTGCGCGCGGCCTTGTTTGCGCAGCGCCACCCGGAGATGGTCGCGCGACTTGCGCTCGACGCCATGGTCTGGACCGGCGAAGGATCGCCCACCCTTGCCGAGCGCAGCAAGCGGTTACCTGAATTTCGCGCCAAGAACCGCCGTCCGATCGACCGCAAGTTCGTGCGCTCGATCTTCGAGCGTGATCATCCCGGCACCGCCGACGAGGCGGTCATCGAAGCGTTCGCCGACGCCATTCTCGCGCTCGACGATTCCGTGCCGACCGGAACCTATGTCGACATGTGCTCGAAGCTGCCGGTCTGCGATCCGGAGAAGATCACCGTGCCGACCCTCATCATGCGCGGCGAGTACGATGGCATTGCCAGCTTTTCCGACCTGCTGAAGTTCTTCGAGAAGCTGCCCAATCCCGACAAGCAATTCGCCGTCATGCCGGGTATCGCGCATGCCTCGTTCCACCAGAAGAATTACGCCATCTGCTACCACATCCTGGCGAGCTTCTTTTCGCAGCCCGCGCCGATCTACAAGAGCGGGCATTGATGCCGTGCCGCGCATCCGGTCGAGGTCTCGGGTGTTGGTCGACCATTTGATTGCGGGCGGCGCTGTTGGCAGACGATGCAACCGAGATGCATGTCGCCGTTGCCAATCAATAAAGGAGGAAACGCCATGCTCGCATTCGGGCGGACGCTAGGGGTTGCCGTTGTCATCGCCGCCGCAAGCGCGGGCGTCCAGGCCCAAGAGGCCATCGACGTCGCCAAGGCGAAAGCGGAAGGCAAGGTGATCTGGTACACCTCGACCCCGATCGAGCAGGGCCAGAAGATTGCCGACGCGTTCCAGAAGGAGACCGGCATCAAGGTGGAGATGTTCCGCTCCGGCGGCTCCTCGATCCTGCGCCGCTTCCAGCAGGAGATGGACGCCGGGCGGGTCGCGGTCGATGTGCTGACGCATTCCGAACCGGCGGCGGCCAACGCGCTCGGCAAGAAGGGTTTGTTCCTCCCCTTCAAACCGGCCAATTTCGACAAGGTGCCTGATGCCGCCAAGGATCCCAATGGCCTGTTCGTCGGCCAGCGGCTGAACATGATGACGCACTATCTGCGCAGCGACAAAGTGGCAGCCGCCGATGAGCCCAAGACCTGGGACGACCTCCTCGACCCCAAATACAAGGGCAAGCTGGTGATGACGGATCCGTCCTTCACCTCGCTGCAGGTGTCGGTCGTCGGCACCATGGCCAAGGCGCGCGGCTGGCCGTTCTACGAAAAGCTGCGGGGCAGCGACGTCATGATCGTGCAGGGCAATCAGCAGGTGTCCGACATGCTCAAGCGCGGCGAGCGGCTGATCGCGGTTGGCGCGCTCGATTCGTACGCGGCCGATCTCAAGAAGGAAGGCCACCCGATCAAGACGCTCTACCCCTCGGACGGCGTCTTCGTCATTCCCTCACCCACATCGGTGGTCAAGGGCTCGCCCAATCCGAACGCCGCCAAGCTGTTTGCGCAATTCATGATCGGGGACACCGCGCAGAACATATTTCCCGCCGACGGCGGCTATTCGGCGCGCATCGACATCGCGCCGCCGCCAGGCTCGCCCGATCTCAAGGGCCTCAAGATCATCCCGGTCGACGACGAGTATATCGAGAAGGAAACCGGCCGCATCAAGCGGCGGTTCAACGAGATTTTCCAGTGAATCGCGTGCGAAGCGGTACAAAGCCTGCGCCCAGCGCCGAACTTTCCCGCCCGGGAAGGCGTTGAGACCAACTGATCGCCCCCAGGGGTCGCGCCATGATGCACTGGTTTCACGCCCTGCTGCCGCGGGAGGAGCAATTCTTCGATCTCTTTGCCAGGCATTCCGATGCCGTCGCCGCCGGCGCCAAGGCGCTGCGTGACATGCTGGAGGGGGGTGACGCCGTCCACCGCCACTGCAAGACGGTGATGGATCGCGAGCAGGACGCCGACAATATCACGCGCGACGTGCTCATCGCGGTGCGCCGGAGCTTCATCACGCCGTTCGACCGTGGTGACATCAAGGACCTCATCACCTCGATGGACGACGCCATCGACCAGATGCAGCAGACCGCCAAGACCATCATGCTGTTCGAGCAACGCTCGTTCACGCCCCAGCAGAGGGAGATGGCCGACGCGATCGTGCAGTGTGCCGACCTGGTGCGGGAAGCGATGCCGTTGCTCTCCTCGATCAACACCAACGCCGGCCGCATCAGCGAGATCAGCGAGCAGATTTCACAGATCGAGGGCCGCGCCGACGAATTGCACGACATCGGTTTGAGCGAACTCTATCGGGCCAATCAGCCATCGAACTCGATGGCGTTCTTCATCGGCGTAGAGATCTACGACCATCTCGAAACAGTGGTCGACCGCTTCGACGACGTGGGAAATGAAATCAGCGGCATCGTCATCGAGAACGTATGATATCGACTGCAGCCGCGCTGCAGCGAAACAGGACAATCAATACCGGCTTCTGGACTATGAGGTTCCGCCTCGGGCGGAACGACAGACGATAGAGCCGACGTGGACACTGCCATGGACGCCGTCGCGCTCGCCCTGCCGGTTCTGATCGCCCTGATCACGGTCGCCTTGGCTTTCGACTTCCTCAACGGCCTGCATGACGCCGCGAACTCGATCGCGACCATCGTCTCGACCCGCGTGTTGCGGCCGCAGCACGCGGTGATATGGGCTGCCTTCTTCAATTTCGTCGCCTTCCTGATCTTCGGGGCGCATGTCGCTGAAACCGTGGGCACGGGCATCGTCGCTGCCGATATCGTCGACCCGCGTGTCGTGTTCGCCGCGCTCACCGGCGCCATGGCCTGGAACATCATCACCTGGGCGCTCGGCATTCCCTCGAGCAGCTCGCATGCGCTCATCGGGGGGCTCGTCGGCGCCGGTGTCGCCAAGGCCGGGATCAAGGTCATCGTCTGGGGCGGCCTCGCCAAGACCACCGCCGCCATCGTGCTGTCGCCGTTGACCGGGTTCTTTCTTGCGCTGCTGATCTTCCTGATCGCCTCATGGGTGTTCGTGCGCTACACGCCCTTCGCGGTCGATCGCCTGTTCCGTTCGCTTCAACTGGTCTCCGCTTCGCTCTATTCCATCGGTCACGGCGGGAACGATGCCCAGAAAACCATGGGCATCATCACGGTGCTGCTCTATTCCCAGGGCTATCTGGACGGTGAATTTCACGTGCCGTTCTGGGTCATGCTCGCATGCTACGCGGCGATGGGCCTCGGCACCCTGCTCGGCGGCTGGCGGATCGTGCGGACCATGGGCTCGCGCATCACGCGGCTTACGCCCTTCCAGGGCTTTTGCGCCGAGACCGGCGGCGCCATCACCTTGTTCGCGGCGACCGAGCTCGGCGTTCCAGTCTCGACCACGCATACCATCACCGGCTGTATCATCGGCGTCGGCGCCGCGCGCAGGGTGTCGGCGGTGCGTTGGAAGGTGGCGAACAATATCGTGGTCGCCTGGATCATCACCATTCCGGCCTCGGCGTTCATCGCCGCTCTCACCTATGCAGTTGTGGGCCTGTTGCAGTGATTGCGGTGGCAACGGGTCCCGGACGGGTCCGCGAGCGGGCGAACGCCCGGGGCGCAGCCTTGCCTCCGCGGTGAGCCTCGCAGGAGCCCGTGAACACCAGGAATTAACGAAAGCCGGGCAATAGCTTTTCCATGCTTCCGCCATGCTGTTACCGCACGCTGGGCGGTGCAGGGGAAGCGGGGAACAGCATGACTTTCCATGGGCCGCTCGTGCGCACCGGCGCGGGTCTCGTTGCAGCTGCGGCATTGGCGCTGCTGTGCGCCTGCTCGGGCGAGCGCGAACTGCCGACCGGCGAGCCGAGCTTCTATCGCAGCATGGCGACGTCGGACGCGCAGGTCGACGCCGCGACCGCGGCTTCGATGATCTCAGGCTACCGGACCAATAACGGGCTTACGGCGGTCACCGTCGATCCCGCATTGATGAAGATGGCCGAGGCCCAGGCCCAGGCCATGGCCAGCCGCGACAAGCTCGACCACGACGTGCTGCGCACCTTCCACGAGCGGCTCAAGCAGGGCTACCGGGCCAGGACCGCGGCGGAGAATGTCGGCGCCGGCTATCACACGCTGGCGGAGGCCTTCTCGGGCTGGCGCGACTCGCCGCCGCATCGCGCCAACATGCTGCTCAGCGGGGCGACCCGCATGGGCATCGCCGCGGCCTATTCACCGAAATCGAAATTCAAGGTGTTCTGGGCACTGATTCTCGCCGAGCCCGACGAAAAGCGCGGATAGCTGCGCACGGCCTTCGCCGCGATAACCACCGGGCTGACGGATCAAGCGCCGCGCGCCTTTACCCGGTCGCCGCTTGCGCTAAATTGCGCCGCCATGGACACCCTCGACATCGCCCTGCGCCTCGGCGCTGCGACCCTGGTCGGCGTCATACTGGGTCTCAATCGTGACCTTCACGGCAAGGCAACGGGCGTGCGCACGCTTGGCCTCGTTTGCCTCGGGGCGGCATTGGCGGTCCTGTCCATCAACAAGGGCACCAGCACCGACGCGAGCCGCATCATCCAAGGCATCGTGACCGGCGTCGGATTTCTGGGCGCCGGCGTCATCGTCCGGAACAGCAAAGGTCATCTCGTACATGGGCTGACGACTGCGGCCTGTGTCTGGGTGACCGCTTGCATCGGCGCGGCTTGCGCCGTCGCCGAGTGGCAGATCGTCGTGCTGGGCGCCTTGTTCGTTCTCGTCATCCTGGCTTTCGGCGGGTCTTTCGAGAAGGCAATCAGCCGGCGCTGGCTGCGCCAGGAGCCGGTCGAGCCCGCGCAGGAGACGCGCGACCCCCCGCGGATGCCTCGCTCGGACCGTAATGAAAGGTCCTCGCTAGTGTGGTGGATTTGAAGTTCCTATCATTGTAGCCGCCCGTTCGTTTAGGAACTTCAAATCCAAAGACCGCACTAACATCATAAAAGGGAGAAGGAGCCGAAAGACAGGTAAGAATGAGGGGGAATAACGAGCACATATGCAAAGCGCAACAGCGAGGAAAGATAGATCACAGGACAAGCACTACTTGGCAGATTTGGGAGAGGGATGATTCCAATCAGTTTACAAATCATGGGGGCGGCATTGAGGCCGGAATGGTGGAAAACGAAGAAGGGCGCGGCGAGGGACGCTGGGTCACAGTACGAGCGAATGGAGGGCGGGGGAAGACGGGAAGGGGCAGAACATCAGCTGGCGACCGGCACGAAGGAAAGCTCAAAGCCCGCTTTGCGGCTGTGCGTGTGCGCACGGCCGACGGACCAGAGCGGATCAGGGACAAGGTCAGCAACATCTGCCGGGGGACGAGGCCTGGCTCATGGCGAACACCGCCTTCGGGAGAGAAGAAATACTATCTTGCCAACCTGCCGCCAAGACGGGCCTGCGAATCTCGCCGCATCATCAAGGCTCGATGGATTTGTGAGCAGGCGCATAAGTTGCTAGTGTCCTTCGATTCCGAAGTTCGCAAACGAGGGTGCGGCACAATGATCCGAACTTCGGAATCGGGACACTAGCCGGCGGGCTCGGGGGTCAGCGCGAACAGGTCGCGCCCGAAGCTGCCCCGCGCGTCGTCGAGCAGCGGCTGCACCGCGGCGCGGAAGGCGTCGTGCTCTCCGGCCGTGAGCTCGACGATCTCGCAACCCTGCGCCTCGATGGCTTTGCGCGCATCTTCCTCCTCCTCCACATGCAGCTTGCGCTGGAACGCGACCGCGTCCGTGACGGCGCCCTGCATGGCGTGCTGAAGGCGCGGCGGCCACGCATCGAAGGCGGTGCGATGCAGGAAGATCGGCCGTGAGACGTAGAAGTGATTGCTCAATGTGTGGAAGCGATGAAACTTGTGCACGCCGTAGGTCACCGTGTTCGAGAGCGGGTTCTCCTGTGCGTCGATGGTGCCGGCGGTGATCATCCTGATCGCCTCGGTGAGGTCCATGCGCATCGGGACTGCGCCCAGCAGTTCGAAGGTCCGCGCCTGCACTTTGCTCGGCAGCACGCGAATCCTGAGCCCGGTCAGGTCCGCGGGCGCCCGCAGCTCGCGCACGCGGTTGGAGATGTGCCGAAAGCCGTTCTCGAACCAGCCGAGAATGCGGTAGTTCACGCGTTGCTCGATCTTGCGCGCCAATACGTCGCCGAGCGCGCCGTCCATGGCCGCGCGCGCGGCCTTGGTGTTTCCGAACAGAAACGGCAGGTCGACGATGCCGAGCTCGGGCACCCGGTCCGTCAGATAGCTCGATGATTGGTAGCCCAGTGTCAGCAGGCCATGCTCGACCAGCCACAGAATGTCCTCGGCGCGATAGCCGAGATCCATGACGTTCCAGACGTATTTGATATCGACTTCATCGCCGAATTCGGCCGTCAGCCGATCGCCGATGAATTTGAGCGCGCGGCTGAAGCCGGTGCTCGCGGGGCCATAGCCTCCCATGCGAATCTGGATCGGATCGGGCATGTGCTTCCTCCGCGGGATCGGCGTCAGGACGTCGGCGGAGGCGGCTGGCTCATCGCCACCGCGATCCCCGATGCCGCCAACCCGACGCCGAGCGCGAGCAGAATCCCGCCCACGCCGGTGGCGGCGGCAACGAGACCGGCGAGCGCGGGAAACACGATCTGGCCGACCCGATTGCCGGTCATCCGCAACGTGAGCGCGGTGCCGCAGACTTCCGGCGGCGCGATATACATCACGCCCGAGAGGGTCAGCGTGGAGGCAATGCCCATGGTGAAGCCCAGGATGACGAGCACGGCGTACATCGTCGGCAGCGAGAGCGGTAAAGCCAGCACCAAAAAACCGGCGGCGCTGCCGAGCATGCTCACCAGGGTCAGCGGCAAGCGGCCGATCGCAAAGATCAGCCGGGCGTAAAAGGCGCGCGAGACCAGCGACGCCGCGGCGCGGACAGTCAGGAGCAGGCCGATATTGTTGGCATCGATGAGCCGTTCCGCCCCCAGCGCCGGCAGGTAGATCACCAGCAGATCGAGCGCGGTGACGGTCACCACGCTCGACAGCATCACGGCGGGAAAGCCCCGCAGCTTGAGCAGGCGGCCGACGGGCATGAAGTCACCGGAATCGTGATGCCGGGCCTTCATCGGGGCCGGCCTGATCAGCAGCGCGACGAGCACACTTAAAGTCGCGGCAATGAGGCCGATGGCGAACAGAAGTCCGGTGGGCGGCAGCGCCGCCGAGCCGCCGAGCCATCCCACGACGAAGGGGCCGAGCCCTTGGCCCACCGAAGCGGCGACCATGTAATAGCCGAGCGAGGCTTCCCGGCTGCGGGCCCCGCCCGCGCGTACCGCCAGCATCTGATGGCCGGCCATGCAGAACATGTGGCCGAAGCCCAGAAGCACGCTGAAGCCCAGCAGGTGCAGGGCGGATTGCGGCCAAGCCCAAAAGCCGATGCAGGCCAAGAAGACCAGGGCGGCCCCGGTCCGGGTCGCCTTGGCGTCGTTGCCGCGATCGATCCAGCGGCCGACCTGCAGGGCCGTGAATACCGGGATGATGGCGAAGCCGGTGGCAATGATGCCGAGCCAGAGCACGGGAAGGCCGAGCTCGATCGCGCGGTACGAGGTCGTGATCCGGATGATCAGGATCAGCGTCTGTGTCAGCGTCACGTGGACGAGGAACGGAATCAGCAGGCGGTAATCGAGGTCGCTCCCTGGAACGACGCGCGCGCTCGGCTCCTCACTCATCGACGGATCGTTTCTCCTGCCCGAGCCTGATTGGGTGCGGCCGGGTCTTAACCATCTGTTTACCGCTTGGCACGCGAGCCGCAAGGCCGTGCGCCCCGATTGCGCATGCGCAGAGCGCAGAACTGCTCATAGGAACATATTCAGCGACGCAAGGAAGCGCAAACCGCCTCAAAGTCACTGATGAAGATGACGATCTGTCGGAGACGAGCGCTCTTTCCGCAACGACCCGCCGTCAATTGGTCCCTTCGGGGTCAATTTTTTTCCTTATTTGTCAATTCAACTCCCTCTGTTATTCGGGGATCACGTCTGGGGTTGGGGACTACTCTCTTTATCGTCTGGCTTGGAAAGTGCGCGCGTTGACACGTTGTCGCCCTGGGGAGGGTTACACGTGCGCCAATTCCAGCGGGACGACTCCTCCCAGAGTTGATCGGCAGGGGGGAGCTTGCTTTGGTCTCACAGTCGATTGCTGTGATGCGTCATCCGCGTGTGCTTCCGGCACCGCGACGGACGCCGATAAGAGTAGGGCCGCCGCTCCGGCAGCAACTGCCGCCCGCTCTCCGCCGGGCCGCGCTCGGCCCGCCCCCGCGTCGCCCCGCCATTCCACTGACGTTGCACCGTCCGATGATCGCGCTGGCACTCCGCCGGCCGGCGATCGCGCTGAGTGCCGTGCTCACGCATGGCGTATTCGCGCTCAAGCTCATCGCCGGGGTGCTGGCGGCGGGGACGGTGGCTTTGGCCATCATGAACAATCGCGACGTCAAACCGGCCGCCCCCGGTTATGAACTCGCCAGCCTGGGCAGCCTCCCCAGCCTCGGCGGCAATGAGACTGTCGTCTTCCGCCGGCCGTCGACCCGGGTGCAAGATACCGCTGCCGCCGCCAATGAAAACGAGCAGCCGGTCTCGTATTATCAGCGCGCGATCCAAACCATCCGCTTCCTCAATCCCACTCCGCGCGTCGCCTTGGCGTCGGCAACGCCGGAATCGTCGCGCGGATTGATCAAGGTGCACGGCTTCGCTGCCTTCGCGCCGAGGGATGCAGTGGAGCCGGATGGCAGCGGCAGCATTTTGCGGCGCGACCGCAAACCCGGCATCACGGCGCTGGACGAAGTCGACGACTATCTGTGGGAGGTTTACCAGCGCCAGCCGGTCAAACGCGATTCCACCGGCGACTTCACCTGGAAGGATCCGGCTGCGGCCACCCGCATGGGCTTGTCGCTGCAGGAATACGTGATCGGAGGAATGGACCCGGGGTTCCGCGAGCAACTCTATCGTGCCGGGCGCGCGATGGACGCCGACGGCATCCAATGGTCGATGCTGAGCGCCTTCCGTGACGACTATCGCCAACGACTTGCCTCCGGCTTCAAGGCGCGCACCGGCAACTCGCTGCACGGCGGAAGCCGTCGCACCGGCGGTTACGGCCATGGCCGCGCGATCGATATTACGACCGCCGAGGGAAATCCCGAGGTGGTGTGGCAGTGGCTCGACGTGCACGGCTCGAAGTATGGTCTGCAGCGTCCCATGCCTGGAAACGATCCGGCGCACATCCAGCAACAAGGCGAGTGGAAGAAAGTCTCGGTGGCGATGCGCGAGGCTCGCACACGGGTCGCGGCGGCCAGCGGCGGACGGCACAAGCGCAAGGTGAGGTTCGCACGGCGCTGATGCGCGAACGATCGCAATCAGGCGTGCGCGTGCTGCCGGCAGCATGAAGCTCGGCACGTTGCAATCGCGCGGCCGGCTTGCCACGCGAGCCCTGGACCTCCCGCGCGCGCATCACTAGCCTGCGTCGCGATGTATGCCCCTCACGTCCTGCCCGCCGCCAGCGACTACGACGCGCTGTGCCGCGCGTTCCGCTGGCGGGTGCCGGCGCATTACAACATCGGCGTCGACGTATGCGACCGCTGGGCCGAGATCGAACCCGGCCGCATCGCCATCTTCCATGTGGGCGCCGGGGGCGCGGTGGAAGAGATCAGCTACGGCGCGTTGCGGGAGAGTTCGAACCGGCTTGCCAACGCGCTGGCTGGACATGGCATCGGACGCGGCGATCGGGTCGCGATCCTGCTGCCGCAGGCACCGGCGGTGGCCGCGAGCCACATCGCCATCTACAAGCTCGGCGCGATCGCGCTGCCGCTCGCGATCCTGTTCGGGAACGAGGCGATCTCCTATCGCCTGAAGGATTCCGGTGCCCGGGCGCTGATCACCAATGCCCGGGGGCTGGAGAAGCTTGCAGGTGCCCGCGCCGCTCTGCCCGACCTCGAACTCGTTCTGTCGATCGACGGACCGGCGGAGGGCGCCGAGGATTTCCATGCGGTGCTCGCGCGCGCGGCAGGCGATTTCACGCCGGCCGCCACCACGTCCGACGACCCCGCGCTGATGGTCTATACATCCGGCACGACGGGTCCGCCCAAAGGCGCCCTGCACGCCCATCGCGTGCTGATCGGTCATCTCCCGGGCATCGAGTTTCCGCACGAATTTCTGCCGCAGCCCGGCGACCGGTTCTGGACGCCGGCGGACTGGGCCTGGGCCGGCGGTCTGCTCAACGTGCTGCTGCCCGCCCTGCATTACGGCGTGCCGGTGGTGGCGCAGAAGCTCGAGAAGTTCGACCCCGAGGAGGCCTACGCGTTGATGGCGAGGATGAACGTGCGCAACGCCTTCGTCCCGCCGACGGCGCTGCGCATGCTGCGCTCGGCGCCGCGACCGCAGGCCGGCATCCGCCTGCGCTCGGTCGGCTCGGGCGGCGAGGCACTCGGCGCCGAGACCTACGAATGGGGCAAGTCGGCGCTCGGCGTCACCATCAACGAATTCTATGGTCAGACTGAATGCAATCTGGTGCTGGCGTCGTGCGCGGCGCTCGGTGTTTCGCGCGCCGGCGCCATCGGCAAGGCGGTGCCCGGCCACACGGTCGCGGTGATCCGGCCGGACGGCTCGCAATGCGCGCCGGGCGAGCTTGGACAGATTGCGATCAAGCGGCCCGACCCCGTCATGTTTTTGGAATATTGGGGCAAGCCGGACGCGACCCGCGACAAGTTCATCGGCGACTGGATGACCACGGGCGACCAGGGTGTCATCGACGCCGAGGGCTATGTCCAGTTCATCGGTCGCGACGACGATGTCATCACCTCGGCGGGCTACCGCATCGGCCCGACCGAGATCGAGGATTGCCTGATCCGGCATCCCGCGGTGGCGCTGGCGGCGGTGGTGGGCAAACCCGACCCGGTGCGGACCGAGATCGTGAAGGCTTTCATCGTGCTCAAGTCCGGCCAGGCACCCTCCGACGCGCTCGCTGCCGACATCAAGGACTTCGTCAAAACCCGGCTCTCCGCGCATGAGTATCCGCGCGAGGTCGCCTTCATCCAGCAGATGCCGATGACCACCACCGGCAAGGTGATCCGGAGATTGCTGCGGGAGCGAACGTGACGCCGCGCATCGGGGATGACGCGCATGGCTGCACAGCGCCCGCCCGGTCACGCGCGGGCTGCCTCGCAAAGCAGGAATGGATGGCATAACCTTTCGCGTTATCGCCCGAGAACGGACATCGCATAACGGACATCCCATGGAAACAGCTGCAAGGCGCAAGACCAACAGCCCGACCTATTCGACCGCCTATTTCTTCCTGGAAGGACTCAGCGAACTCGGGATCGAGTATCTCTTTTGCAATTTCGGCACCGATCACGCGCCGATCATCGAGGAGATCGCGCACCGGCGGAAGCGCGGCGACGCGCTTCCCACCATCATCACCTGTCCGCACGAGAACACCGCCGCCCACATGGCGGCGGGCTACGCCTTCGTGACCGGGCGCGGTCAGGGCGTGCTGGTTCATGTCGACGTCGGCACGGCGAACACCGCGACAGCGATGCACAACATCTTCCGCAGCCGGCTCCCGGTGCTGCTGATGGCCGGCAAGGCGCCCTATACCACCGGCAACGAACTGGTCGGCTCGCGCGATACCTACGTCCACTTCGTGCAGGAGCCGTTCGATCAGGCGAGCCTCGTGCGCCCCTATCTCAAGTGGGAATGGACGCTGCCGTCCGGCATCGTGGTGAAAGAAGCGCTGCGGCGCGCGCACTCCATCATGCAGAGCGAGCCGCAGGGCCCGGTCTATCTGATGATGCAGCGGGAGACGCTGACGCAGCCCTGGAGCGTGGACGACGTTCGCCGCTTCGACGCCGAGCAGCACGGCACCACCACCGGCGGCGGCGCCGATCCCAAGCTGGTGACGCAGCTCGTCGACCGGCTGCTGGCAGCCAAGAGCCCGATCCTGATCACCGGCTACGCTGGACGCAATCCGCGCGCGTCCGAGCTGATCACGGACCTGGCCGAGTTCGCCGGCATCGGCGTGTTCGAGTCGAACATGACCAACAACATCTCGCACGACAGTCCGTGCTTCCTCGGGTTTGCGCCCGACAAGCATCTGCCCAACGCCGACGTGGGCCTCCTCGTCGACGTGGACGTGCCGTGGTTCCCGAGCGACGTCGAGGCCAACGCGAACACGTTCTGGGCCCATATCGACGTCGACATTCTCAAGCCCGCCTCGCCGATGTGGACCTTTCCCGGCAATCTGCGCATGCAGGGCAGCAGCGCGCGCATCCTTGAGCAGGTTGTCGAGGAGTTGAGGACGAAGGCGACCCCGGCGTTCCGCCAAGCCGCGCAGGCACGGGTCGCGCGGCTCACCGCCGAGCGCGATGCGCGTCTCGATCGCGCCCGGAAGCTCGCCGCCGACAAGGGCAAGCCGGACGAGATCAATCCGCACTACCTGTTCGCGGAGCTCGGCAAGCTGCTGGCGCCCGAGGACATGGTCTTCAACGAAGGCGTCCGCAATGCGGGCGCGGCCTTGATGCAGATCGATCGGCCGCTTCCCGGAACGATCATGCGCGCCGGCGGCGGCGGCTTGGGCTGGTCCGGGGCCATGGCGCTCGGCGCCAAACTCGCCGCCCCGGAGCGGCTGATGGTTCAGATCGTGGGAGACGGCAGCTTCTATTTCGGCAGCCCGTGCTCGGTGTTCGCGGTGGCTCAGCATCACAAATTGCCGATCCTTGCGATCGTGCTCGACAATTCCGGCTGGTCCGCGGTGAAGGAATCGACGCTGCGGGTGTTCCCCGATGGCCAGGCCAAGTCGGCGAACGAGTTTCAGGCCGGGCTGATGCCCGGCGTCGAGTTCGGCAAGATCGGCGAGGCGTTCGGCGCCTATGCGGAAAAGGTCAGCGACCCTGCCGGCGTGCCGGCGGCGCTCGCGCGCTGCGTGAAAGAGGTGCGCGGCGGCCGCTCGGCGATCCTGCACGCGCGGGTGACGCCGTTGTGATACCGATCAGGCGACAGGAGTTTCGTCATGCGCGGGCTTGACCCGCGCATCCATCCGAGACGCAAGAAAATTCTAACGATGGATTGCCGGGTCAAGCCCGGCATTGACGGCGGAGGGAGGAAGGGAGGAGGAGCGATGCACAAGCTCGCGCTCGCGGGAGCACTCGTGGTCGCCGTCATCATTAACGCGGCTGCAGCGCTCGCGATTGCGCAGACCGCGCGCTACCCGAGCCGCACCATCGAAATCGTGGTGGCCTATGGCCCCGGCGGATCGACCGATTTGGTGGCGCGTGCGTTGGCGCAGAAGTTTCAGGAACGCCTGGGCCAATCGGTGGTCGTGCTCAACAAGCCGGGTGGCAGCGGCACCATCGGCGCCACGCTCGCGGCGCGCGCCAATCCCGACGGCCATACGCTCTATGTCGGCTACACCTCCGAAACGGTGATCGTGCCGCCGCTGGTCAAGGGCGCCAAGTATTCCATTGATGATTTCGAGCCGATCGCGGTCACCGGGCTGGTGCCGCTGGTGCTGATCACGTCAAAGAACATCCGCGCCAACACGTTGCCAGAGCTGATCGAGGAGCTGCGCGCCGCGCCGGGGAAGTTCACCTTTGGCGGCGGCATCGCCAGCCCGCCCCATGTCATGGGGGCATGGTTCAACCGCCTCAACAATCTCACCGTCACCCATGTGCCCTATCGCGGCGGCGGGCAGGCGGTGGCCGATGTGGTGGGCGGGCATATCGACATGTTCTATGCCGGCCTCGCAGCCGCCAAGGGGGCGATCGACTCCGGCGCGGTCAAGGCCTTGGCGGTGACCGGAGACGTGCGCTCGCCCGCGCTCCCGAACGTGCCGACCTTCAAGGAGGCCGGCGTGAAGGATTTCGATCTCGCCAGCTGGAACGTGCTGCTCGCGCCCAAGGGCACGCCGGCTGCGGTCCTTTCGCTCCTGCGCCAGGAGACCGTGCTTGCGCTCGACGATCCGAAAGTCCGCGAGCTCTATGTCGCGCAGGGCGTGGAAGCGAGCCCGACCCAGGACGTGAAGGCTTTTCTGGTCAAGGAGCGCGACAATTTCGGCCGGGTGGTGCGCAGCCTCGGCATTACGATGGAGTAGCGCTCATCGTCCTGTCTGAACAGCGGCTCAGGGCCGAGGCGGTCGAGATGTCTTCCTTCGTCGTCGGCGATCCTTCGAGCACAGCGGGAGCGGCTGTCTCCGCATCCGCGTCACCGTCTCATGGCAACCTTGATCGCCTCGGCTGTCCGCAGCGCGAGGGCCGCAATGGTCAAGGTAGGGTTCGCTGTACCTGAGGTCGGAAAAAGCGATGAGCCGGCGAACCACAGATTAGGATGGTCATGGCTTTGACCGTCCGCGTTCGCCACCGATTTTTTGCTGTCAGTCCCCATTCTGGTGGTGCCCATGATGTGGCCAGCACCTTCCGCATGGGGAACATGTCCGATGCCGGTAGCGCCGACGGCATGAAACAACTGCTCGTGTATTTTGCGCGCCGCCGCCAAGGCGGTCGCGGTGTAATCATTTAATCGGAAGAACACGCGGGGTTTCGGTACGCCGATCACATCAGGCCGCTCAAAGTCAGGCGTTATTCTGTTGTCGGGATCAGGCAATTGCTCAGTGAGTGCCACAAGGGTCATCTCTCTGGACGAGTGCGATCGAACCGCATTCAAGAGTTCTGGCCCAGAGAGCCCGGCATCGACAAAACTCTTTGCCAGAGTCGCAAGATCGGGCCCCGCCCATTCCCACCCCTGATTTCCTATGTTCATAAGAAACGCGCCATGACGCCGGCGGTGATCACCGTCGCGCAGTTCGTGGATTGCGCTCACCTCCTGCGGTCCTCGGCGCGGCCACACCGGCACCGGGGAAAGCGCCTTGGTGAGCTGGACAGGGTGATCCATCAGGTAGCGCCCCACCGCGTCGGAACTGTTCGCAACCCCGTTTGGAAAGCGTTCGCTTCGGGACATGAGGAGCAGCTTCGGCCCTTCGATCGCGTTGGCCGCGATGATGAGATGGCGCGTCCCCAGCCAAGTCTCGCTGCGGTCCGGCTTGCGGATCAGTAGCCCGGTGACGCGACCGTCAGGTCCCACATCCACGCGCACCACGACAGAATCAGAAAGGATGCGAACGCCGGCAGCCTCTGCCTTCCGCAAATGTACGGTCGCATCGTACTTGGCTTGCACCGGACAAATCGGGATGCATGACGAACTGGCGCAACAGGCCGGCCGCCCGTCGAAAGGCTGCGAGTTTCGAGCCTGCGGCGATACCCGGACCTTGAACCCGAACGTGCCCGCAATCTGCTCGACCAGCCGATCGCCGAGTGCGGCAGGCAAGCCCGGCATTGGATATGGCTTTTGGCGCGGCGGCCCGAACGTGTCATCGGTGTGGCCCGACACGCCAAGTTCGGATTCAGCGGCGTCGTACCATGTCGCGAGATCTGCATAGTTCAATGGCCAGTCGGCGCCGACACCGTAACGGCTTTGCAACTCCAGGTCGGAAGGCAGGAGACGGAGCGCCGTGCCAAGCCAATGCCAGGTGGTCCCGCCGACCAGCCGCAAATACGTGCTGCGAAAGGGGTCAGGCCCATCTTGTCGGATGTAGGTATCCTTTATTGTGGCCGGGCTCTCGGCATAGGGGGCCATCTCATACGGCGCCTCCGGCACCCTGACGGGAGCACGTTCGAGCCTCTGCACGGCGACGCCGCGGTCAACGTGCGGGCCAGCCTCAACGATGGTCACCCGCGCCCCGGCATCGGCCAGGCTCCACGCCATCAGCGCACCGGCAACGCCGGCGCCCACGATCAGTACGTCGGTTTGCTCGGTCAAAAGAACACTCGTCAGATATTGGAAGGCGCGGAAGCCCAGCTTTCAGGACCGCCGCCGCAAATGCTCGGCGGTGGATCCATTCCGGCCGCTCGCCACATCAAAGTGGTGTCGAAACTTCGTATTTCGGACAATCCATCCAGCTTGAAACGACCGGTATACCAGGCTTCGAGCAGTCTCTTCTCGAACGGTGTGCCGCGATAGGAGTTTGGCTCGAGAGCGGACAGGCTCTCGGGCGTGATGCCGGAGCGGAAAAGCAGTTCCATGCAAGTTCGAGCCGCGTCGGCTGGAAGATCAGCGAAGCCAGTCGCGGACCGGGACCACCGAAGAAACCGCGTATGCAATTCGCCCGGCGTGCGGGTCTGTGCACTCACCCTTGCGATTGGAGAGACGCTGAGTATCGCCGCGGATAGGCCAAGGCCAACCGCCGCTCGGCGGGTCGGGTGACAGATAGATTTGTGAGGAGGTGGTTGCATGATGGTCACGCGATCAGTCGCCGCTGATCGGTCCTTCCGATCTCGAGCAGTTTCAATCCGAAGGGCATCATAGCGATTCTCGCACGGGGCAACTCGAGATTTCGGTCCGCTGCTCCGCGATGTCCACGCCAGGGTCTCTAGGCCAGCGGCGCAACGGTGCCGATATAGGCGGCGATGACACGCGGATCCTTCAGGACCTCGGCCGGCGGGCCCTCGGCCAGCGTGCGCCCGTAGTCGAGCACGTGGATGCGGTCGGCGAGATCGGCCACCATCTGCAGGTCGTGCTCGATCCAGATCATGGTGATGCCGAGCTGATGCTTGATGCGCAGGATGAAGCGCGCCAAATCCTCGCGCTCGTCGCGATTGAGCCCGGCCGAAGGCTCGTCGAGCATCAGCATTGTCGGCTCGAGCGCCAGCGCGCGCGCGAAACCGACAAGCTTCCGGATCCCGAACGGAAGTCCGGCGACGGGCGCATGGCGATAGCGCTCGAGCTCGACGAATTCGATGATGCGCTCGACCGCCTCGCGGTGGCGGATCTCTTCGCGCCGCACGCCTGGGAGAAAAAGCATCTCGGCCAGTGGATTGGTGCGGATGCGCGCGTGCCGTCCGGTCAACAGATTGTCCAGGACCGACATCTGCGCGAACAGCTCGCCGTGCTGGAACGTGCGCGCGAGCCCGAGCCGCGCGATCTCGTGCGGCGCGCGGCCGGAGATATCGTTGCCGCGCACGCGGATCGCGCCCTCGCCGCGGTAGATGCCGCTCACGCAATTGAGCACGCTGGTCTTGCCGGCGCCGTTCGGGCCGATGAGCGCGAACAGCTCGCCGGCCTCCACCGCGAGCGACACGCCATCGAGGACCGTGAGGCCGCCGAAGCGCAACGTGAGGCGATCGAGCGCGAGCTCAGCCATACCATCTCCGGCTGCGGCGATACTGCTTCACGTCGCGGTAGTTCCTGCGCTCGCCGCTCTTGGAGCCGAGATAGAACTCCTGGATGTCGGGATGGCTGCGCAGTCGCTCGGCGGTGCCGTCGAGCACGATTCGGCCGTTCTCCATCACATAACCGTAGTCGGCGATTTCCAGCGCCACGGTCGCGCTCTGTTCCACGATCAGGATGGTGATGCCCAGCTCGCGCCGGATTTCGATCAGCCGGCGCAACAGATCCTCCACCACGACCGGGGCGAGGCCGAGCGAGAGCTCGTCCACCAGCAGCAGCTCCGGCCGGCAGACGAGGGCGCTCGCCAGCGCCAGCATCTGCCGCTCGCCGCCGGAGAGCAGACCACCGATGCGGGTCTTGAGTTCGCCGAGCCGGGGAAAGAACTGGTAGACCAGGGCCTCGCGCCGCCGATGCTCAGCGAGCGACGTCCCGCGCGGCACCGGCGCGATGAGATTCTCCGCCACGGTGAGATTGGGAAACACCTTGTCGCGCTCGGGCACCAGCACGATGCCGCGCCGCGTATTCTCGTGCGGCGGGCGGTTCTCGATGCGCGTTCCCTTGAAGATGATCGCGCCTTCGGTCACGCGCGCGTCGTCGAGACCGAGGAAGCCTGAGATCGCACGCAGCGTCGTGCTCTTTCCGGCACCGTTCGTCCCCAGCAGCGCGACGATCTGCCCCGCTTCGACCGCGAGCGTGATGCCCTGCACCGCGGTGATGGCGCGCTGATAGACCACTTCGAGCTTTTCGATCGCCAACAGCGCGCTGGTCATCGGCGCGATCCCGACGCGGAGCGGTGCTTGAACGGCCACAACAGGAAATAACTCTGGATACGATGCCAGATGCCCACCAGCCCCAACGGTTCGAAGACCAGGAACAGGATCATCACGAGCCCGAACCCGGCGTAGTTCACCGCGAACAGCAGGCTGGCATAGCGTTGCGCCCCCGGCAGCGCGAGCAGGCCGATTTCGATGATATAGGGAAAGATGGTGACGAAGGTCGCGCCGAGCAACGCACCGAGCAGCGAGCCCATGCCGCCGATGATCACCATGGCCAGATACTGGATGGTGAGGAACAGCGAGAACGCCTCGACCGAGACGAAGCCGCGGTAATAGGCGAACAGCGCGCCCGCCACCGCCGTGATCGCCGAACTGATGACGAAGGCCAGGAGCTTGTAGCCGGCAATGCTGATGCCGAGCGCTTCGGCGACGGTTTCGTGCGCCCGGATCGCGCGCCAGGCGCGGCCGCTGCGCGCGCGCAGGAGATTGACGCACAGGAGCAGGGTCGTCGCCGCCGCGGCCAGAAGGATAAAGTACCAAACGCGGCCGTCGGTGATGGCGACGCCGCCGAGCGTGGGCGGATCGATGACGATGCCGGTGGAGAAACCGCGTCGCGATTCGTATTCGCCGCCGAGATAGATCACCACGAAGTGCAGCGCCAGCGTGCTGACCGCGAGGTAGAGCCCGCGCAGGCGCAGCGACGGCAATCCGAAGATGATCCCGAGCAATGCTCCGACCAGGGCGGCCGACGGCAGCGTGATCCAGAACGGCGCATTGGTCTCCCGGAACAGAATTCCGACCGTGAACGCACCCGCCGCCATCAGGCCGGCGTGCCCAAGCGAAATCTGGCCGGCATAGCCCGTCAGGAGCATCAGGGAGAGCGCGCCCACGCAGGCGAGAAATACCTGGCAGGCGAGATCGAGCTGGAACGCAGACGCCATGAACGGGAACGCCAGCAGCGCCAGGATGAGCACGCCGAGGCCGGTGCGTTCGAGCCGGGTTCCGACCAGCGCGAGGTCCTGCGCGTAGCTGGTGCGGAAGTAGCCGCTGGCGCGCGGTGCCCTAGACACGGTCGAGCTCCTCGCGGGTGCCGAACAGCCCCCAGGGCCGCACGATCAGCATGGCAATGAGCACCAGGAACGGCACCACGTCGGACAGCAGCGGATCGATGTAGTGGATGGCGAGCACCTCGGCAGCGGCCACGATGAGGGAGCCGACGAGGGCGCCGAGGAGGCTGTCGAGGCCGCCAACCAGCGCCGGCGCGAAGGCTTTGAGCCCGATCACCACCATGGTCTGGTCGAGGCCGGAATCGAGCGCGATCAGCATCCCGGCAATCGATCCGCTCAGACTCGAGAGGGCCCAGGCCAAGGCATAGACCGCGTTCAGGTTGACGCCGCGCTGCGCCGCCAGCAGCGGGTTTTGTCCGGCCGCGCGCATGCGCACGCCCCAGCGCCCGAAGCGCAGGAAGGCGAACAGCCCGCCATAGACCACGGCGGTCATCACCACCATCAGCGCCGCGCAGGCCGAGATCCGCGCGCCGCCGAACAGCCCGATCGAGGGGTTGGAGAAATGCAGCGCCTCCAGCGGATGCTGCTGCGCCGCCGACCAGATCAGCACGATCAGGCCGCGCAGCAGAATGCCGATCGCGATCGTGGTGAGGATGGCCGCCAGCACCATCTCGCCGGTCATCTTGCGCATCAGCAGCACGTAGACGAGAACGCCGACCGTGAGGCTCATGACCACCGCCACGGCGATCGCGGTGAAGGGGTTGCCGACGAACAGCGACGCCGTGGTGTAAAGGAGATAGGCGCCGAGCATGGCGATCTCGCCATGGGCCATGTTCAACACCCGGCTTACGCGATAGATCAGCACATAGCCGCAGGCGAGCAGCGCGTAGATCGCCGCCAGCACGGTGATATTGACGATGAGCTGCACGGACTGACGCTTTCGCGGTCATTCCGGGGCGCGGGCAAAGCCCGCGAGCCCGGACTCCATAAACTCAGGTTGCGGGGTTATGGATCGCGGGCTCCCGCGCTGGCGCGAACCCTCGGGATGACCGGCACTACGCGCCGGTCACTTCACGTCATACGGCACCCAGTCCTTGGCCACCGCCACCGCCGACTTCGCCGGATCCCAGTGATAGACCCGGTAGTACTGGCGGGTGCGGAAATGGTTGTCGTTGCTCCACTCGATCGGTCCGCCGCGCAGGCCCTGGGTATCGACCTTCACCTGTTCCATCGCGGCACGGATCTTGGCCGCATCGGCCGGCCAGCCCGCGTTCTTGAGCACCGCCTCCAGCACCATGCCGCCGATCCAGCCTTCGGTCAGCTGCTCGGCCGGATAGCGCACGTTGCCCTTCTTGGCCTCCTCCACGATCTGCTTGTGGATCGCGAGATTGTCCTGGAACAGGGAATTGGCGCCGATCACGTAGAACTTCGGGTCCTTGAGGCGGGCCAATTCGCCCTCCGCCTCGATGTGTGCCCAGGCGATGTAGTCGCCCTGCCAGCCCAGCCGGCGCAGGGCCTCGAAGGTCTTCACCTGGGTGACCCATGGCGCCCAGGAAAATATCCAGTTCGGGTTGGCGTCCTTGAGCTTGGTGGCGAACGGCGTGTAGTCCGCGGTCGGCGGCGGAATCACCTCCTTGTCGACCGCGGTCATGCCCATGCTCTTGGCCTGCTCCTCGGCATAGTCGATTTCGCCGCGCGAGAGCGGGATCGCCATGGCCGCAAAGCCGATCCGCACCGGCTCCTTCGCCGTTTCCTTGATGAAGGCAAGCGTGGCGCGGCTGTCGTACCCGCCTGCATAGGCGGTGGTGCAGAACTGCAGCGCCTCGGCGGGCGGATAGACTTCCTTCGGGCAGACCGCGCCCATGAGCATCAGCGGCACGTTGGCCCGCTTCGTCTCCGCAATGACGGGGGCGTAGGTGGAGGACAGGCTCGACAGCACCAGCAGGCGCACATTGTCCTGGCTCAGGAGCCGCTTGGCATTGGCGGCGGCTTTCGACGGCTCGGCCTGATCGTCGAGCACGATCAACTGGATCTTCTTGCCGTTGACGCCACCGCCGGCGTTGAGGCGATCGACATAGAGGCGCAAGCCCTCGATCGGCGGAGCATTGGTGCCTGCCGCCGGTCCGGTGAGAGCGCCGCTGACGCCGACGACGTAGCTGTCTTGCGCAGCGGCCGGCCACGCCAGCGCCGCAGTGACCAACGCGCCTATGAGACTTGGTCTCAACATCTCTTGTCCTCCCTCGTTGAGCGAAACGTCACGCGGACTCCGCCGCGATGCCATTGCTACGTTTGACGCGCTTTCTGCGGCGAACCGGTTTCCACTTCGCCGGAAAGCGCTATGCCGGCAATCAGCCTTTCCTCGCGATCATCGTACATGCTTTCGACCAGCGGCTTGAAGCGCTCATACATGAGATGACGCTTCACCTTGCGCGTGGGGGTGACCGGCTCGCCGTCCTCCTCGGGATCGAGCGCCTTGGGCAGGATGCGAAAGTCCTTGATCTGCTCGGCGCGGGCAAGCTCTCCGTTCGCGCGCTCGATCTCGGCTCCGATCAGGCGCATGACATCCGGGTTGTGGGCGAGGCTGGTGAAGCCGGTATAGGGCACGTCATGGCTGCGGGCCCAGTCGGCGACGGTATCGGCGTCGATCTCGACGAGCGCGGTCAGGTATTTGCGGCCGTGGCCGAACACGACCACCTCGGCCACATAGGGGCTGGTGCGCAGGATATTCTCGATGAACGACGGCGAGATCGTCTTGCCGCCGGAGGTCACGATGAAATCGCGCGCGCGGTCGACGAGCCGGAGCGCGCTCTCGTTCCATTCGCCGATGTCGCCGGTGCGCAGCCAGCCGTCCTCGCCCTTGATGGCGCGGGTTGCGTCCGGATTGTTCCAGTAGCAATCGAACAGATCGGGACTCCTCACCATCACTTCGCCCTCGCCGGAGAGCTTGACCTCCCAGCCCGTAGCCACGGTGCCGACGTTGCCGGGGCGCGGAAACGGCCCGCGCTGGCCGGAGATGATGCCGCCCGCGGTTTCGGTCTGGCCGTACATCTCCACCACGTTGACGCCGAGCATCTGCCACAGCGCCATGGTCTCGGGCGGCAGCGGGGCGCCGGCGCAGATCACGAGCTCCAGCCGGTCAAAGCCGAGCTTGTTGAGGATGGGCACGAACACGCCCGCGCGGCAGGCGCGGTAGAGCGCCTCGCGCGCAAAGCCTGCCTCGCCGTTCCAGCGCCGTCGCGCGTGTCCGCGCGCAAACCGCAGGGCGAGATCGGCGGTGGCGCGCTTGCTGCTGCTGGAATTGAGAATGCCGAGCAGCACCTGCGAGGCGAATTTCTGCAGGTAGCGCGGCACGGTGAACAGCACCGTGGGTGCGGACTCGAACAGCGTCGTCGGCAGGTCTTCCGGGCTTTCGCCGAAATGCGGGACGAGACGCGAGATCAGCGGCAGCGTCACCGCGACATCGCGGCCGAGCACGTGGCAGAGCGGCAGGTAGGCCACCGTGCGGTGCGGCTTTTGCGCCAGCGTAGGATAATGTTCGACCAGGTTCGCGGTGGCGGCGAGATGCTTGCCGTGCGCGACCAGCGCGCCCTTGGGATGACCGGTGGTGCCCGACGTATAGACGATGAAGGCGGGATCGTCCGGATCGAGCCGGTTCGCCTGCTGCTCCAGCCAGGCGAGATCGGGCTGCTCGACCGGGGCGAGCAGCGCGTCGTAGCTTCGAAGCTTGCGATGCGCGTAGGCGAACATCGCGGAATCGTCGAGCACGACGATCCACTTCAATCCGTCAAGACTGTCGGCAAACGACAGGATCTTGTCGACGTATTCCTGGTTCTCCGCGACGAACATCACCGCGCCGCCGTCGCGCAGCTGATACTCTGCCTCCGCGGCCGATGCGGTCGGATAGATGCCGTAGACGATGCCGCCCAGCGACTGCGCCGCGAGGTCGCAGATCAGCCACTGCTCGCAGGCATCGCCCATGATGGCGACGCGCTCACCGCGGGCAAGGCCCATCCCGGCAAAGGCGCGCGCCGTCCGCGCCACCAGCGCGGCATAGTCGCGCCAGCTGCGCTCGCGGTAGAGGCCGAGATGCTTGCAGCGGAATGCGACGGAGTTCGGCGTCGCGCGCGCCCGCTCGCACAGCAGCAGCGGTGCGGACTTGCGGCGCAGCGCCTCCCGATCGACCGATGGCGTTGCGGTCATGCGGCGCTCGTTGAGCGTTTCCCTCTGCGTTTTTATAGCCCGGCGGCGGCCGCAATTCTATAGCTCAATAGACAGAGCGCGTGCGTCATCACCGCCCCGCATCCCGCGCCCACGCTTGCACACTTGGCGTCGGCACTTCGCGTGCCGATTGCGAACCTGGCCGTGCACCTACGTCGACGGGCTTCCCTGCGCCGCTATTTCATCTGGCATTGCGCGTGGTAGCGGTCCTGGTGGTCCTTGAGCGCAGTGGCGACGGTCTTGAGGGTGTAGGTGCCCTCGGTATCTTTCACCACGTCCTGCAGATAGAAATTCTGGATCGGAAAGTGATTGTTGCCGTAGCGATAGGGACCGCGCACCGAGGCGTAGTTCGCCTTGCGCATCTCGGTACGGATCGCGTCCTTGTTGCCGAGGTCACCTTTCACTCCGGCCACCGCGCTATCGATGAGCTTGGCGGAATCATAGGCCTGCGCGGCATAGAATGAAGGATAACGGCCGTACTTCGCGCGGAAATCGGCGACGAATTTCCTGTTCGCCTCGTTGGGCAGGTCATTGACCCAGTGCTGGGCACCGGGAATGCCGAGCCCGAGTTCGCCAAGCCGCGGCAGCGACAACGCGTCGATGACGAAGGCGGTGTAGAGCGGGATCTGCGCCTTGAGGCCGGCCTGGGCATATTGCGTGAGAAACTGGATGCCGGCCGCGCCCGGATAGAACGCGAAGACGGCATCCGGCTTGGCCGCGCGCGCCTTGGCGAGCTCGACGGAGAAGTCGAGCTGATCCGGCCACTTGGTGTATTCCTCGCCCGCGACCGTACCTTTGAAGTTCTCCTTGAGCCCGGCGATCACGTCCTTGCCGGCGGCGTAGTTGGGCGCGATCAGGAACGCCGACTTGACGCCTTTTTGATTAAGGTACTCGCCGATCGCCTGCGGAACCTGATCGCCCTGCCACGACACGGAGAAGAACCAGGGCGAACACAGCTCGCCGGCGATCTGGGACGGACCGGCGTTAGCGCTGATCAGGAAGGTCTGCGCATCGACCGCGGGCTTGAGCGAAGCCAGCAGGACATTTGACCAGATGTAGCCGGTGAGAAAGGCTGACGCGGTCGGAACCGATCAACTTGTCGGTCTTTTGCTTGCCGACCTCGGGCTTCTGCTGATCATCCTCATAGATGACCTGGGCGGCGAGCCCGCCGACCTTGCGGCCGAGATGATCAAGCGCGAGCTCGAAGCCGTCACGCATGTCGTTGCCGATTAGCGCGGCCGGCCCGCTGAACGTTGCGACGAACCCGATCTTGGCACTTTCCTGCGCCGCGGCTGGCGTGGCCGCCAGCGCAAGCAGGGCCGCGAGAACAGCGGTTCGCTTGTTCATATCGTCCTCCCTCGATCTCAGATTTTTTGTCGGCAGGCAGCCGTTAACGCTTGCCCCAGAGCTGCCGGGTGGCGAGATCGGCGCCCTGGCGTAGCGCCTTGAACTTCTCCCACACCACGGTGTGATGCACCTCCGTGCGATAGAGCGCTTGGGACGAGAAGCCGCAATCCGCGGCGGCTATCACGTTCTCGCGGCCCACCAGCTTGGCAAAGCGCATGATGCGTTCGGCGATCAACTCCGGATGCTCCACGATGTTGCTGGCATGGGTGATCATGCCGGGGCAGACCACCTTGCCCTCGGGGAGCTTGATGCGCTCGAACAGGTGGTATTCGTGCTCGTGCCGCGGGTTGGCGCATTCGAAGCTGTAGGAGCCGGCGTTGATCTTGAGCATGTAGCCGATCACGTCGGCGAGGCTGGCTTCGTACAGGCGCGGGCCTTCGTTGATGCCGTAGCAGGTGTGGAAGCGCACCATCTCGGCCGGAATGCCTTTGAGCGCGACGTTGGTGGCGTCGACATAGATGTCCGCGCGCCGCTTCTTCTGGGCGTCGTCGAGGCCGGGCTCGAAGAAGATATCCGGCAGGAAGGGGTCGTCGACCTGGACCAAAATGCCGGCGTCGACGATCGCCTTGTATTCCCTGTTGAGCTCGGCCGCGAGCGCGTGGAAATAGTCTTCCTCCGACTTGTAGTACTCGTTGATGCCGACGCCCGACGGCGCCGTCGCCGGCAGGAATACGTGATGGTCCGGCACGCCGGCCGCCTTGGCCGCGGCTTTGACGTTGTCGATGTCGGTCTGCAGATACTTCTCGCCGCGGTATTTGACCGGACCGACGCAGACCACCGGCGACAGCGGCACGATTGCGCCGCCCATCATCGCGTCCTTGAAATATTGCGCGTAGTATTCCGGGAACGCAGCCACCTCCTGCTGGAACAGCAGCATTTTCTGTTTGGGCCGGGGCTCGAAGCCTTCGAGCCGCTCCTGGATATAGGTGAAGAAGCCGGGCTTCGAGACCTCGCCGTCGGTCACGATGTCGATGCCGCACTCGACCTGCTTGCGCACGCTGTCCGCGACCGCCTTGGTGATGGTCGCGTCGTACACCTTCTTGTCGTAGGGCTGGCCGGCGAACTTCGCTTTCATCATGTCGAGCACGGCGTGTGGCCGCGGCAGGCTGCCGATATGCGTGGTCTGGATACGATCGGTGTTTTGTTGAAGGGTCACGGACGTTGTCTCCCGGTTCGCTCGTGCCGTCGGAGCGCGGCACTTGAACGCGTGCTCAGAATTCTGTTGGCGCGGAATTTCTTTCCGCCGCTGTTTAAGCCGTCAGATCGCCGCAACGCGCTCGACGCCCAAACCATGACGCCGAGCGTGGCGGACCCTTCGACAAGATCATGCGGCCAGAGCGAAGCTCTAGGCCGCGCGTTGCCTGTGCGCGCCCTCGAACGCGGGCGCCACCTCGCGCATGAAGCGCTCCATCTCGTCCTTGACCTGCTGGTGCGGCTTCAGCCCGACGTTGAAATAGAGGATCACCTCGTGAAAGCCGGCGTCTTCCACCTTCTTCAGCGTGTCGATGATCCGCTGCGGCGATCCGATCAGCACCGAATTCTCCGTGAGGTCCTCCGGCCTGACCTTGTTCAACCGCGCGACCATGTCGACGAAATAACGATAGCTCGGCGGCGCCGTCTTTGGATCGCCGGGAAGCGCGGGGATCACGCATTCGCGGTAATAGCGGATCTGGCGCGCGCGCTGGGCGTCCTCCTGCGCCTGGTTGTCGGCGAAGTGGGTGAAGTAGCTGCACATCAGGCGGCCGGGCTTGTTGCCGTATTTTGCGCAGGACTCGTGATAGAGGTCCGCAACCTGCTTCAGGCCGCCGAAGCTCATTGCGGCGGCGAACGGAGCAACGATCAGGCCGCAATTGAGCCGCGCCGCCAGTTCGATCGAAGGCTTGGAAAACGATCCGACATAAGTCGGGATCGGCTTCTGCACCGGCTTCGGGGTGATCCGCACATCTTCGAAAGAGTAGTGCTTGCCCTGATGGGTGATGCGGTCCTCCGCAGCCCATAGCTTGCGCACGACTTCGAGGCCTTCGTCGAAGATGCCCTGATTGTCCTCGAACGAGACGTGGAACGGCAGGTATTCGCGCTGGTCGTAGCCGCGGCCGGTCGCGAAATCCACTCTCCCGTTGCTGAGAAGGTCGAGCGTCGCCCATTGCTCCGCCACCCGGATCGGGTGATGCAGCGGCAGTACCGTCACCGCCGGCGCGAGCCGGATGTGTTTCGTGCGCGCCGCGATATAGGCGAGCACCAGATCGGGGCAGGACAGCACGCCCAGCGAATTGAAATGATGCTCGCCGATCCAGGCCGAATGCATGCCGAGCCGATCGGCGTGCAATGCTTCTTCCGTTATGTCGGAGACGAACTGGTTCGGCGTCCGCGCGTTGTTTTCGTAGTGATTGTCGCTCAGGGTGAAGTAGCCGAATTCCACCACACTCCTCCCATGGTTCACCGAGCCTTGAGGCTCGTTCTTGTTGTTGCCGGCAGCATAGATGCATTTGCAACTGTTGTAAATGCAACTGATCGGACGGGTTTGGAGCCATTATGCACCGAACGGATGCCGCCGTCAGCGCGGGAGCTTTGACATCGTGGGAACTCGCCCATAAAAGCTTGCCCGCACCGATCCTTTCAGGAATTTTCCGTTCGTGCCCAGCCGCCCGCAGCTCGATCTCAACGAATATCTTCCCTACCTGATCAATCGCGTCGGCTCGGCGCTGGTGGTCGATTTCGGGCGAAGCACGCTGGCCCCCCACCGGCTGAGCATCGCGATGTGGCGGGTTCTCGCCGCGCTCTCGAGCGACGACGGCCAGCGCCAGATCGATCTTGCCGCCATGACCAGCATCGACGTTTCGACGCTTTCGCGCGTGGTCAGCCGCCTCGTCAGAATGGGCCTGGTGACGCGCACGCGGTCCGCGACCAATAGCCGCGAGGTGGTCGTGCGCCTTTCCGGCAAGGGCGCCGGGCTCGTCGCGCGCATGATCCCGCGCGCGATCGCGGCGGAACGCAGCGCGATCGCCGGCGTGCCGGCCAAGGACCTCGCCGTGGTCCGGCGAAGCCTGCGTCGCATGTACGAGAATCTGGCCAAGCCGCCGTCCAGCTAGTGCAGGGCACGACTGCTGGAATCATCGGCCTAGAAAATCGTAAAATGCGGGTCGAGAGAGGTTTCCAGCAGCCTGCTAGCGGGCGGGCCGACGCGTCCGGCGCGAGCCGCGCCGTGGCTTGGGCCGTTTTGTCACCCCCCCGACCAGCAGGCGGGCGAATTCGGCGCTGACGCGATCGATCGCCACCTCCTCGGCGCGATACCAGTTCGCCACCGCGTTGGCCATGCCGAGGATACCAAGGACCGCCAGACGGGTATCGAGGTCGGTGCGGAATTCGCCCCGACGCACGCCTTCCTTGAGAACGCTTTCGAACACCTGCTCCAGTCCGCGCGACCATTTTCCGATCCGCCGCCGGCTCTCGGGCGGCAGGTGCTGGCGCTCGTTCAGGAACACCCGGACGAAGTCGCTGCGATCGGTGAGCGGCGAGAGATGCGACTTGATCAGTCGCGTGAGCTTGTCGGCGGCGGTGCCGGGTCCCGATGCGATCGCCTTGGCGACCTCGAAGAAGCCGCCCACGCCCTGCAGACAGACGAGCTCGAGCGCCCCCTCCTTGGAGGGAAAGTAGTAGTACAGGCTTGCCTGCCTGATCCCCAGGACGTCGGCGATGTCCTGGGTGGTCGCTCCATGGAAACCACGCTCCGCAAAGACCCGCGCCGCTGCCTCGATGATCTCGGGCTCGCGCCGCCGCGGGCTCGGTCGTGAACGTCGCGAGGTCCTAAGGGTGACGACCGTCATGGCCCACATGCGCTCCCGCACCAGCCGCGACGGCGGTGGTCGGGGATTGTGTTGTGCCACGGAGGCGACTTAAATTCTACCTATTGAGCTATAGAAAAGAAACTCGGAGCAACCAAGCATGAGCCTGCGCCCGCACGGCCGCCCGCCGTTTCGCGCCGACCACGTCGGTAGCCTGCTGCGCCCACCGGCATTGCGCCAGGCATTCCGTCGCCGCGCCGGCAACGAGATCGGCGCGGATGAATTCGCGCGCATCCAGGACGATTGCGTGCGCGACGCGGTCCGCATGCAGGAGGCGACCGGGCTCGAGGTCGTCACCGACGGCGAGTTTCGCCGCGGCTCCTACTGGGGACGGTTCGTGGAGCGCACCGAAGGTCTCGAGGTGCGTGCGGCGCTGCTGAAGTTTCGCGATGATCATGGCCATGAGGTCGATTTCACCGCGCCCTACGCGACGGCGCCGCTGCGACGCACGGAGCCGCTCGCGCTCGACGAATTCATCTTCCTGCGCGGCGTCGCCACGGCGACGGCCAAGATCACGCTGCCGGCGCCGTCGACCATGCATTTTCTGCGCTTTTCCGACTTCGCCGACCACAGCGCCTATGCCGACGTCGATCAATTCTTCGCCGATCTTGTCGTGGTGTTTGCGCAGGAGATCGCGGATCTGGTGCAGGCCGGTTGCCGGTACATCCAACTTGACGAGATCGCCATTGCGCTCCTTTGCGATCCCGCGATCCGCGAACGGGTCGCGGTCGGGGGCGGCGACCCCGTCGCGCTGGTCGATCGCTATATCGACGCCATCAACGGCGCGGTCGCGGCGTGTCCGGACGACGTCGTGATCGGTGTGCATATGTGCCGGGGCAACTTTCGCGGCCACTATCTCGCCGACGGCGGATACGACGCGGTGGCCGAGCGCTTCTTCGCCCGCACCGACGCCAATCATTTTCTCCTTGAGTACGACACGCCCCGTTCAGGGGATTTCGCGCCGCTGCGCTTCGTGCCGAAAGGCAAGGGCGTGGTGCTGGGCCTGGTCAGCAGCAAGACTCCCGTGCTTGAAAGCCTCGATAGCCTGCAACGCCGGACGGAAGAAGCCGCCGGCCATATCGATCTCGACCGGCTCGCGATCAGTCCGCAATGCGGATTCGCGAGCAGTGCGGCCGGCAACCCGCTGAGCGAGGCGGATGAGCGCGCGAAGCTGCGGCGCGTGGTGGAGGCCGCGCGGGCGATCTGGCGATAGGACGATCACCAGTACGCTGACGTTCATGCGCGCGGATTTCCCCCTCGCGCGTGATCCCGGGAAGAAGCCGACTCTTCGGACAGGACCATGCGAGCTGGGTTGTGAGATCCCGACAACTTTGTGGCGTCGCTTTGTTTGCCGCAGTGAATGACGGATGAACGCGTCGTCCACCCGCCGTTCCGAATCGATCAGCTATGTCCATGCCGTCAGTCGGATGGCGGTGGATGCCGGAGGCACGCCGACGATCCGGGAACTGATGAAATGCAAACGCCCCCGCTTGCGGAGTTAAATGCTCGCGCAAGCCCGGGGAAACAACAGAGGACCTACCCAAATGTCGACTCGACGCGTTCTTGTCACCTCGGCGATGCTGGCACTCCTGTCCGTTCCCGCGTTCGCTCAGGGAATGCAGCCGACGTCACCCGCACATCCCGCGCCGTCCGCGGCTGCGCCGGCAAAGCCCACGACCACCGGTGCCGCAACGTCTCCCGTCGCGGCCAAGGTCAACCTCAACACCGCAACCGCGGCTGAGCTCGACAAGGTTTCGCAGATCGGGCCGGCGCGTTCCAAGGCCATCATCGAGGCCCGTGCCAAGGAAAAATTCAAGAATTGGGATGATTTCGTGGCGCGTAAAATCGTTCCCGCTGACGCCGCAGCGGCCATGAAGGACGTCGTCAGCTTCTGAGCATGCCGTCGTCTTACGTGTGATCATCGGAGGGGGCTCGAGGCGCCATGGTGCGCCTTGAGCTCCCGCGCTCGAACGTCGGCCTCGATTGCGGCCCGCTACCTTCACGGCAAGTCCGGCTCGGATGCCGGCTGATGCCGCGGGACGGCCGTTTCGGGCTCGCGGTACGCGGCTTCCTGGTACCGCTTGCCCGGGCGCAGACGCCGTCCTTTCGGGAAGTTTTCGAATAGCCGCAACTGCCGTGCATTGCGGCGGCGGCGCCGAATGTCGTCGTCGCTCCTCGGCTTGAGCGTTGAGGGGGCAACGGCGTCGCCCACGAGCTGCCCGATGCGCAGCGCCAGCGAATTGCCGTGATCGGAAGGCGCCGCGAAGGTGATGACGCGGCCGCCATGCCGGCGCTCGACAAAAGGATAGTCGTCCAGGGTGTAGAACACCCGACCGCACCAGGCGCTCCTGATGTCGCGCTCGCCGAGGACGTCGAGCGCGGGAAACACCCGTTTTCCCTCGGCCAGCGTGCGACGGGCGATGTCGCGGGTGATGTCCTCGGAGGTTTCCGGCGTTTCTTCGTAGCCCATATAGAGCCGCCTGCCGTGGCGGCGCGCGTAAAAGCACGGCTCGCGCGTATCCGAGAGAACGGTGCCGGAGGTGAGCGTCTTGGCGCCCTCCGGAAGCTCGACGGCCACGACGTAATCATATTCGAAGATCGCGCGCTCGAGCACGTCGCCATTGATGTGCCGGGCATAGGCATTCGCCATGAACAGCGTATTGGCGCGGATGTTGGCCCCGTTACCGCAGAACACGCTGACTTGGCGGTCGGAAAAGGCTTGGCTGTCGGAAAAATCGAGCGCTTGTGCCTCCGTGCCCTGAAAGAAGCGCACGCCGCGCTTCTGCAGCGCGCGCGCCAATCCGATGAGAAACTTGCGCGGACGAAAGCTGCCGCCGAAGCGATCGATGATGCCGCCGACGTAAAATCCCTCCGCCGTGCCGTACCGCCTCTGGATCTGGGCGGCGGAAAGGATTTCGAAGAAACGCGCGCGGCGCTTGTCGGTGATGGGCATGAGCGCGCGCAAATTGCTGTTGTCCATGAACTGATAGGCCGCGCGCAGGCCCGCCATATCGGTCTCGTTCACGGCCGCCATCACCGCGCCATGCTGCACGGATGCGCGCAGGTTGTAGTGATGGTCGAGCCCGGCAAGCCGCTGGCATCCCTCGATCGTGCGGCGCAGGAATGCCCGCACCCGGCGCTGCGCGTGCAACTGCGCCTGATCGAAGGGGAGGCCGCGTCGTAGCTCCTGCTGAGCCAGCTCCGCCAACATGACGTCCACCGGTTTTGCCCATCCGGTCAGGAATTGTCCCGCGTTGAGCCCGGACGCCCCGTCTTTGCCGAAAGCGCCCTTTTCGATCACGACGACATCGAGGCCGCGCCGCAGGGCTGCTTCCGCAGCGCTCAAACCGGATAGGCCGCCGCCGGCGATCAGGAGATCGCAGGTCAGGCGTTCATTGGTGGCGGTCGGAGGCGAAAACTCCCCGCCTTCCTCGTCATAAGCAGAGCTTTGCCGCATGCCCCAAACGTAATTCAGAGTGATGCGCTTTCAATGCGATTGGCTGCGATCTGTCATACCAATCCGCAATGAAGGGCGTATCGTCGAGCGGCACTGGTGCGGCGAAGATGCGCCGTCGGCGGCACGCCAACTCATATTCTCACCCGGCGAAGCCACCGGCGTCGAGAAAGGCCTGCTCCTCCGGCGTCATCGCGCGCCCGAGCGTCGTGTTGCGATGGGGAAACCGGCCGAAACGGCGAACGATGCCGGCATGGAGCTCGGCATATGTCATGAATTCATCGTCGCCATAAGCGCGCGCCAGCTCCATGCATCGTTCCTGATCGATGGGATTTTCCGAGTGCATGAAAGGCATATAGAAGAAGCGGCGCTCCTGCTTCGGCATCTGCCGGTCGAACCCGCGCCTGATGGCGCGATCGGCGATGGCGCGGGCAGCGGCATCCGCCTCGTAGGCACGCGCTTGCCCCCGGAACATGTTGCGGGGGAACTGATCGAGCACGATAACGAGCGCGAGCGCTCCCTCCGGCGTCGCCTCCCAATGTGCAAGCCTGTCCTCGGCAGCCGCGCGCCAGAGCTCACCGAAGCGGGCCGCGATCTCGGCATCGAACGCGAGATTCTTGCTGAACCATTGGTCCGGTCCGGCCGCGCGCCAGAACGCGAGCACGTCCAGCGGGTTGATCGCCGCCGGGACCGGACCGCCGTTCACAGCCGTACCCCTCCCGCCTTGATGTCTTCGTAAAGCGCGGAGTCGAGGCGAACGAACGCCTTCCTGCGGGGGTCATTGAAGTAGATCGGATCGTCGGTCTGGCTCTGATCGAAACCCTGCTTGACGAGGTCGATCTTCTTCGACTTGAAGGTCGAGGTGACGTCGTTGGCTTCGCGCATGCGCAGGAACATCGGCTGGGCGTATTCCGGCAGGTGCCGCGCCAGGTGATCGCGAAGCTTGGTCAAATTGAGATTGTCCCTGGCGACGACCGAGGCCATGCCGGCGCGGCCGTCGTGCCCCGGCACTTCGACGCCGTAGACATTGGCCTCCATCACTCCGTCGAATCGTCCAATCGCCTCCTCGACCTCGGTGGTCGAGACGTTCTCGCCTTTCCAACGGAAAGTGTCGCCGATGCGATCGATGAAATAAAAGTAGCCGTTCTTGTCCTTGCGCATCAGATCGCCGGTGCGGAACCAGATGTCGCCCTTCTTGAACACGTCGCGCAGGATCTTGCGGTCGCTCTCGGCCTTGTTTGCATAGCCTTCGAACCGCTGGCCCGGCTTCGAGGGATCTTTCAGGATCTTGCCGATGACTTCGCCCGGCTCGTCGACACCGCATTCGATGCAGAAGCCCTGTTCGTTCCGGACTGGCTGCTGGCGCTCCACGTCGAAGCGCACGATCTTGGTTGGGAAGCGGCCGGCGACCCACCAGGGCAGACGGCCGATGGCGCCTTCCTTGCCGTCGAAATTGAACAACGAGACATTGCCTTCGGTCGCGGCATAGAACTCGATGATCTGCGGAATCCGGAAACGCCGCTTGAATTCCGGCCAGACATCGGGCCGTAGCCCGTTGCCGCAAGCGAGGCGAAGGTGGTGCTTGCGCTCATTCGGGCTCGGCGGCGAATTGATGAGATAGCGGCAGAGCTCGCCGATGTATTGAAAGCAGGTGCACTCCCAGCGCACGATATCGTCCCAGAACTCGCGCGCGGAAAACTTGTCCCTTATCACCACCGAGCCGCCCCGGACCAGGAGCGCGCCGGTCGCGACCACGCCGCCGGCTGTGTGATAGAGCGGCAGACAATCGTACATGCGGTCGCTGGCGCGCGTATCCATGACGCCGGCGAAGGCGTTGCTCGCAAGCATCAGCCGGTAATGATTCATGTTGGCCGCTTTCGGCAGGCCCGTGGTGCCCGAGGTGTAGATGTAAAGCGCGCCGTCCTCGATCGACAGGGCAGGAAGATCGGCGGCCGCGACGTCGGTGCCGGAAAGGCCATCGATCTCGCGATCGATGCGGGGAAAATTGGCATCGGCGTTGCCGTGCAGCCAGATCTGCGCGTCGCCGGTGACATGCGCGCGCGCGCTCTCCAGCGATGCGAG
>CAWIGD010000004.1:0-45716 GCA_963835165.1 uncultured Alphaproteobacteria bacterium
GGCTGGGGCGCCAGGACTCGAACCTGGGAATGGCGGAATCAAAATCCGCTGCCTTACCACTTGGCTACGCCCCAACAGGCGGCTCGTTGCCACCATGGCGCGCGGACCATAGCGGCGGGACTTGGACCGATCAACGGCCGTCGACAGTACCGCCCCGCCCCCCCGCGGACCGGCGCATGACCCGAGGTCCCGCGCCGGCAATCCCCGCCGAGGGGCGACGAGCGTGCCTCGCTCCCATGATGTAAGGTGAGCGGACCGACCGCGGCAACGGCGCGAAGCGTCCCCCCGGAGATTAGACGATGACCTACCGTGCGCCGGTTGACGACATCGCCTTTGCGCTCAGGAACGCGGCGGGCCTCGGCCCGGCGCTGGCTGAGGGCCTCTACGGCGATCTAAGCGACGACGTGATCCAGGCGGTGCTCGAGGAGGCCGGCAAGTTCGCGACCGACGTGCTTGCGCCACTCAACCCGATCGGCGACCGGTATGGCACGCCGTTCAAGGACGGCATCGTCACCACGGCGCCGGGCTGGAAGGAGGCTTACCGCGCGTGGGCGCAAGCCGGCTGGAACGGGCTCGCCGCGCCGGCGCAATGGGGCGGGCAGGATCTGCCCCAGGCCGTGAATGCGGCCTGCATCGAAATGTGGAACTCGGCCGCCATGGCCTTCGGCCTCGGCCCCGTGCTCACCATGGCCGGCATCGATGCCCTGGTCTCGCACGGCAGCGACGAACTCAAACGGACCTATCTGCCCAAACTCGTCTCCGGCGAGTGGATGGGCACCATGCAGCTGACCGAGCCGCAGGCCGGCTCCGACGTCGGCGCCCTGCGGACCAAAGCCGAGCGCGCAGCCGATGGCAGCTATCGCCTCACGGGACAGAAGATCTTCATCACCTACGGCGAACACGATCTCACCGACAACATCATCCATCTGGTGCTGGCGCGGCTTCCCGATGCGCCGCCGGGAACCAAGGGAATTTCGCTCTTTCTCGTGCCCAAATTCCTGCTCAACGCCGACGGCTCGCCCGGTCAGCGCAACGACGCGCGCGCGCATTCGATCGAACACAAGCTCGGCATTCACGCCTCCCCCACCTGCACCATGGTCTACGGCGACCGCGGCGGCGCCATCGGCTTCCTCATCGGCGAGGAGAACCGCGGCATGGCCTGCATGTTCACCATGATGAATCAGGCTCGGCTCTCCGTTGCCCTGCAGGGAGTCGCGATCGCCGAGCGCGCGACCCAACAGGCGCTCGCGTATGCGCGCGAGCGCAGACAAGGCCGCGCCAGCGATGCGCAATCCGGCTCGAGCCCGATCATCGCGCATCCCGACGTCAAGCGGATGCTGCTCACCATGCGCGCGCTGACCCGCGCCGCGCGCGCGCTCTCCTACGCCACTGCCGTCGCACTCGATCGCGCCCAGCGCAGCCCCGACGACGCAGCCCGCACCGCCGCACACCAGCGCGCCTCCCTGCTCACCCCCATCGCCAAGGCGTTTTCGACCGATATCGGCAACGAGGTCGCTTCCCTTGGCGTGCAGGTGCACGGCGGCATGGGCTATGTCGAAGAGACCGGCGCCGCGCAGCATTTCCGCGATGCGCGCATTGCCCCGATCTACGAGGGCACCAACGGCATCCAGGCGATCGACCTGGTCACCCGCAAGTTGCCGCTTGCGGGCGGCGCCACGGTCAGGGCCTATATCGGCGAGCTCAGGCGCACGGTCGAGGCAGTCAATGTCACCAATGATCCTGCATTCGGTTGGACCGGCGTGCGGCTGCAGGACGCGGTCGATTCCTTGCAACGCGCGACCGACTGGCTGCTCGGAGGCCAGCACAACGACCTCGAGCCGGCGCTGGCCGGCGCGACCCCTTACCTGCGGCTGTTCGCACTCGCGGCCGGGGGTGCGCTCCTGGCGCAGGAAGCGCTCGCGGCGAAGCGGATCGCCGAGAATGGGGCCGATGCCGCGGCGCGCACCGCCATCGCGCGCTTCTTTGCGGAAAACCTGGCGGTGCAGGCCGGCGGTCTCGAGCGCACCGTGGTCGAGGGAGCCGACAGCGTCAACCGCGCGGACGCAGCGCTGGCTTAGACGTCCTGCTGGACTGTGGCGCACGGCAAGTTTCCTTCCCAAACAGGGGAATGGAAGCGTGTCGAAGTCCACAGCGATCTGGATCGGAATAAGGGTCGAAAATCATGTCCCTTAAGGACCACACGTTATTCATCACCGGGGCATCGCGCGGCATCGGGCTTGCAATCGCCCTCCGTGCCGCGCGCGACGGCGCCAACATTGCCATCGCCGCGAAGACCGACAAGCCGCATCCGAAGCTGACCGGCACCATCTTTACCGCCGCCGACGAGATCACCAAGGCCGGCGGCAAGGCGTTGCCACTGGTGGTCGATGTTCGCGACGAGACGCAGGTGAAAGACGCGATCGACCAGACCGTAGCGACGTTCGGCCAACTCGATATCGTGGTCAACAACGCCAGCGCGGTCCAGCGAACGCCGGTCGTGGATACCGACATGCGCCGCTTCGATCTGATGCACGAGGTCAACACCCGCGGCACCTTCATGGTCTCGAAATACGCGATCCCGCATCTCGAAAAGGCAAGGAATCCTCACATCCTGATGAATTCGCCGCCGCTCGACTTCAGGGAAAAATGGTTTGCCGGCAGCACGGCCTATTCGATCGCAAAATACGGCATGAGCCTGGTCGTGCTCGGGCTTGCCGGCGAACTGCGCGCGAAGGGGATCGCGGTCAATGCGCTGTGGCCGCGCGCCACCATTGCGACGGCGGCCATCAAGAACCTGCTTGGCGGTGAGGCGGTGATGCGGATGTCGCGCACGCCCGCAATCATGGCGGACGCGGCCTATCGCATATTCCAAAAGCCCTCCCGCAGTTTCACCGGCAACTTCCTGATCGATGACAGCTTTCTCGCGGCCGAGGGTGTCACCGATTTCGAGCAGTATCGCGTGGACCCGAGCGAGCCGCTCGCGCGCACGTTCTTCGTCCCGGAGGAGCCGGCGCCGCCACCCGGCGTGAGCGTGACCGTGGAGCGGTGGGAGTGAGCACCTTCCCTTATCCTGGATGTAGGCTTAAGTGTCCCTGCCCCGCCATTTTCGGATAGGCTGATGTCCACTCTCCTCATCACCCACCCCGCCTGCCTCCAGCACCTCACGCCGGCCGGCCATCCCGAGCGACCGGATCGGCTGCGCGCCATCGACCGCGCGCTCGAGCACGAGCGCTTCCAGACCCTCGCCCGCGTCGAAGCGCCGAGCGCTTCGCTCGACACCATCGCGCTCTGCCATCCCATGAGCTACGTCACCGCCATCCGGGAGGCGACCCCCAAGGAAGGTCTGGTCGGACTCGACGCCGACACGACCATGTCGCCGGGAAGTTTCGAGGCGGCGTTGCGCGCTGTCGGCGGCGTCGTGCACGCGGTCGACGAGGTGATGGCCGGCAAAGCGAGGAACGCCTTCGTGGCGACGCGGCCCCCCGGTCACCACGCCGAAACGGCGCGGCCGATGGGGTTCTGCTTTTTCAACAGCGCGGCCATCGCGGCGCGCCACGCCCAGAGAAAGCACGGCATCGAGCGTGCCGCCGTGGTCGACTTCGACGTACACCACGGCAACGGCTCGCAGGAGATCTTCTGGTCCGACCGTACGGTCATGTATGCCTCGACCCACCAGATGCCGCTCTACCCCGGCACCGGAGCGGTGAGCGAGCGCGGGGAGCACAACACCATCGTGAACGCGCCGCTGCGTCCGGGTGATGGCGGAGAGCAGTTTCGCGCCGCGGTCGAGAACGTGATACTGCCGCGGCTGCGAGACTTCCGACCGGACTTGATCGTGATCTCCGCCGGCTTCGACGCTCATATGCGCGACCCGCTGGCCAATCTCAATCTGCTGGAAGCCGATTTCGACTGGGCCACGCGCAAGCTCATGGAGATTGCAGACGCGCACGCCGAAGGCCGTGTCGTGTCGGTGCTCGAAGGGGGCTATGACCTCGAAGGCCTGGCCAACTCCGCCGCCGCTCACGTCACCGCGCTGATGCGGGCCTGATCTGCGCGGTGCGGCAGCCGCATCCAGGGCCCCGGCGATAAACGCAGGCCCTCGCCCGCCTGCGCCCGGGGCCGGATTGCACTATATAGGGGCGCCACTCACTGGGACCCGATCATGACCGACAATGTCCATTCCGATGTCATGCGCCTGCCCTTCGAACGGGCGATCGAGGAGCTCGAATCCATCGTCAAACGGCTGGAAGAGGGCAAGGTGCCGCTTGAGGAGTCGGTCGCGATCTACGAGCGCGGCGAGGCGCTCAAGCGTCGCTGCGAGGAGCTGTTGCGCCTGGCCGAGGCACGGGTGGAGAAAATTCGGCTCGACGCCGCCGGCAAGCCGACCGGAACTGAACCGCTCGACGTCCCGTAATCTCGTCCAGCCAACCTCCATGGGAATGACAAGATATTGTTCTTCTCTGCGACGGCGGGCCGGGGATCGGCCACGGAGAATATGGTCATGAGCTTCTTTCCGGCCAAGGATCCGGCGCCGGGCGATGTCCGGGCAGCCGATGCCATCGATCTGGTGGTGGTGCCGCGGAGCGTGGATGTCGGCCACTTCGCAGTGCGGCGCGCGCTCCCGCACGTCAACCGGCGCATGGTCGGTCCGTTCATCTTCTTCGACCACTTCGGGCCTGCGGAGTTTCGCGCGGGCCAGGGCATCGACGTGCGGCCGCATCCCCATATCGGCCTCGCTACCGTCACCTTCCTGTTCGACGGCGAGATCATCCATCGCGACAGTCTCGGGACCGATGCCGCGATCCGTCCAGGCGAGGTTAATTGGATGTCCGCGGGTCGCGGCATTGTTCATTCCGAGCGCACGGCGCCGGATCATCGCAGAGACGGCGAGCCGATCCACGGCCTGCAATGTTGGGTGGCGCTGCCAGCGGCGCAGGAGGAAAGCGCGCCGGCCTTCTTCCATCATGACAGCGCAGCCCTTCCGCTGGTGAGCGAAGAGGGCAAGACGGTGCGCGTCGTTGCCGGAAGTATCTACGGCACGCAATCACCGGTGGCGACTGCTTCACAGACGCTGTTTGCCGACGTCACGCTCGCTGCTGGCGCGAGCCTGCCGGTCGATGCCGATACCGAGGAACGCGCGGTTTATCTCATTTCGGGCGAGGTCGATATCGCGGGCGACCGGTTCATCGCCGGCCGCCTTCTGGTGTTTCGTCCCGGCGACCGCATCACGGTGACGGCGGTGAGCGACGCGCATCTCGTGCTGCTCGGCGGCGCCACCATGGATGGGCCGCGCCACATCTGGTGGAACTTTGTCTCCTCGCGCAAGGAGCGCATCGAGCAGGCCAAGGCCGATTGGAAGCTCGCGCGCTTCGACACCGTGCCGGGGGATGACAAGGAGTTTATCCCGCTGCCGGACTGACGGCGCGGACTCGTTTCCGTCACCGACGCTTCCGCAGAGTCCGCAGATCCGGCAGCTTCTGCTTGATCCGCCCGATATCCTTCCACGGGTCCTGCTTCAGGCCGCTCAGGCGCCTGGCCAGATTGAGCACGGTATATTGGTTGCCGCCTTTGGTCCGGCCCAGCTCCTCCCACGTCACCGGCACCGACACCGGCGCGCCCGCGCGAGCGCGGGTGGAAAACGCCGCAACAGAGGTCTGCTCCAGCGAATTGCGCAGGTAATCGACGAAGATCTTTCCCGTGCGGAGAGACTTCGTGATCTTGGCAACGTAACGCTCGGGATCGTCCGCGGTCATGGCAAGCGCGATAGCCTGCGCGAAGCTCTTGGCCGTTTCCCAATCGGCGCCGTCGATCGGCAAGACGACATGCAGACCTTTGCCGCCCGACAGCTTGACGAAGCTTTGCAAGTCGATGGCGGCGAGCCGTTCACGCACATCGCGCGCGGCCGCCACGATATCGGCCCAGCCAAGGCCTTCACCGGGATCGATGTCGAATACGATGCGGTCGCAAATCTCCAGATGATCAATCATAGAACCGCGCACGTGTACTTCGAGCACGCCCGCCTGGACCAGCGAAAGCAGCCCGTCCAGGTCCTCGACCGCGATGATCTGCCGTTTCTTGTTGTCGATGACGGTGCGGAGATTCTTTTCGGTAAGGCCGGCGGACGCGTGCTTCTGGAAGAAACACTGGCCCGCCGTTCCATCCGGACAGCGCACCAGGGAGAGCGGCCGGTCGACGACATGCGGCGCCATCCAGTCCCAAACAGTGCGATAGTAATCCGCCAGATCCTGCTTGGTGACGCCGACGTCGGCCCAGTAGACGCGATCGGGATGGGTGAAGCGCACTTCCCCGTTTTCGGACTTGGACTGGCCGCCCGACGTTGTCCGTCCGCTCGGCCGCGCCTTTGCCTTTGATGTCTTTGTCATCGCTTTCGACGCCTCGGCTGCAATTTTCGGCGCCGTTTCGACGCTCTTCTTCGCGTCGCGCGCGGCAGGGAGTTCTCTCACCACTTCGCGCGGCGGCTTGTCCTCGCGCACGCCCTTGAACGCCGCCTGGCGCACGAGACTGTCCGCGGTCCATCCGCGGAATTGCGATTCGATCACCGTCTTGGGCGCGACCCAGTTCACGTCGCGCCGACGGGCCTCTTCGCGGGGGATTTGATCGAACGGCGGTCTGTCGGTCTCCAGCGGGTGCAGGCGCTTCCAGAGATCCCGCGCCACGGTTTGCGTGTACCCGGTGCCGATGCGGCCGGCATAGATCAGCCGGTCCCCGTCGTAATAGCCCACGACCAGGGCGCCGATCGCTCGGGGCATAACGGTCGAAAGCGAGTAACCGCCGACCACGAACTCCTGCGCGTTCGAGCACTTGGTCTTGATGAACGTCTCCGACCGGCCGGTGCGGTAGGGCGCATCCTTGCGCTTGGAGACAATTCCTTCGAGCGCGAGCCGGCAGGCATGACGCAGCACCTCAGGCCCTGATTCCTCGAAATCGTCGCTGTATCTGATCGTGCCGCGCTGCGCCTTGCCGACCAGCCGTTCCAGCCCGGCCTTGCGCTCGACCAGGGGCAACTCGGTCAGGTCACGGCCATCGAGATGAAGGAGATCGAAGACGTAATAGACGAAGCGCTTGCGCTCCCCGGCTTTGAGCGCCGCCTGCAATCCCGAAAAGCTGGAGACGCCGCCGGCATCCTCGATCACCACTTCGCCGTCGATGAGCGCAGTGCGCGCCGGGAGCTTGGCGATGGCCTCGGCGACGTTGGGGAATTTGCCGGTCCAGTCGAGGCCCTTGCGGGTGAGCAGGCGGACCTTACCGCGGTCGAGCCGGGCCTGGATCCGATAGCCGTCGAACTTGATCTCATGCACCCAGCCCTCCCCGCTCGGTGCCGTCGGGCGCAAGGTGGCGAGCGATGGCGGAACGAAATCCGGCAACGGCGCGCCTTGCGGCCGGGATTCCGCCTCCTTGCTCTTGCCGGTACGTTTCTTGGCGCTCTTCTTCTTTGTTGCCGGGGCACGCGGGCTGCGCCCGCTCTTTGGCGATGGGCTGCCGGTGCTTGCGCGGCGCGCAGATGCGTTGCCTTTGGTCGCGCCGGCCGTCACGTTGTCCTTCACGCTCCGGTTCGAATGCCAAACGCGCTTACGGCCCTTGCCCTCGGCGATTTCCGGGATCGACCGGCCGCTGACCACGGACAGCGGCTTGTCCTCGAGAATGTCCGGATCACCAGGGCTGCGGGCCTCGTCGTCCTTGGCCTTGATCAGGAGCCAAGGCTCTTTTTTCTCGCCGCGTCGGCCGTGCATGCGCACGAGGTGCCAGCGTCCATGCAGCTTCTCGCCCTCGAGCGTGAAGATGAGGTGGCCCTTCTTGTAACCCTTGTGCGGGTCGTCCTCCGGAATCCACCGCCCGCGATCCCAGATCATCACCGTGCCGCCGCCGTACTCTCCCTGCGGAATCGTACCTTCGAATGTGTTGTACTCGATCGGATGGTCTTCCACATGGACCGCAAGACGTTTCTCGCCGGGAACGAGGCTCGGACCGCGGGTGACCGCCCAGCTCTTCATCACGCCGTCGAGCTCGAGGCGCAGGTCGTAATGCAGGCGGCGCGCAGCGTGCTTCTGGATGACGAATTGATTTCCTTTGCTACGCGTCGCGCGCCCGCGCGGCTCCGGGGTGACGTCGAACTTACGCTTCTTGCGATATACCTGAAGGCCCACGATCAGCGACCTCTAGCTCGCCCGCTTTGATCTTCTTGTGCTGCGTTGGGACGCGCTTGAGCGCGGTTGATTTCGGCGCAGGGAGGCGGATGCGGTCACTGGTGCTGGTTGCGGGGAAAGGGCGACGGCACAAGACACCAGCGAGAGTTTGAGGTAACGTCTCTCATTCGCACGCGGTGCCATGACGCAACTCGATTCCCGTGGTGATCGAGAAAAACGCCGCAGCTGAGCGGCAAGTTCCGCTCAAGCATTGCAGAAAACCCCAAATGCGTTAAGCACTTCGCCTTGTTCCCGGTTTGGTCCCGGCGCCCCCGCTGGTTAAATACTAGCCAACCCGTTAGGTTACCGACCGATTTGTCGGTGGGAGTTCCCCGTGGCCCAATCATCGAAGACCCCCCTGCTCGACCTTGTCCAGACGCCGGCGGACCTGCGCCGCCTGGAGAGCGGGCAGTTGCGCCAACTCGCCGACGAACTGCGCCAGGAGACGGTCGATGCAGTTGCGGTCACCGGCGGCCACCTCGGCGCCGGGCTTGGGGTGATCGAGCTGACGGTTGCCCTCCACTACGTCTTCAATACGCCGGAGGACCGCCTGATCTGGGACGTCGGTCACCAGGCCTATCCGCATAAGATTTTGACCGGGCGGCGCAACCGCATCCGAACGCTGAGACAGGGCGGCGGACTTTCCGGCTTCACCAAGCGCGCGGAAAGCGAATACGATCCGTTCGGCGCGGCTCACTCCTCCACCTCGATCTCGGCTGGGCTCGGCATGGCCGTGGCCCGCGACCTCGGAGGCAAAGCCAACCACGTGATTGCCGTGATCGGCGACGGAGCCATGTCCGCCGGCATGGCCTATGAGGCCATGAACAACGCCGGCGCCATGAATTCCCGCCTGATCGTTATTCTCAACGACAACGACATGTCGATCGCGCCGCCGGTCGGTGCCTTGTCGGGGTACCTCGCGCGCCTTGTCTCCGGACGGACCTACCGCTCCGTGCACCACACCGTGAAGAAGCTCGCCAAGCTCCTGCCGCCCTTCCTCGAACAGCGCGCGGTGGCGATGGAGGAATATGCCCGTGGGCTCGTGACCGGCGGCACGCTGTTCGACGAGCTGGGATTCTTCTATGTCGGGCCGATCGACGGGCACAACATCGACCATCTCCTCCCAGTCCTGAACAACGTGCGCGATGCGCAGGACGGCCCGTTTCTGGTCCACGTGGTCACGAAAAAGGGCAAGGGCTACGACCCGGCCGAAAAATCGGCCGACAAGTACCACGGTGTCGTCAAGTTCGACGTCGCAACCGGCGCGCAGGCAAAGTCGAAGGCGAGTGCGCCGGCCTATACCCGGGTCTACGCCGATGCGCTGATCCAGGAGGCGAGGAAGGACGACAAGATCGTCGCCATCACCGCCGCGATGCCGTCGGGCACGGGACTCGACCTGTTCGCCAAGGAATTTCCCGACCGCTGCTTCGACGTCGGCATTGCCGAGCAGCACGGAATAACCTTCGCGGCGGGGCTTGCGACCGAGGGCCTGAAACCTTTCGCCACGATCTACTCGACCTTCCTGCAACGCGCCTACGATCAAGTGGTGCACGACGTCGCCATCCAGCGCCTGCCCGTGCGCTTCGCCATGGACCGCGCGGGGCTGGTCGGCGCCGATGGCCCGACCCATGCGGGCGCCTTCGACGTGGCCTATCTCGGCTGTCTCCCGGGCTTCGTGATCATGGCGGCGGCGGACGAGGCCGACCTCGTACACATGGTGGCGACCGCAGCCGCCATCGACGATCGTCCATCCGCGTTGCGCTATCCGCGCGGCGAGGGCATGGGCGTGCCGATGCCGACGGAAGGCCGGCCGCTCGAGATCGGCAAGGGACGCATATTGCGCGAAGGCACCAAGGTGGCGTTGTTCTCGTTCGGTGCCCGGCTCGCCGAATGCCTCAAGGCGGCCGACGAGCTTGCCGCGCTTGGACTTTCGACCACGGTTGCCGATGCCCGTTTCGCGAAGCCGCTCGATACCGACCTGCTGCTTCGGCTCGCGCGCGAGCACGAAGTGCTCATCACCATCGAGGAAGGCTCGATCGGCGGCTTCGCCGCGCAGGTGCTGCAGACGCTGGCGGACAACGGCGTGCTGGACGGGGGCCTCAAAGTGCGCCCGATGGTGCTGCCCGATATCTTTATCGATCAGGATTCGCCCGCCGCGATGTACGCCACGGCCGGCCTCGACGCCAAGGGTATCGTCACCAAGGCGTTCGAGGCGCTCGGCCAGAATCTGCGTGGCGAGACCATGAAGCTCGGGCGCGTATAGACCCGATCGTCTCTCCCCTTATCTGCGCTTGCGGCCGGTGCCCTTGCGCGGGACTTTCTTTCCTTTCCTGCGCGCCTCGGAAAGGCCGATGGCGATAGCCTGTTTGCGGCTCGTGACCTTTTTTCCGCTGCGACCGCTTTTGAGCTTTCCGCGCTTGCGCTTGCGCATCACGCGCTCGACGTCCTTCGAAGCACTGCGGGAATATTTTCGTGCCATGATCCATCCTTTCCGGTCGGTGCGGGCCCTGAGACCTCCCCGTTTCGGGGCGGCTCCCGATGAGCCGACTGGAAATAACCGCAGTGCACCGTTACTTGTTCCGCACGCCAACACCTCCGGCGCCAACAGGCTCGGTCGCGCGCATCTTTACCCACTGCAGACCCATGGCCACCCACGTTCGCATCGATCGTCTGCTCGTCGAACGCGACCTGTTCGAGAGCCGCGCCAAGGCCCAGGCAGCGATTGCGGCCGGCCGCGTGACGGCGGATGATGTCCTCATCACCAAGCCGTCACAGGAGGTTTCAACCGCCGCGGTCCTGCATGCCGAGCCGGCGCACCCCTACGTGTCTCGCGGCGGCGTAAAGCTCGCGGCTGCGCTCGATCATTTCCGCTGCGATCCCCTGTTCGACCCTCGCGGACGCGTCTGTCTCGATGTCGGCGCTTCGACCGGCGGATTCACCGAAGTCCTGCTCGCGCGCGGCGCCCGCCGGGTCTACGCCGTGGATGTCGGCCGCGACCAGTTGCATTCACGCCTGCGCGCGCGGCCGGAGATCGTATCCATCGAGGGAGCCGACATCCGCAGCCTCGATCCGGCACTGCTGCCCGAGCCCCCCGAATTCGTCACCATCGATGTGAGTTTCATCTCGCTCAAGCTCACGCTTCCGGCGGTGCTTGACCGCCTGCAACCGCCGACGCATCTGCTGGCACTGATCAAGCCGCAATTCGAGGCGGGCCGCTTTCACGTCAAGAAGGGCATCGTGCGGGATCCGCTCGTCCACGCCGCGGTCTGCGACGATATCGCGTCATTCGTCGCATCACGCGGTTGGCGCCTCCACGGCATTTTCCCCTCGCCCATTTCAGGCGGCGACGGCAATCGTGAGTTCTTTATCGGCGCGCATCACACCTGAGCCCGCTGCCGCTCCAGCCTTTCTCTTGCCACGGCAAGCCTTATGGTGCCGCGCCATGACGTTGCCCCGGACCATAGCTTCTGCCGGATCGCAAGCGCAGCCCAGGCGGACGCTGTGGCGCACCGACATGATCGAGACGGTCAAGCTCGCTTGGCCGATCGCGCTGACACAGCTTGGCCAGATCGCCATGATGACGACGGATCTTGCGCTCATCGGGCGCCTCGGCGAGCACGCCATCGCCGCCGTCGGTCTCGCCCACCTGATCCTGTTCGTTGGATTCGTGCTCGGCATGGGCCCGGTCTCCGCGGTCGCGCCTTTGGCCGCGCAGGCATTCGGCGCGCGCAAGCCCCGTCTGGTGCGGCGCTCGCTGCGTGTCGGGCTGTGGGCCGCCGTCATCATCGGCATCCCGGTCAATGTCGCGCAGCTCTGGGGCGAGGAACTCCTCGTTGCCGCCGGGCAATCTTCCGAGACGGCCGCGCTGGCCGCGCGCTATCTGGCTGGATTGACGTGGTCGATGATCCCCGCCTGGTGCTTCATCGCCTTTCGCAATTTCATGGGGGCGGTCAATCGTCCGGAGCCGGCGTTAGCGATCACGCTCGCCGCCATCCCCGCCAATGGCTTGCTCGCCTACGCCTTGATCTACGGCGCCTTCGGCCTGCCGCGCCTCGATCTGCTCGGGGCCGGGCTTGCGACCACGTTCGTGAATGCCGCCATGTGTATGGCCGCCATCTGGGTTTGCTACACCCGCAGGCCGTTTAGAAAATATCGTGTGCTTGGCCGCTTCTGGCGTGCGGACTGGGAGTTGATGCGCAAATTGCTGACGATCGGATTGCCGATCTCCGGCGGCTTCATGCTGGAGTGGGGGCTGTTCTCCTCGGCTGCGCTGCTCGTGGGCTGGATCGGCACGACCGCGCTCGCCGCCCACCAGATCGCCTTGCAGGTGGCGGCCATCCTGTTCATGATTCCGTTCGGCATCTCGCTTGCCGCGACCGTGCGGGTCGGGCACGCGGTCGGACGCCGGGATCCGGTTGCGGCGCGCAGGGCCGGTTTCGGCGCGCTGGCATTGGGCACGGTCTTCATGACCGCAACGACGGCGATCATCGTCGCGCTCCGCCATGACGTTCCCCTGCTTTTCATCGGCGATCAGACCGACGCCGCCGGGACGGCGGATCTTGCCGCCACGCTGCTTCTCGTCGGCGCGACCTTCTTCGTGACCGACGGCGTGCAGGGCGTTGCCGCCGGCGCCTTGCGCGGTTTCAACGACACGCGAGTGCCAATGGTGTTTGCCGCGATCAGCTTTTGGCTGATCGGCTTTCCCAGCGCCTATGGATTGGGTTTCACGGCCGGGCTCGGCGCAGTCGGCATTTGGATTGGATTCTCGATCGCCGTCGGTACGTTCGCCCTGCTGCTGGTCTGGCGGTTTTACTGGCTATCGGAGGACGGACGGCGGCAGTTGGACGCCCTGTAACAACATCCGCCGTGTGATCCGGTCACTGGACGCTTACCCGCACGCCGGCTATCGAAGGCCCATGGTGGAGCGCCTCTCGATCGCCCGACTCGGGTCACGCGGCGACGGCGTGGCCGACACGCCCGCAGGCGCGCTCTACGTGCCCTACACATTGCCGGGTGAAACCGCCGAGGTCGATCAATGGCCCGGCCACCCCGACCGCCGGCATCTCATCAAGGTCGACAGCGCGAGCCCCGACCGCATTGCGCCGATTTGCCCGCATTTCGGAACTTGCGGCGGCTGCGCGCTCCAGCATCTCGCCCCCGCGCGCTACCGCGATTGGAAGCGGGCCCTGGTGACAGAGGCACTGGCAAAGGCGGGGCTCGACGCGCCGGTCGACGATTTGATCGACGCGCACGGGGACGGCCGCCGCCGTGCCGTGTTCCACGCACGACGGGGCACGCACGACGTGCTCGAGGTCGGCTTCGCCGCGCTCAAGGCGCACCGCGTGGTGGCGATCGATCGCTGTCCCATCCTCGCGCCAGGCCTCGATGGCGCGATCGAGACCGCCTGGGCCATTGCTGAGGCCTTGGCGGGAACGCGCAAGCCGCTCGACATTCAGGTCACGGCGACCGAGACCGGCCTCGATGTCGACGTGCGCGGATCAGGCCCGCTGACCGCCGCGCGGGTGGGCGAGCTCGCCGCGATCGCCGATCGCCGCCGTCTCGCACGCCTCACCCGTCATGGGGAGATGGTGGCGCAGCGGACGAAGCCGATGCTGCGGATCGGGCGCATCGAGCTCATGCTGCCTCCGGGTGCCTTCCTGCAGGCAACCGCCGCAGGCGAAGCCATCCTGGCGCGGCTGGTGGCGACGCACTGCGCCGGGGCGAGAACAGTGGCTGACCTGTTCTGCGGCGTCGGACCGTTCGCGTTGCGGCTCGCCGAACGCGCCCGCATAACCGCGGCCGATAACGACGAGGCCGCGATCGCTGCCCTGCAGCGCGCCGCGACCGGGGCGCAAGGCCTCAAGCCGATCGAGGCGCTTGGGCGCGACCTCTTCCGCCGCCCGTTCGTGGCGGTCGAACTCAAGCGATTCGACGCCGTCGTGTTCGACCCGCCGCGGCAGGGCGCCGAGGCGCAGGCGCACGCGCTCGCGGGGTCAGCTGTAGCGACCGTGGTCGCGGTCTCTTGCAATCCCGGCACCTTTGCGCGCGATGCGCGCATCCTGATCGACGGCGGCTATCGTCTCGTGCGAGTGACGCCGGTCGATCAGTTCTTGTATTCCGCGCACGTGGAATTGGTGGCGTGTTTTCAGAGGATGGGTCAGGAACGACGGGGGAGAGGCCGATGAACGCTCACGGCTCGTTTTTCCGTCTTCTGCCGTCTGGCGTCTAGTTTCCCCAGCGCTCCCGCCACATCTGCTCGCCGATGGTGCAGGACACGCGGGGCGCCCTCCCCTGTACCGGCACCACCCGCCGCTCGGGTGTGCGGCCGGCGATCTCCAGCACGAGCTTGGTGCGGGTCGCTTCCTTGAACTGGTCGCGTTCGCGAATCGGGATGACGAATGCACCGGGGCCGCCGATCACGCAGTCCTCGTAATAGACGTCGAGGTTCTCGACATCCATGGTGAAAGAATTCGGACGCTTCAACATGATCGGCAGGCCGTTTATCGTCAGCCCCGCGGCGAGCACATCGTCGCGTGCGATCGTGACGAAGGGGCCGCTATTGTTGGCGCCGTCACCGGACACGTCGATGACGCGCCGGAAGCCGCCAAAGCCGCTGGCATCGAACAGGGGCTTGGCGAAATTGAGCGCGCCGGAAATCGAGGTGCGGGAGGCGCGGCGGTAGGGCGCGCGCGCGATCTCGTTTGCGAACGCATCGGCGCTTTCCGGCCCCTCGATCAACCGCCAGGGCACGACGATCTTCTGGTCGTAAGGCCCCGCCCACTCGAAATAGGTCACCGCCACCTTGCCGTGCTGGCCGCCGCGCAGCGCCTGCATGAAATCCCGCGAGGTGATGCCGGTGATGTAGCCCTCGCGCTGCAGCGCCTGTTCCTCCGGGTCCATCGAGTAGGACACATCGACGGCGAGCACGAGCTCGACGTCGACCGGGACCGCATTGGGGCGCTTGTCCGCGAATCGAGCGAGCGAACCAGGCGCAGCGAACGTCCATCCGGTGACCGCCAGCAGCCCGGCAACGGCGATGCCAGTCAGAAGCGAAATCAGCGATGCATTCATCCGCATCCGTGCCTCCGTCAGCGGACCAGTGCTTGCATGGTGACACGGCTACGGTGCCAAGAAAAGCGGGCGGCGAGATGACAGACCTGCTACCCGAATTCCGAAGGTCGCAGTACGCTTCGGCACGCTCTGATGCGAACCTCGGACCTAACGCGACTCGAGCAACTTTATGACTCTAGTCCCGGACGCCCCTGTCGTCGATCAATTCGGTCGACGAGATTTCGATGCCGAAACCGCCAAGACCGACATAGGTGAGCTTGGCCGAGGTCAGCAGCCGGATCGAGGTGATGCCCAGATCCTTGAGGATCTGGGCGCCGAGCCCGACTTCGCGCCATTGCCGCGAACGCGCAACCTCGGAACCGGTCGAGCCCGACTGCGGGATGGCATGAGTGGGCACACCCGCGGCACCGTCGCGGAGAAACACGATGACGCCGCGCCCCTCTTGTTTGAAGCGCTCCAAGGAAGAGTGGACCGGATTGGCGCCGCCAAAGACATCGCGGATGATATCGGCGCGATGCAGCCGCGCCAGCATGTCTTTGCCGTCACCGATGCGGCCGTAAACGAAGGCCATATGCTGGATGGCGTCGAACGGCGTCACATAGGCATAGCCAGCGAGGGTACCGATCTTGCTCTGCACGGGAAATTCGCCGATGCGCTTGACGAGCTTGTCGCGCGCCTGCCGGTAAGCGATGAGATCGGCGATCGAAATCTGCTTGAGCTTGTGGCGCTCGGCAAACGCCGTCACACCCGGCCCGCGCATCACCGTGCCGTCGTCGTTCATCAGCTCGGCAAGCACGCCGACCGGCGACAGTCCGGCAAGACGGCAGAGGTCAACGCAGGCCTCGGTATGGCCGGACCGCATCAGCACGCCGCCATCCTTGGCGACGAGCGGAAACACATGGCCGGGACGCACGAAGTCGGTTGCGCCGGCGTTGCCGTTGGCGAGCGCGCGCACCGTATTCGTCCGCTCCTCCGCCGAGATGCCGGTGGTGAGGCCATGCCGGACGTCGACCGAGACCGTGAAGGCGGTGCCGAGCGGTGCATCGTTCGCCGCCACCATGGGATCGAGATGCAGGCGCTTGGCCTCATCGACGGAGAGCGGCGCGCAGACGATGCCAGAGGTGTGGCGAATGATGAACGCCATCTTCTCGGGCGTACACAGCGACGCGGCGACGAACAGATCGCCCTCGTTCTCGCGGTCGTCGTCATCGGTGACGACCACGATCTCGCCTGCGGCGAACGACGCAAGAACGGTTTCTACGCTCTGATAACTGTCGAGCACCTTTTCGCTCCTCCTTTCAGGCGCGAGCGAACGGCCACGCGGGCGGCTCACCCATCTGCCCGCGCTGACGCAGATAGTGATCGGCGACCACGCACGCCACCATGGCCTCGCCGATCGGCACCGCGCGAATCCCGACGCAGGGATCATGGCGGCCCTTGGTGCTGATGTCGGTGTCGGCTCCGTAACGGTCGACGGTGCGGCGGGGGGTCAGGATCGACGAAGTCGGCTTGACCACAAAACGGCACACGATCGGCTGTCCGGTCGAAATGCCGCCCAGGACGCCGCCCGCATGGTTCGACAGAAAGGCCAGCCTGCCGTCGTTGCCCATGCGCATTTCATCGGCATTCTCTTCGCCGCTGAGCGCCGCCGCGGCGAAGCCGGCGCCGATCTCGACGCCCTTGACGGCGTTGATGCCCATGAGCGCTGCGGCGAGATCGCCGTCGAGCTTGCCATAGATCGGTGCGCCCAGGCCCGCCGGAACGCCTTCCGCCACCACCTCGATGACCGCCCCGACCGAGGAGCCGCGCTTGCGGATGTCGTCGAGGTAGCCCTCGAAGAACGTGGCCTGCTGCGCATCCGGACAGAAGAACGGATTGCGCTCCACCTCGTCCCAGTTCCAACGCGTTCGCTCGATCTGATGCGGCCCCATCTGGATCAGCGCCCCGCGCACGGTCATCCCCGGCACGATCTTGCGCGCGATCGCTCCGGCGGCAACACGGGTCGCGGTCTCGCGCGCGGATTGCCGGCCGCCGCCGCGATAGTCGCGGATGCCGTATTTGGCGTCATAGGTGAAGTCCGCATGCCCCGGCCGGTACTTATCCTTGATGTCGGAATAATCCTTGGAGCGCTGATCGACGTTGTCGATCACCAGCGCGATCGGCGTTCCGGTCGTTACCTGCTGGCCGGTTCCTTCATCGAAAAACACGCCGGAGAGGATCTTCACCTCGTCCGGCTCGCGCCGCTGGGTGGTGAAGCGCGACTGGCCCGGCCGCCGCTTGTCGAGATAGGGCTGGATGTCGGCCTCGCTCAGCGCAATACGGGGCGGGCAGCCATCGACCACGCAGCCAATCGCAGCGCCGTGGCTCTCGCCGAACGTCGTGACCCTGAAAAGATGGCCGAAGGTATTGAACGACATAGGATTCCACCCGCTGCGGTGTGGTAGCCCGCGTACCCGCCGCGGTCAAATGGCGGTCGCGCGACCGCAGCAGGCGGTAATCACATGGTAGCAGACGGTCGATGACACGTGCCGCCTAGGCGTAGCGGGCGAGTTGGTTGCCGGCGAACACGTAGACCACGCCCTGATCGACGGAATGATGCGTGGCATCCTGCGCCGGCGCGAGCGCCAGATGCGCAATCAGCGCACGCGCGGTGCCGCCATGGGCGGCAACCACGGTATCCCTCTCCAGAGTTGCGTACCATTGGCTTATCCGGGCAGTGACCTGCGCATAGCTTTCACCGCCCGGCGGCCGGAATCCCCACTTGTCCGATTCGCGCTTGATGGCGATGTCCTTGTCTCGCGCCAGTACGTCGGCGTAGGTCAGACCTTCCCATTCACCGAACGAAATCTCGGCAAGCCTCGTATCGACGCCATACCCGGTGCTCTCCAAGCCGAGAGTCGAGCGCATGATTTCCATGGTTGTTCGCGCCCGGATGAGCGGACTGGAGACGTAATCGAGGTCCTCGGCCTTACCGCCGTCGCGCAAAAACAGATCGTGCAGGATCTCGCCGCAGCGGACGGCCTGCGCGTGGCCCAGGGCGTTGAGCGGCACATCGTGCCGCCCTTGCAGCCGGTGTTGCACGTTCCAGTCCGTGAGGCCGTGACGGACGTAGTAGATGACTGGCCGCGGCACGACTTCATCCGCGCGCCGGGCGCAGCGCCGCATCGAACGCGGCGCAGCGATGCCGTGCATCCGCGAGACGCTTGCAAAGACCCGATGGGGAGCGCGCTTCGGTGGTCATCCCCCCTCACTCCTTGCTGACATCGATGTCGGGCGCGTCCGGATGTTTCATTCCGACGATGTGATACCCGGCATCGACGTGGTGAATCTCGCCGGTGACGCCACGCGATAGATCGGAGAGGAAATACACCGCGGTATCGCCGACCTCCTCGATCGTTACGCTGCGCCGGAGCGGAGCGTTGTGCTCGTTCCACTTGAGGATGTAGCGGAAGTCGCCGATGCCCGACGCCGCCAGCGTCTTGATCGGTCCCGACGAGATGGCGTTGACGCGGATGTTCTTTGCGCCGAGATCAGCAGCGAGATAGCGCACGGACGCCTCCAGCGCCGCCTTGGCGACCCCCATCACGTTGTAATGGGGCATCCACTTCTCCGCGCCATAATAGGTGAGCGTGAGCAGAGAACCGCCGCGCGGCATCAGCTTCTCCGCACGTTGGGCGAACGCCGTGAATGAGTAGCAGCTCACAAGCAGGGTCTTGGCAAAATTGTCCGGCGTCGTGTCGATATACCGCCCGGAAAGCTGATCCTTGTCGGAGAAGGCGATGGCGTGCACGAGGAAATCGAGCGCGCCCCATTTCGCTTCGATCGCCGCGACGGCCGCGTCGATGGTGCTGGGCTCGGTGACGTCGCAATGGCCGACCACCAACCCGCCGACCTCTTGCGCCAACGGCTCGACCCGTTTCTTCAACGCGTCGCCCTGATACGTGAAAGCAAGCTCGGCGCCTTGTCCGTGGCAAGCCTTGGCAATTCCCCAGGCGATCGAACGATTATTGGCAACGCCTAGAATCAGGCCGCGTTTGCCGCGCAAGAGACCCGAGGCTTCCGGCATGCTGTTCCTCGCTGCGGCGCCGACCGTCAGCCTCCTATGACACAGGGGGGAAGGCCCCACAAGCAGCCGTCATTTGCGGCGCAGCGTGCTGGCCGCACGGGGAATATCGCCCCAGCAATAGTGTTGGTACCGATGATATGGTCCTGGCCAGGCGCGTCCGTGCCGCAGCGCGGACCCGGTGGTGTATCGGCGGAGTGGCCGTTGCACCGCCTTCAGCTGGAGGGGAAAACGCGTTGATCGGATTCCGGCAAGGGGTCGAGGCTACGGTTCCGGCGTTGCGACGCTACGCGCGGGCGCTCACCCGCAACGCCGAGCTTGCCGACGATCTCGTTCAGGACACGCTGGTGCGGGCGCTGAGGTCGGAGCATCTGTTTCATGGTGGTGACATCCGCAGCTGGCTCTACACGATCCTCACCAATCTCAACCGCAACCGGCTGCGTTCACTGGCGCGGCGCCCGGCCATGCAGGCGATTGAGGACAACGATGCGCCCGACATGACCGGCCCCGAGGCAGGTGCGCGTGACATCGAGCGGGCGCTCGCCTCGCTCGCGGAAGATCAACGCACGGCGCTCCTTCTGGTCGTGCTGGAAGGCCTTACCTATCGGGAGGTCGCCGAAGTGCAGGGGGTGCCGATCGGGACCGTGATGTCGCGGCTCGCGCGCGCCCGCATGCAGATCAGAGCCTATCTCGACGGCGAGCGCCCCACGCTTCGCCGCATCAAGTAAGTCAAGGACGAAGACGATGATCGATCGAGATTCACCCGTGACCGAGCATGAGCTTCACGCCTATGTCGACGGCGAGCTCCCGGCTGATCGCCGAGACGCCGTCGAGGCGTGGCTTGCCTCCCATCCGGAGCATGCCGCCCGCGTCGCCCACTGGCGGGCGCAGGCGGACGCCATTCGCGCGCGCTACGATGCGATCGCATCGGAGCCGGTATCGGCGCGGTTCGATCTCGACAAGATCACCCGCGTCTCGCGCTCCTGGCGCGCAGCCGCGGCCGCGGCGGTGATCGCGGCGTTTCTTGCCGGCGGAGTCGTGGGCTGGATGGCGCATGGGGCATCGGCGGCGGCGCCGAGCCGCTTCGACATCTTCACGGCGGAGGCGCTCGATGCTCACAAGGTCTATGTGGTCGAGGTGCGCCACCCGGTCGAAGTCCCCGGCGCCGAGCGTCCGCATCTGGTGCAATGGCTGTCGAAGCGTCTCGATTACGAGTTGCGAATCCCGGACCTCGAACGAACCGGGTTGAAGCTGGTGGGCGGACGCTTGCTGCCGGGACCTTTCGGCCCAGCGGCGTTCTGCATGTACGAAGGCCCCTCCGGCGAGCGCTTCACCATCTACTATGCGCGCACGGATTCAGCACAGACCGCCATGCGCTATCGTGCAGGCGACCGCTTCGCCGCTTTGTATTGGGTCGAGAACGGGCTGGCTTACGTGGTGAGCGGCCCCCCCGAGCGCGAACGTCTCGAGAGCGTGGCCAAGGCGGCCTACGACCAGATCGACAAGGCCGGAAGACAGTGACGGGCAGGTCCCGCTGCAGCGAATTGCGGCGCTGCGGTTACCCCATGTCCTTCCTGGGATCGTAGGGTTTCGTTGCCTGCCACGTCCGCATCAGCTCGGCGAGGTCGGCGCCGCCATCGTCCGGCAATGCGATACGCACGCAGGCGAGCAGGTCGCCCTTGCCCTGTTTCGACGGGAAGCCCTTGCCCTTGAGGCGGAACGTGCGGCCCGAATTGGTGCCGGCGGGGATCGCAAGCTCGACCGCGCCGTCGAGGGTCGGCACCCGCACCTTGGCCCCGAGCACCGCCTCGTAGAGGGTGATCGGGAGGTCGAGCCGCAGGTCGGCGCCCTCGCGTGCGAACACCGGATGCGGCGCGACCGAGACCGCGATCAGGAGATCGCCGGCGCGGCCGCCGGAGCCGGCAAGTCCCTGGCCCTTCAGGCGGATGGTCTGACCGTCGTTCAGGCCGGCCGGGATCTTTACATCGACCTCCCTGCCGGTCGGGAGCTGCACGCGCTTCCGAGTTCCGGTCGCGGCTTCCGCCAGCGAGATGGTCAGCGCGGCCGTGATGTCTTGACCGCCGCGGCCCGCGGCCAAATCCTGCTCCTCGAATTGAGCACCGGCGCCCGCCCGGCCGCCGCGGGCCCGAGCGCCGCCGAATGCTTCCTTCAAGATATCTTCGAAGCCTCCAAAGCCGCGAAAGCCGCCGCCCGCGCCCCCGCCCGCACGCCCAAAGCCGTCGCGTCCCCAGGTGAACGTTTCGAATTGGCCGTCCTGGCCCGCGCCCGGACCGCGCCCGGCGCCGAACCCTTCAAAGCCCTGAAAACGCGGCTTTCCTTCGGCATCGATCTCGCCGCGATCGAAGGCCTTGCGTTTGTCCGCTTCGCCGAGAATTTCGTAAGCCGCGTTCAACTCGGCGAAGCGCGTCGCCGCCTTCGGGTCGTGCTTGTTGGCGTCCGGGTGCAGCTTCTTGGCCTGCCGCCGGAAAGCGCTCTTGATCTCCGCTGCGCTCGCGTTCTTCGATACCCCCAGGGTGTCGTAGGGGTCACGCATCCTCAATGCCTCCCAGCCGCGTCGCTATTGGTCATGCCGGGCCGTTGCCCCAACCGCATGGCGTAATGTGGGGAGGCCGGCGCCCGACTGCAACGAGCCGGAGCAATGCATCAACAGGGCCCCCTGCCCCAAGCCCAGTGCCGCTTGACTGGACGATCGCGTTGACCCGTCTTGGCAGAGGCGCCCGCATTCCTTCAACCAGGCTGCAAGGCCCATTCGCAACATGACCAAGGGGGATGAATGTCACGCGTCAAGCTCGCCATCGCCACCACCGACTATGACCATTTCCGGGATTTCCGCCTCGGCATCGTCAATGCCGAGGGCATCGACCAGACTTGGCTGACGCTTGGCCATCACGAGGTGTTCGCACGCTTCACCTTCAACCGGGAGTGGGAGGTCAGCGAGCTCTCGTTCGCCAAGTTCTGCGCCCAGGTGACGCGAACGACGCCCGACATCATCGGGCTGCCGGTCGTTTGCTCGCGCCTTTTCCGATTCTCGTCCTTCTACGTGAACAGGCACAGCAAGATCCAGACCGCGGCCGACCTCAGGGGCAAGACCATCGGCTCGCCTGAATGGGCGCACACCGCCGCGGTCTATATGCGCGGCTGGCTCAACGACGAGCACGGCATCGGGCTTCACGACGTCCACTGGTATCAGGCCGGCGCGAACGAGGCCGGCCGCAGCGAGAAGGTCGAGCTCAACCTGCCGAAGGGCGTGAAGCTCACCCGTGTCAACGACAAGTCCTTGAGCGAGATGATCGCAACCGGCGAGATCGATTGCGCCCTCATCGCACGACCCCCGAACTCATTCCTGCAGGGCCATCCGGACGTGGTCCGCCTGTTCCCGAACTATCTGGAGATGGAGGAGAGCTACTACGAGCGGACGAAGGTCTGGCCGATCATGCACATCATCGCGATCCAGACCCGGGTGCTGGACGAGCATCCCTGGGTCGCGCGCAACCTCTACAATGCCTTCGTCGAGTCGAAGCGGCGCAGCCTCGAGCGCCTGTTCGATCCCGCGGTCTCGCGCTATCCGCTCGCCTGGTTGCCGACTTACGCACGCAAGATGCGCGACCTCTTCGACGGCGACCCCTTCCCCTATGGGATCGAGGAGAACCGGCCCACGCTCGAGCAGTTCCTGCGCTACACCCACGAGCAAGGCATCGCGCACCGGCGGGCCGAGCCCGAGGAGATTTTCCCCAAGGGGATCATGACCTCGGTGAGAGTCTGATTACGTGCTGCTCCGGGGGCGCAAATTGCGCACTTCCCACTTGCCGCGCTCGGCACGGCAAGCCTCGCCCTGCAACCACGACTCGCTGCCGTTCTTGACATAACTTGCGAGAAAATCACGACAGGTGATGCCGTCCTGTTGGTAGGTCGAGGCGAGCGGCGTGACCGTCCCGCGAGCCCCGGTCTTCGGGTTCTCCCAGGGCAGGCTGGTGTGCTTGCCGCCTTTGGTCAGGACCTCGCTCGCGACCGCACGTGCGATGGCGAGGTCGCCCTCGGCCGGCGTCTCCACGCCCGCCTTGGGCCCGGCCAGCCGAAGCGCATCGGTCTGGTCGGGCCTGCCCTCGTCCTTTTTCGCAAGCATGTTGTCGAGTTGATAGGAAAAGCTGCAGCCGCCGCCGGCGAACGCCAGCGCGAGCAAACACGCGCCGGCGGCCAGGCGGTTCAACGCCGCGTGCCATCGGCATGGCCTTCCTCTATAACCGGACTGTCGCGACAGCGAGCTTGGCATCAACGCGAGGACACTCCCCCGGCATGTCTGGATCAGGTCCGATAGAACACCCGACCTGGTTAACGAGTGGTGATTTCACCGAGGCGGACGAGCCCTTGCGGCTGTTTACCGCTTGGTTCGAGGAAGCAAGCCGCCGCGAGCCGCGCGATCCTACCGCCATGTCGCTGGCCACCGTCGACGCCGACGGCCTCCCCAATGTCCGCATGGTGCTGATGAAAGGCTTCGACGAGCGAGGATTCGTGTTCTTCACCAATGTCGACAGCCAAAAAGGGCGAGAATTGGATAGGGATCGCAAGGGCGCGTTGCTTTTTCACTGGAAGTCGGTCAACCGCCAGGTGCGTCTGCGCGGGCCGGTGGAACGGATCGAAGACGCCGCGGCGGACGCCTACTTCGCGACGCGCCCGCGCCTCGCCCAGATCGGCGCCTGGGCCAGCAAGCAGTCGGCCCCGCTCGAGAGCCGCCATGCCTTCGAGAAGGCGGTCGCGCTACACGCGGCGAAATTCCCCATTGGAACAGTTCCAAGACCGCCCCATTGGACCGGCTACCGCCTGCAGCCGCTGGTGATCGAGTTCTGGCAGGACCGGCCATTCCGGCTGCACGACCGCATCGAATTCCGGCGCGAGGCACCGGGCACACCCTGGCAAAAGACGCGGCTGTATCCGTGAGACAAGGCTTTCCCGACCGTTAGAAGGCCCTTGCGCCAAAGACGCCACACGCGATCGTGCAGCGGTTTCCATTTCCACCGCAGCGCAAACGGCTTTAGCATATGCCCGTGTTTTGGGATTTGACTTCATGGTGACGCCGCAATCGAACCAGCCGCGCCGCGCTCTCCTGCTGACGGGAGCGAGCCGCGGCATCGGCCATGCCACGGTGAAGCGATTTTCCGCCGCCGGTTGGCGCGTCATCACCTGCTCGCGCCACCCATTCCCCGAGAACTGCCCCTGGGAGATGGGGCCTGAGGATCACATCCAGGTCGACCTTGCCGATCCCGCCGGCACGCTCGCGGCGATCGCCGAGATCAAGCAGCGGCTCGAGAACGGCGAACTGCATGCCCTGGTCAACAATGCCGCGATCTCGCCCAAAGCGAACGGCGGTTCGCGCCTGTCCTCGATCGACACCACGGTCGATGTCTGGGACCAGGTCTTTCGCGTGAACTTCTTCGCGCCGATCACGCTCGCCCGCGGGTTGCTGGAAGAGCTCAAGGCGGCAAAGGGGTCTGTCGTCAACGTGACCTCGATTGCCGGCTCGCGCGTGCATCCGTTCGCGGGTACGGCCTATTCCACGTCGAAAGCAGCGTTGGCGGCGCTCACGCGCGAAATGGCGGCGGACTTCGGTCCGCTCGGTATCCGTGTCAACGCCATCGCGCCGGGTGAGATCGATACCGCGATCCTCTCTCCCGGCACCGAAGACATCGTAGCCAACCAGATTCCCCTGCACCGCCTCGGCACGCCCGACGAGGTCGCCAAGATCATCTACGTGCTGTGCACGGACATGTCCTCTTACGTGAACGGCGCCGAGATCCACATCAACGGCGGTCAGCACGTCTGAGGACGGCGGACGGACGCTGTCGTCCGTTCACAGCCATTTCTTCCACTTGAAGAAGAAGTAGGGCAGTGCGGCCGCGGCCACCATCAGAACGATCGCGATCGGGTAGCCCCATTTCCAGTCGAGCTCCGGCATATGGTGAAAATTCATGCCGTAGATCGAGGCGATCAAGGTCGGCGGCATCAGCGCCACCGCCGCAACCGAAAAAATCTTGATGATGTTGTTCTGCTCGATGGTAACGACACCGAGCATGGCGTCGAGCAGGAACTGAATCTTGTTCGAGAGATAGGCGGCGTGGTCGGAGAGAGAGTGGACGTCGCGCTGCATGCCGCGCAGCTGCGCCCGGGGCTCCTTCGCCCAGCGCATGCTGTCGGCTTCATTCGCCAGGTAGAGCAGCAAGCGTCCGATCGAAACCAGGCTCTCGCGCACCTTGGACGCAAGGTCGCCCTTGCGCCCGATGGTCTTGAGAATCTGGTTGTAGCTGCGATCGGCCCGGTCTTCCTCCGGCTCGAAAATATCGTGCGAGACCTGATCGACCTCGGCTCCGATCCGCTCCAGAATGTCAGCCGCGCGGTCGATCACCGCGTCGAGCAGGTCCATCAGCACCGATTCGCCGGTGACGGTCGGCGAGCACGTCCGTGCGAGCTTGTTGCCGACGATCATGAACGGCCGCGGGTCGTCGTAGCGCACGGTGATCAGCCGGTGGCCGGACAGGATGAATGTGACCGCGTGGTCTTCGGTGTGTCGGTGTCGGACTGACACATCAGGGTCGCGGTCATGTAGCGTGCGCCATTCTCCACGTAGAGGCGGCTCGTGACCTCGATTTCCTGCATCTCCTCGCGCGTCGGAACCGCGATGCAGACCTTACGTTCGACGGTCTTGTCTTCCTCCGGGGTCGGATTGACGAGGTCGAACCAGACCGCGCTTTCCGGCACATCGGCGTCCGACGTGACCGGAATGCGCTCGAGCGATGTGCCGCGCGGCACGTAAACCCACAGCATGATCCCTCCGCGACCGACGCGCCTTGCTCGCGGGCCAGTGGGCGACGCCGGCCCTGTGATTGGCCAGTGATGGCCAATCATCCCCGGGCTTGCAAGGACAATGAGCAAGCCGACGCCAAACACCCGCCCGGCGCCTGGGCCGAGCGGATCGCGGGCAAATCGAACGGTGGAAGGAAGTTTGCGGGGACCGGCCGGGGACGCCCGCGCTGATAGCTCAGAGCGCCATCTCCGCGGTCCATTTGTCCAGCTCTTGGACAGCCGGTGTATGGGCAGGGGCCTTGGCCACGCTCTGGAACTGCAGCGCAGCAACAACGGCAGATATTCCGATTTCCCCGTAGCGGCTGTCGAGCTTTTGCTCGCTGCGGCTGACGTTTTCGTCAGATTGTGCCGTGTTGTTCTTGGTCATTTTCTGCTCCGTGGAACTTCTACTCTTGAGATATGTCTTCGTGCATTGGGAACGCTTCGCGGTTCATGGGATGACGGCCGAGTGCGGCCGAAATGCGCAACAAATGGTGTCCTATCGTGACATTTCAGCCGCAGCAAAGCCGAAGGCTATTGGCCGATCGGGCGCATTTCGGCACGGTCGTCGCCTCATCCCATATCCCCCACGGCGGATCGTAGCGAGTTTGCGGACAGGCGCTCTGATAGAGCCTCCGCATGGTAAACCCCGAAGTTAAGATATTGCGCGTAGGCTGCGAGATGCGGCGCGGCAAGACCCATTCCGCTCCGCAGCAGGCGCAACTTTCCACAGCGTGGGTCCAAACTGCGGCTTTCCTGCAACAGGCTCAGAAGACCATCGAATTGGGTCGGTCGCGGCTCTGGAAGTGTCGAGTCCTTTTGGGTAGCTAAGAGGGACGTTGAAGGATTCGAGGAGCCGATTGCGGGGGCGCGCCAGACAGCGTGAAGAGGGGCAGGTATGGCGGGACGGGGAATCGCACTTGTTCTGGCCGGGCTGTTGCTCGGCGGATGCGTGCACACGCAGTTGGAACCATCATCGGAAGCCAACTTCACTCAACGCGACAAGAAATTGCTCGCCAATGCTCCGTATGCGAAGGCGACTATTCCGACCGCGTACCAGCGTGCAATTGTTCAATATCACCGCAAGGAAGCGCCGGGCTCGATCGTGATCGACAGCGACGCGCGCTATCTCTACTACGTCATGCCCGACAACAGGGCGATCCGCTACGGCGTGATCGTCGGTGAAGAGGCGCTGTCGTGGTACGGCATCGCCAAGGTCGGTCGCAAGGAAGAGTGGCCGACATGGACGCCTACGGCCGATATCAAGAAGCGGCTGGACGTTCCCAACTTTGTCGAAGGCGGCGCGCACAATCCCATGGGCGCGCGCGGCATCTACCTCTATCAAGCCAACAAGGACACGCTGTTTCGAATCCACGGCACCAACCAGCCCGAATATATCGGGCAAGCGATCTCGTCGGGCTGCATCCGCATGACCAACGAGGACGTGATCGACCTCTACAACCGCGTCAAGATGGGTGCGATCGTGGTGGTGCTGGCGCCGAAGGCGGGCAACTCGCCGACAAATCCGCAGGTGGCAACGGCGGGCGACCCGCGTCTCAACTAAAGCTTTGAGGGGGCTGGGAGCGGCGTCGGACGCGAGTCCGGCGCCGCTTCATTTGTGGCCGGCCTCAGCGGCATCCATGAGCCGCTCGCGCCTTGCCCAATCCAAGGTGCGGTCGAGCGCGCGGCCGAGGCGGTCGAAGAGTTCATCGATCTCCGCCGGAGCGATGACGAGCGGCGGACAGATCGACAAGATGTCGCCGACGATGAAACGCACGATCAGCCCTTCCTCCTCGGCGAAGCGTACCGCGCGCGGCCCCACGCCGGCCTTCGCGTCGAATGAACGTTTGGTGTTCTTGTCGGCCACAAGCTCGACGGCACCGATGAGCCCGAGGCCGCGCGCGTCTCCGACCAGCGGGTGATCGCCGAGCGCGGCGAGCCGGGCCTGGAACTGCGGCGCCTTGCGCGCGGCCTGCTCGGCGATGCGCTCGCGGGCATAGATGTCGAGCGCCTTGAGGGCCACCGCCGCCGCGACCGGATGACCCGAATAGGTGAACCCGTGACCGAACGTGCCGATCTTGCGGCTTTCATCCAGCATAGCCTGATACATCGGCTCCGGCACCGTCACGGCCGCCATGGGCACGTAAGCCGAGGTCAACGCCTTCGCCACCGTGATGGAGTCGGGCTCAAATCCGAGCGCGGTGCAGCCGAACATCGTTCCGAGCCGTCCGAAGCCGCAGATCACCTCGTCAGCGATCATGTACACGTCGTATCTCCGGCAGACCTTCATCACCTCCCGGAAATATGTTTGCGGCGGCACGATCACGCCGCCGGCGCCCATCACCGGCTCGGCGATGAACGCGGCGACCGTCTCCGGGTCTTCCCTCCGGATCAGCTCTTCGAGCTCGTTCGCCAGCCGCACGGCGAAGTCTTCTTCGCTCTCACCCGCGTGCGCACAGCGGTAATGGTACGGACAGGCCGTGTGCAAAATCCCCGCGATCGGCAGGTCGAAATCCAGGTGATTGTTGGGTAGTCCCGTGAGCGAGGCGGCTGCGACGGTCACACCGTGATAGGCCCGGAGGCGGCTGATGATCTTCTTTTTCCGTGGCCGCCCGAAGGCGTTGTTCATGTACCAGACAAGCTTGACCTGGGTGTCGTTGGCTTCCGAGCCCGACGAGCAGAAGAACACCTTCGAGGTTGGGACCGGCACAATCTCCTTGAGCCGTTCCGCGAGCTCGATCGCGGGGTCGTGGCTCTTGCCGGTAAAGAGATGGCTGAACGGGAGCTTGCGCATCTGCGCGGTCGCGGCCTCGACCAGTTCTTCATTGCCGTAGCCGAGCGCCGTGCACCACAGCCCGGCCATACCCTCGATGTAGGCCTTGCCGTCGCTGTCATAGACGAATACGCCCTGGCCGCGCTCGATGACCAGCGGACCGGTTTCGCGCAACGCCGCGAGATTGGTGTAGGGGTGGGCCACAGTCTCGATATCGCGGACGGCGAGGTTGCTGAGCGGAGCCATGGCTTTGCTTTCGGTTCGAAGCGATAGCGGCGTTGCACTGTTCTCGCGGAGAAAAGCTCGGCAGGACTCGATCGTAGCGAACCGCCCCGGCGCTGGCGGGGCTTGCGATCGATCAGTCGTTTTCCCCATGGTTGGCGGATGCGGGCCGGGGCACCGGCAGCGGCACCGCGGCTGCAGGCTCTTCGCCGGGCTCGCGCACGTCCCATTGGCACATGCGGTGGCCTCCTGTTCGTTCCGCCAGGTCCACGTGCACGTGGTCCTCGTGATAGCCGTCGGAACCCGGACCGAGGACCGTGGTGAAACGCGCGCAGGCGCTCTTGCGCAGCCCGAGGCGAAGGTCCTTGCCGACGTTCGGATCGGTCAGCCCCACCAGGGTGCCATTGGCAAGCTTCACCGAGCGGACGTCGATCGCGTTGGCCTTGCCGTGCTCTGAGAGCTTTGCGCCGACGATCCGATTGCGGCCGCGGCAATCATAGGCGGCGTAGTTGTCGAGGCTCCTGAGCGGCGCGCCGAGGGGCCGCACTGCGGGGGCCACGTCCTCGCGCACCCATTGCACGATGGCCTCGGCAAACGTGCAGCGAACAATCGCGGGCGGCGTCAGCGCCACCCGCGTTTTATCCCGCAGCACCACCGCCTCGAGCCGCACCACGTCCTCCACCCCGCATTCGCCGCGTCCGACCAGCGGGGGCAGCGACGGCGCAACTGCCAATTCGGCCGTGAGGCGCAGCCGGCAGGCCGAGGGCGGCGGAGGCTCCTCCGCCTCGGACGCTTCCGGAGCCTGCGCGGCCGGCGGCTCTGCGCCGGGAGCCTGAGCCGGCCGCGGCCGCGGCAATGGGACCGCCGCCTGCGCCGAGGCCAAATCGCCAAGCGCCAAGGCGCAAAGAGCCGCAGAAATGATGAGGGCGGGGAGGAGTTTCACCGTCGGGATATCCGGGAGGATTGCGACCTAATCGCGGCCGATGAGTCGAACGACTTATCAATCATGCTAGAGCAGAACAACGGGTGGCGCCCCAACAATGACAGTCCTGGACTATGGCCCATTTCGATGTCGTCGTCTGCGGCCTCGGCGCCATGGGAAGCGCGGCGCTCCATCATCTGGCGCGCCGCGGCAAGCGCGTGCTGGGGCTCGAGCGCTATACCCCTGGCCATGACCGCGGCTCCTCCCACGGTTCAACGCGCATCATCCGGCTGGGATATTTCGAGCACCCCTCCTACGTCCCTCTGCTGCGGCACGCCTACACGCTGTGGCGCGAACTCGAAACGGCGGCTGGCCGGCGGCTGCTCCACGTGACGGGGATAGCCGAGATCGGCCCGCCCGCCGGTCCCTTGGTGCGGGGAACACTCGCGTCGGCCCGCCTTCACGACTTGCGCCACGAGGTGCTCCCGTCGCCGGAACTGATGCGGCGTTTTCCGGCTTTCCGGGTGCCCCAGGACTACGTCGCTGTCTTCCAACCGGATGGCGGGTTTCTCGAAGCCGAGCCGTCGATCGCGGCACATCTCGCGCTCGCGAGCGCGGCAGGGGCGCGCATTCGCAGCGGTGAAACCGTGCGCGCGATCGAGCCCCGGGCGGACCGCGTGCGCGTGATCACCGATCGCGGCACCGTCGAGGCGGGCGCGGCCATCGTGGCGGCCGGCGCATGGACCAAATCCCTGCTGCCGGAGTTCGGTGCAACGCTGCGGGTGACGCGGGAGGTGATGGGTTGGTTCGCCATGGCGGACGGCGATCCATCGTCTGCGGGACAGCTCCCGGTGTTCATTATCGAGAGCCGGCATGGCATGCACTACGGCATCCCGTCGCCGCGCGGCGCGAGCGGGTCCACGGAGATCAAGGTCGCCAAGCATCACCACCGCAACGAAACGGTCGACCCCGACGCTTATGATCGAACCGTGTCGGCGGAAGACGAGGCGTTGATCCGCGCCGCCATTGCCGACCATCTCCCCGTGGCCAATGGGGAACTCACCGCTGCCAAGACCTGTCTCTACACCATGACCCCCGACGGGGATTTTCTCATCGACCATTTGCCCGGCGCCCCCAACGTCATTGTCGCCTCGCCGTGTTCGGGGCATGGCTTCAAGTTCGCGCCGGTGATCGGCGAGGTGCTGGCCGACCTCGCGACCACCGGCACAACAGCCCATGACATCGGCCGGTTTTCGCTGCGACGGTTTGGCTGAGCCGCGAGCGCCGCGCCGGGATCCGATGATTCTCCGGTTGCACCGCCCCCGCACGCGGGTAACCTTAAGCGCCGTTCCAGCGGGTGGAATTCGCTGCCATGGATGCAACCAGGCTGGCGCGGTTTGCGTATAAGTATCTGTGCTAAGCGCTCCAACGAGACAAAAAACAACCTGGGGAAACGCCATGCTCGGGCTGATGCAGGATTGGCCGCTGCTCTGCCATCGCATTATCGACCACGCCGCCACGAATCACGCCGGTCGGGCGATCGTAACGCGCTCGCTTGAAGGAGCCATCCACGAGACGACCTATGCCGAGATTCGCGCCCGCGCCTTGCGCCTCGCGCAACGGCTGGAGCGAGACGGCATCGGGCTCGGCGACCGGGTCGCGACGCTGGCCTGGAATACCTGGCGCCATCTGGAGGCCTGGTACGGCATCATGGGGATCGGCGCCGTCTATCACACGGTCAATCCGCGGCTGTTTCCCGACCAGATCGTCTGGATCGTCAATCACGCCGAAGACCGCGTGATGCTGGCCGACCTGACCTTCATCCCGCTGTTGGAAAAGCTCGCGGACAAGCTCCCGACGATCGAACGCTATGTCGTGCTGACCGACGCGGCGCACATGCCACGAACCTCGCTGAGAAACGCGGTCCCCTACGAGGAATGGATCGCGGAGGCCGACGGCGATTTTGCCTGGAAGAGGTTCGACGAAAATACCGCCGCCGGCATGTGCTACACCTCGGGCACGACCGGAAACCCGAAGGGCGTGCTCTATTCGCACCGCTCGAACGTGTTGCACGGGCTGATGGCGGACACCTGCGACATGAAAGGGTATTCGTCGCGCGACGTGGTGATGCCGGTCGTGCCCATGTTCCATGCCAATTGCTGGGCGATGGCGTTCGCCGCTCCGATCGCCGGCGCCTCCCTGGTGATGCCGGGCGCAAAGCTCGACGGCGCGTCGGTGTTCGAACTGCTCGACCGCTACAAGGTCACCTGCACCGCCGCGGTGCCGACGGTCTGGCTCATGCTGCTGCAACACCTCGAAGCAACCGGCAGCAAGCTCCCGCACCTGCGGAAGGTCGTCATTGGCGGGTCCGCGTGTCCGCGCGCGATAGCCAAGACCTTCCAGGACGTCTACGGGGTAGAGGTGATCCACGCCTGGGGCATGACCGAGATGAGCCCGCTCGGCACCGCGTGCACGCTCAAGCCCGAATATGCCGGACTCGGCGGCGATGCGCGGCTCGACATTCAGCAGAAGCAGGGTCAATCGCCGTTCATGGTCGAAATGAAGATCACCGACGATGCCGGCAAGCGGCTGCCCTGGGACGGCAAGACCTTCGGCCGGTTGAAGGTGCGCGGACCAGCGGTCGCCCGAGCCTATTACAAGGAGGACTCCTCCATCCTTGACGAGGAAGGCTTCTTCGACACCGGCGATGTCTCGACCATCGATCGCCACGGCTACATGCAGGTCACCGACCGCGCCAAGGACGTCATCAAATCTGGGGGCGAATGGATCTCGTCGATTGATCTGGAGAACCTCGCCGTCGGACACCCCAAAGTGGCGGAAGCGGCCGTCATCGGCGTGAAGCATCCGAAATGGGATGAACGCCCCCTGCTCGTCATCGTCCTCAAGAAGGATCAGGCCGCGACCAGGGACGACATTTTGCGATTCATGCAGGGCAAGATCGCGAGCTGGTGGATGCCGGACGAGGTCGTTTTCGTCGATGAGATTCCGCACACGGCCACGGGCAAAATCCAGAAGACCGTGCTGCGGGAACGGTTCAAGAATTTCGTCCTGCCCGGCGCCGTGGCGGCGCAGTAGCGCAGGCTTGCCGGTTCCGGTCCGATCGGGCGCTTCCGCGCTTCGTCCGGGACGCCGGATGGAACTTACCTTCAGTCTCCGCGGCGCCGGCCGGCGCTGCGGCTGACGTCCATGCCCGCTCATCCCCGACCCGAGCCCATTGTGGTTGGCCCTCGATTGGCGTTATCCGTTCTGGAGTCTCGCCCCCTTACGATCCGTTGCGGTAAGCTGGAGCACAATCACCGCGGCGCCTCCGGGAAGCCAACGCATGACCACCTTCGATGCGACCGTACCCGCGGCGCAAATCGGCGCGGTTGCGCCCGCTGCAAGCGTCGTCCGCTTCGGTGGCGAGCCGCGCGCCTTTTGGCGGCTGCTCGCCCATGGCGCCGTACTGCTCATGCTCACGCTGGGTATCTACCGATTCTGGCTCACCACGGATATTCGCCGTTTCCTATGGTCCAACACCGAGCTGGCGGGCGAGAGCTTCGAATATACCGGAACGGCACGCGAGCTTCTGCTCGGCTTCCTGATTGCGATCGCGATCCTCCTGCCGCTCTACGCCGGCTTCTTCCTGGTTACGCTCAGCCTCGGGGAACTGTCGAGCTTGCTGGCGCTGCTGGTCCTCACCGTGCTCGGCCACTACGCGGTCTACCGGGCGCGGCGCTACCGTCTCACCCGCACGGTCTATCGTGGCGTGCGCTTCCACCAGAGCGGATCGGCTTGGCGCTATGCCATCTGCGCCGTGTTCTGGTGGACCTTGATCCTGTCGACGCTGGGGCTTGTCTACCCCTTCGCCCAGTCGCGGCTCGAGCGCTTCAAGATGCGCAATACTTTCTTCGGCGATCTGCAGGGACGCTTCGAAGGCTCGGGTTTTCGCCTTTTCCTGCGCGGCTTTGCCCTGTGGCTGCTCGCGGTCGTGCCGTTCTGCATCGGACTCGTCGCAACTGTGCGCGTCGTCGACTGGAGTACGCTCACGGATGCGCCGGGCGGCGACGATCTCTCAAGTTGGCTCGAGGCCAGCGGGCTTGCCGGAGCAGTCGTCTATGCCGGCTTGACCGGCATTTGGGTCCTGCTCGCGTTTGTCCTGCTGTATCCCATCTTTCAGGCAATCGTTCTGCGTTGGTGGACATCCGGATTGCGCTTCGGCGAGGTCGTGGTCACATCACGCCTGCGCACGGCGCAGGTGCTCGGCGTCTATGCTCGCTTCCTGTTGTATGCGTTACTGTTCAGCCTGGCGGCGGCCGCAGTCGTTGTCCCCGGGGCCATCGTGCTTCCGAGGCTCACCGGGGAACTCAATTCGATGCCCAAGGAAATCGTCACGACGCTCGCGGGTCTTGCCGCCTATGTTGCGATCGCGCTCGGCTACTCCACAATCTATCAGGCCACCGTCAAGCTCGGGCTCTGGCGGTGCGTGGTGGAATCCCTCGACATCTCCAATCTCGCCGTGCTCGAGAAGGTGACGGCAGCCGGGCAGCCGGCCTCCCCGGTCGGCGAAGGTCTCGCCGACGCGTTGAGCGTGGGCGGGATCTGAACGCATGATGACGACGTCGGGAGGAGGCACCTTCTTCGACGGCGCGACCAGCGCACGGCACGCCGTGACGGTGGACCTCGCGCCCGACGTGTTGCGAATTCGTGCCGCTGACGGAACCCTCCTCGGCGAGTGGCCTTACGACAAGCTCGAGGCCGTGCCCGCGCCCGAGGGGGTGCTCCGCCTCGGCCAGGCCGGCAGCCCGGTGCTCGCACGGCTCGAGATTCGCGACCGGGAGCTGGCCCACGCGATCGACAACCGATCGCTCCCGGTGGATCGCAGCGGCCGCGGCGAGCGGCGCATGCGGGCCAAGGTGATCGTCTGGAGCCTGGTCGCGACCGCCTCCCTGGTCGGGGTCGCGGTTTGGGGCGTGCCGCGGATCGCCACCCGGCTTACGCCGCTCATTCCCTACGCCCTTGAGCTCAGGCTGGGAGAGCTGATCGAAGCGCAGGCGCGCGCCAGCCTCGATACCCGCCACGCCGGCGCCGCTTTCGAATGCGGAAATGCCGCCAAGGAGAAGCCAGGCCGCGCCGCGTTCGACAAGCTCATAAATCAGCTCGAAACAGCGGCCGGCTTGCCGATTCCGCTCCATCCGCTCGTGGTGCGGCAGCCTGAAGCCAATGCGATCACGCTACCCGGCGGATACATCTATGTCTTCCAGGGTCTTATCGATAAGGCCGAAACGCCCGATGAGCTCGCCGGCGTCATTGCGCACGAGGTCGGCCATGCCGCCCACCGCGACGGCACGCGAGCGGTGCTGCAGGCGGCAGGGCTTTCGCTGCTGTTCGGTATATTGCTCGGCGATTTCGTCGGCGGCGGCGCCGTGGTCTTCGCCGCCAAGACCATATTGCAGACCAGCTACAGCCGCGAGGTCGAGACCGCCGCGGATGCATACGGCGTGATGCTGATGACCAGAATCAGCGGTGATGCACGCGCGCTTGGGAGGTTTCTGTTGCGAATCGCGGGCACCACTCATCCCGGACCGAAAATCCTGCTCGATCACCCGGAGACCCGCGATCGCGTGACCGTCATCGAGGCGATGGCGGGATCAGCGCCTACGCGACCCCTGCTCGATCAGGCCGATTGGGCGGCGCTCAAAAGCATTTGCTCGAGTTCCTGAGGCAGACCGATGGTGCCGCGCCATATCCATTCGGAGCCCACCTCGCGGCTCGCCATCTGGGCGCGGCGCATCGCGGGCTTCGCTCTGCTCGCCTCCATCCTCGCAATCCTCATTGTGCGGTCGGGTCTGCTTGAAATCTGGCCCGCGCTCGCAACCTTCGCGGGCGCACTCGGCATTGCCGTCGTGGCGCTGCTGGTCGCGTTCGCCGCGTTCGTCGTGATCTGGATGGAGGGCCTCGCGGGCATGGGCGCCGCGCTGACGGCAATGGCGCTCTCGCTCGCGCTGCTCGCTTATCCGGCCTATCTGGGCCTCAAGGCCGTCCCGGCTACCGTGGATTTACGACATCACCACCGATCCCATCGATCCGCCACGCTACGACGCCCTGTCGCGGCTGCGGCCGCGCGACGCCAACCCGATCGCCTATTCCGGCCTCTACGCCGCCGAACAGCAGCGCAAGGCCTATCCCGACGTCGGGCCGCTGGCGACCAATGCCACGCCGCAGGCCGCCTACGATGCCGCGCTCGCGGTGGTGAACAAACGCAGGTGGCGCGTCGTCGATGCGCGCGCCCCCCAGGCCGGGCGGCGCGAGGGCCATATCGAGGCGGTGGCACGCACGCCGATCATGGGCTTCCGCGATGACGTCTCGATCCGCGTGCGGGCGGAGCCCGACGGCGCACGCATCGACGCGCGTTCCTCCTCGCGCTACGGCTCGTTCGATTTCGGCGCCAATGCCTCGCGTGTACGCGTGCTGATGAATGAGATCGAAGATGCCATTCGCGCACAACGGCCGGAGCGTCCGCCGGCACAGCCGTCCGCCAAGAAGTCGACACCGGGCAAGAAAGACCAATCCAAGAAATAGCGATCAAGGAAGGCGGTAGCGCCCCTCGATCGAGGGCGGGCCGTCGCTCACGACCACCCCGCGCGTCATCAGATCCTCGATGTGGGCGAGCACCGAAAGCCCCGCCGCCTTCACCAGCCGGGGATCGAGCCCGATATAGATCGCACGCACCAGGGTGGGGATATCGGCCTCGCCTTTGCTCAATCGGTGCAGGATCGAAGCCTCGCGGCCTTGGCGATGGCGGATGTAGTGCTGCACGAAGCGCGGGGCATCGCGCACGATGCCGCCGTGACCGGGCAGGTAGATCGGCTCCGGGCGGTGCGCGAGCTTTTGCAGCGAGGCCATGTAATCGCTCATCGCGCCGTCCGGCGGCGCGACGATCGGCGTCGACCACGCCATCACGTGATCGCCCGAGAACAGCAGGTTGCCCTCCTTGTATGCGAACGCCATGTGGTTTGCGGTATGGCCAGGCGTCGTGACCGCCTCGATGGTCCAGCCCGGGCCGGTGACGACTTCGCCGTCAGCCAGCGCGCGGTCGGGCTGGAATTCGGTGTCGTTGCTGGCGTCAAGGCGCGGAGCCTCGCCGATATTGAGGGGACGCGCGGCGCGATGCGGCCCCTCCGCGAGCACCACGGCCCCGGTTGCCGCCTTGATCCGGGGCACCGCGGGGGAATGATCCCGATGCGTATGCGTCACGAAGATATGGGTGACGGTTTCTCCGCGCACCGCATCGAGCAGGGCTGCGATATGCGCGTCGTCGAGGGGACCGGGATCGATGATGGCGACGTGGCCTTTGCCGACGATGTAGGACAGGGTCCCCTTGAAGGTGAATGGGCTCGGATTATCGGCGAGCAGCCGCCGCACGCCGGGTGCGACCTCCTCCACGGTATCGGGCGCAAGGTCGAAACTCTTATCGAAGGGAATGTCGTCGCTCATTCGTACCAGCCTTGGGAGGAAACGGGGCTTCTCCCAATGCTGTCGCGTACATCAGGATCGAGAGCCAGGGGACAGCAATCGGTGGATCAGCCGAGCTTGCGCCCGATGATGTCTTCGCAGCGCGCGTCGGCGCCCGGCCCGCTGTCCAATTCCCGGTCGCCCAGGTAGAGCGCGCCCGACATGGCGGCCCGCATCCGGTTCGACGGCGGCCCGGCCAGCCCCCAGCGGTCCGGATTTGGCATGATTTTTTGCCAATAGCTGGCATCCTGGGGAACGTGCGTTGCATCGTCGAGCTGATCCAATTCGGTCGTGTATTCCGCCACGAAGCCATTGGGCTCGATGAAATAGGAGAACACGTTGCTTCCGGGTCCGTGGCGGCCGACGCCCCACTCGATGTCGAAGCCGCTGCGCTTGACGCGGCCGGCGCCGCGCATCAGCCCGTCGATGTTCGGCAGCTCGTAGGCAACATGATTCAATGACGGTCCGTTGTTGCGAAAGATCGCAATGCTGTGGTGATCCGCGCTGCAGCGGAGGAACTCCATCATGTGCGTGCTGTCGGAAAGCCTGAAGCCGAGCACGTCGATGAAAAACGGGACCTGATCATCGGTACGCGCGCTGTTGAGAACGACGTGGCTGATCTTGGTCGGGCGCGAGCGATCCAGCACCACATTCGGATGCTGCACGCTGTCCGACGATATGGTCATCGGCAGCCCGTCGGGGGTCTCGAACCGAAAGCCGTAGCCGCCGCCGGCGCTCGCGTCGAGCGGCGCCGGATCGCCCGCGAGCGCAACGCCATAGCCCTTCGCCCTGGCGCAGAGCTGATCGACCGCGTCCCGGTCGGCGGCGGCAAAGTGCACACCGAGCAGGCTCGCCTGCGGCCGCTCCCGGATGGTCAGCACATGATGCTCGCCGCCGGTGGCGCGGAAGTGGATGCTGTCGCCGTCGGCGGAGACCTCTTCGAGCGCCCACACCTTGGTGTAGAACTCGGCCGATTGATGCAGATCGCGAACGCCAAGCTCGATGCTGCGGACGCCGGTAACCCTGCTGTTCGTCATGGGGGAATGACCTCTTGTCATCGCTCGGCCGGGAATTTCGCACAGTCCGGCGGCCGGGGCCAGTCACCCATCCCGGCCCAAGAACCGATCACAGATGCTCGAGCTTGGGCATCACCTCGGTCGAGAACAGCGCCAGCGAACGCAGCGCTTCGGCGAGCGACATTGCGCCGAGAAACATATAAGTGAGCAGATAGTTCACGCCGAGTTCGCGCACCTGCCGCTCGATCTCCTCCCGCACCCGCTGCGGCGTTCCGGCAATCACCGATCCATCGGCCACGCTCTCTTCGAACGTGGCGCCGCGCGGCACATTGAGCCGCGAGGTCAGGCCGGTCACCCCGTGCATGTTGCGCAGCCAATTGAGCTGCGCGAGGTGGAGTTCCATCGCCGGCTTGGCGAAGCGCTTTGCTTCCTCGTCGGTATCGGCAACGAAGATGTGGCGCAGCACGCCGATGGCGGTGCCTCCGGGGAACTCGGCTTTGGGCTGAGCCGGGCCGCCGCGTTTCGCCAACGCTTGCTTGAATGCGTCGATGTTGGTCTTGGCGAACGGGGTGGGCCCGAGGCTCACGAAATGCATGCCGTGCTCGCCGGCCCAGGTCGAGCCGATGGTATTGGACGAGCCGTACCAGAATGCCGGATGCGGCTGCTGCAACGGTCGCAACGCAATCGGGACGTTCTCGTATTGATAGTGCTTGCCCGAATAGTTGAGCGTGTCCGTGGTCAAGCCGGCGCTGACGCAGTTGAACGCGTCGATGAAGATCTCGCGCGAATCGTCGTGCTCGATCTTGTGGTATTTGAGCTCGAACGGCGATACGCCCCGGCCGACGCCAACTTCCATGCGCCCGTAGCTGAGATGGTCGAGAATGCAAATCTCCTCGATCAGGCGCAGCGGCGAATAGAGCGGCAGCAGGTAGACCAGGGGACCTAGCCGCATGCGCTTGGTCGCGCGCGCCACCGCGCCGAGATAGATCCCCGGCACCGGCACCATGTTGAGCGGAGTGGCATGATGCTCGGCCACGTGCAGGCAATAGATGCCGGCGTCGTCGGCGGCCCGCGCGAATACGAGCCGTTCGTCGAACAGGGTCGCGAGCGGACGCTCGCCGTCCTCGACGTGGTCGAAAAGTCCGAATTTCATGGTTCCTCGGCTAAGGCGTCTGGAGGCACTAGTGAATTTCCGGCTCGGGAATCTGTCCCGCTCCGGCGAGGAAATCGAAGTCGCAGCCTTCGTCGGCCTGGCCGATATGGGCGGAGAACATGGCGCCGTAGCCGCGCGCATAGCGCGGCGGCGGCGGCTTCCAAGCCGCCCGGCGGCGGGCCAGTTCCTCCTCACCCACATCCAGATGGATACGGCGCGCCGGCACGTCGATCTCGATGGCATCGCCGGTGCGCACGAATGCCAACGGCCCGCCGACGAAGCTTTCCGGCGCCACATGCAGGATGCAGGCGCCGTAGCTGGTGCCGCTCATGCGTCCGTCCGAGATGCGCACCATGTCGCGCACGCCCGCCTGAACCAGTTTCTTGGGGATCGGAAGCATGCCCCATTCCGGCATGCCTGGGCCGCCCTTGGGGCCGGCATTCTTGAGCACGATGACGTGGTCGGGGGTGACCGCGAGATCGTCGCGCTCCACCTCGCGCGCCATGTGGTCGTAATCCTCGAACGCGAGCGCGAGGCCGCGGTGCTTGAGAAAACGCTGGTCCGCCGCCGCCGGCTTCATCACGCAGCCGCGCGGTGCGAGATTGCCGGTGAGCACCGCGGTTGCGCCTTCGGCATAGATCGGATCCGCAAGCGAGCGGATGACATCGCGCAGATAGACCTCCGCGCCCGCGATATTGTCGCCCAGGCTGTTCCCCGTCACCGTCAGGCACGACAGATCGAGCTTGGGCTTCAATTCCATCATCAGCGCTCGCAATCCGCCGGCGTAGAAGAAATCCTCCATCAGGTATTTTCCCGATGGCCGCACGTTGGCGAGCACCGGGATCTCGCGCGAAAGCTGGTCGAACCGCTGCATGTCGAGCGCAATCCCGGCACGGCGCGCCATTGCAATCACGTGGATGATGGCATTGGTCGACCCTCCCATCGCCATGTGGACCTTGATGGCGTTGTCGAAGGCCGCCGGCGTCAGGATCCGATCGGGGGTCAGATCTTCCCACACCATGTCGACGATGCGGCGCCCGGCGGCGCCACACATGCGCGGGTGGCCGGAATCGGCCGCCGGGATGGACGACGCGCCCGGAAGCGTCAGACCGAGCGCCTCGGCGATCGCCATCATGGTCGCTGCCGTGCCCATCACCATGCAGGTTCCGAAGGAGCGCGCGATCCCGCCCTCCATCTCGTTCCATTGCTCCTCGGTGATGTTGCCGGCGCGCTTCTCCATCCAGTATTTCCACACGTCGGAGCCCGAACCGAGAAACTCGCCGCGCCAGTTGCCGCGCAGCATCGGCCCCGCCGGAACGTAGATCGCCGGTATGCCCATGCTGATGGCGCCCATCACCAGGCCCGGCGTGGTCTTGTCGCAACCGCCCAGCAGCACGGCGCCGTCGAGCGGGTGGCTGCGCAGGAGCTCTTCCGCCTCCATCGCCAGGAAGTTCCGGTAGAGCATGGTCGAAGGCTTGACGAACGGCTCCGCCAGCGACATCGCCGGCAATTCGATCGGAAAGCCGCCGGCTTGCAGCACACCGCGCTTGACGTTTTCGGCGCGCGCGCGCAGGTGGGCGTGACAGGCGTTGATTTCGCTCCAGGTGTTGATGATGGCGATGACGGGCCGGCCGCCCCAATCGTCGGAATCGTAGCCGAATTGGCGCAACCGTGAGCGATGTCCGAATGACCGTAAATCGTTGACGCCGAGCCAACGATGGCTGCGCAGGTCTTCGGGACGTTTGCGATTCATTGAGGCGATCCGGCGGTGGGGACGCGCACTTTATCCTGCCCGGGGCCAAACATGAAGGGGACGCGATCAGGATCACGCCGATCCATGGGCGAGCGTGTCCCTCGCGCATGCCGACTTTGTCGCAGGTCCTAGGCGGGTCCCGCTCCCTGTGGCACCTTCCGCGCCATGCAGGATCGATCGCTCGCTTGGGGCCTCAGGATCGTTTTCGGTCTGCTCGTTTTCGCGGTTCTGGTCACGGCGATTCTGATCAGGCCGGCAAAATGGCTCAGCGACTTCGATCAATCTTTTTATCTGACCATTGCCTACGATCTCAATCATCACGGCGTCTTCAGCAACGGCGTGTTCGACAAGGTGAACAGCACCGTCGCGGTACCGCCGCCGGGCATATTTTTCGGGCCGATCTATCCATGGCTCATCGTCGCGGCGACGAAGGTCGACGACCGGTTCGCCAAAGCCGTCGATTGCAGCGTGCAGGATACCAATAAGGTGCACGACAGCGCCGACTGCGACGCCTATGCACGACCCATGCTCATCATGCACGCTGCGTTTCTGGCGCTCGGCGTGCTCGCAGTGGCGTTTGCCGCCGAGCTCATATTCACGAGCAGCGCGGTGTTCTGGCTGGCGGGCAGCCTGGCAACGCTTGCGCTTCTTCCCGATGCCGACCTGTTTTCATTCGTGATGACCGAGAGCGTCACGTTTTCGCTCTACAGCATCGCAGCGCTCGCGCTGGTGCTGGCCTTGAAGGCGCCGCGCCTGTCGAGGATCGCGCTCGCGGGATTGCTGTTCGGGCTGCTGTGCCTGACCCGGCCCTCGTTCGTCGTGCTGGTCCCGGTCGTGATCGGACTGATCGCGGTCAATGACATCTGGTTATCGCCGGTGCGATGGCGCTCGGTCCTCAGCCATGGCTTCGCTTTCGCGCTCGCGTGGCTGGTGATCGTCGGCCCCTGGCTCGTTCGCAACGCGGTCTCGGCGGGAAAATGGGGACTGACGGAGGAGTATGGCTCCGCTGCGCTGATCGAGCGCTTCGCCTTCGACGACATGACGGCGCGGGAATTCGTCCTCGCGTTCCCATATTGCCTGCCGGGCATCGGCGAGCCCGTGGTCAACTGGGCATTCGGCCCGCAAGCCATGGCAAGGTTCGTCTATTACAAGCCCGGAAGCTTTTTTAACGTCGGCCGTCTGCGTCGCGACCAACTGGTGGAGGCTCACGGCCGGCTCGATCCACTGATCAAGGGCTTGATCCGCGACGAGATGGCCGAACGCTGGTGGCGCTATCTTCTGGTCAGTCTGCCTTTGGCGTGGTGCGGCATGTGGGTCGGGGGTTGGTTCGGCCTCGCGCTGGTGCCGCTGTTCGGCTGCGCCTGCGTGATGGCCGTGCGCCGGTCAAAGCCGCTGTTCCTGCTGTACGCGGCGCCGGCCGTGGTCATGCTCGCCCTGCACGCCGTCGTCGCCAACCACTACACGCGCTACAACCTCATTCTGATCGGACCATTCGCCGTCGGCACCGCCTGGATCGCGGCGCAGATCGTCCCGCCGGCCATCAGGCAGCGCCGGCGGGCCTCGCAAGTGCCGGGCGCCTGATCGTCACGGCGCCCCGGCGCAACTCGTCGTCGACCTAGTCCACGCTGGCGCCGGCGAACTCGACCACCTTTCGCCACTTCTCGGTTTCATCGACGATGATCTTGCCAAAATCCGCGGGCGTGCCGCCCATCGGCATTCCGCCCATTTCGGCCAGCCGCGCCTTGATGTTCGGGTCGGCCAGCGCTTCGTTGATCGCCTTGTTGAGCACCGCAATGACCTCGGGCGGAGTGCCCTTGGGCGCGCCCATGCCAAACCACGCGCTCGCCTCGTAGCCCGGCACGGTGTCGGCGACGGTCGGCACATCCGGCAGCGCATCCGAGCGCTTGTCGGTGGTGACCGCGAGCGCGCGCAGCTTGCCGCCCCGGATGTGCTCGATCGAGGACGGCAGGTTGTCGAACAGCACCTGCACCTGTCCGGCGATCATGTCGGTGAGCGCGGGCGCGGAGCCGCGGTAGGGCACGTGGGTCAGCTTCACCCCGGTCATTGCCATGAACAGTTCGCCCGAGAGGTGCACCGATGTGCCATTGCCGGACGACGCCAGGTTGACCTTGTTCGGATTGGCCTTGGCGTAGGCGATGAACTCGGCCACGGTTTTCGCCGGTACGTTGGGGTTGACCTCCATGACATTGGGAACGCGCGCGATGCCGGCGACCGGCGCGATGTCGCGCGTGAAGGTGAACGACAGCTTCTTGTACAGCGACGCGTTGATGCCGTTGGCAGGATTGACGAAAAGGACGGTGTAGCCGTCGGGCGGCGAGTGGATCACCGCCTCGGTCGCGATGTTGTTGCCGGCGCCGGGCTTGTTTTCGATGATGAATTGCTGCCCGAGTTTTTCGGACAAATGCTGGCCGATGAGACGCGCCAGGATGTCGGTGGTGCCACCGGCGGGATAACCGACGACCCAACGCACCGGTCGGGTCGGATAATCGAGCGCCGCGGCGTCGCTAATTCCGGCCCAGGTCAGACCGGCCATCCCGAGCGCAAATAGACGAACCAAATTCCCACGTGACTTCATAGCGCCTCTCTCCTGCGGCCGGCTCGTTGCGGCAAACGATTGCGGCGACGCGGTTGCATCCGCGAGCTTGTGCGTGAAGGTACGCGGCATCGATGTCCCCGCACAAGGGCACCGGCGGCGACAGGATGACGCCCGGGTCGTCCGTCCCCGGCTGAGAACGAACGACAGGCCGATCGCCGGTCCCGCATTCACCGCCGCCGCTGCGTCAGCACGAAAATGCCGGCGCCGACGGTGGCCCCGATCCCCGGGGCTACGAGGCTGATCGCGGACAGGGTGCGCTTCAGCGGGATAGCGCCATGGGTCGTCAGTGCCCGGACGTCCGGTTCTGCCGCCTCCGCCCGAGCGCAGCCATCGACTTTCGAGCCCACAGATTTGTCATCGCAGCGGCCCGAAATGAGGACCGGAGGTCCTGCCGCCGGGGTCAAAAGGGTGTCCGGAGCCGGTTTGAAGCTGGGCCAAAGGGAACGCCCGATGCCGCCGGCGAAGCATAGAAACCGTGTGCCCATCATTCAGGACAGAGGGCGCATAAGCGAAGCGTTAACCATCAACGTATATTCTTGGTCACGCGCTTGACAACGTGGCCGCAAACTACCCGCCTCACCGCGTGAGGCGGGCGTGGGGATGATTTTAGGGGATGCCTCCATGACGATGACATGCACCAGAAGGAGATCGGCCGCCGCACCGTCCGAGCGGGCGGCGGCGCTGGGAACGTCTTCCGACGCAGCACTGATCGAACGGATCGCGGACCGCGATCAACTCGCCATGCGCACGCTGTTCGCGCGGCACCGTGTGGTGTTGTATCGCTGGCTTCTGCGGCTGGTAAGGGACAACGCGATCGCTGAAGACCTCTTGAGCGACGTGTTTCTCGACGTCTGGCGGCAAGCGGCCACTTTCGAGGGGCATTCGTCGGTGTCGACCTGGCTCCTTGCCATCGCCCGCAACAAGGCCATTTCGGCGCGGCGTCGCCGCCCGGACGTAGAATTGAACGACGAACTTACGTCCACGCTCGCGGATCCTGCGGACGACCCCGAGCTTTTGCTTCAGAAGAAGGACCGCGAAGAAGCTCTCCGCCGCTCCGTGGCACGGCTGTCGCAGGGGCACGCCGAAATCATCGACCTCGTGTACTACCACGGGAAGTCGGTCAAAGAGGTCGCGGAGGTCATGGGCCTCAATGCGGCCACGGTGAAGACCCGCATGTTCTACGCGCGCAAGAAGCTGGCGGAATTCGCCGCGGCGGCGTAGCGGCAGGGGCATGCCGGCGGCGGCCTGACGCCGGCATCTCTTTCAGTGTCTTTTGGCACCGCTCGGTGCGAAGAACTTCGTCTCAAAGCGGGGGCCCTACGCGCGTGCGTAGTCCTCGCGGACATCGTCTGGGAGACGCTTGGCGGGCCACGACAAATTCTCGTTGCCGTCTTGCCTAAGCTTCAGCATCCGCAACTCGCGTCTGTACACGTCCTTGCGTGGCTGGGACGCTCCAGAGCTGCACGGTTGCAGATACTTGTGGAAATTCAGCGCGACCAGAGAGTATCTGGTCGGAGTGGCAGGATTTGAACCTGCGACCCCCACGTCCCGA
>CAWIGD010000005.1:0-107399 GCA_963835165.1 uncultured Alphaproteobacteria bacterium
CCAACGCGACGAATGTGACAGCGGCCTGAATAACCTGAAAATTTTTTTTGCAAAATCGCCTTCCACAGAAAGGCTACCCCCTTTCTGGGGCAGAAACCGTTTTTGGACAGGTTTTTGGGAGAGGGGGAATGAGTAATTTCCAGAATCCAACAGTCCCCCCTACCGGGGGTCGCCGCACGCGCATCCAACATCGCCGAATAGATTGGGTGGATGCAGATCGTTGCAAATCTGATCCGGTTGACTATGGACTTGCTGGGCTGGGGATCGCATGAAGAGAACCATGGCCCGTTTCTACCAACCTGATCTCTCAACCGATCTTGACAGTCCATTCGTTCGGGACGGCGAAGATAAACTCATCCGCCGCTCGTATTGGCTCGATATGGATGATCGCACTCTCGTCATGGTAATGGTCAACGGCGTCGGTGCGAACCTAACGAACGACGAAAAGCGAGCCCATTTGATTGACCTGCGTCGTGAGCACCTCATTGATCAAGTCTGCATTCAGGAAATCCTACCGCCAAAGACATAGGTACAGTGCAAACAAACGTGAGCCGACCACGACCCTCCTTCCGATGCCGAGCGACTTGGCCACCTTCAAGTACCCATGCCCTTCGCAAGCTGTTTCCGCACTCTCAGTTCGGTCGTGCCGTTAGCTTCGGCCGACCGAGCTTCTCCGAGCGCCGCGACTAGCAGGCTGCAAACCTAATCAGGTCCCCGACATGATCCGGCACACAGCCGCTATGTATAAGTGAGAGTAGCCATACGATTACCGTCGCGGCTGTGCTGGCAACCGCGAGCTTTGTAAGTTCTGTGAGCATTGTCGTGTTATTCCGCCGACCGATCCGGGAACGGCGAGCATCACACGGAAATCGTTGAAGGTGGGTAAAGGCGGTCTCGGAGGCCGACGAACCAAGCCTCGGGCTCGGTCGCCCTGTCCCACCAATGAACTGGAACCGAATGACGCGCGACACCGCGCGACACATTGAGGTGGGCGGCTTGGGGATCGCGTCTCTAGCGGACGAATGCACGTCGTCGTCTCGCGGCTTGACGCCGTCGATGGGACATAAATGCGCGAACGGCATATCCAAGCGCGAACCCGACCGATAGGCCGACTGCAAATATGATTTCTACAAAAGGTGTCATTGCGCCGCAACGCGAAGGTGCGGCCGCAGTTCCTTCCCGAATCACAGGACCACAATCGGACCGGGCACCGACACGGGACACACACGGTGGGCCGAGCCGCACTGAACTTCGCAACTGGCGTCGGCGTCGTCACGGCGACCTAGCGTGACTTCCAGCAACACTTCCCGCGCCGTCCAATGCCGCGCGGTCTTGGGGGAGGAGCTGGCAACCTATGCCGAGCCGCTGAGGCGCTGTCCCGCGCTCGAGACGATCAAAGGGCCCACGCGGCAATTAGGACGACTGCCGTCGGCCCATCTCTTGCATTGTGCAGCGCAACTCAGTTTCATCGCATCGCAATAAAATGGGCGTACGATGTCGGTCGCTGCTCGAGGTCCTTATCCGTGAACCACCCGGAAACAAGCCGCCGCGTGAAGGCGCTATGGTCCCTGTTGATCGGGATCATATTCGCGTCCGAAGTCGCTTGGATTTTGTTCTTGGTGTACTTGCCGATTGCGCTGGTCAGGTGAGACCCCCATCATTTTTTGGCCGGAACAAACCCGGTATGTTCTTTTGCATGCGCGGCGCGTGAGCAGCGCTTCCATATTGGGCAGCGAGCGGATGGACGGCCACTCGACCGAAGCGATGGCGCTCGGCGACACCGCGCTGGCCGCCCACGACAAACTTCTTGGACGGCACCACGCCTGGACCAAGGAAAGTGCGCGCGTCACTGCCGACGCGCTCGACGCGCTTGGCCGCACCGAGGACGCGAAGGCGCTGCGGGAGCGGTACGGGCTCACGGAGCTTGAGGAGCCGAAGTCATCATGAGACCGTTCGAGGGCTAACTGGCCACGCTCTCTTCATCGCAAAATCAAACGACGACGGGCGAGGTTCAACGGCTTTTTGAAAGACGCCGGTGACTTCGCGGTCAATTTCGGGCTCGACGGAGAGGCTCATTTCCGCTCCGCCCGCGTGTATGACGAGAATTTAATGACCTGATTTGAACGCACTCGCCACTCCGCGTGACGAATGGGCATTGGTAACACCTATGAAGGCCAGCCGGGACTGCGCCAACTTGCGCCCTGGCTGGCATTAGGTGTGCACACGAGGCTGGCCCGATGTCATCACAAGTCGAGTTGTGTGAGCACCACGCCAAGGACTGTCTTCAAGCCGCAGAGCGAACGGAAGACCCCTTGGCGCGCGAGATGCTTCTCATGCATGCGCTGGAGTGGATGCGGGACGGCCTTGCAGCATCCAAGCAATCGAAGCTCTGTGCCGTTTGTGGACGCAAGGCAGCACCGGGATCGAGCCTAGTACATTGAGGCCATCTACGAGCCTTCACAGCCGCATAGCCCTGTGAACCGGATGGCAACCGGCCGCGACGCGCCTCTCCTTCCGGGTCGCCATTTCTCACCCCCTTCCGCTTGTCTGCCCGGACCTAAGCACAATTCGTCATCCCCCCGGATTGCTAGATGTCGCTAATAAGTAGGGCACCGAAAATTGTGCCCCAGACTGCGACTGATGCAATGCCTATCAGGATGAATGCGGCAAGAAAGGCGAGGCAAAGCAGAAGTCCGTCTTCCTCGATATATGCGAGAGCAATTAGAATGATCAAAACCGCAGGAGGTATATTGCTGAAGGGAATCGGAGTGAGAAGCAACGCGGCAGTCAACAATAGGACCACAATGCCGACAAAGCGCCTCGCCGTCTCAAAAGCCCTTGGCCAGCGGGGATGAACTACCCTCTCAAGATATCGCAGGACAGGAATGGCGCGATCCCCAAGGCGGAAAAGATATTGTGTCGGCAACCACCGGTTCGTGATGAATCTCGGGAAGATGGGTTCTCGAATCCCCGCGATCATCTGGACCGCCACGGCTGCAAGCATAATGCCGGGGACCGACGATCCGATGGGCGCGGTCGCTAGAATGCCAAGAAATAAGATGACGACGCCGAACGAACGCTGGTGCAAGGTGGACAACAGCCAGCCAAGGGTGAAGTGATCGGGCGGCGCTTGCCGAAGAAGGTCCGCTAACACCCGTGAGCTAGGTGTGCGTTCTCTAGTGGCGGGGAGACGTGTTCCAAACGTGCTTCTTAACATCTTGGACTTTCTTACCGGGCGATGCCGAACAGAGACATCCGGCAAATTACTGATCTGGATAGACCGCCCGTTGTGACTTCCACTCAGGTCTACATCATCGAACATTCGGGCAAATTCCATTAAGCCGTGCCGCCCGCAGCCCCGCCGCTAGTCTCAATTTCGGTCACAAGCGTCTCTATGCCGATTATCGTGCTACTTAACCACGCATGTGCCATCGCACCTTCGATGCCGAATTCGGTGATCGCCGCCTCGAACTGCCTTCGGACCAGGGCATAGTGCGCCGTTCGTTGTTCTTTCGGCAACGCTACAATCGCCATCGCTATGCGTTGGATCGCTCCTACAGTTGCCGCGACCGCCTCCTCTTGCTCCCGTGTAAGCTCGTCCATAGATGTCCTTTGCCAAGGTGGGCACGCGATGTCAGATAGCGTTCCGGATGGCGACCAACAACAGTCGCTACAGACCGAGATGAAAGAGCGCGCTGAACTTATCAGCGTGGTCCTTACGACTGTCCTTGAAGAAGCAGGCTATGCGTCAGCAGTTGACCAAGCCCGCAAGCTCTTCGCGCACACCACCTCGGCACAAATGGAGCAAATGAAACCTCACTTCAGTTCACTCGCTCTGGAGTTCATGATGCTCGCGGGCTTTTTCAAGGACTGACTGGATCGAGCGGACCCTACGAGCGGGTTGTGCTTTGGAAAGTCCAGGGAGCCGCCCTGGCACGCAGCCCCGGTGACGAAAGAAGAGGTTAGACGTATATTATGAATGTCATTTGCTGCGCCCATCGGCGCGTGGGCTGCAAGTGACGGGCTGGGCGAGGTGATCCACCGCCTCGCCTAGCCGCAGAGCAACAGGCTTTTGAAGCGACTGACCTGGGGCTCGGGGCCGCTCGCCTTTGCTCATTGCTCCGCCCTCGCGGACCCCCTATCATGAACGGCACGGCAGCAAGATAGCACACTGCAATGCGACAGGTATCTCATTTGCCATGCGCAAGCGTTGGCGCGCTCCTCAGAAATCCCGAGTGCTCATGAGCGCGTCTATCCGTGTTTAGCCATCAGCGCTTGACGCACCACTGCTACAAAGCCCGTCCTCACCAACCTTGGCGGAAAGTACGCCAGCCTTCGCAGTAGACCTTCTGCTCCTCCGCACTGTCTACGGTCGTCGGAAGGCAGTAGTGCGAGGGATAGCCGTTGGGCATTGTCGTTCGGGTTTGCGCGAACGAGGGGCTTGCGGTGGTTAGGGCGAGCAACGTGGCCAGCCCCGCGCATTGCGTCGCTGTCGTCACAGTCGCACCTGTCTGTTTGAGTGTCCTTGCGGCGCTTTGCGCTCTGCGGACAGGTCAAACATGCCGCGAGCAATGTCGATTGACTGTGAGGTAGCTCACACAGGGAAGAAATAGGTGTGACGAACAGACGCCTGGGATGCGCGCGCTCAGCGCTTATTCCACCTTTGGTGTTGCAGGCGGTTCAAGCGGCTTGTCTGCTGCGGGGCTCGTCGTCCCAGATACGATTGAGTTCCGAAACCAAGTCGATGGTCTTTGCAGGCGATGGTCGTTCCTCGCCACCACTGTGTCCCCTGCCGAGCTTCTCGACAGTTGAAGGGCTGTCGGGGCGTCTCTTAGCGGCCGTGCGTCCGTTGAGCGCCATTTGCTTGCTGAGGACCTTCTCAACAGCTCTGCCCCAAGCACTCTGGGGAGGCTTTGCACGTCCCATTTTGATGTTGGCGGCGAGCGAACCCAAGTGAGATGTGGCTGAAGGTGTTCTCGCACCGGCATACGCCAGTCGCCGCTCAACGTCGCGGCAAGTTGGGCAAAAGAAGGTGCGGTGTTCAAAGCCGGGTAGAGTGGTGGGGTCGGCTTGGGCCGCCTCCATCAGAACCATTTCGGCGTTGCAGACCAAGCACCGCATCGCACTAAACCGCTCGTTTATGAATGAACCTTATGATGCTCTGTAGGGCTGAGGGTGTTCAAGCGCGCGCTCGGACGGATGTTCACAGTATCTGGCCGTCAGTGGTCCAGGTAGAAGCGGCGAGAACCGAAGAGACCTTCAGAGAGCCCTGGGGAGCGGTTAATTAGCTTCCGGGCACTACCGATGTTCTTTAGGCATCGAAGGCAAGCGGAGGTCACCATTCGCCACGCCACAAAGCGCGCCCTGTGCGCGGCTCTGCTATCTGCTCTGGGGGCCACACAGGCTTCCGCTCAAACTCCAGTGAGCCAGCGATTGTTGGAACTCGACGACGATGAGCGGAACACGTCCTTCACGCTCATGCTGATGGACAGCGGCCGACGGTGTGATGAAGTGGTCCGAACTCTGTTTAAGGGCACCGTCCTGGGCGTGGACGAGTGGGAGGCGTTGTGCAAAGACCGAAACGCCTACTCCATCAGTGTGCTTACAGAACAGGACGAGACCATCATCACGTCCTTGAGCTGCCGAGAGTTGTCAGCAACGAGCAAGATGCTGTTGCACAGGTCTGGCAGCAGGAGCAAGGCCGCTGGCTGCAGGATCAAGTAGCAAGAGACGGACCCCGCGATGAGCCGAACAGAACTTGTCATTCAGCTTATCAAAGTGGCGCTCGGCTTTGCGATTGGCACGTATTTCGTCTGGTGGAGCCTGGAAGTGCTGCAGAGATTGCCTCCGCATTAGTCCGCTCATTTGAGCACAGAGCACGTCTGTGCGCTCAGCGTTATAGGCAAGGGTCATCCGAGCCATTCAGACCCCTCGGTAAGAAGTCGTTTGCCAATCGTTAACCGTATCGTGCGCATCGTTACCGGGCATGCAGATGCGTTGGCTGGACCTACGGCATCGGGTAACGCTGGCCGAGGCGAAGCTGGCAGACCTCAAGATTGCGCTTGAGGACATGCGGGCGCAGCGAGACGCATGGCAGGCAATGGCGCAGGCTCGCATACGACCGGCGCCGTCCGGCCAGAGCCGGTGGCTATGGCTTCGGTCAACCGGATGACAAGGTGAAGGCCCGAGGCCCCGCGAGCGAAGGAATGGACGCCATGCAAATTGAACTGTCGAATTTCCAGCCTCTCGCAGCGAACGAAGCCGTCGAACAGGAAGTGCAGGACCTCGATGGCGCGGAGCAGCTTTCGGCGCCGATGATCGAACGTGACCAGGAGCTTGCTTCGCTTATACGCTCGGTCGGAATGACATCAATTACAGATATCGACAATCTGATGAGCGAACTTCAAGATGTGAGAAACCACCTGCAATCAGAAGGGGAGCGCATCCGAGCAGAGATAGTCCGTTATACGGCGCTTACGGGGGCCGCTTCGGCGTCGGTAAAGATCATCTTTGACGCTCTACGGGCTTGGCGGACAGCAGATCACTCGGCGCAGAACCAATCAAGAGCGAGCGCATTTGAGATGACGGACGCTGTGATTGAGGACGCGAGCGATTGGGGAACCGCTTCTGATGGGCCTTCACGGTCATTCGGATAGCACCGCGCACTCTTTGGGGCGAACTCTCAAGTAGTGCCACCATCTCGTAGTAGCTCAGGTGCCGAAGCAACCGGCTTAGGTGCTATCTCGTCCGCGCACTGACCATACCAGATGCGGTCGAACTCACGGTCAGCAGCCGTCAAAGGGGCTGCTCGCTCATCGAGCGCCATCTGTTGGCTGCGCAGCTTCTCAAGCGTCCTCGCCAACGCCGCGGCCCTCGCTGCCCCTGCTTGCTGTTTGAGGGCGGTGCTGAGCTTCTCGACCACCGAGCCCCAGTCGATAGTCGCCGCCGCTCGCTGCTTAAGATCGGACTGTTTCCTGTTCACTTTGTCGATTGCGCTTGCCCACGCGCTTTGGGCCGCGGGGTGCCCGTTCCGAAGGCCGATGTTCGTCGCGTTGCGGGGAATGACGACCGGCAAGTTCGTGATGGGCATCCTCACGCGGTTGAGCATCAGTCGCTGCGCAGTATGGGCGCAGGCCGAACACCGGAGGGTATGGCGCTCAATTCCGCATTCCGTCGTCGTGTCGGTGCGAACGTCCATCAGTCGCATCGCAGCGCCGCACGCCAAACACTTCATAGCTGCCCCCGGCACCCATTGCTGACGGAGCCTCCTGGTGGACAAAAGTGTGCCCACAGTAGCATGGGGTGTACCCGCGGTCGCGGTGGAAAACTGCGCTGTCGAGGCGCGCAATCAGTCGGTACGCATATAATTCAAGACGGGGCGGCTCGTGCAGGGAGCCGTGATTACGGTAGTTGGACAAAATTCATCGCCCATTTCAACAGCTATTCGCAGCCTTCGACAAAACTCCTCGTCTTGTTTGCGTAGACGCTCCACAGCTTCAACGCTGCCTTCATCAAAGATAAAGTTTCGCTTTGCCATGTGTGCCGCCCCCGATGTGCGTCCGGCGAGCTGCGATGCAGCTTCGTGTCCGGCAACTCGCGAAAGAGCGCGCGTTTCGTGATTTTGCGTGTTGAGGCTCCCCCGTGTACGCCATGAGCCCACTAAGAAATGCGGGCGTTTTCGAGGCTCTGCTACGGCTTTCGTGCATGACGTGTCCCCTCGGAGTGCATGGCGGCCGCAGTACCTGGAAGACGGCGCACCGCAGTCGAAATAAACACAACGCGGCTCTTTACCCGAGTTTTTGAAGTCGGGGCCGGGGGTCTTTCCTGCAATTTCTGAGGGAAAGGGCAATAGAGTGCCGGGACACCTTATGTCGAAGGGATTGCGTGTGGTAGGCCAACGAGTGAATGGAGTTAGATCATGGATTTACTGGAGCGCTTTCCCCGCGCCTGGTGCGACACATGCGAGATGGTGCGGCCTATAGTTCTCGACGTGAGGGCATGACGCGAGCGGTGGACGTTGCCGCTAAGATTTCCAAACGGTCAATCGCGACCACTCGTTGAAGGTCGGGGGTAGGCCTTTCAGGAGTTCGCTGGCGGTTTGAGGATGGACGCCGTTCTCGGACATGCAGCGGGCAAGAACATCCCGTGATGAGTGGACGAAGGAAACTGATCTCTGCTGGCCGTTATGCCTGCACTGTAGGATCCACTGGATCCCGTCGGAGGCTATGGCCCAGCCGCTTTTTGAACTGTTGTCCATGGCGCATTCGTAGACCAATTAGGGGTTTAGTAACCCTACGTTACGAAAGGAGGGTTAAGGTTTCGTAACGAGAGATCGATCTGAGGGCCTTCAGTTTAGCCCGTCCCAGGTCGGAAGGTTGATGACGTGACCTACCGCTGTGAGCAGTGTGGAGGGGAGGTCGAAAAGCCCGTCCCACGGGCGCCGGGCGCGGGCGCTTTGACGCATCATGAGCCTGCCGGGGTTTGGGGAAGCCGGTCCTTGGGGCCGACTCTGAAATGTTCTGAAATCAGGCGCGAGCGGCCAACAATCTCACGATTGGACCGCAAACCGATGGGAGCCAAACGATGCGGTCGATCGGTGGCTTTGAGGCACCACGGTGGTTATCCGACAAATCTCCAAAGGCCGCCGGATCAAGGACGTCCGAAGCAATAGTTCCCGGTACAGCCAACGGTCAGGGACCTGGCAAATGGGGGTGCATCATGATCTCTCTCCGTTTGGCCTTAACGCGGCGGGAGGATCGCCGCTTGACGAAACCGAGCGTGCCCGCAAAAGGCCGCCGACGTCCTTGGGATAGACTTGAATCGTTATGAATCGGGGCGGCCGGAGCGGCTCACCGGCGGCTGGCCGGAAGCCGAAAGCGCCGCCCCTCACGACCGGTAGCGGCGCTGCCACCCGGCCGCGCGAGGCGAGCGGTAGGCGTTCGTCGTGCAAAGAATTAAACTTGCATCGGCCAATCGCGGCCTCAATTAACAGCGCATGTCAAAGCTTGCCGCCATCATCATCGCGACCGCGCTGCCGACGCTTGCGCTTGCCGAACCACTGCTGCAGAGCCGCCCCCGCCCGCGACGCCCGGCGGCTATGTGACATGCTCGATCGCCAGCTACTGCTTGGAACAGAACGGCAAGTGGAGGCCGCAGCGGCGGGAACGTCCGCAGCATTCGGCGGCCAGGGCATGACCTCAAGTCATTGGAGAGTTGAGCCGCCGTGGCAAACACGGCAAGAACTCCACAATCACGACAAGCCGTGCGCTTAACAAGCCTCCGCCGATGGCCTAAAGACTTGCTCGGCCATGACGACGACCGCCCTTCGCGCCCAGCGATAAATCCGGGCGACGTTTCCGCCGCTGGATGTCGAAGGCGCAGGCCGCCGCCGTCTAGAGTTAGGCAGGTCACGCACATGCGAGAGCTGGCAATAGCGGTTCTGTTTCTGGCCAGCGGTCCAGCGAGCGCCTGGGCGCAGGCTGGCGAGGCATCTCCGTCCGCAGCGCATCCGGTCGAAAACAATGACCAACGACATCGACGAACTCACCGCGCTCAATCTCGACTTCGTCGCCTCGGCGCAGAATTCCGACGTTAGGCGCTTCGATGAAATCCTGGCGCCGGAGTTCTATTGCTCAAATCCCGACAAATCGCTGGTCGATCGCGCCGCCTTCCTTGAGCAGACCGCGAAACCAGTCGCGATCAAGAACCTGCAGGCCCATGACGTGAAGATCCGCATCATGGGCCACTTCGCCATCATCCACGCTGCAACCAGCTACACCACGCCGGACGGGCAGCAGGCGCATGGGCGATACACCGATTGCTGGGCGAAGCAGAACGGAAAATGGCTCGCGGTATCGGCGCATGTGACGCGATGATACGCAGCCGTCATTGCCGGGCTTGACCCGGCACACGCGGCCGCCTCGGCAAGGATTGAAGCTATTGCGCCGAGCCGCCGTGCCGCGCGCGGGCAGCAAAGGAGCCCCCCATGAAATTACCGAGGACTGTCGGCCTGGCTGTCGCCGTCTCGCTGGTCGCCGCCACCGTGGCGGCGCTCGCGTAGATCAGGGGAGGGGCTCCAGCCGGCCCGACCGCGAACGTGGTGGACGCCGATGTGTCACTGGTCAAGCCCCTGCCCCGCACCGAGCAGTTCGAGAAGCGAGGTCACGCTGTTCCACCTTCGCTTTCGGAAACTACCCATGGCCCCTGGCATGAGATGTCGAACGGGCTTTCGATCGCCGCAACATTTCCACCAAAGAGACAAATGACCGAGGAGACAATTCACATGAAGGCAATCGTTGTGACGGACCAGGCTGCGGGAACGGCCGGGATGAAGCTGGTGGAGCGGCCCGAGCCGCCGGCGGCGATAAACGACGTCATCGTTCAGATTCATGCGTCGGGATTCGTCCCGACTGAGCTGGCGTGGCCCTCGACCTGGACCGATCGCCGCGACCGTGACCGAACACCGTCGATTCCCGGCCACGAGCTGGCCGGAGTGGTCACCGCTCTCGGCTACGGCACGACGGGACTGTCGGTAGGACAGCGAGTGTTCGGCCTCGCCGACTGGTATCGCGACGGCACCCTGGCGGAGTATGTAGCCATCGAGGCACGCAACCTCGCGCCGCTGCCGGGCGACGTCGACTTCACGGTGGGCGCGAGCCTGCCAATCTCGGGCCTCACCGCGTGGCAGGGACTGTTCCAGCACGGCCGTCTTCAGGCGGGGAAGAGCGTCCTCGCGCACGGCGCGGCCGGCGCAGTCGGGTCGATGGTGACGCAGCTCGCACGTGAGGCCGGCGGCTACGTCATCGGCACCGGACGCGCTGCCGACCGTCAGAAGGCGCTCGACTTCGGCGCGCAGGAGTTCGTCGACCTCGACAACGACGCGCTGGAAGACGTCCGCGGCGTCGATCTGGTACTCGATGTCATCGGCGGCGACATCCAGAAGCGGTCCGCAGGCCTGATTCGAGCCGGAGGAACACTGGTGTCCATCGTCGGGCCGACCGAGGCGCGGCCCGCCGACGGCCTGGCGGTCGACTTCGTTGTCGAGTCCGATCGTGCCCAACTGAGTGAGATCGTCCAGCGGGTGCGGGACGGACGACTGCGGACGAACATCGGCAACGTCTCGGCCCTCGACGATGCCATCGCCACCTTCAACGCGACCGAGCGACGCGCGGGGAAGACGGTTATCCGCGGCCCGATGACCGGATAAGTAACCATGGTTGGTGACGGGTGACAGCTCCGATAGTATAGTCTCGTACTCCCCGTCCGAGCTTTTTCCGTCGGCTGGTAGGGCTCGACCCGGTGAGCTAACCCCGTCGCTGTCTTGAACAACTCGTTCAGCCGCTCGACCGCAACGTTCGCATCGCTCTTGGTCTCAAATTGAATCTCAACATGATCGTCGGTGTCCCCACCGTAGATGCGGATGACAGGCCGTTCGTCGCTTATCAGAGCGGTGACCTTCGACATTAGAGCCTCCCTTATTGCGGTAGACGGGAGGCACGGCTCGATGAAACGCAGAACGGTAGGCATAACGGCGGCTATATAGCCCCTGCCCCGCCCGGAATCGAATCAGTGCGGCCGTGGGCGCGCCCCTTGCAGGCGGAGTTCATCTAGTTCGGTGCAAAAGTCCATGAAGGTGGCAATTGGCACTACGCGCTCGAGCAGGTCGAGCGCGTGAAATAGCGCCTTGGTATCGCCGCGCAGGGTCGCATCGCGCGCAATCGCCTTCAAGTTCAAGTTCGTGGGTTGCATGTAATGTCCCCGCGCGCTGTGCAACCAAATGCCAGCCGCCCCCGTTGATGCGGGGGCTTGCTGATCACCTTTGCAGAGTAGTCACAACCTCTGGTGAAGGCCCCGAGCGGGGCAAGCCCCACCTTTTCGTTCCTAGGATGTCCCGCCGAGAACTCAGCGGGCTCTCAATTGAACACGAAGGAATAATCTGCGAAGTGCTCGGAAGGCAGTTGTTTCCCAGTCGTCATCATTTTGAACGTATCAACCTGCACCGTTGCGCCGGGAATGCGGGCTTTGCTCTGTGGGATTGCCCATCCTGCGGCGAAAGTGACGATCGCGGCGGCGGCGGCGACTGCGAACAGTCCGGTCTTGGCGGTCATTTCAGTCCTCCCGTCGGGTTTGAGCTTTAGTTCTGGGTGTGAATTAGCTCACCCTGGGAGGCCCCGCTGTGATGGCCATCACAGGATGGCGGAATTTCCGGCCTTTGTCGGGGGGCGACGGCGGATGGACATTGGGAGCTTTGCGAGTGTGGGAGCGGCGCGTGCGGCGGGCCGATAAGGCCGGGAAAGGCCGGGAACGCTAGTGGAATATCGTAACATTGCAGCACCTGCTGCCAAGGCGGCAACCAGATCCATACCGATCGTTTTCGCGGGGGGCGCGCAACCACCAGGTCGGCGCGCAGCCAGTGCGAACGCTCGAATCGCCGCTGCGCTGAGCTGCGGGGACTGAGCTGCGGGCGCCAAAGCCTCACTGGAGCTCGCAGCGAGCCGCGGCCTAAACTCTACGGTCCTACGCGAGACGCAACGCGGAGGAACGGAGGACCGAACATGCCCATGCCCCTGATTCCCGATATCGCCGTTTTCCAGAGGAAGCTCGCCACCCTTCCGGTAGTAACCTACCAGGCCGGCGAGACCGTGCTTAGCGCCGCTTCGACAACCGGCCGACTGCTGATCCTTAAGGAGGGCGAGGTCGCAGTCGTAAAGGAAGGCCTTGAGATCGCCAGGGTGACGGAGCCCGGTGCCGTGTTCGGCGAACTCTCCGTGCTTCTGGATCAGCCGCACACGGCGGATGTACGTGCGCTGGAAGCCTCCCAGTTTCACGTCGCCGATGCTGCTACCCTACTCAAGGGCGACCCGATCGCGCTCCTTTACGTTGCAACGGTCCTGGCGCAGCGTCTCGACAGCGCTAATCGGGGCCTCCTCGAGCTGAAGCGCCAGATTCAGGCCGGCGAGCCGGGCGGCGTAATTGGGAGAACGATCGAGAAGATCGAAGGACTGCTGGGCGAAACCGGTGCCAATCTTATGTATGCCGGCTATCCTTATGACCCGTTCGCCGATGCCCCAAAGAGCTGAAACGCGCGCAGAACTACCCGCTCCTTGAGGCGGCAATTTGGTTGCCGAGGCCGTGATAAGGCGCTTGGTGGCAACCTCCGGAGCTGAGACGAACAGCGATGACGCGCGGAGGTTTGCTTACAGGGGCCAATCCGGACATCGCGCAAATGTGGGCGAATCCGGGCTGGCGCCAACGCATTCCCTTTCGGTGCGGCCTGAGCATTTGCCCGCGCCTCCTGACTGGGTACTGAGGCTACGTGTCGGGTCTGCTTCGACGTAGCAGATTGCCTCGCTACACCTGACCCCAGGCTACCGTGCTGATAAGGATTTGCCCGGGAGGGGACCTTGCACCCCTCTGGAAGTGCGGGTCTCGGCCCGCGATAAGAACCTGACAACGATTTAGATACGGGTTTGGCTCAGCCTGTGGCGAATCACTTCCCCCGGGAGAAGGACATGAGTGACTGGCTGCATGGTCTTCCAGTGCTCTGGATGGCGATCTTAGTTTTCGGCTTTACATATTTGGTCACGGCAGGAATTTATGCAGTGATAACGGTCTTTGCCGTCGGCGAGCGAGCGCGCTCATTTAAGGCCATCTCTCCTGGTTTGCTGTCGCCCTTGGGTGTGATCTTCGGTCTTTTCATGGTGTTCACCGCCGCCCAGGTCTGGACAGACAATGAAAAGGCTAGAGCGGAAATCGATCGCGAGGCTAGCGCGCTAAGAAGCGCCGCGATTCTCGCCACTAGCTTTCCGAGCGAGTTCCAAGTTCAACTTCGTGAGTTGATCCGCCGCTATATTGCAGACGTAGCAGCCCAGGAATGGCCCTTGATGGCTCAGGGTACAGCCAACCTCAGGGCCATTCCCGGCGTGCTTGCTGAAGCGCTGCAGGCGACCCTCGCACTAAACCCCAGCCACGAAGGTCAGAAGACCGCGCAACGTGACATCGCCACTGCGTTTGAAACTGCATTGGATGCGCGGCGGCAGCGCATCATCATAAGCGAATCGCAGGTCAATATGCTCAAATGGGCATGTCTGTTCATGCAGGCGTTCTGCGCGCTAGCTGCAATTGCCATGGTCCACAGCGACAACCGGCTTGCCTCTATTATGGCAATGGGAATCTTCGCGACTGGGGTAGCCGCATCAACTTTGCTAATACTCGCACATGATCGCCCCTTCACAGGAGAGATTTCAATCAAACCCGATCCGCTACTGCAGGTGATGCCTGGGATCGCGGGCTCACGCTAATCGAATTCCCGCGGCGGGAATGTGCGTGGGGCGCGCGGGCACGGCTGAGGCTTCGACCTTGCCATCCCGCCCGCGCTGCGTAAAAACGTCGGAACGTTCCAGAACGATTTTATCGTGGCTTATTGCGGGTCTAGAGCCACTCCTCGATGCGCTCCATGCTCGCAACGCACACCGAGCGCCGCGCTACTCCGCCGCGACCGCCACGTCGGCGATGAACTGCGACAGCCACTTCTTCCGGCGCTTGACGTTCTCCCGGTAGAGTTGCTCGAACTCGGCCTCCGGGAACGAATGCGTCGACGGTCGTTTCATCAGCGTGTCGGCCCAGGCCTTCAGCCGAGGGTATTTTGCGATCTGGCCGATCGGCCGGATGCGATCGAGGAAGAAATAGCGCTGCAGAAACGGCGCATAGGCGGCATCGACTAGCGAATATTTCGCGCCGTTGAATAGCGGACCCGCACCCTGCTTCTCGAGCGCACGCTCCAGCCGCTCGAAAGCTACCGGGATTTTGTCGAGGCAACTCTTGCCGGCGGCCTCGTCGTCGGCATAGGCCACGCCGGTCACGTGCTCGGCGAAGGTCGGCACGTAGTCGGTCCAGGCGCGGTTGATGGCGCGCTGCACGGGATCCTCCGGGTGCAGCCGCGGCGCAATGGTCTCGTCGAGGTATTCGTTGATCGCGCTCGATTCGAACAGCGACACTGAGTCGTCGACACGCAGCACCGGAACCTTTCTGTGCGGCGAGATGGCGAGGAACCAGTCGGGCCTGTTGTCCCGTTCGATGTGGCGGAACTCAAACGGGGTGTTCTTCTCGCGCAGCGAGATCGCCGACCGCTGCACCCACGGGCAGGTTTTAAAGCTCACCAGGAGGTATTCCGCCATGAAGTCCTCGTCGGGTTTCGCGCCGGAGCGCGGGAGATTGCGGGGATTCAACTCCCCCATTGCGTTGAATACAAGCGGGCTGAGATCGCTTGTAAGGAAGAACTGCGTCCGCGCCTGCTACTCGTTCTTGGCGCAAAGAGTAATGCGTCTCGCGGACCTCCGCCGAGTGGTCTCGACAGCGCCGAATGTACTTACCGCGCAGTAGCGGGTAGCGGAGGCTCGCGATAATCGGATTATAAGGCTCGATTAAATTGGACTATCAAAAACCGCGCGCGAACTCCCCGCTCCGACGGACTGGCAGTATGAAAGCGCCTATTTACCGTGCCGCCAACGGCTTCAGTCCAGCTTTCGTGATGACGCCTGCCGCCTCCGCGGAGGACAGGAAACGAAGTAGCGCAACTGCTAAATCGGGTTGCTGTGAATTTTTCGGCAGCGCGCCGACGAATAAGGTCGGAGGTTGAATGTCGGACGGCACCGTGCCGACGAAATCGACGCCCGGGACATGAATTAGCTCGGAGACCTGCTGGAAGCCGACCTCCGCCTCGCCGCGAGCAACGACTGCAGCCACCGGTTCCCCCGAAGGCGGTCCACGCACCTTGCGCGTCTTGCCGACGATCTCGTCGGCGACGCCGAGCTTTTTGAACCCGATGGTCGACAAGTATGTGCCGCTTGAACTATCCGAATAGGCGATGGATTTCGCGGCGAGGAGTGTCTTTCGCATCGCCTCGACCGTGCTGATGTCGGGCTTGGGCTGACCCGCTCGAACCACCATGCCGATGAACGACTCCGCGAGCGGCATGCGGCTGCCGGGGCGAGTCATGCCGCGCTGGTCCAGGAGATCGACGCCAGTCCCATCCATGATCACTACGTCGGCTCCCTCGCCGCGCGTGAGGCGCGTCGGTATCGCCTCCGGTGAATCGCCAACCGAGGGTCCGCGCGTAGTGATGAGCTTGTGTCCGGTCAACTTTTCGAACGCGGGACCAAGATCCGCGTACACATTGAAAAACCCCGCCGAGATCATCACCTTGATATCGGCAGCTGTTGCTGCGCCCGCCGCAAGTGCGGCAGCCAAAAGGACGAACAGATAAAGGAAGGATCGCGGCATCGTCGCCCCCTGTGCAGGCAAAGGACTGCAAGTGCGTATTGGACTTTAGCGCGTGTCGAGTGCCGCCGCAACGGAACGCGCACATTGGCCTTCTGTGCCACCAAAAGTCTACGCACGGTGAGATTGATCGTATCCTGCATCAAACTACATCATCTACTTTTACCGCGGCTGAAAGCCGAACTCATGAATTAGCTTCCGGCCATTCAAGTACTCCGCAAATTGCTCCGGGGAGTCAAATACCGGCACGATGTCGATTAGTCGCTTTTGTCGGAACGAAGGCTCATTGCCAATAGCAACAATTTCGTCGTGCAGCTTTGTGATAATCTCGCGCACGCGCCGCCGTTGCGAACGCTGCCCGCCACAGCGTCCAAGACATTGTCAGTCCGCGCCAATCCATCTAAGCGATTGCATCCCGCCGCGACCACATCCCGCCGCAACTTGAAGGAATTGGCATGCGCCTACTGTTCAGTGCGACCGCGCTCATTGGAACTTTTTTTCTCGCCGCTGCGCAGGCCGATCCGCAACTCCCGCTCAGCCCCAACGCCGACCTCGGTGGCCCACGTTGCGGCCGATGGTCCAGCCAGATTGCTGAAGCCCTTGGGGGGAGTGAAGCTCTTAGCTCGGCGTGAAGCCCGCCCTCGCCCCAAGCATCAAATCGCTAACAAGAATTGCGCCGGCTGGGTGCTGGTGGTCAGAGCTCGTCGGGGGGCGTGAGCTCGAAGCGCCAGCCCTCGGGGACTTCGTACGGCATGCCAGACGGCACGTGCTGATCGATGAGAGCATCAAGCCACCAGGCGGCTATCCAGGCCAGGCCCATGGCCTCGCCAGGAGTGTCGGCGACGCCGTCGGCGACGCGCTTGTTCTCGGGATCGTAGAGCTCGCAACGCCAGTAAGTCGACGCCAGACGGGCGGGATCGACCCACTCGCCCGCCTCCACGAGCTCAATGGCAGCGGCAATGTCGGCGGCGGTCGGTCGCATTCACCACCTGCGACGGTAGCGGCCGCCGCTGCCGCGAGAGAACGCGCTGACGATCATGATGATCAGGAAGTATCCGAACATCGGGAAGCGCTTGCCGAGGACAACGAGCGAGAAGATGCCGCCGAAGCCCATATAGAGGCGGACGTTCTCGGGCCAGTCCGTGATGGCGTGTGCGAGCAGCAAGTATCCCATCACGCCGAGATAGACGGCGCAGATGGTGACGAGGTTTAGAGCGCGCTCCTTGTAGATGACGTTGCCGACGCCAACGGCGACGGCGCCGGGAATGATTGTTGTTGGGCTGAGGAAGAACCATCCGACCCAGAAGATAGCCCAGCAGATGGCTTTGTTGGACTCGATCCAGGTCATCACCGAGTCCATGGTTCAGTCCTCATCACGACGGCGGCCGTATTCAATTTGCGGCGCATACATGTGAAGGGCTTCCATCAGTGCTTCGATGTGCTCGATTTTGGTGATGGTCAACGAAACGTAGAGTTCGGTTGGATTGGTGCTGAACGAGACATGCGCGTCCTTTGGCAGGCGGGGCCTGCGGGTGGGGCGAGCGACGGCCGGGGTAGGGCCCGGGCTTGAACCGTGGTTGCTGTTCTGCGGCGTTGCCGTAGCGGGCACGGTCGGCCGGTAGCTACTGAGCAATTTCATTGGTGCGGTATCCGTTGTTGGTAATTTAATTCCCGATCCTCGTGTGATCGCCTAGGGCATTTCACGTATTGTGTGCCCGATACTTATACCGTACACACGTTATCCCCGGGGGTCAATTTACCGGGCACACGAAAAATGACAGCACCCCGAGAATCAATTAATCTTGGCCGCATGGGACGGCCTAAGCTCTGGCACGAGCGGATGGGCGTGAAGTTCGCCCGCGGGACCTTCGCGCGCATAAACGCCGTGTTGCGCGAGGATGAAAAGAAAATGGCCTTCGTGCGGGAGCTCGTTATGCGTGAGATCGAACGCCGCGAAGCCGCCCTACCACCCCCAAAGCCGCAACGGCGAAAGCACAAATAGCCAGAGCGCGAGATCGCCGCCCCGCGAGATTTGTGCCTATAGGCACATTTGCTGAATAAAAATCATAACTCCCCAGCAAAAAATCGCGCCGGGTTGATAAAAAATCGCAGGGCCGCAAGAACCGAGAGAGCGTGCCGCCCTCGCCCTTGGCCTCGTGGAGCTAACGGGATTCCCGGGTCAGCGGCCGCGGAGGAAGCCGCGGGCGAACTCACGCGCGTGCGAGGGCGAGCAGGGTCGCCCCGCTGCGACCGGCGGAGGGATGTGGGGTGCGCTCATGGTGCTGGTGCCCCCTTCTGCAGCCGGCACAGGGTCGCCGCCGACACCCCATAGGTGCGGGCCACATCCGCCTGCGTCTCGCCTGCCGCCAGCCGCGCGAGTGCCTCCTGCTTCTGGTAGTGGCTGAGCTTGAACTTGGGGCCAAACTTGACGCCCTTGGCCACGGCACGCTTGCGCCCCTCGTCCATCCGCGCCGTGATGAGCTCGCGCTCGAACTCGCCGATCGAACCCAAAATCGAGAGCACCAACCGCCCCGTCGCGCTGGTCGTGTCGATCGACGTCTCACGTAAACTCCGGAAGCCGATACCCTCGCGGGTGAACTCCTCGATGATGTTGAGCAGGTCGCGGGTGGAACGCGCCAGCCGGTCCAACCGGGTGACCACGACCACATCGCCGTGGGTGGCCTGCTTCAAGAGCTTCTGCAGCGCTTGCCGGTCAGAGGCCCGAGCTCCCGAGAGCTTCTCGCTGAAAACCCGTTCGCAGCCGGCCGCCGTCAGCTCGGCAAGCTGGGCGTCGAGCGACTGCTCCGCCGTGCTGACCCGGGCATATCCAATGAGCATCATAACCTCCACAATGTGAAACAATAATGTGCAAGGCATAGAGGCCCGGAAATACAATGCAAGCGAAATCTTTCATGACTACAAACTTGTGCAAAGGGGGTCGGTCGATCAGCTTGGAACGGTTCTAGGCGGACGGCTCGTCCCGCTCGCGCTTGAATGTGTCCAATCGGGTGATGTTGTCGGTTGCGACGTCGATCACCGGGAGCGGCGCCGGCGGCGTCGACTGCAACTGATTCGTAATCGCTGGCGTGCCCTCGTACGGGTTCACCGGCGCAGGACTAATGGCCGCACCATCGACCGTGATCGTGCCTTCTCTCACGTCGACCGTACCACCGCGCGGCACCGCGAAAATCTGCGTAATATAGGTGTCGCCGCCAGGAGCAATGCCAGTGCCTGAGATACCGACAGTAGCGAGCCGGGAGTGTAGGTAGGGGGCCGCGACTTCAGCCATGCGATCGCGGCGGGATTGTTCTGCCTCGGGATCGCGAAGGACGGCAAGCATCCATTCGACGGGCATTAGTGCAGTGGGGTCATCAACCTCGACCTTGTGTCGCTTGTTGACCGATCCATAGGGCCGCCCCGCGCCTCTGCGCGCTCCACCTTTTGGCATGACCGCTGCTCATCCTGATTGCTCACCAGGGATTATAGCTCATTTCGCCCCGTTCCGCGCCGTCGGTCAAAAGCTTAGGCGGCTGACTGAATGTTTTTCAGAACAAATTGTTTGGCGGGAATCCGGAGGGCACCTTCGTACCTACTCCCTGGGTGTTCCATTCATAATATAGGTCCCTGGTATTATCTTAGTAGAGATACAGATCAGAGACATAGAGAAGGGACTGGGGTGTTCAAAACGACACCCTACGGTGTTCAAGACGACACCGTGGGGGGTGTCCAAAACGACACCGTGACCTCATCCCGGCTGTTTAGGGTACCAGGTGTGGAACACCCACGGGCTCAACCCTTTCGACTTCCGCCGCATGATGATCACGCCCGCTGCTTCCAATTGGCGTAGAGCCCTGGCCCGCAACTGTTTGTTGATACCCGCCTTCCGTAGTCGTGGGCTCCAGAACCGCACCGGGTTCTGCCCGCGCCCCTTCAGGATGATGCGATCGAGCTCGACCAGCACCTTCCAGGCCGTCCCGGAAATCTTGAGGGCTAAAGCCTTATCGTGCGGGATGCGGGCGAAGGTTTCCTGTGACCGCGGCCGGCGCCGCTGCGGCGTCTTGAAGTCATCCCGAAGTTGCTCCAGGTCGTCGAAGATGTCGGCGAGCGACTGCCCGACCAAATGGAGTTTAGATCGTCGTTTCATGATGCACTCACTCGTTGCAGCTCGCCTTGCAGCAAGCCCTTGATCTCAGTCCACATCGCCTGCCCCTTGGCGTCCGGCTTGCGCACGTCCCCGAGGCACTGTGGCCAGCGCACCACGGCGGCGAGCTCGACCGGGATGGTGATGCCGGCGACGGCTCTTCCCGCGCGCAACATGATCTCGGTCATGGTCGCGATGGCGTCCTCGAGATCGCCCAACGGGGCGGCAATCCAGAACGCATCATGCGCCACCGCGAGGATCGTGATCCCGGCCTCGTGCGCGGCGATCGCGGCGAGTCGCATGCAGTCGCCACCGCCGGCTTGGTGCAGGTAATTCAGCAACGTGCGTTTGTTAGTTTCGGAGTGCACCGCCATCGGCCAGCCCAGCGGGGAGACGATGCGCTCGTCGAATTGCGCCTGGGCGACCGTGTCCTGTTGCCACTGCGCGAATACCGGATAGGCATGGCGATGGCGGGCGAGGGTTTCGGTCGCCCATACCAGTGATTTGCCGGTGGCGGCAGCGGCCCCATACTTGGACATTCCGTAGTTCACACCGAGGCTGATCGGTTTGACCGCATCGCGCACGGGTCCATGGCTGTGCTTGGTCGCCCCGTCGGGTGCCAGCCCGGCACGGATGGCGAAACGCATATGCGGATCACCGGACGCAAAGTCGGCGAGCAGGGCCGGATCGCCGGATAACCCGGCGCCGATGCCGATCTCCTGCGCCGACCAATCGAGCGCGGCGATGCCCCATCCATGCGGAGGTCGGATCATTCCGTGGGTCCACGACGGCAACGACAGCAGATACGCCTTGTTCCGCGCCGAGGGTTGATTGCGTCCGGTCCGGGTCCACAGCGGCATGATGGCGATGCGGCTGCAGCCGTCGGCGCCGACGGTGTTGAGGAAGGCGCCTAGTCTGAGCTCGGCCACGGTGTCGCGCAGCTTCTGCAGCTTCCGGAGCTCGGGATGGTGCCGGGCCTGCTTGCCGATGGTGCGGCTCTTGAGCTCTAGCTTGCCGGTGGCGGTGCGCGGCCATGTTGTCCAGCCCTTCGCCTTGACTAGATCCTCCATCCGATTGGTGCAGAACGAGCCGTTATCGTCATAGAGACCGAATTCGTCATCGCGGCGGATGTAGAACATGCGCAGCGCCGGCCAATTCGCTTCGAGCTCGTTGTGCAAGAACTCGACGTCGACCGGAATGCCGTTGTGCTCCATCTCGACCACCGGCTTGGCGTAGCGGCCACGGAACAGTGCCGCCGGCAAATCGATGGTGGGGGCAATCTTGCTCAATAGCGCTGCCTCCTGCGCCACGTCGCGCTGGTTCATGGCGACGATCTCTCGCCACTCCTGCGGACTGTATTCGTCCTTGCTCACGATGGTGTCGATGATGTGCGCCTTGTCGGCGGCGTCGATGTGCGGGATGCCGAACAGCTCGCAAGCCTCCACCAACTTGGGCCGCTTCTCTGTCAGTCCAGCGATGTCGTGACCGTTGATGACGGCAGAGGTTTCGAAATAGCTGCACAACAGGTTTCGCGGCATTGGCCAGGACAAAGCTTGGAAGCAAGAAAGCTCGGCGACAATTGAATAACTAGTGACTAAGGTATCTGGTCCGGTATCGAAAGGTGCGCGGGTGCTGGCGAGTAATTGCGCCCGGTCCATCGTTATCTTGGCGCCAGTGCGATGTTCCTTGGCAAACATCGCGACCGGCACCGGGCAGTGGTTGGCGTCCTGCCGAAACTCAAAATCGTGGTTCCAGATTTCCCGGTAGTGGTCGAAGCTAGTCGGCAAGGCCGCGGAGTTGTTTGACATAGGGATGCTCCGCGCTGGTAATGGTTTTGTCGGTGAACCCAAGCCGCAACAGGTCACGCAGCGTCTTGTCGGTTGGCCAAACTGGTTCGGTGTTAATCCCTTCCGCTACCGTTACATCGTAATCGCGCAAGTCGTTGTTCCAGCACAGTTGCACCCACTGCTGTTTCGCCAGCTCGAAAGCCGCCCGTGCGCTTTTCCAGCATGCTACGCGGGTTTCCTCGACGTTTGGCACCGGCCATAGCGACACTGCCCCACCTGGCCAGGTATAGACGGTGGCGATCGTTACCCTACGCAACCGCGGCAGGACGACGTGATGGTTGAGCATAGATGGCGCGACGAAATAGAAATCGTCGGAGCCGCCATCACCGATCAGTACCGAGGCATCGAGCGCCATTGCCGGCGCATCGTGAACACGGAAGTAGACGTTGTTTGGTGGTTTGCGCACCGCCACATTGACCGGGACAACCCGCCGCGAAACCTTGAGGGTGGCGGTCTTGCGCAGCGTCTCGATGTCATCGAACACACTGGTGGGTTCGGTCTCAACCAACTTGATATCAGGTTTTTCGGCCATTGCCGGGCTCCTCTTGCTGTACGGAGACGCATCGTAATCCGCAGTATCGCAGCAGGTATTTCAGGCCTCGCCGCAACGCTCCGTCGGCTCCCTGCCAGGAGCGGCGGCCGCATGCCTTGACGTCATCGCCTCCGGTCGGCACGGGCCGGGGCGGTCGTTCTTCCGCGAATACAAGCCGCGCCGCAGGGAAGCGACGCAGACAGCCCCGCCTGGAGGGTCCTCGTCGACGAGATTGAGAGCGCCGCCGATCGTCTTGCCGGCGCGGTCCAGGACATCACTGAGCTGCTGGACCGTGGGAGCTGCAGTACGGTAATCATGGCTTCTCTCCTTCAACGATGGCCGCTAGGCCCGTGCGGATTTTTCGCGCTGTCGTGCGGGGTTTCGGCGCCGCCTGATCTTGGCGGACAGGTACTCGCGGGCGCCTTGCTGGTGAATCCAGATAAAGCCGGCCCACTCGATGTAAGGCAGCCCGTCATCGCGGTAGCGCTTAGCCGTGCGCTTGCTGACCTTGTTGGCGGGCGCCCATTCGTCTTCTTTGATAAAGCCCTCAAGGATGCAGGCAGAGGTTGATGACATTGCGCTGTCTCCTGGTGGCGATTGAAGGCCACCGCTGACAGCGACTAAGGCTCAAACAAACTGCGTTTTAAACGTGCAAAGGGTTCCGACCAGAGGGGTCAAAGGGTTTAACCCCTCTCGTTAGCCCTGATATTGCTGCTCTTTTTGCGCCCGGTAGAGGAGAGTTCACGCCCGAGGGGTTGAAGGGTTCAACCCTTTGGGTTGCCGCCCTTCATCGCCTCCGGCCAGCGGACGAGCGTTGCCATGCTCGCGGCCTGGTGCTTGGAAACGGGCCTGCCCGCTACTGTCTTGCTTTCGAAATATTCCGTGAGAACCTTTTTGACCGGCGCGGTGTCGGCGGTGATTTTGAATTCCTTTCCGGCCTCGATCATCAACTCCAGGAACGGCGAAATGTGCTCGGGCATCGCGACGACCGAAGCCGAGGGCCGGTCAGTCCCGGCGGGCGCGGATGGCTGGTCCGTCACCACGACGAACACGGGATGATAATCCTCGGCCCGCACGCGCTCGTCATCGCTGTTGTATTCCCACCTCCCGCCATACTCAAAATAAAAGCCGCACTCGAGCACCTCAGTTGCGCTTTCGGCACAAAAGCGTTGCGGGTCTATTTCTTCCATTGTGCCGCTATCGGGACGCACAGCGAAGGCCCTGCGTTTGCGCGCAACAAGCTGACCACGCAATGTGGGGGTGCCGAGCTCCCGGTAGACTTCGGCCGATGACCGAAGCCCCGGCCGCACGTAGACCTCCCGCCGGACGGTCTTGGCCCGGTTCGGTGACGTCATCGCCGCCGCCCGAGCGGAACGGCCCCGCCCTTCGGTTTGCCGCTGAGGATGGCGCCAGCGCGCTCGGTGGCCGCGCGCAGTGGGTCGTCGAGCAGATGCGCGTAGCGGTGCGTGGTCGACGGCTGGGTGTGCCCCAGCAGCGCGCCGATGACGTGGAGACCCACGCCGGCGCTCGCGAGCTGGCTGGCATAGGAGTGCCGTAAATCATGGATGCGCAGGCCAGTAATGTTCGCGGCCCGGCAGATCTGCGCCCAGTTGTCCTTGAGCGCCGCGCGTGGACCATCGCCCCGACGGCTGGGGAATACATACGGCGAATCGGTCCGCGCTATTCCAGCGAGGAGCTGTCGGGCCGGCGCGGACAGCGGGATCGTATGGTCGGTTCGCTGCTTGGTGGTCGCCCCCGGCTTCGTCCATTCGCCCTTGTCGAGGTTGATGTCGGCCCACTTTGCTTGCCGAACCTCCCCCTTCCGCGCCCCGGTCCATAACAGCAGCCGGAAGATGTTGGCGGCCTGTTGGTCCGCATGCGCCGCTAGGGCGACCGTGAGCCGGATGAGCTCCTCGCCACTGAGGTAACGACGCCGCTTGGCCTCGTCGTTGCGCTCGATGCCCCGGGCCGGATTGTCGATCCGCCAGCCCCACTTGACCGCGAGGCTAAACATTTTCGACACCAGCGCGATCACGCGGTTGGCCTGATAGGGCGCGTGCTGGGTGATCGCGCGGTGCAGTGCATCCACGTCCGTGAACGTGACGGCTGCGACTTTCCGCGGTCCAAGGGTGGGCCGGATGTGTACCCGGATGGCTCCCCGATAGTCTGCTTGCGTCTTCTCTCGCTTTCTCGGCAGGTGCTCGAGCTCGACGCGGTCACACAGGTCGTTGACCGTCGGCGCGGCGCGCAGCTCGTTGTGATCGCCGACTGGGTCGCCGCCGCCGTCGACCGACCGCTTAAGTCGCTTGGCCTCTTCCCGGGCCGCCGGTGTGCTCCAGTCGGGGAACGAGCCGATGGTGAGACGCCGCTCCAGCCCATCGCTCTTGCGGCGATAGTTCACGACGAAGGCGCGCCCACCCGCTGCAGTCACCCGACAGCCGAAGCCCTTGACCTCCAGGTCGTAGAAGACGCGATTGCCGCGGGCGGGAGCGGGCAGCAGCTTGATGGTTTTGTCGGTCAGTCTCTGGCCCATGTGTCCGCTCCGTGTCCGCGCGAGATTGGCAGACGCAGGCATAACAGTGGCTAGACTTGTCAGGGGGTGTCAATTGATTTCAGGGACTTTCCGCGCCGTTTCGCCACTCCCGGCGGCCACGCGTGTCCGCACAACACGTTAGCGAAAGTGGTCGCCACTAACTCAAAATCAGGTAATGGCAACATTGTGCTGGTTCGAGTCCGGCCAGGGGCACCAATTTGAAATCGCTAATGTTCTCGAAATCTCTAAAACAACGAATCGTGACCACTGGTCTGACGCGGTAATCACCTGGTAAGCACGGCGCGCCAGCACCAGAAAATCGCGGAGCCGGATTGCACACGTGGCGGCGGCCGGCGGCACGCCGCGCGTCTGCTCCCCCTGCTTCATCGAAGACCGGTAGCGTTGACGTAGCGATGACGAGCGCGCCAGCCAAGACGTTCAGTCCACCTTGATCCCTGTCGCGTCGACGACGCTTTTCCACTCGCGCACCTGCACCGCGAGCGCGGCGGCGAAGTCCTGCGCCGTTCCGGCCCTCGCCTCCATGCCGATCTTTGCCAAGGCGGCGCGCGCGTCCGCAGATCTTAGGCCTTCGTTGAGGGCATGGTTGAGGTTGTCGATAATGGCCGTCGAAGTGCCGGCCGGCGCGAGCAATCCGAATATGACTTCCCGCGGAAATCCGACTATTCCGACTTCCGTCATGGTCGGCGTGTCCGGCAGCTCCGGCCAGCGGCTTTCGCTTGTCACCGCAAGCGCCTTCAACTTGCGTGCCTTGAAGTGCGTGAGCAGGGTGGACCTGTTGTTGAAGAGCATATCGATGTGCCCACCGAGCAGGTCCGTGATCATTGGAGCGGCGCCCTTGTAAGGGACAAAGACGATGTCCGTACCTGTCTTGGCCTTGAAGAACTCGGCAGCGTAATGAATGTAAATTCCTGGAGGGGCACCGTAGCTCAGTTTGCCGGGATTCTTCTTCGCATGCTGGACGAACTGCTCAAATGTGTCCGCGGGCACCTGTGGCGATATGGCTAGCGCCATCAAGTCAACCGTGAGCGTGGCGACCGGGGCAAAGGATTTGATCGGATCAAAACCAGGATTCGAGAAGAGCCACGCAGCAACTGCATTGATGTTCGTACCGCCCAACAACAGCGTGTAGCCATCCGGCTTCGCTTCGGCGACCGCTTTGGTGCCTATCCTGCCGCCTGCCCCCGCAAGATTCTCTACGACGACGTTCTGACCAAGTTGGGACGAGAGCGACTGCGCGGCCAGCCGGGCTGCGACGTCGGTCGGACCACCGGCCGGGAACGGCACGACGATCTTGATCGGCCGCTCGGGATAAGACTGGGCATGTCCCGGCCCGGATGCCGCGGCGACGAGTACGACCGCGAGCGACGCGAGCAGCAGGCGCGCAGTCATGCGCCTCGCATAGCTCGGGCAGCATGTCGCGGTAAAAGCTGACGTCGGAACGTTTTGCATATTCGCCTCCTCAGGGCCGGACGCCTTCGAGGTCATCGGACGCGAGCTGTCAGCACATGTGTTTCTTCGGGATAGGTCACCCCATCCTCGTCGGCATAGCGTTGCAGTTGCTCCATGACGCTTGCTCCAAGCCTCTCGCGTGTCTCAGGGGCTGCGGCAGCGACGACGGGCGCGATCGGTGTCGCTGCCAAGTGGTGCAGCGTGAATTGATCCAGACTCGGGAGGTGGACATCCATCCGATCGACGTGCACTGCTACCTCGGAAAAGCCCGCTTCTCTTGCGAGACGTTCCAATTCCTCTCTGGCAGGTGCTTGCCGCGATGCGCAAAAGCGGACGGCTGTTTCGTTGCCCACAAATCGAACGAGCGCTTCACCGACGGCGCTGTTATAGAGTCCGACGTTATTCCACACGCTGAGTGCGAGACGGCCGTTATCACGGAGCACGCGTCGCATCTCCCGCAGCGCGAGCGCTTTGTCAGGAAAGAACTGAAGTCCCTGCTGGCAAAGAACGACGTCAAAGCTTTCAGCCTCCAATCGAAGATCGACGGCGCTGCGCACAAGCCACTCGATCGGTGCACCAACCGGTGCCGGGAGGGATTGCGCGACCCTGATCATTCCGGGATTCAGATCGAGTCCAACAATGCGTCCGGTGGGACCGACACGCTGCGCCGTAATTCGAGCAACGACGCCCGTCCCGCAAGCGACGTCCAACACGCGCTCACCAACAGTCACATGAGCGGCATCGACGAGGGAAGGTGCCCAAGGACCGAGGATGTACCGGGCGACATAACGCTCATACAGTTCGGCCGCCTCCGAGGTCAGGTGCCATTGCTCGTGCCCGCTCATCGGCCTTTCCATCCGAGCTTTCGGGAAATCCGTTCCGCCGCGTGCGTAACAGCCTTGATCTGGCTTGGAGGGGGCGAGGCAGGGATGTATTGGATGGAGCCCGCAATAGCGACTGCCCCTGCATAATGACCAGCGTGATTGAAGAGCGGGGCAGCGAGTCCGTTCACTCCCTGTAACACCCGATTGGGGGCCGTGGCCCAGCCGCGCGTTCTCACCTGCGCTATGGCGCGCTGAAGGGCGCTTGGTGAGCAGATCGTTTGCGGAGTCCAGGCTTTGAGTGGCCGGGCAAGGCAATGGGCCATGAGATGTTCTGGACCGAACGCCAGGGCGATATTCCCGTGGGCGCTCGCATGAAGATCGAGCACGGTTCCAGGCTGCGTTCCGAAATTTACAATCGCTTGCCCTTGCACGACCTCCAGGACGACGGCCTGGTTCTCCATCAGCGCTGACAAGGTCACCGGCTGGCCGGTATCTTCCCGCAGCCGCGCCATGTCCTCGCGTGCGACGGCGATGATGTCGAAACGCTCCCGAAGGCGCTCGCCGAGGATGAACAGCTTGATTCCTGCCGCGTAGCGCATCGTCGTGGGCTCCTGATGCACGAAACCGTGGCGCACAAGAGCCTGAAGATGACGATAGACAGTCGCTTTCGAAGACCCAAACTCGCGGGCCAGGTCCGAAACGCCTATGGGCTCTCGCGAACTTGCGAGTCGTTCCAACAAGCGCAGCGACAGGTCGACGGTCTCGGTCGCGGGACCTGCGACCTCGAGCCTTAACTTTCTTGCTCGACGGGCTAGGAGGGTCTTCGGCATGTTTCATCTAATGAAACGCAGTTTCATAGACGATAACCGAAGGTCATCGCGTCTGTCAAACGTCAGCGCCCGCGAGCCCGACGAACTTGGAGCAAATGGGCAGAAAACTTGTGATCGGCTGCGAGCGTGAGGCCGACCGGCCCGGCCCCGACGATCAGCACCTGCCTCTCGACTGCGCGGCTCATGGCGCTCCTCGAATCGGGCGGCCGCGGGCAAACGAGCTCCCCTGCGCGCCCGTTCAGGCGCGTTGAGCGGCCGTCAGTCGTTGCTACGAGTTCGTCCTGCGCTCGGGGTAAGCGGCGTCTACTGCTTCATGCCGGTGCGCCTGACGATGTCTGCAATCTTCGTCCGCTGATCCTCGATCATGCCGGCGAACTCGGTGGACGTGGTCGCGTGCGCGAGTTGCGCGAGCGCGTCGAGGCGAGCGACGAGAACGGGATCGGCGGCGACCGCGCCGATGTCGGCGGCGATGCGGTCGCGCAGCTCGGCGGACATGCCGCGCGAGCCGAAGAAGCCTTGAAAGCCCTCGAAGGCCAGCTCGGGATAACCCGCCTCGTGCACGGTCGGGACATCCCGCACGGTCAGCGAGCGGCTGCTGTTGGTGACGGCGAGAAACCTGGCTTTACCGGCCTGCACCACCGGCAGAATGGCGCCGACGGGGGTCATCAGGAGATCGAGGCGGCCCTCGCCCAGGTCCTGCATCGCGAGATTTTGCTCGCGATAGGAAATCTGCATCACGTCGAGGCCTTCGCTCTGTAAGAATCCGGCGAGCAGGTAGGGGAAGACGCCCGAGGTGGCATGGCTGTTGAGCTTGCCGGGTCGTGCGCGCGCGTAGGCCACCAGCTGTGCGAGCGAGGAGATGTTCGACGAGGTCGGCACCGCAAGGCTGCCGAACGAATCCGTGGCCGAGGAGATCGGAACCAGATCGCGCGCCGGATCATAGGGCAGCTTCTCACGCACCACCGGATAGACCGAGATCGGCGCGGCGAAGGAGAAGAGCAGCGCATGGTCGTCACGGGCGGCGATGAACGCGCTGACCCCGATCAGCCCATCGGCTCCCGGCCGGTTCTCGACCACGACCGGTTGCTTCCAGCGCTCTGAGAGCCGGTCGGCGTATATCCGCGCCGCGGTATCGGTGGCGCTGCCGGCGCCGACGGGCACGAACACGCGCACCAGGCGCTGCGGCCAGGTCTCCGCGGCTGCCGCCGTCGCGGTGGCCAGGCCGATCACGACGCTCGCAACCAAAGCGCTGGTCCGAACCTTCGTCATGCGCATGGGCGTCCCTCGGGATGAAGCGTACGCGCGGTCAGGTTGAACAATCCGCCAGGACTGCTAAAAGGAGAAGCGCTATTTTGCGATAGGGACATTACTGCCTGCTAATGGCTAAATCCTTCGATTGGGACGGCCGGATCGGGCGGCGCATCAGGCTGCGCGACCTGCACATCCTGTTCGCGGTCGTGCAGCACGGCAGTATGACCAAGGCTGGCGCGCATCTCGGCATGTCGCAGTCCGCGGTCTCGCAGGCGATCGCCGCGCTCGAGCACGCGCTCGCCGTGCCCGTGCTCGACCGCACGCCGCGGGGGGTCGAACTCACCATCTACGGCACCGCGCTGATGCGGCGGGGGCAGGCGGCGTTCGACGAGTTGCGCTCGGGCGTCAAGGATATCGAGTTCCTCGCCGACCCGGAGGTCGGCGAGGTCCGCATCGCATGCACGGAGTCGATGGCGGCGGGACTCCTGCCCGCCGTGATCGAGCGCTTCTCTCTGCGCTATCCAAAGGTCAAGCTGGACGTCCTGCCGGTGAACACGATGCTGCGGGGATACGCCGAGTTGCACGAGCGAACGGTCGACCTCATGCTGACCTTGTCGACCGCGTCGCTTGAGCGCGCCGCGGTCGAGCATCTGCAGAACGAGGTGCTGTTCTACGATCAACTCTGTCTCGCCGCGGCAACGCAAAGCCCGTGGGCGCGCCGCCGCAGGATCGGTCTTGCCGAGCTGGTCGACGCGACGCTGCTGTCGCCCGCCCCGGACACGCCGGGCGGAACGGCCGTAAGAGAGGCATTCCGCGCCGCGGGTTTGCCGGTGCCGCAGGTGGCGGTCACGACCTTCTCGGTTCACGTGCGCAACCTCTTGAGCATGAGCGGCCGCTTCATCACGGTGTTGCCGGTCTCGATTCTGCGGTTTGATCCCGGCCGCTATGCACTGAAAGAGCTGCCGGTCGAGCTGCCGATGTCGCGCCTGCCCGTTTTTATGGCCACGCTGAAGGATCGCACCCTGAGCCCGGCGGTCGAGCGCTTCATGGCCTGCACCCGCGATGTCGCCAAGGCGATGCAGACGCCCGCACGCAAAAGCGCGTAGGGGTCATCGCAGCGCGGCGCCGCGGAGCGCATTCCGCCGCTCGCATTGGCCCGCGTTGTCGACGAGCGGTTCGGTGCCTGTAAGCCCCCGCGAGCCTTCCAAGCCGGCGCCGCAACGCAAGGCGTCTAAAGCACCGGCCCCATAAAGACCCGTCGGACAAAGATTGGCCGGACCGGGACCGGTCGGAGCAAGATGATAACCGGTCGACGGTTCTGCGAACCGTTCCCTTGGGAAGCGGAGCCTTTGCCACTCTGCGAACCGTTGCCTTGGGAAGCGGAGCCTTTGCCGCCCTGCGAATCATTCGCTTCGGAACCGGAATTGTCGCAGACCTTGATCTTTTGCGTCACCGTACGTGAGCCGGATTCGAAAATTTTCGTGACCGACTTACATCCTGCGTTCGCGGGAGCGACGAAAGAGGTCAACACCGCCGCAGCTGCCGCGATAGTGAGCCCGATCTTCCTCATGACACTCTCCTCCGAGAATGTGCTCCGATCGCCTGCGGGAAAGATAACCCAATCGTGCCGACATCATTGTGAGACCGGCCACACAGGACCTCGGTTTGTCGTTCATCATGGCCACGCGGCGTACACTCGGCGTGTCCCGGGCGAGTGAAGCGCGTGCGCGGGCACGCGCGGACGAAACCCGGGACCCAGGGGCTGCAAAAACCGACGGGGCCGTGCGGCCCTGGGCCCCGGCTCGCGCTCGCGTGTGAGCGCTGCCGACCACCGCCACAGGGGCGGCGCCCGCTTGGCCGGGGCACGAGAGCGGCGAGCGCATCCATTGCCCACCTACGGACTCGCAGGATTTTGCATGGCGCCAGAGCGCAGCGTATTGCGCCGGCGTGACGGGTTGGCGCAATAGGCTTTCGCTATCGCGCCCCACGCGCTGTCTTGGATTTTCGAGAAATTAAGTTGCAATGGGCCGCGAAAGCCACCCAATCTTGCGATCGTCATACCGCAACAACCAAGCAGCAGAGGCGCGCACGATGGTGAGACTTCCGACTTTTCTCGTGGCCGCACTGGCCGTCTTGAAGGCTCGCAATGAAGCCGCGGTGACGAGGGCGACTTTATCTCTCACCGCGTTTTCCCGAACGCTCCCGGGAGGGCTCGCCGCTCGCATGGCTTCGCTCGGCCTGCCGCCGACCATCATCGCGCAGCGTCTGTCGGAAAGGCGCGTGCAATAGCCGCCGGCTATCAAACGCGGGGCGATGGTCCGAGCGTCTTGTCTTCCGGCCAACAAGCGCCTAGTGAAGCACCACGACATACGAGCGGGACTTGTTCGCCCCGGAACCGTTGACGACGAACGGCGTACCGAAGCGCACATCTCCTCAAAGTAGGCGTTCGCTCCAATACTCGGGTTATAGCGGGTGCCGCCGGCACGCGTCTTTTGCACATCCGCACGGTCGGCGCGCGCTCGCCTGTGACGTCGCCAAAACAAGGGAGCTCGGCCATGACATCGAAATTGGGCCTATGGTCGGCAGCGGCCATGTCCGTTGCCGCAACGGCCTGCATCTCATGCGGGCAGACGGCCTTCGCTCAGGAAGAGACCGACCAGCGGTTCGGCACCGTTCATTTCGCGACCTCGTGCAACGAGACCGCGCAGCGGCGGTTCGACCGCGGCATGCGCTACCAGCATTCGTTCTGGTACCGCGAATCGAAAGAGATTTTCGAGGAGGCGGTCAAGGCCGATCCCGAATGCGGAATCGCGTATTGGGGCATCGCGCTGAGCCTGCTCAACAACCCACATAACCCGCCGCCCGCCCCCAATCTCCCGCTCGGGCTTGCCGCCATCCAGAAAGCGAAGGCGGTCGGCGCCAAGACCGAACGCGAGCGCGATTTCATCGACGCGCTGCTGGTGTTCTATACCGATTACGACAAGATCGCCCATGGCGCGCGGGTGCAGTCCTATCTCAAGGCGATGGAGACGGTGGCGCAGCGCAATCCCGCCGACGACGAGGCACAGCTGTTCTACGCCATCACGCTCAACGTCGGAGCCTCGCCCACCGACAAGACCTATTCAAACCAGCTCAAGGGCGCGGCCATCCTGGAGCAGATCTTCAAGCGCCAGCCGCGGCACCCGGGCGTCGCCCACTACCTGATCCATCTCTACGACTCGCCGGCCCTGGCGGACAAAGGCATCGATGCCGCCAAGCGCTATTCCGAGATCGCGCCGGCCGCGCCGCACGCGCAGCACATGCCCTCCCACATCTTCACGCGCGTCGGCTACTGGAACGAATTGATCGGCTCCAACACGGCCGCCGCGCGCGCGGCGAAAGCGGACAAGGAGTTCACCGACCAGCTGCACGCCATGGATTACATGGTCTATGCCTACCTGCAGCTCGCGCAGGACTCGAAAGCGCGTGGCGTCATCGACGAGATGAATGCGATCACGGGTGTGAACCCGAACGTCTCCCCCGGCCCGTATGCGCTGGCCGCCTCGCCGGCGCGCTACATGGTGGAACGCGCCGACTGGAAGGGGGCGGCGGAGCTGCCGGTGCGGCCGACACAGTTCGCCCATGTCCAGGCGATGACGCATTTCGCGCGCGCCCTGGGGGCGGCCCGCTCCGGCAACCCGGACGCGGCCAAAGCCGACATCGCCAAGCTCGCCGAGTTGCGCGACAAGCTGCGCGAGGCCAAGGATGCCTATTGGGCGGAGCAGGTCGACATCCAGCGCCAGGTCGCGACCGCATTCCTGCTCGATGCCGAGGGCAAGCCTGACGACGCGCTCAAGGCCATGAGCGCGGCCGCCGATGCCGAGGACAAGACCGAGAAAAGCCCGGTGACACCCGGGGTGCCGGAGCCCGCGCGCGAACTCTACGGCATCATGCTGCTCGAGCGCGGGATGGCGCGCGAGGCGCTCGCCGCATTCGAAGCGACGATCAAGAAGGAGCCGAACCGCTTCAACGCCATCGCCGGCGCCGGGAAGGCGGCCGAGCGTCTGGGCGACCAGGCGAAAGCCAAGGACTACTACCAGAAACTCGCGATGCTCGGAGGCAACGCCGATACCGTCCGGCCCGACCTCGCGGCGGCGCGCGCGTTCCTGGCGAAGAACTAAAGCGGTTCCCGTTCGCACGGACGCAGGAGGGCTGCCACAGCCTCTAAGATAAGGTCAGCCGTGTCCCGGATGCGGTGCAGCGCGAGCGATAGCGAAGCGGTGCACCGCTGGTCCGGGACCGTCGCGAAGGCGGTGTGTGTAACGGTCCATGCAGGTCGGGTTTACCCGACCTGCGCGCATTTGAGCGCCGATCTCGGGCAAGCCCGAGATCGGTGTCTGCAGCGCATCACGCGCCTCCGGCTCGCGCTGCGCTGCGCCCGGGACACGCCCGCGCTCATATGATTCGACGATTGAAACCGAGTGCGGCGATGGCCGGCATCGGGGAGGATCGCGGGTCGCCCCGCCATCCCTGCCTAGCCCACCAACGCCGCACGCCATCGTAGCACGCGGCGCCGTGTTGGCCAGACGCCGGGTCGCTGGAACACCGCCGCAGATACGCGCTGAACATCACCGGCGCAGGTAGAAGTCCCTCACCATCCGAATAAACGACGCGAGCCTTCGCCTGGCTCTCGCAAGGCCAAGAAAGCGGGCGGTCATCGCGAAGCCGCGCAACATCTCGTATCGCGTCGAGCGGATCCATCTCCCGAGGTGATAGAGGAAGCGGTCGAGCGCGGTGTCGCTCTCGTCGATCCGTGCCGGAAAAACCTCCGGGTATGCTTTTCTGGTAAGATCGATCAACTCGCCAAGGCTCCGCGGCGGCCCGGCGCTCCCGGATACGAAACGCTGCGACGGCCCACCCTGGCCGACACCGAAACCGATCTGTTTCCACGACACCCAAAGAAGCCGCTCGCTGACCGGGCTTGGCTCCGGGGGTTCTCCACCGGCCATTTCGACAAAGTGAAGCAACGCCATGGCGTCGTGCTCACCCTGTGTCACGCGGTCGGCGACCTTGGTCCAGGCATCCTCTGCGGGCCGGGCAGGAGCCGCCATGTCGATAACGGAGCCAAACCGCGATGCCGCCTCGTCGTCCTCGGCGAGCTCGCGCGGGACACGCGCGAACGCGCAGATCCCCGGCTCCGGGCGCCAGGTCCAAACCGCCGAATGTTTGGTGAACGGAGAGATCATCACGATCGGCCCGCCATCGCCTGGACCACCGGCGCTGTCCGGCGAATTGGCCGGCGCGCCAAACCCGAGATTGACGATGCCAGCGTGTCCAGGCGCCTGCAGCGCGGTCGTGCCCCGCAGCGACGCGATCGTCAGGATTCGCGACCACTGACATATCGAGAGATGACCGCCGCGCCAATGCAACAGCGGGACAGCGCCATATCGCGTCGTGTAGATCAGATCGAGCGCCGACACTTCCCCGATGTTGGTGCCGACGGTGCCGCCGGCACTCGTTCCGCCGGGGCTTATCCGGGACACGGCCCCCATCGGAGGCCACTTCCACTGCGCCCAATAGGCGTCTTCGAGCGCATTCCAAGAGGTCGCGGGGACAGCGGACGATTGGTGCGGGTAATCACGCGCGGAGTCGCGGAATTCCTGCAGCCATTGATAAAACAGGGTTGGGTCCGGCGCGAATTCCGGTATCGACCCGGAATAGTGCAGCAGATTTTCGCCTTGCTTCAGGACGCCCTGCAACTGCGGCAGGAGCGACGAGGGCGCATCGCCGCCGCCGGACAGGACGCCGGCGAAACGTTTCATAATCGCCGCGGCGTCCGGCGTTGCATCGAGCTCGTAGACGGCGATGACCGACTGCAACCCTTGCAGAAGCCGCCCTTGTGGAGTCGACATCGTCGACCCCGTCCCTGCAAGGCTGGCGACCCAGGTGGCGGCCCGAAACACCGGAGCCCACGTCTGCATGGCTTCGAGATAAAGCCGAAGCTGCTCGACCAGATCCTGGGTCCGCGGATCGATGATCTTTTCATCGATCGGTTGCGCCGCGGCGTAGTTGTCCGGCGCCGCAACCGCCGAGAAACCGTCTCCTGCGCCGCGCGACCGCTGCGGCATCAACCGACCCTGAAGATTCTCGATCGTCTGCGCCACGCTTTGCCAATATGGATATTGCGGGAGAAACCCGGCATTGGTGGCGAGAGCGATCACGCCGGCGGCATCGCCGTACAAAAGCTCGACGGTCTGGGACCAATGACTGAGCGAGCTGACGGCCCTGCGGGCAAACTCGACCTTCAAGGACTCGCTGTCACCCGTCTCAGGCCTGACGCCAAAGCGGTCAACGGTAAATTCCCACTCGATCTCGCGATTTGCCAACGTCCTGACGCCGTTGGCCGACTTTCTGGCCGCGCTGCTCATGGCGCCTCCCTGGACTCCGCAATCTTCACCAGCGGCCGGGTTTCGATCGCCCTGGCGAGAGCGATCCACAGACGTTGTTTGTGCTCGTCCTCGAGCTGCCGCGCAAAAGTCATGGTTTCATTGCGAATGGATTGCGGGTGTTCGAGCAATTTGAGGTACTCATCGAGAGCTCGGAAAAGCACGGCCGCGATGTCGTCCGGCGGGAAATTTTCGTCGCGCAGCCTGCGTGTCCCTTTGGCGCGAAACCACAGATATTCCCTAAGGCTGTCGAGCTTCAAAACGAACCGGCGAAGCTTTCCCTTCTGGTCGGTCCCTTCATTCAGGCCCTGTTCGTGCTGGTAACTCGGCCAATACAGAGTGTCGTAGACATATTGCTGAAACACCGGCACCTCGGCGATCCGCTCTTTCACCTCGTGGCGCCGCATGATCGCTTCGATACCGAGCTGCATTGCCAGTTGTTGCCGACAAATCCCACGCGTGAGCGGGGTCGCTGGATTGCGCTCGAAGAACTTGCCCTTTTCGTCGACCAGCCGCTTGAGCTCGCGATTGAAGTGAAAGGGGACCATCTTGGCCCGGTAAACGAGGATGGTGCCCCAGGCGAACAACCCGAGCTCGAATTGAAAACGGTCCGCTTCCGGTTTGTTCGCCCAGCCCTTGTTGTCGACGACATTCATTAGGTATTCGCGGTAATCCTCGGGTAGATAGCTCAGAAAAATCCGATGCGAGTAGAACGTCGTGGCGACAGGGGTTGTCATCCGCCGGCTCCCCAATCGACATTGTCCGCGGCGATCAGCAGCTCGTAGTAATCGCGATCGGTCAAGAACAGGAACGCGGCGTGGTCCGTGACAATGTGCTTCGTCAGCTTCAAGAACTTCTCCAGCGCCGCATTCGCGTCCCTGGTCTTGTCGAGCTCGTCGAGCACGAATATCGGGGCGAAACCCGCGTCCTTCACCCGCTTCAACAGCACCGGCAGATCGCGCTCCAGCCGGTCGACGTCCCATTTGACGTCCGTGGCCAGCTCCCGGATCAACTGGCGTTTCGATTTGCGCACTCCGAGCTCGGCCGCGCCCCAGGTCGCGAGCCATACCAGGACGCCGGCGGCGATCCCAAGCACCGCGGTGTCCACGGTTGCGTGGCTCAGGACCGCCGCTCCGCCTACGGCCGTCCCGAGCACGGCGGGCGCCAGTTTTTCCAAGCTCGATCTGGTCTTGCCGTCTTCCGCGCCCGCATGTCCCGCGGGCAGAACGGGCACGAGCATTCTCAGGTCCCGCATGTGTTCCGCGCGTTCCTCGGTTCGAATCTTTTCCTTGGTCTCGCCGAGGATGACCCGATAGGCGTCGGCGCAAGCCGAAAGCGCCACGATCTCGCGCAGACCCTGGTCGTCCCGGTCTCCCGCGATCGGCGGAATGTCGGCGTTCCTGCGCCCGCCGGGGTGCGGCGCGTGCGGGCGCAGATAGAAGGCGACGCCGCATTCGAGAAATCCGGCGCGGCTCCAGATTTTCCGCAAGACATCGGAATCGGGCGCACGCTCGAGCCGAAGATCGAGATGCGCGCGCAGGCCGAGAAGCTCGCGCTGCGCGCGCCTTTGAACGGGGGCCTCCTCGGCCGCGATCAGCCAAGCATCGTAGAATGCGGTCGAGAGGCTGCGATAAAGCGCCGTGATGATGTGCCGGAGCGCGCGCTCTTTCTCCTTCGGCGCGCTGTCGTGCTCTGAATCGCGGCCGTTCGCCGGTGACGTCACCGCTTCGGGATCGATCACCGTGGGGCCGTGAAGCAGAAGCGGCAGCGGAATGAGCCCCTCGCTGTCCTGCATCACTTTCTGAATGACGAGCTTCGTCAGCGTCGTCTTGCCGGCGCCGCGCTGACCGGAAATCAGGACCGACAGCCCGTTAATCTCTCCGCTGCAATAACGCATCAGCTCGTAGCGGATCCGCTCGAAGTACGGCGAGGTGTAATGGACGAATCGCAGCCCGTCGTTCTCGTCCGTGGGCCGCCGCATCCGCTGCAGTGCCTGCCGGGACAGCGGGTCCGGCAATCCCTGCAGGAGAACGTAGGGAGCTTCTTCTATCGGCATGGCTGCAACAACCGGATGGAAGCGACACGCTTGTACGGTTCCGATTTCGGCGCACCGGCGTCACTTGCCGGCCGCACGCTGATGATTTCCAGCGGCGCGACTCCCCGCAACTTGGCGTCTTCGAGAACGTAGCTCCTGATTGCTTCGACGCGCTGCCGAGCAAGCACGCCGTTCAGCGTCGCGGTGCCCTGCGGGTCGGTCGATCCATAGATCGCGAGCTTGCCGTCGGGAATTTGCGTCTCGCCGAGAAACCAGGCCATGTCCTGTCTGGCCCAGTCCGACAGACTGCGAGAGCCGCGATCGAAAAAGACCGGACGCACGGCGACGGTGCGGTAGCGTTCGGGCACGCCCCCCGTCGCCGAAGCGCTCACCGCTCCGGCCCTGCTGTCCGGGCCGACCGCCGTCACGTAATCGAAACAGCCGTTCGAGTGGGTGCGGCCGCCTCCGTCGACCGGCACCTGATAAATCTTTTCGAGAATGACGAGTTGCGCCAGCACCGCCTCCAGGGCGGCGTTCGTCTGCCGCGTGCGATCGAGAAGCGATGTGATCGCCGAATCCGAGGACAGCTCCTTGTTCGGATCCCACGCTCGAAGCTTGTCATGAATCTGATCAAGAGCGCCGAGCCGCTGGGTCTGCTTGGCCAGCGCATCCTTGATACCGGCCATGCCGGGCTCGATCTGGCCCAGAACACCAAGGCGCTGCTCCTGCTTGACCAGCGTATCCTTGATGGCCCCCACCAGCGGTGCCTGCCCGACCACCGCGGTCTTGATGGCGCCGAGACTCTGCTCCTGCTGGGTGAGCAGACCTTCGATCCCGGCGAGATTCGGTTTGGCCTGATTGAGAGCGGCGAGCCACTGCTCCTGCAGACCTTGCATCGCCACAAGATTGGAATTGACGCCTTTCAGTTCCGCGAGGATCGATGCGTCGGCGCTGACGCCGGGCGTGAGCGGCAACGCAGTATTTGGTGACGGGACAGCCGGAGTTCTCTTTCTTGGTTGCGTGGATCCAAATGTCGGAAAAGTGGACCATCGCGAATGGGGCCGCCACCGCTGCGATAATCAGCCACACGGCGACAACAAATATGGCGGCCCGCAGCACGCTCTCCAGCATGCTGGCGCTTTCGACGTCCTCGCCGACACCGAACCAGGGTATTTCGAAAATTCCCCTCAGTCCGGCGAGCTTGCTTATTCCCCACCACAGCAGGATCAAGAGCGCCGCTGTGCCCAATGCAGCCAGGACCAGGAGAATGAGCCGGGTATAGTCACAGCCCGCCCATTTCTCGGAGGGCGGGCAATACGTCTCCAGCTTCAATCGGAACAGCAGGAAAGCCGTGACAGGGACGCCGACGATCACCAGGACCAGGAGGCCCCAGGCTCCCCACGTCCCATCGAGGCTCGGGCCCGGCCTGCGTCTCGCCCACCTGTTCTTCATTGTCGCTCCAGCAACACCGCCCGGCGCGCCAAGCCTCAAGCCTGCTGATACCGCCCGCTCAACCGTTCGGTTGCATCTATAATATTATACAACTATGTGTAGAGGCGTCAACCCTCTACTCGAGCTTCGGTAGGCAGCGGCCGGGCGGCCAATTCGCGCGCAAAAAGGGGGGTGGCGACCGTGAACGCCTGCTCAGCGCCAGCTAGTCGTGCTCGCCGTTGAGGGGGACGACGGCCTCCGCAAAAGGACCCGTCGCAGCTTCGACCACGGAATCAATTCAGCGCCGCGCGACGAGGCAAAAATGCACGGGCGCAAGAGCCAAAGCGTCTTACGCCCGTCATGCGAGCAGGCAGGGGCAAAGACCATATGGTCGTCGCGCCCTACCTGTCAGCGATGGACGTTCAGATAATGCGCGCGCGGGCGTGCGTGGCGCGCCCGCGGCGCGCGATCAATTCGGCATGCCCATCATGCAGTCGCTGAAGCGCTGCGCCTGCATCTGGCCCATGTGGCCTCGCCCCTCGCCTTCGTACTGTTCCTTGCCAACCATTTGGCGGCACTTCTGTTCGAGCGACTGGCTGTCGTGTCTCGATTGGGTTTTCTGCGCGGCCTGAGCCGGGGCAGCCAAAGCGATGAGAGAAAACACCAGTACGATCGTCTTCATATCAGTCTCCAGGTTGTTTCGAGTACACGCGCGGTCAACACCGACGCCCACGCGCTTGTTCTGCGAAGTTTTCGTGACGCCGGCGGGAAGAACCTGATGTCACGTGGCGGGGTTTGCTGTGCATGCGAGCAGCACATCGCGAGCAGCACATCCCTGCTTCGGAGGGAACGTTGCCGCGATCGCACCACGCGAATGCGGTGGGGACGCGCACGTATGTCGCGACCGGAGCGGGGCAAGGGTGAGCGCCATGCGCGCGAGAATGGCTGGCGTGCGTTGTCAACGATGACGCTGAAATATTTCCGTCATACTGCCCCGGGCAGTTCGCACCAGTCGCCTTCGACATTGCCGATGTCCGGCAAATTGCAGTCATCGCACGACACGCGAGCGATGAGTTGCCAGCGGGCCACGAGTACCGTTAGCCTCCATCCCGGCAGCCGGTCAGGACGTCTGACGGCAAAAACATTCACATAAGCCAAATGGGAGGCACTGATGCCGCGCATCGGTCGCAGGATTGCTATGACCGGCCTCGTCGCCGCCGCACTGCTGCGGCCGGCCCTGGCGGAGCCGCCGAAATTCCAGGTCGACCCGACCTGGCCGCTGCCGCTGCCGAGCAACTGGATCATCGGCACGATCGGCGGCATCACGGTCGATGCGCAGGACCACATCTGGATCAACCAGCGCCCAAGCTCGCTCGATGCCCGGGAGAAGCGCGCGTCGACGGCCTCGAATGTGAAATGCTGCGTGCCGGCACCACCCGTGATCGAATTCGACCAGGCCGGCAAAGTGGTGCAGGGCTGGGGCGGCGACGGCCCCGGCTACAAGTGGGGCAACGACGGGCACGGCATCCACGTCGACCACAACAACTTCGTGTGGGTCGGCGACAATGTCGAAACCGGCGGCCACATCTTCAAATTCACCCGCGACGGCAAGTTCGTCATGCGCATCGGCCAGCCGGGCACGCCGACGGGATCGAACGACACCGCCCACCTCGGCCGTCCGGCCGACATGGCGGTCGATCGCGAGAGCAACGAACTCTTCGTCGCCGACGGCTACGGCAATCACCGCGTCATCGTGTTCGATGCCGCGACCGGAGCCTACAAGCGGCACTGGGGCGCCTACGGGAAGCCGCCGACCGACGAGAAGATCACCTGGGATCCGAAGGGGCCGCCGCCGCAGCAGTTCGGCAATCCGGTGCATTGCATCACCATCACCAACGACGGGCTGGTGCTGGTCTGCGACCGCAGCCACAACCGGATGCAGATGTTCCGCAAGGACGGGACCTTCGTGCGCGAAATCTCGGTGCTGAAGGAGAGCGCGCCCGGCACGATCGGCTCGATCGTGAAGTGGCCGGATGCGGCGCAGACCTATCTCCTCGTGGTCGACGACCCGAACGGCGAATTCCACGTAATCAATCGCGCCGACGGCAAGCTGATGGGCTCCTACGGGCGCGTCGGCCATCAGCTCGGCGAGTTCTACAACCTCCACTTCATCGGCATCGACAGCAAGGGCAACGTCTACTCCGCCGAGGTGCAGGGCAAGCGCGTGCAGAAATTCCGCAATCTCGGCGGGCTTTAGCAAGCCACTCTGGAATCATATAGCTGCAGTTGATTCCGATGTTCGTACGAACGCGTACCGCAACGGACGTCGGAACCGGGACAGCAGCGGCGCAGCATGGCTGCGAAATGAGTCCACGCGCTAAAGTTTCTTGGATCAACAGCGTATAGCGCAGGCCCGAACCGTCCTTGTCGTAGAACGTCACCCATCTCCGCTGACCTCGACGGGCCAGGCTTGTATCAGCCTGGCGCCGCAGCTCGCCGCACGGGCTGCGCACGCGCTGGCGTTCACGGACCGGCGGATGCGGGCGCAATGGACGCCGCGGCGGCGGCGGGCGCTTGCAGTGGATCGGGCCCATACGGGTTGGGGCCGACAGTCCCGCGCAGGAAGCCAAGCTCCACCAGGCCCCAGATCGAGATGACGAAAGAGGCGAGCCCGAGCAAGGACGAAGCCACGGCGTGCTCGGATGTGTTCGCGATACCCGCGAGAATGGATGGCACCACATAAAACAGAACAATCAGCCATCCGTTCTTGTTGCGATCGTGCAGCCGTTTGACGCCGATGGCGAAGGCCGAAATCCAGCTCACGATCACCAGCGTCAGGAAGATGATGAACAAGACCACATAGTCCACGGCCATCCGGATAGATTTCTCAAGCCAGTCGTCGCCGCTCGGCAGCTGACCATCGACCAGATTTGTGCCGAGGATGGCGAAGCCCGCCAACAAGCAGACCGGCAAGGCAATCACCCAGAAGACAAGCCAGAGCACGACCGCAAGCCAATACTTGCCCCGGTTGATGCGTCCGCTGAACCCGAACAGCAGATGAAACAGACTCATGTGTTATCCCTCCGGTGCAGCGAACAGCCCGCGACGTTCGGCCCTGCCAGCGCCCATACAGGGATCGTATCCGCGAAAAATACCTCTTCCGGTGGAGCGTGCAAGGGCCACTCCCTGTTCGCTCGAGAGCCGCTCGATGTCCTGCAAAGACAAGACAGTCGGCCGGGCGCCGGACCGGTCGCAGCGGACGGCAGGACGAGTCGATCATCCATTGGCAGCGCACGATCCGGCATGCGCCGGCGGCATGGACGTTCGTCCGCAGGCGATGGTAATCTTGCGGCCAACGTGCGCACGCGACGCGGGCGCGGTCTTCAACCGAGCGAAATTCCGCGCACCCGCCAGGGGCTGCCATCGATGGAGTCCGATGCGATGACCGCTCCCGAAGCGGCGGGTGATGTGCGTGCCGTCGCGCAGCCGGTGTCCGCGCCGCTCACCCGTGCCGCGATCTTCATGATCGTGACGGTCAAGCCCGGACCGGACCATCGCGCGACCGTGCGCTCACTCTGCGGCGACCTGCCCGGCCTGTTCCGCGCGGTGGAATTTCGCGACATCGAAGCGAGCCTCTCCTGCGTCATGGCGGTCGGCTCCGAGGCGTGGGACCGCCTGTTCGGGCCGCCGCGGCCGAAGGAGTTGCATCCGTTCCGGGAGATCCGCGCCGGCGGGCGCCATGCGGTCTCGACGCCCGGCGACCTGATGTTCCACATCCGCGCCAAGCGCATGGACCTGTGCTTCGAGATGGCGACGCAGATCATGGCGCGGATCGGCGACGCGGTCTCGCCGGTCGACGAGGTGCACGGCTTTCGCTACTTCGACGACCGCGATCTGCTGGGCTTCGTCGACGGGACGGAAAATCCGCGCGGCCAGGCGGTGATCGACGCCGTGCTGATCGGCGCGGAGGACCCGGTCTTCGCCGCCGGCAGCTACGTCATCGTGCAGAAATATCTGCACGATCTCGACGCTTGGAATGCGCTGCCGACGGAGGCGCAGGAACGCATCATCGGCCGCACCAAGCTGTCCGACATCGAACTGGACGACGCCGTCAAGCCGACCTCGGCGCACAGCGAACTCACCACGATCGTCGAGGACGGAAAAGAGATCAAGATCCTGCGCGACAACATGCCGTTCGGCCGCGCCGCGGAAGGTGAATTCGGCACCTATTTCATCGGCTACAGCCGCTCGCCCCGCACCATCGAGCAGATGCTCGAGAACATGTTCGTCGGCCGCCCGCCCGGCAACTACGACCGCCTGCTCGACTTCAGCCGCGCCGTCACCGGGAGCCTGTTCTTCGTGCCGTCCGCGACATTCCTGGAGGCCGTGCAAGACGCCGAGCCGGAGGTTGTGACGCCTCCAGCTGCGCCGGCGGCGGTCGAGCCATCACCATCGCCTGCGTCGCCGAGCGACGGTTCGCTCGGCATCGGCTCCCTCAAAGGAGACATCCGACATGAATAACCTGCATCGCGAGCTTGCCCCCATTTCCGATGCGGCCTGGGCGCAGATCGAGGAAGAGGCCGCGCGCACGCTCAAGCGCTACCTCGCCGGACGGCGGGTGGTCGACGTGAATGCGCCGGGGGGAACCGGGCTGTCCGCCGTCGGCACCGGCCACCTGCGCAGCATCAAAGCGCCGGGGGATGGCATCATCGCGCGGCAGCGCGAGGTGAAAGCGCTGGTCGAGTTGCGCGTTCCGTTCGAGCTCGATCGCCAGGCGATCGACGACGTCGAGCGCGGCGCCAACGACTCGGACTGGCAGCCGACCAAGGACGCCGCGCGCCAGATCGCCTTCGCCGAGGACCGCGCCATCTTCGAGGGCTACGACGCCGCCGGGATCCAGGGCATCCGCCAGGGGACCAGCAATCCGGTCATGACGCTTCCGGCCGACGTGCGCGACTACCCGGACGCGATCGCCCAGGCCTTGAGCCAGTTGCGTCTCGTCGGGGTCAACGGCCCCTATGTGGCGCTGTTCGGCGCCGACGCCTACACCGCGCTGGCCGAAACCAGCGACCACGGCTACCCGGTGCTGGAGCACGTCAAGCGGCTGGTCAACGACGAGATCATCTGGGCGCCCGCCATCGCCGGCGGCTTCGTGCTGACCACCCGCGGCGGCGACTTCGACCTGCATATCGGCCAGGACGTCTCCATCGGCTATCTGAGCCACACCGACGCCGCCGTCCGCCTCTATCTGCAGGAGACGCTCACGTTCCTGCTGCTCACCAGCGAGGCCGCGGTCGCGCTGGCGCCGCCGGCCAAGCCGAAGACCAAGTAGCATGCGCCTGCGCGAGGTCGCAGCCGCACGCTGACAAGTTCCCGGCTCAGGCGCGTTCGACACGCGCGGCATAGCAGCCAGGGGCGGCGAAGTGGACGTGCAGGTAGGCCGCCTTCGGATTCGCAAACAGCCGCGCAATGGCGGCCTCGAGCTCACGGCCGTCGACCAGTTCACATCCGGTCATCATGGCATCGACGTCGAAGGCGCGAACCGCGAGCATGCGGATGCGCAACTGCTCGGGCACCGCATCGATCGCGTCATACGTCGTGTCACCCGCGCGGACATAGATCGCGAAGCGCATGCGATAGGGCAAATCGACCCCATGGTGCTCGTAGTTGACGAGGATGAGCTCGTCGCCCTCGTGGGAATCCGTGAGGCTGACGCGGCACGGATAACCGGGCATGCGCCCGTCGGCGGTTCGGCGCACGGCGCCTTGCGCGGCCAGTTCCGGGTCCGAGAGCGCGAACAGATGGGCGAAACGTTCCGCCGGCAGCCCGGTGATACGGAAGCTCATGGTCATTCCTCCTGAACAATTCGAGCCGCCATAGGAGCGCGATCCGCGGGTTCTGTCGTTCCGGTTCTTGCTCTCGAATTCGCCAGTTCCGCGTCACGGCGCGACGCGATGTCCGGCCCGCCCTTGGCGCCTGCAACGCTCTCGTCTACGCTGACGGAGAAAGCGGCGCCGGTCGCAGCCGTCACAGCGAGGAAGCATGTGTAGGGCGGGCGCCCGTCATTCCGGGGTGCGCTGAAAGCGCGAGCTGCCGCTCGGGCCCCGGAACGACCACGAGCGACTGGCGCTAATTCCCGCCCGCCGAAAGACCCTCGATGATCGCCTGGCACTGCGTGGACAGGTCGGGAACCCGGCGGATCGACGCCATTATGGGGCGCTGACGCCTTTCAGTCCGATATGCTTCTTACCGTACATCTCGATCGCCAGCTGCGTTCCCGCTTCTTTTCCTATGCTAAACAAATCCTTCATGCTCGATCGCGACCAGCCCCAAGCGGCGCGCACCTTGTCGTCGGGAATGTGGAATTCCGCACCATACAGCTCGCTTGGTTCCTTCTTGTTTGGCGTGGCCCGGTCCGCCAAGAGCACCATGAGCTCGAACGGATTCAGCTTTCGGTTTTGGCTTGCTGACAGCTGTTTCAATTTCTCGGCAAGGGCCGCAAATTCGTCGGTCTGAGCCAGACCGGAGTGAAGGAATCCATTCTTGGACTCCAATATGAGCCGGCCAAGCTCGGTGAGACCCACCGTGGGCATCAGGATGGACAGCGCGAACGCGTCCCATAGATTCTGCGGCATGCCGATCATATTTTTTCGCAATGGGTCGAGCACCAGCACCCACTCGATCCGTTTGGCGTCCTCAATTGTGTAGTCGTTGAGGCACTGAATCGCCGCGCCCTCGAAGTAATGCTTGTCGTCCAATTTGTACGGCGGGTGGAGGAAAGGAAAGGCCAACGCGGCTCTCAAATGATCGGGGGTAATGGCCTGCGGAATGTACCTTCCCTTGCTGTCTTTCGTAGGGGTCCCGTCCGGATCGCATTTGTAGTTGGTGAAATCCACAAGCTTGTGGTCCTCGATGCAGAAGGCGTTAATCTCGATTGCGATCTCGTTGGGATCGACGCGCTGCAACGCCTCGAAATCGATGAACTCCTCGAGAAACGGGGAATGCCCACAGACCCCTTCGCTGAAGAAGTTGACATCCGTGGGACACATCGCGGCCCCCGCGAACAGCAGCGAGTCGGCCAGGAGTGCTTCATCGTCGCTCGTTCCGGATTGATGCATGGCCTCCCGCACCTCGGGCAAGCTTGACCAGAATTCGTTGAAGAGGTCGGCGGAAGGGCCACCTTTCGTGAAAACCTTGTAATTGATCGGAAACGCTTCATAGATGGCATCGGAGACACCGAGATTTATCGTGTTCTCGAGTGCTTCCAGACTGAAGCGCACGTTGTTTTTGAGTCCCTTCGGAGCCAGATAATGCAGCCCCACCACGGCCCCGGCTCCAGCCATCGTGATGACGTTCGGTCCACGGCCGGGCTCATGCAGCCCGGCTTGATTCAGCGTGTACAGGGCGCCCGACATCAGCGTGAGGTTGGTGGCTCCGCCGCCCAGACACAAAACCCGATCGAGCTTGGGGTTGTCCCCATTATTGCGCTCAGTTGGTGACGTATTCGCTGACGTAGATTCCATGTTCACCCCTTTGAACTGGTGTCGCCGTCCGTACGCGCCATCCGCGCTTGAGCCGTTCGCAGCTTACAGGACGGTTAGACTGCCCGCTGCGCCATCAACCAACAACTCCCGACAGCTCCCTGTTGATCACACCGTGGATGAAGGCCACGTCCTCGACCACGGCGAAATGGGCGCCTTGCCTGATATGAACCTGCAGCCGCGAATTGGTGAAGCGCCCCCAGCCGAGCGCATGGTCGCGGGAGACGTAAGGGTCGTCGAGGCCCGCGAAACAGGTAATCGGAATATCCCACGGGGGCTCTTCGACGAAATCATAGTTGAGGGCCATCTCGAATTCCGCGCGGATCACCGGCAGCATCAGCTGCCGCAGCTCGGGGTCATCGAGCAGCTGCTCGGTCGCCTGGATGTTGAAATGGCGGATGAGCTCGGCGAAAACGTCGTCGGGCTGAGCATATGGCGCAAGATTAATTCTAAATTCCGCCAGCTTGAGCAGATCGCGAGTGAGCTGCTCTTCGAACGTCCCGAGATCCAATATTCGATCCGGTGGTCTCGCCCCCGACGCAAACAAGTGGGCCGGCCGCGATCCCGTCCGATGAATGAGCCTGCGCGCGGTCTCATACATGGTCAGGCCGCCGAGACAATGTCCGAAGAACGCGAATGGCCGATCAAGAACGTCTTGCATCTCGGTCACCAAATGCTCGACGAACTCGTCGAGATTGGCGACCGGCTTTTCGCCGATGCGGCCGAGCCGACCGGGTGGCTCGATCGCCACCACCTCGATGGTCGGGTCCAGCGATTTTGCCCAGTTGTGATAAACGGCGGAGCCGCCGCCGGCGAACGGAAAGCAGAACAGACGCAAGCGCGGCGCGGCACGCGGGCCGCCGGTGACGAGCCAGCGCCCCGCCCCCTCCGCCGGCGCCGCCGCAAGCACGGCGGACGCGGTCTCCGCGGCCTTTGCTTCGCCGACACTCAGATCGGGCAGGATGTCATCGACCACCTGTGCGATGCTCGGTCCCTTGATCAGCTTGACGGTTGAAATCCTGATGCCGAGAACCGACTCCAGTCGATTGACCAAGGTGACCGACATCAGGGAATCGAGCCCGAGCTCGCGCAACGGGCGGCTCGCATCGATCGTATCGGTGATGCCCAAGGTCTTCATCGCCTGCTGACGAACAAACGCGATCAACAGCTCGCGACGCTCGCCGGCGGACGCCTCCTTCAGGCGTTCCCTCCATGCAGCGGCATCCCCCGCGTGGCCGGAGGCCGGCCTGCCGGCCCCGACCTCTTCCTGCAATCTGTCATAGAGGGGCGGAACGCGAGTGAACTGCTGGAAGAAGATCGGCCATTGCGTGAGCGTAATCGCCGCGTGGGCGGCGCCACTTCCCGCCAGCAGATCGAGCGCCTTTTGCCCGATGTCGGCTGGAATGTATTCGGTGCCACGCGCGCGCCAGATCGCGCGCCCTTTGTCGCCCGAGACCGTCGCCAAGCCGGTTTCATCCCACGGCCCCCAGTTCAAGGCGAGCCCGGGCAGGCCTTCACCGCGGCGACGCGCGACCAGGGCATCGAGGAAGGCATTGGCGGCGGCGTAATTGGCCTGTCCTGCCGATCCGATCAGGCTCAAGATCGAGGAGAACACGACGAAATGAGTTAGGTCGAGCCCGCGGGTGTATTCGTGCAGCAGCCAACCCCCGGCGACCTTCGGCGCGGCGACCCGGTCGAATTTCTGCCAATCCATCTGCGCGATGATTCCGTCATCGAGCAATCCGGCGCAGTGACAAACTCCCTTGAGCGGCCGACCCGATTGCTCGATCCACGCCAGCAGACCGCGAACATCCTGTTCGCTGGTCACATCGGCCTTGAGAATAACGGCATCGGCGCCGAGCGTCGCGAGTGCGCGCCGCACGGGCGCTGTGTTCGGATCCTCTTCGCCGCGCCGGCTGACGAGGAGCAGATGCTTGACACCGTGCCGCGCGGCCAACCATTTGGCCACTTCGACCCCGAGCGCGCCAAGTCCGCCGGTGATCAGATAGTGGCCTTCGATATCGAACGGGATATTTGCCGCGGGCGGCACGTCCCCGCGAACAAAACGCGCGGCAAATCTGCGACCGGCCCGTAACGCGACCTGATCTTCCCCTTCGCCGTTCAGCATCTCCCGCAGCAGCGCAGCGGCATCGTTGGAGGGCGAAGATTGTCCGGCCGATTCGAGATCGACGAGACCGCCCCAGTTGCGCGGATGCTCCAGCGCGGCGCTGCGCCCCAACCCCCACAGGCCGCCGGCCGCCACCTCCACCGGCGGATCGGCGGGCAAGGCCGGGATCGCATTGCGCGACACCAGCCAGATGCGAGGAGCGACGCCCGGATGTGCCGGCACTTCGGCCATGGCCCGAAATAGCGCAAGCGCGGCTCCGGTGACGATCTTCTGCGAGTCCTGGAGTTCGCTCGCCGACATAAAGCCGGTGGTCACGTCGAGCGGCCAAAGGTCGATGACCCCGCGCAACGGGACGGATCGCTTGGTGCTCTCGGCCAGGAGTGCCGCAAACGGCTTCACCAGATCGTCCGGGCTCCAAGCGCACATGCTGTCGTGGCCGACGACATCTGCGACCGAGACGAGACGACACATGTCGCCGCGATCGGCCAACTTGGCGGCAAGCGCCACCCCGACGCCGCCCTGGTCGGCCAGGATGAGCCAGGCGGACGGCTCGTCCGGGGTTCGCTGCGCCGGTGGCCCCTTGAGCTGTGGCCGCTCGACCCATTGCAGCAGGTAGAGCCAATCCGGCCTGCCCTGAGCGGCACCCGGGGCCAACGCCTGCGGGGACAACTGCCTGAGCGACAGGCCTTCGAGCGTCGCCGCCCGGCTCCCGTCTTCGCGGTAGACGGCAATATCGATGGTGACCGTTTGCGGATCGTCCTGCGCCGATCGCCGCACGGCATGCGCCCAGACCTCGCGCGCGCCCGGGCGGTTGCTGCGGAAGCGCTCGACGCCGATCGGCAGGTAGGTGTGGCGCAACGCCTGCGGCGCCTGCTCGAAGTTGCCGTAGTCCTCGATCAGCGCGGGGTAGACGTGCAGGCAGGCATCGAGCAGCGCGGGGTGCAGAGCCTCCACACCGTCCACGGCAACGTGCGGCGGCAGTCGCACCCGCGTCAGCGCCTCATCGGTGCCGCGCCAGAGTTCCTGGATGGCACGAAACGACGGACCATATTGCAGACCGGTACCGTGCAGGGATTGGTAATAAAGCTCGGCCGGAACCTGGTTGCGACAGCGGAGCTTGATCTGCTCGAGGGTCGAGACAGATCCATTCCCCTCCTCCCACGCCTCGTTCCGCGCCATGCCGGCCATGTGCGTTCGCCATTCTTCGGCCGCGCCCGCTTCGGTACTGGTCAATCGAAACTCAGCCGTTGCATCATCGACCGGCGTGAGAATGGACTGCACGATGCATTCGCCGGCCTCCGGCAGGATCAGCGCCTCGCGATATTGCAGGTTGGCGAGCACCACATCGTCGGTCGCGAAGTGCTGGCGCGCCGCATCGCGCAAGGCCATGAGTCCGGCCGTCAGCGGCAAGACCGGCATGCCGTAGATGCGGTGGTCGCCGAGGTATTCGAAGCGGGTCAGACTATAGGCGCTCTCGAATTGAGTCTCCGGCAAAGCCGACCGCAGCCGTCGGCCGGCCATGGTCGTGGCGGCGGCAGATGAAACGCGTGATTGCGCTCCGGCATCGTCGTCCAACCAGTAACGCCGGCGCTCGAACGGATAAGTAGGCAGCGAGACCCGACGCCGGGAATAAGGTGCATTGAAGCCATCCCAGTCGACCTCATAGCCACGGATGTAGAGCTCGCCGAGGCTGGTCAGAATCTCGCCAAGGTCGCTCCGACGCTTGTTGCCGAGCGAGCCGAGCCAAGCGTGGGGGCCGTCAAGACATTGTTGTCCGAGGGCAAGCAGCGCGTTGCCCGGGCCGACCTCGATGAAATCCCCGATACCGGACTCGACCAGAGCTTGCATGCCTTGCTGGAAACGAACGGCTCGGCGCGCATGACAGCACCAATGGTCCGCATCGGGCGGCGCAGTGAACGCTGCGCCTGATGTCGTCGATATCCAGGTGATCTGCGGCGCGCGCGCCGGAACGGCCCCAGCGATGCGCCGGAACTCGTCGATCACCGGCTGCATCAGGGGCGAATGGAAAGCATGCGAGACCGTCAGCAATTGGGATCCGATGCCGCGCGCTGCAAAATGGGACGCGATCGCCGTGACGGCGTCGCGGTCGCCGGAGATGACGGTGTTGTGCGGCGCGTTCACCGCCGCGATAGCGATGCTCTCGGCTTTGCCGATCGATGCGGCGACCGTGCTTTCATCCGCGAAAATGGCCGCCATCGCGCCATGGCGGGGCAGGGCCTGCATCAGGCACCCGCGCTCGGCGATCAGCGACATCCCATCATCGAGTGTGTGGACTCCCGCACAATAGGCGGCGGCGAATTCACCGACGCTGTGGCCCAGCACCGCGTCGGGAACGATGCCCCACGACCGCAACAGCTCTATCAAGGCGGCTTGCACGGCAAACAAGGCAGGCTGGGTGTATGCGGTTTCATGGATCGCATCGGTGCCGTCATTTTGTGCGAACAGCACATCCAGCAGCGGCCGTTCCAGCCGATCGCGCAGCAGCGCGGCGCAGCGGTCAACCACCCGCCTGAACACCGGCTGATAGCGGTAGAGTTCGGCAGCCATGCCGGCGTGCTGCGAGCCTTGTCCGGAAAACAGGAAGGCGAGCCGCCTCGATCCGCTCGCCGGCTTCCCATCATCCGCAGCGCTCCTTTGCAGCTCTGCGGCGAGCGCCGCCCGCAACGGCGCGATGCCTGCGGCGACGGTCGCAAAACGATGCGCGAAATGGTTTCGCCCACTGCTGAGCGTGTAGCAGATGTCGGCAAGATTGGCGTCGGGTTGGCCCTCGAGCCAAGCATGGTGACGCTCGATCGATGCACGCAACGCCGCCGGGGTCTGGGCAGAAAGCACGAATAGATGGAGCGGCGGCTCTTCCTGCGCCACCAAACCCGCCGGCGGCGGCGCCTGCTCGAGCACCGCGAAGGCGTTGGTCCCGCCCAGGCCCAATGAATTGACCGCGGCGAGCCGAGGGCGATCCGCCGGCCAGTCCCGGCACTCGGTGTTGACAAAGAATGGACCTGCCGCGAAGTCGATCTTCGGATTTGGCTTGCTGAAATTGAGGCTTGCCGGGATTCTTCCATTCTTCAGCGTCAAGGCGACCTTGATCAAGGCGGCAAGGCCTGCCGTCTGCTCGAGATGTCCGACATTCGTCTTCACCGAACCGATCGCGCAGAAACCGCTCCGGTCCGTCCGAGCCCGGAACGCCCGGGTCAGCGCATCGATCTCCAACGGATCGCCGACGATCGTTCCGGTGCCGTGACATTCAACATAGCCAAGGTCGGCAGGCGAGACATCCGCGAGCAGCATCGCTTCAAGCATGGCCCGGGTCTGGCCCGCTACGCTCGAGGCGGTATAGCTCACCTTTTCGGCGCCATCGTTATTGATCGCCGATCCTCGGATCACCGCATAAATATTGTCACCGTCGGCAATGGCGGCGGCCAGGTCCTTCAGCAGAACCGCGCCGACGCCGCTGCCGAAAATCGTGCCCTGCGCCTCGGCGTCGAACGCGCGGCAGTGTCCGTCCGGCGAGCGAATGTCACCCTTTCGGCTGACATAGCCAACGCGTTGCGGCACACGAACCGTTGCTGCCCCGGCAAGCGCCAGATCACACTCGCCGGCGAGGATGGCTTGGCAGGCCAGGTGCACCGCGACCAGCGATGTCGAGCACGCCGTCTGCACGTTGATGCTCGGTCCGGTGAGGTTGAGCTTGTAGGAAATCCGCGTGCTCAGAAAATCCTTGTCATTGCCGATGTGCGCCAGGCTGCCGGTCTGGCCCGGCAGCTCGTCCGAGAACGCCAGCCGATCGAGGAAGTAGCTGCTCACCACGCCGCCCGCTCCCACGAAAACGCCAGCCGGGCGCACCGCGCCACCCACGCGATAACCGGCATCCTCGAATGTCTCCCAGGCGACTTCCAGCAGGAGCCGCTGCTGCGGATCCATCAGGCGCGCTTCCGCCGGCGAATATTCGAAGAAGGCCGCATCGAATTGGTCGAAGTCGGCGAGAACCGAAGCGGCTTTCACGTAGGACGGGTCCTGCAGCAGCTCGGATGATACGCCGGCCGCTGCCAGCTCATCGTCGGTCAGCACGCTGACCAACTCGATCCCCTCGCACAGGTTGCGCCAATAGGTCCGGGGATCCGCGGCGCCGGGAAAGCGGCACGCCATGCCGATGATCGCAATGCCTGATGATCCCGCTGCCGTCACTTGCGCGCTCTTCGTGCCTGCCGACTGGCCGCACGCTGCATCGCCGCGGCCAGATCACCATCTTCCGCGTGCAGCTTGTCGCCGCCGAAGATGGCGTCGCAGTATGCGCGCACGAGATCATCGACGGACCGAACGTTGGTGATCGAGACCGCCTTGGCGAAGGGATCGACACCGAACTCGGCCTCAAGCTCGGCAACGAGAAATGCCAGATCGAGCGAGCTCAGTCCCAGCGTCGCGTTGAGCTTGTCCGTTCCACCAAACGCGCGCACCTGACCAAACCGTTCCAGTAGGACCGCCCGAATCTTTTCGTGCACGACCGTTTCGATCTGCGCCGGCGTGCTCGGTTTCAGCATGTGATCCCTCCATCCACCACCAGAATTTGCCCGGTAATGAAGGCCGCCTGTTCGGAGACCAGGAAATAGACGGCGTTCGCCACGTCCTCCGCGCTGGTCAGCCGCCCGAGCGGCGTGCGGCGGACGATGCGCTGCTTCTGTTCCTCGGTCAGCCCCTTCACCATGTCGCTTTCGAAATAGCCGGGCGCGACCGAGTTGACGCGGATGTTGCGGGGTCCGAGTTCGCGGGCCAGGCTGCGGGTCAAGCCGTCCAGCCCGGCCTTGGTCGCGCTGTAGACCGCGACGCCCGCATGTCCACGAACGGCATTCACGGACGAGATATTGACGATGCATCCGCGACCCTGCCGCAGCATCACCCGCGAACACGCCTGTGACAGCACGAGCGCCGCGGTCAAATTCACCTCCACGGCTTCGCCGATATCCTGTGTCCGCATGGTCGGCAGAACGCCCTCGACCGCCATGCCCAGGTTGTTGACGAGAACGTCGATCCGGCCAAATCGCTCGGCCACCTCCGTGACGTAGCCGCGCAGCGCCTCGCCATCGCGAGCATCCATCGCCGACCAGCAAAATTCCTTTTTTCGCGGCCCTTGCAGCATTTGCTCGATGAACGCCGTTTTGGTCCGGCTCAATGTCGCCACCGCGTATCGCCTTGCCAGGAATCCCGACACCAGCTCGGCGCCCAGGCCGCGGCTGCCGCCGGTAACAAGCACTACGTTTCTGGTGGCGGCGCCTGCGCGGCTTTGGCCTCGATCGCGGGAAACCGCACCGAGCTTCTGGTTCATCAGCATGCGACGGAACTGCGTACTTTCTTGAATCGATCCCCGTGATGATCGGCGTCCAAGATCTCTATCGCCGCGGGCACCTTGAACCGCTCAAGACGCTCCTTGCAGAAAGCGCGGACACGCTGCTTGAGCATCTCCGGGTCTTCAGGCGCGACCGGCGTAATTTTCGCTCCAACCACCTGCCCGGTGACCGCATTCGGCTTCGCAAACACGGTCACGTCCCTGACATTTTCGAGTTGCAGCAGGACATTCTCGATCTCGGTGGGATGAACTTTCTCGCCGCCCACGTTGATCAACTCCGACTTGCGGCCCACGATGCGAACGTAATCGCCGTCGACCTCCACGACATCCTGGGTGTTGAACCAACCCTCTTCGTTGAACGGCGAGGGAGCGTTCAGATATCCGAGCATGGCCGATTGCGATTTGAGCCACAGCACACCGTCGACGATGCGGTGCTCGAAGCCGGCGTTGCCAAGCTTGAGCCATGGCGAATCCGAGCCGCGCGATTGCGTGGGCATGATGCCGAGCTCCGACAGTCCATAGGTTTGCTTGAAGCGGACATGCGGCAGGGCTTCGCGGATGGCCTCAAGCGTGCTCGTCGGCATCGGTTCGGTGCCGTAGGTGACGATCTCGAGCGAGCTGAGATCGTGCCGCTTGATCACATCCGATATCAAAAGCATGCGCAGGAAAGTGGGCGTGGTAGGCAGGAGTTGGATCCGGTGCGCCGCGATGGCGGAACAGACCGCTTCGGCGGTGCGCTCCGGTGCCGGAACCAGCGTGCCGCCGTTGCACAGCACATGGGCCAAGGTGTTGATGCCACCAATGTGGTCGGGCTGAAGGAAGATCAGCGTGCGATGCGCGGATCGAGGGGTTCGGAATTTCTCGAGCAGGCTGTTGAATTCGAGTGCGGACGCCTTGCTCTGTCCGGTGGAACCGGAACTGAACAGAATGAGACCGGGGGCGCCACACCCGCTGAGCTGCCGAAGCAGCGGATGCGTGACCTCACGACCGAACTCCGAGAGCTGCCAGCTGTCGCCGTGGTCGAATTCAATCATGAATTCGACCTCGGCTATGTCCATCATCTGGTTCCAGCTCCGGGCGGTGGCAGCGGCCAGCGGGACCACGATGTTGCGGTTGAGCAACGCGGCAACGAGCAACGCGCAAAGGTTGGGTGAGTAATCACCACAGATGGCAAGCGTGCCGCCCGGACGAATGTCACGCCGAAGCAACTCGGCGAGCCAACGGTCGACGGCGTCGCAAAGCTGGTCATATGACCACGCTTCGTCGCGCCATATCAAAGCTGGTCGTTGCCCCCAGCCGCGCAGGCGATGGATCAGCCAGTGGCGCTCATCGCGCATTTTCGACTCACGCGTACTTTATCCGGCATGGGGGCTGCACACGATTGATCGAACGAGAACTGCGCGACGTCATTTGTTTGTCCAGCCGCTTTTCAACGCCTCGAACATGGCCGTCTTTTCCTCCGGCGACCGCGAGAAAAACCACTTCAAGATATGCATGCCGTCGTCGGAGGTGGGCGGGCTCTCGTCACCCGCTTTGGCCAATTCCTTGGTGATCGTGGCGGCGCGGTCCAAGGCACGATGAAGCACCAGCGCGCGGGCAGCGGCGAGCCGCAAACCGAAGGGCAGGAGCAGCGAGCTGCCGAAGCCGAAGGCCGACAGGCCGCAGAGCGGCGCCAGGGCCGCCGCGAGAGCCAACTCGCTATCGTATTCTTTTTTCGGTTCTTTCTTCCCGTCTACCTTCTTTTTGATGTCCGCGACCTCGCTCTGAAGCTTTTCGATCGCGGCCAGCAACTTCGCCATATCGCCGGCGGGAGAAGCGTAAGACTTGTCCTCGGGTGCCATCGTTCGCCCTCGTTGCTCATCAACCCAGCCTTTAGTACCGGCAGCATCATAGATGCTGCCTGCGCCCCTGTAATCGCAGAAAGCGGAACTCTACTTCTAGTCTATAACTAATCATTTTACAACCTAGAATCCCAGATTTCATTCAAACTTTTCGCGCGGTCTCGGCGATCGGGTCGGGCGCGGGGCGTGACTCCGCTCCAAATGAAATGCTGCAGGCCCCGGAACGGGCGCGCCGTGGCCAGCGCAGCCACATAACCGGGTTCGACATCGAGGCCGAGAACGAACCAACCGCGGGTGCGTGATCGATCGCCGTCGAGCGAGGCAAGGTGTCCGGCACCATCGGGCGCGAACTCTATGCGGCCGATGTTGGCAGCGAGGCTCGCGCCCATCGCCTTGACGACGGCTTCCTTCCGGGTCCACAGCGCAAAGAAACCGTCGCGCCGGGCGTCGCCGCGCAGACCGGCAAGCATTCGTGTTTCTGCCGCCGTGAAATTGCGGCGCGCGATGTGGAAGGCCTGCGGCAGATCATGCAGCCGTTCGAGATCTATTCCCAGCGGCTGTCCAAGTCTCACCGCCAGGATGCAGCAATCTCCGCTATGCGAGAGGCTGAAGTGGAGGCGAGATGCGGCCGCCGGCGCAACCAGTCTGGGCTTGCCTAAGCGGGAGCGCCTAAACACAAGGTCGGCGGGGTCGCCGACACCGGCATATCCGGCAAGGATCCGCCGCACGATTCCGTGCGACTGAACGAAGTGCATCCGACGCCGCTTATACAAAAAGCGGGCCGCGCGCGCGGCCTCCCGCCGATCGAGAAGAGAGACAAATTTCTCCGTGCAGTCTTCGTCCTCGACGAGCCGCGCCAGCCATATGTGAATGTCGCCCTCGCCCAGGAATCGCGGAGCGGACGCAGACGACCTCATATTGCTGCTCCGGCGAGCCGCGGCGCCTGCAGGGTTTCCGCAGGACAGAGATCTCTGACGATCTCGTCAACGAGTGCCCGACCGACTTCGGAAAGATAAAAGTGACCGCCAGGAAACATCCGGACGCGGAAGCTCGCGGCGGTGTACTCGCTCCAGGCCTGCAAGGAGACGCTGTCGATCGTGTCATCGACGCCCCCGAAGGCAGTGATCGGGCATGTCAGGCGCGTTCCCGCAGCCGGGCGATGACTTTCGACCAGCGCAAGGTCGCTTCGCAGCGTAGACAGGACTGCGGCCAGCAAATCGGCTCGCTCCATCACCATGGGGGGCGTGCCGCCGTACCGGACCAACGCGGCCACTAAGTCCTGGTCGGACAACGAATGGATCGAGCGATGTCCGATCGCACGGCCGGGCGCCGGGCGCCCCGACACGAACAGATGCGTGGCGGACCGCCCGTCGATAGCGCGCAGCACGCGAGCGGCCTCAAACGCGATGCACGCGCCCGTACTGTGACCGAAAAACGCAAATGGGATCGTCAACAACGGCTCGAGGACGGCTTGCAGGGTAGGCACCAGGGTGTCCAGATGCGTGACCGCCATCTCCCCGATGCGCTGGCCATGACCAGGCAGTTCTATGGGACAGAAATCGATATCGAGGGGCATGTACGTCCGCCACGATCGATAGAAGAGGGCGTTGCCTGCCGCGTGCGGAAACCCGATGACGCGCAGTCGAGCCGTGGCGTTGTCGCTCCGGAAAGGGACCCATTCGTCGAGCACGATACAATTCCCAACCTTGCTGTTAGCAACGGCGCTGAACGTACGCGTTAATTTGGCGCCGCGAAATGCCCGCAGCTTACGCCCGTGTTTCGGTTTTTTTCCGCTTGGCGCGTTTTGCGACCGGATAATCGGTCAGGGTCTCCATCAACGCCCTGGCCTCCTGCAAATCAGGCGTCTCGAAGCCTTCCGTGAATTTGCCGTAGACTGATCGAATGAGTTTCAGAGCGTCCTTATCTCGCCCTTGCGCTCTCCAAAGCCGCGCAAGGTCGCAAGACGTGCGCAATTCCCAGCAAAGCGCCTGCTGGCGGCGCGCGATCTCCAAACTCTTAGTGAGCAGATTCTCGACCTCATCGGCTTTTGCGCGCCCTGCGGCCAGGAGAAGACCTGCCTTGATGCGCAGTACTTCAGCCAAGGCCCAGCGCTCCCCGGTCTCGTCCGACGTTGCGAGAGCCTGCTCAATCGCGTGCAAGGCGGCACCATTGCGACCGCCCTTGGCATGAACCTCGGCTTCGAGCGCGAGGAACATCGGCATCCAAAGCCTTGCTCCTGTCTTCCGCCAAGCGTCGAGTCCGCTGCGCAGCATGGCGATCCCGGCGTCCGGCTCGCCCTCCCGAGTCCCGGCCCAGCCGTGAAGAATTTGTCCCACCGGCCGCCCAAAATGGAAACCCATGCTCGGAGCAGAGCGACGAGACCACCGTTGCGTAGGAATGTGTATCCTGCGTGCGGCGGCGGAAGACATCCATCATGCCGCGGGCATGGCAGAGCGTGTAGACCAGGGTATGGGGATGCGATATCGCCTCCGCACGTTTCACCGCCTCGTCAGCGATGCTCGACGCCTGATCCACATATCCGAGATGCCATAACGCCCAGGATAAGTAACACAACGCGGTCGCCCCAATATCCTGGCCATACTGGAATCGGAACCGGGGATGGTGCTCGGGATCGTACAGAGCTCGAGCCCGCTCGAGGTGCCCCCGCCCCGAGACAAATTCGCCCATTGTCACATAGGTCGTTCCCAGCGCCCGATGGGCGAGGCAGAGCGCCGCCGTGTCGCCGTACCGTTCCGCTTCAGCGAGAAACTCCGCCGCTGTCACCTGCTGCATGGCGACCTCGCCACTCACGTAGTAGCAAGCCCATATCCCGTAAAGTATGGAGAACTTTTGTGCGTCGTCCGTCGTCTCAGTGATGAGTTTTTTCGCCCGCAAAAAAGTTTCCATCGTTTCAGGTGCAGCGTAGCCCCTGCCCGCGATCATCGCTTGAGCAAGCATTACCTCCAATTCCAGCGCGACCTGGTTGTGTTCCAAATCGTCGGGTAGCGATTGCAGCAGTTCCAGCCCACGTTTCAGGTGGCCGATCGCCTCGGCGTTCGCCGACCGCTCGATCGCCCGTTGACCGGCTTTTCTCAGATAATCGATGGCCCGCCTGCTGTGTCCCGCTTGCGTCAAGTGATGTGCGATGAGTTCCGGCTGCGTTTCGACCGTGCGGGCGAATTGGTCCTCGAGGGCTTCGGCAATCCGACCGTGGAGTTGCTGACGTTTCCCTCGCAGCAAGCTCGAGTACGCCGCATCCTGCAGGAGCGCGTGCTTGAATATGTACGTGCAGTCCGGAGGCTCACCTTGGCTGAAGATAACTTCGGCAGCCGCGAGTTGCGCCAAGGCGTCCTGCAACAGCAGTCCGGAGCTCGGAGCCACGCACGCGAGCAGTCGGTAGGAGAACTCACGGCCGATCGCAGCCGCTACCTGCGCGACCTCTTTGACGGGCGCGAGCCTGTCGAGACGCGCCATCAGAGAATCGTGCAGCGTCGTCGGGATGGCTGGACCACCATCGACCAACCGTTCACCTGCATCAATCAGTAGCCCGGACTCCACCACGGTCTTGGTAAGTTCCTCGACGAACAAGGGAACGCCATCGGTCTTACTTATGATCTGCTCGTAAACGTCGGCCGGCAGCACCTTTCCGCCTGTGATGTCGACGATGATGGCGCGAGCCTGGTCGCGTCCAAGGCGATTGAGCCGGAGCATGGTCACATTCGACCGGTCGAGCCACGGCGGGAAGAATTCCGGCCTGAAAGTTATCAGGAAAAGTATGGGAACCTCTTTGATCGCAATAGCCCGATTGATCAGGTCCAGCGTGCTGGGATCGATCCAATGTACGTCCTCGACCACAAACAACACCGGTTGCACACGCGCGAGACCAAGCAGGTGCCGCATCATGGCCGCGATTGTGAGGTTCTTTTGCTGCTCGGGCATAAGGTCCAGAGCGGGATAACGTCCGGCAGTCGGGATCGATAGAAGCGCGGCAAAGAGCGGAGCATCCGCGACCGTCGTTTGGCCCGCGAGGGACAACAAGGCTTCCAGCTTCTTGAGCTTGATTTCAGTCGTATCATCGCGCTCAAAGCGCGCGGCGTGTTCCAACTGTCTAATGACCGGATAGAATGGACTGTTGATGTGGTGCGGAGAACACTGGTGCCTGATGGTAATGTGCGGCTCATCCGCGATCTGCTCGAACAAGGTCATGCTGAGACGGGATTTCCCTATGCCGGGCTCCCCACACACGAGGGTAACTTGCCCCTCGCCTGCCTTGGCGCGCTCCCACATGTCCAATAATTGATTTAGTTCATTCTGCCGGCCAACGAACTGCGTAAGCTTGCCGGACAGCTTGGCTTCGAAGCGGCTCTCGACCGCTCGCTCGCCGCTGACTCTCCAGGCTTTGACAAGCCCCGAAATTCCTTTGAGCTCAATCGACTTCAGATCCTCGAAAACGAAGATTTCCCCGAGGATGCGACGAGTGCTGGCAGAAACAACCACGGTGTTCGGGGGCGCCACGCTCTGCAAGCGTGAGGCCAAGTTCGGCGTTTCCCCCACGGCCGCTTGCTCCCGCGACGAGCCTTCACCGATGCTCTCCCCGACGATAACCACGCCGGTCGCGATACCCACGCGTATTTGCAACGGGTCGTGGGAGGGCAGCAGGAGCTGCCCCACTTTCGCGACAAGATCGAGTCCTGCCCGCACGGCGGATTCGGCATCGTCCTCATGGGCCTGGGGATAGCCGAAATAGGCGAGAATGCCGTCGCCCATATACCGCGCAATATGGCCCCCACCTTGCTTGATGATGGCGGCGCAGGTGCCCTGGAATCTGCGGATGACGGCGCTGAGATCCTCGGGATCGAGTTGAACCGCAAGCGCAGTCGAGCCCACAAGATCGCAAAACAATACGGTAAGCTGTCTCCTCTCGCCCTCGGAAATGGGCGCTGCCATGGTTTGGGAGTGCAAGCCGGCTGTGGTTCCAAGATTGCCGTTAGTGAGCGCGGCTATGGCCCTGAGTATCCGCTTGCGATGACCGAGTGCGACGTTGACCTTCTCGAGATCCGCCTCCGTAAGATGCGGCAAGGTCTCCATATCGATCGCATTCGCGTCGAAGACCGTAGCGTATTGCCCGAGGCCAAGCCCATCCAGCCAGGCCGCTATGGTGCTCATGAAGGCTCCTTGCCCTCCTCAGCCTCGGCGCATGAATTACTCCAACATGTCCCCGGGCAAACCGGCAGCAAGAGCGTTATTCTCTTTTAATCTCAATATGTTGATTTTACACGCTCGTTCAGCGGAAAGGCAAGCACGCGATCGGTTTAGACAGCATCTCACTGCAACCTCCATGATACTAACCGGGTGAGGGGGGCGACGGGAAAGCGGGCAAGCAGCGCGTCGTCGATGTCCCGTATGTTGCGGAGGCGGACTACCTGGCTTCGCGATCAGAAAACCTGCGTTTCCTGCCTGGCGCCGCAATCAGGGCCGGAAATTCGCCTGCCGCGCCGATGAATGTCGGCGCAGCCACAAGAATATCGACGAAAGCCGCAACCGAGTTGGGCGCGGTCATGTTGCATCTCCAGGTGATCGACGATCGGCCGTAACCTATGCATAGCGCACCGAGCCGAATGCTTGCATTGCGAAACGCTGGCACATGCAAGCTACGTCACAAGCGAGGCGCTTCACACATCATTAAAAAAACTTTGCTCTTAATCCAGCAGCGCTCCCCTGAGCGGGACGCGACCTACACGATTTCGCATCGCCTTCTCTAGATCGGCGCCGATCCGATCAAAAACCGGCGTCGAGAACAAAGTCGGTACGCGCGCGTCATCAGCCGCATGGCAGGAACGCCGTGAACCGGGTAACTTCGGTCCGATCTTGTAAGCGTTGGAGTTGATCATGGCGCCCCGTGCCTACTGGAAGGGCTACCTCAAGCTGTCGCTCGTATCGTGTCCGATCGCCTTGTATCCGGCGACCTCCGAGCGCGAGAAAATCAGCTTCCATCAGCTCAACAAGAATACCGGCCACCGCATCAAGTACCGCAAGGTCGACGCCGAGAGCGGCGACGAGGTGGAGGCCGCCGACATCATCAAGGGCTATGAGGTCGGCAAGGGCGAATACCTCGAGCTTACCCCCGAGGAGCTGGAAGCGATTGCCATCGAGAGCAAGCGGGTGATCGAGATCGACGAGTTCGTGCCGAGGAAAGAGATCGATGAGATCTACTTCAACAGCCCGTACTACGTGGTGCCGGACGGCGAAATCGGCCAGCAAGCCTTCGCAGTGATCCGCGAGGCGATCCGCAAGGAAGGCGCGGTCGCGCTCGGCAAGGTCGCCTTCACCTCGCGCGAGCACGTCATCGCGCTCGAACCCCGCAGCAAGGGCCTGCTCGGCCTGACGCTGCGTTATCCCTACGAGGTCCGCAAGCAAGCCGACTTTTTCGACGACATCGAGGATGAACAGGTCCCGAAAGACATGCTTGAACTCGCAACCCACATCGTCAAGACCAAGGCGGGACACTTCGATCCGGCCAAGTTCAGCGACCAATACGAGGACGCACTGAAGGACCTGCTGCAGCGCAAGCAATCCGGAGCCAAGATCGAGCACACCAAGGAGCGCGAGCCGGCAAACGTGATCAATCTCATGGACGCCTTGCGTCGCAGCGTGCAGGGCGAACGCCAAACGCCGGCCGCGGTGCGGCCAAAACAGGCTGCGGCGCAACCAAAAAAAGGGCGCAAGCGGATCGAAGGCCAGCGGGAGATGCTGCTGCCGATCGAGGGCAAGCGGACCGCGCGCGAGCCGGCCAAGAAGACCAAGCCGAACCGCGCGTCCGGCGCGGCGGAGGCGCGCCCCACCGGCCGGAAACGGTCGAGCCGATAGCCTCGGACTGATGCCAGCCCGGGCATTCCCGGTCATCACCAAGACGCTGGTCTCGCTCGTTCCCGACCGATGACCGCCGCTTGCCGGTGATCGCGTCAGCGCGTCGATCCCGTACTCACGTCATGGCGGCATGTATCCGGGCGCGGGGTCGCACCGCGCCGGTCGAGCGGCACCTTGCAATTGTCGACGCGCTGCTCGTCGCTGGCCTTGCCACCAAGCCGCTCCTTGCCGGTGCGGGTCGGTCCGGCCTGGAGCGCCTTGGCGTCATTGTCGTCGCGCGGCCCCTCGCCTGCCACGGCCAACCCGACCTGTAGCGAGAGCGTCAGCGTCAGCGCCGCCGCTCGCGCCAAAGTCCGCCCGGTCATCGACGGCGACATGAGCGTACTCCCTTGCCTCGCGAAGGCCGTGTTCCCTTGCCCGCGCAGTCTAGGGCCGTAGAGAAACCCCCGGCCATCCGGTCCTTGCTTTCAAATCAAACGTCGGCGGCGCGCCATCGAGAACGCCTCGGCACGCCAAGCCGCGACCCTGCGGTGGGGGCAAGCAGCCCGGCCGTGGACCGCCTGCCCCGTTGCACGAGGTCGCGCTCAGAGCACCGGGCTCCAGGCCGCCGGCACCAGGCGATAACCGGTGCCGGCCTTCTCGATGTAACCGAGCCCTGGGAACGGGAAGTGATAGCCGCAGACGAGAATCTTTTCGGCCGAAGCCATGTCGTAGATGCGCCGGCGAGTTTGCACGGCCTTCTCCGGCTCATGGTCGAACATCACCTGCCAATCGGGATTGCGCAGGAACAGCTCCGGCACGTTGGTGACGTCGCCCTGGAAGAACAGCCGCCCCGATCCCGACGCGATGACGAACGAGGTGTGGCCGGGCGTGTGGCCGCTGGATTCGACCGCGGTGATGCCGGGAGCGACCTCCTGGCCCCAATCGTATCGCGTCACCTTGTCCGCGAGGTTGGAAAAAATCTTGCGATTGAACCCGAACGACGTCTTTGTGAACCCCTCCGGCGCCTTGCTCATGTTGTCGTCGTTCATCCAGAACGCCCAGTCGACGGCAGGCACCTTGATCTCGGCATTCGGGAAGGCCAGCGCGCCATCGGACGTCTTCAGCCCGAGGATATGGTCGCCATGCATATGCGAGATCAGGACGATGTCGACCGCCTTCGGGTCGATTCCGGCGGCGGCCAGGGTCAACGGCAGCAGCCCGACCGTGGGGCCGAGACCGGGCCCATAGCCGGTATCGATCAGCACGAGCTTGGCCCCGGTATTGACCACGATCGGATTGAACGGCGCGATGATGCTGCCCTTGGGCATATAGGCGGCCTCGGCGGCGGCGAGCACCTGCTCGTTGCTGATGTTGCGGACGAAGGTGGCGGGGAGCGGAATGGCGCGCGCGCCGTCGCTCACGACGGTGATTTCGAAATCGCCGAGCTTGGAGCGATAGAAGCTTGGCGCCTGCTTGCCGCTGAGCGGTGCGGCGGCGTGAGCGGAGGGGGCGGCGAACGGCACGATCGCAGCCGCCGCGGCCGCGCCGGTGAGGATGTGACGGCGGGACAACTCTGTCATGGGGTTCTCCTTGGCTTGGGAGCGAAGCACTCGTGAACGAAGCAGCTGTGGCGAAGTGCTTGTGAGCAAAGCACCTGCGCAAGTTAGGACATGGCTAGTGTCCCGTTTCCGACGTTCGTATCATCTCGCAGCACCCGCTTTTACGAACGTCGGAAACAAAGGGACACTAGCAAGTCATGATCCTAGTGTGGCTTTGCATTTGACGTTCCTATGAAGGACTCGCGGCCAATACTGATAGGAACGTCAAATGCGCCACACTAGGGCGACCGATATTCCAGCGCCTGCTTCGCCTGTTCGACCACGGTCGCAGGCGTGGCAAAAATTTTCTCGGCGAGCGCCTGCAGTTCCTCGCCCGAGATCGGATCGATGACGAGCCCGATCCTTCCTGCCTCCGCCAGCAGCTCCGGGTCGCGCATCGCGGTCATGAACGCCTGTCGCAGCGCCGCGACCCGCTCCGCCGGCACGCCGGGCGACATCATATACGGGCGGCCGAACGTTTCCGAGCTGTAGATCAATTCCATCACCCGGCGATTCTCCGGCGTCTTGGCGAAATCAACGGCGAGCGGCACGCCCATCCTGCTGATGTCCGGATGACCCGTGTCGTGCTCCTGGACCAGCACGCGGATGAAGCCGGACTTGATCCAGTCCGGACGTTGCGCCTGCAGGCTCGACCAGCTGAAGCCGCACAGCCCCTTCACCTCGTTCTTCTCGATGGCGAGCGTGATCTCGCGGGTCCCGGGATAGCCGCTGACCAGGCGAAACCTTGTGCCAGTCATGTTGTTGAGCATCGCCGGAAAATCCCGCGTCGAGGTGCCGGGTTGGCTGGCGCCGATGATCAGCTCCTGGGTGAGCAGGTCCTTGAAGGATTTCACCACGGCATCGGCGCGGGCGATGCACACGTAATGGTCGATGGTTGCGGAGCCGAGATGGACGAACTTGGTGGCGTCATGGCGCAGCCGTCTGGTGTCGCCGAGCAGCGCGTCGAGCAGCGATTCGAGAACGGCACTGTTCTGCAACGCGCCGATCACCGTGCCGTCCTTAGGAGCCACGTTGTAGACGTGCGCGGCCGCGGCGTTGCTTCCCGCACCCGTCATGTTGCTCACCACCATCGCCGGGCTGCCGGGGATGTGCCTTGGCATATGCCGGGCGAGCAGCCGCGCGTAGATGTCGTAGCCGCCGCCGGCGGAGGAGCCGACGATCACGTTGATCTGCCTGCCCTTGTAGAACTGAGCAACCGAATCCTGGGCGGGCGCGCCAGCAATCGACACCGCGCCGATGATCACGGCGCATGCAAGGCGGCACCACATCGCGTCCTCCGTTCGGATCCGCCCGGCGTGGCGGCCACGCCGGGCCTCGCGCGCACCGTACAAAGTCGACGATACCTCGCGCAATGGGCGTGGGCGGAAACGGACGAGCGTTCGGGGCAGCGGTTCGTTCACAGACAGCGCGCAGTGGAGCGTGCCGCCGGTCAGAATCCGCAGGTGGTCGTCACCTTGAGCGTGAAGGCGTCGATGTCGAACTCGGATGCGAGGTCTCGACCGAACAGCTTGAGCCATTTGTCTTGTGCGGCATACGCCAGCTGTTCGCGCGCGCCCGGGCACTCATATTTCATGTGCGCGCTGTTCTGCAGATGGTGCACCATTTCATGCACCAGAACGGACAGGTCCGCCGGTGTCGCACCGGTCCAGGTGTCCGGCAAGAAGACCGTCTTGGTCCGATCGTCATAGACGGCAACAACCTCGCGGCGCTGGGTGCCCGCCGCGATTTCGCGGGGTGAACTCGGCACGTCGCGGCGTTGCGCCGGCGTGAAGGCCTGGTAGCGCAACAACGTGATCTCCACCGCCGGCACCAGCTTCACCTGCGGATGATCGAAGTCACGCGGAAGGTCGAAATTGGCGGCAATCCAGGTCACCACCGCGGTCAACAACGCTGCATACATCTCAGCCTCCCAGGTCGCGGCACCAGGAGACCACGAGTTGCCGTGGCGGGATGTGAACTGGATCACGCCGTGCGTGGGACGCGGACGCGAGCCGTACCTCGACTGGCAATTCCGGCCTGAGACAAGCCGGTGCTAGAGCTGCAACCGCCGCAGGCGCAAGGAATTACCGACCACGCTCACCGAGGACAGCGCCATGGCGGCGGCGGCGATGACGGGCGAGAGCAATATGCCGAACAATGGATAGAGCACCCCGGCGGCGATCGGCACGCCCGCCGCGTTGTAGACAAACGCGAAGAACAGGTTTTGACGGATATTGTGCATGGTCGCCGCCGACAGCCGGCGGGCGCGGACGATGCCGGTGAGATCGCCTTTGAGCAAGGTGATGCCCGCGCTCTCGATGGCCACGTCGGTCCCCGTGCCCATGGCGATGCCGACGTCGGCAGCCGCAAGCGCCGGAGCGTCATTGACCCCGTCGCCCGCCATCGCGACCACGCTGCCCTGCTGACGCAGCCGCTCGACCACTGCGCTCTTTTGCTCGGGCAACACCTCGGCTTCCACATTCTCGATGCCGAGGCGCCGGGCGACGGCCTGTGCAGTGGTCCGATTGTCGCCGGTCAGCATGACGACGCGCACGCCGTCCTGCGCCAGCAGCTTGAGAGCCTCGGGCGTGGTGGGCTTGACCGGATCGGCAATCGCAATCACCGCGGCAATCTTGCCGTCGACGGCAAGGAAGATGGCGGTGGCGCCGTCGGCGCGAAGCCGTTCGGCCTCATCGTCCAGATCGGTAGTAGCGATCCCGATCTCGCGGAGGAATTTCGCGTTGCCGAGGGTGATGTGGCGGCCATCGACCATGCCGACCACGCCTTTGCCTGTTGGCGAGTCGAACGCCGAGACCTGCGACAGTGCGAGCCGCCGGTCCTTGGCGGAGGCAACAATCGCGGCGGCGAGCGGATGCTCGCTCGCCTGCTCCACGCTGGCGGCCAGCCTCAGCGCCTCGCTCTCCTCGAAGCCGGTGGCCGGCACCACCGCCACGACCTTGGGCTTGCCTTCCGTCAGCGTGCCGGTCTTGTCGACCACGAGCGTATCGACCTTCTCCATGCGCTCGAGCGCTTCGGCGTTCTTGATCAGCACGCCGGCCTGGGCGCCACGTCCAACTCCCACCATGATCGACATCGGCGTCGCCAGCCCGAGCGCGCAGGGACAGGCAATGATGAGCACCGTAACGGCAGCGACCAGTCCGTAGGCATAACGCGGCTCCGGGCCGAACATCGCCCAGGCCACAAATGCCGCAATCGCAAACAGGATCACGGTGGGCACGAACCAGCCCGCCACCTGGTCGGCAAGCCGCTGAATCGGCGCGCGCGAGCGCTGCGCCGCAGCCACCATCTGCACGATCCGCGCGAGCATGGTGTCGCGGCCGACCTTTTCGGCCCGCATGACGAAGCTGCCGGTGGCGTTGAGCGTGCCGGCGATGACCTTGTCGCCGACCGTCTTGGTCACCGGCATCGATTCCCCCGTGACCAACGACTCGTCCAGGGCCGAGCGACCTTCGATGACCACACCGTCGACCGGGACCTTCTCGCCGGGCCGCACCCGCAGCCGATCACCGACCGCGATGACGTCGAGCGCGACCTCCTCTTCTTGACCGTCGGCTCGGATACGCCGAGCGGTCTTTGGCGCGAGGTCGAGCAGCGCGCGAATGGCGCCCGAGGTCTGATCGCGGGCGCGCAGTTCGAGCACCTGTCCCAGCAGCACGAGCACGGTGATGACCGCGGCGGCTTCGAAATAGACGGCGACCGTGCCATCAGGTCCGCGGAACGCCGGCGGGAAAATATCCGGCAACAGCACCGCGATGACGCTGTAAAGCCACGCCACCCCGGTGCCCATGGCAATGAGGGTGAACATGTTGAGATTGCGCGTGAGGAGGGATTGCCAGCCGCGTACGAAGAACGGCCAACCCGCCCATAGCACCACCGGGGTCGCGAACAGGAACTGAAGCCAGTTCGACCATTGCGGGCCGATAATCATGTGCAGGTTGGCGAAATGGCCGCCCATCTCGAGGATCACGACGGGAAGCGCCAGAACGAGCCCCAGCCAGAAGCGCCGGGTCATGTCGGCGAGCTCGGGGTTCGGTCCCGACGTTGCGGTGACGAGATCGGGCTCCAGCGCCATGCCGCAGATCGGGCAGAACCCCGGCCCCACCTGGCGGATCTGCGGATGCATCGGGCAGGTGTAGATGGTGCCCTCCGGCGCGGCCGGCGGCGCCGTCAGTTCGGAACGAGCGAGATACTTTGTCGGGTTGTCCGAGAACTTGGATTGGCATCCCGCCGAGCAGAAAAAGTAGGGCCGCCCGGCATGTTGCTGCCGATAAGGCGCGGTGCGGGGGTCGACCAGCATCCCGCAGACGGGATCGCGCTGGCGCTCGCGCAACTCGCTTGCATCCCCATCAACCCCCTGGGGGTGATGATCGTGCCCCGCGTGCGATCCATGCGATCCGTCCGCGCAAGCCTGTGACCGGCCCGCTAGCGTCTCTTTCATGGCGCACGACCTCCAAGCGAGCCGCAGGTATGGCGCTGTCGTTGGACGCGGCCTCGGACTACAAAACGCACTTGCGGCTTATACCACAGGGGGGTATATATCGAACATGCGAAAGGACATCAAGGCATCCTGCGCGAAGCGGCTCAACCGGATCGAAGGCCAGGTCCGCGGTGTCGCGCGCATGGTCGCCGAAGACCGCTATTGCATCGACATTGTGACGCAGATCTCCGCGGTGCGCGCGGCTTTGCGGCGGCTGGAAGAGGAAATCCTGCGTGATCACGTAGGCCACTGCGTCGAACACGCGATCGCGTCCGGCAACAAGGCCGACCAGCGCCGGAAGATCGAAGAACTGATGAACGTGGTCGGGCGGGCGGAACGCTGATCGGACAGTTTGCGCCAGGATCGAAGCTCGGTTGTTGATCTTTCCAACCGGAAGGCTCAATCTTCGGCCATAGTTGAAAGGTTCAATCGACGGCATGATCTCGCGGCGGGCGTTGGCAGCGCTGATCTGGGGAGCGGTCGCGGTGATCGCTGTCCAGCTTGCGCCGACGACTGTTTTCGCCCATGGCGGCCACGCGCATGCATCGGACTCACATGTATCGGACTCACAGGTATCGGGGTCACAGGTATCGGGGTCACATGTGTCAGGCGCGCATATCTCAGGCGCGCCTGTATCAGGCGCGCCTGGAGCAGGCTCGACCTCGACCCTGAGGCACCAGCGCGCGACCGATCATACAAGCCAGCTGACGACCGCGGAGGCCCGCGCGACGGCGGAGGTCGCTTCGGCGGATCGGGATGACAAACGCGGCACGGCGCCCGCCTGCAATGGCGGGTGCTGCACCTCCGGCTGCTCGTGCTGCGTTCCGATGACGTTGGCTGAACCCGAGGCGGGCTGGCCTTTGCTTGCAAACGCGCTCGACATCATCGCTCCAGCTCCATCGACCCACGCCGGCATCGAGCCGGAAGCTCCGGCCAAGCCTCCCAAATCCATCACGTAGTCCATGCGCGCCGCGCGGCGCGCGACAGGCGACCGGTCGCACGACCAGGTCGTCCATCCGGACCGTGAAGGATTCTTTCATGCGCGTTGCCATCGTTCTCCCCGCCTACGCCCTCCTTGCGCTCTTGTTGGCTGTTGCTTGGACGAGTGCACACGCTCACGAGGGCGAGGACCATACGTCGTCGCAAGCCGGGGTCGAAGCGACCGGCATTTCGCCTCGCTCCGAGGCGGCGTCGGAGAATTTCGAACTGGTCGCGGTCGCCCGACGCGAGCGGCTGACGATCTATCTCGATCGCCTGCGCAGCAATGATCCCGTCACCGGCGCGACGGTTACCGTCGAGACTCCGATCGGCAGCGTGGACGCCGTCGCAGAGCATGACGGCACATACACGCTCGCCGCGCCCTGGTCGGCGCAGCCGGGCCGTCATGACCTCATCTTCACGGTTGCGAGCGACGGCTCAACCGAGGTGCTGACCGCCGCGCTCCACATGCCTCCCACGGTCGGCACCGACGCGGAAGGTTCAACGCCCACCTCAACGGGCGGCAGATTCTTCAGCGGTTGGAAGGACAGGATTGGGCGCACCGATCCAGCCCTCATCGGCGCGGCCGCCGGCGGCTTCGTTCTGGGCGTGCTGGTGACGGGATTGTTCGCGCTTCGCAGGCGAGTTCCTGGCGCGGCGCTGCTTGCAATCCTCGTCGCTCTCGTCGGCACTGCCGCAGGTGCGCATGAGGGGGACAATCATGCAGCTCCGGCGCCATCGCGATCGTCCGAGCGTGATCTCGCCAAACGCTTGCCGGACGGGTCTTTATTCGTGCCCAAGCCGACGCAGCGCCTGCTTGCCGTTCGGACCGACATCACGGCGAGCATCATTCACCACCGCACGATCGAACTGCCGGGGCGGATCATCCCCGATCCGAATGCCAGCGCCTATGTCCAGGCTTCGGTGGGAGGACGGCTTTCCGCGCCCGATGCCGGGTTTCCGAGACTCGGCACGCGCGTCAGCAAGGGCGACATCCTCGCTTATGTGACTCCACCCGTACAGACGGTCGACGTATCGGACATGCGCCAGCGCCAAGGCGAGCTCGACCAGCAGATCAGTCTCGTCGAACGCCGTATCGCTCGATTCGAGCCGCTTGCGCAAAAAGGCGTGGTCACGCAGGTCCAGCTCGATGAAGCCCGCATCGAATTGCAGGGACTCAAAGATCGCCGCAGCGCACTCGATCGGGTGAGGGCCGACCCCGAAGCACTGGCTGCTCCTGTGTCCGGCGTGATCGCGGAAATCAATGCCGTTGCCGGACAGATGGCGCAGCCGAGCGCCATTCTGTTTCAGATCATGGAGCCGACGCGACTGTGGGTCGAAGCCCTGAGCTTCGATACCTTGACCGGCGACCAGAGCGCGATCGCCAAGACCAGCGCGGGGCGTACTCTACCACTGGGCTATCAGGGCGCCGGCTTGGCCGATCGCAACCAGGCGGTGCCGGTGCATTTCAGGATCGAGGGCGATACCAACGGTCTGCGTGCCGGCCAGTTCGTCACCGTGCTATCCGCGACCTCCGAGCAGAAGCAAGGCATTGCAGTTCCACGCGCGAGCGTCGTGCGCAGCCAGAGCGGTCAGGATGTGGTGTTCGAGCACAGCTCGGCCGAGCGGTTCGAGCCGCGTTCGGTGCGCGTGGAGCCGCTTGACGGCGAACGGGTGCTGGTCGTCTCCGGTCTGAAGGCTGGCGTGCGCGTCGTGACGCAGGGCGCCGAGCTGCTCGATCAGGTGCGTTAGCGAGGCCCAGCCATGTTTAACATCCTGGTCACTCAATCGCTGCGCAACCGGCTGATCGTGCTGGCGCTGGCGACCGTGCTTGTGGTCTACGGCGCGTTCGCGGTGACGCGGCTGCCGGTCGACGTCTTTCCCGACCTCAACCGCCCGACCGTCACCATCATGACCGAGGCGGAGGGCCTGGCCCCGCCGGAGGTCGAGCAGCTCGTGAGCTTTCCGATCGAGACTCAGATGAACGGCGTGCCGGGCGTCATCCGGGTTCGCTCGGTATCGGGGGTCGGCCTGTCGATCGTCTATGTCGAGTTCAACTGGGGCACTGACGTCTACCGCAATCGTCAGCTGATCGCAGAACGCCTGGCAGTGATCCGCGACCAGCTTCCCGCCAACAGCAGCCCCGTCATGGGCCCGATCAGCTCCATCATGGGACAAATATTGCTGATCGCGGTGACCAGCGACCGCGCCAGTCCGATGGAGCTGCGGGAAACCGCGGACTTCGTCCTGCGGCCACGCCTGCTCGCCATTCCCGGAGTCGCGCAGGTAATCCCGATTGGAGGCGAAGTCCGGCAATACCGCGTGTCGCCCAATCCGGCGGCGCTACGGGCGCTCAGCGTCGGCTACGACCAACTCGAGCGCGCGCTGATGCAGTTCGGCGTCAATACCGGGGGAGGCTATACGGACCAATATGCGCGCGAATATCTGATCCGCAACATCGGCCGCACTACCAGCCTGGACGACCTGCGCAATCTGGTGGTGGCGACAACCGGCACCACGGCGATCTACCTGCGTCAGGTCGCCGAGATCGAGTTTGCGCCCAAGTTCAGACGCGGAGACGCAGGCTACATGGGAAAACCCGCCGTCGTCGTCTCGGTGGAGAAGCAGCCGGGGATCGACACGGTCGTGCTGACGCGCGAGATCGAGCAGAGCTTGAAGGAGATAGCGGGGAGCCTCCCAACCGGAATGAAAGCCGACCAGATCCTGTTCCGGCAGGCCAACTTCATCGAGACGTCCGTTCACAATCTCCAGATGGTGCTGCTCGAGGCGGTGATCGTGGTTGCCGCCGTGCTCTTCGCCTTCCTCCTGAACTGGCGAACGACGGCGATCTCGCTCACCGCCATACCGGTTTCCATTCTGGCGACGGCGGCGATCTTTCATCTCGCCGGACTGTCGATCAACACGATGACGCTGGGAGGATTGGCGATCGCCATCGGCGAACTGGTCGACGATGCGGTCGTGGACGTCGAGAACATCTTCCGCCGTCTGCGCGAAAACCGAGCAGCCGAAAGCCCCAGGCCGATTTTCGACGTGGTGGTGTCCGCATCGCAGGAGGTGCGCTCCGGCATCGTCTACGCGACGATGGTCATCGTGCTGGTCTTTGTCCCGTTGTTCGCGCTGTCGGGCATCGAAGGCCGGTTGTTCACGCCGCTCGGAGAGGCCTACATCATTTCCATTCTCGCGAGCCTCGTCGTCTCGATCACACTCACGCCGGTCATGGCGTATTACATGCTGCCGGGCTCGAGGGCGCTCGGCGCCCGGGACAGCATGTTGGTCCGGGTGCTTAAGCGCTGCAATCGCGTCCTTCTGGACTTATCCTTCCGGTTCCCGCGCATCGTCATTTCGACGACCGCGGTTGCGGTGCTGGCTGCGGCAGTGGCCGCATCAGCGCTTCCGCGCGCGTTCCTGCCTCCCTTCAACGAAGGCACCTTCACCATCAACCTCGTCTTCAATCCCGGGATCTCGCTCGCCGAATCCACCCGCGTGGGCCTCATCGCCGAGCAGTTGATCATGGAAGTGCCAGAGGTCAGGACCGTGGGCCGGCGCACCGGCCGTGCCGAGCTCGACGAGCACGCCGAGGGCGTCCATTCATCCGACATCGAAGTCGATCTCGTACCGTCCTCGCGCGCGAAGGCGCAGATCGTCGCCGACATTCGCTCGCGGCTCGCGGTCCTGCCCGTGTCCGTCAATGTCGGACAGCCGATCTCCCATCGGCTCGATCACATGCTCTCGGGCGTCCGCGCCGAGATCGCACTCAAGATCTTCGGCGACGATCTCGATACGCTGCGCGCAACCGGGGAGAAGCTGCGGGACATGCTCGCCGCCATTCCCGGCATCGTCGATCTGCAGGTGGAGAAGCAGGTCCGAATTCCCCAGTTGGAAATCCGGGTGGATTACACGCGAGCCGCGCTCTACGGCGTACAGCCTGCGGCAGTGGTCGATCAATTGAGCCGCCTCTCCAATGGTCGCGTCCTCTCACGCATCGTGGACGGCTATCGACGGTTCGATGTCACGATGCGGTTGCCCAATCACTTGCGCACGACCGAACGGCTGGGCGATCTGCTGATCGAGACTCCGGTGGGTTGGATCCCGGCACGACAGGTCGCCGACATACGCGAAACCGACGGTCCCAATCAGATCCTGCGCGAGAACGCTCGCCGCCGGATTGTCGTTCTCGCCAACAGCGACGGCAAAACCGATATGGCGCAGATCGTTGCAGACATCCGTCAACAGCTCGCCGCCGCACATCTGCCGGAGGGATACTTCACCCGGCTGGAAGGCACATTTCAATCGCAAGAAGAGGCGAGTCGCACCATCGCGGCGCTGTCGGTGCTGTCGCTCGCGTTGATCTTCGCCATCCTGTTCAGCCGATACCGGTCCGTCGTGCTCACCCTCATCATAATGGGCAGCGTGCCGCTCGCGCTCATCGGCAGCGTCGCGGCGTTGTGGCTTGCCGGGCAACCGCTCTCGGTCGCGAGCATGATCGGCTTCATCACGTTGACCGGCATCGCCACCCGCAACGGTATCCTCAAGATCAGCCATTACATCAATTTGGCGCGCGACGAAGACATGCCATTCGGCCGTGACTTGATCGTTCGAGGAAGCCTCGAGCGCCTGACCCCCGTATTGATGACAGCGCTGGCCGCCGGCGTCGCATTGCTGCCGCTGCTCATCGATGCAGCCACACCCGGCAAGGAAATCTTGCATCCCGTGGCAGTGACGATCTTCGGCGGGCTGATCAGCGCAACGCTGCTGGACGCGCTTCTTACGCCGGTGCTGTTTCTGCGCTTTGGACAGAAGTCGCTGCAGCGTCTTGTCGCCGGCTCGGGACCCGGCCGGGCAAGAATGGCGACCCCATCCACGGTCCCCGAAACGTTCTGACGACAACCAAGAACATTGTAAGGAGAGTTGCGATGAAATTGACAGTTCTCGCCGTGGCGGCTGCACTGACGACGGTCACTTTCGCGGCGCTCGCGCATGCGCCTAAGATCGGGGTCCATGGCGGGCCGCAGGTCGACGCCGGAAGCTTCCATGTCGAGCTCGTGCCGCGGGGGACCCTGTTGCAGGTTTATCTGCGCGATCACTCGGATAAGGCGGTGAGCACCCAAGGCTGGAAGGGGATCGCGATCCTCACCATCGGCGGGACAGCACACCGCATCACGCTCACACCGGCCGGCGACAACCAGCTCAATGGGACCGCGTCCGTCGACCTCCCAGAGGATCCCAAGGGGGCGGTCCGCATCACCACGCCGAGCGGCAGCACCGTACAAGCCAAGTTCGACTGAAACGCTGCCAGGACGATCCAGATCAGGACTGGCGCCCCGACGTGATCATGCGCCTTGCGCTCTCCGTTGCGCTGACATAGCGAATGAAGCCGAGCGTTGGCCGCGGTGACCGGCGTGCCGGCCTCATTCCACAGGGAGGACGATGTGAACGAAGAGCGCTACCAGCGCGGCAAGCAAGTCCGCGAATCCGTTCTCGGCCAAGCTCACGCCGCGCGCACCGCCAAGAACCGGACCGCGTTCAATGCCGAGTTTCAGGACTTCTTGATGGAATATGCCTGGGGCAGCATCTGGGCGCGCCCCGGCCTCGACCACAGGACCCGCAGCATGATCACCATCGCGATGCTGGTGGGGATGGGAAAGCTCGATGAGTTGAAGCTCCACATACGCGCAACTCGCAATACCGGTGTGAGCCGCGACGAGGTCAAAGAGCTGTTGATGCATGCCGCGATCTATTGCGGCGTTCCCGCCGCTTTCGGCGCCTTCCAGCTGGCGGCGCAGATTTTCGACGAGATGGACAAGGAAGCCACCGCGAAAGCCTGAAGCGCATGGCAGCATCGCGAAATCCCGTCTCGTCATCCCCAGCGAAACCGGGGCATCCAGTAGCCCCCATGGCGGCGATCGGGGACCACCACCGAGATTTCACCGGCCGCGACCATGACGGACCGTGCGCGTCCGACGGTGACAACCGAGGGACTTTCAGAGATGGAGCTTTCATTCGCATCGCTCGGCGCCGAACCCGGCGCGCGCTTCTTGGACGAGGTCAAGCTCGCCGAGCAGCTCGGTTTCCACGGCTTCTTTCACAACGACAAGAAGTGGGCGCGCGAGGTGTTTTCGCGCCTGGGCGCCGCCACGCAATGTACGACCACGATCGGCTTGGGCACCAGCGTGGTCGATCCCTATACGCGGCACGCCGCCCTGCTGGCGCAGGCCGCCGCCACGCTCGCGGAACTGGCGCCGGGCCGCTTCCGCGTCATCATGGGATCGGGCAGCCATTTCGAGACGTTGCCCGGCTACGGCAGCCCCAAGCCGGTCGCAGGCTTGCGCGAAGCGGCCGAGCTGATGCAGCGGTTGTGGCGCGGAGAAAAAGTCACCATCGATGGCGAGGTGGTGAAATTCAAGAACGGTTCGCTCGACTGGAAGCCCACCGAGATCCCGCAGCTCTACATCGCCAGCCGCGGGCCGCAGATTCTGCGACTCGCCGGCACGGTCGCCGACGGCGTGCTGGTCGGCAGCTTCGCAACCCCACCAGGGATCGACTACGCCAAGGAACACATCCTGCCAGGACTGGAAGCGTCCAAGCGCAGCTGGCGCGATATCCGGTTGTGCTCCTGGATCTATCTCTCCGTGCTCGAGCGCGAGGACGATCCGGTGCCGGAGGGCATCAAGCGCGGGGTGAGCTTCGCGTTCTGGAGCAGCCGCAAGGCGCTCAGTGCCCTGGTCGACACGCTTGCGCCCGATGCCTCGGACGCGTTCCGCACATTCATCCGCGACGCACCGCACGAATGGTCGCCGCCGATCATGGACGAACTGCGCCGGCTTCTTCCCCGCGGCGTCATCGACAGTCTCGCACTAGTCGGCACCGCAGAGCAGGTGGTGGAGCGGCTCAAGGCCTTGGAAGCAGCCGGCGTGCAGGAAATCGTGATCTGGCCGTTTCCGGTTCAAGGCCAGGATATGAACGCGTTCATGCACCGGCTGGCGCGAGACGTGCTGCCGCGTGTTGCGTAGCGGCCCGCCCGTTACGCGAGGTCGACACCGCTGTAGACTGTCGTACCCGGTTTCGGTCATTGCCGAGCTTGACCCCGGTAATCCATCCTTTTCGCAAGATGATGGGTGGGTGCGCGGGTCGAGCCTGCGCGTGACGCGGAAGATGGGTGTGCCTCGATCTAGATGATCCGCTCTAACGCGAAAGCCCGGCTGCGATGGTCGTCACGCTGACGCCGGTTCCAAGATTTCCGATGGTGCGGCCGGGCGACGACCTTGCCACGCTGCTCATCGCGGCCTGCGAGGGAAGCGCCCTGGTCCCGGCCGACGGCGACGTCGTGGTGGTGGCGCAGAAGATCGTCTCCAAGGCGGAAGGACGCTACGTCGATCTTGCGCAGGTTCAGCCGTCGGCGCACGCCGAAAGCCTCGCGGCGCAAGTCGGCAAGGACCCGCGCCTGGTCGAAGTCATTCTGGGCGAGTCGCGGCGCGTGGTGCGCCACCGCCCGGGCGTGTTGATCGTCGAGCATCGGCTCGGCTTCATCATGGCGAATGCCGGGGTCGATCGCTCCAATGTCGACCCCGATCTCGGCGCTGAGCCGGTGCTGCTGCTGCCGCGCGATCCGGACACCTCGGCCGCGCGCCTGCGCGAACGGCTCGGCGCGCACTTTCGCAGCCAGCCTGCCGTCATCGTCACCGACAGCTGGGGACGCGCCTGGCGGCGCGGCACGGTCGGTGTCGCGCTCGGGGCCGCAGGATTGCCCGCGCTCATGGATCTGCGCGGACGGAGCGACCTGTTCGGACACGAGTTGCGCGTCACCGAGACCGGATTTGCCGACGAGATCGCCAGCGCCGCATCGCTCATCATGGGACAGGCGAACGAAGGCCAGCCGGTGGTGCTGGTGCGCGGACTGTGCTGGGCCGACGCAGCCAAGCCGGGCGCATCGCTGCTCCGCACGCCGGAAGAGGACTTGTTCCGGTGAGCGCGGCCACGAGCCACGCCAGGAGTCTCGTCGTCGCTCTGTCCGGAGGCATCGGCGGCGCCAAGCTCGTGCTCGGACTGAGCCGTGTGGTGCGCGCCGCCGATCTCATGGTGGTCGCCAATACCGGTGACGACTTCGAGCATCTCGGGCTCGCGATCTCGCCCGATCTCGATACCGTCATGTACGTGCTGGCTGGCCTCGACGATCCGCAGCGCGGCTGGGGCCGGCGTGACGAGACCTGGAGCTTTATGGCCGCGTTGGCGGCGCTGGGCGGCGAGACCTGGTTTCAACTCGGCGACGGCGACCTCGCGACCCATGTGGAGCGCACGCGACGACGTGCAGCGGGCGAAACGCTCTCCGACGTCACTGCCCACTTCTGCCGCGGCTTGGGAATTGCCGCGCGCGTCGTTCCGATGAGCGACGACAAGGTGCGCACGCGCCTGCGCACCAGCGAAGGCTGGCTCGACTTCCAAGATTACTTCGTGCACCGCCGCTGCGCGCCGGCGGTGATGGAGCTGGCCTATGAAGGCGCGGCCACGGCGCGCGCGCAACCCGACGCGCTCGCGGCGTTGCGCGATCCGCGCCTGCGTGCGGTCGTGATCTGCCCGTCCAATCCGTTCATCAGCATCGAGCCGATTCTCGCCATCCCCGGCATGCGTGAAGCGATCGCAAATTGCGACGCGCCTGTCGTGGCAGTTTCCCCGATCATCGGCGGCCACGCCATCAAGGGCCCGACCGCCAAGATGATGACCGAGCTCGGCCTCGCCGTGAATGCGACATCGGTGGCGCGGCGCTACGGCGACCTGCTCGATGGCTATGTCGTCGATCGTGCCGACGGCGCCGAGGCCTCCGCGCTTGGCATTCCGGTCACGATGGCGCATACGCTGATGACGACGATCGACGACCGCGAGCGACTGGCGCGCCATGTGCTCGCAACCGCCGACGCGCTCGCCAAGGCGAAGGCATGAACGGCCGCACATGAGTGTTTCGCGAAAAATCTGCGCGGTGATCCCGGTCAAGGATACGGCGCAAGCCAAGCAGCGTCTCGCCGCCCTGCTCCCCGCCGCGCGGCGGCGGGAGTTGGCGCTCGCGATGTTCGAAGACGTGATCGCGGCCGTAAGCAGTGTGCGCGAGCTTGCCGGCATCGTGGTGGTCACGGTCGATGCCGGGGCCGCCGCCATCGCCGCCCGCCATAACGCCCACGTCATGAGCGAGGGTGCCTGCGAAGGCCACACCGGCGCGGTCATGACGGCGGCACGACGCCTGGCGGCGGACGGCCTCGATCTGCTGACGCTGCCGGGCGACATCCCACTGGTCGAAGCGAAAGACGTCCGGCACCTCGTCCGCCTCCACTGTGCCGGCGCCGATCGCGGAGCGGGTGCCTTCACCATCGTACCAGCGCGGGACGAGCTTGGCTCCAACGCCGTGCTGTGCTCGCCGGCCAACGCGGTGCCGCTGCGCTTCGGCGACAACAGCTTCTTCCCGCACCTGGACGCGGCCAAAACGCATGGCATCGAGCCCGAGGTGGTGCACCTGCCGCGCATCGGGCTTGATATCGATACACCCGACGATCTGGCGCTATTCCTCCAGACACCGTCGCAGACGCGCGCGTATGCGCTGTTACAGCATTGGCGCATTCGCCTCGACGACGCGGAACTGCGAACAACCACGGCATGAGCCGCCGCCATGGCACGCTAGTTTAGTGAATGATCGACTGGATGAGCGGCCGCGCAGCGGCGCCGTTATCCGGCCGGCGTGAACACCGGGATGGCCAGGCTCTCGTCGACCGCCTCGAACGCGACCGCGACCGGCAAGCCGACGGCGAGCTTCGCGTGATCCACGCCGATCACGTTGCTGAGCATGACCGGTCCCTCGTCGAGCTCGATCAGCGCCACGGTGTAGGGGACCTTGCCCTCCCAGGCCGGATGATAGGCACGGTGGAAGACGACGAAGGAAAACACCTGCCCGCGTCCGCTCATCGGCTGCCACTGCGCTTCGGGCGCCAGGCAGTTCGGACAGACGACGGCGGCCGGATAGCGCAGGCGCGCGCAATGGCCGCAGCGTTGGAGCAGAAGCTGCCCGCGCCCACAGCCATCCCAGAACGGCCGGTTGACGTCGTTGATGGTCGGTCGGATGGGATCCGCTTTCGCTTTGTCGTTCATCTCAATGTCCCAGGATCAGGCAGCTCGCGGTGTTGAGCGTCATGCCGCGGCCGGTGACGAGGCAAAGCTCGGCGTTCCCGACCTGCCGTTGCCCGCACTCGCCGCGCAGCTGCCGCACGCCTTCGACGATGTGCAGCCAGCCCTGCATGTACGACTCCGACAGATTGCCGCCGGCGGTATTGATCGGCAGCGAACCGCCGAGCGTGATGCGCGTGCCGCCTTCGACGAAGGCGCCGGCCTCGCCCTCGGGGCAGAAGCCGGCATGCTCCAGCCAGAACAGCACTGCGACGGTGAAGTTGTCGTAGAGCTGCGCCACGCTGATATCCTTCGGCGAGACGCCCGCCATGCGGTAGGCATCCGCGACGCAATCGCGCTGGTGCGGCAGGTACCACCATTCCCTCAATCGCAGATTTTCGGTGGTGTGGCCCTGCCCCATCCCCCAGATCGCGACCGGCCGCTTGCGGCAGTCGTGCGCGCGCTCGGACGAGGTGACGATCACGCAGACGGCGCCGTCGCTGATCAGGCAGCAGTCGAGCAGCCGCAGCGGATCGACGATCAGCCGCGAGTTCTGGTGGTCATCGAGGGTGATGGGATCACGCATGACAGCGTTGGGATTCATCGCCGCATGCTTGCGGCAGGTCACCGCGATCCAGCCGAGGTGTTCGGAGCGAGAGCCGTAGAGCGCCATGTGGCGGCGAAAGCCCATGGCGCTGTTGGCGGCATTGCCGAACATGCCCCACACGCCCCAGGAATCGTCGCCGCCGGCCGCGGCGGCAAAACGCGAGCCGCCGGTGCGCGCCGTGTCGGCGAAGATGCAGGCGACGGTCTTGGCCATGCCGGTTGCGATCGCCATGGCCGCGATCTGGATGAGCGCACCCCCGGTGGCGCCGCCCATGGTCAAGCTTCCGGTGAAGCGCGGATTGACGCCGACGAGCTCTCCCACATTGAGATAGTTCTTGGCACCTTCCGGCGAGGTCGTGCCCGGCATGGTGAGGAGGCCATCGACCTCGCGCTTGTCGATGCCGCCGTCCTCGAGCGCCAGGCGGAAGGCCTGCGCCGCAAGCGAGAGCGGCGTCTCATCCGGCAACTTGCCCTGCCGCGTGGCTCCGACCCCGACAATGGATGCTTGCCGCCAGGCCATTCATCTCCCCTTGAATACGGGTTGGCGCTTCTCGCGGAACGCCCGACGCCCTTCATTGCGGTCCTCGCTGAGCGCCAGCTCGTTGAACAGCTTGCGCTCGAAGTCGAGGTTCTCGGCCCGATGCGTACCGGCCGCCATACGCAACGCACGCTTGGCGGCGATCACCGCGAGCGGAGCGTTGCGTGCAATGGTGCGCGCATGCGCCATCGCGGTGTCGATGAGCCTGTCTGGCTCGCACAACTCCGTAACGAGACCGGCCGCGAGCGCGCGCGCGGCGTCGATGGGCTCGCCGGTCAGGATCATCTGCGCGGCCAGCGAGGGACCGACGACCGCGGGAAGCCGCTGCGTACCGCCGCTACCGGGCAGGCTGCCGATGCGGACCTCGGGCAAGGCGAAGCGCGCGCCGGTGGCGGCAATCCGCAGGTCGCAGGCGAGAGCGAGCTCAAGCCCGCCACCGAAGGCCAGGCCGTTGATGGCGGCAATCACCGGCTTGCTGAATTGGTCGAGCGGCTCGACGATGCGCGGCCGCTGCGGATCGGGCGAAGGCGAGGCGGACAGGTCGCCGCCCGCGCAGAACGCGCTGCCGGCACCGGTGAGCACCACGACGCGAACGGACGGATCGGCGTCGAAAGCAGCGAAGGCTGCAGTCAGTTCCGCACGCATGTCGTCGTTGATGGCGTTACGCTTGTCCGGCCGGTCGAGCGTGACCCGCGCGACCGCATCCTCGACGTGAATCGCGATCGTGCTCAATAGAACACCTTTTCGTCCATCAGCCGCCGGCATTCGGTTTCGTCGAAACCGAGCAGCTCGGAAGCGACCTCGACGGTATGTTCGCCCAGAAGCGGCGGCGGCCCGGGCGCGACGCGCTCCTCGCCGACCGCGCGAAAGGGCGGCAGATTGACCAGCACCGAGCCCATCTCCGCATGCGGCACGTGGTGCCAATAGCGGCGCGCCAGCAGTTGCGGATCGCTGGTCACGTCGGCGCTGGTGGCGACCTTTGCCGCCGCAACGCCTTGCGCCTGCAGCCGCGCCACAAGTTCGGCGGCCGAATAGCGCCCGGTTTCCTGCGCCAGCCGTGTCTCGATCGCATCCTGGCGTGCTTCTCGACCCGGCAGTGTCTTCAATTCATCGTCACGCATCCACTCCGGCGCGCCAAGCGCATCGACCAGACCCTGCCAGTCCCGATCGTCATTCGCCTCGATGGCGCACCAGACGTCCTCGCCGGCGCAGGGAAAGACACCACGCGGGACCGCTCCGGCGCGGCGGTTGCCGTTCGTCTGCGGCAGCACGCCGGTCGCGGCGCAAGCCAGAACAGACGGCCCGAGCATGTTAACGGTCGATTCGATCTGCGCGAGCTCGATCTGCTGGCCCTCGCCCGTTCGCGCGCGATGAAAAGCCGCGGCCAGGACCGCGACCAGAGCGTGACCCGGATTGGGGACATGGTCGGGATAGTGGGTTCCGGTGCCGAGCGGAGGGCGGCCGGGACGTCCCGCCATCGACACCAGGCCGCAGAGCGCCGCGATGGTTGAGCCGAACCCGATATAGTCGCGGTTCGGACCGCTGCTCCCTTGCATCGGCATCGCCAGGTAGATCACCGACGGGTTCACGGCCGCGACCTCGCCGTAGCCCAGGCCCCATTTCTCCATGACGCCAGGACGAAAATTGTTGCTGACGATGGAGCATCGGCTCGCCAGCGTAAGTGCAATCTGCCGCGCCCGCGGATGCGACATATTGAGCGCGATGCTCTTCTTGCTGGTGTTGCGCGAAGCGAAATAGCCGGAGCCTTCTAGCGGCTTCGCTCCCGGCTGGTGCGGGCCGGAGAGCCGCAGATTGTCGGGATGGGTCCGCGATTCGACCTTGATCACCTCGGCGCCCAGATCGGCCAGGATACGGGTGACGAACGCGCCGGCGCCGATCCAGCAGAAATCCAGCACTCTCAGACCCGCAAGCTGCATCGCGTTCTTTCAAGCTTCGCCCGCGCCGGCGGCGAGTCGGAGCTCCCGATCCACAAGCTCGCGATTGTGCTCGCCGAGCTTCGGCGCGACGCCGCGTGGGCGCGCGGGCGTGCGGCTGAGCCGATAGGGCGGGCCGGGAAAGGTGATGTCCCTGCCCGAGTTGCGCTCGAATTGCGGTTGGAAATACGAGTTCGCCGCAAGCTGCGCGTCCTGCAGGACGTCGGCCACGGTGTTGACGGGCGCAATCGCGATCTGGCGGGCCTGACCTTCGCGATAAAGCTCCTGCTTGCCGCGCGTCCGGCAGAAGGCGCCGAAGATCTCGGCAAAGCGAGCGATCCCCTCCCGCGACTGGCGGAATTTGAAATCCTGCCATTGCGGCTCGAGCAACGATGCTGCGTCCGGCACCTCGGAGGCGGCGACCCACTGCGTCAACGTGACGAACGCATTGGCGGTGCCGAGACGGCCCGCCACCATGCTGATATGGCCGTCCTTGCAAGGATAGACCCCGGTGCCGGCCTCGCGCGCGCCGTCGCCCAGGCGGCGACGCACGTGCCCATTGATCGACCATTCCGCCACCGCGTCTTCGAGCGCGAACGCCACGCATTCCTGCCCCGACACATCGATCCAGCAGCCCTTGCCGGTTTGCGTGCGCTCGTAGAGCGCGGTGAGCACCGCGATCGCGCCGTAGATGCCCGATGCCAGCATCGCCTGCTCGCCCTGTACAGCGAGCGGCTCGCTGTCGACATAGCCGCCGAGCGACAGCAGCCCGCCGGCCGCGAGCAATGTCAGGTCGGTTGCTTGATATCCGGCATAGGGTCCGTCGCGGCCGAACGCCGATATCGACACCAGCACGAGACCCGGGTTGCGCTGGCGGACGAGCTCAAAGTCGATGTGGTCGGCGGCGGCCGCAGACGGAGTCTCGATCATCGCGTCGCTGCTTGCCGCCAGTTCCGCGAGCAGCTCACGGCCGGCCGCGGTCATGAGATCGAGCGTGACGCTGCGCTTGCCGGCATCGAGAAAGGCGTGCGCAAAGCTCAACGGCGCGCCCGTCGGACCGGTCTGGCAAGGGGCAAGGCTGCGCAGCGGCGAGCCTTCCGGCGGCTCGACGCGCACGACGTCGGCCCCAAGATCGGCCAGGAGCCGCCCCGCATAGGCGGCGTAATTCGTCGTGAGATCGAGAATGCGGATTCCCGTCAGCGCGGCCGCGGTGGCTGGCGCCTGTATCATCAATCGGTCCCATCCAATTTGAGCAGGAACGCATCCCAACGGTTCATCAACCGGTCGTGGCGGCTGTAGCGCTCGAGCGCAGGCGTTCCCTTGACGGCAGCGACGCCGTTAAGCAGCGCATTGGCAATGGCCATCGGCGCCACCATGGAATTCTGCATTCCGGTTCCGGCCGAGGCAGCGAGCAGAACGACGTCGCCGAGCTGTCCGACCGCGGAGATGGGCGAGTCCGTCACCGCGATGACCTTGGCTTTGTTCTCCTTCGCCCACAGGGCGATGCGGTGCGTCGCGCTGGCATAGCGCGGAAAAGTGAACGCCAACACGCAATCCTCTGGCTTTATCTCGACCAGCCGGGGGGTCGCGAACGCGTCATTGGACGCGAGCAGCGAAATCTCGCTGCGCAGACGATCGAGCACCAGCGCGAAATAATGCGCGACCGGAAAGGTCGAGAATCCGGCGGCCACGTAGACGCGACGCGAGCGCGAGAGAATATTGACCGCGCGACCGAACGCGGCGGCGTCGAGACCGGATATGGTGCGATGCAGATTTTGCCAGTCGTGGCTGAGCGAGGCGCCGAAGCTCGTGCCTTCCAGATGACCGGCGACTTGGCCTTCGTTGATGGGGTCGCCGGTGCGCGAGAGCTGGCCGCGCACCAGTTCGCGCATCCGCTCCTGCAGATCCGGGAACCCGTTGAGGCCGAGACGGTAGGTGAAGCGCACAATGGTCGAGGGATTGACGTCGAGCTGCGCAGCCATCTGATCGACAGTCGAGAACGCCACCGCCTGCGAATGCTCCACGATATATTCGGCGATGCGCTTCTGCGATTGCGTGAGCCGGTCGTAGCGGCGGCGCAGTTCCTCGATCACGCCGCCGGAGCTGGCAGCGTCGGATGCGGACTTGGCTTCGGCTTTACGGATCGGCATGCGTGTTCCTTTGCGCGACGGCCAGCCAATCTTCCAGCGCGCTTGATTCGCGCCGGCGTCGCGATCTCGCTCGCACTGAATTCACCTCACAAGCACGCACATCAGCTCTCGACATTCCGCAGCAGGTTATAGCTCGGATATGACTTCGCCCATTTGTCCGGATAGGCGCGATCGATGCCCTTGGTGAAATAGCTGCCCACGCTGAGATCGACGGGAACGTCGATGACCCAGGGACGCCGGCTGGCAAAGGCCTTTTCGAGTGTAGGCGCCAAGGCAGCGGGATCGTCGATGCGCGCGCCTTCCGCACCGTAGGCATGGGCGAGCGCGACGTAGTCAGGATTGTAGGGCTTGCCGGTATCCTTGCGCACGAAATGGCACCAGGGATGGGTGCGCGAATAGCTCCGCTCCATGCCCTTGCGCTCGATGCCGAGCTCGTAATTATTGAGGATGACCCAGATCGCCGGCAGATCGTATTCCACCGCCGAGGCGACGACCTGCGACGTCATGTTGAATGCGCCGTCGCCGACCAACACGATGCCGGGTCGCCCGTCGGCCGCGAGCGCGCCGGGGATGCCGGACGAGGCCCAACCCATCTCGGCCATGCCGGGGCTGATCTGCCACGCGCCCGGCGTGCAGATCTTCATGTAGGCCTCGGCATATTGGGTGACGTCGCCGATATCGACATAGACCCGGCCATCCTTGGGCAGCGCGCGGCCGACTTCGTGGACCAGGCGCGCAGGATGGGTAGGCGTGCTGGTTGCCGTCTGCAGTGGGCGGATTTCCTCTTCCCACTCGGCGCGGAAGCCTTGGGTGCGTTCGAGCCAACCCTGGTGTCTCTTGTTGCCGGGGCCGCCCACGGCGGCCGCAAGGTCCTCGAGAAAAAGCTTGGCATCGCTGACGAGCCCGAGCTCCACCGGGAAATTGCGCCCGACCTCCTGATAATCGAGGTCGACCTGCACGATCTTGGTCTGCGATACGTCGTAGATCGAGCCCTTGCGCCAGTTCGCGGTGTGATTGTCGGAGAAGCGCGCACCGACCCCGATCACCAGATCGGCTTCGCGGCTCGCGCGTGCGGCGCAGACAAAACCCGAGCGCCCGAGCGTACCGATGGAGAGCGGATGATCCTCCGGCAACATTCCCTTGGCCGGAAGCGTCGTTGCGGTCGGGATGTTGAGCTTCTCGGCCGCGGTCTTGAGCGCGGCGGCGGCTCCCGAGCGCACCACGCCGCCACCCGCAAGCAGCAGCGGCCGCTCGGCCTCCGCGATCATCCGGGCGATACGCTCCACATTCCCGGCGTCGGCGCGCGGGCGACTGAGATGCGGCGCGCGCCCGGACGGCGCCTCGATCTCGCCTTCGACCTGCGCCAGCTGGATGTCGTAGGGGATTTCGACGAAGACCGGACCCGGCCGGCCCGAAGTCGCGGTCTTGAGCGCGTAATTGAGGATCTCGATGGTGGTGTCGGGCCGCACCAACATCCACGTTCCCTTGCAGATCGGCCGGAAGATGCTCGTGGCGTCCTCGAAGCCGCGGTAATAAATCTCCTGCATGCCGGCCTTGCCGAGAAAATGCGTCGTCGAGCCGCCGGCGATGATCAGGAGCGGCGAGGACTCGTGCATGGCGCTGGCACACGCGCCCACTGCGTTGAGCAGGCCGGGCCCTTTCGACACGATCACCGGGGCGATCCTGCCGCTGACGCGATGGTAGAGATCGGCCATGTGCACGGCATGAGATTCGTGCTTGGCCTGGATACCCTCGATCTGCGGCTTGTCGGTCAGGGCATCGAGAAAGGGCCACACGGCGCCGCCGGCATACCCGAAATAGTGCTTAAATCCGGCGACCTCGAACCATTGGGCGATCGCATCAACCACGCGCATCTTTGTGCTCCTGGGCGGGGCGTTTGCTTGCTTCTTGACGGGCCCGAGCCGGTGCGGGAATGTTTGCAACAAAATTCGTTGCAGTCAACGGAGGCGGAGCAACTGCCGTTTTCGGAAAGGCCACGGCAGCCGGCGCCGCGCTCAGGTTGTGCGCACCTCAGGGAGGGAAACGTGCATCGGCTTCTGGCTGCGCTCGCGATCATCGGGGCGCTCACCGGTTCCACGGTCGCGCCAACGGGTGCGCAGCACTTGGCGCAGGCATCGCCGCCGCCATCCCCACAAATTTGGCCGAGCAGACCCATGCGCATCGTCGTGCCGTGGCCGCCCGGAGGAAGCGCCGACATGATCGGCCGCATCCTGGCCGAACATCTCGGCAACGCGTTCGCCCAGAGCGTCGTGGTCGAGAACCGGCCGGGCGCGAGCGGCATGGTCGGTTCCGCCGCGGTTGCTCGTTCCGATCCCGACGGCACCACCTTCGTGATCTCCGGCATCCCCTCCCACGTTGTCGCCCCGGCGACCAGCGCCAACGCGCCCTTCGACCCGGTGAAGGACTTCACCCACATCGCCTATGTCGGCGGCGCGCCGATCGTCATCACCGCGCATGCCTCGCTCGGGGTGAAATCGCTCGCCGAGCTCGTCGCGATGGCGCGACGCAGCGGCAACGCGCTGGGATATGTCTCGCCCGGCGTGGGTTCGCTGGGCCACATGGTCGGTGAGTACCTGGCGCGCAAGGACGATATCAGGCTCGAACACATTCCCTACAAGGGCGGCGTCCAGGCGGTCACCGACCTCATCGCCGGGCATGTGAAGGTGGGCGCCATGACCTGGACGACCACACGTCCGCATATCCGCACCGGCATGCTGACCGCGCTGGCGGTGTCCACGGCCCTGCGCTTCGCCGAAGATCCCGACCTGCCGACGCTGCGGGAGCTGGGCTATGGCGAGCTCGTGACCACGACCTGGTGGTCGTTCTCCGGGCCGGCGAAGCTGCCGCCCGACATCGTCCAGCGGCTCAGTCAGGAAATCAACAAAGCGCTCGATGCCCCCGACGTGCGCAGGAAGCTGGAGCAGGAGGCGATCGTCACGGAAAAAATGTCGCCTGCCCAATTCACGCGCTTCGTCGAGGATGAAATTGGAAAATGGGGACCGTTGGCGAAGACGGCGATCGGAGTGCAAGGCTCCGGCAACTGATGTCCCCATGGGCCCACAAAAACGTCATGGATTGAAAGCCTGGAGCGCCGCATGAATGTGACAGAGGCCCCCACCACGGCGGCCAAGCTGCCGCTGACCTTTGCCTGCGGACTCTATGACCGCATGCTGCGCCTCTATACCGGCGAGGTTCAACCGCGCGGCATCGATCTCACGTTCCTCGCCAATGACGAGCCGCGCGACATTTTCGACCGCATGGGCGGCAAGCTCGAATTCGACGCGTCGGAAATGTCGAGCTCGGAATTCATCAGCCGGTTCGGGACGGGCCATTGCCCATTCGTCGCCATCCCGGCCTTTGCCTCCCGCCTCTTCCGGCACGGCTTCATTTTTTTCAATCGCAAGGCGGGCATTCGGACGCCGAACGACCTCGAAGGCAAGCGCGTCGGCGTCCCGCTCTACACCATGAGCGCCGCGATCTGGATCCGCGGCCTGCTGCAGCACGAATATGGCGTCGACCTTTCGAAAGTCCGCTGGGTGCAAGGCGCACTGAGGAAGCCGGGCGCGCACGGCAGCCCGACGGTGGCGCCGCTGCTCAAGCAACCGGACATCGAGATCAATCGCTCGGGCGATTCTCTCAGCAAGCTGCTGGCCGACGGCGAAATCGATGCCGTCATCAGTTCGCGCCCGGTCGAGGCGATCGGATCGAACCCCGATATCGCACGCTTATTTCCCAATTACCGCGAGGTGGAGAAGGACTACTACCGGCGCACCCGCATCTTTCCGATCATGCATCTCATCGTCATCCGCCGCGATGTCCACGAGGCGAATCCGTTCGTGGCCCAGAGCCTGTACGACGCGTTGTGCGATTCGAAGGACCGTGCGCTCGCACTGATGAAGGAGCGCGGCGCGCTGCGTTACATGCTGCCCTGGCTTCCCGCCGACATGGACGAGATCGACGACGTGTTCGGCGGCGATCCCTGGCCCTATGGCGTGGAGGCCAATCGGCCCACGCTCGAGGCGCTGGTCCAGTACATGGTCGAACAGCACTTTATTCCGCGGCGGATTCCGATCGAAGAGCTGTTCGTGGTCGGACGCTGACCGCTCGCGCTGCGTTGCGCGCGGGAACAAGCCCCTCAGCCCGTTGCGTCGCCGCCACCTGTATTCGGCCGGCCGAACGCCGCCTCCATCTCACGGCGCACCTTCACGGCGAGATCGTGCTCGTCATAGACGACATCGCTCCATTTGAGGCATTCGCCCTCGGCGAGGTCGCGCTTGAGCTTGATCCCGTGGGCGAGCCCGAGCGGCAGAAGGCCCTCGGCGAGCGAACGTTCGGCCGGAACCTGCTTGCCCCAGACGCAAAATCCGCCCTCGCCGTCGAGCACCTCGCCCTGCTTGAGCGCGCGCTTTGCGGTGGCGGCGACGTCGGAGCGAAAGCCGGTAGGCGAACCCGTCGGCTCCCGGCGCAGCGCCGCACTCGCCACCGACACGCCGAGCTCGAGTCCGATCATGTGGATCGGCCGGTAGAGCGCGGCGTAGCGGCCGCTCTGGTCCGGCAGCATGGCGTATTCCTTGAAACAACGGCGCGCGTAATCGCTCTCGCCCTCGAACACCACGTAGGTGCCGAGCGCGAGATGGTGCGGTACGTCGCGGCCGTCACGATAGACCGACGAGGTGACTTCGGTGACGCCGGCTTTCTCGAGCGTGCCGCCAACCGCCTTGGGCTTGCACACGTCGGCGAGCTCGAAGCGCGTCGCGGGCGGAAAACCCAGGCCCTCGCTCTGCGGCACGAGCCCGGCGGCATTGCAGACCGCGGTCATCTCGATGCCCGACTTGGTGCCGTCGACGAAGCTGTTGAACATTTTCGGGTTGATGGAATTGCGGTCCGTGATGGCGAGGTACTTGTCGAGGATCTCCCACACGGTGTCGGGCGTGGAGCGGTGATAATGCGGCTCGTAGCGCGTCCCCTTGCCGGCGGCGATCACGGTAAAGCCGCAAGCGCGCGCCCAGTCGACATGCTCGCAAATGAGCGCGGGCTGGTCACCCCACGCCAAGCTGTAGACCACGCCCGCAGCCTTGGCCTTGCGCGCGAGCAACGGACCCGCGACCGCGTCGGCCTCGACATTGACCATGACGATGTGCTTGCCATGCTTGATCGCAGCCAGCGCATGGCGGATGCCGGCAGTTGGGACGCCGGTCGCCTCGACGATCACCTCGACCTCGGGGAATGCGATCAGGGCCTGCGCGTCGGGCGTCACATGGGTGCACCCGGTCTTGAGCGCTGCACCCAGCGACGTCGCGGAAATCGCCGGTTCGTCCCATCCCGCCGTGCGCAGCTGGCTCGATGCGCGCGCAACATCGAGATCGGCAACAGCGACGACGTGGAGCCCGCGCGTGCGCCGCGCCTGCGCCAGAAACATGGTGCCGAACTTTCCGGCCCCGATCAGACCGACGGTCACCGGCCGGCCGGCGGCCTCGCGTTCGAGCAGCATGGCGTGGAGGTTCACTGCAGCCTCGGTCTTGCGCCCGCTCCGGCAGGCGACGCCGCACCCGAGTCAGTTCGAGATCGGCTCTCCCAGCACGGGCAGGGGAGTCATAGCATCTGCGCCGCTATTGGCACACCGCGCGCGTGACGAATATCTCCGTCCGGCATTCGGCGTCATTGGGCGAGCGGCCCTCGAGCAAGACCTTCGCCGGACATTTCAGCTCCGACTGGGTATCGAGGCTCTTTCCGCTCTGGAATCCCTTGCCGCGGCAGAATGCATCGACCGCCGACTGGCAATCTGGGCTGCCGTTCCGCGCCGCGGTGCAACGCTCGCGCGCCGTCACGATGCGGGTATTTGGCAATCCGATCATCGCGTCGGTCGCATCTTTGGCGGCGTCGCGTGTCTGATTGCCCAACTTGTCAAATGTCTCCTGGGCACCCTGCATGTCGGTTCTAAACTTGGTGGTTCCCTGGTCCAGCCAACGGCCGAATGTTTCGACGAGGTTCGGCTGAGGAGGCAGCGGCGGCAGGAGAAAGAAGCCTGGGCCGCTCGGACTCTGGGCAGGATTCGGATCCGGGACCGGAGTGCTCTTGGGGGATTGAGCCTCCTGCGCAAGGGCGGAAAAAACCAGGAACAGCGTGCAGGCGCCGACCGCCGCGCGCGCCGCGGTCGCCGAACCTCGCATGCGAATTGTTCCCGGACGGCTGGTCATCACGTTCCCCTTGACGTCGCAGCCGACCGCAGCGTGCGCAGGGGGCATGGCGAAAATGAGGAGGGATGGAACTTTTCAGAAGAGATACAAGGCGGCAGCGATACCGGCGACGAGCAGCACCGCGGCGGTAGTGACCCAGAACCCCAATCGCTCCTCGATGATCGTACGCGCCTGCGCGCCATAGCGGTTGAGCAGAAACGCCACGAGGAAAAAGCGCATTCCTCGCGCGACGATCGACAGCAGCATAAACAAAAGGAGATTGTAGCCGGCAAAACCCGACGCAATGGTAACGATCTTGTACGGGATCGGTGTCAGGCCCTTGAGCAGGATGATCCAGCCGCCCCATTGGGCATAGGCCTCGCGGAAGGCCTCGACCTTGTTGCCGTAGCCGTAGAGCTGAATCAGCCAGAGCCCGACCGAGTCGTAGAGCACGGCACCGATGAAATAGCCGAGCACCCCGCCGGCGACCGAGGTGACGGTGCATACGGTCGCGTAGAACCAGGCCTTGTCCGGGCGCGCGATCGCCATCGGGATCAGCATCGCGTCGGGCGGAATGGGAAAGAACGAGCTCTCGACGAACGAGACGATGCCCATCAGCCACGTCGCGTGAGGCCTGTCGGCGGCGGCGATGCACCAGTCATAAAGGCGTCGAAGCATGGCGGGCTTGTTAGCCGCGAGCCCGGCAATTGTCCATCCACGGGATGACGCAGACGGGCCAAAAAACCAAGCGGTTTGCTTGGCTTGAACGGGCTGGCTGGCTCAATGACGTGTCGTCAGGAGGCCGGTCGGCGGATCCGGCAGTCAGCGCCGCTTGCGCGCGCGGCTGCGGTCGAGCGCGACAACCTTGCGCGGCGGCGGAGCGTCGGGGCGGTCCTTCGGAAGCTTCTCGGCAATGCCCAGAAGACGCTCACGGCGCTGCATCTCCGTCCACACGTCCTTGGGGTGAACGCCAGCGGCGGCCCAGAGCACCACGAGGTTGTAGAGCAGATCGGCGCTCTCGCGCACGACCAAATCGGAATGGCCGTGCACGGCATCGATCGCCACCTCGATCGCTTCCTCGGCCAGCTTCTTCGCCATCTTGCTGCGGCCCGCGCGCAACAGCCGGGCGGTCCGCGAGGTCGTGGGATCGGCGACCCGGGAGGCGAGGACGGCGGCGTAGAGACGGTCGAGCGAATCACTCATGCCAGTACAGAATAACGCCAACCTGTCGAGAGTGTGTTAACGATTATGGCCAGAATGCAATGGACGCGATGTCACAGAGGTTCAGAAAGCATAGGCCGGCGTCGCCTGGGTGCGACGCCGGCCTACATACTCACTCGCACTGACGTCACTTACACTTACTCACTCAACGCTCACTCTCGACGCTCACGCTCGCGCGGGTGACGCCTCACCACCGGGTATCCGAGTCTACCGGCGGGTCGACCTTGAATTTGGGCGCGAACGACGGCGCAATCACGCCGAAGCCCCCTAATATTTTCGTAATGTGGGATGGTGAAACGCTGGCTCTTGCGGCGGTGCGAAACGCCGGCGTGCCGCGCTATTCCTCCTCGGCCGCAAGCAGCGACGCGTTCCCGCCGGCCGCAGCGGTGTTGACGGTCACCACCTGTTCGGCGGCAAATCGCCTGAGGTAATTCGGACCACCGGCCTTCGGCCCGGTGCCGGAGAGGCCGGTGCCGCCGAACGGTTGCGTGCCGACCACCGCGCCGATCATATTGCGGTTGACGTAGACATTGCCGTTGCCGAGGCGCTCCGCGATATGCGCGGCGGTGGTATCGATGCGGGAATGGACGCCGAGCGTGAGGCCGTACCCGTTTGCGGCGATGTCGTCGAGCAGCGCATCGAGGCGGTCGGCGCGCCAGCGCACGACGTGAAGGATCGGCCCGAACACCTCCTCCCGCAATTCGCGCGCACCATCCAGGGTAATGATGGTCGGCGGGACGTAGGTGCCCACCGCCGGCAACGGCTTGTACCGGTCCCAGCGAAAGCGCACGCGGCCGGCACTGTCATGATCGGCGATCCAGCGGTCGAGCTTCTCCTTCGCCTCGACATCGATCACCGGGCCGACATGGGTCGAAAGCACGCGCGGATCGCCGAGGCTGAGCGCGCGCGCGGCGCCCGCGATCATATCGAGGATGGGTTCGGCCACGTCCTCCTGCAGGCAGAGCAGGCGCAACGCCGAGCAGCGCTGGCCGGCGGAGCGAAACGCCGAAGCGACCACATCGTCCGTGACCTGTTCCGGAAGCGCGCTGGCATCGACAATCATCGGATTGATGCCGCCGGTCTCGGCGATCAGCGGCACGATCGGTGCATCCTTCGCCGCCAGCGTGCGATTGATCGCGCGAGCCACCTCGGTCGAGCCGGTAAAGGCGACGCCGGCGACGCGGCGATCGGCGACCAGCGCGGCGCCGACCTTGCCGTCGCCTGGCAGCAGATGGAGCGCGCTCGGCGGCACGCCGGCCTGATGCAGAATCCGCACCGCCTCGGCGGCAATGAGGGGCGTCTGTTCGGCCGGCTTTGCGACCACAGCATTGCCGGCGGCGAGAGCGGCGGCCACCTGGCCCAGAAAGATCGAGAGCGGAAAGTTCCATGGGCTGATGCACACGAACACGCCGCGACCACGATAGCGCAACTCGTTGCGTTCGCCGGTCGGCCCCGGCAATAGCTGCGGACAAAGCGCGCGCCGCGCTTCGACGGCGTAATAGCGGCAGAAATCGACCGCCTCGCGCACTTCCGCGACCGCATCGTCGAGCGTCTTGCCGCCCTCCGCCTGCAGAAGCGCAATCAGGGGGCCGCGCGCCGCTTCGAGGAGATTGCTCGCGCGTTCGAGCACGGCCGCGCGCATGTCAACCGGTGTCGCCGCCCAGTCGGCAAAGCCGGACTCCGCGGCAGCCATGGCGGCGGCGGCAATGGCGTCATCCGCTTCGCTGACGCGGCCGATCGCTTTGCCGTCGATCGGCGAATGGATCACGCGCTCGGCACCCGCACGCACGCTGCCGTTGACGAACGGCGCGGCATCGTTCGGCATCTTGCCATCACGGATTTCGCCGAGCAGCGCATCGAGGCTTGCGCGGTCGCCGAACTCGACGCCGGAGGAGTTGCGCCGGTCCGGAGCATAGAGGTCGCGCGGCAACGGCAGCTTCGCGTTGCGCGCGTGACGCGGGTCCACGATCCGCTCCTGCGGACGCCTGAGAATCGAGGCGATCGGCACCGAAGGATCGGCGGCGACCGACACGAACGAGGAGTTGGCGCCATTCTCCAGCAGGCGACGGACCAGATACGCCAGAAGGTCGCGGTGGCCGCCGACGGGCGCGTAGACCCGACAGGCCGCCGCGGGATAATCGGCGAGCAGTAGATCGTAGAGCACCTCTCCCATGCCATGAAGGCGCTGGAACTCATAACCTTCCACGCCGCCGGCATATTCGATCACGCTCGCGACGGTGAGCGCGTTATGGGTGGCGAATTGCGGATAGAGCCGCGCACGCGCTGCAAGCAATTTGCGCGTGCAGGCGACGTAGCAGAGGTCGGTCATCGCCTTGCGGGTAAACACCGGATAATCGGAAAGCCCGCGCTCCTGGGCGCGCTTGACCTCGGTGTCCCAGTAAGCCCCCTTGACCAAACGCACCATGAGCCGGCGGCCGAGCGCCGCTGCCGTTTCGTCAAGCCAATCGATCACCGCCGGCGCGCGCTTCAGATAGGCCTGCACCGCGAGGCCGAAACCGTCCCAACCGCGCAGCGAGGGATCGGGCAGCACCGCAGCGATCACGTCGAGAGTGAGCTCAAGCCGGTCCGCCTCCTCCGCGTCCACGGTGAGATTGAGGTCGTGCGCGCGCGCCATGCGGGCAAGCTCAAGCGCCCGGGGCGCCAATTCGTTCATGACCTGATCACGCGACAGCGCTTCGAACCGTGGATGCAGGGCGGAGAGCTTGACCGAGATGCTGGGACGGCTCGTCGACACGGCGTTGCCCGCGCTCGCGCCGATGGCATCGATGGCGTGGGCATAGGAGGCAAAATAGCGCTCGGCATCGGCGGCCGTGCGCGCACCCTCCCCCAGCATGTCGAAGGAATAGCGCACCGCGTGCTCAGATCGGGCGCGCTTGAGCGCGTCCTCGATCGTCTGTCCGAGCACAAAATGCGACGCCAGGAGCCGCATCGCCTGACGCGTGGCCGCCCGTACGGCAGGAAGTCCGAGCCGCTTGAGCAGACTCTCCAGGATCGTGTCCGGCGTCTCCCCGGGATGGATGATGCGAGCAGTGATCCCCAGGGTCCATGCCGAGGCCGCGACCAGGAGCGCGTTCGATTTGACGCTATGGGACGACCAATCGCCGGTCGCGAGCTTGTCCTCGATCAGCCGGTCGGCGGTGGCGGCGTCGGGCACGCGCAGGAGCGCCTCTGCCAGCACCATGAGGGCCAGCCCCTCCTTGGTGGACAGCGAATAGGCATGGAGGAAATCCTCGATGCCGCCGAGCCCGCCGGCGTTGCCGCGGATGCCCTCGATGAGGCGGGTGGCATATGCGTCAATTCGTCCTTCGGCATCGGCCCCGGCGCTGGCCTGATCCAGCAGCCCGGCCGCGATCGCTTCATCCGGCGGCGCGTAGGGAGCAGCAAAGACGACGCTTTTCCTCGCATCCGCAGACGGGGGACTCTTCGTATCTGGGGTCATGATGGTTCAGGCCTGGGCCTGCGTCGTGCAGCTTAACGGTGGTTCATGTAGCGAAACAGAGAATAACGCGACCGATGGGACGAAAGGTACCGCACGCGGTGTTCGAAATTTTGTGAAGAGCGGGTCCAACCGCGATCCTGCCTTGCTCTTTGCACGGTCATGTTCTTTTCTGCCCGTCTCAGCCACCATCGCGGCCGGGCGCAGCGGAGCCGAGGTTTGTAGATAGGAGTACGGCGACCCATGGGCCTCCTCAATCTCACGCGGATAGGTCGGCCCGCCTATCTGGCGGCGGCAGCGCTTGCACTCGTTTTCTCCGGGCCCGCCGCCGCGCAGACCGGCATCAAGTTCTCGCTGGACGGGCGCCTCGAAGGGCCGGAGGCGCTCGTGCTCCTCCCGCAGGACAAAGGCTACTTCAAGACCGAAGGCTTGGACGTCACTGTCGACGACGCGGCCTCTCCGCTCGAACCGATCACCCGCGTGGCGAGCGGCAGCTACGACATGGCCTTTGCCGATATCAACACGCTCATCAGATATCGCGACCAGAATCCGTCCGCCCCGGTCAAAGCCGTGTTCATGGTCTACAATAAGCCGCCTTATGCCATCGTGGCACGCAAGAGCCGTGGCATCACCGAGCCCAAGCAGCTCGAGAACAAGAAACTGGGCGCGCCGCCTGCCGGTGCAACCTTTGCCCAATGGCCACTGTTCGCCAAACTCAACAACATAGACGTATCGAAGGTCACCATCGAGAACATCGGGATTCCGGTGCGAGCACCCATGCTCGCGGCCGGTCAGATCGACGCTGCCCTCGGTTCTTCGTTCCGGCTATACGTCGATCTCAAGGACCGCGGTGTGCCGCTCGACGATATCGTCCTGATGCCGATGGCGGATTACGGGCTGAAGCTTTACGGCAATGCGGTCATCGTCAATTCAAAATTCGCAGCCGAGAAACCGGAGACGGTCAGGACGTTCCTGCATGCCTTCCTGAAAGGACTCAAGGAGACGATACGGCACCCGACCGAGGCGGTGGAATCAGTCGCCAAACGCGACGATGGGGCAAAAAAAGAAGTCGAGCTCGAGCGCCTGCGTATGGCGATCAGGGACAACATCATCACGCCTGAAGTGAGAGCCGACGGCTTGGGAGAGATCGTGGCGTCACGGCTGGAACAATCGATCGACCAGATCGGCTTGGTCTACACGTTCAAAGCCAAACCAAAGCCGGAGGACATCTTCGACGGTTCGTTCCTGCCGCCCGCGGCCGAGCGTAAAGTCAATTGACAACGAACGGCACGCGGCCCCAGCCGAACATCGACCGGAGCAGGCGGCCGCAAACCCGCAGACTTTCAGGAACAGCTTTGCGGCCAGGCAAAATGCCTGGCACCAAACCGCAATTCAACGCGAAGCGATATTTGCTCTAGCCCGATCGGCTCACGCGCGCCGGCACGAAACCGGGTGCAGCTCCGCCGGTTGTCACCTGCAGCGGCGGGCGCAACACCGCCGCGATCTCATCGGAGAGTTCCTCGAGCGCGGCCCGGTTGCCGCCCTCCCGCAGGTAGATCCCGCAATAGAGTTCCGGCAGTTCCGGAAGCGGCGCGTCCTCCCAGACTTCGAGCGAAGTCTGCAGAGCGCGGCTGCGGGGCAGCACCATGATGCCGAGCCCCGCGAGGACCGCGGCCTCGAGGCTGGCGATGCTGCGCGAGGTGAACACGAAGTCGCATTCGCGCCCGACGCGATGCAGCGCGTTCACCGCGGTGTAACGGCACGAACAGTCCTCGCCGAACGACACCAGCGGCACCGGCCCGGTGGGGTCCAGCTGCGTGGCCTCGCTGCGCACCCAAACCGCCTGATCGATCCACAAATGATGCGCTTCGATCGAGGGCTTGGAGTTTGCAACGCCCACCGCCAGATCGAGGTCGCCTTGGCGCAGCCCACGCACCATGTTTTCGAAGCTGGTCGCGGTCGCGACGAAACGAATGTCGGGCCAGCGCTTGCGGAACTGGGCCAAAGTCGCCGGGATCTTGACGCCGGCAAAATCGCCGGGGATGGCGACCCTCACGGTTTGCGCCGTCGGCTGCCGGCCGCTCAGCTGCGCGATCTGATCGTTGACCGACAACATCCGACGCGCATGGGCGACGACCATTTCCCCTCGCGGCGTGAGGCTCACGCCCGGCGCGCTCTTGTCGAGAATCTCGTAGCCGAGAAGAAACTGCAACCGCTTGATCTGGGCGCTCACCGCCGGCTGGGTGACCCCGAGCGAATGCGCTGCCTTGGTAAAGCTGCGTTGGTCGACCACGGACACGAGGGTCCGCAGCAGTTCAGTCGGGATGTTCAACATGCCCCCTCGCCGTTCCTGTGCTGTCGCATGCTTGTCGCAATCCGCTCCAACCCAAGCTCTCGATTGCCCGCTGCGACCGGTGCCAATTACCTGCAATGTGTGCTCAATTCCCCCCAAGTCAAGCGCAGCAATAAACGTTGCCGATACCCGCCAAATCGGCAAATATTGTGTCGGTCGCGATTATGTGCTTTTACAACCCGCGCAATCTTCGCGTGCGCACGAATCCCAGTTCATTTCGGGGCCGCATGGCCGGCGTTGCGGGCGCGGACTATTGGGTTAGAGTGCAGTTGTGTCCCGGAGCGTAGAGCCATAGCCGTGCCGATGTCGGCGTTATGAAATTCCTCCGTCTCTACCTCCGCGTGCTGGGCCTGCTCGGGCGCGAGGCTCGTCTGGGCTGGATCCTGGCGCTCGCCAACCTGGCCCTGGCTTCCGCCATGTTCGTGGAACCGCTCCTGTTCGGGCGGATCATCGATACGCTGGCCAATGCCCAGGCTCGTGTTTCGGACCTGCCGCTGCGGGACCTGATGCTGCTGCTCGGCGCCTGGGTCGGCTTCGCCCTGTTCACCATTGTTTGCAGCACCCTCGTCGCGCTCCACGCCGATCGGCTGGCACACCGCCAGTACCAGGTGGTGCGCACGATGTTCTTCGAGCACGTGCTGCAGCTCCCGCTCAGTTACTACACCGGCTCGCATTCGGGGCGGCTGGTGAAGGTAATGATGACCGGGACGAACACGCTGTGGGCATTGTGGCTCGCCTTTTTCCGGGAGCACTTCGCCAGTTTCGTGTCGCTCATCGTTCTGATGCCGCTGACGCTTTTCATCAACTGGCGGTACGGCCTGCTCCTGATCGCGTTGTGCTGCGTCTTCGCCATGCTGATCGCGCTGGTCGTCAGCAAGAGCGAAAAGCTGCAAAGCAATGTCGAGCGCTATTATTCGGACGTCGCCGAGCGCACCACCGACACGCTCGGAAATATCGCGCTGGTGCAGAGCTTCGCCCGGATCGAGAGCGAAGTCTCGGGCATGAAGAAGATGGGCGACGACGTGCTCAGCGCCCAGATCCCGGTGCTGTCGTGGTGGGCGGTGACGACGGTGATCACGCGCACATCGACCACGCTGACCATGTTGTCGATCCTGGTGCTCGGCGTCTGGTTCTACCTGCATGGCCTCACCACGGTCGGCGAAATCGTGATGTTCATGAGCTATGCCACGCTGCTGATCGGCCGGCTCGAACACGTCGTGCAGTTCGCCAACCGGATGGTGATGGACGCCCCGCGGATCAAGGAATTCTTCGAGGTGCTTGACACCGAGCCGGCGGTGCGCGACCGCCCCGACGCCTTGGATCCCGGCCGCCTGCATGGTCTCGTGGAATTCAAGGACGTTTCGTTTTCCTACGACGGCAAGCGCGCCGCGGTCGCCGATCTCACATTCACGGCGCTGCCGGGGGAAACCGTCGCCCTCGTCGGTGCGACCGGGGCCGGCAAGTCGACGGCGCTCGCTCTGCTTCATCGCGCCTTCGATCCGCAATCCGGCGTGGTGAGGATCGACGGCATGGATATTCGCGCCCTCACGCTCACCGGGCTGCGGCGCAACATCGGCGTCGTGTTCCAGGAGGTGCTGCTGTTCAACCGCTCGATCGCCGAGAACCTGCGCGTCGGCAGGCCGGACGCGACCGAGGAGGAACTGCGCATGGCCTGCGAGCGCGCGCAGGTCCTCGAGGTGATCGAGCGCCAGCCGCAAGGATTCGAGACCAATGCCGGCGAGCGCGGCCGGCTGTTCTCCGGCGGCGAGCGCCAACGCCTGTCGATCGCGCGCGCACTGCTCAAGGATCCCCCGATCCTCATCCTCGATGAAGCCACCAGCGCGCTCGATGCCCTCACCGAAGCCAAGGTTCAGGCTGCGCTCACCGAGGTCATGAAAGGCCGCACCACCTTCGTCATCGCCCACAGGCTCGCCACCATCCGCAACGCCAACCGTATCCTGGTGTTCGAGGCCGGACGCATCATCGAGAGCGGGACCTTCGACGAGCTGATGCGCCTCGGCGGCCATTTCGCCGAAGTCGCCCGGACCCAGTTCCTGGCCGCCGATATGGCAAAACCGCGAGCCGAGCCCATGCCGGCGGCCGCTCAGCCGTGATCCCCCCGAGTCATCAGGAGAGCCTGCGGCTTTCCTTTCGACGACATGCCGATTACTGACCACGCCACTTTACCCATCACTGATCCGGTCACGGCTGCGCCGATGCATTTCCCCACAATGGCCTGTCGCATCGCCGCTCATCCGCTCAGCACCGTGTTCTTGCTCGCGCTGCTCGTTCGCCTGATCAATCTCGCGTTCCTCACCGGAAACGAATCCTTCTTTGCGGAGACCGATGCGTTCGCTTACTGGAAACTCGGCGCCGGGCTGGCGAGACCCGAGAGCTTCTGGTCGACGCTGTTGGCGGAGACCGATCGCATGCCGCTCTATCCGCTGCTGCTGGGCGGCATCCGGCACATTTTCGGCGACGTTCCCCGGATGGTGGCGATCCTGCAGGCCGTCATCGACGCCGGAACCTGCGCGCTCATCGCCGCGCTCGGCGCCCTGATCTCGCCGCTGGTCGGATTGATCGCCGGCATTCTGGCCGCGCTCTCGGTCACGCTCATCGTGTTCAGCACCCAAATCCTGACCGAGACGGTGTCCCTCTTCTTCTTCACCCTGATGCTGCTCGCCGGCGCGCGCTTCCTTCGTCATCCGACGAACGCTCTCGCCATTATCGCCGGCCTCGCCGGCGGGATCGCTTCGGCCACCCGGCCCGCCGTCGCACCCCTGCTGGCGGCGGCGGTGCCGCTCGTCCTGGTCATCGCGCTGATGCAGCGGCGCGGGTTCGCCGCCGCACTGGCCGCGGCACTGCTGTTCGCTGTCGGCGCTGCCGCGCCGATCGCTCCGGTGCTGCTGCGCAACGTCATCCACTACGGAAGCTTCAGCCTGACGACGCAAACCGGCCATCACCTCGCCGACTGGATCGTCCCGCTGGTGACCCAGCGCGCCGACGGGACGCCCTATCAAAACACGGTCGACCGCATGGAGGCCCTCTACGCACAGCGTGCGCAGGCCATTTTGTGCGCACCGCGCAAGCTCGAATGCAGCGCCGAGCATGATCTGAACGGGCAGACCAATCCGTTCCAACGTGCCGCCGTGAAGTCTGAAGTGGCGCGTGAGGCCATGGCCCGCTTGCCGCTTTCGGCTTACGCCAAGGCATGGCTCGAGGGCATGGTGGTGAACCTGGCTTCGCCGGCGCTGCTGATCGATCCGCGGGTGCGGGCGATGCCCAAGCCGAGCTTCTACAATACGCCGGGGACGAGCCTGTGGGAGAAGACGCGCGCCTATCTGTTCGACGATCCCGCCGCCTATCAGGTCCTGCTCATCGTCGGGCTGGTCGCCATGCTGCCGATCCTGATGCTCGAAGCCGCCGGGTTCGTCATGCTGGCGCGCACTCTGCCGTGGGCGGCGGTATGCGCCGGCGGCGTGCTGGCCTATTTCCTCTTGCTCAATGGGCCGGTGGCCACGCCCAAATATCGATTGCCGATGGAGCCGGTCCTGATCGTGCTCGCCGCAATTCCACTCGCGCGGCTGGCGGAGCGAGTCCTTCCCCGCAGATCGGCTTAGCCAGGCCGCGTCCATCCTGGTTGCGTCAAGACGACGGTCGCACCGATTACCTGATGCGCTCGAGTATGCTCACGTAGTTGGCGACCGCGGTGCCGCCCATGTTGAAGATGCCACCGAGGCTGGCGTTGCCGACCTGCATATCGCCGGCGGTGCCGGTGAGCTGCATCGCCGTGACCGCGTGCATGGATACGCCGGTGGCGCCGATCGGGTGTCCCTTGGCCTTGAGCCCGCCCGACGGATTGACCGGCAAACGCCCGTTCTTTTCGGTCAGACCCTCCGCTATGGCGCGCGCACCCTGCCCTTCCGGAACGAGCCCCATTGCTTCGTATTCCATAAGTTCGGCGATGGTGAAGCAGTCGTGGGTCTCGACGAAGGACAGATCGGACAGCGCCATGCCGGCGCTCGCCAACGCGCGCTTCCAGGCTTCGCCGCAGCCTTCGAGCTTGAGCACGTCGCGCTTCGACATCGGCAGGAAATCCTGGACGTGCTCGGCCGCGCGGAAGGCGACCGCCTTGCCGAGCTTGAGCGCAGTGGCGACGTCTGCGAGGACGACGGCGGCGGCGCCGTCCGAGACCAGCGAGCAATCCGTGCGCTTGAGCGGTCCCGCGACGCGCGGGTTCTTTTCGCTCTCGGTGCGGCAGAACTCGTAGCCCAAGTCCTTGCGGATCTGGGCATAAGGATTGCCCACGCCATTGCGGTGGTTCTTGGCGGCGATGCGCGCGAGCGCGTCGGATTGATCGCCCCAGCGCTGGAAATACCGCGCCGCGATCTGGCCGAAGATCCCGGCAAAGCCGCCGTCGATATCCGCCTCCTCGCGCACGTAAGAGGCCTTGAGCAGGTTGCGCCCGATCTCCGCCGCGGGCGTGGTCGTCATCTGTTCGGCGCCGACCACGAGCGCGATGCGCGCGGTCCTGGCAGCGATCGCTTTGATGGCCTGATGCACCGCGGCCGAACCCGTGGCGCAGGCGTTCTCGACTCGGCTCGCGCGCTTGAAGCGCAGGTCGGGCGAGGCCTGGAGCACCAGCGAGGCGGTAAAATCCTGCGCCGAAAACCCGGCGTTGAAATGGCCGAGCACGATCTCATCGACATCGGCGGCGGCAACGCCGGCATCGGCGAGCGCATCCCTGGCGACCCGTACGATCAGGCTCTCGACCGTCTCGCCCTCGAGCCGGCCGAAGGGTGTGTGAGCCCAACCCACGATGCAAGCGGTCACGGCGCTCTCCTGTCATCTCGGCCCATTTTGCGATTCCTCCTGGTGCCCATGGTCGAACTGCAACATCTGGGCGGAACTGGCGCTAACCTGCCGAATTTTGGACGTTTTCTTCGACCATGAACAGCGGGCTGTGGCATCGGCGGGACAACTGGGGCTTCCCGCTTTTGCCTTTCATCCACCCTCGGCCTAGACAGACTCTCTCTGCCAGTGGAGCGTTCCCGAGGCCCGCCACACGACCGGACCCGGAGCCGTGATGTCATCGACGCGATCCTTCGTAGCGCGCACCCTGATGTGGGCGGGCGTCGCCTGCGCCGCAACGGGGGTTACCGTCGCGCCGGCGGCGGCCGAAGCGCTGTTGGTGATCGAAGCCGACAGCGGCAAGGTGATCTTCGCCCACAACGCGGGCCAGCCCTGGTATCCCGCCTCGACCACGAAGCTGATGACCACCTACGTGACGCTGCGCGCGGTCAAGGAAGGGCGCATCACCCTCGACCGGCCGCTCGTCGTCTCGGCCAACGCGGCGGCACAGTCGCCGGTAAAGATGGGCTTCCCGCCGGGCACCGTGATCACCGTCGACAACGCGCTCAAGATGCTGATGGTGAAGTCGGCGAACGACATGGCTGTCGTGCTCGCCGAGGGCGTCGCCGGCTCGGTCGAGAATTTTGCCGACGAAATGAACAACAACGCGCGTCGGCTCGGCATGATCCAGTCGAGCTTCGTCAATCCCAACGGCCTGCCTGCCGACGACCAGATCGTCTCCGCGCGCGACATGGCCATCCTGGCGCGCGCGCTCATCCGCGAAATGCCGGAATACGACTACTTCTGGCACCTCCCCGGCATCCGCCTGGGGAAGTTGGTGCAGCGGAACTACAATACGCTGCTCGGCCGCTATCCCGGCGCCGACGGCATGAAGACCGGCTTCATCTGCGCCTCCGGATTCAACCTCGTCGCCACGGCCACGCGCGACGACCGGCGGCTGATCGCCGTGGTGCTCGGCGCTCCCTCGTCGGCGGCGCGCGCATTGAAGGCTGCGCAGCTTCTGGAGCGCGGCTTCAACAGCAACAGCGGGTTGTCATGGCTGATGCCGTCGCTCGGCACGGTCGAATCGCTGCAGCCGGTCGACGCAGCGCCGCCGAACCTGCGCGACGAAATGTGCGGCGGCCACCGCAAGCGGCCGGCCACCGAGGACGAGGACGAGGTGATCGGGGCGAACAACAATCCCGACTCGCCCTACGGGGTTTTCCTTTCCAGCCTGAATCCCCCGAAGGCCAAGAGTGCCGCCGCGCTGCTGCAGGATGCCAAGATGGGCGAGCCGGTCCTCGTCTATACCGGCACCAAGCCGCCGGCGCCGGGATCGCTAGCCGCGGGCGACGCGAAAAAGAAGACCGCCGCCGCCAAGCCTCCGGCCGGCAAAGACGCGGCCAAGGATACGGCCAAGGACGCCCCCAAGAATGGCACCGCGACCGCCGCCGTCCCGTCCGGCGAGGCAACCCTCTCGAAGCCGAAGCCAAAGCCCAAGGCCCCGGCGGCCACGGACCCGTCCAAGGGCGGCGCATCCGCAACCGGCGACGGGACCGCTGCGAAGCCGAAGCCCAAACCGGCCCCGAAGGACACGGCCAAGGATGGCGCGTCGCCGACAGCCGCCGCGGGAGCCGCCGGCGATGGCGCGACGCCGAAGCCAAAACCTAAGAAGCCGGCGCCGAAGCCCGCCGCCACGGACCTCACCCCGGCGGCCGCCCAGCAAACGTCGCAAACCCAGCAGGCGAGATGAGCGCGGCCGGCGCGACCGGCTCCAGCCTTTCGAGTGGGCCGCATCTTCCACTGCCACGGAAAACCGGTGGTGGCCACTTTTCCTGAAAATGCTCTGGGGCCGGCCGAGCCCATCCCCCTGACCGTGCTGACCGGCTTCCTCGGGGCCGGAAAGACGTCTCTGCTCAATCGTCTGGTCACCGATCCCGCGCTCGCCGAGACCGCGGTGATCATCAACGAATTTGGCGAGATCGGGCTCGACCATCTGCTGGTCAAGCCGATCAGGGAGGGCGTGGTTCTGCTGCAGAGCGGCTGCCTGTGCTGCACGTTGCGCGGCGATCTCGTCGACGCCCTGGAGCAGTTGCTGCGCGACCTCGACAACGGCCGTGCCGTGTTTCGCCGCGTGGTGCTCGAGACCACCGGCCTCGCCGACCCCGTGCCCGTGCTGCAGACCACGATGGCTCATCCCTATCTTGTCATGCGCTACCGGCTCGACGGGGTGATCGCCGTGGTCGATGCGGTGAACGGGGCGGCGACGCTCGATGAACACATGGAAGCGGTGAAACAGGTCGCGGTCGCCGATCGGATCGTGCTCACCAAGACCGACCTGCTCACCACGCCGGAGCAACATCGCGGCCGCGACACGCTCGCTGTCCGACTGCGCCGGCTCAATCCCGCCGCGCCCATCCTCGATGCCGCCGCGAACGAAGCGTCGCCCGAGCGCCTCCTGGCCTGCGGCCTGTTCGACCCCGCCCGCAAGATTCCCGACGTCAAGCGCTGGCTGGCGGCCGAAGCGTATGCCGAAGCGGACGACGACCATGAGCATCACCACCACGATGTGAACCGGCACGACGATCGCATCCGCGCCTTCTCCTTCGCCACCGACACCGCCATTCCTGCCGCGATGTTCGACCTGTTCATCGAACTCTTGCGCTCGGTGCACGGCCCCAACCTGTTGCGTCTCAAGGGCATCGTGAAACTGGCGGAAACGCCGACGAGCCCCGTCGTCATTCACGGCGTGCAGCACATCTTCCATCCGGCGGTGCGGCTGCCGCGCTGGCCGGACGGCGATGAGCGCACCCGCATCGTGTTGATCACGCGCGATCTCGACCCCGACGCGGTCAAGCGTCTGTTCGACGCCTTCCTCGGGGCGGGCGCCCCCGATCAGCCCGATCGCGCGGCGCTGCTCGACAATCCGCTGATTCCGTTCGGCGGAGTCGATCGTTGACCTCCAGATGACGGCGCATTCGCGGGCGCTTTTGACGCCTTGCCAGCATTCGGCCCCTGCCCGATGCTGGAGGCCGCGCCGAGTCGCGGCGCCGAGTCGCGGCGCCATGTGCTGCTTGAATGTGCTGCTTGAGCGACACCGCTGCCGGGAATTGACATGAACGTCATCAAGCGGCTGACGGCGGAGGTGGCCAGCCTCAGGGGTGCATTGCGCACCCTCAAAATGACCACGCCGATCGCCCGGAATCCGAGGCGCGTATTCCCGCAAGTTATCCTGGAACTCGCGGACAAGCATGGCGACGCGCCGGCGTTACTCTCCGACGGCGAGCGCTTCACCTACCGCGAACTTGCGGCCCGCTCCAACCGCTACGCGCGCTGGGCATTGGCGCAGGACCTGCGCAAGGGCGACACGGTCTGCCTGCTAATGCCGGGGCGGCCGGAATTCCTCGCGATCTGGGTCGGCATCACGCGCGCCGGCGGCGTGGTTGCACTCGTCAACACCCATCTGACCGGGACCGCACTGGCCTATTGCATCAATGCCGTCACCCCGAAGCACATCATCGTCGCCGCGGAATTGC
>CAWIGD010000006.1:0-151883 GCA_963835165.1 uncultured Alphaproteobacteria bacterium
GGTGACTCCAGTGACGTTGCCGCCCGGCCGGTTTAGGCTGGCAACGAGGCCAAGCTTGACCGGGTCGATGCCGCCGGAGAACACGATTGGAATGGTCGCGGTCGCAGCCTTGGCCGCGAGCGCCGCCGGCGGGGCGATCGCGACGATCACGGTCACCTGACGGCGAACCAGGTCGGCCGCCAGCGCCGGCAGTCGGTCATAGCGACCCTCCGCCCAGCGGTATTCGATCGCGACGTTGCGGCCTTCGACAAACCCGACTTCACTCAGACCTCGGCGGAATACCGCTCGAGAATCTGCGGATGGCTCGGGTGATTGGCTGCCCAGAAACCCGATCACCGGCATCGCCGGCTGCTGCGCGCGCGCCGCGAGCGGCCACGCAGCCGCCGCGCCGCCGAGCAGCGTGATGAACTCGCGCCGTCTTGTATGTCGGGAAAGGAGCATTGTGAGGGGTGACGGGGGTCGAATCATGACCCGGCCCTCGTCGCGACCGGAAGCCCGCAGGCGTCTCGGAAGTTAGACCGCGAATGAGCTTGGTGCTCCAGTCGCTTCTTCCATACCCGCACAGTTGCCTGGGCACGAGCCCGCATCAGCAAGGATGGGATACGAAGATGGAAAAGCTTTCCTATGGCGGCATTGACGTGTCGAAGGACCGCCTGGACGTGGTGGTGCTGCCTGAGGGGTGGTTCTTTTCGGTGAGTAACGACACCGCCGGCTGGGCCGAGCTGGTCGCAAGGTTGCGCCCGCTCGCAGTCTCCGCAATTGGCCTCGAGCCGAGCGGCGGTTACGAGCGTGGCATCATCCGTGCCTTGCTCGCGGCCGGACTGTCGGTGCGACGTATCAACCCGAACAAGCTTCGTCAGTTCGCCCGCGCCCGCGGCGTCCTGGCCAAGAACGATCGCCTCGATGCACGACTGATCGCGGAGTATGTCGCCATCATGCCGACACGAGTTGTGCAACGGGACGACGCAGTTGAAAGGCTCGCCGAGATCGTCACCATGCGGCGACAGCTGTGTGACGAGCATGTCGCCGTCGAGAACCAGGCCGGCCATCTCGAAGATGTCATGCTCAGGCGGCTCAGCAAACGCCGCCTGATCCGACTGGAGGCCGATATCCGCCTCCTCGACAAGCGCCTGGCCGAGATGGTCGCCACCAATGCTGCTTTCGCTCAGCTCTATGAGTTGCTGACCTCGATGCCAGGCGTCGGCCCGGTGCTGGCCTTCACGCTCATCGCCCTGCTGCCGGAACTCGGGAAGATGAGCCGCAAGCAGATCGCCGCCCTCGTCGGTCTCGCACCATATGACTTCGATAGTGGCAAGCTCAGAGGACACCGCAGTATCTACGGTGGTCGGATGCCGATCCGTAATGTCCTCTACATGGCGGCCCTCAGCGCAAGCCGATACAATCCCGCCCTCAGGGCCTTCTCCAATCGTCTCGCCGACGCCAACAAGAAATCCAAGGTCATCATCGTCGCCGTCATGCGAAAAATGATCACTACCCTCAACGCCATGCTCCGCGATAATGCTGCATGGCAGCCGCAATCCACCTGAGCCAACAACACAGTTGCTCATTCGATCACCTCGTCGGCGCGGGCGAGCAACGCCGGCGGCACCTCAAGGCCGAGCGCGTTTGCCGTGATCAGATTGACGGCTAGCTCAAACCTGGTGGGCTGCTCGACCGGGAGGTCAGCCGGCTTCGCGCCGCGCAGGATCTTGTCGACATAGTCGGCCGCGCGTCGATTCAGTTCCAGAAAGTTCGGCCCATAGGACAGCAGACCGCCACTTGCGACGTACTCCCGTTGTGTGAACATCGTCGGCAGGCGCGCCACGAGCGCAAAGGTGATGATCCGGAGCCGGTGCGCGTGTACGATAGGGTCGCCAGTCGTATATAACGCTTCCACGCCGCCTTTGAGCTCGTAGAAGGATGAAGCGATATCTTCCACGCGCCGGATTGGCAATGGAATGACCTCAATGCCGAGCGCGCGCGCTGCCGCGTCGATCTCCTCCCTTTCCGTCGCGCCACCCGAATAGTCGGCATTTGCCATCACGGCCAGCCGCCGCAGAGCCGGGAAAACCTCGCGCAGGAGTCCGAGGCGTTTGGGGGGGAGATCGCTCCCTTGGTTCGACAGTCCGGTGACGTTGCCGCCCGGTCGCGCCAGCGAAGCGACCAATCGGCTGCCGATCGGATCTCCCGCCGTCTGGAAGACGATCGGGATGAGTGATGTCGCCTGCTTCGCCGCGACCGCTGCCTCGGTTCCGCCCGCGAGAATGACATCTACCTTGAGCCGGACAAACTCGGCCGCGAACTCGGCATAGCGCTGCGGCGTTTCCCTCGCCCCAGCGGTACTCGATCGCAATGGTGCGGCCCTCGATCCAGCCGAGTTCGCGCAGCCGCTGCACGAACGCCTCGACCCATGCACGCTGCGTTATGGGACCGCCGCCGCCGATATACCCGATGGTCGGCCGCTTTCCTGCCGGCTGCGCTCGCGCCGCGAGCGGCCATGCGGCCGCCGCGCCGCCAAGAAGCCCGACGAACTCACGCCGTCTCATTCGATCACCTCGTCGGCGCGCGCGAGCAATTGCGGGCGTGATCTCTTTGAGAACCTCCAACCATTTCCCGCCCATCGCGGGCTCGAAATGCATGAACCCGGTGACGTTGCCCCCAGGGCGGGCGAGACTGGCGACGAAACCGCTCCCGACTGGATCGCCGACTTGCACGAACACGATCGGTACCGTGCGCGTTTCCCGTCTCAGAGCCGCGACCCCAGGGTTGCCGACCACGACGATCACGTCCGGGGCCGAAGCCACCAATTCGCCCGCGTCAGTCTGCCACCGCTCGACGTCGCCGCCCGCACGAAGCTCGATTCGAACGTTGCGGCCATCGCTCCAACCGAGCTCCTTGAGTCGCTGCCGCATCGCCTCGACCCATCCGAGAGACTCCACATCCTCGGCGCGGCCCGTCAGCATTGCGATCCGCCGCAGCCGCTCCGGCTGCTGCGCTCTTGCCGCGAGCGGCCATGCTGCCGCCACACCGCCGAGAAGCGATATGAACTCGCGCCGCTTCATTCGATCACCTCGTCGGCGCGGGCGAGCAGCGTCGGCGGCACGTCGATGCCGAGCGCCTTGGCGGTCTTGAGATTGACGACCAGTTCGAATTTGGTCGGCTGTATGACGGGAAGGTCAGTTGGCCTCTCGCCTTTGAGAATGCGACCTGTATAGACGCCGACCTCCTGGTATGCACCAGCAAGGCTCGCGCCATAGCTCATCAAACCGCCAGCGGCGGCGAACTCGCGGTCGTGATAAATGGCGGGGATTCTGTGGCCTGCCGCCAGGGCAGTGAGTTGATCGCGGCTGCTGGTGAAAAAAGGATCGGAAACGACGATGAGGGCGTCGGCCCGCTGCTGCACGACATTTGCAAAGGCTACTTCAAAATCGCCTTCGCTGCTGGCGTTAACGATGCTGAATTGCTGTCCAAGCAGGCCGGCTGCTTCGCGAACATCTCTTAGCCGCCCTTCGGCGCCAGGAGAGTTCGGATTCACGAGTACGGCAATAGTGCCGGCAGTCGGAACCAATTCGCGAAGCAATTCCACGCGCTTCGCCTCCAAGGCGGGGGCAAGGAAACTCACGCCTGTCAGGTTGCCACCTGGTCTATTGAGGCTCGTAACGAGGCCAAACTTGACCGGGTCATCTCCCATTAAGAACACTATCGGAATGTCTTTGCTCGCAGCCTTGGCGGCAAGTGCTGACGCAACGCCTCCAGTTGCGGCGATGACCGCGGGCCGATTTCCAACGAGATCGCGGGCAAGCGCCGGTAGGCGATCGTAGTGACCTTCTGCCCAGCGATATTCGGTCGTTACATTCCGTCCTTCGACATAGCCGATTTGATGCAGCCCATGGTGAAAGTTGGTTGCTTGGTGCGCAGCGCCGTCGGACGATCCACCGTGGAGGAATCCAACCAGCGGCGCTGCCGCCTGCTGCGCTTGCGCCCCAAGTGGCCACGCTACCACCGCACCACCGAGCAGCGTGATGAACTCGCGCCGTCTCATTCGATCACCTCGTCGGCGCGGGCGAGCAGAGTCGGGGGCACGTCTAGGCCGAGCGCCTTTGCGGTCTTGAGGTTGATGACCAATTCGAACTTGGTCGGTTGAATAACGGGAAGATCGGCCGGCTTCTCGCCCTTGAGAACGCGAGCAGTATAGAAGCCGACTAGGCGATAGGCATCGATGATGCTTGGTCCGTAGCTCATAAGGCCGCCAGCATCGGAAAAATCGCGTGAAAAATAGATCGCAGGAATCGCATGAAGCGCCGCTAGCTGCACAAGCTGATCGCGCCGACTTTGCAGGAACGGATCATCGCCGACGAGTAGGCCGGCCATCCTCTGCGCAACGATTGCCGCGAAGGCCCGCTGGAATTCACTTTCGGTTGTGGCATTGAGGACATTAAGTTGCAGCCCGAGACTGCGCGCGCCGGCCTCAGCCTCCTGGACCTCGGTGGAGGCACTCGGATAGTTCAGATTGACGAGCATGGCGATGGCTGTTGCCTGGGGAATGAGATCGCGCAAAAGTTCCAACCGCTTCGCGCCGAGTGCGCCGAAGATGAGGTTCACACCCGTCACATTGCCACCGGGCCGGTTGAGGCTTGCCACAAGGCCGAGTTTGACCGCGTCGCCTCCACTCGAAAATATGATCGGAGTGGTTTGCGTCACTGCCTTAGCCGCAAGGCCCGAGACGCTGCCGCCGGTCGCAGCAATTACCGCTACGCGCCTGCCGACCAATTCGGCCGCCAGTGCAGGCAGTCGCTCGTAATGGCCGTCTGCCCAGCGGTATTCGGCGTTTACGTTCCGACCTTCCACGTATCCAAGTTCGTTGAGGCCGGTCCGGAATGCACCGACCAGATACTCTGATTCCGCTGGCGAGCGCCCACTCAGGAACCCGATCACCGGCATCGCCTGCTGCGCGCGCGCGGCTAGCGGCCACGCAGCCGCCGCACCGCCAAGCAGCGTGATGAACTCGCGCCGCCTCATTCGATCACCTCGTCGGCGCGGGCGAGCAACATCCCAGGCACTTCGAGGCCCAACGCCCTTGCCGTTTTGAGATTGATCGCAAGCTCGAATTTGGTCGGCGCCTGCACCGGCAGTTCGCCCGGGTTCTCGCCCCTGAAGATGCGATCGACATACGACGCCGCCCGCCGGTACAAGTCGAGATTATCGACACCGTAGGACATCAGTCCGCCGCTGGTAACGAAGAAGCGGAGGGGGTAGACCGCAGGCAGGCGGTACCGGGCCGCCAAGGCAATGATCAGTCGGCGCTGGGCGGTGGTAACGGCGTCCGGCGGCACGAGCAAGCCGCTGTTCTTCTCGCCTGTCAGCGCGGCGAAGGTGCGCTCGATCTCGTCGGCGTCGCGGACCGGCGCCGCAACCGGCTTCACGTTGAACCTCGGCGCCAGCGCCTCGAGCGAACGCCAATAGTCGGCAGCGTTGGAATTGGTCGGACTATGGACGAGCGCGACCCGCGCTATATCGGGCGCGACCTGCGTGAGCGCCTCCAGCAGCTTGCCCACGAGCGAAACCTCGAAAATCGTGAACCCGGTCATATTGCCGCCCGGCCGCGGGAGGCGTTCCACGAAGCCCTGACCGACCGGATCGGCCGATCCCACGAAGACGATCGGGATGCTTCGGGTTGCCTTGTGCGTTGGTATGAGCGCCGTTGTGCCGCCGACCAGGATCACGTCCGGCGCCGCAGTCACCGCTTCCGCGGCATAGGTTTTCAACCGACCGGCATCGGCGTTGCCCCACCGGTATTCGATCCGAACGTTGCGGCCCTCCGCCCACCCCAACTGCTGAAGCCCCTGCCGGAATGCCGCGACGCGGGCCTGTCCTTCGGGATCGTCGGCAACCGACATCAGTATGGTGAGTCGTTTGATCCCGTCCGCCTGTGCGCGCACGGCGAATGGAGACGCTGCGACTGCGCCGCCAATGAGCGTGATGAACTCGCGCCGCCTCATGCCCATTCCCTCCCTGGCCGAGGCCCCGTATTCATAACGATAGCAGGCAGATCGCGCCGTCCCTCGTTTCTTCCCCTGCCAACTCTTGTCGCGTCGCACACAGCCGTTAGGGGAAAGCCAATACGGAGCCTGCTTCAGGTCGCTTTTTGCGCAATTTCCTTGAAACCGCGTGCCAGGCTTTTGCATACAGTGCGCAAAGGAGAGTGATGACGGTGAGAGAAAACAGGGTCATCGCGGGGATGGACCATAGCGGATGGCCCACTCTGAACGCCGCGATGAACAAAAGCCCGCACATGGCGATAATCGCCATTGTCTCAAACTGGATGAAAGGCTTGTTGCACTCGGGTCTGATTGAGGAATCCCCTCCCTGTGACCGTCCTGGTGCTGTGGCACGGCTCGGCATGGCCGGATCAAGCTTCGGCTGATGGGCAAACATGAGCTGCTCCCTTCGCTCGAAAGCGGCATCGGGTTGAATGCCGTCCTGACCGCTGGACTGTGTCACGGGGCCGAGCTCAGGTCCTTGGGGCCAAGCTGAATCCTTCTGAATTCGCCACCGTCGGACCTCTCGGGACATGGGCAAATCGGGGCTCGGCGTATGTGCCTGACTGGCACTTTTTCGTGGGGTCAATACTCGGAGTCGTCGCTATCAGCCACCGCCTCCGTTAATGGCCGCGGACCAGGCGGAGAGATTACTTGCGCGCCGTGAGCACTCGCCGGATCGTCGCGAGCAGCCGTTCGAATTCGACAGGCTTGGTGTCAAACTCGTCGCATCCCGAGGCGAGGGCCTTTTCGCGGGCGCCGGCCAGCGCATGCGCGGACAGCGCAATGATCGGGATGTGTTGCGTCTGCGAATTGCTCTTCAGCCGCCGCGCTGCTTCCCAGCCGTCGATGCCAGGCATTTCGAGGTCCATCAAGATGAGGTCGGGCCGCTCTGCCGCGGCCATCTCGCAGCCTTTCTCGCCATCCTCTGCCGCCAGAACTTCGAAATCGCCGAGCAGCTCTAGCCGCATTTTGAGCATATAGACGTTGTCGTCGTTGTCTTCGATGTAGAGGACCCTGATCACGACGCTGCTTCCATGCCGCTGCTGAAGATCGGCTTTCTGTGCACGAGTCGGCGGATACGCTCGACCAGCTCGGCCGGCCGGAACATCTCTTTGATCAACACCGATTGCACCCCGGAATTCAGCCGTTCTCGGTCCTTGGCATCGAGATCGAGCGAGGTAATGACGATCACCGGAATATCCCGCCAGCCCGGCTCTTTCTGCAAGGCGGCTACGACCTGAAAACCATCCATTTCGGGCATCATCAGGTCGAGCAGAATCAAATCGGGTTTTTCTTCGTTCAGACGGATCAGTGCCTCGCGCCCGTTGGCGGCCTCCTGCACGATCCATTGCTGGCCCTCAAGCCAGCTACGGGCGCGCTCGCGTTGAACCGGATCGTCTTCCACCAACAGGATGCGCGTCGGCCGGGCAGGGGCCCGAAAGCGCCGTACCAGCTGGTGGAGCCGCTCGCGGTCGATCGGCTTGGTGAGATAGCCTGCCGCACCAAGCGCGATGCCTCGGCGGTGTTCATCCACGATCGTCACCATGATCACTGGAACCTCGGCAAGCTCGGAGTCCTGCCGCAGTGCAGCCAATACCGACCAGCCATCGAGGTCAGGCATCATGACGTCGAGCGTAATGGCGATCGGCCGCAATTCCTTTGCCAGCTTCAATCCCTCCAATCCGCCGGCAGCCGTGGCTACTGAAAACCCCTCCGCCTTGAGTTGATCGCTGATCAGTTCGCGGGCGGTGGCATCGTCGTCGATGACAAGAATGTACTCGGACTCCGGCAGCCGGCTGTCCTCGTTTGAACTCGTTGTCCCGCTGTCAGCCGTGCCCGGCAGGCGAACGGTGAAAACCGAGCCCTTGCCTGGTTCGCTCGTCACCATCACTTCGCCGCCCATCATGCGCGCGAGCTTACGCGTGATGGCAAGGCCGAGGCCTGTCCCGCCGTACCGCCGCGCAGTTGATGAATCCGCCTGGGTGAATTCCTCGAACAGCTTGCCCTGCTGCTCGGGAGTCATGCCGATGCCCGTATCCGCCACGGCGAATTCAACCCAATTGCGGCCATCGAGTACTTTCTTGACGCGAAGAGACACCTCTCCCTGCTTCGTAAATTTGCAGGCATTGCTCAGCAGATTGAGCAGGATCTGTCGCAGTCGCATGGCATCCACGTTCAAAGGGCCGAGCTTGTCCTGGCATTCGACGATGAGACGATTCTTGTTCTGCTCGGCCAATTGGCGGGCGGTACCGACGACCTCGTCAATCAACGGTACCAAATTGACCAACTCGGGGCTGAGTTCGAGTTTGCCGGCTTCGATCTTCGAGAGGTCGAGCACCTGATTGATGAGGCCCAGGAGGTGGTTGCCGGCGCGATTCACCCGCCGTAGCGGCTCGGCGGCCTTTTCCGTACCGAAACGCGCCGCATTGGTGTACATCATTTCCGTGAGCCCAATGATGGCATTGAGCGGCGTGCGCAGCTCATGGCTCATATTGGCGAGGAACTGCGACTTGTGCTGGCTCGCCATTTCGAGTTGGCGGCTCTTCTCCTCCACTTGCGCGAACAGGTTCGCATTCTGAATTGCCAGCACGGACTGCGCGGCGAAGGTCTGCAACAGGTCGACCGTGTGCTTGGGAAACTCGCCCGGCGCCTTACGCCGCACCACCAGCACGCCGATGATCCCGTCCGCACTGAGCAGCGGCACGACCAGCAGCGCGCGGTACCCGGCCCGAAGCAGGATCCGCTGGATGTCGGAGGGCGGCTGATCCATCAAATCGGCAAACTGCACGGGGGCACGATGTGCCGCCGCGTCTGCGATCGTCTTCTCTCCGAAGCCGATGTCTTGGCGGTTGAGCTCGGCGATGAGCTCGTCGCTCATGCCGTGCGTCGCTCGGAGGTGAAAGTCCTGCGTAGAAGCATCCAACACGTAGATGGCGCCCGCTTCCGTATCGGACAGCTGAACCGCTTTGGCCACGATGGTGGACAAAACGGTCGCCAGCTCAAGTGTCGAGTTCACCGCCTGGGTCACTTCGCCGAGAGCACGCAGCTCCTCAACAGACTGCGCAAGCTCGCGACTGCGCGTTTGGACCTCACGTGTGCGCAGCTCGACCTTCTGCTCCAGGCCGGAATAGGATTCCTGCAGACGCCCGGCCATATCGTTGAACTGGTCGGCAAGCGCTTCCAATTCGTCGCCCGTCTTGATCGTGATGCGCTGGTTGAGATCGCCACTGCCGATCCGCGCCGCGCCCGCCCGCAGTGCCTGGATCGGGCCGACCATGCGGCCAGCGAGAAACATCCCGGCGAGGACCGCAAAGCAGAGTGCGGCCAGCAGCACAAACGCGAGCCGCTGCAAGGCCGCGTTGAGCGGGGCGTATGCCTCCTCGGCCGGCAACTCCACAAAGACCAGCCAATTGAGCGGCACCACGGGCGCATAGGCGGTGAGGACCTTGTGTCCTTCGATGTTCTCGCTTTCCTGGACTGGCTCGGAGGGGCTGCCGCCCGTGCCACCGCGGGCCGCGCGCACCTGGGCCAGCCGCGACATGTCGGTATTGCGCAGCACGAGACTGATGTCGGGATGGGCTATCAGCCGCCCCTGCGCGTCGACGACATAGGCGTGTCCGCGCTCGCCGACCTTGATCTGCGACACCACGTCCCAGATCAGCTTGAGATTAACCTCGGCAACGCTCACGCCCGCGTCGCGCCGGGTGCCGGCAATGGCGAGCGTCATATACGGCTCGGATTCGCGGCGGAAATAGACCGGCCCGTAATACACCTTGTGCGCCACCGCTTCCGTGAACCTGGGATCCTTGGAGAAGTCGACGTTGCTGCCGACCACGTCCATGGCCAACCGCGAGACCCGCAAGCGCTCTTTGCCGCTGGCATCGAGCTGCGCCAGCTCGGTAATGGCGGGCACCTGGCGCAACAGCCGCAGGGCATCGAACCGGCGCTGTTCGATCGACCCCGCCGACCACGGGAGTTGTGTGGTCCAACCGAGTTGGCTCTCGATCTCTTTGATGAATTGGCCGATTTTCGCCGCGGCGGCCTCCGCCTGTTCGCGTTGAATACGGATCAGCGACGCTTTGTGCTCTTGATAGTAGAACAGCACGTCGAACATGCCGTTACACAGCAGAGCGACCGAGACGACCGCCACGAACAGCGAGACATATTTGGTGAACAAGCGCCGGCGGGTCCGTGGGACAGGAGCCATGGCCGGCGTCTGATGCTGCACGCCGTCGCCTGGCGCCGCCCCAGATGCCGAGAAGCGCTTAAAGAAATCGCGAATCCTCATCCACACCACTGTACCAGAGCCGGTGTACGTTGTGTCCGGCGCTAGGCTGCGCTTCCGCCTCATTCGATCACCGCCTGGCGGCAGCGAGCCGCGCCGGCGGACGTCAATGCCACGCAATGATCGAGCGCCACGGTCGCGCCGACTTGTTCGCCACAGAGTTGCGAATAAGGGCGCGGCCAGCTGTCCATCACCGGACTGTGCTGCGGAGCAGACGACCGGTCCTTGGGAAAGATCTGAATCGTTCTGAATCGGCTTATGCCAGGGGCGAACCAGCCCCGACGCGGCGCAGCATGCCAGGTATTATATTACCTCGAAGCTTCGACGACACAGGATGAGTTTGGTGCGTCGAACGCGGCTCACACTGCCGACGGATCCAGCCGGCGGACCGCGATCATCGTGATGTCATCGGACGGCAATGCCGTTCCCACGAAGCTTTTAACTGCCTCGGCGACGCTGCTGACGATTTTCGCGCTTGCGCGATCCGCGGCTCCCCGAAGGGCGGCTTCCAATCGGGCTTCGCCGAACAGCTCGTCGATTGCATTGCTCGCCTCGGTTACGCCGTCCGTGAACAGATAGACCATCTCCCCGGCCGCGAGCGAGAGCCGCCCCGTGTCGTAAACCGCATCCGGTTTCACCCCGAGAATGATGCCTTTGGCACCGTCGATAGCGGTGAGCGAATTGCCATCGAGCCGATAAGGGGCATTGTGCCCTGCATTGCAGAATGAAAGCTCGCCGGTCGCAGGCGCCAGCATCGCGAAAAACAGAGTCACGAACATCATGTCACCGTTATCCTGGCAGAGCTCACGATTCACCCGCGTGATGATCTCGGACGGCTTTGCGGATGCACCGTGCCGCGACCGCATGAGCTCGGTGGTGATGCGGATCAGGCTCTTGGCGCGCGCCATGAATAGCGCTGCCGGCATGCCCTTGCCGGAGACGTCGCCGATAAGAAAGCACAGCATTCCGTCCTCGGTCACAAAGAAATCGTAGAGGTCCCCGCCGACCTCCCGCGCCGGCTCCATGCTCGCATACAGATCGATCGGCAACTGCGCGCTGGGTACCGGAAATGATTGCGGGACCATTCCCATCTGCAGCCGTCGCGCCGCGTCGAGCTCCTCCCGAAGGCGGGCAAGGTGCGCATCGATTTCGTCCCGTAGCCGTTTTTTCTCGAGCGTGGCGCCGAGGCGGGCTTTCAACAACACCGGGTTGAACGGCTTGAGTAGATAGTCGACTGCGCCCAGTTCGATGCAGCGGACTACGCTGTTCATCTCGGCGAGTGCGGAGATCATGATCACGGGAAGGTCGCGTAACCGCGCATGATTCTTTAGCCAGGTAAGAACCTGGTAGCCGTCAACTTTCGGCATCATCACGTCGAGCAAGAGCAAATCGAAGCTGCCGGCCTCGAGGCGCGCGATCGCCTCCTCGCCGTCGTGCGCCGCCTCGACGTTGGTGTAGCCTTCGAGATCGAGGTGGAGTGTCAACGTGTAGCGGTTGTCGTCGTTATCGTCCACCACGAGGATGCGGGGGCTCTCTCCGGTTAATAGATTGTCGGCCACCGCTCCCGTTCCGATCAATGTTGGAAATGAGACTCTAGCACGACCAATCCTCCTTGCCGACATTCGCACGCGACTGCCATTTGCACTGCAGCAGAAACCGGCCGCGGTGGATCCATTCCAGCCGCCGCGGGGCGGTTTACCGAACACGCGCGTGACACGCCGGCACCCACGGAACTGGGGTCTCTGGGGATCGGCAGGTCGATGATACGATGCACCACCCACACGGTTCGGGTCCTTGGAGGGGACTTGAATCGTTCTGAAATCTTCTGAGCCCGAGGACGTTCGGCATTCCACCCAACCTCGAACGAGGTTATGACTGCTCCGCAGGCATTGGGTGACCCGACGAGTAGGTGGTTGCATGGATATTGCCGTTGAGGAACTTGCAGCCGGCATCACCAAAGTCGTTCTGCGTGGTCGTTTCGATACGACCGGGGCGGTCCTGGTCGAGCTGCCATTCAACAAGATCATCACCGAAAAAAACCGGATCATGGTCGATCTTTCGGCCGTCAGCTTCCTCGCCTCCTACGCCATTCGCGTTCTGCTGGTCGGCGCCAAGATCATCAATGGCAGGGGTGGAAAAATGGTCATCCTGTGCCCCGACAACAACGTCGCCAAGGTGCTCAGGACCGCGGGAATGGATGCATTGATTCCGGTCCGTCAAACCGAAAACGCCGCTACGGCGGCCTTGACATCGTGACTCAGATGTCGAGCTGGGACGCAAGACGCCTGGTGTTGCGCAATGATCTCGCCGAGCTGCAGCGGCTGGCAGGATGGATTGAAGGCTGGGCGCAGCGGGGCGTGTCCGCGGATGTGTCGTTCGCCGTTCAACTTTGCCTGGAAGAGGCTGTCGCCAATGTGATCATGTACGCTGGCGCAAAGGATAGCCGCCTGGAGATCGCGGTCGAGGTGGAGCGCAATGGCACCACACTGGTCGCCCGGATCGAGGACAATGGCCGGCACTTCGATCCGACGCAGGTGCCACCACCGTCCGTGGCGTCCTCGCTGGATGAAGCAAAAGTCGGCGATGTGGGCATTCATCTCATCCGCAGCTTTGCCAGTGGGATGAATTACGAACGGCGCGAGGGTTGCAACCGGCTGACCCTGCGGTTCACCGAATTGCAGGTAAACTCACGGCGCCCGGGGTAACGCTGATGACCGAAGCATTCGTGTTCGGCCCGTTCCGCTTGCTGGTCGCGCGGCGCGAACTGCTGGCGCACGGGGTGCCGGTGACGCTCGGTCAGCGCGCCTTTGATGTCTTGCTGCTGCTGGTGAGCCGCCACGGCCAGTTGGTGACCAAGGACGAACTCATGACCGAGGTCTGGCCCGGGGTCGTGGTGGAAGAAAATAACATTCAGGTCCACGTTTCCGCGCTGCGCAAGATGCTGGGCACGGCGGGCGACGGCGAGCGCTACCTGCTCACGGTCGCCGGACGGGGCTATCGCTTCGTGGCGCCGGTGGAGCGCGAGAGCGCGGCCCCGCCTGGGACCCTGACGGCATCCGTCCTCGACCAACCCGGAACGGCTGCCCCGGCCACGCCCAATAATCTTCCGCAGCAGCTGACCAGCCTCATCGGACGCGAAGGCGATCTTGCAGAAATCAAAGCACGCCTGAACAGTCATCGTTTGTTGACGCTGACCGGTTCGGGTGGCGTCGGGAAGACGCGGCTTGCGATCGAGGCAGGAGGTACGGTCCTCGATAACTATCCGGACGGCGTATGGCTGGCGGAACTCGCACCTCTCAGTGATGCGCAGTTGGTCACGTCCATCATTGGGGACGTCTTGGGCGTCAGCCTCAGTGTTCCGACCGCCGCGATCGAGACCTTGACGTCCGCGCTGAAGGACAAGCAGCTCCTGTTGATCATCGATAATTGCGAACATGTCATTGCGGAAGCGGCGCGCGTCACCGAGGCACTGATCCGGAACTGCCCACGCGTGTCGATCCTGGCCTCGAGTCGCGAGCGGCTGGCGATCCAGGGCGAAAGCGTCATCCGCGTTCCCTCATTGCCGACGCCGCACGAAAGTGTGGCGTTGACGGCCGCGAGCGGACGTGAATACGCGGCGGTACGGCTTTTTGTCGAGCGAGCGCGCGACCTTGGATTTGGATTTTCGCTCAACGACGAAAATGCGGCAACGGTGGGATCGATCTGCCAAAGGCTCGACGGGATTCCGCTGGCGATCGAATTGGCTGTGCCGCGGCTGAAGGTTTTTTCGGTGCAACAGCTTGCCCGCGGGCTCGATGAGCGCTTCCGTCTTCTGACCGGAGGCAGCCGCACGGCATTGCCGCGACAGCAGACGCTGCATGCCCTGATCGATTGGAGCTACGACCTGCTGAGTGATGCGGAGAAGATATTGCTCGGGCGGTTGTCGGTCTTCTCCGGGAGCGCCACGCTGGCGTCGATCAGGGCAGTCGTGGCAACCGTCGAAATTTCACCAGCGCAGGTGGGAGATCTGCTGTTTTCGCTGGTCGAGAAGTCCTTGGTGCATGCCGATCTGACCGCCAGCGAGCCTCGCTACCACCTGCTCGAGTCGACGCGATGCTATGCTTACGAGAAACTTGCCGACGCCCCGAGCATGCGACGGCGGCACGCGGAGCACTTCGCCACCCGGCTCGGACAGGCGACGGCAGAGTGGGAAAGGACCGCGACGCGGCCATGGATCGCGCTCTATGGAGCCGACATCGACAATCTGCGCGGCGCATTGGAATGGGCTTTCGGACCGGACGGCGACGTCACGGTCGGACTCGACCTTGTGGCCCACAGCCATGTGCTCTGGGCCGAGCTCGGCTTGATGCTGGAACATCGGCGTTGGGTCACTGAAGCTCTGAGCAAAATCGGCAAGAAGACGCCGGCGGAGGTAGCGGCGCGGCTCCTCTCTTGGCAGGCCGGCGACGTGAGGGAGCTCGATGATCCCGCCGACTACAAGGAGGCGATGCGTGCGGCAACGACCTATCGCAAGCGGGCGGACGGCTTTCATGAGGGCCGCGCGCTCTTACGCGCGGGCACGGCGCGGCTGTTGCCGGACAGGGTAGAGGAGGGCGAGCGTCTCTTACGCAAGTGCCATGCACTCGTGCAACCATTCGGCGCCACCAAGACCCTGGGGCGCTGCCTGAGCGCGCTGGCGTCCGCCCGACTGTTCGCGGGCGATCTGCCACAGGCGCGGTTGCTTCACGATGAAGCGGTCCGTATCTATCGCGAGCTCGGCGAAAGCCTGGAGCATTATCCGAATTCCTCAGCCGGGCAGCTTTGAGCAAGTCTGCCGACTCGTCAGGAGGAGCCTGGCGAAATTCAGATATGGGCTTCGCGATGGTCAGATGGCCATCCGGCTTCGGAATCTGCATCCTGGGAGCCCACCGCGAATAACGGTCGGCTCGCTCTGATCGCCGATATTCCGCACTACGGGTCGGTGCGGTGGCAAGATTGACCGTGTACCGGTACCCTCGCTGGATCATGCGAAGCAGTGTTGAGATGCGGTCGCACGACCGAACTCGAGGCTTTGATGGAAACCGACGCTCCAGCAATTCTCATTGTCGATGACAACGAGGATAATCGATATACGCTGCAGTTGCTGCTGGAAGCCGATGGTCATACTCGTCTCGCGACCGCCTCAGGCGGGCACGAAGCGCTTGCTTTGCTTGCGCGCGATAAATTCAGTTTGGTCCTTCTCGATATGATGATGCCGGACCTTAATGGAGAGGAGGTTCTAAAGATCATCAAGGGGAATCCGGATACGAGAGATGTTTCGGTCGTGGTCTTGAGCGCCGACACGGATACCGAGCGGGTCTCAAAATGCATCGAGATCGGCGCCGACGATTATTTGCCGAAGCCTTTCAATCCAACCATTCTTCGTGCCCGCATCTCATCCGAGTTGCGCAAGCGTTCCCTGCGGTCGATGGAAAATGAATATGTCGAGAAGATCGAGCAGGAGAAGAAACATTCGGAAGCCCTCCTCAGGAACATTCTTCCTCCGGAGATCGCAGTTCGCCTGCGGAAAGGTGAAACCAACATTGCAGATCATTTCGAAGATGCCTCAATAATATTCACGGACGTCGTCGGTTTCACGAAGATCACGGCGCGCATGAGGGCATTCGAAATCGTCGCATGTTTGAATCGCCTATTCAGTGACTTTGACCGTCTCGCCGATGACGTCGGCGCCGAAAAGATAAAGACCATCGGCGACAGCTACATGGCCGCACTCGGATTACCCGTTCCCCGTCCCAACCACGCGCGAATAGCGGCAAAGCTCGCGCTGGATTTTGTGTCCGCCGCGCAGCGCCTGCAATCGAGCTTGCCGGTGCCGTTTCTAATCCGGGTAGGAGTACACTCTGGGCCGGTCATGGCCGGAGTGATAGGCACCCGAAAATTCGCGTATGACGTATGGGGAGACACCGTCAACATTGCCTCCCGCATCGAGGCCGCGAGCGAGCCGAACCGGGTCCTCGTATCCGCGGCGACGGCAAAGCATCTCGAGAGAGATTTCAAATTGGACGGGCCTCACAAGATCGAAACCAAAGAGCACCGCATCGTGGAGACCTTTTTCATCAGTCGCAGCAGTGAGGGTTAGAGTAACAATCGAGGCTCATGTGTTTCCAACCGAGTAGACCAGCGCCCATTTTAATGAACCCCGAAACCTTCATGCCCCGTTGGTGGCGCGGTCGGTCGACCTGGCCCTCGGTCGCGGCATGCGGTCCTCGCTCATTCGATGACCTCGTCAGCGCGGGCGACGAGCATCGGCGGCACCTCAAGGCCGAGCGCCTTGGCGGTCTTGAGGTTGATCACCAGGTCAAACTTGGTCGGCTGCTGGACCGGCAATTCTGACGGCCTCGCGCCATTCAGGATGCGGTCGACATAGGTCGTAGAACGTTGGAACAAACCGCGCGTGTCGACGGCGTAAGACATCAAACCCCCGGCTAGGGTAAAGGCACGGTTCGCATAGAGGGCCGGCAGGCGGTTATTGGCCGCCTGCGAAATGATCTGGTCACGATGCTCGACAGTGAAGCTGTCAGGAATTGCGATCAGACCGCCCCCGCTTGTTCGCGCAAACGCGGTCAAGCCGGATTCGATGTCCGCATTGTTTTGCACCGGCGTTGCGATCGCTTCCACAGCCAGGAGGGGGGCGGCAAACTCGACCGAGCGCAAGAACGAACTGGCAAAGGGGGCGGTCTGCGGATTGTAGATAATGGCGACGCGCGTGATATGCGGGTCGACCTCCTTGAGCAACTGCAGCCACTTGCCCCCGATCGAGCCCTCGAAGTTCGTGAAGCCGGTGATGTTGCCGCCGGGCCGCGCCAGGTTTTCGACGAAGCCTGATCGGACCGGTTCGGCCACGTTGACGAAAACGATCGGGATGCTGTCCGTCTCTTGCTTGAGCGCGGCGGTCGTCGGCGTGGAGCGCCCCACCAACACGTCGGGATTGAGCCCGACCAGCTCCTTGGCGAAGGCTCGGGCGCGCTCGACATCTCCACCGGGCCAGCGGAATTCGATGCGGATGTTGCGCCCTTCGACCCATCCGAGGGCCATGAGCCCCTGATGGAACGCCACGACTTCATCTTTGCCGCCGGGATCATTCTGCGGGAGGCTCATCAGCACGCCGACCCGCCGCATCCGCTCGGGTTGCTGCGCCCGCGTCGCGAGCGGCCATGCGGCGAGGGCGCCGCCGAGGACCGATATGAACTCGCGCCGTCTCATTCGATCACCTCGTCGGCGAGCGCGAGCAATGACGCCGGCACTTCGAGGCCAAGCGACTTCGCGGTTTTGCTGTTGATCACCAGTTCGAACTTGGTCGATTGCTCCACGGGCAAGTCCGCAGGCTTTGCCCCGTTGAGAATCTTTGCCGTATAGATACCGAGGCGACGATGGCCATCGAGATAATGTGTGCCATAGCTCATGAGCCCTCCGGCATCGGCATAGGCCCGGCGGTCGTAGATCGTGGGAATGGCACGGCTTGCTGCCAGCGCGACGATTTGATCGCGGCTGCTGCTGAACAACGCATCGTTCGTCACCAAGAGCGCAGCGTCGCGCGGTTTGACGAGCGTGGCAAAGGCAGCATCAATGTCCTGATCGCTGCTGGCATTGAGTATTCGAATCTGCTGCCCGACCGCGCCCGCGGCCCGCTCGATGTCTCTTGATTGCGGCTCCGATTCCGGGCTGCGCGGATTGACGAGGACGGCGACCACCGAAGCGGTGGGCACGAGATCGCGGATCAGTTCGAGCCGCTTTGTGGTCAGCTCCGAGGTCAAAAGGTTCAATCCCGTGGCGTTGCCTCCCGGCCGGCTGAGACTTGTGACCAACCCGAATTTTACGGGATCATCGGCAGCGAGAAAGACGATCGGAATTGTCGTGGTTGCCGCCTTGGCCGCAAGCCCCGAGGTAACCCCGCCGACGGCAATCACGGCTGCGCGGCGCTGGATCAAGTCCGCGAGCAGGGCCGGCAGGCGCTCGAATTTGCCCTCGGCCCAACGAAATTCGATCGCTACGTTGCGGCCCTCGGTATAGCCCAAATCAGCCAGGCCCTGCCGGAATGCGGTCATGTAGGACGCGTCCGCCGAGGCGCTACTGACATAACCGATCACTGGCATCGCCGGTTGCTGCGCCCGCGCCGCAACGGCCATGCCGCAGCCGCCGCGCCGCCGAGCAGCGTGATGAACTCGCGCCGCCTCATTCGATCACCTCGTCGGCGCGGGCGAGCAGTGAGGGTGGAATTTCGAGACCGAGCGCCTTGGCCGTGATCAGGTTGATGACGAGATCGAACTTGGTCGGTTGCTCAACTGGTAGATCAGCTGTCTTGGCCCCACGCAAAATCTTGTCAACGAACTCTGCTGCTCGTCTGAATAGGTCTGGGAAATTAGGTCCATAAGACATTAGACCGCCTGCTTCCACGTAATCACGAATGCCCGAAAATGTTGGAAGCCCTGCCTTCAATGCCAATGTGTTGATCTGAAACCGATTGGTGTTCAGCAGCGGGTCGGATTGCAAAGATGCAGTGCAGCGCGTCCGCCATGGTTCTGAAAACTCTCGATGACAGCAGGAATTTCCTCAGCGCGCCGAATTTCCGAGGTGACAATCTGGAATCCTAGCGTTCGAGCTGCGGACTGAACTTCACGCATTTCGGGTGCCGTGACCGGATTGCCTGCGTTACCCAAGGCCGCTAGCCGTTTAAGACCGGGCAGCATCTCGCGCAAGAGTTCGAGCCGTTTGCCGGCAAGATCGGTAGCCAGCATCGACATGCCGGTGATATTTCCGCCCGGCCGCGCGAGGCTTGCAACGTGCCCGATGCCAACGGGATCGGCATGAGCGGCAAATACAATTGGGATGGCTTTGGTCGCCCGTCGTGCGGGCTCGACCATGGTCGAAGACATGGCGAGGATGACATCCACATTGAGCCGCACGAATTGGGCTGCGAGCTCAGGCAGTTGCTCGACGCTTTCCGCCCAGCGGAATCGAACGACAACGTTCTTGCCCTCGACCCAACCGAGTTCACGCAAGCCTCCCTGCAGCGCCTCCACCCGGCTCGCCTGTGCAGAAGCCGAGCCCGAAGTCCAGAAATCCGATCTGAGCGAGTATTGCCGGCTGCTGCGCGCGCGCGGCGAGCGGCCACGCCGCCGCGCCGCCGAGCAGCGTGATGAACTCGCGCCGCCTCATTCGATCACCTCGTCGGCGGTAGCGAGCAGCTTGTCCGGCACGGTGAGGCCGAGGGCTTTCGCGGTCTTGAGGTTGAGGACCAGCTCAAACTTAGTCGGCGCCTGCACCGGAAGGTCGGAAGGCTTCTCGCCCCTGAGGATGCGATCAACGTAGCCGGCCGCACGCCGGAACTGGTCGAGGAAATCCGGCCCGTAGGACATCAGGCCGTCGGCGGCAGTCCAAAACCGACTGTTGTAGATCGCGGGTAGCCGATGCCGAGCCGCCAGCGTAATAATTAGCTCGCGATGAACCGCTGCCCCCGTGCTTCCGGTCACGATCAAGCCACTATTTGCGCGCTGCGCGAATGCCGCGATGGCACGCTCGATCTCGCCCGCATCCCGCACATCGACCGGGCGCAACTCCACGCCCAGCGACTGCGCCACAGCCTGGATTGCAGCAAACTGGCCGGGCCCGGACGCCACGGCAGGATCACGAAGGACGATCGCTCGCGTTAAACTGGGGGCGATTGACTTGAGCAGCTCCAGCCACTTCCCGCTCATCGAATATTCGTAGATGGTAAAGCCGGTGACATTGCCACCCGGCCGCGCCAGGTTGTCGACATAGCCGGCGCCGACCGGGTCGATAACAATCGTGAACACAATCGGAATGGTGCGGGTCGCCTGCAGCATTGGGGCGGTTGCCGCACTGGAACTGGTCAGGATGACGTCCGGGGCGAGCTCGACCAATTCCGTCGCGAATTTGCGGATGTCGCCGGCATTCAGACCGCCCCAGCGAGTGTCGATCCGCGCGTTACGGCCGTCGGTCCAGCCAAATTGTTGCAGCGCCTGCACGAAAGCGGTTAGCCGAGTTCGTCCTTCCAGGTCGTCTGCAGCAAAGCCCATGAGCGCGCCGATGCGCCGCACCCGCTCTGCCTGCTGTGCCCTCGCCCCAATCGGCCATGCTGCCGCGCCGCCGAGCAGGGCGATGAACTCGCGCCGCCTCATTCGATCACCTCGTCGGCAAGCAGTAGGAACGATTCGGGGATCGAGAGTCCAAGCGCCTTGGCGGTCTTGAGATTGATTCGCAGTGCGAAATTCGTTGGCTGCACGACCGGCAGGTCGGCCGGCTTTTCTCCTCGTACAATGCGGGCGACATAGAGCCCGGCTTGCCGGTTCAATTCGCGAACGTCCGCACCGTAGCCGATCAAGCCGCCCCGAGCCGGGAAGCTGGGGGACGCCATCATCGTGGGTAGTCGATGCTGAGCAGCCAATGCGACAATCTGGAACTCACCATTATCGTTGAACAGCGCATCGACATGGACAAGGAGCGCGTCCACACGCTGTTCCACCGCGCTGGCGAATGCCTGTTTCAGCTCCGCTTCTGTGCTGGCATTGAGGATAACAATTTCGACACCGATGCTCCGACCGGCGGCCTCGAAGGTCTTCGCATCGGCGGCGTTCGGATTTTTGGGATTGACCAATACGGCGATGACCGCGGTCTTGGGGTTCAGCAGCCGGAGCAGTTGGATGCGTTTCGGTCCAAGTTGGCTGTTGATGAAGGTTATCCCGGTGATATTGCCACCCGGCCGGTTGAGGCTCGCGACCAACCCGTATTGGATCGGATCGCTGCCGTTTGCGAACACGATCGGAATGGTCGCCGTTGCCGACTTCGCGGCGATCGCGGAGACCACGCTCCCGGTGGCAAAGATTGCGTCGACCGGACGTTTGACCAGCTCCGCCGCGAGCGCGGGCAGTCTCTCGTACTGAAAATCTGCCCACCGGTATTCGATCAGAAGATTCTGCCTCTCGACGAGGCCAGCTTCGTTCAGCCCTTTGCGGACAGCAGCGAGCGTGGACGTATAGCTAGTTTCCGAGGCGCTGCCGAGAAATCCAAGCACCGGCATCCTCGATTGCTGCGCCTCGCCACTGGTCGGCCAGGCCGCCGCTGCACCGCCAAGCATCGTGATGAACTGGCGCCGTCTCATTCGATCACCTCGTCGGCGCGCAGGAGGAACGACTCCGATATCGTGAGGCCGAGGGCCTTGGCGGTCTTGAGATTTATCACAAGCTCCAACTTGGTCGGCTGCTGGATCGGGAGGTCAGCCGGCCTGGCGCCCCTCAGTATCTTGTCCACGTAAGCGGCTGCGCGGCGATAGAGGTCAGGGTAGCTCACCCCGTAGGTCATCAGACCTCCTGCGTCGACGAACTCTCTGGATGCATAGATTGCGGGCAGCCGGTGCCTTGCCGCGAGGTCGACGGTGAGTTGCATGTTCGCCTGGGTCGGTGCGCCGTTCTGCACGATGAGTGCATCGACTCGCTTTTTCACTGCGGCCTCGAACGCGAGTCCAATGCCGTCGCGATTGCGCACGTCAAGAGACAGCGCCTCTATGCCGAACGACTGTGCTGCCGTCCTCATATCATCCTGCTGACCTGCACTGACTGGGTTGGTTGGATCAGTAATCGTTGCGATTTTTGCAATTCCTGGGACCAGTTCTCTCAGGAGCTCGACCCGTTTCGGGGACAGTTCGGTGTGAAAAGAGCTTAGTCCGGTGATATTCCCACCCGGACGCGCGATATCCATGACGACGCCGTCCCCGACAGGATTGGCAGTCGCCGCCATGATCACTGGAATCGTGCTGGTGGCAGCCTTGACCGCCAGGACCGCCGGCGTACTCCTGGTCACTATCAGGTCAACCTTGAGTCGAACCAGTTCTGCCGCCAAGTCTGGAAAGCGCTCGTTGCGACCGTCAGCCGAGCGATATTCAAAGACTAGGCCTTGCCCCTCGACGTAGCCGAGTGCGTGAAGCGCTTTCCGCAGGGCATCAAAGTTGGCTGCATTCAGGGCCGGCGAAATTGTCTCCAGTATTCCGATGCGATACACCTTCCTGGCTTGCTGTGCGGTGACCTCATGCGGCCACACCACCGCCGCGCTGCCCAGCAACCTGATGAACTCGCGCCGCCTCATTCGATCACCTCGTCGGCAAGGGCGAGGACTTTGTCTGGGACGGTGAGGCTGAGCGCCTTAGCGATTTTGAGATTGATAACAAATTCAAACTTCACCGACTGCATAACCGGCAGGTCCGCTGCCTTCTCGCCCTTGAGAATTCGGCTGGTGTAGAGCCCCATTTGGCGATAGGCGTCTGTGTAGTCTGCGCCATAACTCATCAGTCCTCCCGCAACCACATTGATACGGCTCACATAGCTGGCGGGGATCGCGTGGCGCGCGGCAAGCATGTTCACCTGATCGCGCCTATCGGTGAACAATGGATCGGCGGCGACGAAAAGTGCATCGACACGCCCGCGCACGAACCTAGCAAACGCCGCGTCGATCTCGCGCTCGTTGCCGGCATTCTCGACCTCAATCTGCTGCCCGAGCGCGCTCGCCGCCGTCTGGACGTCCAGGGTTTCCGCTGCGGCATTCGGATTGGCAGGATTACGAAGAAGCCCGATCGTCGCCGCGCCGGGCAACAGCGCGCGCAGCAATTCCAGCCGCTTTGGAGCCGTGGTGTTATTCATCCAGCTTACGCCGGTGACATTGCCGCCGGGCCGATTGTGGCTCGCTACCAGGCCGAGCTTGACGGGATCGCCGCCGGTGGTGAAGACGATTGGAATGGCGGCCGTTGCAGCCTTGGCCGCAAGGACAGAGGCGGTGCCACCGGTCGCTGCGATCACTGCCACTTGACGGCGGACCAGATCGGCCGCGAGCGCTGGCAGCAGGTCATAGTGACCCTCAGCCCAGCGATACTCGATCGCTACCGTGCGACCTTCGCCGTAGCCACCTGCGTCAAGACCCTGCCGGAAGGCGGCCAAGTAGGTCGGTGTGGCCGTCGGCGACAACCCGCTGAGATACCCCACCAACGGCATCGCCGCCTGTTGCGAGCGCACCGCGAGCGGCCACGCGACCGCCGCGCCACCGAGCAACGTGATGAACGCGCGCCGTCTCATGCCGAGCATCGGGCTTCCTCCCACCCGCCTTGGCGCCGCCGCCTGTCGGTTACCGCACGGTCAGCCTGCCGCAGAGCGGCCGGCAAATCCTTGGGGCAGACCTGAATTGTTCTGAATTTCAGGCGTCGGCGGTCGGCCCTCCCGTGCCCCCGCCTTATTAACACCAATTGCTTCGCGCGTGATTTTCGAGACAGGGTACCGCGATGCGGGACATTTGCAGGTACTCCAGGCCCCGTCCGCAAATTGACGCGTGTTACCGAATCTTGTAGCAAAAAAGCACGATCTAGGAGTGTGCGACCAAGCCCGGGCGGGATCACCGCGCCGGGTTTTTTATTGCGGACGATCGTCCCCGAGGAGCGGCGTTCGCCCCAGCTGGCCGGCTATTTCGGCCAGGCGAATCCAAGTGGCGAAAGTGCAACAATGGGCGGAGCGGCAACGCGGTCCAAGTTACGGCCTGGCGTCCTCAATCGGCGGTCCTGTATTTTTCCTGTTATTTACAGGAAACAGGGGGCGCGGCGGGGACCGCCTGCGGTCGATCCATCGTTCGGGGCGCGTTATTGCGTGCCGTCGAGGCCGAGCTTCTTGACCAGCGATCCCCATTTTTCCTGCTCGGATTTGACGTAGGTGCGGATGCCGTCGATCGGGGGCGAATCGAGCGGCAGAAGTCCGATATCCGAGGCGCGCTTCTTCATGTCGGGCGTCGACATGATGCGCCGCATCTCGGCGTGCAGGCGGTCGACGATCTCGCTCGGCGTGCCCGCCGGTGCGAACAGGATGTGCCAGGACACCGCTTCGAAATCGGGCGCGCCGGCGGCTTCGCCGAACGGCGGCACGTCGGGCAATGTGGGCAGGCGAACCGCGGACGACACCGCGAGCGCGCGCAGCTTGCCCTCGCGGATCAGGGGCAGCGACGCGCCGGCCTCGGCGAAGCCGAGATTGACGTGACCGGCGGCGATGTCGGTGATGGATTGCGGCGAGCTGCGATAGGGCACGTGCGTGAGCTTGAGGCCAAAGCGCTGCGCCATGAATTCCATCGACAGGTGCTGCGAGGTGCCCGCGCCCGGCGTGCTGTAGCTCATCGGGTTGGCGCTCTCGCGGGCGTACTTGATCAGCTCGGGCACGGAGTTGATCGGCAGCGCCGGATTGACCACCAGGACGAAAGGAGACTTCACGTAGAAATAGACCGGGGTGAGATCCTTGTCGGGATCGTAGGACATCTTCTTGTAGAGCACCTGGTTGACCGCCATCGGCGTGGCGGTCGAGATGCCGAGCGTGTGACCGTCGGGAGTGGCGGCCGCGACCGCCGCGGTCCCGAGCATCAGGCCGGCGCCGGGCTTGTTCTCGATCACGACCGGCTTGCCCAGCGCCTGGGAGAGTTGCTCGCCGTAGAGGCGCGCGAGCGTGTCCATGCCGGTGCCGGCGGCGAGCGGGACAATGATCGTGACCGGCTTGGAGGGATAGCTCTGCGCCAGCGCCGGCGCGCCCGGCTGCATGACCATGAGCGCGAGCAGAGCCAGCATCCAGCGTGGCGATAACCCAAACATGGCGTTTCCTCGTGTTCCGGTGTCCCGCGTTCGCGGCGATTGCAGTGCCTCATCCGCCGGGATGAGGACCGGCGGTATTCTGGGCCGCGGTGGCTCTACCACGCAATGGGACGGGATGCATGCGGCGGCTGGCCGCGGCGGCGCCTCGGGGTTGCTCTCGTGACCGCGGCCGGATGGCACTCTTGTCGGGAGCTAATTGATCTTGATGTCAGCCGCTTTGATGATCGGTGCCCAGCGGACGATCTCGGCATTGATGTTCGCACGGAACTCGGCCGGCGCGTTGCCGATCGGCTCCATCACCTGGAGCGCGAGCTTCTCCCTTGCCTCCGGGGTCTTGATCGCCTCCACCACCTCGTCGTGGATGCGCGCGATGATCGCGTCGGGGGTCCTGGCAGGTGCGATCAGCCCCATCCAGGCATCCGCCTCGACGTCGATCCCGGATTCTTTCAACGTCGGGATATCCGGCAGCAGCGCGGAGCGCTTGGCCGTCGACACCGCCAGAATTTTCACCTTGTCCGACCCGGCGTGCGGCGTCACCGAGATTGCCGGCAGGCACGCCATCTGCACGTCGCCGCGGATGACGGCGGTCATCGCCTGCGGCGAACCGGGATAGGGGATGTGCACGATCTGCGTCCCGCTGCGCAGCGCGATCGCTTCCATGGCGAGGTGCGACAGCGAGCCGTTGCCGATGGAGCCGAAATTGTATTTTCCCGGCTCACGCCTGAGCAGGGCCACCAGTTCCGGCACCGACTTGACGCCGAGGCTGGTGTTGATCACCAGCGCGCTCGGCTGCGTGACCAGTTGCGTGATCGGCGCGAGGTCCTTCGCCGGATCGTAGGGGAGCTTGGAGAACAGCAAGGTGTTGATCGCAAGCGGCCCGCCGATGGAGATTCCGATCGTGGCGCCGTCGGGCTCGGCCTTGGCGACGGCGTCGGTGCCGAGGTTGCCGCTCGCGCCCGGCTTGTTCTCGATCACGAAGGTCTGGCCGAGTTTCTGCTGCAGGCGGTCGGCGATCAGCCGCGCCACCATGTCGGGCGTGGAGCCCGGCCCGAACGGCACCACGATCTTGACGGTCTTGGTCGGCCATTCCTGCGCCGCGGCCGCGGCCGGAATGAACAGCGCTGCCGCCAATGCAACGGCCAAGGTTTTTTTCATCGGGTCTCTCGCGCGTTCCAGCGATGCGATCCGCAGGTGCACATCCAGGTCATCACCGCGACGCGTGTGGTGCAAGTGAGGAGAACAGGGATGCCCACTTTCCGCAGACAAGACAACCCTCGGCGACGGGGCGACTGCCTTGCCTCCGGCCCTGCCATAGCCTCTACTGCCGCCGCTTAGACTGGTTCCAGAACACGGACCAGCGCGACGCACAGCGTCGGAGGGGACCATGGGCGAAATGCTGATCGGACTGGTGCTGTTTCTCGGCGCGCATGTCTTCGTGACCCTGCGCGGGCCGCGCGCCGCCGTGATCGCCCGCATCGGAGAGTGGCCCTACAAGGGGCTGATGTCGCTCGTGGCGCTGGTGGGGCTCGTTCTGATCGGCTACGGCTTCGGGCAATATCGCGCGAATGATTGGATCGAGGTCTGGTCTCCACCGCGCTGGACGCACTACGTCACAGAGATTCTGATGTGGCCGGCCAGTATCTTCGTGGTCGCGGCCTACAGCCGCGGCGAGATTTGGCGCACGCTCAAGCATCCCATGCTGGTCGGGGTGAAGACCTGGGCCGTTGCGCATCTCATCTCGAACGGCGATCTCGGTTCGATCGTGTTGTTCGGTTCGTTTCTGGCCTGGGCGGTCTACGACCGGATCACGCTCAAGCGCCGCTCTGATCCCGGCGCGCCGCCGATCCCGGTCGGCGGACGCCGCAACGACATCATCGCGCTGGGGGTGGGCACGCTGTTTTATCTCGCGCTCGGCCTCATCTTCCATCCCCTCGTCGTCGGGGTACCTGTTTTCGGCAGGTCGGCGTATTAGGTTCTTCGATCATGTCGATCCAGAACGAAATCAGGCGGCTCACCGCCCCCGACATCCGCGCCCGCAAGGGCGGCGAGCCGATCGTCTCGCTCACGTCCTACCATGCGCATACCGCGCGCCTGCTCGATGCCCACTGCGATCTCATCCTGGTCGGCGATTCGCTCGGCATGGTGATGCACGGCCTCGAGACCACGGTGCCGGTCACGCTCGACATGATGATCCTGCAGGGGCACGCCGTGATGCGCGGGTCCAAGCGCGCGCTCGTGGTCGTCGATATGCCGTTCGGCTCCTACGAGGCCTCCAAGGAGCAGGCCTTCATGTCCGCGGCGCGGGTGATGAAGGAGACCGGCTGCGGGGCGATCAAGCTCGAGGGCGGGCGCCGCATGGCCGAGACCATCGCTTTTCTGGTCGAGCGCGGCGTGCCGGTGATGGGCCATATCGGGCTCACGCCGCAGTCCATCAACACCATCGGTTCGTTCCGCGCTCAGGGTCGCGATGAGGCGGACTGGGGACCGATCGAGGACGATGCCCGCGCGGTGACCCAGGCCGGGGCGTTTGCCGTGGTGATCGAGGCGGTGGCCGAGCCGCTGGCCCGCCGCATCACGGCTGCCGTCCCGATCCCCACGATCGGCATCGGGGGCAGCGTGGCCTGCGACGGCCAGATCCTCGTGCTCGAGGATATGCTCGGGCTCTCGCCGCGGGTGCCGAAGTTCGTCAAGCGCTACGGCGAACTTGGCCCCTCCATCGAGGCTGCGGTGGCGGCCTATGCGACAGATGTTCGCGCCCGTGCCTTCCCCGGCCCCGAGCATGTCTATCCGGTCCGGACCAAAGGAAAGTAAGGCTGCGCGCTCAAGGGCTTAGCGAAGGGTTAACCTTGCGGCTTTGCCTTGCCAATGCCACATCGATAGGCTAACCGGCGCTAGCGTGGGGTGAGCGCGCGTGACGCGCCAGTGGGCGGGAAAGTTCCGTGTCCGACATTTTCCAGGAAGTTGATGAGGAAGTTCGCCGGGAACAGCTCAAGAAGCTGTGGGACCGGTATGGCAATTATGTCGTGGCGGCGCTCATCCTCGTGGTCGTGGCGGTCGCCGCCTGGCGCGGCTATGCGTGGTGGGAAGCGAAGAAAGCCGCCGAGGCGGGCGCAGCCTTCGAGGCGGCCAGCACGCTCGCCGAAGCCGGCAAGCGCAACGAGGCCGAGGCGGCGTTCGGCAAGATCGCCGCCGACGGCACGTCGGGTTATCGCCATCTCGCGCGCATGCGCGAAGCGGCCGAGCTTGCTCAGACCGATCCCAAGGCCGGCATCGCGGCCTATGACAAGATCGCCGCCGACGGCGCGGTCGGCCCGGTGCTGCAGGATCTGGCGGCGCTGCGCGCCGGCGCCCTCCTCATCGATGCGAACGCCTATGACGAGGCCCGCCGACGTCTGGAGCCGCTGACCGCAAATGACCGGACCTTCCGCCACACCGCCCGCGAATTCCTGGTGCTGGCCTCGTCGCGCGCCGGCGATAGTGCAGCGACAAAGCGCTGGTTCGATTTGATGATGACGGATGTGCAGACGCCGGCCGCCACCCGCATGCGGGTCGAGAAACTGATGGCGCTGGTGGGCAGCAGTCCAGGCAATACCTAGGGGGCGCATCATGAACCGCTTTGCGCGCGTCGCTTTGACCGCATCGGTGCTGTCGGCGGGCACCTTGCTCGCGAGCTGTGGAACCTACGATCCGAGCAGCTTCGATCCGACTGCCATCTTCGATATGGAGATTTTCAACACCAAGAAGAAATTGCCTGGCGAACGCAAGCCGGTGTTCCCGGAAGGCACCCCGGGCGTAACGCAGGGCGTGCCGCAGGAACTGGTCAAGGGCTATCAGGAGCCTGGCGCGGAGGCGAAGGAAGCGCAGGCTGCCGCGCCGAAGCCGCCGCCGGCCGAGGCCAAGCCGAAGCCCAAGCCGAAAGTCGTGGCCAAGCCGAAAGAGGAATCGACCCCGACTGCGGTCACCGTCCGGCCGTCCCAGCCGCCACCACAAGCCCAGGCGCAATCGCAGCCGCAATCCCAGACTCAATGGCCTGATCCGCCATCCACCCAGCAACAGCGGCCAGCCGCTGGCGGCGCCTGGCCCGGATCGCCGCAACCCGCGGGTGGCGGGGTCGCGTGGCCCGACCCGCCGGCGCCGCGCTGATCGTCCTCCTCGCGGCCGCCCGGCATAGCGGCATGCGCAACAGACGGCGGCGGTCATGAGCTTCACCGTCGCCATTGTCGGACGACCCAACGTCGGCAAGTCGACCCTGTTCAATCGCCTCGTCGGACGACGCCTCGCACTGGTGGACGACCTTCCCGGAGTCACGCGCGATCGGCGCGAGGGCCGGGCGCAACTCGGCGATCTCGCGTTCGGCGTCATCGATACCGCCGGCCTGGAAGAGGCCGCGCCCGAGAGCCTGAGCGGCCGCATGCAGGAGCAGACCGAAGCCGCGATCGCGGGCGCGGACGCGATCCTGTTCCTGATCGACGCGCGCGCGGGGTCGCTGCCGGCCGACCGCGCGTTTGCCGATCTCGTGCGCCGCTCGGGCAAGCCCGCGGTCCTGGTCGCCAACAAGTGCGAGGGCAGGGCAGCGGGGGCCGGCGTACTCGAGGCCTACGAACTCGGATTGGGCGAGCCGATCGCGATCTCCGCCGAGCATGGCGAGGGCCTCGCCGATCTCTACGAGGCGCTGCGTGCGGCGCTTCCCGATGCGACCGTGCCCGCGGCCGACGCGGAGCCGGCCGATGCCGAAGGCGAAAGCGGCGGCGAGGAGGCCAGGCCACCAAGCCCAATCCGCATAGCGGTGGTCGGCCGCCCCAATTCCGGCAAGTCGACGCTGATCAACCGGCTGCTCGGCGAGGAGCGGCTGCTCACGGGCCCGGAGGCCGGCATTACGCGGGACGCCATCGCGGTCGAATTGACCTGGCACGACCAACGCTTCCGCGTCCACGACACCGCGGGGATGCGGCGGCGCGCCCGGATCGAGGAGAAGCTCGAAAAACTGTCCGTTGCCGACGCGCTCAATGCCATTCGCTTCGCCGAAGTGGTGGTCCTGTTGATGGACTCGGAACGGCCGTTCGAAGAGCAGGATCTCCGCATCGCCGACCTCGTCGAGCGCGAGGGCCGCGCGCTGGTCATCGGGCTGAGCAAGTCCGACCTGGTCGAGCATAGTTCCGGTGCGTTCAAGACATTGCGCGAACAGACCGACCATTGGTTGCCGCAGGTCAAGGGCGTTCCCGTGGTCGCGGTCTCAGGCCTCACCGGCGAGGGGCTCGACCGGCTGATGCAGGCGGTTCTGGATGCGCATGAGGTGTGGAATCGACGCGTCGGAACGAGCGGACTCAACCGCTGGCTCGCCGACGTTGTTGCCGCCCATCCGCCGCCGGCGGTCTCGGGGCGGCGCATCCGGCTCGACTACGTCACCCAGCCGAAGAGCCGGCCGCCCACTTTCGCGCTGTTCATGAGCCGTGCCGACGCCGTGCCGGACGCCTACCGGCGCTATCTCGTCAACAGCCTGCGCGAATCCTTCGCACTTCCCGGCACGCCCATCCGGCTTATGCTGCGGGAGAAGAAGAATCCGTATGGGAAAAAGAAGTCGCGGGCCTAGCCGCGACGTTGGTCTCAGCCTCTTGGTCTCTTGGAGAGGACGATGCGTTGCAAACGGGTGCCCTGGCTATCAGTCCTGGGCGTTGGATCACTAACGTTGCTTTCGGCCGACGCGCTGGCCGCGGATCCGTGCACCGGGCACAAGCTGCTGCGCACGCCGCGGCCGGAGTTGAGCTGCAACAACGTGAAACCCCGGATTTACCCGTCGCCCGACGGTACGTCGCGCGCCCTGGTGTACCCCGTCGATATCAGCCTCAATGCCACGCCCGACCTGGAAAGCCGGGTCGTGATCCGCAGCAACAAGGGCGAGACGCTGACGTCGAAGGATTATGCCTCGCCCCGCGGGTTCAACGGTTACTACGTCGTCAGCGCAAAGTGGTCGCCCGACTCGAAATTCTTTGTCTACAGCATGTCTTCTTCGGGTGGGCATTCGCCCTGGCAATTTCCCATCGCGGTATACAGTCGCGCCAAAAATCGCTTCGGGCAGTTCAGCGACATGATCAACGGCAATCCGACGCTGTCCGCCGACTTCAAATTCACCGGACCGCATACGGTGGTCGCCACCACATGGAAGCAAGCCGGGGCGATGGACGACAAGGTTCCCGTCACCGTGGATCTCGAAGACGCATTCGGCAAGTTGCCGCCTTCGGACTAGCGAACCGGCGTCGTCCAGAAGCAACACGGCCGGCGGGCGGCGGTCGAAATTCCAGCAGTAGCCCGGCGCGCGGGGGAGGTCACTTCTCGCTCACCTGGGCGCTGCTGCTCTCGGCGACGTTGCTGCTCTTCGACCCGAATCGCCCGATTGCGGCTTCGCGGAACTTCTCGATGATCGCGTAGTGGAGATCGCTCCTGACCGACAGGCCTTTCTCGACCTCCGCCACGACGCACCGCAATTCGAATTCCAGCGCCGTTTCCCCGAATGCCACCAAGTAGGCGGCCGGAGGAGGGGTCTGAACAATCTGCGGGTGGGCGTTGGCGATTTCGGTCAGGATGTCACGAACCTGAGCCGGGTCGCTGTCGTAGCCGACCCCCACCTTGACCACGATCCGTCCTAACCTGTTCGCGCGCGTCCAGTTCTTGACGACGCCAGTGATGAACTCGGAGTTTGGAATGATCACGCTGGCCCGGTCGAACGTCTCGATCTCGGTTGCGCGCACGCGCACGCGCCGGACCCAGCCCTCTTCGCCTTTCACGACGATCGAGTTGCCGACGCGGATCGGCCTCTCGGTCAGCAGGATCAGGCCGGACACGAAGTTTGAAACGATCGATTGCAGTCCGAAACCGATACCCACCGACAGGGCGCCGGCGATCAGTGCGATCTTTTGCAGATCGAACCCAAGCCCGCTGAGCGCGAGCGCGATCGCCGTGATGGCACCGACATAGCCGAAGATGGTGACGATGGAGAGCTGCAGGCTGGGTTCGAGCCCGGTGCGGGGGAGCAATTCCCGTTCGAGCCAGCGCTGCATGAGGCGCACGACGACCAGGAGCAGCACGAGGACTGCGATTGCGACCAAGATCGTCTGGAACGACACGCGGATTTCACCGATCTTGAACCCGAACGGGATGTTTCGGACCGTGTCGAACAGATCGGCGGTGGAGACCTCCCAAGGACCGATGATCAGAAGGAAAGATGTAACGATCAGAAGTACGCGTATGAGCGCGGACAGCAACGCGCCGCTGAGGCCGAGGGTACGGGGATCGATGCCGAGGCTTTCAGCCAGCATCTGCCCCTTCGCGGTTTGCTCGTTGATCGAAGCGAACAGCGTCTGGGTGATGACGAGCAGCAGGTACAATGCGCCGAATACCGCTGCGGCCACGATCACTCGCAGCGAGATGAACGCGGCGACGCCGGCATAGCCCGCGACTAGCGCCACGGCGATCAGCACCGCCATCAGCAGCCCCAGAGGGTGGGCCCAGGACGCGGCGATGAGGGCATCGCCGCGATTTTTCTTGATGGTTCCCAACCGGAGGACGAGATGAACCAGGAACGCGGCCGTTGCGGCCGCGAACAGCGCGTTTGTAGCGACGGTGATGACGAGGGGCGCGAACAGGATCTTGTGGATGACTTGCAGGACGATCAGCACGCCGAGCGCGCGCGAGGCCCAGACCAGGTGACTATAGAAGCAGCGGGCGGTTTCATCGTCTTCCTGCACCAGCCGGCGTTGCGGGTGCTCCGGCGCAAGCAGCCCGCGCGCAACGCCATGGCCGAATGCGGCGGCCGCCATGCCGGCGACAAGCCCCTGAGCAATTTGCTCCAGACGAACGGTCAGCAGCCCGAAAGTGGTCAGGGCCAACAATGCTGCGAAGGCCGCGAGCGGTGCGCGGATCGCAAACCAGGCGAACACCCACAGTGCTGCCCAAGCCTTGGCCGAACGCGTATTGGAAGGTTCTCCGATAATCCGTGGAAGCCACCATCGGGTCAACGCAACCGCGAGCGCGATAATGACGATGATGATCAGAGCCGCCGCCGCCCAGCGTGGGCGAGTATGTTGCTCGCTCCAGGTGTCGAGCAGCGCCTCTATGCTTCGCAGTTCGATCGGCAGTGCCCGGTAAACCTCGCCCCAGAAGGAGGGGTCGAGGATGCTCGCGCTCCGCGCGAACAGTTCGTTGGCGTAAAGCGCGTGGCGTTTCTGGGCGACGCGATCCCCCAATTGGTCGGTCCTGACCGTGAGCACGCGGGCCTGTTTCAACTCACCGTCGACATCGTTGAATTGCGACGTGAGCTCCTCGCGTTGGCTGGCAATCTCCGCGCTTTCGGGCGGCGCATCCTTGGCCGGCGCGGGCCCGAGCTCCTTCAGGCGGTCCTCGGCCTCGCGGGCGCGCGGCTCGAGCCAGTCGATTTTTTTCCGCAGGATGTCGGTCGCCGAATTGAGCTTGTCGCGAAAGCCCGCGAGGGTTTCGCCGGTTATATCCTCGCTGTCGACCGTGGACTCGATCTCGTCCAAAGACTTCTTGATGTCTTCGAGCGAAGGCTCTTCGGAGCTCTGAGCCCAGGCGCTCCTGTCGAACCCGGCGCTTGCGAAAAGCAGCGCGCCGGTCAATGTCCACAAAACGAACTGGCGCCAGATACCCCGCCGGATAGGTCCGTTTGTCATGAGACTGCTCCTTTGGGGAGTGCGGTGTCATGCAGCGGTGACGAAATCAAGATGCTCCGGTGCTGCGTTGATTGCCTGGCTGAGCGCGGATCCGGCGGCCGTCCGGCTCTAAAAGGTCGCCCGGCGAAGCCGCGTCGGTCGTTGTGGCTGCCCGGCACGGAACTGCGCGCCGGCTCATGTTCCGTTGACGCCGGTCTTGCGCACCTCAGGCCGGGGCGCGGAACTGCAGGAACCTGGCGTCCTGATAGGCGTACAGCTTACCGCTCTCCTGCATGCTCGGCAGGCACAATCGGACGATGCTGTCCGCGACCTTGTCCGGGGTTTCCAGCGTCATCGGATCCTCGCCCGGGAACGCCTGCGCGCGCATGCGGGTACGGATCGGGCCCGGCGTGAAAAGATTGATGCGGACGTTCGTTGTCGCAGTTTCGGCCGCATAGGTGCGTGCCAGCGTTTCCAGCGCCGCTTTGGAGACGGCGTATGGTCCCCAATAAGCCAGCGCCAGTGCCGCTACGCCAGAAGAGACGAAGACGGCGCGGCCGGCGTCGGAAAGCCTCAGCAGCGGGTCCATGGCGCAGATCAGGCGCCAGTTGGCGGTAACGTTGACCGCCATGACCTCGTCCCAGGTCTTTGCGTCGACGTGGCCGAGGGGGGATAGCGGCCCGAGAATACCGGCGTTGCCGACCAGCACATCGAGCCGCCCGAAACGCTCGCGCAAGGCAAGGCCGAGCCGGTCGATGCCGGCGTAGTCCTTGAGGTCGAGCGGGACCAGGGTGGCCGAGCCGCCCGCGGCCTTGATCGCGTCATCGAGCTCCTCGAGCCCGCCGACCGTGCGCGCGAGGGCGACGATATGCGCGCCCGCCTTCGCCAGCGCGAGGGCGGTCGCGTAGCCGATGCCGCGCGAGGCGCCGGTGACGAGCGCGACGCGATCGGCGAGGGGAGGTGACATTGACGTGGACAACGCGTTTCACGCACTGGCGGAAAAACGCCGCGCGTCAACCCGCTTCGGCGAGCAGCGATAATTGCCGCGGCGACGCTTCCAGCCCGGTCTGGTCGGTAAGAGGGGTCGGATAATCACCGGTGAAGCAATGGTCGGTGAATTGCGGTCGCAGGGGATCGCGCTGCTCGTAACCCATGGCGCGATAGATCCCCTCGACCGACAGAAACGCGAGCGAATCGGCGCCGATGAAGCTGCGCATGCCTTCGAGATCGTGGGTCGCCGCCAGGAGCTTGTCGCGTTCCGGCGTGTCGATGCCGTAATAGTCGGAATGGGTGATGGGCGGAGAGGCGATACGGAAATGCACCTCCGTGGCGCCGGCGTCACGCATCATTTGCACGATCTTCACCGAGGTCGTGCCGCGGACGATGGAGTCGTCGATGAGCACGATCCGCTTGCCGTTGACGACCGCGCGATTGGCGCTGTGTTTGAGCCTCACGCCGAGCTGGCGGATCTGCTGGCTGGGCTCGATGAAGGTGCGCCCGATATAGTGGTTGCGGATGATGCCGAGCTCATAGGGAATCCCAAACTCCTGGGCATAGCCGATCGCCGCCGGAACGCCGGAATCGGGGACCGGGATTACCACATCGGCGGTGGCCGGTGCCTCGCGGGCAAGCTGCGCGCCCATGGTCTTGCGCACGTCGTACACGTTGCGGCCGCCAACGACCGAATCCGGGCGCGCAAAGTAAATGTACTCGAAGATGCAGGGCCGCGCCGCCATCGGCGGAAACGGCTTGTGCGAGTGCATGCCGTCCTCGTCGAATACGACGACCTCGCCATTCTCCACGTCGCGGACGTATTTCGCGCCGATGATGTCGAGTGCGCAGGTCTCCGAGGCAAGGATCGGATGGCCATCGAGCTTGCCGATCACCAGCGGGCGGATGCCGAGCGGGTCGCGCGCGCCGACAAGCTTCTTGTTGGTGAGACCAACGAACGCATAGGCGCCTTCGAGCTGACGCAGCCCCTCGATGAAACGGTCGATGAAGCGATTGCGCTTGGCGTTGGCGACGAGATGCAGGATGACCTCGGTATCGGACGTGGACTGCATGATGGCGCCGTCGCGCACCAGCTGTCGTCGCAAGGTAAGGCCGTTGGTCAGATTGCCGTTGTGGCCGATGGCCAGGCCGCCGCCATCGAGCTCGGCGAACAACGGCTGCACGTTGCGCAGGATGGTCTCGCCGGTGGTCGAATAGCGCACGTGGCCCATTGCCGACATGCCGGGCAGACGGTCGATCACTTCCCGGCGCGAGAAGTTGTCGCCCACCAGGCCCATGCGCCGCTCGGAGTGGAACCTCTTGCCGTCGAACGAGACGATGCCCGCCGCTTCTTGCCCGCGGTGCTGGAGGGCATGCAGGCCGAGCGCAGTGATGGCAGCCGCATCCGGATGCCCGAAGATGCCGAAGACGCCGCATTCCTCCCGCAGCCGGTCGCCATCCAGCTCGGGGTCGCCCCAGTTCGACGCGTCACGATCGGCCGAAGTCGGAGACATCCGACCATGGCCAAGATCGAGCCCGGCGTCGCTTGGAGTGTCGGTCATCTTGCCCATCTCCTGGTTGAATTCCCGGCTCGGTCACCGCGGCGGAGCCTTGCCGCGGAGCAACTGCTGCATGCCGGACCGGTCGTTCGCTCCGTAACCGGCTGCCTCGCTCGGGGCGTCCAGGCCCGACCGCTGGCCCGGCGTCGGCTCGTCCTCTTCCGGCTTGGGCTTCTTCAACCTTTTCAAGATGGTGCTTTCGGGATCATCCGGCAACATCGACATCAGCCAGTCGCCGGTTCCCTGCAGCACCACCCGCGACTTGGCGCTGCGGACCCACTCGGGCTGGCTGCGATCGGGCACCAGCCACGCGAAGAACAGGAAGGCCACGACCACGATGACCAACCCGCGCGCGAGCCCGAACAGAAAGCCCAGGGTGCGGTCGAGGGCGCCGATGCGGCTGTCCAGCACCATGTCGGAGAACCGAACGGTGATGATGGAAACGATCAGCAGGGTGCCCAGGAAGGTGCCGCCCACCACCACCGCGGCGGCGACGATGTCGTTGTTGAAGTAGGTCTTCGCGAACGGCAGCAGCTTCGTATAGCTGTACAGCGTGACCACCGCTGCGATCGCCCAGGCGGCGATCGAAAGCACCTCGCGCATGAAACCGCGGATCATGGCGAGCAGCGCAGAGATCAGCATGACGCCGATCAGGATAATGTCGAGGAGAGTGATGGGCATGGTTGAGTTCGGACTCTCTGCCACTTCCAGGACACTGCCGGGCGAATCGGCAAGTCGATTTATACCAACCTTTGCGCGCGCCGCCTTGCCGGCAAGCCCCTGTCGAGGAATCGCCCCAACTTATCAAGATTCCTGCCGTTATTGGCCCGCCGGCCCGTCCCGTCGCCGGTGCCAAGCGGGGCTCGGCAGTTCGGCCGCTGTATAGCGGGACGGGGGCGGCCCGTCACCCGTCTTGTTGATCGGCGTCACCGATCCCGATGGCGCATGGCGGTGCCGAGCGAGCCCGACTGGGCGGTCGGTGGTGCTTTGCGCCGTCTCGCTCGACGGAGCCACTGATCGATTAGCGATGGGCGCCACGGCGGAACGCCGCCTCATCCGGCATCCGCCTTGCGCGCCCTGGCGTCCGTCGGCGGCCCTCTGTCGTCAGGGTTCCGGCGTCGGTCGTCGCTCGGATGCCGTCGGGCGTCCGTTCTCCCTCGCGCGGCGATGTCTGCGACCAAGCTCGCCAGGCTGCCGACCGGCTGCAGCGACAGCCCGGGCTCGCTCGACCCTTCCGCCCGCGCGGCGTCGGGAAGAATGGCACGGGCAAAGCCGAGCTTCTGCGCTTCCTTGAGCCGCGATGCCGTTTGTGCCACCGGCCGCACCGCGCCCGAGAGCGAGATCTCTCCAAAATAGACCGCGTCGGCCGGCAACGATGCGCCAGCGAGGGAAGACACGAGCGCCGCGGCGGCAGCAAGATCAGCGGCCGGCTCCAGGATACGAAGCCCGCCCGCGACATTGAGATAGACGTCATGGCCGGAGAGCCGCACGCCGCAGTGAGCCTCAAGGACGGCAAGCACCATCGACAAGCGGTTCTGGTCCCACCCGTTCACCGCGCGCCGCGGCGTGCCGAGCGAGGACGGGGCGACCAGCGCCTGGATTTCAACCAGCAAAGGGCGGCTCCCTTCGATCCCGGCGAAGACCGCGGTGCCGGGCGAACCGAGGTCGCGCTCGGAAAGAAAGAGCTCGGAGGGGTTGGTAATTTCGCGCAATCCGCCACCGGTCATCTCGAATACGCCGATCTCATCGGTCGGACCGAAGCGGTTCTTGGCCGCGCGCAGGACGCGGAACTGGTGCGAGCCCTCGCCTTCGAACGACAGCACCGCATCGACCATGTGCTCGACCACGCGCGGCCCGGCGATCTGGCCGTCCTTGGTGACGTGACCGACCAGGATCACAGCCGTGCCCGAGCGCTTGGCGAAGCGGATCAGCGCCTGCGCGCTCGCGCGCACCTGGGTGACGGTGCCGGGAGCGGATTCGACCATGTCGGTCCACATGGTCTGGATGGAATCGATGATGACGAGACGCGGGGTCTCGCCTTCGCCGAGCGTCGCCACGATGTCCTCAATCGAGGTCTCGGCGGCGAGCTCGACCTGCGCGCCCGCGAGGCCGAGCCGCTCGGCGCGCAGCCGCACCTGCGCGACCGCTTCCTCGCCGGAAATATAGACTGCACGCTGCTTGGCGCGGGCCAGGGTCGCCGCCACCTGGATCAGCAACGTCGATTTGCCGATGCCGGGATCGCCCCCGAGGAGCAGCACGGAGCCGCGCACGAAGCCGCCGCCGGTGACACGGTCGAACTCGGCGAGCCCCGAGGCGAGTCTTGGTGCGTCGCGGGTCGCACCGGCGAGCGCCTCGAGCGCGAACGCGCGCCCCTTGCGCGGCGCGCGACCGGGCATTTGCGGCCGGGCGCTCGCTGCGTTTTCCTCGGCGATGGTGTTCCATTCACCGCAGGCGTCGCACTTGCCTTGCCAGCGGCCGTAGGTCGCGCCGCAGTTCTGGCAGATGAAACTCGCTTCGCGACGGGCCATTGTTCGGATTACCGCTCATTCCTTGCCCGTGTTCTGCGCCTGCGCAGGGCGAGGCGGATGCAGACCGAGAGTGCGCTGCGCCGTCAGGGCTCCGACTCACGCGCCTTTGTAGACGCGATGATAGCGCCGTCCGAGGCTGGTGAGCACCTCATAGCCGACCGTGCCCATGGCGGCGGCGAGATCATCGATGCTCATGCCCTCGCCGATCAGCGTGGCCAGATCGCCGCGACGCACGGTACCCTCGGGCAGAGCCGTGACGTCGACGGCGAACAGGTCCATGGACACGCGGCCGGCGATGGGGCAACGCCTCCCGGCCACGATCACTTCGGCTGCCGACTTGCCCTTGGAGGCGCCGGCCGACCGCAGGAAGCCGTCCGCGTAGCCGACGGCCACCAACGCAATGCGGCTCGGTCGGGATGCGGCAAAGGTGGCGCCATAGCCGACGGTTTCGCCCTTGCCGACCGCGCGTACCTGGATGATCCGGCCCTTGAGCTCGACCACCGGACGCATGGGGTTCTTCCGCCCCGGGGTCGGGTTGACGCCGTAGAGCGCCACGCCGGGACGAACCAGATCGCAGTACACGGTGCCGCCAAGGAATATTCCGGAAGAATTCGCCAGCGAGGACGCGAGCCCGCGATAGAGAATGCGGATTTCGCGAAACAGACGGATCTGCTGGTCGTTCATCGGGTGGTCGGGGATGTCGGCGCAGGCCAGTTGGCTCATCAGCAGCGTGAAGCCATGGCTTTCGGACTGGAGGCGGGGCGCGATGGCGGCCGCTTCGTCCATCGTGAGCCCCAGTCTGTTCATGCCGGTGTCAACGTGGAGCGCGGCACCCCCGCGCCAATTGTTGATGGCGACGAACGCATCCCACTCGGCAAGCTCGGTCGTGCTGTTGATGACCGGCTGCAAATAATCGTTGGCGAAGGCCTGCGCCGAACCCGGCATGACTCCGTTGAGAACGTAGATCGTCGCCTCCGGCGCCAGCGCCCGCACGCGCCGACCTTCGGCGACGTCGGCGACAAAGAAGGTCCTGCATCCGGCTTTCGACAATGTGTGCGTGACCGGTTCGAGCCCGCAGCCATAACCGTCGCCTTTGACGACCGCGGCGCATTCGACCGGCACGGTGGTGCCGGCGAGCATCCTCCAATTCGCCTCGATGGCGGCAAGATCGATGGTCAGAAGACCACCCGCTTCCGTTGGGTCGGAAGCATCGGCCGCCGCATCGACTTGGCGCAAGTCGGGCTCGTGGATGGTCATGAAAGAGACTTATGGCGGGGCCGCGTCCGCCCGTCTAGTGCTGGCGACAGTTGGGCCGCGTCAACCGATAGCGGTCTCGTAAACCCGTTGCCCCGGCTGCGTGATCTCGGTTGCGCGTTTCTCACGGTCAGACCGGTTCGGGCATCTGATCGTCGCGCGCAAGGTTGTCGAAGCGGGTGACGGCCGCGTCGAATTGAACGTTGACGGTGCCGGTCGGGCCGTGGCGTTGCTTGCCGATGATGATCTCGGCTTTGCCGTGCACGGCGGCCATCTCCACCTGCCACTTCGTATATTCGTCGGTGCCGGGCCGCGGCTCCTTGTTGCTGAGGTAATACTCCTCGCGAAACACGAACATCACCACGTCGGCATCCTGCTCGATCGAGCCCGACTCGCGCAGATCGGAAAGCTGTGGCCGCTTATCGTCCCGGTTCTCGACTTGCCGCGACAATTGCGAGAGCGCCATGACCGGAACGTTGAGTTCCTTGGCGAGCGCCTTCAGGTTGGTGGTGATCTCGGTCACCTCCTGCACGCGGTTTTCCTGCGAACGCCGGCTCGATCCTTGCAGCAACTGGATGTAGTCGATGACCACCAGATCGAGACCTTTTTGTCGCTTGAGACGCCGCGCGCGGGCGGCAAGCTGCGCCACCGTCAGTCCGCCGGTCTCGTCGATGAAGAACGGCAAGTGCTGCAGCTCGACTGCGACGTCCTTGATCTTCTCGAAGTCACGCTCGTTGATGCCGCCACGCCTGATCGTGCTGGACGGAATGCCGCTCTGCTCGGCGATGATGCGGGTCGCCAGCTGCTCGGCCGACATTTCGAGCGAGAAGAAGCCCACGATGCCCCCGTTCACCGTGTCGATGTGTCCGTCGGCCCGCACCTCGCCGCGCCAAGCGCGTGCGACGTTGTAGGCGATATTGGTCGCGAGCGCGGTCTTGCCCATGCCGGGGCGACCGGCGACGATGATCAGGTCCGAGGACTGCAGACCGCCCATCTTGTTGTCGAGGTCCTTGAGACCGGTTGCCAGGCCGGAGAGCCGTCCCTCGCGCTGGTAGGCACGTGCCGCCATGTCGACTGCGGTGGTGAGGGCTGTTTCGAACCTTTGGAACCCCCCGCCATAGCGGCCGACCTCGGCGAGCTCGTACAGGCGGCGCTCGGCGTCCTCGATCTGGTCGCGCGGGGCGAAATCGACCGGCGCCTCGAAGGCGACATTGACCATATCCTCGCCGATATTGATCAGCTCGCGGCGGGTCGCGAGGTCGTAGACCGTGCGTCCGTAATCCACCGCGTTGATGATGGTCGTTGCTTCGGCTGCGAGACGGGCAAGGTACTGGGCGAGCGTCAACCCGGCGATGTCGATCTCGGCGGGCAGAAACGTCTTCAAGGTCACCGGGGAGGCGAGCTTGCCCGTGCGAATCAGGCTGCGCGCTATGTCGTAGATCTGCTGATGGATAGGCTCGAAGAAATGCGGTGGCTCGAGAAAATCACTGACGCGGTAAAGCGCCTCGTTGTTGACGAGGATGGCACCCAGAAGCGCCTGCTCCGCTTCGATGTTGTGCGGTGCGGCGCGGTAGGGCGGCACCGGTTCTCCCGCTTGCTTGCGCGCTGTCGAATCGAGGGGGGCCATGATGCGGAGCGAATCGCTTTCCAATCGGTCGAAAGAGTGGCGCACTTACACCCCCCGCCAACTCAAGGCGACCGTTCATTGCTGCTGTCCCCGCTACTCACCGCGCGCAAATAACTGTCGAATGTGCTTGCGGCGCACTTGACCATCGAATGCGCTCGCGGAGCACCTGACCATCAACGGCTAGTAGAGCAGGGGGGCGCCGCTTATTCTCCGGCAAGCCGCAATGCCGGGCGTCCCCCGTGCTCAAGTGCGCGCAGCCGCGCCTCTTCGCGCGTGATGTAATCGCGGGTCATCGGCACGATGCCCTGCTTTTTGGTCAACTGCAGCTGGAAAACCATCATCGCCTGCTCGCGGAACGCCATCTCCGACGCCGCAAGGTAGAATTCCCACATGCGCGTAAACCTCATGTCATAGAGCCGCTCGACCTGCTCCCGATGGGCGAGGAAGCGGGCGCGCCATGCCTTGAGGGTCTCGGCATAATGCAGGCGTAGGATCTCAATATCGGTGACCAGCAGGCCGGCCCGCTCGACCGCCGGCAGCACCTCGGACAACGCCGGAATGTAGCCACCCGGAAAGATGTATTTTTCGAGCCAGGGATTGGTCACGTTGGGACCTTCGGACCGTCCGATCGAATGCAACAGCATCACCCCATCGTCATCGAGGAGGGCGTGGCACTTGCGAAAGAAGGCGTCATAAAAGCCGACGCCTACATGCTCGAACATGCCGACCGAAACGATGCGGTCGAATTTCTCCGCCATGTCCCGGTAGTCCTGCAGTCGGAACTCGACCTGCTCCGATAGTCCTTTTTCGCTCGCGCGCGCGCGCGCGAGCGCAAGCTGCTGCTCCGAAAGCGTGATGCCGGTAACGCGCGCCCCGCAGAGCTCGGCAAGATAGAGCGCAAGCCCGCCCCAGCCGCAGCCGATGTCGAGCACGCGCCTGTCCTTCGTCATGAGAAGCTTCGCCGTAAGGTGCCGTTTCTTGGCGAGTTGGGCGTCGTCGAGCGATTGTTCCTCGGTTTCGAAATAGGCGCAGCTGTATTGCCGATCGGCGTCGAGGAACAACGCATAGAGTTGGCCATCAAGATCGTAATGATGCGCGACGTTGCGCCGGGCTCGCCCGCGTGGATTGAATTGCTTCAACCGCCGATGGAGGTAGCGCGCCAGCCATCGCAACTGCGCCCACGACGGCAGGCTGGCGGGGTGGCGTTGCCCAAGCACGATCGCAAGCACGTCGGCGATGGTGCCGTGCTCGACCACGACGCTCCCGTCCATATAGGCTTCGCCGAATGTCAGCATGGGATCGGCGAGAACGGCGCGCTCGGCGGCCCGCGTGATAAAGCGGATCGCCGCCGGCCTGCCGGTGCCATCCCCGCACGCAAATACGGACCCTGCCGCGGTGGTGACCCGGAGATCCCCGGTGCGGATCAGCCTCGCGAACTCCATCCGAAGCAACCGATCCACCGGCCGCCTCCTACCGCGTCAACCCCTTCACCCGCCAAGCCGACCTTATGGCCAACTGGTTGCGAAACGGATCGAGCAGGCTCGCCCAAGGCGCAGCCCTCAGGAACAATTAAAACAAAGTCCTGCCACCGCGGCAACGTGCCTGAATTGCAGGAATTGCGGATATTGTTGCGGGTTTTGTCGGAAATTGTCACCAAGTCGACCAAGGATGCTTGGTGGGCCCGGCAGCCGCATGTGCAGTGGGCTCTATTCGGCAGCCTCTGCGAGTTTCGCCGCTGAACGAATCTCATCTCCGCGGCGGTATATGTAATCCCGCGTGAGCGGGACGGCGTCGATATTCTTGATCAACTGTATTTGGAACACCACGAGTCCATAGTACCTGAAGGAAGCTTCGAATCCGGCCAGGTAGTATTCCCACATCCGGATGAACCTTTCGGCGGTGCCAAATCGCGTTCTCAAGTTCGGGGTTTCCTCGAACAGCCTGATCACTTCGTTGCGATTGGCCAGGAAATTGTTGCGCCACGACCGCAATGTTTCCGCGTAGTGGATACGAAGCACTTCGATGTCGCTGATGATTAAGCCTGATCCTTCGATGGCGGGCGCAAGCTCCGACAAGGCCGGCGTGTAGCCGCCGGGAAAGATGTGACGCCATACCCACGCATTGGTATCCGCCGGACCGTCCCAGCGTCCAACCGTGTGGAGCAACATCACTCCGTTGTCCGTCAGCAAGTCTCGGCATTTCCGAAAGAACGTGTCGTAGTTCTGTCTGCCGACGTGCTCGAACATGCCGACCGAGACGATGCGGTCGAATTTCTCTGAGACGTTCCGATAATCCTGAACGCGAAACTCGCAGGCGGCCGCTTCCGCCGCGGCTCGGTGCTGCGCTATCCGCACCTGCTCGTCGGACAGGTTGATGCCGACCACCGAGACCTTCGCGTTGCGTGCGAGATGGAGGCCAAGGCCGCCCCATCCGCTTCCGATGTCGAGAACCTTGAGACCGGGCTCGAGCAGCAGCTTGGCGGCAATGTGCTGCTTCTTGGCAAGTTGCGCCTGCTCCAGCGACGCGTCGGTGTTCTCAAAATAGGCGCAGGAGTATTGCAGGTCGGAATCCAGGAACAACCGATAGATACGATAGTCGATGTTGTAGTGGTGAACCGCGTTGCGCCGCGCCCGCCACAAGGTGTTGTGCTGAAAAAGCGCGCGCGCGACCGAGCGCAAGACCCTCAGGGCATCGCTTCGCACACTCCTCCGCGCCCGGCTGAGGTTCTTGATAGCGAGGTCCAGGAAATCCGTGATCGAGCCCTGCTCGACGACGATGTCGCCATCCACGTAAAGTTCGCCGAATCTCAGCTCGGGGTCGATCAGGACGGCGCGCTCGGCTGCTCGCGTGGCGAAGCGGATCGCCACCGGGGGACCGGTCTCATCGCCGCAGGTAAAGCTCAATCGTCCCGCGGTCGTGACCTTGAGATTCCCGACCCCGACCAACCTTTTGAATACCGCTCGAAGCAACCGATCCACCGGCCGCCTCCTACGCCCCTTCGTCGGCCTCGGCGATGCCACGCCCGTGACACAATTGGCGTCCACCGGCGTTGACAAGCTGCGGTCAACCGCGACCGGCAGCCTGCCCGAGTCTGGCAATTAAAACAAAGTCCTCTCGCCACGGCAACTCGATTGAACTGCGATGCTGCGGAGAAATAGGGCACCCGGCGAGATCAGGGCGGGCAAATCCTTTTTTGGCCAAGAATTCACAGCACATCATGGTGGCCGGCGCGGGAGCCGGTCGTGACGGAGGGGTAGCCGTGCCGAGGGTTAGTCAGGTTTTGCCGTGGATCGCCGCTGCAGCGCTTTCCGCCGCAGCTCTCCCGGTTCACGCCCAATCCAACCTCGACGCCGGAAAGTCCGCGGCGCAGATTTTCTCCGCCACCTGCAACGCCTGCCACCGCAGTCCGCGGGAGCTCAAGCAATCCAGCGCGGGGTTTCTTCGGGAACATTATACCACCGGGCCGCGGGAAGCCGCGGCCATGGCCGCGTATCTCTCTTCCATTGGCAGTGACCCGCGGGCGGTCCAGCAGCGGCGGCCACCGACCCTGGGGGCGGGCCAGACCGGCGCCCCGACCGACAACGCCGCCAGGGGCGCCGAACAAGGCAAGCCGTCGGAAACCCAGGCTGCCCTGCCGGCGGCGACGCCCGGACGGCGTGCGACCGGGACAGCCGATCCAACCCAGGCGTCACCGGGCCCGGTGGCGGGCGGAATAAAGCCCCGTCGTCCGTCTGAGAGCATGGAAGCGGGCAAGTTGCCGCTCGAGGGGAGCGTCGCCGAGACGGCACCCCCGCAAGCCGCGATCGCCGCTCCGGCGCGACCGAGTACGGCCGAAGATTTCGAGGAATAGCGCGGCGATCGGCACCTTCCGGCCCCCAGACCTGGTGGCTATTTCTCCGATTCCGCTTCTGCGTTGCTGCCTGCAGCCGCGGCGGCTTCCTGGCTGCGGCGGGCCTCCACCACCTCGGGCTCGAAGAAGGCTTCCGCCGCCGCCAGCGCTTGCTCGGCGGCTTCTTCGGCTTCGTCGCGGGGGATGGTGATGTCCTCCCCGCGCGCGAGCCGCTCCGCCTCGTCGGCATTGCGCGCCACCGTGATGTTGATCGTCACCTCGATTTCCGGATGAAGCGAAATCGGCACCTTGTGCAATCCGATGGTCTTGATCGGGGTGTTGAGCGCGATCTGAGCCCGGCTAATCGCAAACCCTTGTTTGCTCACCAGGTCGGCGAGATCGCGCGGCGAGACCGAGCCGTACAGCTGGCCGCCTTCCGCGGCCTGGCGCAGCACGGAGAAGCTCTGACCATCGAGTTTCTGGGCGACCTTTTCCGCTTCGCCCTTTTGCTCGAGATTACGCGCTTCGAGATCGACCTTCATATTCTCGAAGCGAGAACGGTTTTCCTCGGTGGCACGCAACGCTTTGCCCTTGGGCAAGAGAAAATTGCGTGCAAAGCCGTCCTTGACGCGTACGACGTCGCCCATCTGGCCGAGCTTTCCGACGCGCTCTAGCAGGATCACTTCCATTTTCGTCTCTCCATCTGTTCGTTCGTTGGATACATCAGGTCCGCAAACTGGGCGGTCCCCGCTTACGTGCAACCCGGCTGCGAATATTGAGGATCGCTTCGGCGAGGCCCACAAACGCCATCGCCAGGACCGGCCAACCCAGCACCATCGCGGCCGCATAGAGGCCCGTTAGCATGACGATGCGGGCCCTCATCCCGCGCGTGATCGCATGCAGGACCGCAAAGCCGAGGATTGCAAAAGCCATGAGCAGGCTTGCGGCAAACACACCCGACAGCAGGCCGGGGAGGTCGGGCAGGAACGAGCCCGCGATCGCGGCAGCGAGCAGCGCTGAACTGGATGCAGGCAACGCCAAAGCCGCCAGATCGGGCCATGGCCGCTTCAGCCGCCCGGAGATTTTCACCACGCGTGCGGCAAGCCAGAGATTGAAGACGTTGGTGATCGTGGAGAACACCGCCGCAGCCGGCGGAACCGCAACCACCAGCACATCGATCAGCGCCTGGTCGCGCAGAATGCGCTCGTAGGTCTTGCGCAGAGCGGCCTGGAGACTTTCCTGGTCAGTGCCGAAATTGGGAACGGCGGCGGCAACGATCAGGGTGCCGATCACTGCCGCCCACAATACGAGCCGACCGACCGGATACCATTCGAGCGCGCCGCCGCCACCGTTTGTTGCCGGTCGCGCGAGCAGTGCCAGGTAGCCGAGCCACCAAGCTCCGAACGCGATCACGGGCACAGCGATGAGGAAGACGCCGGAGAGGATTGCGACCAACGCGGTGGCAGAGGCCGCGGCGATCAGCCCGGCCATGTGGCTCCAGCCGAGCGCGGCGATCATGATCGGCAGCGGCGCGAGATAGAACAGAAAGACCGCCGCAAGCGATCCCGAGACGACGGAAGCAAACAGGAGCGCCGCCGCCGCGCCAGCTCCCAATCCGACCAGGACGATCTGGATCATCTCAAGCTGTCCCGCTTCATCAGCGGTTAGAGACGGATCGAGTCCGTCCCAACCATTGGATGACAAACGACTAAGAACAGAGGACGGAAATGCAGCCTCTGCGATCTGTCGTCTGTCTTCGTGTGTGGTCCGTTACCGGATCACGTAGGGCAACAAGCCGAGGAAGCGAGCGCGCTTGATGGCGCGTGCGAGTTCCCGCTGCTTCTTGGCGGAAACTGCCGTGATCCGGCTCGGCACGATCTTGCCGCGTTCAGAGACGTAGCGTTGCAAGAGCCGCACGTCCTTGTAGTCGATCTTGGGTGCATTGGCCCCCGAGAACGGACAGGTCTTGCGACGGCGAAAGAACGGGCGACGGGTCTGCGTTGGGGAAGAAAACGCCATGTCCGTCACCCCTCGTTTCCGGCCGGAGTTTCGTCACCGCCCTCGCGTGGCGGACGGCCGTCGCGGTCACGACGGTGCTCGCCACGGTCCCGATCGCGATCGCGGAAACTGCCGCGGTCGCGATCACGAAAACCGAATCCCCGATCGTCGCGCTCGCGGTCGCGATCGACCTTGCGCATCATCGCGGATGGGCCTTCCTCGTGCTCGTCCACGCGGACGGTGATGTAGCGCAGCACGTCCTCGCTGAGCCGTTCCTGACGCTCGACCTCGTTGAGAGCAGCAGCCGGCGCGTCGACGTTGAAGAGGGTGAAATGCGCCTTGCGGTTCTTGCGCAGACGATAGGAGAGGGACTTGACGCCCCATTGCTCGGTCTTGGCGACCTTGCCCCCCATTTGCTCGAAAATGCCCTTGAACTGGGCGGTAAGGTCTTCGACCTGCTGCGCGCTGGCATCTTGGCGCGTCAGGAAGACGTGTTCGTAGAGGGGCATCGGTATGCCTTTCCCTGTGTCATGCTCCTCCCGGCGCAAAGCCCCTCGAGCCTTTTCGGGAAAGGCTCGAAAGCTCGGAAGGCGGGAACACGGGACGCCGGGCCATCAGGCCCTGCCGCGCGGTACTCACCAAAGCGGCCGTCCGTTCAGCTCCCGGCCGGGATCGAGCGGAAGCGCGGGTTATAGGATCTTTCGACTAAAAGGCAAGCCGCAGATCGCATCAGCCAACGCCGGGCTGGCTCGGCTTGACAGCGCAGATAGCGGGGTGTCTTAGGGCCCGTTCTCACCAGGGGAAGGGCATGTCGCTCGCTTTTATCTTTCCCGGCCAAGGCAGCCAGGCGGTCGGCATGGGCAAGGCCCTCGCCGATGCCTTCGGGGCGGCTCGCCTGGTCTTCGAGGAGGTCGATGCGGCTCTCGGCGAGACGCTCACCAGGGTCATCTGGGAAGGGCCGGCCCAGACGCTCATGCTGACCGAAAACGCGCAGCCTGCCTTGATGGCGGTATCGCTCGCGGCGATGCGGGTGCTGGAAACCGAGGCCGGCGTTGATTTGGCGCGCGACGCTCGGTTTGTTGCCGGCCATTCGCTCGGAGAATATTCGGCGCTCGCCGCGGCGGGGGCCCTCAGCATCGCTGACACCGCGCGGCTGCTGCGTATCCGCGGTCGAGCCATGCAGAAGGCGGTTCCGGTTGGCACCGGCGCCATGGCGGCACTCCTTGGCCTTGACTTCGAACAGGCCGTCACGGTGGCGGGCGAGGCCGCCCGAGATCAGGTGTGCCAGGCTGCAAACGACAATGGCGGCGGACAGGTCGTGGTCTCGGGCGACAAAGCCGCCGTCGAGCGCGCGGTGGAACTTGCCAAAGCAAGGGGCGCCAAGCGCGCCATGATGCTGCCAGTCTCCGCTCCCTTCCACTGCACACTGATGCAACCTGCGGCCGACGCGATGGCGGCAGCGCTGGCCGGGGTCACGGTGAAGTCGCCGGTGGTGCCGGTCGTCGCCAATGTGTTGGCCAAGCCGATCCGCGATCCCGCCGACATCGTTGACGCGCTTGTTGCCCAAGTCACCGGGACGGTACGCTGGCGCGATTCGATCGCCTTCATGGCGGACGCGGGTGTGACCCAATTCTATGAGGTGGGCGCCGGCAAGGTCTTGAGCGGACTCGTCAGGCGCGTGGCCGAAGGGGCAAGCGGCGTTTCGATCGGTACGCCCGACGATGTGGCGGCGTTCAAGGCGTCGCGATCCTAGCGTTTTGCGGCAAGGCGCCTCTCGATGGGGAGAGGGCGCGACCGTTGGGGTGCAACAGGTAATATGCTTGCGATGGCTGGCCCGATCACGAACGCGTCGTACGACCGCCTGCTTAACGCGGCGCGAGTAAATAAGACGGCCATTCCGCCGCTTCTTTGCCGCAGCAAACGCGGCTCAACGAAGGAACGAGATTAATGTTCGATCTGACCGGAAAGACTGCGCTCGTCACCGGAGCGACCGGCGGGATCGGACACGCGATCGCGCGCGCGCTTCACCAGCAAGGCGCGACTGTCGCGATCTCCGGCACGCGGCGAGATGTGCTCGATCAGATTGCCGGCGAACTCAAGGACCGAGTCCACGTGCTCCCGTGCAACCTCGCGGACAAGGATGAGGTCGAGGCGCTGGTGCCTAAATCCGAGGAGGCGATGGGCCAGCTCGACATCTTGGTGGCCAATGCCGGCATCACGAAAGACAATCTTCTGGTCCAGTTGCGGGACGAGGACTGGGACCAGGTGGTCGCGGTCAATCTGACCGCGACGTTCCGCCTCGCGCGGGCGGCCTTACGGGGGATGATGCGGCGCCGCTTCGGACGAATCATCGGCATCTCGTCCGTGGTCGGCGTTACCGGCAATCCCGGGCAAGGCAATTATACCGCGACCAAGGCCGGCATGATCGGCATGATCAAGTCGATCGCCGGCGAATATGCCAAACGAGGGGTAACGGCGAACGCGATCGCGCCCGGCTTCATCGCCACGGCCATGACCGACAAGCTCAACGACAAGCAGCGCGAGGCGATCCTCGCCCGCGTGCCGGCGGGTAGGCTCGGCGCCGGGGCGGACGTGGCTGCTACGGCGGTCTTTCTCGCGTCGGACGAGGCTGCTTACGTCACCGGTCAGACGATCCACGTCAACGGCGGGATGGCGATGATTTGAGCGTCGTCGGGGAGCCCCGGCAGGCGCCCGATGCGGCGTAGCCGCGCTGGTCAAGGCTTTTGAAGTATGATAACCGAGCTTCGGTTTGGCTGGGGCGGCACAACGGTTCCAATCATCACAGGGGGGTCCGCTCGCGACCCGATGATCCGACGCCGGGCACCCACGCAAGCCCATACCGCAATGGCTCGGGGGCGCTGACCGGTCGAGCCCAATTCAAAGGACACGAGGTTGCAGCGATGAGTGACATTGGCGAGCGGGTGAAGAAGATCGTCGTGGAGCATCTGGGCGTCGAAGCCGAAAAGGTGACCGAGAACGCAAGCTTCATCGATGATCTCGGTGCCGACAGCCTCGACACGGTCGAACTCGTCATGGCATTCGAGGAAGAGTTCGGGTGCGAGATCCCCGACGACGCCGCCGAGACGATCCTGACGGTCGGCGATGCCATAAAGTTCCTCGAGAAGAACGCAAAAAGCTGACGACCGCCAACCGGCGGAACTGGCGGCTTGTCCGATCACACTTTGCCTTGGCGTACCGCAGCGTCGCCGACGTATGATGTCGGCTGCGCGGTCGCGTCTGTCGGGTGCTGACCAGGCGGTCGCAGGAATCAGAGCTCGTCGCAAAACTCTTGTTGAACGCGCTCGATGGAGTCGAAGATGAGACGCGTGGTCGTCACAGGGCTTGGCATGGTGACGCCGCTCGCTTGCGGCGTCGAGCCGACCTGGCAACGGCTGATCAACGGCGACAGCGGAGCACGGCGCATCGAGACGTTCGACGTCTCCGATCTGCCGGCCAAGATCGCGTGCCAGGTTCCACGCGGCGACGGCTCGAACGACAGCTTCAACCCCGACCAGTGGATGGAGCCGAAGGAACAACGCAAGGTCGATGACTTCATCATCTTTGCTGTCTCCGCCGCCCAGCAGGCGCTTGCCGACGCCGGCTGGAAGCCGGCGAGCTACGAGGACCAGACCAGCACCGGCGTGATGATCGGATCAGGAATCGGTGGTCTTACCGGCATTGCCGAGACCGCCATCATCCTGAAGGAGCGAGGGCCGCGCCGCGTCTCGCCATTCTTCATTCCCGGCCGCCTGATCAATCTTGCCTCCGGATACGTGTCGATTGCTCACGGCCTCAAGGGGTCCCAATCATGCCGTTGTGACGGCCTGTTCGACCGGGGCGCACGCCATCGGAGATGCCGCCCGGCTGGTTGCCCTTGGCGATGCCGAGGTCATGGTGGCAGGCGGGGCAGAGTCGCCGATCTCGCGTATCGGCATGGCGGGCTTCGTTGCCTGCCGCGCGCTGTCGACATCATTCAATGACACACCGGAGCGCGCCTCGCGCCCTTATGACCGCGATCGCGACGGCTTTGTCATGGGCGAGGGCGCCGGCATCGTGGTGCTCGAAACCTACGAGCACGCCAAGAGCCGAGGAGCCAAGATTTATGCCGAGGTCATCGGGTACGGGCTCTCGGGAGATGCCTATCACATCACGGCCCCCGCCGAGAATGGCGACGGCGCGTTGCGTTGCATGAACGCGGCGATCAAGCGGGCAGGCATCTCGGCGGCGGAGATCGACTACATCAATGCCCATGGCACTTCGACGCCGCTCGGCGACGAGATCGAGCTTGGGGCAGTACATCGTCTGGTCGGCAATGCCGCCGCACGCATGTGCATGTCCTCAACCAAATCGTCGATCGGCCATCTCTTGGGCGCCGCGGGAGCGGTCGAAGCCATCTTCTCGATCCTTGCCATGCGCGATGGCGTGGCGCCGCCAACGATCAATCTGGACAACCCGTCGGTCGAGACGGCGATAGACCTCGTGCCGCATCGCGCGAAAAAGCGCGACATCGACATTGTGCTTTCCAATTCGTTCGGATTCGGCGGCACGAATGCGTCGCTGATATTTCGGCGTGTCGCGAATTAGCGCGACCGTCGGCGCGCCAGGGCCACACTCAGGCGTTCGAATACGGCTTTGCCTACCGCACCCGCACTTGGATCTATTCCATTCTTAGTTGCGCGGTATTACTGGGCCTCCGGTTGGCGGTGCCGCTGGCGGTTCCTACCTTTGGCCATATTCCCAACTAATGTGGGCGGTTCAGTCGGCCGATTCCGGTTGGGGACGCGATCGCAGACCGGCACATCCAGGCTTGCCCCTTTCGGCGGCGCCCGGGTGGATTGCCAGATTGGATGCGGTGGTGGCGACTATGGTTGGCGTTGAGGTGGGGGATTGGCGGTGAATTCAAACGACACACCGCCTGCGCGCGATCGCGGCGATCGGGCGCAATCCGACACCTCGCCGGTCGCGCCCGGGCAAACGGCCGCAGCTTCGTCGCTCCCTCCGGCCAGCGTGTCAGCAGCCGCGGGTGGGCTTCCCATTTCGAGCGAACCGCCGGCCCCGGATCGTCCCGACCCGGCATCGACGCGCCACCGGGTTGCGAGCGGGTTGCCGCCGCAACCGCCGCCGCCAGGATTAACCACGGGTGCAATCCGTCCCGATCAACCCTCAGCCTTCTCGGCGAAGGGCGGTCTCGGTCTCCATCCCCCTGGTTCGGGGCCCGCGACGGCGGCCGGAGCGGCGACATCGGATTTGCCAATGGCGGATAGCCAAAGGTCGGGTAAGATGCTGCCGGTTTCGGCCGCGCCGAGCCCGTCGACGCCTAACCCGGTCACTCCGCAGCCAGCGGCGCCGGCGCGCGTGGTGCTGGGCGAGCCGGAGCCACCCATATCCGGTCGGCCGGACGGATTTGCGACGTCAGTCATGGAGCCTAAACGCATTACTCCGCGCAGCCCCCGCGCCGCCCTCGAGCCCGATCAAGTGCCGATGCCAAGCCGCCCTTCGCGGCGGGCGCGCAATCCGCTGGTGATTGTGGGCAATGCCATTATCACCGTGCTGGTGCTTCTCCTCATCGTCGTCGGGGGCGCGCTCGTGGTCGGGAAAGGCCGGCTCGAAGCGCCGGGTCCATTGCAAGAAGACAAGATCGTCAACATCCCGCCGCGCTCCGGCATCATGGACATTGCCGACCTCCTCACGCGCGAGGGAGTCATGGATGCGCATCGGCTCGTCTTCATTGGCGGCGTGCTCGCGCTCAACGCGCGCTCCGAGCTCAAGGCCGGCGAATATCTTTTCCCCAAGCAGGCCAGCGTCAAGGACGTGGTGGAAACCATCGTCGAAGGGAAGGTGGTGCAGCACCAGCTCACCGTTCCCGAAGGCCTGACGTCGGAGCAGATCGTTGCGCGGCTGCTGGAGAGCGACATTCTCTCGGGCAACGTCAGGGACGTGCCGAGGGAAGGCAGCCTTCTGCCCGACAGCTATCACTTCAACCGCGGTTTCACGCGCGAGCAGATGATCCAGCGCATGCGCCAGGCGCAAGACCGGCTGGTCCGGGAAGTGTGGGAGCGGCGTAATCCCGACCTGCCGCTCAAGACGCCAGAGCAACTCGTCATTCTCGCCTCCATCATCGAGAAAGAGACCGGCAAGCCCGAGGAGCGCACGCGGATCGCCGCGGTGTTTGCCAACAGGCTGAAGCAGAAGATGAAGCTGCAGTCGGACCCGACCATCGTCTACGGTCTCGTCTTCGGCAAAGGGGCGCTCGGCCATCCCCTCACCAAGAGCGAGATCGCGCAGCCGACACCGTACAACACCTACATCATCGACGGCCTGCCGCCCGGCCCGATTGCCAATCCGGGGCGCGGCGCGATCGAGGCCGCGGCCAATCCGGCGCGCACAAAAGAACTCTTCTTTGTGGCTGACGGCAGCGGGGGGCATGCGTTCGCCGAGACCTACGATCAGCACCTCAAGAACGTTGCGCGCTTGCGCTCGTTGGAGAGCGAGCAGAGGGGAGAGGCGTCGACTCCCGATGTGCAAGCGCCTGCGCCGGGACGCGTGGCGCCCGCGCAACGGGGCAAACGCGGCGCGAACGGCTCGTCACGGGCGGCCGGCGCGGCGCAATAGCGCCGGTTTCGCCGGCACGCCCCGGCTCTTGTGACCGCTGCGCCCCGCCGGTAAGGTCGCCTCGATTCCGTCATCCAAGATTTTCTGCGGGTAGAGGCCGATGGCGCTCTCGAGCATGACCGGCTTCGCGCGTGGCCACGGCGTAAACGGCACCTATAGCTGGGCCTGGGAGCTCAAGTCGGTCAACGCGAAGGGACTGGATCTGAGGCTGCGTCTGCCGCCGGGTTGGGACGCCGTCGAGGGGCCGTCGCGCAACATTGCGGCGCAGGTGCTCGCGCGCGGCACGGTCTATGGAACGCTCACCGCCGGGCGGCAGGGCGTTGCACCCGTCGTGCGCGTCAACGAACCGGTGCTGGCGGCCGTGCTCGCAACCATCAACGCCCTCGCCGGGCGAGTGGATGCCGCCAAGCCACGGCTCGATGGAATCCTTTCACTCAAAGGGGTGGTCGAGGTCATCGACGAGGACGAGCAGGAGGACGAGCGCCAGGCCGCCGAAGCGGCGGTCATCGCCGGGTTCCGTGCGACGGTGGCTGAGCTTGCCGCGATGCGCCGGCACGAAGGCGAGGCGCTGGGCCAAATCCTGACCCAGCGTGTGAAGGAGATCGCCACGCTCGCCGCCCGGGCGGACGCGGCGCCGGGCCGCCGGCCCGAGGCGATCAAGGCGCGCATCGCCGAGCAGGTCGCAGTTCTGCTCGACACATCCAACCGGTTCGACCCCGACCGCCTGCATCAGGAGGCGATCCTCATCGCCAGCAAGGCCGACATCCGCGAGGAACTTGATCGGCTTGCCTCGCATGTCGCGCAGGTCGAGCGGCTGATCGCTGACGGTGGCGCGATCGGCCGCCGACTCGACTTTCTCGCTCAGGAACTCAATCGTGAGGCCAACACGCTGTGTTCCAAGTCGAACGATGTGGAGCTCACCAATATCGGCCTGGAGCTCAAGAGCGTCGTCGAACAGTTCCGCGAGCAGGTGCAGAACCTGGAATGAGCCCATGACGACGGCAGGGGGCGGTCACCAACAAGCCGATGCAATAGCCCGCCGCGGGCTTATGCTGGTGCTGTCTTCGCCGTCGGGCGCAGGCAAGACCACGCTGTCGCGCAAGCTCCTCGCGGCCGATCCGGGCGTCGAGCTTTCGATCTCGGTGACGACGCGCAAGCAGAGGCCGGGCGAGATCGACGGCCGCGACTACCATTTCATCGATGCGGCGCGCTTCGATGCAATGATCGCAAACGGCGAATTGCTGGAGTGGGCGCAGGTATTCGGCCATCACTATGGCACGCCGCGTGCGCCGGTCGAGGCGGCGTTGGTGCGTGGGCGCGATGTCTTGTTCGACATCGACTGGCAGGGAACGCAGCAGCTTCGCGAGAAGGCGGATCGCGATCTCGTCAGCATCTTTGTCCTACCGCCGTCAATTACGGACCTCGAGCTGCGGCTGCGAGCGAGAGCGCAGGATTCCGATGAGGTGATCCACGCGCGCATGGCCAAGGCCGCCGATGAGATGAGCCACTGGGCCGAGTACGATTACGTGGTTATCAATACCGAGGTCGATCGCGCGTTTGCGCAGGTGCAATCGATTTTGGCGGCCGAGCGCCTCAAGCGCGAGCGGCAGACGGGCCTATCCGACTTTGTCCGCCGTCTGCAGGCAGAACTGTGACCTCGGACAGTCGGAACCCGCGGAGGTGAAACCAAGAATGTTGTGCGCCGGGCCGAGCGCGAATGGCCCGGCGGGCGACGACGGTTGTCATGTCATCTGGTCAGCGCGGCAAAGGCGCGTGCGAGCGAAACGAAGCCCTCCACCGGAATGTCTTCGGCCCGGGCGGTGGGCACGATGTCCGCGGCCGCCAGCAGAGCCATCGCATCGAGGCCGAGCGACCTCAGACTCTGGCGCAGCATCTTGCGGCGTTGACCGAATGCGGCTTCCGTCACCCGTTCGAGCGCCCGACGTTCGCAGGCGAGAGGCTTTTCGCGCGGCACCACATCTACCAAAGATGACGTCACCTTGGGCGGCGGCACGAAGGCGCTGCCCGCGACATCGAACAGGATGCGCGCTTCGCACCGCCAGCCGACGAGAACGGAAAGCCGTCCGTAGGTCTTGGAGCCGGGAGCCGCCACGATGCGCTCGGCGACCTCGCGTTGGAACATCAGCACCAGCCGATCATACCAGGGTGGCCATGGGTCGAGCGTGAGCCAGGAGACCAGCAGGGCAGTCGCGATGTTGTAGGGAAGGTTTGCGATCACCCGCGCCGGTGCGCCGCCGATAAGGGCACGCGGGTCGAATTCGAGAGCATCGCCCGCGACGATCTCCAGGCGGCCGGGATATCGCCCGGCGATTTCCGCGAGCGCGGCGACGGCGCGATCATCGCGTTCAACCGCGATCACCCGGCGCGCGCCCGCGGCGAGCAGCGCGCGGGTGAGGCCGCCAGGCCCGGGACCGATCTCGACCACGTCCACGCCGTCGAGCGGTCCCGCCGCGCGGGCGATGCGCGCGGTCAAGTTGAGGTCGAGGAGAAAATTCTGGCCGAGGGACTTCTTGGCTCTGAGACCGTGTCGCCGGATCACTTCGCGCAGCGGCGGAAGATCGTCGATGGCGCTCATCAGGGCGCTTACGCCCGTCTTCGCGGGGTGTCGTCGTCAAGCGCAACGGGGCGCGATTGCATCCGGGACGAGAGTCTTGCCGCAAGCTGCAGGGCAGCAATTAGACTTGCGGGATCGGCACGGCCGGTCCCCGCGATGTCGAACGCGGTGCCGTGATCGGGCGACGTGCGCACGAACGGCAAGCCCAGGGTGACATTGACGGCGTGGTCGAAGGCGAGTGTCTTGATCGGGATCAGAGCCTGGTCGTGATACATCGCAAGCGCCACGTCGTAGCTCGCCCGTGCCGCTTCGTGAAACAGCGAGTTGGCCGGCAACGGTCCGCGCGCATTGATGCCTTCGGATCTCGAGACGCTCGACGGCGGGCCGCACCACGCTCTGATCCTCGTCGCCGAGCGCGCCATCTTCGCCCGCATGCGGATTGAGACCGGCAATAGCGAGCCGGGGACGGGCAATGTCGAAACGGTCGCGGAGATCGCGTGCGACGATGCGGCCGGTCTCGACGATGAGGTCGGTCGTGAGCCTGGCGACGACGTCTTTGAGCGCGAGGTGGATGGTGACCGGCACGACCGCAAGCTCGGGCGACCATAGCATCATCACCGGCCGCACGGCCACGCCGGTGGCTTCCTCGACGAGCTTGCCGAGGTATTCGGTATGGCCGGGTTCGGCGAAACCCGATCGATAGAGCACGTTCTTGGCAATCGGATTGGTCACGATCGCGCTTGCGACGCCCCTGTAGACGTCAGCCACGGCGCGACGGATCGCCGTAAGTGCCGCGGGGGCGCTCGATCGATCCGGGTGGCCCGGCTCGGCGCTGACCGTCACGCCGATATCGACCACGGGCAGCGCGGTCTCGAAGGCGGCGCCGGCCGCCTGTGGCTCCACGACGGCGATGGTCACGTCGGGCGCGATCCGCTCGGCACGGCGCGCCACGAACCCCGGGTCGGCCAGGAGATAGAAGGGCGCCAGACCGAACTCCGCGCGGCGGCGCCAGGCCGCGAAGGTGATGTCAGGCCCGATTCCGGCCGGCTCACCCAGCGTCAGCGCCAAAGGCGACGGCATCAAGCCTGGCCTACTTGTATTCGAGCATGGCGCCGCGGCGTAACTCCTGCAGATACTGCTTGGAGCGCTGCTCATAGCGCTGGGCCATGAGGTTCTCTTTGGCCTGACGCTTGCCCGGCGAATTGTCGGCCGTCGATTCCTTCTTGGCGCAAATAGCAAACATCTCGACGCCGAACTTGGTGACTTCGGGCGGCGTCAAGCGGCCGACCTCGATGCCCTCGAGGACCTTGCGCAACTCCGCAGGAATGTCGGCCGAGCTGCGGATGACCTGGTCGCGCACGGCGACGTCCTTTAGTGCGCGGGCGAAGGTGATGCCTTCCTCGCAGCCCTGAAAGCGACCACGCAAGGCTTCTGCTTCGCGTTTGCGCCCATCGACAAATGTTTCCGACGATCCCGCCGGTACCAGGAAGAGAATCGGGCGCATGGTGTAATCGTAGCCGACCGTGTCGTCGGGTTTGGTGTTCATTGCGGAGAGAATATCTTTCTCAGCGATCTGCAGGCTCGTTTGATATCGCCCGCGTACGATCTGCGCCCAGGCGATGTCGGCTTTGATGCGGCCTTTGAGCGTGGAGACGTTGACGCCCGACCTGGCGAGCTGCTGGGTCAATTGCTCGGCTGTGAATCGCATGCGGCCCGCCATCGAGGCATAAGCCGTGTCGACTTCGGAAGTCGTGATCTCCAGTCCGAATTTCTTGGCTTCGCGCAGCTTGAGCTTCTCGTTGATCAACTCATCGAGGACCTCTTGTCGTGCGGGGACCTTGTGTGTCGACAGTTGCGTCAGCTTGCTGCGCTGATCGATGTCGAGAGCGGTGATCGGCTCACCGTTGACGATGACGACGATCTGCTGCGCGCGGGCGATGGTTGCCGGCATCGAGGCGGCAAACACGAGAATTGTGGCGGCCAACAATTTGCGGAATGCCATGAGACTATCAAACATCATCGCTCCGTCCGCTTTCTCTCCGATGCAGGGCGTTGCATTGCCTGTCCAGCTCTGACCATCCTCCGATCGAACCAGTCTCTCGCCGTGCGCACTATCGGGTGGCGCCCATCGGGGAGACGCCTGGCGCTCCATTGTTCGTCGTCCCCCCAAGCGTGCGCAAGCTGACCTGCATCATATAGGTGTGGTTGACCGACACGCTGCCGCTATAGGCATAGCTTGTAATATAATTCAGGGCCAAGATGAGGCAGTCGTCGATGTAGCCGACGCCGATCTGAGTTTGAGTGATCGAGTTGGCGTGAAGATCATAGCCCGCCCCTGCCAGCAGCACCCAGTTCGGGTTCACCTTCAACCGTGCGCTGCCGAGGATGCCCTCGCGCCGGTCCAGGAACCCGATCAAGGGCTGGGCGGCATAGTTGCCGTACATAACGGTGGTCGTCCACCGGCCGAATGTCGCGGTGGTCTCCAGCTCGGTGCGTTGCAGGGTGAAATCGTTCTCGGCGAGCCGGAACCGGGACGTGAATGTCAGCAGCGAGTTCGGCTGGTACGACGCGCGTGCCACATAGTCGGACTGCGCGGTGTCGAGGCCGCTGTTGAGGCCGGTATTGGTCGTGCCCCCGAGTGCAAACGAGTTCAACCCGTACAGCTGATAGGACTGTCCGAACAAGAAATTGACATTGCCGCCGCGATTGAACTGGGCGGTATATTGGACGCCTACGTTGGCGCGTCCGCCGCCTTCCAAGCGATCCCAGCCGGAGAACTTGTTCACCTTGAACAGGTTGGAATCATCGAAAATCAGGCTCTGCGCATCCTCGTTGGGGAACGCGCCGACATAGGTCTCGTTCGGCCGAACAATGAGCTGGGCGATCGGCTCGATGGTCTGCGTGCCCCAGGCCTGCACGTTGATGAGCGGATAGCGGTATTCGACACCGGCGGTCGGCATCACGCGTCCGATGTCGGTCTGGCCGACGTTGATGTAGTTAGCCACGCCCGGCTGCCCGGCGACGTTTACGTCGGCGACATCGGCGCGCACGGAGAAGAAGGGGGTGAACATCTGGCCCCACTGGTCGATGACCGTGCGTTTCCAATTCCAGTCGGATGAGAGCCGGGTGTAGGTGCCGGGCACGCCGCGCAGCAGACAATTGTTCGCGTTCTTGACCGCGGGATCGGCGCTCGTCAGAGCGCATAGTCCACCGTTGACGGCGGTCTGCGAGATCGCGTCGAAACTGGCGGTATCGCGGGACACGCTGGTCAGATTGTTGTGAAAGCTCAATTCACCGCCGAATATCGGATTCTTGAACACATAGTCGTGGTCGATCACGGGGTGCACGACCGGAAGCTGGCCCTGGATGTCGACCGGCGAGAGGCCGTAAAAGTACATCGTGCGGGCGTCGAAGTAGCTGCGGTCGCCGCGGCCCGCGAGGTAGAGCTGGGACAAGGTGTAGTCGGGCGTGATGAACGTGAGCAGATTGCTCGTCTGCACGTTCTTGAGCATGCCGTAGTCGTAGAGATAGTTCTTGTCCGACAGCACGGTCCCATTCCATCCCCAGACCCACTTATCCGAAAGATTGAACTGGCCCGCCGTTTCTATGCTGCCGCGCCAGTCGCGATAGCCCGGCGTGTTTACGAACAGGTCCTTGTCGAGCTGGAACAGTCCTGTGGCGCGGATGCTGTAGGCCCCATTGAGAACCCGTTGGCGCCACTCGCCCTGCAGCAGCGGACCCTGCCTGGTCGTGATCATCGGAGTGAACGTCGCATCGTAATCGGGTGCGAGCGCCCAGTAATAAGGAACCGAGACCCCGAGCCCGTAGACCGAGCTCGTGCTGTAACTCGGCGTCAGCACACCGGTCTTGCGCTTTACGGTCGGATCAGGCGCCGACATATACGGAAAGTAGGCCATCGGGACGCCGAGGAACTCGAGCCGAGCGTCCTCGAAATAAAGCATCTTCTCGCCTTGATCGTGGATGATCCGCGCGGCCTTCACCTGCCATTTGGGCGGTTTCTTCGGATCGTCCCGGCACGGCTCGCAGGCGGTATAGACGCCGTTATGAAAGACCGTGAAGTTGCCGCTCGTCCGCTCCGCGCGCTCGGCGGCGAAGCGGGTCTGCTCCGGCGCATCCAGTCTCAGCGAATCGACAAAACCGTCGCGATAGTCGTCGCTCAGATCCATGATCTCGCCATGGGTGACCGAGCCGTCGCCCTGCGTCAGCGTGACGTTGCCTTCGGCATGCAGGCGCTTGGTCTTCTGATCATAGATCACCCGGTCGGCTTCGAGCGTCGAGTTGCCGAAGTAGATCTGTACGTTGCCGACCGCCGACACGCGCTCGTTGCTGTAGTCGTAATTGATCTCCGCGGCGCGCACGAGCATCTGCTCCTGCGCGCGATCGGGTCTGACCGGCGGCTTCGGACGCGGCGGAAACACCAGCATCTGGGCGAGCGCCGGCGACAGGCCCGCCGGGCTGGCGACCAGCATGGCGGCGGCCGCAAGCACAACCAACGCGCCGTACCAGGCGCGTCGACGCGGCAATCGAGGATGGGTGGCTGACCGCGCCATCATCCATCCTCCTGGTACAGCAGCGCGATCAGGCCGGTCACGCCGCCCACGGCCGGCGGCAATGCCGCCGCGGTCATCGGACCCAAAAGGCCGGCCTTGCTCAAGTCTCCGGTGACCTTTGCCATGACGTAAAGCAGAAAGCCTGCTCCGATTCCCCCTAAGACGATCTTCTGCACGCCCCCGAAGCGGAAGAAGCGCAAACTGACCGACGCGGCCAGAAGCACCATGGCCACGAGGTAGAAGGGCTGCGCCAACAGCTGATAGTACTGCAGTCGATAGCCGGTGGCGGCAAGGCCTGCCTTCTCCGCGGTATCGATATAAGACGACAGTTGCCAGAACGGCACAGTCTCCGGCGTCGCGAAGCTTTCTCCGACCTGCGCCGCCGTGAGCGTCGTGCTCATCCGAAAGACGTCCCGCTCAACCGCTGCAACTCCGCTGGCGTAAAAGCGGGCCTCTTCAAGCCTCCAATACCCGGGCTCCAGGGTCGCGCTCTTGGCCTCGATGCGATCAAGGAAGTGGCCGGAGGTGTCGTGCCGGAAAATGCTGACGCCGCCCAACTCGATGCCCTGTTGACGGCTCGATTTGGCGTTGATCACCGCCTGGCCGTCATCGTTGCGCTGGCGCACCCAAAATCCGCTGCCGGGATTGCGAAAGCCTTTGTCGCGGCCCGACAGATCGGCCTCGAGACGGGTCGACAGCTCGCGCAGGTTTGCGGAGATCGGGTTATAAATCGTCGTCAGCGCGATACCGATCAGGGCGGCGATAATGATGGCGGGCGAGATGAACTGCCAGGCCGACACTCCCGCAGCGCGCGCGACCGCCAGCTCCAGCCGCCGGGACAAATTCAAGTAGCAGAACATCGCGCCGACGAGGACGGCGAAAGGCATCACGCGCTCGGTAATGAAGGGCACCCGAAAGAGCGTGATCTGGGCGATGAGGAAAGGCGACACGTCCTTGATATCGGCGGAGCGCCGCAACAGCTCGAGAAAATCGATCATCGCGGTCAGCACCAAGGTGCCCGCGAACACGGCAAGAACCGCAGAAAGGAAGCGCCAACCGAAATAGCGCGAGAGCTTGCCGGCGATCATGGCGTTTGTCCCATGAGAGCGCTGGTGCGCTGAGCGATGCGTTCCATGACCGCGGTGATTGCATTGGCAATGAAAGCCGGGGGCTCGATGATCACCCCGCGGGAAATAGCGAGGTATCCCAGCACGAAGCTCACGGTCAGGGCGATGTAGGGGAGCACCAGTACGATCGGGGTGTGCACGCCCGCAATCATGCCGACGAAGCCGAGGCCACGCAGCGCTGCGACCACGCTGATGGCGCCGAGGAGCGACATCGTGCGGCCCTGCCGTGTGGTGCGCGGCGCGCCGAGATAGGCGTAAGTCATCACGACGAAGGCCAGCGGGTAGAGGGGCGCGGTGATTCGGTCGTGAAATTCGGCCCGGACCTGATCCGGCTGATCCACAAACAGCTGGTCGGTCCGCGTGGGATCAAAAAGCTCCCAGAGATATCGTTCCCGTACCGAATATTTCAGGCTCTGTTTGTTGTTGGAGAGCCACGACAAATCGAAGCCATAGCTGTTGAACAGAACGATCGCGGGATCGCGCTGGCCGGTCTCGTGCCGCTGCACGGTGCCATTCTCCAGCACGAGGAACAGGCCGCGCTCGTTCTTTACGATGTCGCCCTGCTCGGCGAGAATGCTTGCCCGCTCCTTGGGGTCGCGCTGGTCGTCGATGAAGATCCCGAGCAATTGTCCGTTGGGACGCCGTTCGCGAATGTGGAGGGTGAGCCGCTCTTCAAGCTTGGTGAAGCGGCCCGGCTGCACGATGTTCGAAACGAGATCGGCGCGAACCTCGGTCGCCCAGCGCCGCAACTCGCGCAGTCCCCATGGCGAAACGTAGATGCTGATCGCTGCGACCAGCAGCGACACGACGATCCCGACCGCCAGGAAGGGCCGGAACAGGACCCACGGCGGCATGCCGGACGCGTTCATCACGATGAGCTCGGAATCGTTCCCGAGCTTGTTGAGCACGTGCGCGACCGCGATCATCAGCGCGATCGGCGCGATGATCAGGACAAGCAGCGGGACGATGAGGCCGGTGATGCCGATGAAGACGAAGATGCTCTGACCTTGATTCGTCATCAGGTCGATGTCACGCAACGCCTGCGTGATCCACATCAGCGCGGTCACGCTGGCGCAAATGACCAGGAACGCACCGAACGTGGTGCGAAAAATATAGCGGCCGATGGACCCCATCCGAATTACGCGTCCCCGCTCACGGCAAAACCTCGGCGCGCCGGCTCTCTGCCCCTCAACGGCGCCCCAATGGTAAACCGGTCCCCTTTTTACCCTCTATTTGATCACGCAACAAAATGGCTTGGCCAAGGCAAACCCTTTGAGTATGCACAACAAAACGTTAATCTGGGGGGCGTTGCCCGGCCGCCACAGGGCTTTGGGGGCAAGGCCCACCGGACCTACCGTGGATGAGTCGCGAGGAGGCCCGTTCAACGGGCGGTCGCGACCCGCAGGCGGCGGCCCGCACGTTTCTCGTTTTGTCGAACCCGATCGAGAGGACCCACCCTGATGTCCGGCGCCCTCAAGCTCCAATTTGCCCCGATTGCCACCCCCGCCAAGGGGGTTCTCGTCCTGTTCTGCGAGGAGGGGTTGAAATTCGGCCGGGCGGCGACCCGGGCGATCGAGCCGAGCGGCGACCTGGTCACCCGCGCGGCGGCCGCCGACCGGTTCAAGGGTAAGAACGGGTCCGCGCTCGACATCGTAGCCCCCCTTGGTCTCGAGGCCTCACGTCTTGTGGTTGTGGGCGTCGGCAAGGCCCGCGACCTCAAGGCCAAGGATTTCGTCAAGCTCGGCGGCATTGTCATGGGCAAGATCCCGGCGGCCGCGGGCGATGCGACCATCCTTGTCGATCTGCCCGGCGGAGCGCTGAAGCCGGACCGGATCGCCGATCTGGCGCTCGGCGTGCAACTGCGCGCCTATGCCTTCGACCGCTATAAGACCAAGCGTAAGGAGGCCGAGGAGCGGCCGGCACAGGTCAAGGTTACGATCGCGGTTGCAGGCGTCGCGGCGGTCGAGAAGGCGTTCGCGCCGCGCCGCGCCGTTGCGGACGGGGTGGTGATTGCGCGTGATCTGGTCAATGAGCCGGCGAACGTGCTCTACCCGGAAGAGTTCGCGCGCCGCACCGGGAATCTGAAAAGGCTGGGCGTGCTCGTTGACGTGCTCGACGTCAAGGAGATGAAGAAGCTCGGCATGAACGCGCTGCTCGGCGTGGGCCTGGGCTCCCAGCATGAGAGCCGCACGGTGATCATGCGCTGGAACGGCGGCAAGCGAGGTGTTGCGCCGCTCGCCTTCATCGGCAAGGGCGTCTGTTTCGATACCGGCGGCATTTCGATCAAGCCGGCAGCCGGCATGGAGGACATGAAGGGTGACATGGCGGGCGCAGCCTGCGTTGTCGGGCTCATGCATGCGCTCGCGGCACGCAAGGCGAAAGTCAATGCTGTCGGCGCGATCGGAATCGTGGAGAACATGCCCGACGGCAGAGCGCAGCGCCCGGGCGATATCGTAACCACTATGTCGGGGCAAACGATCGAGATCATCAATACCGACGCCGAGGGCCGCCTCGTGCTCTCGGATGTGCTCCACTACGTCAACAAGCATTTCAAGCCGAAGTTCATGATCGATCTCGCCACCTTGACCGGCGCAATCATCGTTGCGCTCGGGCAGGAATACGCCGGTTTGTTCGCCAACGACGACAAGCTCGCCGAGCGTCTCATGAAGGTCGGCAACGAAGTCGGCGAGCGCGTATGGCGGATGCCGCTCGGGCCGGAATACGACAAGATGATCGATTCGAAATTCGCCGATATGAAGAACACCGGCGGGCGCTACGGGGGGGCAATTACCGCAGCGCAACTGCTGCAGCGTTTCGTGGACAAGACACCATGGGCGCATCTCGACATTGCCGGCACCGGCATGGGCTCGCCGCAGACCGACATCAACAGAAGCTGGGCATCGGGCTTCGGCGTGCGGCTGCTGGACCGGCTTGTCGGTGAGTATTACGAGAAGTGATGTGACGTCGGGGCAGGTGGCGGCATGACGGAAATCCTGTTCTACCACCTGCAGCACCACCCGCTCGAGCGTGTGCTCCCTACCTTGATCGAAAAATCGCTCGAGCGCGGCTGGCGGGTGGTCGTGCAGGCCGCCTCCGAAGAGCGGGTCGAGGCCCTGGACGCCCATCTGTGGACCTTCCGCGACGACAGCTTTCTTCCGCACGGAACCTGGCGCGAGGCCGAAGCACCGCAGCAGCCGGTCCTGCTTACGGTCCGTGACGACAATCCGAACGGCGCGGCGGTGCGGTTTCTCGTCGACGGCGCGCCGGTGCCGGCGGACGCCGGCGGTTATCAGCGCATCGTGCTCCTCATCGACGGCAACGATCCCGAAGCGGTCGCCGCTGCGCGCGAGCGTTGGAGCGAGGGAAGGGCGAAAGGCTTCGAGGTCACCTATTGGCAGGCCGACGAGCATGGGCGCTGGCAACGCATGGGATGAGCGGCACGAAAGGCCACATGCCGGCGTGGTCGTGCTGTTGCCACCGGCTTCGGGTCGCGCGCACGCAGCCGCAACGAAAACGGCCCCGGGCGATTGCCCGGGGCCGTTGCGTGGTCGGTTTTCTGAAACGGATTACCGATAGTAGAACCCGAAGCCCTGGGTCTTGATGGTCAGGCGAGCGCGCACGATGTCGCCCTTGGCGCTCAGGTCCTCGTCCCATCCGGTCGCGGGATTGCAGCCGGGATTGAAGCAGAACGCATTCTTCGAGCCCACGTCGAAATGTTGATATTCGAGGCCGAGGAGCACGTCGACCAGCGGGCCCTTGTGGACCATGTAGTCGAAGCCGCCGCCGGCATACCAGCCGGTGTTGCGCGACTGACCGTTAAATCTGGCAAGATTGCTTGGTCGCAAAGACCGGTAACTGGCGAGCAAGCCGCGGTCTTGAGATCGGCCGAAGCATAGCCACCCGTCGCAAAGATCATGAAGCGATCCCAGGCGTAGCCCAGTCGCGGGCCCACCGTGAACAGGTTGGTGATCTTGTGCTGGAAGAAGGTGTTGGCGGGCGGTGGTAACAATCCCGCTCGTGCTCCGACACTCCTCGAAGCACCCGCTCAGTGCAGCTTCGGCGCCCAGAACCCAGGCACCCCACTGCCACTGCGCGCCGGCGTGGAAGCCGAAGATGCCATTGCTGGGGCTGGTCGAGAAGTTATTCCCACTTCCCGGTCCGGGCCGCCGAAGCCCAGCGGATTGGGGAAAGTTTGATCGACGTGGGACCAGGTCGAACCGGCATTGAAGCCGATATAGGCGCCAGTCCAATCATAGTAGACGACCGGCGGAGGAGGCGGCGGGAGCCGCATGTCCGCTGCCATTGCTGCAGGCCCTGCAAGCATCGCCGCAAGCCCCACGCTTCCAAGTAAGAACTTCTTCATTTGAACCCCCCGTTAGGAATTAAGTTGTGCTTTTTTATCAGGTTCCAATCGCTTTGGCTGTGACATATGCGCAACGACGGAACGGATTCGATATTTGGCCACAGCAGCATTGGCTGACGTTTACGGGGTCAGCGGACGCGCTCAGATCGCAATCCCCTTATGGTGGAAGCGAGCTCGTCCGGGCATCTGCTTGTTTGCATGATCTCGTCCGAGGTCTGGAGCTTTCAGGATCATGCCTGACGGACGTTACTGCACACGCCGGAACCCGTTGGGCTTGTCGCGATTCGTTCGCGAATGGCCGCAACGAAAAAGGCCCCGGGCGATTGCCCGGGGCCGTTGCTGTGGTCGGTTTTCTGAAACGGATTACCGATAGTAGAACCCGAAGCCCTGGGTCTTGATGGTCAGGCGAGCGCGCACGATGTCGCCCTTGGCGCTCAGGTCCTCGTCCCATGCGGTCCAGGATTGACAGCCGGGGTTGAAGCAGAACGCATTCTTCGAGCCGACGTCGAAGTGTTGATATTCGAGGCCGAGCAGCACGTCGACCAGCGGGCCCTTGTGGACCATGTAGTCGAAGCCGCCGCCGGCATACCAGCCGTTGTTGCGCGACTGGCCGTTAGAATGGCGAGGTTGGACTCGCAGAGACCGGTGACTGGCGTGCAAGCCGCGGTCTTGAGTTCGCCGAAGCATAGCCACCCGTCGCGAAGATCATGAACCGATCCCAGGCGTAGCCCAGTCGCGGGCCCACCGTGAACAGGTTGGTGATCTTGTGCTCGAAGAATGTGTTGGCGGGCGGTGGGCACAATCCCACTCGTGCTCCGACACTCCTGGAAGCACCCGCTCAGTGCAGCTTCGGCGCCGAGAACCCAGGCACCCCACTGCCACTGCGCGCCGGCGTGGAAGCCGAAGATGCCATTGCTGGGACTGGTCGAGAAGTTATTGCTGACTTCCCGGTCCGGGGCCGATGCACGGTCGCCGAAAGTTTGATCGACGTGGGACCAGGTCGAACCGGCATTGAAGCCGATATAGGCGCCAGTCCAATCATAGTAGACGACCGGCGGAGGAGGCGGCGGGAGCCGCATGTCCGCTGCCATTGCTGCAGGCCCTGCAAGCATCGCCGCAAGCCCCACGCTTCCAAGTAAGAACTTCTTCATAGCTAGGCCCCCCAAGGTTCCCCGTTAGACCAGTTGGAGTCATCATCGACTGGTAGACTCACCTTAGCGCGTCTTGGTGCAGATGGCTGTGATATTTGCGCAACGGTGAAAGGGATTTGACGCTGGACCGCCGTGCAACAGGGCTTCTTTCGCAACGGAATTTTGGCTTTTCCTGCGGTAACTCAGGGGGAGGACACCGCTGCCCCGTTGCCGTGCGCTGGATGCACGTCATGGATGACAGGCGGCGGCGTGTTCGGCTGCCGTGGAGATGTTGCGGATAGAGCGAAAGTATTGGAAGATCGCCCACGGCATCCGGCAAACCAGGGTTTGGGCACGAGTACGACCAGTTTTTTTCGCACAAACCTGATCTGGGCCCCGCGCCGCCATCTTGACGCAAGCGCCTTTCGGGCGGCTATCAATAGCGCAGGCTGACCGCGCGCGGGCCGGTAACGCATCTGAGGAACCAGGCATGTTGCTGCTCATCGTCTACCTCGCGCTGATGATCACGGGGGACATCGCGGCCTATCTGATCGGGCTGGTCATTGAACGGAACGCCCCAGCCGCGAGCTTGCCGGCCTTCCTCGCGATGTATTTCGTGTTTCTATGGGTCGCCTGGATCATTGCGGTGCGGATTACGGCTCCGCGGGCGCAACCCCAATAGGGCCGGCGCCGAGGCGATTCGGACCGCGGGAAAGGTCGACGGACCATCCGCCGAGGCCCGCGCCGGTCCGCACCGAACCGGCACCTGGTGCGGAAAAAAGACCTATTGATCAAGGGCATGGTGCCGGGCAAACTCTTGGCTGACTGCGCGTCGGTCGGAGCCGGAGGTGAATCGAGGGCTTGGCGATGCAACGATCCCAACGAATTGCGTTGCACGTGCCGATAGCGGCGGCGTTTGCGCTAGCCATCGGGGGGTGCTCGTCCGATCTCAGTCTGAACAACCTCACGCTTGTTCCCAAACCCGAAACCATGATGCGGACGCCGGATTGGGCGGCCTTTTCGGGGGCCAAGACCGGGTTCTCGCTGCGGCCGGTCACTCCCGCGGATCTCGTTAATGCGGATGGACAATGCGCTGCCGCGCCGGAGCAGGCTGCGGGCTTCGCGGATCCGTCAGCGGCGGGGGCTGCGCCCTCCGCGGGCGGCATCTCGCTGCAGATGACAGAATGCGACGTCGTGCGGCGGGCGGGTCCGGTCGAAAAGCTCGATGTCAGCGCCGATGAGCGGGGCGAGCGCGCCGTGGTATTGACCTATGCTCGTGGGCCTTCCGCCGGGGTCTACCGCTTTGTCGGCGGTCGCCTGGTCTCGATCGAGCGCGCGCCTGGTCCGCCGCCTGCGCCGGCCAAGGCGCAAAAGGCAACTCCGAAGAAACCTGCCGGCACCTAGCAGCACGCACGGGCCAGCGGCGGCAATCAGCGGACGCAATCCGAGCGTCGCGCGCGCCGATCATTGGTCCCGGATCGCGGTTTCCTCGAGCGCGCTCGCTTCGAGCCAATCTTCCTCCGCCCGGGCGAGCGCACTGGCATGATCCGCGCGTGCCTTGGCGAGTGTTGCGGCCTTTTGCGGATCGCGTGCAAACAACCCGGAGCCGGCCAGGGTCGCGTCGATCCGCGCGATCTCTGCATTGAGCCGGGCGACGGCAGCTTCCGCGTCTGCGATCCGCCGGCGCAAAGGAGCAAGCGCGACACGCCGTTCCGCTGCGGCGCGCCGGATATCCGCGCGGCCTGCGCGCGCCCGGCCTTGCTCCTTCCGGTTCCCGGGATTGGTGTCGTTCGCGCCGCGTTGGGTCAGCACCAGTTTCTGATAATCATCGAGATCACCGTCGAAGGGGACGGCCTGTCCATTCGCCACCAACACGAGACGATCTGCGCAGGCCTCGATCAGGTAGCGGTCGTGCGACACCAGGATCACGGCGCCGGGGTAGGAATTGATCGCCGCGATGAGCGCAGAGCGGCTATCGATGTCGAGATGATTGGTCGGCTCATCGAGCACGATGAGATGAGGCCCTGAAAAGGTGGCAAGGCCGAGCAACAGGCGGGCTTTTTCTCCGCCCGACAATTGCCCGGCCGGCGTATCGGCCAGCGCCTGCGAAAAGCCCACTGCGCCGGCGCGCGCGCGCACCTTGGCCTCCGGCGCATCGGGCATGAGCCGACGCAGGTGCTCATAGGCGCTGTCCTTCGCGCTCAATTCATCGAGCTGGTGCTGGGCGAAATATCCTATCTCCAGTCTCTGCGGCCTGGTCATCTGCCCAGACATTGGTTCGAGCCGGCCCGCCAGGAGCTTCACCAGCGTCGACTTGCCATTGCCGTTGGCGCCAAGGAGCGCGATGCGATCATCGTCATCGATGCGAAGCGTGAGGCGCCGCAGCACCGGGTGGCCCGGCTCGTAACCCACCGAGACGTTGTCGAGCGCGATGATGGGCGGCGACAGCGCCTTCGCGGGCGGCGGAATGTCGATCGATGGCACTTCTTCGGCGACGATGGCTGCGACCGGCTCGAGCTTGGCCAGCAATTTGACGCGGGACTGTGCCTGCCGTGCCTTGGTGGCCTTGGCGCGGAAGCGGTCCACAAAGGCTTGCAGTCGTGAACGCTCTGCCTCCTGCCGTGTGGCGAGCTTGCGGTCGAGCGCCTGGCGCTCGCGGCGTTGCCGCTCGAAGGCGGTGTAGCCGCCGCGATAGAGTGCGAGCTTTCCCCCTTCCAGGTGGAGAATCCAATCGACGGCTTTGTCGAGCAGATCGCGGTCGTGGCTGATGACGATCACCGTGCGCGGGTAGCGCGCGATATGCGCTTCCAGCCACAACGTCGCTTCGAGGTCGAGATAGTTGGTCGGCTCGTCCAGCAGCAGCAGGTCGGGCTCGGCGAACAGCGTCGCCGCGAGCGCAACCCGCATGCGCCAGCCGCCGGAGAATTCGGCACAGGGGCGTTGCTGATCGGCGTGGGAAAAGCCCAAGCCGGCGAGGATTTCCGCTGCGCGCGCGGGTGCCGAATGCGCTCCGATGTCGGCGAGCCGGCACTGGATTTCGGCGATGCGGGCGGGCTCGCACTCCGTGTCCGCTTCGGCCAAGAGCTTGGTGCGTTCGGCATCGGCCTGAAGCACGACCTCGAGCAGGCTCTCCGGGCCATTGGGCGCTTCCTGGGCAAGCCGGCCGATGCGATCGTGCGGCGAGATCTGCACATCCCCCTGCTCGGGCGTGAGCTCGCCGGCGATGATGCGAAAGAGCGTGGTCTTGCCGGTGCCGTTGCGACCGACTAGCCCAACATGCGCGCCGGCGGACAGTGCCACGGTGGCGCTGTCGAGCAGCGTGCGGCCGCCGATCCGGTAGGTGAGGTCGGTGATCACAAGCATGGGGTGTTTTCAACAAAGGTCGCGGTCAGCGCAACCTGCCGCCCCGGGCGGTTTCTGGACCGACATGGAAAGGCGACTTGGAGGTGATACATTGTCGGCCATCGACGATTGACCTTGAGCTTTTGCTCGCTGTGTCTGCGGAGGGAAGGATGCGTCATGCGAGGTTCGCCCGTCGTTGTCTGAGCGTGCTTGCGGCTGCCGCGATCGGATATGGTCTTGTCGCGCCCGCGTACGCAGAGACGCAGCTTGGGCGCGCGTATCGGATCATCGCGGGTAAACAATTTGTCGATTTGACCCACAGTTTCGGTCCCAACACGCCGGTGTGGTCGGGCTTCGGTCAAGCAAAAATAACGCCGGCCGTCGATCCACAGACGCGGCAGCCCTACACGATCGCCAAGGACGGATTTCGCAGCACATATTACGAGATGGTCGGCCAGTACGGCACGCATGTGGATCCGCCCGCGCATTTTGCCGAAGACGGCATCACCATGGATCGGATTCCACTCAAGCAAATGATCCTTCCGCTGGTTGTTTTCGATGCCACGCCGCTTCTCGTCAAGGATCCCAACCACGCGTTCTCGATCGACGATTTGCGTGCATGGGAAAGGAAGCACGGGCGGGTGCCGAAGGGTGCCTTCGCGGCGTTGCGGACCGACATGTACAAGGATTGGGACAGCGATCCCGAGCGATTCAAGCGCAGTCCCTTTCCGGCCTGGTCGCTCGAGACCGTCAAGTTCCTGGTCGAGCAGCGCGGCGTGACCGCGATCGGCCATGAATCGCTGGACACCGACACCACCGACAAGATGGAATCGGAAACCTACATCCTGCGCAAGGGTCGCTATCAGATCGAGGTCATGGCCAACCTCGACCGGGTTCCCGCGACCGGCGCGCTTATCGTCGTCGCTTGGCCCAAGGTCAAGGACGGCTTGGGCTTTCCCGCCCGCGCCTTCGCCATCCTGCCGTGATGCCGGCGCGCGGCGCTGCCCGGAACCGCAGGCAGGTCGCGCTACACTCGCCGGTGGTCCGAGCTCGTGCGGCAACGCCGCGCGGGTCACAAGCCTTGCCGCGCTCCGGCACGGCCGCTATAAGCCGCCGCTATCGGCTCTCCCAATTTCCCTCCTCGAAGAACCAATCCAATGACGGTCGAGCGAACCTTTTCGATCATCAAACCCGACGCCACCGCCCGTAATCTGACTGGCGCAATCAACGCCATGATCGAACAGGCGGGGCTGCGCATCATCGCGCAAAAGCGTGTGCGGATCAGCCGTGAGCAGGCCCAGACGTTCTACGCGGTTCATCGCGAGCGCCCGTTTTTTGGGGAACTCGTCGAATTCATGACCTCCGGACCGGTGGTCGTGCAAGTGCTCGAAGGCGAGAATGCAATCGCCAAATATCGCGACATCATGGGTGCAACCGATCCGGCCAAGGCGGCGGCAGGAACGATCCGCAAGACCCATGCGAAGTCGATCGGCGAGAATTCCGTTCACGGTTCCGATGGCCCCGACACGGCGCAGCAGGAAATCGCCCAGTTCTTTTCCGGCAACGAAATCGTTCGTTAAGGGGCGCCGCGGTTCCAGGCGCTTCGGCCTGCTGGCCAGCCCATGGGTTTCGCCTGTAGATTAGCTCGGCCAGGGCGGTCAGCTCAGAACAGCCGTCAGCGAACGGGGAAAAGCGAGAGGAACATCCGGTGGGTTCGATGGGACAAATGATGGATCCGAGCAGTTGGCTCAGTGTGCTCGGGACCGGTTGGACCGATATGGGCCACACCGCGTTTTGGGTCGCCCTCCTCAAGATCATCTGGATCAATATCCTGCTGTCCGGCGACAACGCCGTGGTCATTGCGATGGCCTGCCGGGGGCTTCCCCATCGCCAGCGGGTGTGGGGCATGATCCTGGGCGCGGGCGTTGCCGTCGTCTTGCGCATTGTCTTCACCGCCGTCGTCGCCTCGCTCATGTTGCTGCCGTGGCTCAAGATCGTGGGCGGACTTGCGCTGTTCTACATCGCGGTCAAGCTGCTGGTGCCGGAGGACGAGGACAAGGACGAGGTCGAGGCGGTCGAGCATCTGTGGCGGGCGGTGCGGATCGTCGCCATTGCCGACATCGTCATGAGCCTCGACAACGTGATCGCCATCGCTGCGGCTGCCCAGGGCAACGTCGCGCTGCTCGTGATCGGCCTTGCCATCAGCATTCCGCTGATCGTCGCCGGGGCGGCTTTGGTCATGGCGCTGCTCGACCGCTTTCCGATCCTGGTCTGGGCCGGCGCTGCGCTGCTCGGCTGGATCGTCGGCGAGGTCATCGTCACCGATCCGGTCCTCCATGGCTATCTCGAGCCGCGGTTCGGGGCCGAGGGATTCCATTACATCGAGCTCTCCGCAGCCTTCCTCGGTGCGGTTCTTGTGCTCGCCGTGGGTGGCTTGTGGCGTCGCTCGAAGCAGGCCGCGCATGCCGAGAAGGTACGGGCGGCGGAGTAGCAGGCGTCAGGGACGAGTGTCGGAAAGCGCCTCCAGACCGCTGATGCCTGCCGTTGACGGCGGGGGCTTCGTTAAAGCTCCCAACCGAGCTTGCGGTCGAGCGAATACGGGCCGCCGCCCCGCAACGCGATCGCAAAGAAGATGAGCCCCCAGAACAGGGGGTATTCCCATCCGCCTCTGCTCCAGGTGAATCCCTGCGGCCAGTGGGCGACGAACGTGATGACCGCGAACTGGACGGCAAGGGCAGCCGCAATAAACCGCGTGAACAACCCCAGCATGATCAGTACCGCGCCGATCGTCTCAAGAAAGAACACCGCGTAGGCCGCGGCCATCGCCGGCTCGATTCCGCGGCGGGCCATGCTGCCGGCGGCGAAGGCCTCGATGGTCGCGGTGAAGCCTTTTTCGGCCATCGGCATCACCTTCACAATCCCATGGACGAGCAGCATCCCACCCGCCGTGAGGCGGACGACGAGCCATGAGAGATCGCGGGTATGCGAATAGAACCCCGCGAGCGCCGGGATAATGGGCCTCGGCTCGCCTGTCGCTGCATTGGGTGAATCGGACATTGTCGCGGTCATGCGTTTGCCCCCGGGTTTCTGTTCAGCTCATGATTTGCTGATAACACCGCAACGCGGGTGACAATTCCAGGGCCTGCGCGCATCGTTTGTGGTCAACAAGCGGGAATTCCGAGCCGATTGCGGCGGACGACCGGCTCAGGCAACAGGCGCGGGGAGCCGGACGACAGAAGGGAAGACCGTTCTGGTGGGTTATCTCCCGGGCACGATCAATGCCGCGAGAGGCGTTTGATCAACCCCCTCGATCAGGCAGCGAGCGCCGACGATCTTGATCCGTCCGGTCGCGAGGAGAGCGAGCGCCAGCGGGTACAAGCGGTGCTCGGCTGCCAGGACACGGGCGGCGAGCGTATCGACATTGTCGTCGTCGCGAACGGCCACCGCCGCTTGCGCGATGATCGGGCCGGCATCGGTTTCAGGGATGACGAAGTGGACGGTCGCGCCGGAGATCTTGACGCCCGCCCGCAGCGCTTGCCCGTGCGGATCGAGACCGGGGAACGAAGGCAAGAGCGACGGGTGGATGTTGAGCATCCGGCCTTGCCAGTGCAGCACGAAGTCCGGCGTAAACAATCGCATGAAGCCGCCCAGGCAAACGAACTCCACGCGGTGCTCGTCGAGCACGCCTTGCAACGCACATTCAAAAGCGACGCGATCTTTTCCGTGCGGACGATGATCGACCACCGCAGTCGGAATGCCCATCGCTTCGGCGTGGGCAAGCCCTGCCGCCTCCGGTCTGTTCGACAATACGAGCGCGATCTCAGCCGGATATGAGGGCGCCTTCGCCGCTTCGATCAGGGCCGCCATGTTGGAGCCGCGCCCGGAGATGAGAACGGCGACGCGTTTCTTGGCCATGCGCTCACCAAGCGAGATCGAGGTGTCCGCGATAGGCGACCCGCGCGGCGTCGTGGGTGATCGCGACGACCTCCCCGATTGAGACGACTTTCTCGCCTTGCCGGACCAGCGCGCTGCCGACCGCATCGGCCTTCTCGGGCGCGACCACCGCCATCATGCCGACGCCGCAATTGAACGTGCGCAACATCTCGAGCTCGGCGACGTCCCCCACATCCGCAAGCCACCGGAAAATCGGCGGCACCGGCACGCGCTCCAAGTCGAGCGTCACGCCGAGGCTCTTCGGCAGCACGCGCGGGATATTGTCGGGAAACCCGCCGCCGGTAATATGAGCGAGCGCCTTAATGGCCTTGGTCTCGCGCAGCACCGCAAGACACGATTTCACATAAATGCGCGTCGGTTCCAACAGCGCGGCGCCGAGTTCACGCGCGGGATCGAACGGTGCCGGGGCATTCCAGCGCAGTCCCGTCCGCTGCACGATTTTGCGCACCAGCGAATAGCCGTTCGAGTGGATGCCCGATGACGCAAGTCCAAGAACGATATCGCCGGCATGGACGTCGGCCCTTGGCAGGATCGCATTGCGTTCCACGGCGCCGACCGCAAATCCGGCGAGGTCGTAATCGCCCGCCTGATACAGCCCCGGCATCTCCGCGGTCTCGCCGCCGATCAGCGCGCAACCCGCCTGCCGGCAGCCCTCCGCCACGCCCTTGACCACGCGTGCGCCGACCTCGGGCTCGAGTTGTCCACAGGCGAAATAGTCGAGAAAAAACAGCGGTTCCGCGCCTTGGACGACGAGGTCGTTGACCGACATCGCGACCAGATCGATGCCGATCGTATGATGCGTGCCGGTTTCAATCGCGATCTTGAGCTTGGTTCCGACACCGTCGGTCGCCGCCACCAGAACCGGATCGGAGTAGCCCGAGCGCTTAAGGTCGAACAGAGCGCCGAATCCGCCGATTTCGGCGTCCGCTCCCGGCCGGGCAGTAGAGCGAACCAATGGCTTGATCAGCTCCACCATGCGGTTACCGGCATCGATGTCGACGCCGGCCCCGGCATAGGTGAGGCCCTTGTCTGCCATGGCATATCCTTCGCTGCTCGCGCGCGCTTCGGTACTTGGGATTCCGCGACTGTGCAATGGCTTGATCGCAGCTATACTGACGATTGCATGGCCGCGCGCGCCGCTGGCGACGGCGAGGCGCGGGCCGAGCCGGGGCGCAGACTTGAGTATTCCGAACCTAATCACGCTTGGCCGCATTCTCCTGGTGCCCGTGGTGGTCTGGGCGATCACGGCCGGCGAGATGAAAATTGCTTTTGTGCTTTTCCTCGCCGCCGGCATCAGCGATGCCGTGGACGGTTTCCTCGCCAAGCGGTTCGGCATGGCCACCGAGCTCGGCGCCTACCTCGATCCGCTGGCGGACAAGGCGATGCTGGTTTCGATCTACGTCGCGCTCGGCGTCACGGATGCCATTCCCCGGTGGCTCGTCATCCTCGTGGTCTCGCGCGATATCATGATCGTGAGCGCGGTGATCTTGTCCTGGGTGGTGGACAAGCCCGTGCCGCTGAGACCACTTATGGTCTCCAAGCTCAACACCGTCGCGCAAATCGTGCTCGCCGGCGTGGTCCTGGCCGCGCTCGGATTCGACTTCGATGCGAGTGTCGCCATGATGGTGCTGACGCCGCTGGTCGCGGCCTTGACCTTGCTTTCAGTTGCCTTCTATGTCGCCGAGTGGGTGCGCCACATGAACGCCGCAGACATAGGCCCCTGAACCGGGTTACCCCATAGGCGAAGGCGACGGGTAGGGGACGACGCGATGATGTACGGCCGCCACTTCACTTTTTGGCTCATCACGTTTCTCATACTCGCGGCGTCGCTGTTGCTGCTGCACGAGATTCTGCTCCCGTTCGTCGCCGGCATCGCTCTCGCCTACGTGCATGCACCGGTCGCCGACCGCATGGAACGCGCGGGAATGAACCGCACATTCGCAGCGCTGCTGATCGTCAGCATCTTCATCGTGGTTCTGATCGCCCTTACGGTGCTGCTCGTCCCTCTGCTGCTGCAGCAAGGCTCGGCGTTGATCTCGCACATCCCGGGCTATTTCAAGCGCTTGAAGGACCTTATCACCGGTGCCAACCTACCCTGGCTGAGTTGGCTGGGATCCGGCGATTCAAACGAGACTGTTTCAGGTCTCGTCAGCCAGGTGGCCACTTGGCTCCTGAGTTTTATGTATTCGATTTGGACCGGCGGGAAGGCGCTGGTCTCATTCGCTTCCGTTCTGATCGTGATGCCGGTTGTCACCTTTTACCTCATCCGCGACTGGCATCGGATGATCGAGATAGTGGACAGCTGGGTGCCGGTGCGCCAGCGCGAAACCGTCCGTCGGCTCGCCCGCGAGATCGATGCGGCGATTGGTGGTTTCTTGCGTGGCCAGGTCGGCGTATGCGCGGTGCTTGGCTGCTACTATGCGATCGCATTGATGGTGGTTGGACTGGATTTTGCCCTGCTCATCGGTCTCGTCGCCGGCGTGATCACGTTCGTTCCATATATCGGCTCGATGACCGGGCTGATGATCGCGGTGAGTGTGGCCATCGCGCAATTCTGGCCGGACTGGAAGCGGATCGGAGTCGTCGTCGGCATTTTCCTGTTCGGCCAATTCGTCGAAGGGAACATTGTCTCGCCTAAATTCGTCGGCGAGCGCGTGGGATTGCATCCGGTCTGGATGATCTTCGCCATGTTCGCCTTCGGTTATCTTTTCGGATTCGTCGGCCTTCTGGTTGCCGTGCCGCTCGCAGCCGCGCTCGCGGTGCTGTTGCGGTTCGCGCTGCGGCAATACTTCGCGAGCCCCCTCTATACCGGGGAAAAGCCGACCTGATGCACAACGGTCCGTGTCAACTCGCCTTAGCGCTCGATCATCCCGAGAGTTTTGCGCGCGAAGATTTCTTGAGCGGTCCATCCAATGCGGCCGCGCTTGCCCTCATCGATACGTGGCCCGCCTGGCCCCACCAAGCGGTCATGCTCACCGGTCCGGAAGGCTCCGGCAAGAGTCACCTTGCCGCGATCTGGGCGGAAATGGCGGGGGCACGGCTGATCTCGTCACACGCGTTGGAGCAGGCGACGGTGCCTGCGGCGCTCGCCACGGGCGCTTTGGTCGTGGAGGATATCGTCGCGGGTACGCTGGACGAACGGGCGCTCTTTCACCTTCTCAATCTCGCGCGCGAGGAGGGGGCCTTCGTGCTGCTCACCGCGCGCAGGCCTCCGGCGACGTTCGCGATCCGGGACCTGGGGTCGCGCGTCATGGCTCTGCCGGTCGTGGCCATGGCTCCGCCCGACGACGCGCTCTTGCGCGCCGTCCTGGTGAAGCTCTTCGGCGATCGTCAGCTCGCGGTCGATGAAAGCGTGATCGGCTACGTGGCGCTGCGGATAGAACGATCGTTCGCGGCCGCCCGGGCGGTGGTCGCGCGGCTCGACGAGGAGGCGATGCGCCATCAGCGGCCGTTAACCAGGGCATTCGCGGCCGAGATTCTGCGCTTGAGCGAGGCTTGACGGCCTGGGGTGCCGACCCCTTATGTCATGCAGCCGTCACCTTTGACGGCGATGTTGCGCCCCTCATCAGAAAGCATTTGACCATGGCTGATCGAAGCCAAGCCATTGTTGTGGAAGGGGAACCCGTCGCGCCGCTGGCTCCGGCCGCGAGCGAACCCGCGTCTGTCGATCTGATCGTAAGCCCTGAGCGCTTCATCAACCGCGAGCTGTCGTGGCTGCATTTCAACCGCCGGGTGCTCGAGGAATCCGCCAATGACGCCCATCCCTTGCTCGAGCGGGTGCGTTTTCTCTCGATCTCCGCCAACAACCTCGATGAGTTCTTCATGGTGCGCGTCGCCGGCCTCAAGGGCCAGTTGCGTGCCGGAATTACGGTCAAGAGCCCGGACGGGCTGACGCCCGCCGAACAGCTCATCCGCATCGGGGATGCCGTCGGGGTGCTGGCGCGGGATCAGCAGAAGCGCTGGCGCGAGCTCCGACAGATGCTGGCCGAGCAAGGTATCGTTTTGATCGAGGGGCCGGAGGTGACCAAGCGGGAGAAGACCTGGCTGGAGGATCATTTTCTTCGGCAGATTTTTCCCCTGCTCACTCCCCTCGCCATCGACCCGGCGCACCCGTTCCCGTTCATCCCCAATCTCGGCTTTACCATCGCCCTCCATCTGGCGCGCGCCAGCGACGGCAAGCCGATGAACGCGCTCATCCGTATGCCGAACAAGATCGAGCGTTTCGTGCGACTGGCGAGTGCCCGCGTGATCACGCTCGAACAGGTGATCGGCCTGTTCATTGCCCGCCTCTTTCCCGGCTATGCGGTCAAAGGCCAGGGTGCGTTCCGCGTCATTCGCGACTCCGAGATCGAGATCGAGGAGGAAGCGGAAGACCTGGTTCGCGAGTTCGAGACGGTTCTCAAGCGTCGGCGGCGCGGCTCGGTCATCCGGCTCGAGCTCGAGGCGGCCATGCCCGTGGAGCTGCGCCGGTTCGTGCAACAGGCGCTGGCATGCGGGGACGATGAGGTTTTCCTGGTCGATGGGGTGCTGGCACTCACCGACCTGTCGCAACTCATGAGTCTGGATCGGCCGGACCTTGAATTCGTCCCGTACAATCCCCGCTATCCCGAACGCATTCGAGACCATGCCGGCGATTGCTTCGCGGCTATTCGCCAGAAAGACCTGATTGTCCATCATCCCTACGAGTCGTTCGACGTCGTCGTGCAATTTCTGCAGCAGGCGGCGCGCGATCCCGACGTCGTCGCCATCAAGCAGACGCTCTATCGCACGTCGGCGGAGTCGCCCATCGTCCGCGCTCTGATCGAGGCGGCGGAAGCGGGAAAATCCGTCACCGCACTGATCGAGCTCAAGGCCCGTTTCGACGAAGAGGCGAATATCCGATGGTCGCGCGCGCTCGAGCGCGCCGGCGCCCAGGTCGTATACGGCTTTATCGAGCTCAAGACCCACGCCAAGTTGTCGATGGTGGTGCGCCGAGAGGGTGGCGCGCTTGCCACCTATGTGCATGTCGGGACTGGCAACTATCATCCGGTCACCGCCCGAATCTATACCGATCTCTCATTCTTCACGTCCGATCCCGTTATCGCGCGGGACGTGGCGCACATCTTCAATTACGTGACCGGCTATGCGGAGCCGGCGGAGCTCCAAAGGATGGCAGTCTCTCCGCTCACGCTGCGTGACCGCGTCTGCGATCACATCGAACAGGAAATCGCGCATGCCAAGGCCGGTCGTCCCGCCGCGATCTGGATGAAGGACAATGCGCTGGTCGATCCCGAGATCATCGACCTGCTCTACGAGGCTTCGCGCGCGGGCGTGGCGGTCGATCTCGTCGTGCGCGGGATCTGCTGCCTGCGCCCCGGCGTGCCAGGACTGTCCGACAACATTCGGGTGAAATCGATCATCGGCCGATTCCTCGAACACAGCCGCATCTACTGCTTCGGCGGCGGCCACGGCCTGCCGCATCCTAAAGCCGCGGTCTACATCTCCTCCGCCGACATGATGCCGCGCAATCTCGACCGGCGCGTCGAGGTCTTGTGCCCGATTCTCAATCCCACCGTGCACGAGCAGGTGCTCGATCAGATCATGGTGGCGAATTTCAAAGACAATGAACAAAGCTGGAAATTGCTACCCGATGGCACGTCGAATCGCTTAAAAGTGGCCGAGGGTGAGGAACCCTTCAACGCTCACAAGTACTTCATGACCAATCCGAGCCTGTCGGGTCGTGGCAAATCGCTCAAAGAATCGTCGCCGCGTAGTCTTATACGCCGTCTCGACCGCTCGTAAGCGGCGTCGGCCCGCCATGAATTTCGCACAAGGTCGTCTCGATTACGGGCCGCCCGTTGCGGTCATCGACATCGGTTCGAATTCCGTGCGCCTTGTGGTCTATGAGGGGCTGACCCGCAGCCCGACTCCCATTTTCAACGAGAAGGTTCTGGCCGGGCTTGGGCGTGAGGTGCAGACGACCGGCCTGCTCGCTGCCGATGCCGTCGAGAAAGCGCTGGCGGCCCTGCGGCGCTTCCGCGCTCTGTGCGACCGCATGGACGTTGCCCAGCTCTGGGCCATTGCAACTGCGGCATGTCGAGATGCCGAGAACGGCAAGGCCTTCGTTGCCGAAGCCGAGAGTATTTGCGGCACCAAGATCGACGTCCTTTCCGGCAAGCGCGAGGCCGAGCTTGCTGCCCTCGGCGTCGTGTCCGGCTTTCACAAGCCCGATGGCATCGTGGGCGATCTCGGCGGCGGTTCGCTCGAGTTGACGGAGGTCCAGGGTCTCCGCGTGAAGGCTGGCTTGACGCTGCCGCTGGGTGGGCTCGCCCTGCAGGACATCTCGTCGAAGTCGATCAAGAAGGCGGAAAAGATCGTCCGGACGGCGCTGCAAGATGCACGCCCGCTCGAAAACGGCAAAGGCCGCACGTTCTATGCCATCGGCGGCACTTGGCGCGCACTCGCGCGGCTGCATATGTGGCAGACCGGCTATCCGCTCCATGTCATGCATGGCTATGTGATGCCGGCCAAGGAGGCATTCGATTTCTCCAGCCTCGTACATCGGGTCGATCCCGAGATGCTGTCGCAGATCGAGGTAGTGACCGACGCACGCCGGCCTCTGCTGGCCTACGCCGCGCTCGTGCTCGAGAATCTGGTACGGATCGCCAAGCCGAAGGAGGTTGTCGTCTCCGCCCTTGGCGTGCGTGAAGGCCTGCTCTACTCGATGCTCGACGCCAAGGAGCGCGAGAAGGATCCGCTGATCGCGGCTGCAAGCGAGCTTAACGTGTTGCGTTCGCGTTCCCCTGCCCATGGCGAAGAGCTCACGCAATGGACTGACCGCTTCATGGCCTCGGCCGGGCTCGACGAGACCGCGGACGAACGCCGGCTGCGTCATGCCGCCTGCCTTCTCGCCGATATCGGCTGGCGGGCCCATCCCGATTATCGTGGCGAGCAATCGCTCAACATCATCGCCAATGCGGCCTTCGTCGCAGTCGATCATCCCGGCCGGACCTTCATCTCGCTGGCCGTGTTCTTCCGTCATATGGGGCTCGTGGACGAGGAACTTTCGCCTCGGCTGCGCGAACTCGCGACAACCCGTTTGCTCGATCGCGCGCGCGTGCTCGGTGCGGCGTTGCGCGTGGCCTACCTGGTCTCGGCCTCGACGACCGGCGTGTTGCCGAAGACGCCGATGGTGGTAGAGCGCGGTCGATTGGTTTTGCGTTTCGAGAACGGCTTCAAGGCGCTCGCCGGCGAGCGCGTATTCGTCCGCCTACGCCAGCTCGCGCGGCTCGTCGGCCGCGAGCCGGTCATGGAAACCGCGTGATACGGAGCTTCGTGCACCGGCATCTTTGCCCCAGTTGCGCATAGTTTCCGTACCGAGCATGGCTTGTCTGCGCACAGGGCATGAAGGTGACGAGCACGGCCGAGACGGACGCTCCGAGGAGGACGCCGATGCCACTTTGGCTGAGATTGCTGATCACACTCGCAGCGATGTTGCTGGCAAGCTACCTCGTCGGACTCCTTTGGCAGTGGATTTTCACCGCGGAAATCCCGAGTTATCTCAGCGGGGCCGTCGGCGGCATTAGTGCGGTGCCGACCTGGGAGTTCTTGCGGCGGATTCGTCCAAAGCAATAGGGCGGAAACGGTATTTGCTTCGCGCGCTCCAGGGTCAGCGGGCGCGCCGGAGTCGGCGCCCGGCCGATCGGCCACCGCCGCGAGATGAAGCAAGGCTGCCTTGACTGCCATTGATGGCGGCGCGAGACTCCGGTCAACCAACTAAAATATGAGCCGTGCGCTCTCGGTCCGCTACTGCGCCGGTACCGGGGACGGAGCGAGTCGCACCTGCGCCGACGCCTCTTCATCGAGCTTGCGTTTGATGATGCGACGCGCTCCGAGACCGGCGCGGTCGAAGGCAAGGCTCACGAGCGGCGTGCCGGATGGGTCTCCGTCGATCAGTTCCTGCTGCAATTCGACGATGCGGGCATCTTCGGCGAAGGCGAGATCGGTCATGTCCTTGTAGATCTTCGACACGTTGGCGTCGTCGAGCCCCCAGGAACGGACGGTCGACCAGAAATAGTGGGTGGTGCACTCTGTTTCCGGCGTGAAGCTGTTGAGCACGATATGCGTCGGCGTGCCAAACGGCACCTCGCTGCCGGCCTCGCGCGCACCGAGCGTGATCCGGGCGTAGATCGGCGGGCGGAATTCAAGGAACTGCCAGCGATCGATCTTGCCATGAAGGTTCCTGGCGGCCTTGTAGATCGGTGCGGTGTCGACATTGCGCATCAGCCGTTGCGCGCGCACCACATCGCCGTCGATCTCGACGTCGAGCGGCGTCTCCGCCACTCCGCCGCCGGCGAGCGTCGTCTTATGGACAAAAACGACGTGCGTGAGGTCGAGAATATTGTCGATCAGGAGCTGGTAGTTGCCCCTGACATAAAGTCTCCCATGAACGCCGGTCCAGCCTGGCTTCACGTTCTCGCTGAAGTCGGGGATCAGCGCGGGATCGGCAAGCGCGACCTCACCGAGCCAGACAAAGATGAGACCGTGGATTTCGTGCGCCGGGAAACTTCTTGCCCGGAAATTACGGCCGATCTGGGCATTGCCCGGAACATGGGTGCAGGCGCCGTCGGGGGCGAAGCGGATGCCGTGATAGCCGCACTGAATATCGTTGCCCACCACTTCGCCGGATGAGAGCGGCGCTTTGCGGTGCGGGCAGCGGTCGGTCAGCGCGGCCACATTTCCGCTTCCGCCGCGAAAGAGCACCAGGGGTTCGTTGCAGATGGTGCGCGCCAACGGCTTGTCGTCGAGCTCGGCGGAGGTCGCGGCCGTGTACCACTGATTGCGCAGGAACGGCGCCATTTGTTGTCTCCCTCGTCACGGGCGCGACCATCATAGCCTCGCCGAGCCAGCGGGGGAGGGGATTATTCGTGCTCCACCGCTACGACGCGGCCCTTTTCGATGGCCAACGAGAGCCGTCCCTGTTTGAGCGCGAGCGCCCTGTCGCCGAAAAGCTCGCGCCGCCAGCCGGAAAGCGCCGGGACATCGGCGTCGTCGTCGGCGGCGATGCGATCGAGGTCGTCGACGGTGGCGATCACCTTGGCAGCGACCCCATGCCGCTCCGCCGTCATGCGCAACAGCACCTTGAGCAACTCCACCGTGGCCTGTCCATTGATTGGGGGCTTCGGGCGTTCGAAGCGCGGCAGCGTCTTGGGATCGCGCGCCAGACCGCGCCGGACGGCCTCGACGATCGCTTCCCCCCATTTCGACCGTTCGAACCCTCTGGGCAGCGAGCGCAGGCTCGCGAGGCGCTCGATCGTCGTCGGCGCTTGCACCGCGATGTCGCCGATGACGTCGTCCTTGAGCACCCGACCGCGCGGCACATCGCGCTCCTGTGCTTCACGCTCGCGCCAAGCGGCGACCTCGATCAGCACGGCAAGCTCCTTGGGCTTGCGCACCCGCGTTTTCAGGCGCTCCCAGGCGTGCTCGGGCTCGAAGCGATAGGTCGCGGGCGAGGTCAGCACCTTCATCTCCTCGCGCATCCAGTCGCTGCGGCCGCGTCGGTCGAGGTCGGCGGAGAGCTTGAGGTAGACGTCGCGCAGGTGGGTGACGTCGGAAATGGCGTAGGCGAGCTGTGCCTCGCTCAGGGGCCGCCGCGTCCAATCGGTAAAGCGGTGCGACTTATCGAGGCTGTCGCCGGTGATGCGTTGAACGAGTTGGTCGTAGGAGATGGCATCGCCATAGCCCAGGACCATGGCCGCCACCTGGGTATCGATAATAGGGGACGGAATGATCCCGGCCTCGTGCCAGCATATTTCGATGTCTTGACGGGCGGCATGGAAGACCTTGACGACGTTCTCGTTCGCCATCAATGCAAAGAAGGGGGCGAAATCGATGCCCTCGGCCAGCGTGTCGATGACGATCGCCTCATCGGTGCTCGCCATCTGTGCGACGCAGAGCCGTGGATAATACGTGCTCTCGCGCAGAAACTCGGTGTCTACGGTCACGAAGGGGTGGTGCGCCATGCGCGCACAGGCGTCCGCAAGGCTGGCGGTGGTCGTAATCGGCTGCATGGACGCTAGATAGCGTACACGAGTCGCTTTGTCAGGGTGCATATGAAGGGCTGAGGAGAGATATCCCGCGGGCGGACATGTAGTTTTCGTTTCAAGGGCCATTGCCGGCAGGGACCGGGCCCAATACCACCGGTGGCGTCACCTTATGGGCCGCGCCAGCTTGCGGTTGTCGCGGCCTTCCTTCTTTTTGACCCATTTCACCGAGGGCCGAATTCAAGGGTCGTCGTTTGGTGACCCGCCTGGGGAGGTCAGCCGGGCAGGGCGCTGCTCGAAAGCTTGAAGCGCTCGACTTGCGCTTCGTCGACCTCAATGCCGAGCCCTGGGCCGGCCGGGAGCGCGACCGCGCCGTCGCCGATCGCCAGCGGGTTCCTGGCAATGTCTTCGGCGAGATAGAAATGAGTGAGGCTCACGCCCCAATCCACCGCGGGAGCGGCGCAGGCAAGATGGATCGCCGCGGCCGACGCGATGCTGGATTCCGCGATCTTCGCGGCGATGTTGACAGAGAGGCCGAGGCGCTGGCACAGCTGCGCCGCCTCGACCGCCGCGCTCATACCGCCGAGCTTGATCAGCTTGAGCGAGACACCCCCGGCGCCGCAGCGTTCGTGGGCCTCGATGTCGGCGAGCGAATGGATGCCTTCGTCGGCGCCGATCGGAATCGCAGAGATGCGCGTCAACCGCGCAAGCGCGTTGAGATCCGCGTGCGCGAGCGGCTGCTCGATGAACAGCAAGCCGGCCTCACGCACGCCTTCGACATAGCGGCAGGCATCAGCCAGGGTCAGCCCGCAATTGGCATCGGCGCAGAGCGGAGTGGCAGCGCCGAGGCCTTTTCGCAGCGCGAGCGTCGACGCGATCTCGCTGTCGACCGCCTTGGTGCCGATCTTGAGCTTGAAGAAGCCAAAGCCTTGCGCGCGCCTTGCATGCGCTTCGGCGATGTCCTGCTCGGGCGTGGGATTGCCGAGAAGCCACATTGGCGCGACCGCGCCGCGCGTGGGGCCGCCAATGAGATCGACTATCGGCAGGCCGGATGAACGGCCGGCAAGATCGAGGAGCGCGACCTCAATCGCAGAATGCGCGCCGGTATTGCCGAACAGGGCACGCTTGAGCTTACGGCACAACGCGGGACGCGTCCAAGCATCCTGGCCGATGAGCAGGGGACCGAGGTGGTCGCGCACGGCTGCCAGCAGGCTGCCGAGCGTATCGCCGGTCATCGTGGGAGCGGAGGCGGCCTCACCCCAGCCGATGGTTCCGTCCGCGCTCTCGATGCGGACCAAGATGTTGAGCGCCTGCCTCACCGTCGCACCCGCCATCGCCACCGGCTTGCTCAGGGGCAGTCCGAGCGGAATGGCGTCGACCCGCCGAATGATCAGCGGCTCGCGCTCGCCGATGGCTCCGTGGACGTCGCTGCGCGCTTCCATGGCGTGTCTCACCTGATCCCGCGCACGCGCGGCATGTGGATGAATTCCCAGGGCGACGGCATCGGCCCAAGCGGAACCTCGATCAGCGTTGGGCCGTCGCGCCGCTTGAACGCCCGCTTGAGCGCCGCGCGCAGCTCTTGTGGGTTGCCCGCGCGCTCGGCCTCGACACCGAAACTCTGGCCATAGCGCACGAAATCGGGATTGGCGAGATCGTTCGCTATCATCCGGTTACCATAATGCTCCTCCTGAATGCGCCGCACATTCCCGAATGCACCGTCGTTGAAGACCACGACCGTCAGCGGAATGCGATGACGCACGGCGGTGGCAAGCTCGTTCGAGGTGAAAAGGAAACCGCCGTCGCCCGAGATCGACAGCACCGGCACGTCCCGGCGCGCGTGCTGCGCACCCAGCGCCGTTGCAAACCCCCAGCCGAGATTGTCCTGGTAGCCCGGTGATAGAAACGTTCTCGGCTTGTAGACCGGAAGCAAGAGACGCGCGGCAAAACCAATCTGGGTGACTTCATCGACGAAAATGCCATCCTCGGGCAGCTCCGCGCGGATCGCCTCGAGGAATCCGATCTGGGGCGCAAGCTTGTTCAGTCGCCCGCGCATCTCGGCTTGCCGGCCCTGCATCTCCGCGCGGCGGGACGGGCGGCGATGGCTGGAGAGCGCGTCGATCAGGCGGCGCAAGATCGGACCTGCATCGCCAATGAGGGCCGCGGCGGGCGGCGCGAATCGTTCCGGCTCCTCGGGATCGGCATCGACGCGGATGATGGCGAGCTCCGGGTCAATGCCCCACTGCGTGAAGCCGTAGAACAGCCGGGTTCCGACGGCGAGTACCACATCGGCCTCGCCCCACAATTCCCGGCCGAGCGGCAGCGTGACGCTCAGGGGATCGCGGCTGTCGAGCACGCCGCGGCCGCGCCGATAGGCGAGGACCGGCGCCTGCAGGAGCCGCGACAGTTCAGTGACTTCAGCCGACGCGTCTTGCGCGCCGCCGCCGGCGACGATCAGCGGGCGCTTGGCGGCGGCAAGGCGCCTGGCGGCATCGCGGATGGCCTCCTCGTCCATCGTCGGTTGCGGTACCGGCAAGGGTGCCGCCACGGCGATGGGAGCGCCGCGACCCCAAACGTCCATCGCGCATTCCAGCACCGCAGGGCCGGGGCGGCCGGTGCGCATTGCGAGAACGGCCTGGGCCACGAGGCCCGCGGCGTCGCCTGGTTGCCGGATACGTGCGCAGAAATCGACCAGCCGTTCGATGATGCCGCGCTGGTCGCGAATCTCATGCAGATGTCCAAGCCCACGGCCGATGGCGGATTGCGAGATTTGCCCGATCAGCGCGAGCACCGGAGCGTTCATTCCATAGGCCGTGAGGAGCGCAGCCGCCGAATTGAGCAGGCCGGGACCGGGCACGACGGCATAGGCCTGGGGCTTCGCGGTCGCGAGCGCGGCACCCAATGCCATGTAGGCCGCGCCCTGCTCATGCCGCGTGTGGATGGTGCGAATGCGGTCGGCGGCGCCGAACAACGCGTCGAACAAGGGATCGTTGTGGACGCCCGGCAGTGCGTAGATCGTATCGATTCCGTGGGCGATGAGCGCGGCTACGGTCGCTTCGGCCGTCGTCATCCGCGTGTGCGCATGGGCAGAGGCTGTTTTTGTTGCGTCGGTTTGGTCATGCGGTTCGGACTTGGGAACGGGCCGCCGAGTGTGCAGATCGCCGGGACGCTGTCGAGGCCCTTGGCATGGCGCACATCATGGCGCCGCGAGGCGAACCGCGCTGATTGGTTCAGGCGGTACGAAGCCCAACGCCATAGCGGCTCTCCCGTCCTTGACAAGCGAGGCCGCGCATGTGCCTTTCCGCGCTGCAATATCGAGGCTTGTTCGTCATCATGCATCGCTACCGCACCCACACCTGCGGCGTCCTGCGCGAAAGCGACATCGGCAAGGAGGTGCGGCTCTCCGGCTGGTGTCATCGCATCCGCGACCATGGCGGATTGCTGTTCATCGACCTGCGCGACCACTACGGCCTGACCCAGGTGGTGGCCGATCCCAACTCGCCCTCGTTCAAGGAGGCCGAGAAGCTGCGCTCGGAATGGGTGGTGCGGATCGACGGCAAGGTGCGCAAGCGTCCGGCCGGCACCGAGAATCCAGATCTGCCGACCGGGGCCATCGAAATCTACATCAGCGAGATCGAAGTGCTCGGTGCCGCCGGCGAACTGCCGATGCCCGTATTTGGCGATCAGGAATATCCGGAAGACATCCGTCTGAAATATCGCTTTCTCGATTTGCGCCGCGAGCGGCTCCATCGCAACATCATGATGCGTGGCGCGGTGATCGACTCCATCAGGCGACGCATGAAGGAGCAGGGCTTCTTCGAGTTCCAGACCCCGATTCTGACCGCGTCCTCGCCCGAAGGCGCCCGCGATTATCTCGTGCCGTCGCGGCTCCATCCGGGAAAATTCTACGCGCTGCCGCAGGCCCCGCAACAGTTCAAGCAGCTGATCATGGTGTCGGGCTTCGATCGTTACTTTCAGATCGCGCCCTGTTTCCGCGACGAGGATGCCCGCGCCGATCGTTCTCCCGGTGAATTCTATCAGCTCGACCTGGAGATGAGCTTCGTCACCCAGCAGGACGTGTTCGAGGCGGTCGAGCCGGTCATGCGGGGTGTGTTCGAAGAGTTTGCTGGCGGCAAGCCGGTGACGCCGAAATTTCCGCTCATCCCGTACAAGGATGCGATGCTCAAATTCGGAACGGACAAGCCGGATTTGCGCAACCCGCTCGTCATCGCCGACGTGACCGAAGAGTTCAATGATGCGACCGTCACGTTCAACGCCTTCAAGAACATAATCAAGGCCGGCGGTGTGGTCCGCGCCATTCCGGGACCCGCGGCCGCCGCGCAGCCGCGCTCGTTCTTCGACAAGCTCAACGATTGGGCGCGGCAAGACATGGGTGCCGCAGGCTTGGGCTACATCGTGTTCGATGCCGACGAGGGAAAGGGACCCATCGCCAAGTTCATTCCGCCGGACGTGCAGGCGAAGATCAGGTCCAAGGTTGGCGTTGGGGCGGGCGACGCGGTTTTCTTCGCGGCCGATAAGCCGGCTGCTGCTGCCAGGCTGGCGGGCGCGGCCCGCACCCGGATCGGCGAGGACCTCGGCCTCGTAGGCAAGGATCGCTTCGAGTTCTGCTGGATCGTCGATTTCCCGATGTACGAATGGAATGAGGAGGAGAAGAAGGTCGACTTCTCCCACAATCCGTTCTCCATGCCCAACATGGCGATCGAGGAGTTCCTGGCGCTCGATCCCTCGGATCGCGAGAAAATTCTTTCCATCAAGGCGATCCAATACGACATCGTCTGCAACGGTGTTGAGCTCTCCTCCGGCGCCATCCGTAACCACCGCCCCGACGTGATGCGCAAGGCCTTCGCCATCGCCGGCTACGGCGAGGATACGCTGGAGCAGAAATTCGGCGGCATGCTGCACGCGCTTTCCCTCGGCGCGCCGCCGCATGGCGGCATTGCACCGGGCATCGACCGCATCGTGATGTTGTTGTGCGGCGAGGAGAACCTGCGCGAGGTCGTGCTCTTCCCGATGAACCAGCGTGCCGAGGACCTGATGATGGGCGCGCCGTCGGAGGTCACCCCGAAGCAATTGCGCGAATTGCATATCCGGCTCAATTTGCCCGACAAGGGCAGAACCGCATGACGGCCCGGCATTCTACGTAGCAATTGTTCGGTGGCCAGCCCGAACCTCGCGTCGCTATTGGCATTGCACCGCGTGCGACCGCTTGATTCGGTCCCGAAATCGGCGTTCAATTTTCGAACTGTTCCAAACGACGGCGGCCGTCTCGGCCCTTCCAAGTTGCCCTGACAGGCCGTCGCGCCGGCTGCTCCAGCCGGTCGCACGAGGTGCCTACGCTCGCACCGCTCGGGGAGGAAGCCATGGACGACATCGCGCGTCGCGCCTTCATGAGGGGCGCGGGGATCGGAGCGCTTGCCTTTACGGTGGGCGGCGCCGAGGTTCTGCTCACGGCCGCCCAAGCACGGGCACAGGGCGTACCTCTGCGCATGCTCACGCCAGAGGAGGCACGGACGCTCGAAGCGGTGGGCGAAACGCTCGCGCTTGGCGCGCGCCAAGCCGGCATCGCGCATTTCGTCGACCAGCAATTGGCGCTGCCGCCGGGCTACGCGCTGCTGACCATCCGCATCAGCGAGGTCCGCCCGCCCTATGTCGACTTCTACCGCGCAGCCTTGGGCGGGATTGATCGGGCGAGCCAGACGCTGCTTGGCCGAAAGTATGTCGACCTCACCGACGCCGAGCAGCGCGACTTCGTCACCCGCCTGCGCCAGAACAAGATCGAGAGCTGGCAAGGCCCGTCGCAGTCGTTCGTCTACGGCACGCTGCGCAACGACGCGATCGATGTCGCCTACGGCACCGTGGAGGGCTTTGCCCGGCTCGGCGTGCCTTACATGGCCCATATCCTTCCCGAGCGGAGCTGGTGACATGGCAGCCTTCGAGAAGGCAGATGCAGTCATTGTCGGCGCGGGCGCAGCCGGAGCCGTATTCGCCGCGGTGCTTGCGCGCGCGGGCAAGAACGTGGTGGTGCTCGAACAGGGCCCGGACTGGCAGCTCTCCGACCTCATCAGTTCCGACATCTGGGCTCGTCGCCTGCGGGGCAGCGGCCCGGCCATCCTCTATGAGGGCCGCCATCCGGTCGGTCGCACCGCCGATCACGGCTGGGGCACCGGCGGGGCGGCGCTGCATTACTCCGCAAATTTCCCCCGTCTGCTCCCGTCCGACTTCAACATGAAGAGCGAGCATGGCCGTGGGCTCGATTGGCCCATCTCCTATGCCGACGTCGCCCCCTATTACGATCGCGTGGCCCGCGAGATCGGTGTTTCCGGCGACGCCAAGGCCGAGGAGCGCTGGCGTCCGCCGGGCGAGCCTTATCCGATGCCGCCGCTGAAGACGTTTCGCCATGGCGAGGTCTGGGTGCCGGGCTTCGCGTCGGTGGGTATCACCGTTGCGCCGGGTGCGGTCGGCGTCAACAGCACGGAATATCAGGGGCGCGCCGCCTGCATCCACGACGGCTGGTGCGGCGCCGGTTGTCCGACCGGCGCACTTGCCAATCCGCAAGCCACCTATCTGGGCGAGGCGCGGGTCAAGGGTGCCGAAGTGCGCCCCATGAGCTATGTCACGCGAGTTCTCACCAACACGCAGGGTACGCGCGCGACCGGCGTCGAATATTTCGACAGCAAGAAGGAGCGCCAGGTGCAAGAGGCGAGCCTGGTGGTGCTGGCCGCATTCGCCTCGCAGAATCCGCGCCTGCTGTTCAACTCAGCGACCGACAAGCACCCGAACGGTCTCGCGAATGCGAGCGGTCTTCTCGGCAAGTACGTGATGGCGCATGCAGGCGCGGGCGTGTCGGCCATCTTCGACGAGGATCTGCAGAATTACCTCGGTTCATTCGGCTACCAATTCGTATCCTATGACCGCCACTCCAAGACCAGTCGCAAGACGGCGTTCGGGAGTACCTTCTGGAACACCGGCGCGGCGCAAAAACCGACTGACGTGCGCGGCATCGCCAATGTACGTCCCGATCTGTTCGGGAAGGAACTCGATGAATTCCTGAAAGGCAAGGCACGCGGGCTCGCCCGGATCACGGCGATCTGCGAGGCATTGCCGAAAATCGAGAACCGGATCGAACTCACATCCGAAAAGGACGAATTCGGTTTCCCCCTCGTGTGCATCAACCACACCTTCGACCAGGACGCGGTGGGGCTTTGGAGCGCCGCGCTTGACGAGGGCGTGGAGATCGCCAAAGGCGCAGGAGCCAAGGAAATCTGGCCGGGGCGTGGGGGCATCGCGCCCCAGCACCTGCTCGGCGGCACGATCATGGGCACGAGCGCGAGCAACTCGGTGGTCAACAGCTACGGCCAGACACATGAGCTTGTGAATCTCTACGTGGCCGGATGCGGAATTTTCCCGACCGAAAGCTCGGCCAATCCCACGTTCACGCTCAACGCGCTGTCGCTGCGCGGCGCCGAACAACTCGCAACGAACTGGAACAGCATCGCCAGCTGATCCGGGAGAGACCACCGTCCGGATGGCGTTGACGGAAGCGAAAACGAGGACCACGATTACCTTGGAATAATTCAGAACAAGCCGGACCGCACGACCGGCGAGGCGCCCTGGGAGCGCTCATAGGGAGGACGGCATGGATCAGATGGAACGACGCGCCTTTATGAAGGGCGCGGGAAGCGGCGTACTCGCGTTCACGGTAGGCGGCGTGGAAGTCCTGCTCACGCCGGGCGCGGCGCGGGCCCAGGGGATTCCTTTTCGGACGTTGACCGCCGCGCAGGCGACGACGCTCGAGGCGCTGGGCGAAACCCTCGTTCCGGGCGCGCGCCAGGCCGGCATTTCCCATTTCGTCGATCAGCAGATCTCAATTCCGGCGGAAGAGGCGCTGCTTGAGGCGCGCATTCTCAACGTGCGTCCGCCCTACGCGAATTTTTACCGCGCGGCGCTGGGCGCGGTCGACCGCGCCAGCGCGGCGCTCAACGGTGGTCGAGCTTTCGCCCAGCTTGGCGAGAGCGAGCAGCGCAGCTTGGTCGACAGCATGCGTCAGAACAAGGTCGAAGGCTGGCAAGGCCCGGCTGGACCATTCGTCTACCTGCTGCTGCGTAGCGATGCCGTCGATGTCGTCTACGGCACCATGGAAGGCTATGCCGCCCTCGGCATTCCCTACATGCCCCACATCGCGCCGACCAAGAGGTGGTGACATGGCGAACGAAAAAGTAGACGTCGTCATCGTCGGTGCCGGCGCTTCCGGTTCGACCTACGCCGCGGTGCTGGCCAAGGCCGGCAAGAAGGTCGTGGTGCTGGAGCAGGGACCGGACTGGCAGCTGTCCGATCTTATCAGTTCTGATTTCTGGGGACGTCGCGTGAAGCCAGCGGGCGCGCCATTCCTGCTCGAAGGCAAGAATCCGGTTTCCTACGGTTACCAGGGCGGCTGGGGCGTCGGCGGTGCCGCGCTGCACTATTTCGCCAATTTCCCGCGGCTGCTGCCGAACGACTTCCGGATCAAGAGCGAGCACAACCGGGCGCACGACTGGCCGATTTCCTATCAGGATGTCGCCCCCTATTACGATAAGGTCGCCCGCGACATCGGCGTTTCAGGCGACGCCAAGGCGGAGGAAATCTGGCGGCCGGCAGGCGATGCCTATCCGATGCCGCCGATGAAGACTTTTCGTAATGGCGAAATCTGGCTCAAGGGCTTCGAGTTGGTTGGAATCCGCATGGTGCCGGCTGCCGTCGGCATGAATTCGACCGAGTACAAGGGACGGCCTGCCTGCATCTACGACGGCTGGTGCCACGTCGGTTGCCCGATCGGCGCCCTCGCCAATCCGCTGGTGACCTACCTCGGCGATGCCAGGAAGGCCGGCGCGGAGGTGCGCCCCTGGAGCAATGTCACGCGCGTTCTAACCAACGCGCAGGGCACCAAGGTCACCGGCGTCGAGTACTATGACCAGAAGAAGGAGCGCCAAGTGCAAGAGGCGAGCGTGGTGGTGCTCGCTGCCTGGGCCGCGCAGAATCCGCGCCTGTTGCTCAATTCGTCCACCGACAAGCATCCGAAGGGGCTCGCCAATACCAACGGCCTTGTCGGCAAGTACATGATGACGCATTTCAGCTCGGGCACGTTGGCCATCTTCGACGAGAATGTCGAGAACCACATGGGCACCACCGGCGCCCAATACATGTCCTACGAGCGCTACGGCAAGACCGCCCATAAAGGGGCATTCGGCAGCTCCTTCATCGTGGCCGGTACGGCGCTGAAGACCAGCGACCTCGGCGGGTTTGCCAATGCCCGACTTGACCTGTTCGGTCCGGAGCTGGCCGCGTTCATGAAACGGGCGGCGCGCGGATTTAGCCGCATCGGCGCGTTCGGCGAGGAAATGCCGAATATCGAGAACCGTATCGAACTCGCCGGCGACAAGGATGAGTTCGGGATGCCGCTCGGGCGGATCATTCACAGCTACGACGACGACGTGCCGAAGCTGTGGGAAGCCAACTTTGCCGAAGGCCTGGCGGTCGCCAAGGCGGCGGGTGCGAAGGAGATGTGGTCGGGACGAGGCAATATTCCAACCATCCATCTGATGGGCGGCACGATCATGGGAACGGGGCGCGGAGAACTCGGTGGTCGACAGCTATGGGCAGACCCACGAAATCCCGAACCTGTATATGGCAGGCCCCGGTATCTTCGCCACTTCGGGCGCGTCGAACCCGACCTACACGATCTTCGCGCTCTCGCTGCGGGGCGCCGAGCAACTGGCGACGAAGTGGAGCACGGTAGCCGGATGAAACGATCCTGCCTTCTCCTCGCGCGGCGAGGAGAGGGCCTCACTGCGGCTCGATCCCGGCCGCGCGCACTATATCGGCCACCTGCTTGACCTGTGCGGCAATGAACGGCTTGAACGCGGCCGGTGCGCTGCCGAGCGGAATGACGCCGATGCCGGTCAGCCGATCACGCAGGGCAGCGGTTGCGACCGCCTTCCGCACCTCTTCGTGGAGCCGGGCGAGGACTGCATCGGGCGTCTTTGCGGGTGCAAACATTCCGGTCCAACTGGCGAGCCCCTCCATTCCGGGTACGCCGGCTTCCGCCATGGTCGGCACGTCGGGGAGTCGCCCAAAGCGTCTGGCGCCAGTGTAGGCCAGCGCCCGTATTTTCTCGCCCTCGATGAAGGGCAGCGATGACGGCGGGGTCATGAACATGACCTGGACGTCGCCGGCGATCAGCCCGGTGATGGCAGGTGCCGCCCCGCGATAGGGGACGTGCACCATCTGCGTCCGGGTGAGCGATTTGAACAGTTCCGCGGCAAGGTGGAGCCCATTGCCGACGCCGGGTGAACCGAACGAGATCTTGCTGTCGGCGCGCCGCGCCAGCGCGATCAGCTCCTGCACCGTGCGCACCGGCAGGCCGGGATTGACCCCAAGGATATAGGCTTCGGTTACGGCGAGATTGCTCACGGGCTCGAAGTCGTGGATCACGTCGAATGGCAGCTTTTTGTGGAAGCTCGGATTGACGACGAACGAGCTCGACGTCACGAGCAGGGTGTAGCCGTCGGGCGGTGATTCCGCCACCGTCTGCGCGCCGAGAACCCCGTCCGCGCCTGGCCGGTTCTCGACCACGAAGGGCTGTCCGGTCTGGGCGGCAAGCTGCTGGCCAATGATGCGTCCGACCACATCGGGGGTGCCGCCGGCGGCAAAGGGCACGATCACCCGCACGGGCTTATCAGGATATTGCGCGCACGCGGGCGCGACCGCGCACAAGAGTCCGAGCGCAGCGGTCAAGACGACGACGTGTCGCCCCCGCAACCGCCGGCGCATCAACGTCCCTGGCTCCATGTGGGTGCGCGGGTCAACCTGCCTTCAGGCGCGGCAGCAGCTTGAACGCGTTCTCGCGCTCGATGGCGCGCAGATCATCGGCACCGAACCCCCAAGCCGCGATGCCTTGGTTGACTTCGGCGCCGTCGCGGAACGGAAAGTCCGTCCCGTACATGACCTGCGAGATCGGCACCATCTTGAGCAACGCCGCGATCTGGCCCGGCGTGTTGCCCTGCGCCAATTCGTAGTGAAACTTTCTGAATTCGGGGAGCGGACCATTGGGCAGGTTCGCCGGTTTGCGCTCCTCGGCGAGTCGCACGAAACGGCCGCTGAGGAACGGAAGCGTGCCTCCGCTGTGGGAGAATATCCAGCGAATGTCCGGAAACTTCATGGCAGTGCCGCTGAAGACCAGGTGCGCGATCGTGCGGGTGGAATCGGTCGCGTATTCGATCGATCCCGGCGGGATGCCGGGTACGAGGCCGCGGCAGCAATCGGGCGTGGTCGGATGGACGTAAATCACCGCCTTGCGCCGGTTGAGCTCCTCATAGACGGGCGCAAAGGAGGGATCGCCAAGATACTTGTCCTGGTAACTGGTCAGCAGCCCGATGCCGTCGGCCTTGAGGGTATCGAAGGCGTATTCGATCTCCCTGAGACTTCCGTCCACGTCCGGCGGCGCAATCACGGCAAAGAGACCGAAGCGGCCGGGATGGTCCTTTCCGATCTTGGCGCCGTACTCGTTGAGCTGGCGCGCCAGGTTGCGGGATTCCTCGACATTGTTTCCATACCAGATGCCGGGCTGCGCGATCGACAGGATCGAGGTCGCGATCCCGCTTTTGTCCATGTCCTCGAGCGAGAGCGCCGGCGACCATTTCGGCGGGGGCGCTCCCGCGCGGCGTCCGGGCGCCATCATGGAATCGACGTGGAATTGAGGGATGAAATGGTGATGCACGTCGATCCGCGGTCGGGCAGGGGCCGGTTGGGCGGCGGCTGGCGTCGTGATCCGGCCGATGGCCGGCAGCGTCCCCAAGCCCAGCGCAGCCGCACCGCCGGCCAAGAACGTTCGCCGATCCGGGCTCGCGGGCAAGCTCGACGGCTCGCAACACAAGCAGCTGCGGAAAAACTTGCGTCGGGTGGACTTGGCGCTCATCCCTTCCTCGCATTCATTGTTGTGTATGGCTCCGCCAGGACAGGCGGGCACCGCGACCATAGCCGTTGTGCGAGGCTTGTTCCAGGCTGGGTCTGGCTTCGCACCGCGTTGACGCGGGCGCAGCGCAGCATCGTCAGTGTGCTAACAACCGCCCGCCGAGACGAGCCCATTGGAGCGTCGGATACCAGAATCCTCTTGACTCCGGGGACCCGAGCCTTATTTGGGGACCAGCCGCTGTGATCCGTCCGTTCGCGGGCTGGTCGGGCGGCATTCGCTTGCCTGACGCCGCTCGCCGGTACTCGGGATGGATCACTCGGTTGGGGAGGACGGCAATGCGCCAGAACGCCCTCTTACGATCGCGGAAGGGCTCGGAAACCGCGGCCGCCGCCCGAAACAATGTCTCTCACGTTGCAGTGGTCAAGGCGGCGCCTGCCGAGGATCGCCACGATCATTTCGCCGTTCGCGACGGCGTGCGTTGCGCCGGCGTGCACCTCATCATCGATCTGCATGGGGCCGAAGGTCTCAACGACATCGATCTGATCGAGGCGACGTTGCGACGCTGCGTGGAGGCCGCACAGGCAACGCTCCTGCATATTCACGTGCACCATTTCCAGCCGAATGGGGTGTCGGGAGTGGCGGTGCTGGCCGAGAGCCATATCTCGATCCACACCTGGCCTGACGCAGGCTATGCGGCCCTTGATGTGTTCATGTGCGGCAACGCCACGCCGGACGCTTGCATCCCCGTGCTGCGGGAGGCCTTCAGGGCGCAGCGCGTCGACGTCAACGAAATTCTGCGCGGGCGCGTCCCCTAAGCACCGGACGGACGACAGGTCACAGGCGGCGGGACGCCCCGTCGCCGTCGTTTGTCATTTGATGTCGATCATGGCCGGAAAACGCCAGATTCCCGAGACGCTGTTCGACGACCTCGGCTTCCGCATGACCTATGAGGCCAAGCGGGTAATCTATGAGGCGCATACCGAGCATCAGCATCTCGTCCTGTTCGAGCACCCTTTCTTCGGCAAGATCCTGATGCTCGATGGCGCGACGCAGGTCACGACTGCGGATGAGTTTGTCTACCACGAGATGATGACCCATGTGCCGATCCTCGCCCACGGCAATGCCAGGGAAGTGCTGATCGTTGGCGGCGGCGACTGCGGTATTGCGGAAGAGGTGCTCAAGCACAAGGCGGTCAAGCGCCTCACCCAGGTCGAGATCGACGCGTCCGTGGTCGAGTTCTCCAAAGAGCATTTTCCGGAATTCACCGAGCCCGTGCTCGCCGACAAGCGCTTCGATCTGGTCATTGCCGACGGCATGAAATACGTCGCCAGGACCGATCGTCGTTTCGACGTGATCATCGTCGACTCCACCGATCCCCATGGGCCCGGCAAAGTCCTGTTCAGTCAGAAATTCTACGCCGAATGCAGACGCTGCATGACCGCCGGCGGGGTTATGGTCACGCAGAACGGCGTTCCGATGTTTCAATCGGACGAACTCACGTCCGCCATCGTCAAGTTTCGCAAGTTGTTCGCCGATGGCTATTGCTATGTCGCGGCGATCCCGACCTATGTCGGCGGCCATATGGCCATGGGTTGGGCCACGAACAATACCAAGATGCGCCAGCTCTCGGTCAAGACCATCGCCGAGCGCTACCGCAAGGCGGGCCGTTTCCAAACCAAATATTGGACCCCGGAGGTGCACGTGGCAGCGTTCGCGCTGCCACGTTTCATTGCCGAGAACGTGGCGAAAGCAAATCGCTTGGCCCGTCGTGCGGGCGCCGAGTCTAGGTCGCGGCCAACTCGTTCGCGACGTCGAAATTGAGCTCGATCAGCACATTGTTCGGATCGTTTACGAAGATCTGCCGACGCGAGCTGTTCGGCACCTCATTGACACGAAACGATACGCCTTTTTGCGCGAGGTGCCGCTTCATCGCTTCAAAGCCACGACTGCCGAAGGCGACGTGGTCGATGACGCCGGAATCCGGGCGCTGCGGCTGATCGGTGGGTGAGATATCATTGAGGTGCAGTACCGGGTGGCCTTCGCTGTAAAGCCACGCGCCTGGGAAGTCGAACGGCGGACGTGGCCCGTTCACGAGACCCAAGATCTCTTCATAGAAGCGAACGGTGTCGCCGAGGTTGCGGGTCGAAACATTGTAGTGATCGAGCACACCGACGCTCATGCTCATTTCGCTTCTCCGTTCTGGGCCTCTCCTCAAGCCAAGTTTGCGCCGAGGAGCCCGGCCTGACAAGCCGCCCGTGCCGTGCCGCCCCGGTCGCGTTTTGGGCAAGATTGCGAGCGATGGAAGAAGGCGTCATCATGCTGTCTCGAGGCAACTCTGGGTGATTTCATGGCGTTCGATCGCTGCTATTGGCTGCCCGCACTGAAGGTCGCCGTTGCACTGGGCACGCTTGCCGGCACGGCAGAGTTGTCTGCGACCGCCGCAAGAGCCGATTGGGCCCGGCCTGCGCCCTGGTGCGCGAACCTGGGCGGACGCGATGGTGGCTGGGACTGCGGCTACTACACGTTCGACCAATGCATGGCGACGGCCAGGGGATTGGGGGGAAGTTGCGCGCCCAATCCGCGCGCCTTGGCCGCGCCGAAGCCGCCGCCGCGCCGCGTGCGCAGATAGTCAGGGCACCCACGTCACGAGCGTCACTCCGGCGACCGGATCGAGCGTCTGCGCCACGCCAGGATGCAGCCCATGGCTCGCCAGGACGTCTTCAGGGGTGCGACGGGGCGAAAGATCTCGAAAGACGGGGCGACCGCCGGGAAGCCGCGCCTGCGCGACGCGGGTGAGATGGAAGGCATCATAGCCCGCCTCCCAGAACAGCGCGTAGACATCGGCGCCACCGATGACGGCAAGGGAGCCTGAAGGCGAGCCGAACGCGCTCCAGGCTTCAGCGAGCGAGGCACCCCTCGGGTTCCACAGGAGGGCGTTGGGGTAAGCCGGCGCGGGCGCCAGGCTGGCCACACGGCTGGTCACGACCAGTCGGCGGCGCCGCGCCGCGTTGGGACCGCCTTCGTGCGAGCGGCGCCCGTGGACGACGACTGCCGCCCGGTCCAGCCCAGCGTGGAAAAACTCCTGGTCCGCGTCGATCTTGAGTGCCTCCGGCATGTGGCCGGCCGCATCGGCGATCTTGCCATCGGCGGAAATGATGGCGAAGGCCTCGATACGGCTTGGGGCCGGCATGCCGAGCGGCGAGCGCTCAGAATACGGCGAGGTATTTCAACAATGAAATAACGCCAATGATGATGACGATGATGCGCACGATCTGCTTGGCGCGGCCATCGATCGGGAGCATGTTGACGAGGTAAAGGACCAGGATGATGACCAGGAAGGTGATCAGCACGCCAATGATGACGTTCATGCGTATGACCCTTTCAGCATGGAGTCTTTTGGCCTGAGATCGGCCAGGAGCAGCAATATCCTATCGGGTTTCCCCGCCGCTGGCACGGGGGGTGCGAAAATGGTTCGGACCTCAGGACGGCTGACGATGGCCGGTATCTGCTTCAAAAATGCTCTATGAGCGGCCGTTCGGCCTGCGCGGCGGCAACGGGGAGGGAGGCAGGATTCCCATGCGGGCAGCAACCTCCGGCGGCACGCCGTAATCGCGGAGCACGTAACGCATATCGCGGAGCCCGCAAGCCTCGCGCTGCACTGCGAAATGCCAGAGGGCGACACTTGCCTCGCCGACGAGCGCAGCCCGCAATTGCCGCTGTTCTGCTGATGCCGCTTCGCGCGCATGGCTGGCGTCGAACTGTGCGAGCGCAGCGAGCCTTGCTTCGAGGGTCCGTCCCAGTCTGCCAAGCGCCGACGCCTTCTCCTGCGCGAATTCATCTTCGATCAGGTCGATGAAGGTAGGGTTGGTCTTGCGATGGAGCATCGATGAATCCGCTGAGGTGTTGGCCCATCATTTACCGGCGACGATCCCCCTGTCGAGTGCAAATCCCGACGAGGAGGCTCGCTTGAAGGCGACACGGGTATCGGTTCATATGTTTCCTGCCGCGGCAATTTTGGCGGGCAGCGACGTGGGAGGAGCGATAATGACAAGGACAAAATTGATTGCGGCGGTGTGCACGCTCGCGATAGCCGTCGGCGCCGGCAGCGACGCCTGGTCGCAGGAGACTTTGAAGGTTGCGATTCCCCAGCGCGGTGCCTGGGACGCGGGCGTCGCCGAACTCGGCCAGCGCGGCGGCATCTTCAAGAAGCACGGGCTCAATCTTGACATCCTCTACGTCCAAGCCGGCCCGGAGTCGATCCAGGCGGTGATCGGCGGCAGCATGGATATCGCGACCGCTGCCGGCGTGTCCGCCGCCGTGGGCACCTTCGCCAAGGGCGCGCCGATCCGCATCATCGGCAGCGAAATGATCGGCGCCCCCGATCTGTATTGGTACGTGCCCGCCAATTCGCCGATCCAGAAGATCGAGGATTTCAACGGCAAGACGGTCGCTTATTCCTTGACCGGTTCGTCGAGCCATGCCGCGCTGCTCGCGCTTATTGCGCAATACAAGCTCACGGCGAAGCCGACATCGACCGGAAATATCGCGTCGACGATCACGCAGACCATGACGGGGCAAGTCGATGTCGGCTTCGGCGCGGCGCCGTTCGGTCTCGACCTCGCGGACGAGGGCAAAATCCGGATCATTGCTACGGGTAACGACGTCGCATCGCTGCGCACACGGACGGTGCGCGTCAACCTGACCAACGTGAATACACTGCAAAATCGCCGCGATGCGATCACCCGGTTCAATCGCGCCTATCAGGACACGGTCGCGTGGATGTATTCCGACCCGGCCGCGCTCAAGATATATGCCGAATACTCCAATCTGCCCGAGAAGATCGTCTTGCGGGTGCGCGATCTCATTCCGAAGGAAAGCCTGGCGGTCGACCGTGTCGAGGGCATCGATCAGATCATGGCGGACGCGGTGGCAGGAAAGTTCATTCCAGCGCCGCTGACGTCCGAACAGGTGAAGGAACTGGTGCAGATTCCGAAATGAGGTGGCCGTCGGATGGCTGAGCGAAACTCCAGGCGCTCGCCCGTTAGAAGACAAAGCAGTGCTTTCGCGCTGCTCATTTCGTCCGGCGAGACTTCACGAGCCGATAAGGATACCGATCGCGGATATGAGCGTTGAAAAATCTGCCGTACAATTCAGCCGCGAGGAAAGCACGACAGAGCGGCACGGGCACGCCTTCATAAGCATAGGTCTTGCCGCCCACGAAGGTAACAAAGAGCGTCGCGTCATTCGCCTCATACCAGATACGCAGAACGGCGGAAGAGGCGGTGGCAACCATGTGCTGTCAACGCGGAGCTCAGCTCTGAGTTTCCAACCTTTGGATGCAGGCGCGGCACGTGTCGTGCTCAAGAGCGCGGCGCTGGCGCGCCGCGCTTGGCCGTGAACCGCGGGCCGTTCAGCTCAGTACTTTGTATTTCTTGAACCACGCGATCATCTCTTTCCATGCTTCCTCGGCGGCCTCCTTGCGGTAGCTCGCGCGATAATCGGCATGGAAACCGTGCGGCGCACCCTGATAGACTTTGATCTCGAAAGTCTTTCCCGCGCTCTGCAGCGCGGACTTCATCGCATCCACCTGAGTCAGGGGAATGCCTTGATCCGCCTCGCCATAGAGGCCGAGCACCGGCGCCTGCATCTGGGGCGCAAGCGCGGTCGGGCTCTTAGGCCAGATCGACGCTTGCGTGTCGGGGTCGACGAGCGAGCCGTAGAACGCGACGCCGGCCTTGAGGTCCTTATTGTGGGCGGCGTACTCCCAGACCGTGCGTCCGCCGCGGCAGAAGCCCATGATGCCGAGCCGGTTGGTATCGCCGCCCTGCGACTTGGCCCACGCCGCCGTGGCGTCGAGGTCGGAGAGAAGCTCGGCATCCGGCTTGCTGTTGACGATTGGCATGAGTTTCGGCATCTCGGTGATCTTGGTGAGATCCTCGCCCTTGCGGAAATAATAGTCCGGCGCAATCGCGAACGCGCCGAGCTTGCCAAGTCGCCGCGTGACGTCCCTGATGTATTCGTGCAGTCCGAAAATCTCCATTGCGACCATGATCACGGGCGGATTCTGCACATTGGCGGGACGGGCATAGTAGATCGGCATTTCGCCATCGGCGACCTTGACCTTGGCCTCACCGACAGTCAGGCCGTCGTGTCGGTCTGGATGGCGTCGGCGCGAACAGGTCCTGCGGCGAGCGTATAGCCCGCGGCGGTCGCGGCCGAGGTGGCGAGGAAGAACCCGCCCCCGCCTCCCACCAAAGCGCCGCAATCGCCAACTGCGGAGCGTGGGCTGCACGAGATCAAACACGACGGCTTCCGCATCATCGCGAGCAAGGAGGGTGCTCGCGTGCGGCTCTACAGCCGCCCCTGGCAACACCTGACGGACCGCTTCCCCCTCATCATCGAAGCACTGGCCAAGCTGCGTTCTCGTTCCTGCATCATCGACGGCGAGGCGGTGTGCTGCGGCGGCGACGGTGTACGTGCAAGCTGGTCGCGGGAGCTACCAAGGAGGGACTCGACCTGCACTCGCACTCGGCGAAACGCGTCTGCATCCAGTACGACAAGTCCCGCCGTCAGCATAAGAAGCCATGGCTGCGCTGGCGCTCCCGACGCTCACTCGGCTGGGTCCCGTTCAGTACTGGCCACGTTCAACTCGCGATGGTGCGTTCGTCTTCCGGGGCGAGCGCTACGAGGTCTGGCTGCATCGTCCGCTGCCGGAGGGCGCGAGAATCGGCGCGGGCTCGTTCTCCCAGGACACCCGAGGGCGCTGGTACATCAACTGCCCAGTCGAGGTCTGTGAAGGCGTATGCTTGCCAGGGTCTTGGCGATGGACTCGCAGGGTCGGCATTGACCTCGGCCTCAAGGACCTAGCGACGTTATCGACTGGCGAGAAGGTGCAGGTGCCGAAGTTCTATCGGCGGAGCGAGGAACGGCTCGCTACGGTACAGCGTGCCCGCAAGACTAAGCGTGCTCGCGCAATTCACGCCAAGATAGCCAACAGGAGGAAGGACTTTCTGCATAAGGCGAGCGCCAAACTCGCCAAGGAATACGGGTTCATCTTCGTCGGAGGTGGGCGAGCTCACGCGAACAGATTTCAGTTCGATGCCAGCGTATACGCGGGCGCGCGCGGGGGTTGAAAATCCTCGATGCGCGCTTACGATAAGGGAGGGGGTGCCATGCGCGCTCCGGCTGAGCGTCTGTTGGCGATCACGATGCGGAACTCATCGAGTATCCTTGTCAGATCGATCAGCGCACGCCCCGCGTGGACTGCCGGAATCAGCCCACCGAATGCAGGAGATGGCTGGACTGGACGTCAGAGCTGACGGTTGCCCGGATTCGTTAGCAGACCGTCAGGGCGTTGAAGCATAAAACGGATATATGAAGAGACACCAAGTCCAGTCAGAGGTCGGCATAAAATTGGGGAGGCAGAAGCCGACGGGCGTAAGCCCGTCGAAACTGGCTCAGACCAGGATGGCGAAGAGTGTGCTCGACGCCGGCTGGTCGCGCTTCAGGGACATGCTGGCGTGGAAGTTGCGGTTGCGCAGCGGTGGCATGCTCCTTGAGGTGTCGGAGCATCTTACTACCCAGACCTGCTCGGAGTGTGGTCGTCTGCCCTCTTCGAGGCCGAGAGGTATCGCGGGTCTTGGAATAAGAGAATGGACCTGCGACGACTGCGGAGCGGTCCACGACCGGGACGTGAACGCCGCAAAGAACATTCTCCGCTGTGGGCTAACAGCGCTTGCTGAAGGAACCTCGACCTCTAGGCTGGGAAGCCCCGGCCTTCAGGCCGGGGAGTAGTCACCGGGGAGTAGTCACGTTTTCGCAACAGGTCTTTGAAAAAACGACGTGTCCCTGCTTTGGCACTGAGACAGGGCTCTCCGAACGCGCGTATAAGAATCAGAGTCCAGTGTTGGTTGGGGAACCCGGGGGGCGAGCCATGCGGTCCAGCGTCGGCGCGAAACGTCGAAAATTTTGGCTTCTCGCGGCCTCTGCGCTGGCGTCCTCGTCGCTGGGCGTATCGGAACCGGCGCTGGCGCGGACGAATGCGGGCCGCTTATCGGCGGCAGCGCTACCTGCACGCCGGCCGGCAACCTCTATCCCACCGGCATCAACTACAATACCAACAACCACCCCCATCAACCTCACGCTTCAGCCGGGTGTCAATGTCACCATCCCCGCCGGCTCACCCGGCGTTAACGCCGTCAACGCCGCTAACACCGCGGGCCCGACTGCGGCCGGCGCTCCCATCACTATAACTGCGGATGGCGTAACCATCCTCAATAACAACAATCCCAGCTGGCAGTAACCAGACCGGGCTGCGAATACAGGCCAGCGGCGACGCCATCATTACGGCAACGAACACCACAATTAATGTGAACGGCACCGCAAGCGACTGGGCGATATTGGCGTTCGCAATGCCAAACCGGACGGGGCTCTCTCATGTGGCGAGCGTAAACTGGAGCGGCCCGCGCCTAACCTCTAGCCGGAATTGAATCGGGCGCCATACAGGCGGACAACCGCGGCAATGGCAACGCCATCATCGTGGCTTCGGGGAATATCAACGTCATCGGCGAACGCTGGTCTCGGCACCACCCAGTACGGCTTGCTCGCTCATGCCGGTGACCCGACCATATCAGGTGTGCTGGGGGCCGGCAATGCGTCCGTGACATACAATAGCGGCACGCTCAACGTGAGCGCAGTCCGGCCCCGTGGCATCCTCGCGTGGGTTGATGGCAACGGGTCGGCTACGGTCAACACCGAGGCCGGCACCGTCATCAACGTGAGCGGCACGCAATTTGGCGGCCCCGGAGTCTATCTCTTTTCGAGCGGCACGGCCACCGCGCCGAACGCGTTAACTGCGAACGTGGCATCGCCAATCACGAGTGTCGGACCGGCGAACCATCGATCCCACCAACCTACCGGTCGGTATTCGAGCCAATAATAGCGGTACGGATGCGCCAATCTTTGTGAATTACACCGGTCCGGGCATTACAACCAAGGGCGGGAACGGCGCCGGGATCCTTGCACTTTCTGGCAGCGGCAGCATCAATCGTCGATTCCTTCGGGCCGATCAATACGACGGACGGCTCCAACGCAATCGGCATTCCGCCGACAGCGGTGGGTTTCCGTCGACAGGCACGGTGACGGTCAATGCGACCAACGTGCTCACCATGGGACAGTTCGGTACCGGGATCAGCGCGACCGCGGGCGGTAACGTGGCGGTCAACATCGCGTCAGGTGGATCGGTGATGGGCGGCTGGCAGGCCGACCTTACCAGCGTCGGCCCGCCTTCGGTCTACCGGCCGCCGGCGTTATCCTGAGTTCGTCCGGCGGCACCGCGACCCTGACCAATAACGGCAGCATCGGCGCACTGTCCGACCGCGCTGTCGCCGGCAGCTGCTTCCAGCAACAACACCAGCGTCATCAACAACGGCACCATCACCGGCTTCGTGCAATTCACCGGCGGCAATAACAGCATCGTCAACAATGGCCGTTCGACCTGAGGCACTTCGCCGACACCAATGGGGACGGCGTGCGCGATACGCTCCGGGTGGCCATAGCGGACCTCGGCGCCGGCCCAAACAACAGCTTCACCAACAACGGAACGCTGGCGCTCCCCGCAGTGACAGGCGCCACGACGCTGGACAGCACGGGGCAGTATCTCCCGCTCGGGAACCCCAACAACGCAATGGCGCTCGGCGGGCCGTTGCAGGGCCACTTGATCGGCGTGTCGACGTTCACCAACTCGGGCATCATCGATCTGCAAAGCAACCCCGTCGCTGGCGACGTGCTCGTGATCACCGGCGCGCGGCAGGCCGGGGTTCCCGGCACCGGCACCTTCATCTCCAATGGCGGCACGCTGAGGCTCGACACGGTGCTCAACGAGGGCGGCGCCGCAACGCGCTCCGATACGTTGGTCGTAGACGGCACGTCGGTCGGCGCGGGCGGCGCAACAAACATGGTAATCCGCAACGCCGGCGGCGCGGGTGCGCTGACCGTTGGCGACGGCATCCTGGTGGTGGAGGTACTGGACCCGGCCCGCTCCGCGCCCGGCGCGTTTTCACTCCAGGGCGGCTCCATCACCGCCGGCGCATTTGACTACTTCCTGTTTAAGGGCGGCGTCTCTCTCCGGGATCGGCAAGGTAACTGGTACCTGCGCTCGACGCTCGTAGCACCGCGACGCCGGACGTCCCGCCGCCTGAGCCGGCACCCGGCTCGCCGCCGTTGCCCACCCCCGTCCCGGGCGCAGCGCCGATCCCGCTCTTCCAGCCCGGCGTCGCGGTGATGTCAGTCGTGCCGTCCGTCGCGCGATCGCTTGGCTTGCTCACGCTTGGCACCTTCAACGAGCGCCAGGGCGATCAGCTGCTCGTGCGGGGCGGTTGCAGTCGGGAAACTCAAGATCGCTTATGGAATGCCGACAAAGGCATCACGCGCGATGAGAACTGCACTACGAAGATCGGTGCATGGGGCCGTGTGTTTGGCCAAAACACACGCGAACATTTTGCACAGGGGGCACGGCCGGACTTCGATGGCACTTTTGCGGGCTTCCAGGTCGGAGCCGATCTGTGGCGGCTGGAGAGCATCAACGGCCACCGTGACAATATCGGCTTCTACGTCGCCCAGGCGCGCGCATCCGGCTCCGTGCATGGTTCGGTCGATGGCTTCGCAAGGCGCACTCGCCGGTCACGTCGACCTGGATGCCAGCAGCTACGGCGGGTATTGGACCCATCTTGGTCCGTCGAACTGGTATATCGACACGGTGGTTCAGGGCACCCATTTCAATGGTACTCCGGAATCTATCCGCGGCGTCAGCACCAGGGTCAACGGAGACGCCTTCACGGGTTCGATTGAAGCCGGCTATCCGATCACGCTGGCACCGTGGCTGAGTTTCGAGCCGCAGATACAGGGGATCTGGCAACGCGTCTGGTTGTACGATACGCTGGTGCCGGTCTCGACCATCACGTTCGACCGCGCCGACGTGTTCACCGGGCGCGCAGGCGCGCTGTTGCGGGGGACTTTTGGCAGCCGCGTGCGCCGGGGCGATGTGGCAACCTTATCTCAAGGGCAACGTGTGGTGGGGCTCCAATGGCTTCGACACCGTCAGCTTCAATAGCTTCGGTATCCCGACAGGCCGCAACGGCGGCACCACGCTCGAAGGCGGTGGTGGCGTCACCGGCAAGCTGACCCGCAACGTCAGCGTCTACGGCGATGCCAGTTATCTGACGTCGGTGAGCGGAGAGTCGCACATCGCCCTAAAGGGCAATGTCGGCCTGCGCGTGACGTGGTGAGGCGCGCGGCTGATCTAACCGGTGCTCCGCCGCGCCGCTTCGATAGTTTCACAAATGCAACTGCACATCCCGGCCGGGCGGCTCGCGAATCGAAACCTCCACCGCGACTCGACGGTGGATGAGGTCATGCCGGCATTATTCAGTTCGGACCCGCCGATTTTTAGGCTGCATTGCCACCATACGTCAGCCCATATTCAGGAGGCCGACACTGACAGCGGATGCGTCAAGACAACGGATGCGTCAAGACAACGGTAGATAAGCAATGTGGATATGGCGGGGCTAACTCGACTGTCAGCAGACGTCAGTGGACAGTCGCAACCACGGGAACGGCGGTCGACAGCTCCGAGTTTCCTGCCTTCGCGAGCCAGGGGCGCGGTGCTGAGCGCCCAGCCCCAGCCGTATGCAGTTCAGCTCAGCACTTTGTATTTCTTGAACCAGGCGATCATTTCCTTCCAGGCTTCTTCGGCCGCTTCCTTGCGATAGCTGGCGCGGTAATCGGCATGGAAGCCGTGCGGCGCACCCTGATAGACCTTGATCTCGAACGTCTTGCCAGCGCCTTGCAACGCGGCCTTCATCGCATCTACTTGGGTCAGGGGGATGCCTTGATCCGCTTCGCCATAGAGACCGAGCACCGGCGCCTGCATCTGGGGCGCAAGCGCAGTCGGGCTCTTGGGCCAGATCGACGCCTGCGTGTCCGGGTCGACCAGCGAGCCGTAGAATGCGACGCCGGCCTTGAGGTCCTTGTTGTGGGCGGCGTATTCCCAGACCGTGCGTCCGCCGCGGCAGAAGCCCATGATGCCGAGTCGGTTGGTGTCACCGCCCTGCGACTTGGCCCACGCTGCAGTGGCGTCGAGGTCGGAGAGAAGCTCGGCATCCGGCTTGCTGTTGACGATCGGCATGAGCTTCGGCATTTCGGTGATCTTGGTGAGATCCTCGCCCTTGCGGAAATAATAGTCCGGCGCAATCGCGAACGCGCCGAGCTTGCCAAGTCGCCGCGTGACGTCCCTGATGTATTCGTGCAGTCCGAAAATCTCCATTGCGACCATGATCACGGGCGGATTCTGCACATTGGCGGGACGGGCATAGTAGATCGGCATTTCGCCATCGGCGACCTTGACCTTGGCCTCACCGACAGTCAGGCCGTTCGTGTCGGTCTGGATGGCGTCGGCGCGGACTGGCCCCGCGGCGAGCGTATAGCCCGCCGCGGTCGCGGCCGAGGCGGCGAGGAAGAAGCCGCGCCGCGACAGCGGATCGACCTGGTGTGCCAGGCCTTCGAAGTCGGACATCAATTTTGGTTGAGCAGACATACAAATCTCCCTGTACTGCATTGAAGTGGTTGCCCCCGACCGGGGATACGCCGGGCGCATGACAGCTTGTCAACACTCCGGGCTGCACCTTATTCCGGACGTGGGAGCTCTTTCACGATTGCGTTGATGACGCGCGCGTCCATCGGCTCGATGTCGGTGGGAAAAACCGCGGCTATATGGCCATCACGGCCGACGAGGTATTTGTGAAAGTTCCAGCGCGGCGTTTCGAGCGGGCGCTCGCTCGCCGCCCATTTGTAGAACGGATGCGCGTTCGAGCCCTTGAGCTGTGCTTTCGCCGCAAGCGGGAAACTGACGCCGTATTCGCCGTGGGCCGTCTTTACGATGTCGTCCGCACCGCCGGGCTCCTGGCCTCCGAAATCGTTCGACGGCACACCAACGATCAGCAGCCCGCGCGCGTGGTAGCGCGACCACAGCTGTTGCAGCCCGGCATATTGAGGTGTGTAGCCGCAGAGCGAAGCCGTGTTGACCACGAGGATCGGCCTGCCGGCGTGCTCAGCGAGCTTGATGTCTGCGCCCTCGAGCCCGGCAAAGGAAAAGGCGTAGGCGGTGATGCGGGTCATGGCGGGTGCTTGTGCAAAGGCCGGGGTCGCGAATGAAGCGGCCATAAGCCCGAGGACGCGTCTGCGATCGGTAAACATGATTTCCTCGTCGCCGCTGGCGTTTCCGGCGCAGTGCACGTTGTTTGCGGAAACGCCTCGACCCCTCCAATGCTATCAAAGAAAGGCGCAAGTGCGAATGGGGAGGCAGCGGATTCTCGGGACCGGAAGCGGCCAGCCGCGCCCGGCTCACTGGCCGTGGCTGACCAGCACCCGGTTGCAAGCCGCGCTGATCTTCGGCCGATTGGCCTGCAGGCACGCCAGTACGCGCATCGTATCCTGCAGGTCGGAACCGCAGAATTTGTGCACGTCGGGGGCGCAGGCCGCCCGTTCCTCCGGCGTGCCTTGCGGCATCGGCAATGGAGGAAACGGCAGGGGCGGCAGCGGGGACTGGGCCAGGGCCGGCATCACCCACGCGGCGACGAACGGCGGTAAGCAGTGCGACTTTCCGGAACATCCTATGCCTTTCGTTAAGCGAGGTCGAGACGACGTAGAGTACCACCTGCGGCTTTCCGCCCAGCGGCGTGAAGGCCGGCAGGCTCTATTACCTTGTGCTGTTCGGAGCCGAGGAGAAGGGCTGGGAGTTGCTAGCCGCTGGATTTGTGTTTGCGATCGGAGCGGTGTGGCTTTACTCGGAAGTCATAGCCACCGCGCCGGACGAAGACAGCTCCCAGAGGCAGGATCATCTCACCTAACATCGGTTCTGCATTCCCGTCTAAGGCTGGTCCCGCATTCGCCAAGCAGTTCGGCGTCGGCACGGGTACCGTCCAGCGGATCGCGGGGCAATGAGGCTGGCCCTGTTCACCCGATGGGGCTGCTGATTCTGGCGGTTTAGGAGGCACAGCTCGCCACCGGATGCGGCTGTCGGATATCGCTCCCAGGGCGTTTTGGGGTCGCCAGGGTTCCCATTCCGGCCATCATTCTTGGGTATCGTTCCCGGCATGGCGCGTCTGATTGCACTACTGATAACCAGCACCCTCCTGTGCTCATGCTCCAATGTGACGGGGGGCGTGGTTGGGGACTACGCACCCGAGTGGTTGGGCGGAACGCCGAAGGGCGTGCCACCCAGGCCCGGCACACCGGAATACGAGGCCTTCATGAAGGCACAGCAGGCCGAGGCCGATCGCGATAAGAGCAAGGACCCCGCGAAACCCAAAGCGGAGAAGCTGCCGCAATAGGAGCGCCGGCCCGCGCGTAGCTATCAGGGGTCGCCGGATGGCAGGTCACCTTTCTGGGAAAGACCGAGCCGCGCGCTGCCCGACCCGAAGACGTGCCGGCGAGTAATCCGAGTAGGCGGATGGTAGTCCCGGCTGTCAACAAAGGCCGCAGCGAGTTACCGGGCGCGTTTTGCGCCCGTCAGTAAGTGGGTATCCAACTCCCCAAATCGCACTGGTGGACTCAGCCGAGTCAGGGCGGGCATCCCGATTCGACTTCGTCCATTCTGGTGAAGATCGTGGGTCGGTTGTTGACGTTGGGTTGGTCAGGTCCTCTGTGCAACAAGGGCCTCTTGAAAGCAGCTAATTCCCGCCGTAGCCGTTAAGATGAGATGTGCGGAATTGACCGTGAGGGTTCGCCCAGGCACGAATACGCGCAGAGTCGGAGAGTTTCGGCTATGTTTTGGTCAGCCGCAGTGAGGCGCGCAGCTTATGATCCCAGAGTCGGCCTCAATGCTCAGCAGCGTGCTGGAGCTAGCCATCCCAGCACTTCCGCCCGAATAGCGCGGGAAGAATGCAAGACCAATTGGCATCAAACATCCTTGCGGCGGCCGCGATCGGAGAGCGAGATCGCATTCAACTTTACGCGATAGCGTTAGGCGTAGGGCCTTGGGAGCCTAGCATTGGCGGATCCCCTCGCTTACCGCCTCTATCTGGCAGGAAATGTCAGCTGTATGCTCGATCACCCGGACCATCTTTTTTGGTGCAGGTGAACACCATTCCTGCCATTTTCCTCACGATGAACCGCTTCAAACGCGTGGGAAGCGGACCAGCGACTAGGCGCTTTCGGGAGACCGGTGACATCATTTAAGTGCTCGAGCGGAAAAGATCGGGAGCGTTGAGTTGTGAACAATTATCAGTATTGCGCCGAATTCGCAGTTCGGCTGATCGGCGGTAATGCCGGCGTGGCCAAGGTTCTGGATTTTGGCTGCGGTGCCGGCCATATCGTAGAGCTGTTGCGGAAAGCCGGCATCTCGGCCTTTGGTTGCGAGGCGTTTTATGGTGGAGGCGCAGCCCGGATTCCAGACGAGCTGTCCGGATTTATTCTCGCAATGCAAGGCGACGTGATTCCATTCCCCGCCTGCACATTCGACGTGGTCATCAACAATCAGGTGATGGAACACGTCGAAGATATTGATGCCGCACTCTCTGAGATTCATCGAGTCTTAAAGCCGGGCGGAACTCTTCTCAGTCTTTTTCCCGACAAAAGCGTTTGGCATGAGGGACACTGTGGGGTCCCATTATTGCACCGGTTCCCCAAGCAAAGCACCTTCCGCATCTATTATGCTCTGTTGTGGCGCAGCATCGGCTTTGGAAACTTCACCGAAGGAAAGTCCCGTTTGGAATGGTCAAAGGACTTTTGTACTTGGCTCGATCAATGGACTGAGTATCGCAGTTACGAGGCGATCGCGAAGGCTTATGCAAAGTATTTCTCGCCGATGCAGCATATCGAGGATCATTGGCTTGAGAGCCGCGTCGGACCGATTGCGCGTCCATTCCCAGCCCCGTTGAAACGGCTATTCGTAAACAAATTGGCTGGGATGGTATTCACCTGCGTAAAGAGCCCGCGCATCGGCTTGCCCAATGGGCCGCATGTTCCACTTTTCCAGACCATCCAAGATCCGCGCAACCAACCGGTTGCCCGAGCACGATCTGATGACCCGCCGAGATCATCTCGCTAATCGCTCGTCGGCCAATAATGACGAGCAGCATAATGCCAGCTGCCATCAAGAGCAGTTGAATGGTCAGGGGAGGCGTCGCCCAGTGCACATAGGCTGTCGCGGCAATGATCGCACAGGATCCAAAAACAGCGACATGATCTTGGAACGGAACCGTTCGTTGACGGCTCGCTAGCATGCGCAGGAAAAGGCGATATACAACCGTTTCGATGAGGACAATAGCAAGAACACCTTTGATGCCAAACCACACGATCGTGGGACCGAGGACGATAAGACTGCCAAGCGACATGACAGTGCGAGCCCACGTGGCGGATGCCCGGCCTGACACACACACAATGGCATTCGCCGGCTGTTCGGTAGTTTGGATTAGCGCGATGACAAAAAGCGCGGGGATGTAGGCAGCCGCGGCTGTAAACTTTCCATTGCTAATGATCGCGACGATTTCTTGTCCTAAGAATGCAAAGACTATTCCCAGGCAACTGATAGTGATCTGCACAGGGGTCCAGGCCCTCTGAGTTATTTCGAAGTTGGAATATGGATTACGGGCCTCCTCGAGCGACCTGGACCAGAGGTTGTGGCGGACGGTATCGCCGAGTGCCAGCAGAAGGCCATGATAGAGGCGCGCATGGATCAAAGTGCCAAGCGCATGCAGACCCGTTGTGCTTGCGAGTAACGCGTTTTCGCCGAAACCACGCGCGCCGTCCATTAGCCCGGACGCTGCCGTTGTCGGCGCACTGCTGGCGACGAGCCAAAGCCAATCGCGTGATGGAAATGAAAATATGTGGTGATGTCCGAGCGCGATGAGACCAACACACAAGGCGGCGAACTGACCGCACAGAGCGCCAACGAGCAGCGAGGTCCCCCCCATTCTAAATTCGAGCAGCGAGATAAGTGTGCTGAGGAATGCGACCAGAGATTGGACTGCCATTTGTGCGGCGATAGCGGGCCCGCGGCCGGTCACTGAGAATATCAGGATGGAAATATTGGTGATTGCCCGCATCGGCATCAGAACGGCCGAGAGGGCGATTGCAGCCAAGGGAATCGCCTGACCCGAGAAAGTGCCGTGTTGCCAAGCCCATAGGATAATCAACAATAGTCCAGCAATGCTTGCGCCAATGCCGGTGAATATAGCCAGGCTAGAGAAAAGTCGCGCCCGTTCCGCTGCGGAGGCGAGTCCATAATGCGCCGGCACCAGTAAGCTCGCTCCGCCGTCCGTGGCTGCACCCACGAGTGCGACGATCGACACAAGAAGACCGTAGGTCCCGTAATCGCTTAACTCCAGCTGCCGCGTGGTGAGGGGTAGCAAGACCAGAGAGAGGGTTGCAGCGAAGGCTGTTGCCGCGGCCAGTGTCATCACGCGGCCCACAAAGTGCCTCCGTATACGCTCTATTAACTCATACGGCGCAGAGCGCCTCGTGGCGTCCTTTCTGACGGATATTTTTTTCCCGAGCATACGCTTCATCCGACTCGCGCCGGTGACAGCGTCAGCTCAGTATCGTTAAGCAATCGTTAGCGGATGTGATCGGCGAATGGGCTGCTGCTGCTTCCAAAAACACCGAGAATGGAACCGGGGGGATGGGTCATGGAGCGCCAGATTTTATCCGCGAGTTCAAGTGAGACTGTGAAGCTGATCAAGAAGCGCGGCGGCGGATATGTAAAGGCTGCGCCCGACCTGGGTGTCCGCTAGCGGTGCTGCGCAAGTAGTGAAGGGCTTCGAAGCCGATCAGCAGCATTCTGGTCCATCGGCAGGTAAAGGTGAAGCAGCTGGAGACTGCGCAGTTCAAGCGGGAGGTGATTAAGCTGAACGCGGAGTAGACATCCAAAAGCCGCGGCTGCCTCGCGAGGACTCGAGATGAAGGTCACGTTCATCGCGAAGCACCGGGGATCCGGCGGCGGGATGGTTGTCCGAGGCGCTCGATCTCTCGCGTGGTGGCTTCCATGGCTGGCTGACCGCGATCTGGCGACCGGCCGGGTGAGGGGTTACGGGATCCTCTGCCGAGGTCGGTCTTTGATGCAGAGCCCGTAATGCCGAATTCGGCTGCATTTGATAGAGATGGCACGCGCTACCGAGCACCTTCGCGAGTTTTTCCCGCCGCGCAGAGGGAAAGGCCGGACCCAAAGGTCATGTTTCCCGTGTAGAATAATCCCATCGGCTCGTCTCTGATGAGCTCGAACCCATCTTCGCGAAATGCGCGCCGCCACCAAGTTGGGTGAAACAGCCAGAGTTCGGAAATGATGTTGCCACGTGCGCCGTGTGGACGTTGGAAGAATGGCGCCGCCAGGTGGCGGGCGACCTGCAACCAGACGCCGGCCAACCTCCTGATTTCGCGCAATACGTCTAAGCGCGTACGCGAGACGCAGCAGACCGAGTTTTCATGACGACGTCACGTTTAGGAAGCCCGCGTGGCAGCAATTGTGACTTGAGCGCACCGGCATACTGGAATGCGGTAGGAAATGCCGAGAGCGTGGTCCAAAACCGCCAAATATGGGTGGGGATGACATGCACGCAATAGCCATCCGACCGCAGGACGCGCTGGATTTCTCTGTTTGTCTGGTGCAGGTCGCAGATGTGTTCCATCACGTTCGACGAAAAGACGATATCGAAGGAGGCGTCGTCGAACGGGATGTGGCGCCCATCGTAATCGATGATGGGAAAGACACGAGCTTGCGCGTAGTTGGAATCGGGAATTTCGATCGCAGTAATGTCGATACCACGTTTGGAGAGATCGAGCGCCTGATGGCCAGTGCCCGCGCCAATCTCGAGCACCCGTGCGCCCGGTCGGAAGAAGGTGACGATCTTCTCGATCTCTGCCGTGCGGAGCGTATGCAGATGCTCTATCGAGAACACACGGCCTCTCCTTCAGTTGGACAGACGGGCGGAAGACCATAAAGTGCCAGCGTCTCGAACACCATTCTTCCAAGACCAAATCGTTTTTCTACAAACGCTGGGCCTTCCGTCTTCACCCGCGATCTTAATTGCGCGTCGGCGAGGACAGCGATGACGCTTCTTGCGATTTCGTCAGGACATGCTCGTGACACGACGTGCCCGGTGACACCTTGCGCGATCGCCTCGCGAGTGCCTCCTGCATCGGTGGCAACGACGGGAATTCCAAGATAGCTGGCTTCAAGGATAACATTGGGGGTTCCCTCGAAGGCCGATGTGAGGAGAAAAACATCCAGCAGCGATAGTCCGGTTTCAATATTCTCGATCATACCGGGAGTGTGGAAGCATTCGTCGATTCCGTATGCCGCGTGCCGCCTTCCGAGCTGCTTCTTGCAACGGTCCGTCGCCAAAAACCACGAAGTGGCTTCCGGGTCGATGTCTGGCGACTTCCGCCGCAGCCGCAACCCAAAGCAACGGCCTCTTTTCGTCGTAGAATCTGAATATTGAACCAACGACCGTGGCGTCCGTAGGAATACCAAGTCGGGTGCGCAAATCCGCAACGGTGGAAGGGCTGGGACGGTGAATCGTCGTGGTGTCCAGACCATTACGCTTGACGACAAAACGATCCGAAGGGATATCTAGCCACTGCGCGTAATCCGTAGCTCCTGCTTCACTGTTGTTGATCATTACGACGTCAGAGCACCGCGCGATCTCTCCGTGGGCATGGTACATGTATGGACGATACCACGCAAAATTGGTGGGTCGAACGTTCCGTGTCGAAATCATCACGCGCGGTACGCCGATCATTCGCGCCGCGTAGGTCGCAGCAATACCTGTGCTGTCCTGCCAGGCGTGCACGACAAAAGGCTTCAACGTCGCGAATTCGGCCGCAAGACGGAGGATCTCTTCTTGAACATCTGACGGCATCCAGCTGATCGCTTGGCGGAGGTTCTTATTGGTCGATTTCGGCAGAATGCTCGCGAGCGCGCGGTTCGCTTCTGCGACCGGCATGGCGTTGCGCACAAAGCCGGTGAACTGCGCAAGCGCCGGCTTGAAGAAATCCAAGTGTGGCTCTTCACCAAGGCGTAAGCACAGCATCCCCAAACGGCGATCGGTATATCGTCCCAAAACCGACAAGGTGTTGACGATCTGGCGCTCCACCCCACCGGCGGCCAGTGCACTGTTCACCATCACGATGGGCCCTCTGGAAAAGGAGAGTCCGGCTCGAATATGGGATGGAAGCTTGATAGTGGGATCGGTCTTGCCTTAAAACGCTGTTCTAAGGAACGGCGGAACGCCGCCTCCTGTCGTAGATAGGAGTGAACGAGAAAGCGCCTTACCGAAATCGGCAACACCTTGCGCGCCATAGCTCTCAGAGTGGAGATAATCATCTCAAGGTTGCCGCCCGATCCCGCCATAAAATACTCTATTTCGCGAAGCTGCGCTGTAGGCAACATGGAAATCATTCGGCTGGGGGCGCTTTCGGGGTTCTGCATGACGCATAGAAGCGATTAGCGTGAGACCGCTCGTCCCTATGCTGGCGCACACGCACCGCGGCGCTCCTCATGGCGGGGGGACGGCTGGTTCTTACTAATTCCGGTCCTGTAGAGATATGGCGATTTATCTTGCACTGAACGCTGCACTCCTGCGCGCGCGCGATCGCCTGCTTTATCTGGTGGATCGCGCCGACGCATTTCCACATCTGCTGCGTGTCATCTTTTGGGCGCTTCTGGCGGTAGCGACGGCAGCGGCCCTTCTCGACCATGGGGCATGGACGCGCAAAGAATCATTTCCAGGCCCGTTTCGTCTATCGGACCAATGGCCTGAGCCGCTACGCTGTAAACATCGGCGCCGGCATCCCTTTCTGGCTGGGGCTGCGTCTCATCCAAGCCGTTCCTGGCCGGGAATCGACGTTGATGGGGCCGAGATTGTTGCTCGCGGGGCGCGATATCGGCCTGCCACAGATGCCGCAGCCCGAAATCGCACAAGGAGCTGCACGCTGGCTTGGTGCGCGAGAACGGGAACTATCGTTCGCTTTACCTGATGGCGTTTCAAACGACTCCCGCTTGCTGCTCTCAGTAAGTTATGTGGTGAGGTTCCATTCAACCTTTTACGACGTTGCCCGTTGGGGATTTGGTCTCATTGTACTTTTGCGACTGGTGCTGGCGCGGCAGTGGATCGGTCGCAACCTCGGTCCCGCCGATGGCGTAATCTCGGGACCTCTCTACCGATATGCGCCATACCTCCTCGCCTTTTTTCCACTCGCAAGCGCGGTCGTGATCGCGGCCTGTGCGGCTTACGCAACAACCATCGCGTATGGCGTCTACGCGGGGTACGCCTTGCCCACGACCGCCGTGTTTCATTTCGGCACCTCTGACCTATTGGCCGATATCGAGCCGTACTTTCCTCCCACCATACTCGTCTTTGCAGCGATGGGGACAGGATTCGCTTGGGCGGCGACTTTGGGCATCGTCCCGTTTAAATCGCACCAGCGCATGGAAGCTCGCTTGGCCCATATTTGGGCGTGGTGGGGCCTACCTGTTATTCTGTGCTTGTTCCTGTTCTCGTTGAGTGCGGGCGGTTGGAGCGGTCACATCCGACCGCAGGATCAGAACTATCAGAGCTTGGCAGGGTTGATCCCGCATTCGGATGCCCGAGCATTTTTCACCGACGTCTATCGTCAGGCATTCTGGGGCGAATGGGATGTGCTGGGGAGCCGGCGACCTGTGGCGGAAGCGTTCCGCGAGCTGACCGTCTTCGCGGCACGGTACTCCTATGTTGATACGCTGCTGGTGCAGCTCGGGCTGATTGCGGCTGCACTCTTTCTCGCATCCCGCACCGTCGCGCGCCATTATGGCATCTGGGCAGCAATCGCATTCGTAGGTTTTATTTACATCACGACGCGATCTTTTTTTTACACGACTCTGAGCGAGCCGCTTGCTTTGATATGGACTCTCTTTTCCGCTGTCTTCCTCATCGAAGCATTTCGCCGCAACTCTTTGTCCCATGCCTTGATCGCCCTCGCAGGACTCACACTCGCGCTTGCCACCCGGCTTGGGAGCCTATTGACGGTCCCATTCCTGATGCTGTGGATCGCAATTTCATTCGCGAGAGAACTGCGCGCGCGCGTTTGGATCTTTACACTGACCTGTGGTGTCGTCCTTGGCGTTGTCGTACTTAATGGTTTGCTAGGGTGGCTTTATGCTGCTCCAAACGTCGATTCAGGAGCTAATTTCGCCTGGACCGCTTGCGGCCTCTCGCTCGGGATGGACTGGACCGGCTGTCGCGAGGCCTATGAGTCGCAGCTTGGATTGCTCCCCAATGAGCGGGCGCAGGCCATGTTTCTGTTCGCCCAGATGTGGGAGAACATCCTGGAAACATCCTCTCGTCTTTGCGTCCGCGCTTGCCCAGAATTTTTGGGATTATTTGAAGAATATGCCGTCGTTCTTGTTCGAAGGATATTCACCTAGTTATCGTGTCTCATCGAGATTTGCACTGGTTGCTGTTCTCACTCTTCTCGCATGTCTTTTTTTGGTCCACCGAGGAAAAAATTCTCGGACGGAGCGCCTCTTTTGGGTTTTCCTTTTCATCAGCGTCTTCCTCTCGGCATCCATTGTACTTGGCGGCGATGGCTGGCGGGTGCTGCATGTCACCCACGCGCTGATCGCGTGTTTCTTCGCAGCAGGATTCACCGCTCCTGCGGTCGTTGTCGCAGGCGCGACGCCAGCCTGGCGTTGGCAGACAGGCGCCACAATCATCGCGGCGATGACAGTGTTGTTTCTCGCCGTTCCCGCCTTATCGCACGCTTTGGCAAGAGAGTTTGCGGTCCGTTCGACGGCCGTGCCGCAAGCAGATCAGCATATCGTGCTCGGCGGACGGCACATCGCTGGCTTCGTGGTGATTCCCGACCATGAAGCTAAGCCTCTTTCGGTTCCAGCGATGCACTTTTCACAGTTTGTCGAACTTTTTCGGTCCTCGTACTGGGAGAGTGACTTTGGGCCCATCCTCAACGGTCAGCCACCCGCTCCGCCATTTGCGTTTGTCATGGGAGTTGGTCCCGTTGGTGGCAATATTTATCTGGCGCCGCCAGAGGTGCTGCAAATGCCGGATGTCTGTGCATGGAAATTCAGTGTGCGGAACCGCCGATCGGCAGCGAGTCATCACGTGATCTTTTTCGATGTGACAGCCGCAGACGAATTGTCCCGAGCAGGCCAGGACACCGATTTCTGTCCGCTCTGGATGTGAGTTTCACCGGACTGTCGCTCTAGTTTATTCCTCAAGCTTTCCGTTCAAAACGGACCCAGTGCCGGCGCATGATAGTGACTCGCGAGCATCTGACAGTGCTGGCGCGATTGTTGGAGCGAATCATCCTTCCAAACGCACGGTTGGGCCACCGCAACTCTTGACGTTCATTCGGTGAACAGTCTACCAGTGAACGAAGGAAAACCCTGTGCGCCCCATTTCGCCCGGCCGAAATAACCAAAACGACCGAATTTTACTCGGGCTCCTACAGGCTGTGGAACGCGAGAGCGGCCAATCACAGCGACGGTTAGCTGCGGAACTCGGGATCGCGCTCGGTCTGGTCAACATCTATCTCAAGCGGTGTGTCAATAAGGGGCTTCTGAAGATGGCCGAGGCCCCGGCTCGGCGGTATGCGTATTATCTTACTCCGCAGGGCTTTGCCGAGAAGACTCGGCTTACCCTTGAATACATGTCCTATTCGTTTGACCTCTTCCGGAGGGCCAGAGAGGACTGTGCATCGGTGTTTGAAGCGGCGCGTTCGCAAGGATACAGCCGGGTTGTCTTCGCCGGCGTATCGGACCTTGCTGAAATTGCGAGATTTAGTGCGCTGGAGGCGGGGATTCAGATTGCGGCGATCGTGGACCAGCAATCGAGCCTGTCGACGTTCTTGGGTGTTTCGGTTGTGGCCTCCTTCGAAAAGGTCGATGGGGGAATTTCAGGCCGTCGTCATTACTGATCTCATAGCCGCTCAGGAAACATTTGCAGTAGCTGTCGAACGGATGGGCAGTCGATCGCGTGCTTGTGCCGTCAATGCTAGGAGTTCGGGTGGGGAGCGAAGTTGCTGACGGCGGGCATGAAATCCGCAATCGCGCCCCGGGCGGATCGGCTGAGTACAACTCTTGCATGAATATTGTTGCTTTAGCAATCGCTTGTAGAGTAGCGCAGCGTGATTTAGCCGCCGTCCCGCGCTTCGGCAGTGTTCACCGCCTGAACGTGCTTGACGTTCAGATGTGAACGCTCTAAATCCTGTCCGACAATGCGGGGGTGGCGAAATCAACGGAAAAATGAGTCGGCCTTTATGGCGTGTTTGCGGCGCTCGAGTCCGTCAAACTGTGACGGCTGGCATCGGCTCTCCTCCGAGTTCAAAGTCGCGCGCGGCTTCATGAACGTCTATCCCAAGCGCCCGCGTCAAGAGGCGCTCGGTAAGGTGGGCTGACTGACGTGGAGATCGGCGCGGCGATGAACGAGCGGAACGCACATTGGCGCTAACGTTGCGGTCCGGCTGTGCGGACAATGGGCAGAGGATTGTTGTCATGATCGGTAGCACCCGATGGTATGTAGTGCAGACCCAGCCGCACGCTGAGCACAAGGCGGCGGCGCATCTCGGGCCGCCAGGGTTTCGAGAGTTACCTGCCGCAATATCTCAAGAAACGGCGGCACGCCCGTCGGGTCGATACGGTGGCTGCGCCTTGTTCCCCCGGTACCTGTTCATCGCGGTCGACATGGCCGCGCAACGTTGGCGTTCGATTCAATCGACAATCGGCGTCGCGCGCCTCGTGTGCAACGGGGATGTACCTGCGCCAGTTCCGGAGGCAGTCCTAACCTCACTCAAAGAGCGCGAGGATGAGTGCGGTTTTATCCGGTTGGAGCGGCAGCCACGCTTTCGCGCTAGGTGATCCGGTTCGCGTGCTCGATGGCGTGTTCGCCGCTCATCTCGGCCTCTTTGAAGGGATGACCGACAGCGAGCGCGTGACCATTCTGCTCGAACTGCTGGGCCGCAAGGTACGAGTGGTGCTCAACGCCGGTTACGTCGCTGCGGCGTAGTGAAGTAATTGGCCCAGGTTTCGGCCAGCCGGGTGACTGCGCGTCACCCGGAGTGCGGTAGCATGGGCAATTTAGCGGCTCGCGGCGGCAGCTTGCCTCAACCATCGCTGGCTCTGCATGTCGAACAAGGCCGCTGAGCACCTCCGAGTTGCGTCGTGACTGGGCAGCGTCGAATTGTAGACTGCGAGTGCATAGCGATTGGACGGGCGAAGTTGAAAGCAACGATCTCACTCATTCCTTGAAAACGGTTTCTTTGCCGAGTCCCTATCAAATAAAGACGTGAGCGGTTCGGACAATCGATAGAGGATGCGATGTGCGGGATCGCCGGTATTGTTGACAAACGCGGGAAGCTCGGCCCGGCTCGCTTAGGGCAGCTCGCTAAGGAAGCAGCGGACCGCATGCGGCACCGCGGCCCGGACGACTTCGGCGTCTGGCTGTCGCCCGATGGGCGCTGCGCATTGTCTCATCGCCGCCTCTCGATCATCGATGTGAGCTCCGCTGGCCACCAGCCGATGGTCTCGAGAACAGGCCATTCCGTAATCGCGTTTAACGGCGAGGTCTACAACTTCTTGGAGCTGAAGGGCGAGCTGGAGGCGCGAGGTGCGGCGTTCCGCTCGAGCAGCGACACCGAGGTGCTCTTGGAGATGCTCGAGCAGCAGGGCCAAGAGGCGCTGGTGCGGCTCGATGCGATGTTTGCTTTGGGCCATTACGACATCGACCGTCAGGAGCTATTGCTGGCTCGGGACATCTTCGGGGAGAAACCACTTTATTACGTTGATCACGAGGATTACTTTGCTTTCGCCTCCGAGCTGCATTCGCTCGCCAATCTTCCAGGTTTCGACGCCCGCATCGACCGCTCAACGATTGCGAGCTACCTCTGCTTTCAGTACGTGCCGACGCCGCAGACCATCTACAGGAGCGCGCGCAAGCTTCCGCCGGCTTCGTACCTCACCGTTGGTCCTTCGGGCGATGTTACAATCCGACCATACTACAGGTTCGAGACGAGCGCCGCAGAGCACTCGGTGCGTTCCCTCGATGACCTCGCTGACGAACTCGAGGCGATCCTTCTCACTTCACTGCGTCGCCGCCTGATTAGCGACGTGCCGTTGGGCGCCTTCCTCTCAGGTGGCGTTGATTCATCTACGGTCGCCGCCCTTGTCACCAAGAAGCTCGGGATTCCGCTCCAGACTTTTTCCATCGGCTTCGCCAATCATCCGGATTCGGAGCATCTCGACGCTGCCGCGATCGCGCGCATGCTGGGCACCGACCATCGCGACCGAGTCTTGACCGCCGATGCCATCGAGCTCGGCCATCATATTGGCACTGTGCTGGACGAGCCGAATGCCGACAGCTCCTGTTTGCCAACTTTCCTCTTGAGTGGTTTCGCTCGGGAGCACGTCACCGTGGCGCTATCTGGAGACGGAGGTGACGAAATGTTCGGCGGTTACGGCCGTTATTTCGTGACGGTGGACGAATGGGAGCGCAAGCGAAAGGGAAGTTGGTTGCTTCCGGGGTGGCGCGCCGGGGAGGTGTACTGGTCAACTCGCATCTTGGTGTACCCTGATGATCAACTCGAGGCAGCGATCGGCGAGATCCCAGTCGAGCTTGCAGAGCGGCTCGCAAAGATGCGCCGCGCGGTCGACGAGGACCGCCGTCCCTTGCTGAACGTCCTGCGGGAAGCAGACGCACTAAATTATATGCCCGGCGCGGTGCTGGCGAAGGTCGATCGCATGAGCATGCAGCATTCCCTCGAGGTACGGGCGCCGCTCCTTGGAATTGAGGTGGCGGATTTTGCGAAACAACTCGCGGCGAACGATTGCTACCGGCACGGAAACGGCAAGCTCGTGCTTAAACGAGTCGCGTCGCGCTATCTGCCGGAGAGTTGGATGAATTGTCCGAAGCGCGGTTTTGGGCTGCCAATGGATCTGTGGAGCGCCGGCAAACTTCTACCGATCACCCGCTCGCTCGTGCTTGGCAACGATGCACGCCTGCCGGCATGGCTCGACCGCAGGCTGCTCGGCCGCTATCTTGACGGCATGGAGCGTGATTTCAACGCATATCGCGTGTGGTCGCTCTATATTCTTGAGAACTGGCTACGCAGCCATCCAGCCGCGCCGGCCGAAGCCATGAACGAGTTAAATGCAGTGGCGATGGCGAGGGCGAGCTGATCACAGCGGGATCGTTTTGCTACCGCGGAAATGGGCTCGATCTCCGATGAGGATCCAGCTCCGTTCGGTATTCGGGGTTCGTTGGTTTAGAGGGAGCTTGTGTATCGCCTCGAGACATGCCCGCCGATCTGAATTGCGGCCTGCTATCTGAACGCGCGAGGTCCACCCCGTCCGGGCCACGGTTTGCACCGGGTTTTTCGGTGTTTGCCGCCATGGTCTCGTATGAACCATCAGTTCGAGCTCAGCTTTGACGTATCCTTTCGCTCCATGATTGACCACATTTCCGTTGATTTTATAAAGCGCCAGATAGCGAACGGTCTTGCAGGACATAGCGGACGCCAAACTTAACGGCGAGGAGCCGGTGCATGAGCTTATTACTAAGACGGATGTTCGATCCCCGCTCTAATATCGCGGCATTGACTGAGGCCGTCAGCACCCTCGCGCGGTACAAGGAGTTAGTACTGGAAATGACTCGGCGCGAGCTGTTAGATCGTTATGCCGGTACCGCGCTGGGTGGTGTCTGGGCGTTTGGCGCACCGCTATTGCTGCTCGCAGCGAACGTGTTCGCGTTCATGTATGTCATGCGGCTTCGCCTGGGGGCGGGCGATTCCGGCCTCCAGTTCGCGCTTTTTGTGCTCTCTGGCCTCACTCCTTGGCTGGCTTTGCAGGATGCTCTCGGCCGCGCCCCCTCTGCCGTGGTGGGAAGCGCGAATCTCGTCAAACAGATCGTCTTTCCGAGCGAAATTCTTCCGCTGAAGGTGGCACTCGCGACCTATCCATCTCTGCTGGTCGGAATCGTCATCCTGGTGATCGGCTCGCTGATGAACAACAGCCTCGGCCTGTTTGCTCTATTTGTGCTAACCCCGATGGCCCTGCTGTTCTACTTCGTTCTTATTACTGGCTTCGTATATGCGCTGGCAAGCTTGGGGGTCTTCCTGCGCGACATCAAGGATATCACTGGCGTCCTCCTGACAGTAGCGCTGTTCCTGCACCCGGTCTTATATCCCCCAGCGAGCGTTCCTCATTGGGTCGAGCAGGTATTCATGTTCAGCCCGTTCAGCCATCTCATCTGGTGCTTCCGCGACGCGCTGTTCTATGGCGCGATCACTCGTCCCGCATCTTGGGTCCTTACGCCGGTTCTCGGCGTCCTGTTCTTTGTAGTGGGCTGGCGGGTTTTTCGCATGCTCCGCCCATCGTTCGGAAATGCTTTGTGATGACCGCTGCCGTCCAGATCTCCCACCTCAGCAAGACGTTTCGTGTCTGGCGCAATTCTCGCGATATGCTGATCGAGGCGTTGACGGGGCGCCAGCATCATCACGAATTCCAGGCTCTTCGCGACATTACAATGGACGTGCCGCGCGGCTCGGTCGTGGGCATCATGGGCCGAAACGGCGCCGGCAAGAGCACCCTGCTTCGTATCGTTGCCGGCACGCTCGATGCAACGGCTGGCACGGTTACGGTCGAGGGCCGCATCTCCGCGATCCTCGAGCTCGGCACCGGCTTCCACATGGATTATACCGGCCGGGAGAATATCTTCCTGGGTGGAATGTGCCTGGGTCTAAGCAGGGCAGAGATGACCGAGAGGCTCGATGAGATCATCTCATTCTCAGAACTGCAGGATTTCATCGACCAGCCGTTTCGTACCTATTCGACCGGCATGCAAGCACGATTGACCTTTGCGGTCGCGACCTGTGTCGATCCGGACGTACTCATCGTGGACGAGGCACTGGCGGTCGGCGATGCACGGTTCCAGCTCAAGTCTTTTGACCGAATTCGCGATTTCAAGCGCCGCGGCAAGTCAATTCTCCTGGTCAGTCACAACATCAATCAGGTGGTTGCGATCTGCGACCGTGCGGTTCTGCTGGAGGGTGGCCGCATGATAGCCGACGGCGATCCAAATCGTATCGGTAATCTATACCACGAGATGCTTTTTGGGCCGTCGCGCGCCCAGGTGAAGATGGCGACCAGCGCTGAGTTGGGCGAAAACGCAGCGCTCAATGGCACAGCACGCGTCGAAACCTCATCCGGCACCATACATGAAGCTACTGTCGATAACCTGACGGCGGTTGCGTTGGAGATGACGGCGCCGCTTACTTCCCAAATGGATTGTTCGGCCGAGGCCACTGCCATCCCTCCGGTTCAATCTGCAGGGCGTGAGATGCGCTATGGCCTGCGCCGTGTCGAAATCATCAGCGCCCACATAGAGGACGCGGACGATCGCAAGGTGCACATTTTGAGATCACTCGAGCGGTACCGGTTGATCTATCGAATCCAGGCGCACGAAGCCGCTTCTGATGTTCACGTTGGTTTCCTGATCCGAGACGCGCGCGGTTTTGAGGTATTTGGATGGGATACGAAGAGCGCGGGCGCGGGAGCACTGGCGCCTTTCGCCTCAGGCGAGGCGCGGAACATTTCCCTGGACTTCACGGCCAACCTCGGGGGAGGCAGCTTCTTCTTGACGCTTGCGGCCGCTCGGGAAGATTTCACAAAAGAGGATATGCGCTTCGATGCTCTCGAGATCGTGGTGCAACCGGTCTTGGACATACACACCAGCTCCATTATGAATTTTGATGTGCATGTTGGCCGGCACTAGGCTCGATCTGTTTTCGATATTTGATGCAAGACGCCCGGCTGTGTCTGACTGACTGCGGAAAGCAGGACCAGGTAAATGTACGATGTTACTGAACAGCATAAAGCCGAGGTCAGTCAGGGCGAGCGCTTTGAATTTGGCAAAAAATGGTCGCGCATCCTGACGACGCTCAACGATGAACGGATTGAGCTCGCTGAAAAGTCGTTGAAAGACATGCTGGGCATGCACCGACTCGACGACCGGACATTCATCGACGTCGGTAGCGGTAGCGGATTATTCTCGCTTGCTGCGCGTCGGCTCGGCGCTAATGTGCACTCGTTCGATTACGATTTCGTAGCCTGTACCGTAGGTGGGCGAGCGATTTTTTTCCGCACCCGCCCCCCTCCAGGTAGCGCCGCGTGCGGAGCGCGACTTCTGGTGCAGCAGACCCCCTCTGACGCTGTCGCCCTCGGACGTGTGCTAGGCCATCTTTCTAATCTTTCCCCGGCGCTGCCCCCGCGCGCCCTGCGGAGCTCAAGACGGTGGTTCAAATCCCGTGTTATGGTTCGGACCGTATCTTTCGATCGCGGAGCCTCGAGACATGCAGCGCAATCCGCATTTTGATGACGACCGGGTTATCTGGATTGACGCGTTCTCCGGCGAATACTATCCGGTTCCTTATCACGAGCAGTTCGACGCGCAATGGAAGCTTTTCTTGGAACGCAAGATCGGATTTCATCAACATACCGGCGTGGAAACTTCCAACGAGTACATTGATGACCGAATTCTCGAGATGACTGGCGTTGAGGATTACCTCCTACGCAAGCGCTGGGGACCACTGAGCGATCTCGTCAAGAAGCTGAGCGGCCGCAGCGAGCGAGCAGAGCGGCGCGGCATTGGCGGCCGCCTGTATCTCGAGCCAAAATTCCCGATCGATCACTTTCAAGGAAAACGGTGTCTAGACATTGGCTGCGGTGCGGGACGCTGGACGAAAACGTTGGTATCACTCGGCGCACGGGTCAAGTCTGTGGACGTATCAGAGCACGGCCTGAGTTCGACCCGCCGCTTTACGAACGATGTAGAGAACCTAAATCTATTTGACATCAAATCGAAACGGAGTGAATTGCACGCCGCATTTGATTTCACGCTGTGTTGGGGGGTCATCATGTGCACACATGATCCTAGGTTGGCTTTCGAAAACGTGGCCCTCACGGTTAAACCGGGGGAGAGCTCTACTGCATGGTGTATGCCCCCACCTACCACGCCTCTGAGTTCGTGCTGCGGTCCCGCCGGCATTATCATCGGGAGCTCAAGACACCGGAAGAGCGGCGCGCCTTTATCGATGAGCTCACGGCCAACGACCGAAAGAACGCAATCAACTATCAAGACATGCTGAACACCTTCTACAATTGGACGATTGACGCGGCGACGCTAGAGGGTTGGTGTTCCGCCAACGGCTTTTCCAAGCCGGTCTTCCTCAACGCCGCCGAGCCGCACAAGGGCGCCCACCACATCTTGGCCAGGAAGCTCTGAATGCGAATGCTCAAGAGCCGTGATTTTCCCATGGCTGATGGCAACTTCGAACCTCCAACGCTTCTTTGCGAAATTGGGCGAGTTAGATCGGTCGCGATATCCGTGAGAATGGTCAGCAAGCTACAAGCTCTCGCGCTCTGGCGGCTGTTCTATCTCAACCCGTTTCCTACTTGGTGTGGATCCATCGAGATGCGCTTTTCTGCCAGAACATCACGTCATCCGTGGTGTGGGTGGTCGCGATCCTCATGTCCGGTTTGCTCCTCGTGGTCGGAAGCTGGCTCTTCCGCCTGATGAGTCCGAGCTTCGGTGAGGCGATCTGATGCCGTTCGAACTGTTCGAAATCCCGAGCTCGGCGATCGAGCGTCGCGGCGGCTTTAGCCTAGCGGCTTCCCTTCGGGCGGGGGTGCTCGGTGATGATTTAAAGAACCCCTGTCGGTCGACGACACGACTATTCGAGGATCACAGGGAGCTTGGTCCTCCCCACGCTCCCCACACAGCGATCGAAAAGCTCGGCGCGGGGCGATTCTCCCATTGGGAAGAGACCCTCATCTTCTCGACAAGTGACGAAAGCTCCCCCCTCGAGAACGGCAGGAGATACAGGGCGCTGATCGAGTTTGAGCCTTCGAAGGAGAGCAGCTCCTCGACCCTCGAGGGCCACGCCTTGGTTCAGATCCAAGCCGGCACACTCAACTACAGCTATAGGGAATCCGTTGTGCCAAGTCGCCCTTTGATCTCGCACTGTACCAGCTTCTCCTGGGCCGTCTAAGGCCGAGGACTATCCTTGAATTCGGCACGCTTGCTGGGGGGAGCGCCCTGTGGTTCGCCGATCAGCTGCGGATCCTCGGCATCGATGGGCACGTCCATTCAATGGATATTGCAGCACCGCCCGTACTCGCTGATCCTAGGATTACTTTCCACACCGGCGACGTGCTCACGATTGTCGGGACTTGCCCGCCTCGTGGATCCGGTCCCTGCCGCGGCCGATCCTAGTAGTCGACGACGCCGGCCACCATTACAAGATGACGCTTGCCATCCTGAGCCACCTGGGGCCGCTTCTGGAATCCGGGGAATATATCGCTGTCGAAGATTTAATCGTCACAGCCATGGGTTACGCTCATCTCTACGATGGTGGACCGCTGCGGGCGATCGAGGAGTTCCTAGCGGCGCACCCTGCCTTCGAGGTCGACCGGTCGTATTGCGACTTCTTTGGCCGCAACGTCACCTTCAACGTAAATGGATACCTCCGCCGCCGATGATTGACAGGCGCTGAAATCCAACGCGACATGGCGAGATTGGTGACAGAGCACACCAAGAAGCCGCGCCGGGCAGGCGCTTTGAGTTTGGCAAGAACTGGCAGCGTTTTTTGCGGACTTTGAACGACGAGCGCATCGCGCGCTTGCGGAAACATCACTACGCGATTTTTTAGGATGCAATCGGTTAGAGGGGCGTTCCTTTCTGGATGTGGGCAGTGGTAGCGGTCTGTTTAGCTTAGCAGCGCGGCGGCTCGGCGCCCGCGTCCATTCCTTCGATTTCGACCCGCAGTCGGTCGCCTCCACTGTTGAGCTGCACCGCCGCTACTTCAAGGACGACCCCTGCTGGCTCATCGAGCGCGGCTCGCGCCCATCGGTGGCCAGCTATTCATTGCCATTTATAACGATCAGGGCGCCATCACTGACGGATGGTGGCGTATCAAGAGGCGCTGCCCCCCAAGACTGGCTTAACGTCAGAAAGCAGGACACGTAAATGTACGATGTTACGCAACAGCATAGAGCCGAAGTTAGACAGGGGGAGCGTTTCGAATTCGGCAAGAATTGGTCGCGTTTCCTGACGACTCTCAATGATGAACGGATCGAGCTCGCCGAAAAGTCGTTGAGAGACATGCTGGGCGTGCATCGACTCGACGACCGGAAATTCATCGACGTCGGTAGCGGTAGCGGATTATTCTCGCTTGCGGCGCGTCGGCTTGGCGCCAAGGTGCACTCGTTCGATTACGACACAGTCTCCGTGGCTTGTACCAACGAATTGCGGCGCCGGTACTTTCCTGAGGATGCTAACTGGACCGTTCAACAGGGCTCGGTGCTCGATACCAGATATCTGACGACGCTCGGAACCTATGACATTGTGTATTCCTGGGGTGTGCTCCATCACACCGGCGCGATGTGGCAAGCGCTCGAGAACGTCAAGCAGCTGGTGCGTCCGGGCGGCGAGCTCTTCATCGCCATTTATAATGAGCTTGGACAAATCACCGATTACTGGACCCGGGTCAAGAAGCTCTATAATGCCCTTCCGCCTCCTTTCGCGTATCTGATGGCCGTTGGGATCATTGCGCGAGAGGAAGGTACTGCTGCATACAAACAATACCGGGCGGGGCGTTTCAACGAGTGGCTGACAACTTGGAAGGAGTACGAACGGGTTTCTACCCGAGGCATGAGCCGCTGGCACGACTGGATTGACTGGGTCGGGGGGTATCCTTATGAGTGCGCGCCGGTGGAAGCCATCGTAGATGTGTACGGGGCGGACGGCTTCCGGCTCATCAACGTGGTTAACCGCTCCGACGGCATCGGATGCAACGAATTCGTGTTTCGCCGAGAGGCGCCGGCAGGAACCATCATCGATACGCCGATAAGGAGCAGCCGCTTCCTATCGCGCCGGTTCGGTCGTCTTGTCCGAGGGCCTTTCGACACTGCGGAAAATGGTTGGACCGGGGTTGTCTCCGACCCTCCAGTAATACCGTCCGGTGCCTGTCTATTAGCTTTCTCCGGGAAGACGCTGATCGGTCCCGCCAGCCTTGACGGCAATCGAGTGAACGTCACCGGCGTCTCGGCGGTCCCAGCCGCCATCGCTGCAGGTTCACGGGTTTATGTTGCGGCCTGCTTCGAGCGTTCTCTCGAGCCGCCGTTCAAAGAACAGGGCGGTTATCTGTTCATGAAGGAGGTCGGGGAGTTCATGCAGGTTGCCGACAGTGTTCGCGCGCCGCACGGGCACTCGCCAGTATTCCTGTTTGAGGATGAGGAGCAGCTAGCGTACCCGCATTCCATCCATGAGCATATCAAAAAGATTGGCTCCGGACGGTTCTCGCATTGGGGCAACCAGATCTACTTCGCGACAGGCGACAACTCCAATCCGAACACCAATAAGCGTCGGTATCGGGTGCTAGTCGCAACAGAAGGCCTATAAAGAGTTAATGGCCGGAACGCCTCCAAACTCCCACTAGAGGAGGGGCGCATACCAATTGAATTGGCTGTTTTCGAAGGGGTCAGTCGTGTGTGGCATTGCTTGGAATTGTTGGCGCATGTCGGATGATTTCGTGTCCTGCGCTCGATTGACGATGCATTCCGCACTTGGAATGGGGGCTGTCGGCGGTCATCCAAGGGTCGACGAGCGGCATCGCCAAGAACGAGCTGAAAAGGAGCGGACGAATGGAGCTGACACAAGCAAATAGACGAGCGGCGTGCAGCTCTGGCCGGTGGCACATCGTCTGTTAGACGCTGGCCGCGCGCAGCCACGCGGATGCTGCATAAACACCTCTTGTTACACTTGCTGCCGGGGCTGACGTGTGGTGCTCATAGGCCCTGCGTCGTGCTCTTCCACTTGGTAGTCTCGCCATCAGGCTGTCGAACCTGGGCCCGCAGCTGCAACCTCGACCTCGGTCCGCCCGACGTTGCCCGAAGCCAATTGAGCTGCGTAGATTAGGACTTTTTTGACTAATCTCGATTTAGCCGGGCTGAAATGCTGGCACGAAGACGCTGTCGTGAGGTAAACGCCTGAATAAAGCGCGAAGACAAGAAGAGGCGACTTAACTTCTCAATGAATCCGGTCTGGCCAACTCCGGCGTGCCAGTAGGTAGACTTTTGAGCCGCCAATGAATCCGCACCGCTCGTGGTCCAAGCAGACCGCACCAATAGTGAAACGGCTGGCACGAGTGGCCACGAAGGCTCGCAGGAATACGGCGCAGCGTCTTTCATCACGTATCTCGACAACCACCCGGAGGCTCTTTTCGCGTGTGCGCTCGCCGATGCCGAAGCGCGCGGGCTTGACAACGTCTGCGTGTTCTTCAGTCATGTCGCCGAACCGGAACTGCTCCGATCGGCTTTGAAGCATCCCCGGGTTTCCGGTATCGGCACAAAGGACTGTTTTCTCAGACCTTGCTCCTCGAGGAACTTCGCGCGGATTCCCGCATCGGCCGCTATTGGGAGCCGGGCGAGTGGTCTATGCCCGCAAGCGCCACTCACGTGTATTTTGTTGGCTCTTGGCGGCTCCTCACTTGGCGCATGCTCCGAGAGGCGACGCGTTGCGGCATCGCGAGCTTGCGTTGCCGCGGGGCAAACTCCTGGTTGCCCGTTCCCCTGAGGTTGATTTCGGGGGTGTCGCGGTCTTGGCCCGGAGGAGTGGGCTGGCGGCACTCTTGAGAGCTACCCGCAGAGTGATCGGCGCAACTCGTCGGAGGCTCACGGACAAGCCCCCGGACGGCTCTGTTCGATCGATCTGCGCTGGCATCAAACACCTCGACAACATCCGGAGGCCTTCTGCACGCGCGCTGACGCCGAGCGCGCGGCCTTGACGACGTCTGCGTCTTCTTCAGTCATTCCGCCGAGCCGGAACTGCTCCGATCGGCTTTGACGCATCCCCGGGTTTCCTGTACCGGGACAAAGTACTGTTTTGCTCAAAGCTTGCTCCCCGAGGAACTTCGCGCGGATCTCCGCATCGGACGCTATTGGGAGCCGGGCGAATGGTCTATGCCCGCAAGGCCCACTCACGTGTATTTTGTTGGCTCTTGGCGGCTGCTCACTTGGCGCATGCTCGAGAGGCGACGCGTTGCGGCGATCGCGAGCTTGCGTTGCCGCGTGGCAAACTCCTGGTTGCCCGTTCCCCTGAGGTTGATTTGCGGGTATGTCGACGGTCTGGCGCCCGGAGGAGCGGGTGGCGGCGCTCTTGAGAGCTGCGCCGCACGAGTGATCGGCGCAACTCGTCGCAACCTCGCTGGCGTTATTCTTGCGATCCGGCCGAGCTCGTCCGAGCTTGTCACGCAAATCGCTGGTCCGAGCGGCCTTCAGCCGGTGTCATTGGACAGGGTTTTCAGGTATATGCTGCGAAATCGGCCCCCGAGCATGGAGGCAATCCCGGGCCGTGTCGTGCTCGTGTGTGGCAGCCTCGCTCCGGGGGGCGCGGAGCGGCAGGTGGTCTACACCTTGAGGGGGCTCGCCGAGCACCGCTTCGAAAGCGTGCAGCTGCTCTGCCATTATCTAACCTCGGGCACTAGGCACCGCTACGATTTCTATCTACCTGCGGTGCAAACTGCAGGCATTCGCGCCCGCGAGATCCGCCGACGAACAGAGTCATCCGACCGCGCCTCAATGCCCGACGGGCTAAAGCAGATCGCTAGGTTGCTGCCGGCGGGGCTTGCCGTCGACATCGGCAATCTTTTTAGCGAATTTTCTGAGCTGCGGCCTGAGGTGGTACACACCTGGCTCGACTGGGATAATGTGCGCGGCGGGCTGGCCGCAGCGCTTGCGGGTGTCCCCCGCGTCGTCATCTCGGGCCGGAATATCAATCCAAGTCATTTCGCTCTTTATCAGCCTTACATGGATCCTGCCTATCGGGTGCTCGCGCAGCTGCCCAACGTTACAATCATCAACAACAGTCGCGCCGGCGCAGACGACTACGCGGATTGGATTGGGATCCCACGTGATCGGATCAAGGTAGTCCACAATGCTGTTGATTTCGGAGACCGGAAGCGGCTTTCGGTCCGCGAGTGTGCCGATCTCCGGGCTTCGCTCAAAATCCCGGAGGGCAGTTTCGTGATCGGAGGCGTTTTCCGGTTGGAGGAAGAGAAACGTCCAATCCTTTGGGTCCAGACCGCGGCACTGCTGGCTCGACAGTTCTCCAACATGCACTTTGTGATCTTCGGGCAGGGCACAAAGCGTGACGCGGTCCTGGAGGTTGCGGAACGAGAAGGAATCTCCCATCGACTTACCTTAGCAGGAGTCACGAATGACGTATTGTCGGCCATGTCGATCATGGACCTGTTCCTGCTGACGTCCTTTGGGGAGGGACTTCCGAACGTGCTCCTGGAGGCGCAATGGGCCGGCACGCCAGTCGTGGCGACTGATGTCGGGGGTGCGAAAGAGGCACTCGAGCCGGGGGTTACCGGCTGGGTAGTAGATACCAATGCGCCGCAGGATCTTGCGGGACGCATCAAATGGCTGCACGATAATCCGGCAGTGCTGCAGGCCGCCCGTATCAAGGGGCCCCAATGGGTGCGCCAGCAGTTCGGAATTACCCGAATGGTCGAGGAGACGATTCGCGTCTACGACTTCTGTCATCGGTCCCGCAAGCGCACATGAGCGTACACGCATCAGCCACGTACCTGCAGGCCCAAATCCGCCGGATGCTGAGGGTTCTCTTTTGCCATGAAGCAGACCTCGGATTTCGCCCAGCGAGAGTCCCTCCGGCGGACGTGTTTCGGCGCGTGTTGGGCACCTATGAGGTCCGCGGGATTTGATACGGCCGCGATCCGGCAGTGGTGCATTCCAGAACTTGACGCCGAGATGTTGGTCGAAGCGACACGCGCGCAGCACCCGCAGCGCATCCTAGAGGTCGGGACCTACGTAGGGGTGTCGACGCTCCTGATGGCGTTAGCGGACGCGACCGCCACCATCGTCACCATCGATCCGAACCTGCCGCTCGAGACCGAGATGGGCAGCATGGGTTCCAATCTGGGTAGCCTTGAAGGCGCCGTGCGTACTCACGAGGTCGCGAGGGCCGCTGCCCGACAGCTCGGGGTCGAGGGCCACATCCAATTCGTGGAAGGTGGTTTCGCGATCGGCGATACTTTCTCATCGATCCGAAGCAATTCCGGTGCGCGGGTCCCGGTGGTCGGGCCGGCGGTTTGCGCCGAGCACGGGCCGTTCGATCTGATATTCATAGACGGGCTGCACTATGCGTCCGCGGTAGAAGCGAGACCTTCGGCTCGCAGCCGAGGCTTTGGCCCCGGGCGGTGTCATCCTGATGCATGATTGCATCGGCATGTGGGGCACCAACGTGCGGGCCGGGATTTTTCGCTTCCTCGCAGATCGATCCGAGTTTCGCCTTTCCCACCCAAGGTTCAGCGAGCTCTATCGCTCGATCGGGTCGGTGTTCCGCGCGGACGAGCACCCGGACCTGATGAAGCAATTCAGGAGTTCGGAGCCGGACGCGTCAGCGATCCGCGCGGCGACGAGCTCGATCGTTTCCTCGATCATGCGCCGGCTCGAACCCGATTTCGTGGTTGAGCTCGCTGCTGGCGCAGGGGCGCCGAAGGCGGCTTCTCGAAACGGCCGACGTACCGGCTATCTCGGTCGCGGCTGGAATCCAGGCGGGGTGCGTGCGTCTTGAGGACGCTCTTGCCGAAGTGCACAAGGCCTGGCAGGGCGCGGGTGGCCGTGACGGGTTGCTTGTGAGCTTCGGCCTGGTCGACCACCTGTCCGAAGGCCAGCTGCGCGAGCTCCTGGGCTGGATCAGGGATCAGGATGTCCTCGCCGCATTCGGCTTCACGCCGCCGGGCGAGGTCGGGGTAGCGGGCCCCCATAGTCGCTCCTTCCGCCACATGGTGCGGCTCGTGGCGGACGCGGGCTTGAGCGTCGCGGCCCTCTCGCGTTTTGACGTGGACCCCGTCCAATTCGCCTTTGCGGCCGGCCCGAACGAACGGCCGACGAACTCATTCTGCATCCACACGGCGGTCATCGGTTCGAGGCAAGCAGATCGCGAAGGCGGAACAAAGGTCCGAAACGCCAATATTGACCCTGAACGAGGTGCAGGCGGAGGCATTCGAGCAGGAGACCCTACTTCGGCTGCACTATTCTCGCGGCTTCGACTGGGCTTTTGGCCAGCTTTCCGCGTCCCACGATCTGCGGCGCAGGGAAGAGGTGGACCTCGTTCGTCAGATCACCGAGGGGAAGCAAGCGGAGGCGGAGGTTCGCCGTCAGTTAAAGAGCGGAGCAAGTTGAGGTGGAGCCTCGCTCGTCAGATCACCGAACGGAAGCAAGCGGAGGCGGAGGTTCGCCGTCAGTCAGCCGAATGGCAGCAACGAGAGGCGGAGCTTCGCCGTCGGTCAAAGAATAAGTAGGCGCATTATCTTGTCAGCGGTTTGGGTGGTTCACTATCGGGATCAAAACCTGCGGCGCATCCTGATCCTGCGCGCCCAAAAGGGGTACACTGGTTAGAGCATATGGAAACTGATCATGATTTTTTTTGCGATGGCGTCGACCGTGAGCCGAGGTGTTCCTCTCCCGCTTCGACGCTTACTTCAGGTGAGTCCCTTGAAATCGGGGCCGAAACCTACTCGTCCGCGATCGCGGACGCGCAGAACTACATGAAATGGCTTGTGGATACGTTCCGCCCCTATCTGCGCGGGCGCATCCTCGAGGTCGGGATTGGGCACGGCCATTATAGCGTGTTCCTCGGAGAATGCGGTCAGTACCTAGGCATCGATCTCGACGAGGAGAGCGTCACTGCCGCCTGTGCCAACTTTCCAGCTAGGCGGTTCGAACGATGTAATATCCTCGACCGGCCGCAGCTGCACGCACTCCTGCCCGAGGGTGCGGATGCGATCGTGAGCATCAATGTGCTCGAGCACATCGAGGACAACGCCACGGCGATCGCCAACCTCATTGACGTTGTCAGGCCGGGCGGGCACCTCCTTCTCAGCGCGGCCGGTTGAACCAAAGGTCCTCGCCGCGATGTCCGCAGCGCTGATCCATCGTGGCCCAGATGGATCTGGGCTGTGGGTCGAAGGTGCTATTGGCCTCGGCCACCGACGGCTCGCGATCCGCGATCTCTCGGCGGCCGGCCACCAACCCATGGCCGATGCATCCGAGCGCATTGTCGTCACCTACAACGGCGAGATTTACAACGACCGCGAGCTGCGCGCGAGCTCGAGCGACGTTCGGCGTCGTCTTCCGCACGACCTGCGATACGGAAATCCTGCCCTACGCCTATCTCGCCTGGGGCGATGCGATGTTCGAACGGCTGGAAGGACTTTTCGCCATCGGGCTGTGGGACCGCCAGGAACGCCGCCTGCTCCTGGCGCGCGACGGCATCGGAATGAAGCCGCTGTACTATGCCGAAAGGAGCAGACGCGTCCTCTTGCAAGCGAGATCAAGGCCTTAGGCAAGCGGCGAAATCGAGCGCCGATCGATCCGCAGGCTCTGCACACCTTCCTTGCGGCCGGCCATGCCGGGAGCGCGACGAGCCTGTAAAGGGACATCAGGCAGGTCCCGCCGGGCAGCGTGTTGCATTCACGGAGCGCGAGCGGAGAGAGCGGCAGTTCTGGCGCCCGCGGCGTGCGCCCAGATGATGATCTTGACGAGGCGCGTTTCCGGCTGCAATGACGATCGAGACGGTGGTGAAGAGCCAGCTCGTGAGCGACGTGCCGCTCGCCGTTCTGCAAAGCGGCGGCATCGACAGCTCCTGATTAGCCTGACGCTCGGCCGGCGTGGTCTGAAGGTGCCGCTGTTCACGGCCGGCTTCGGTGAGAACAGCCATGACGAGACTCGGTGGCGCGGGAGATCGCGACCGCCGCCGGGCTGTCGCACAACGTCTCGACGGCGAAGCGGCAGGACGCCGAGGCTGCGTTTCGGGCGGTCGTCTATCATTTCGACGGCCAATGCGCCGACACCGGAGCGCTCGCCTTCTATCATCTCGCCGGTGCAGTTCGTCGAGCATGTTCACGTTGTCCTGTCCGGCGACGGTGGAGACGAATTCTTCTGCGGATATGAAACCTATGCCGCGACCTATGGCCGGAGCGCGCGCGCCGTTCGTTCCCGCCGGCTTGCCGGGCGTATCGGACGCGTCGCCTATGCCTCGGTGAACGCGGCAACGAGAAGCGGCTGCCTGCAGCGGCGCAGTCGCCCGGTTTGCGCTCGGCGCTTAGCGAAGTCGGGGACAGCCGCATCTGTATTGGCGGCGGCTGGTTCCCCGCTTTCTCGCCGAGAAGATCTACGGCCCCGAGATGGCCGACCTTGCGTCGGCCGACCCGTACGCGGAATACGCCGCGTACTACTCGGAGCCGCATGACAACGTGCTGGATCGGGCGATGATCGCCGACCAGCGATTCCACCTGCAAAGCGTGCTCGCAAAGGTCGACGCCATGAGCATGGCCCATGGTCTTGAGGTGCGCGTTCCGCTTCTCGACCGGCGGGTCATGGACCTCGCCGGTAAGTCTCGACGTGTCACTGCTGAATCCTGGCCCGAGGGCCCGCCGGAATACGTGCTCCGCAAGCTCGCCGAGCGCCTGGGGATGCCGCGCGAATGCCGCATGTCCCGCAAGCACGGCTTCAACGTTCCGATCTCGCGCCTGTTGCGACGCGGCGACCTGCGGCCGATCGCGACCGGGTGCTCGACCATGAGGCTGATGTTCTGGCTCCTTCCTGAAACCGGAGCCGGTGCGGCAGCTATGGCGTGCGCATCGCGAGGGGAGCAGCGACAATGCTTTCGCGCTGTGGCCGATCTTGACGGTGGGCGATCTGCGTGGACGGGCCTTGCCCCCCCTTCGGCCGCGCCGCGCGTTGCGGTCCGAGGGAGCGGGTGCATGCCGGATTTGAAGGACCAGACGATCGGGATTTCGGCGAGCAATGGACCGCGTTCCGCGACAATCCGGGATATTACGGTTCGGCGGATCTGCTTACCGATCTGTTTGGGCCGTTGCTTTCACTCGACGAGGTAAAGGCCGAGCGGATCGCCGACATTGGCAGCGGCACGGGGCGCATCGTCAACATGTTGCTCGACGCTGGCGCGGACCACGTCGTGCGGTCGAACCTTCGCGGCCATGCTGGTGCTGAAGGACAACACGGCGGCGCGCGCGGACCGCGTCGACCTATGCAAGCAGGTGCCCGGCGAGTAGTTGCCGCCCGATCTCGCACTCGATCTCGTGGTCTCGATCGGCGTGCTGCATCACATTCCCGAGCCCGGCGCCGGTCGTTCGGGCGGCCTATCGACGCGCTGCAGGCCCGGCGGGAGGCTGCATCGTCTGGCTCTACGGCCACGAGGGCAACGAAATCTGATCCCGCGCTTGGTCGAGCCGCTCCGCACCGTGACCACGCGGTTGCCGCACCTGGCGCTGGTCGGCCTCTGCCAAATCATAGGTCTCGATGTGTACATCGTCGCATGCTGTGCCTTTTTTAACCTCGATCGTATGTTGTGCTGCAACGGGCTGTGTCATTGATTTGTGTTAAGTTGGGAGATGGTCTTGCTACCAATTTATGGGCACCTCGAAAAATAGCTCCTTCTCCCGACCTGTGCGAATCTGATGCGTGAGATTTTGATTCGCAGAGGCGACGATGGGTCAGCTGGGATTTTTCGATGCCGATAAGCGCTTGGAAGCCTTGTCAGCGAAGGGCGATCCGCTCGAAGCCATCGATCGTCTCGTGCCGTGGGAGAGCTTTCGCGCCGAGATCGAGGCGGTGGTGCTCACGCCGGACGAGCTCAAGAAGAGCAGCGCCGGCCGGAAGCCGTTCGATGCCATCCTGATGTTCAGGATGCTGGTTCTGCAAGCGCTCAACAATCTGTCGGACGAGCAGGTGGAATATCAGGTGCGCGACCGGCTGTCGTTCTCGCGCTTTCTGGGGCTCGCGATCGAGGACAGCATTCCGGACGCCACGACGCTTTGGCTGTTCCGCGAGAAGCTGGCCAAGGCCGGGCTGATCGAGAAGCTGTTTGACCGCTTCGACCAGCATCTTGCGGCCAAGGGCTACATGGCGCGTGGCGGGCAGATCATCGACGCCAGTATCGTGCCGGTGCCGACGCAGCGGAACAGTCGTGACGAGAACGCCGAGCTGCAGGCTGGGCGCACACCAGCGGGGTGGAAGCAGAAGCCCGCCAAAGTGCGGCAGAAGGACCGCGATGCGCGCTGGACCAAGAAGCATGGCCGCAGCTTCTTCGGCTACAAGAACCATGTGAACGCGGACGCCAAGCACAAGCTGATCCGGCATTATGCGGTGACCGATGCGGCCGTGCACGACAGCCAGGAGCTGGATGGGCTGTTGGACACGGGCAACACCTGCAATGATGTGTTCGCCGACAGCGCTTATCGGTCGGCCGAGATCGAGGCGCAAACTCAGGGCCAGCGGCTTACAAGAGCCGGATTCATCGACGCGGTCGGCGCAACCATCCGCTGTCTTTTGCGCAAGTGCGAGCGAACCACGCCAAGAGCCGGATACGCGCTCGCATCGAGCATGTGTTCGGAGCGCAGCAGAACTCGCCGGGCGGTCGGATCGTGCGAACGATCGGCATCGTGCGGGCGCGCGCCAAGATCGGCTTGCAGAACCTGGCCTACAACATTCGCCGCCTGGTGACGCTGGAACGGCTCGCCGCGGCATGAAGACGGTGGAGTCGTCTGCAGTGTTCCAACCGAAGCAGTGGGCGGAAAAAGAAGCCGGGAAGACAATCGAAAACAGGACCCAACCCGAACTTGTGCCCAATCAGGCGTCAAAATCGAACATTGTTCGAGGTGCCCTTAAATCATTCAAGCGTCTAATTAAATGGAGTCCGCACAACGCAAGAGACTATCATGGAAGAGAATATCCAGTCGCAAGTTCGACGAAAAGTTCCGATGGCGCCCTTGATAAGGCAGAAACTTCGCGCTGCCAACTGGGATTTGGTCGATCGATGAGGACCTGGATCCCAGGCAACGGGCCCATTCCAGATCATGCTCTATCTCGCCTTGCCGGTCTCAGCTCCTCATGGAACTCACCGGCGTGCTGCAAAAACCCAGCCCTATTCGTCCGCAGGCGAACCCCGCTTTGGTCTACGTTAGCGGGCACGCGTCTTTGAGGCTCCTTGATGATGTGAGCGGACTGTTGGCGTAAACGGAAAGCCCGAGGGCATCACGGTATGTTCGCCGAGAGCCTATCAGCGCAGCGGCTCGGCATGGGTGACGTAGAACCAATAGTCTCGTAGCCCCCCGGCTTCTGCCATTCCTTGAATGGCCGGCCGCCAGGACCTGACCTCCGGTTGCTCCAGAACCTGGGGTGGCACTATGAATTGATGGTTGCTCGACGCGCCTTGCTCGAGACGTGGAGAAAATATGAAACCGAACGGTATGGGCGGCATGTCCGGGTGAATGAGGCCTTGATGAATTTCGATGTTGCCTGCTTTGATGACGTTTGCAAAAGTCGGACAGGTGAACGGCAGGTATGTCCTGGCGTAGCGGCGTGCCATCTTCGACAACGAGGAACCCTGCTTATTCGACGACCGCCGAATACGATGGCTCTGCTCCGGCGTTGGCGTCAGCGCGCCGCCGGTGATGCTCTCAACGGGAGAGAGACGGTGTGCCAGCCATGGGATCGAAAAAAACAAAAGCATGACTATGAGCACTATTGCTTTACCGTATGGCAACAACCTCCGATCTGGTCTGATATGATGTCTTGCGATCAGGCCGGGTCCCGTAATCCCCATCGCAAAAAACAGGAATAGAAGGGGATAGCTGCAGCGAGCACGCGTCGGCCGTCATCAAAGAATACAAATGATGCGGACGCCACGATACCAGCCCACAACAGCAACCAGAATGCGATTTCCCCTTGCTCCCGCCATCTGATCATGACGTAAAGTACACCGAATACGGAAAGCATCGATAGAAAGGTTTGTGGAAGCCAAGTCGGTTCCACGATCAACGAAAAATATCCTCGCCAAAATAAATCAGGTAATTGCGTTACGAAGTTATGGGAAGCTCCACCCAGCCGCTGAAACAAGATGGTGGGATCCTTCTTGAGGTTATCCCATGCTAAAGAATACAGCAGTTTCGAAGCAGCAGCCTCGTCTCCCGGCGATAGATCTTTTCCTTCTTCTTTCAGTTTCGCAGGACAGCCCTCCCAGGTGGTGCCAATCGTGAGTCCGCAAAGCGTGTATGAAAAATTGCTGCCGGTAAGAATTAGATCGGTGCCATAGGCTTTCTGAAGTACAAAATTTGCGAGAAAGATGCCGAGCAGAATGGTTAAGGAAAGTATGAGTACCGTTATCTTTTGCTTTGCGCTCTCTCCAAACTGCCAGACCATCCACAAAATGAGGGCTGGAATCGTGAAAACATGCTACCCATTCGCGTCATTAGCGCGACAGTTGTTGCTCCGAAAGCCATCAAGGCGTGCGCCAGGGAAGCTGTTCGAAGGGCATCGATAAAGAACGGGATTGAGAATAACGCCCAACAGAGGGCTAAAGGCTCCGTAGAGGAAGTCGGCACGAAGGTTCGTATGTAGATGTAGGTGATTCGAAGAAGGCCAGCCCTGCCCACAATCCCCGCCATCGCGCAACGGCCGAAGTTGCAAAACAAGTCGTCGCCGATAACAAGCATGCCTGCAGAAGCAGCATGGTGGCCACGGAGAAGCCGCCAAAAAACAAGAGCACAGACCGGAAGGCCGCCGCGAGCGGTCGTCGCAGACTGACGGCATTCCAAACTCCATCCCTGGCCTGGTCGTAAGCGCCGGCCACGTACTCGCCAGCGTCAGAAAAAGGAATGAGGCCTCCAATGCTGAAACTTTCGAAATCGCCAGGCCGAACCATACCCGTCCACATGGCGCTCATCGAAAACAGGAACGCGCACGTCGTGATCAAGAAGCCCCACCGGCGAAAAGCGTCCAAGCAGGAGCTCTTCGTGTCGCGCCTTCCAGGCGGATTTGGGAACCAGTGGCCGACCCATGCCGACAGCTCCCGCTCCGGCGCATGTGAGAAGAACATATCCAAGCATAGGTTCGTTACGGGCCGCCCACGCGGCCATAGACGACCACCGGATCAAAGCAGTAGTCGGAAGCGCCCAGCCGGACAGAAGTGCGTAGATGCTGCTTGCGATATAGAGAAAGGCCGCCGCCAAGATCAGATAGCCGTACACCACGTTGGCCGCGAGGTTCGCCAGGATCACGGCGGCCGAAGCGATCAGGAACGTGCCCTGCAGCACCCAGAAGTCCGGGATCGAGATCGCCTCGTAGGAGAGCAGTCCGAGGCCGGGAATCGAGAAGACGGTCTCGATGGTGATCGCGCCGGACACCACGAAGCCTATGTTGATCGCGGACAGGGTCACCGTGGGCAGCAGCGCGTTGCGTGCGGCGTGCTGCCGCCGTACGGCGATGTCGCGGAGGCCCTTCGCGCGCGCCGTGACGAGATAGTCCTGACCGAGCTCGTCGAGCAGCGAGGAGCGCATCACCAGTGAGTAGTCGGCGAGGTAGGCCAGGGTCAGCGTGATCACCGGCAGGGTCAGGTGCCGCATGGTGTCGAGCACGCCCTCGAGGCTCGCCGGGTCGACGTCGGTCGAGTGGAGCCCTCCGGTCGGGAACAGCCCCGGCAACGGCCCGATGCCGACGGCGAACACGGCGATCAGGAGCAGGCCCAGCCACCACTCGGGCATCGAGTAGAGAGTGAGCGTGATCCCGGTCGAGAAGCGGTCGAACCGCCCACCCCGGTTCCAGGCGCCGAGCATCCCGATGTAGACGCCGATCAGCATCGCCAGAACCGTGGAGGTGCCCACCAGGAGAACCGTGGGCCACAGCCGCTCCCAGATCAGGTTGGCCACCGGCACCCGGTAGCGAAGCGAGATGCCCAGGTGCCCGGCGAACGTGTTCTCCAAGAAGACCACGAACTGACGCGGCAGCGACTCGTCGAGGCCGTAGGTGTGCCGGAACTCCGCCAGCTGCTTGGCGGTGCGGAACCGTCCGCGACCCAGGGTGCGGGCCGGGTCACCCGGGAGCACACGGAACAGGAAGAAGTTGACGACGAGCACGAAGAAGAGGCTGCTGGATCGCGCCGAGCACCTTGCTGAGAACGTAGCGGGAGTAGCTCGAGCGCCGGGTGACGCGTTCCGGGGGCGCCGCCCCGACGAGCGTCGTCACCGTCGACTCGCGCTCGCCCACGGTCGTCCTTCGCCGCATCAGGAGCAGAACCCCGCCGGCCACCAGGGCAACGAGCGCGATGCCGCCGATGATCAGGGGTGCACTGCTGCTGCTCCCGCTGTCGCTGCTCGACGTGCCCGCGGAGGGTTTCAGCGCGGAGGCGACGCCGTCACAGTCGCCCGCGTCGGCGGCGGGACGGAGCTGCGAGTAGTTGTGCGCGCCGTACTGGACCAGCCAGACACCGCCGGGATCCGGCTGCGGCTGGAAGCAGGCGAAGCGGTCGCTCCGCACCGCCTCGCCCGTCGTGGTGTACACGGTCACGATGTAGGGCGACTCCTCGTACAGCTTCTGCTGCATCCGCTTGACGATGTCGACCCGCTTGGCGTTGTCCATCTCGCCGTTCTGCTGCTTGTACATCGCGTCGTACGCCGGGTCGCAGTACCACGAGTCCGAGAGCCCGCCCCGCTGGTCGCAGGTGAAGTCGGCCAGGATGCCGTCCGGGTCCGGCTCGACGAACCAGTCCCACTCGAACGCGTCGTACTCGCCGCGCAGGATCAGGTCTCCTAGATCTACGTCGAAACAGGAAAACATTCTAAAGAAAATGGAAAATCTATCAAGGAATAATACGATTTACTTTTGTATCGACGATCCAAATCCCTCCTTATAAAGGTGGTACGTGGTAAAGGGAGTGCAATGGTACATGAAGACGTAAACTTTAACATCCTTATCGCCCAGAAAATACATCTTCGATATTTTGGAAACTTAGAACATCCAATTGCTCACGAACTTGTTGAGGCGATAAAGACTGGTCAATCCATTGTACTGGAAATCAGTCCAAAATATTACTCAACTTGGGATTACAGTAAACAGTAATTCAAGTTCATCGAGTCACAGGTTTTATATTTTGTTCTGTGGATTTCTTAAATCACCTTTCACAATTATTCTGGAAGACCAGTAGCTGGGACGACAAAATATTCTGCATGTGATGAAACACCTGAAGTCTGAAGTTACAGCCTCCCCAAGTTACAGTCTCGAGAAACCAAATCTACCTGTTGTACCAATTGCAATTAAACTAACATTTCTCTGTTCTGCATATGGAATAATGGTGTGTACAATTGATGGTGCGATTTACGAATACCTCAAACATTTCTATATCCTCTTTCTACCTAACAATATCTGTGATAAATTCGGGATAACGATCTCCGGCTATGGCACCTTCGTGAAAAGTTTCGTCGAGAAAAGTGTAGATCTTGTGCATTGAGTTGGATATTCTGACACCTCAAGTTTTCAACAAGTCTCGACCTTCTCGATGTTCCAATAAGAGTTATAATGTCTTCTCCTTGTTGTAAGACCCAAGCCAGAGCTGAGTTGGGTTGCAGTCGCCCCTTTGCTCTCAGCAAATTTCTTTAGCCTATTAACCATCGCAGTATTATGTTCTCTGTTTTTCGACGAAAACCGTGGAAGATAGTTTCTGAAATCAGCTTGTTGAAGATGACGAGGTGATTGACCTGATAGCAGTCCACGGGATAACGTACCGGTAAGCTACCAGACTTATTCCAAGTTCACGCGTGGTTGGCAGGATTTTGGATTCGACTATTCGACTTGCAAGCGAATACTCGATCTGGACTGCTGATACCGGATGTATTTTATGGGCTCTCCTTATCTGATCTGCGGTTGCCTCAGAAAGACCAAGATAATGAACTTTGTCCTCTTTGATCAAATCTGCAATAGCACCGATTGTATCCTCAATTGGGACTTGTGGATCCAGACGCCCCGGTTGATAAAGATCAATATAGTCTAGTACCAAGCCTCTGCAAAGAATAAGATGCAAAGTTCTTAATAGCAATCGGACGCATGTCAATGCCGGTAAATTCACCATTTAAGCCACGTAATGCTCCGAACTTGACAGAGACAAAGAATTTCTCTCGTCTTCCCTTCATAGCTTCCCTCAATAATAGACTCATTGTGACCCATTCCATAGTAATCTGCAGTGTCAAAGAAGTTGATACCTTCTTCTACTGCCAAGTTGATAGTTGCTAGACTTTCTTTATCATCTCTAGTCTCTTTGCTACCATACAGGTCTGACATACCCATACATCCCAAACCGATCTGAGAAACTTGTGGTCCATTTTTACCCATAGTTCTAGTCTTCAAACAAAGGTGTCCTCCTGCGATGTTTTGTAATACAATACAATGATGTAACCGTTGTGGTAAGATTGTGGTAAGATTCTAGGTGATTATGATGTGCACTTTGTGAAACAGCATTTAGATTCTATTCATCAGAAGCGGAGAAAGCAGATATTAGACTGTCATCACTCTGTATTGAACAGCCATCATGCTGATCACATTTTTTGTACTTGTTAACAACGAGCTCTGATACAGAGACAGGTTCTAACCTATAAGTTGAGCCCCAATACTTGTGGGATGAATTTTATAACAAACGAAATTAAGACAGTCAGATTCCAAATATTTCACAACCTTGGTGAAGAATCCCTTGATAGGAGATTCCACAATTCATTGAATTAATATACACCAAGCAGCTCAATTTTACTTTATTAGTTGGTTAAAGCAACAAGAAGTGGTGGTTAGCCAAATCGAAGCCTATTGGAGTATTCCAAGTGGTTCTCTTCTAGACACTCTAAATACAACATCGCAAGGGTTATCCTCTACAGACGCGCATAATAGATTGGAAAAGTATGGAATCAATACTCTTGATCGGAGAGGAAAGGCTGGTTCCTTATCCATATTCTCTTCGCAATTCAAAAGCCCAATAATTCTTATCTTCCTGGCTACTGCTTTTATATCCTTTATACTTCAGGCAAGAGAAGATGCTATCATAATAATCTCGATTGTTCTAATTAGTGCATTCCTGGGATACTGGCAAGAGAGAGGCGCATCAAAGGCAATGGATAGATTGACATCATTGATAAAACTAAAATCATCTCTTTTACGAGATGGAAATATTCAAGATTTATTTTCTGAAGACATAGTGCCCGGTGACATAGTTATTCTAAACTCTGGAGACAAGATCCCTGCCGATTGCAGAATATTAGAGTGCAAAGACCTGTTTGTTAATGAAGGGACTCTAACAGGAGAAAGTTTTCCTGTTGAAAAGACTTCTGACTTAATCCCCAAAGATACTCCACTGCACAAAAGAGTTAACTCTTTGTTTATGGGCACGTTTGTTATAAGTGGAACAGCAAAAGCACTCGTCGTTTTTACTGGATTGAAAACTGAACTTGGCTCAATTTCCACAAGACTCAGACATATCAAACCTGAGACCGAATTTCAAAGTGGGATCAGGAAATTTGGTTTCTTCCTCTTAGAGATAACACTTTTGCTCGTTATCAGCATACTTGTAATCAATGTTTATTTCGGCCGACCAATATTAGATTCCTTTCTCTTTTCACTTGCTTTGGCAATTGGTTTAACTCCTCAGTTGTTACCTGCAATTATAAGCGTTAACTTATCGCATGGTGCAAAGCGGATGGCAAATGAAAAGGTGATAGTAAAGAGACTAGAGTCAATAGAGAATCTTGGGACTATGGATGTATTATGTATCTGATAAAACTGGTACAATAACCACGGGAGAACTGAAGTCTTCATTCCTATATAGACGTTAATGTTAAAGAGAATAAAAAAATTTACTTGTATGGATATCTTAATGCGTTATTTGAGACAGGCTATACAAATCCCATTGATAGGGCTATTATAGAGTGTAAGCAAATGGGTGATAACCATGATAATGATCTTTTGACTAAGTTTATCAAATTAGATGAGATTCCTTACGACTTTATTCGTAAAAGATTAAAGTGTACTTGTATCTCTTAAAGGAGATGACTCATTTAACAAAACTAATCAAATTCCATATAGGAATAAGGACATTTTAATAACAAAAGGAGCACTTAGTAATATACTTGAGGTATGCTCCTTTGTGGAAACGACTGATGGAAAAACTGAACCCCTCTCTATATTTAGTAACAGGATTACATATTTTTCCATGGTCTTGGAGATAAAGGTTTTAGGGTTTTGGGAATTGCGTATAAAGTCGAGAACAGTAATGTCTTCTTACCCATCGACTCTTTCTTCTCCAGAAGATTCAAGTTCAATAAGTCTATTACCAATATCTGTTAGCAGAGATGATGAAACAAATATGACATTCTTGGGTCTTTTAATTTTCTATGACCCACTTAAGCCTGGGCTAATTAATACTTTAAATGATTTCGAAGAATGGGAATTTCGCTCAAGGTAATTAGTGGCGATAATAAATACGTCGCTGGATATGTTGGTGGGAAGATTGGACTAACCAATCCCAGAGTCTTGACTGGTGAAGAATTACGGCATATGAGTACAGATGCTCTAATTCACAAAGCAGAAACCACGGAAATCTTTGCAGAAATTGAAGCGAATCAGAAAGAGGTAATCATCTTGGCACTAAAGAAAATTGGACATGTTGTTGGTTACATGGGGGATGGCATCAATGATACACCGGCCCTTCATGCCGCTGATACAAGTATTTCAGTTGATTCTGCAACAGATGTTGTAAAAGAGGCACCTGATTTTGTGTTGTTGGAAAAAGATCTAGCCTGTACTAAAAAAAGGGATAGAAGAAGGACGAAAGACTTTTGCTAACACTCTGAAGTATGTATTCATGGCTACCAGCGCTAACTTTGGTAACATGTTTAGTATGGCAGGTGCATCACTGTTCTTACCATTCCTTCCTCTATTACCAAAACAAGTATTGTTGGTCAATCTAGTGACAGATATGCCTGAGATGACAATATCGACTGACACAGTAGATATAGAAATGGTTGAAAAACCAAGAAAGTGGGACATTAAGTTCATACGTAAGTTTATGCTTTATTTTGGATTATTGAGCACTTTGTTTGATTATATCACTTTCGCCGTATTGCTACTGGGTACGAATGCATCTATTGAGCAATTTAGAACAGCATGGTTTATGGAATCAGTGATTCCTGCATCTACAATCGTTCTTATTGTAAGAACAAGAAATAGGGCGTACAAGAGTAAGCCTAGCAAATATCTCGTATCGTTTACATTTGTTGCAATCGTGCTAGTGATACTTATACCATATACACCCATTGGAGAGATTTTTGGTTTCGTTAGCGTGCCATTAGTATATTTGCTGATAATTGGATTGATTGTCCTTGCATACATATCAGTGGCTGAAATGGTTAAAATGAGATTTTACAGAAAAATCATAATTAATGATCGCCATATAAGGGGAGGCTAATCACTAATAGATAGGTTTGGCTCACTCCCCAAATATTGTGTCAGGTCATGTAATCAGATTGGGATTATCCTTGATTTATTGTCAAATACTATTCTCATCATTTAATACGCTAAACTCTGATCCACTTACTGGCCGAGAAAGTCAGCTTTCGACTATTTGATCAGAATCTTGTAAGTTTTATTGTAATTCAATCTGAATGGAAATGCGAAGGACTCTGCAGTAGCATTATTATCTGTGCTAACTATATCTCCCCTAAAAGTAGTTTCATGCTTGCCATGACCAGGCGTTTTACAAAAACCCATTTGTCATTGGAACTGGAATGGGTAGTTGTATTAGCACTTAGGCCAAGATTTCAGCTAAAGGAAAGTAAAATGATGATAATTGTTTACGAGAGACACTTGTCTACTCTTCTTCGGCAGAATTTGACCGTCAATACTGGCATGCAGTTCGTAACTTAGTCTTTGAAATGCCTTTGTACAAATCCTCAATTTCTCAATGGTTTTGAGTCCATGAAATTCTGCAAACTGACTTCCAGGTACTAGGAAAGAGGATTGCTACTCCAATAGGAATAGAGGAATTCCCTAATTACCGATTTAGCATAAGGTCCAGGAAAGAACCTGGTGGAGTTGATATTTTCCTTTTTCACAGTAACACCTTCCAAGTTCGAGATGTACTGTGAGGGGTTCATTCTTTAAATTTCCTTAGTGAACCAATAGTACCGGGCAGCTGGCCATCTCACTTACACGACGCGATATGCTTCCAAGAGTTTTCTGATTCAGGATGTACCCCTTATCCCACGTTTCCCATGATGATCAAATCCATATTTTCGCCATTGGCAAACTCAATTATTTTATCGGCTGGATTCCCTAAAAGGACATGAGTCTTAATAGGAATGTCCCCAGATTCTTTAAGTAATACTGGTGTCCATATCTTATTGTTCGCAATACTAAATCAGATATACATTGGTCTTTGCGTTAAGTGTGTAAGATCACAAAGCGATTGTTGATAAGAGAATCAGATTAAAGAAAAGATAGCCAGATTTTCCGGATAGTTGTATTGACGAATAAATCATAATAATTTCTTACCTGACTACCAATACAGAACAATGGGAATGTGCTACTACACCTGCTGATACACTGCCTAGTAAGAGTCTCCTTATTCCAGACTTTCCTGTGGCTCCAATGACTATAAGTTCAATTTCTTTTCTTTCAGCATAGCTGGCAATTTCTGTCACTACAGAGGCACCAGTTGAAATAACCTTTTTAATGATATGCACTTGGTCACTTTTCCTCACTTCAGAGAATATTCTTTTGAACCATTCCTCCGCTTCTTCCTCAATCTCTTTTTGATAGCCTGGTGAGACCGCTCCGAAATATCCAGATGAATGGGCTAGGAGTATCTGTGGAGGAACAACATGTACCAAATACAACGCGCATCTACTGCTCCCTCTACTAGCAATGTCAAATGCACGCTTTGCCGCCCTTATAGAAGCTTCGGAGCCGTCCACTGCCACAAGTATCCTCGAGAGTTCTTTAGCTCTGTGCATCAAAATAGTGGTTGATGAGTCTACCACATATATTTGCATTCCAGCAACGGCTAGTCACACTTGTCTTTGTCACCAAGTGAAAATTGGTCTGGGATCTACTAGTTCAGTAGTAAAGTTGGCGACTTTCTCAATCTAATTGCCTCCTGGTTGGTCCTCTGTTATCCTGTGCTCTGGTAACCTTACTACCGCTCCCACTTGATAAATCCAATTTTGGTGTGTAAGCACCATTTCAAAAAAAGTTTAGACTTAAAGGGCATAGACATAAATGGAAATCAGGGTGTGTCAGTTTCCCATACTTACAGGGGAGATACCCTAAATGTCTGCTTTTAAATCTTAATTCATACAGCCGGTCCTGTGGGGGCCTGCACTCCCACATATACAACTGAGAAAGAACGCAAATCACAAAAAGCGTAGAATCTTTCCGAACCGCAGAAAATGAATTGGTTACTGTAGTTCCCTATTGTTTTGTTTTTAAATCTTTAAGCAATATATCATTATACATTTGTCTGGAAGGAATCAAGTGCTTCGGAGAATTGTTGAGCAAATTATCAGGTTATCATGTTCCTGATGAAATATATCACTATTGCTTGATAGAAATAAGTCTGGAAGCTGTTAACGAGCCACAATTAAATTTGAACTTTCAATCGGAGGAGAAGTCTAGATTTCTTTAAGAATCTACACAACGAGTAGAAAAAGAAAGTTTAAAGGGTTTCATTCACCATGCAGTACAGTCCGAAGTAGGCTTGTAAGATTTTAGAATATTTGGAAAGTGTCAAGAACCAAGAATTGAATAAT
>CAWIGD010000007.1:0-88541 GCA_963835165.1 uncultured Alphaproteobacteria bacterium
AATAATCCAACAGCCTGTAGATGGACCTGTAAACGTAGCGGGGGCAGGTTTACCTGACCGAAGCCTTTTTCGTGTCCGCATCGGACGGAAATGCGCGCGGACCTTCGCTTGGCTGCCCAAGTTGGCTGAGTAGATCGGATAAGCGGCCAGGGAGGGGTTGGGCGATATCGTACTCGTCCCTTAGCCGCCGCCACGGCCGACATATGCTCAATGCGAGTTCTTCGCATTTTGACCCACACGCGACATGGGCGTAGTCGCCACAAGCGGGTTTTGGCGTCGGCTGACGCGCCTTACAATGCTGCAAAACGATCAGGGAGGATTCCATGAAAATCGGTGCGTTGACCGCCGGCGCCGCCGGCATTGTTCTGACAATCGCGTCTTTGCAGCACGCCGCCGCCCAAACTCCGCCGCCGCGCGATGTGCCGGCGCGCACGATCCCGGTGCCGGACACGGTGAGCCTGCAGATGCAGAAGATCATCGGCGCGCCCATCAATCCGAACTGGAACGTCTTTCCGAAGACGGCCGCGGAGTGGAAGGTGCAGGTTGATGTGGCCGCGGCCGAGGCCGCGAAGCGGCTGCCGGCGTTGCGCGAACAGATGCGCGTGAAGCTCGAAGCTATGACCATCAACGGGGTGAGGGCTTTTGCGCTGACGCCGCAGGACATGCCGGCGGAGAACCGCAACCGGCTGCTCTTCCATGTGCATGGCGGCTGCTACGTGAGCAATCCCGGCGAGTCCGGCACCAGCGAAGCGACCATGATGGCCGGCTTCGGCCGCTTCAAGGTGATTTCGATCGACTACCGGATGCCGCCCGAGGCCTACTTTCCGGCGGCGCTCGACGACGCGATCGCGGTCTGGAGGGCGGCGCAGAGCATGGCACCAGCGCGCAACATGGCGATCTTCGGCTCCTCGGCCGGTGGCGGCCTGACACTGTCGATGGTGCACAAGATCAAAAAGGACGGCCTGCCGCTGCCGGGCGCGATTGCGCCGGGCACGCCGATGGCGGACCTCACCGAGGCCGGCGACACGTTCTATACCAATGCCATGATCGACAACGTCCTGATCGCGCGCGGCGCGAGCTGCGACACGCGGGCACGGCTGTATGCCAACGGCCACGACCTCAAGGACCCGCTGCTGTCGCCGGTCTACGGCGACATGCGCGGATTCCCTCCGACGATGCTCTTGAGCGGGACGCGCGACCTCCTGCTCAGTAATACGGTGCGGATGCATCGCAAGCTGCGCCAAGCCGGCGTTAAGTCGGTGCTCGAGGTTTTCGAAGGTATGGCGCACGGCGGCTGGTACCGCGACGCGAGCGTACCCGAGAGCAAGGATGCGTTCGAGGAAATCGCACGCTTCTTCGACAAACATCTCGGGAAGTAGCGCAGCGCTGTCAGCGCTCTCTGGTGTAATTGCCGGCTTGACCTGCCTCGGGTGGCGATGTCGCCGAACTCAACGCCGAGCCGCACCGTTGGTTGCACACCGCGCGGGGGCACGCAGGACAGGGACGCCCAAAACAAAAGCCCCGCCGGGGGGCGAGGCTAAGTTTCCTTTCAGAGGGGGCTTGCCGAGTTGCGACACCCGGCAAACCCACAGACACCATAGCACAGTCGGTTGCACAGCGCAGGGGAGACTTTGCAGCGGTCGATAAAATCACGCCGCACGTTGCCGCGCGGCAACGCTCCAGCCCTTCGCAAACTGCCCCGATTTTGTCCTCGTCACCGCGTCCGACATTGTGCCTTCCGTGGGCGGAAAATGGGGTACCGGCGGTACCGAGCACCCCACCAATTCGGTACCTGCATCCGATGATTAGGTCTTTCTGTGCGGCCCGCTTGTCCAGTTTGCTCTGTACAAGAACGTCGAGGACTTCGCCTTCGGCATCGACGGCGCGCCATAGATAGACCAACCGGCCGTCGATTTTTGTAAAACCCTCATCAAGATGCCAAGTGGAATGGGACTTGGGCCGGCGTCGTCGAAGGTCCGCCGCGATCATGGATCCGACGTGTTTCACCCAGCGGCGTACCGTCTCGTAGGAAACCACGATCCCGCGTTCAGCCAACAGGTCCTCGACATCGCGGAAGCTGAGTGTACCGGGCATAGAGCCAGACGCCCTGCTGAATAATCACGGGCGGGAAGGGATATCCGGCGTAACTGTTGCCGCAGATCACCGCCGACAAGCTCAACAATGTGACAAAGTCGGCGTCAGGCTTGCGAAGCGCAGCGGGCTGCACAAAGCCAAAGTTGCGGTCGCTCGAAAGCTTCCGTCATTCTGCATCCCCACAGCCGGAATTAGAGAACGACCAAGCCCAAAGCGATCATCGACCACAACGGCACAGGGATAGCCATTTCAGAAAATGTACAGATCGTGCGCTGACACGACCTCGCCTTCGTATGCCTGTCGAATCTCTTCGATCAGCGCGTCCTCGATGTCCGTGCTTCCTGGCGCTCCGCCGGGATTGGATCAGCCGCACAATCGGACCGTGGCATGCGTGACCGCTTTGGCGGCCGTGACGAGGTCGGTGAGACGTACCCGCTCGTCGGGTGTTGGCCATTCCTTGTAGACGCGGATGTCGCCCGGACCGTATTGCACGGTCGGGATACCGAGCACTTCCTGGATGATGTTGCCGTCACCGACGTTGCCGAGGCGCCCATTGGCTCCGACGACAGCCGGCCGCCCCGAGGCCAAAGCTTGGCCGTCGGCCAGCGCGCCGACGAGAGGGTGATCCGAAGGGCAGACCATCGCGAGCTGGTTCCAGGTTTGCTCGGTGCCGCGTGCGGGGACCTCGAGCACGCAATTCAACGCCGGATGATCCTGCTTGATGTGTGCCAGCAGCCGCTTGAGGTCGCTCTCGACGGTGGCAACCGTCTGCCCGGGAACGGTACGGAACTGCAGGGTCAGCTCGCATTCGCGAGTCGAGCGCCCGGTCGCGCTTTTGAAATAGTAATGCTCCTTGTGGATAATGTCGAAGGTGTGGGTCGGAAAACCGGGGAGCTCGGGATGCGGCGTGAACGTCATCCAGCCGGAGGGGGCGATCGGCGTCAGGCTCGGACCGATCCGCCGCACGATTTCCATCTGTTGCTCAATCGGATTGATATAGGCGGCGCGCGCTTCCGGGCTGTAGCGAAAAAATAGCTCGGGGGCGGAGCAAACGAGCCGCACCATGACGACACCAACGCAAACATTGGCAATCGTGTTGTTGGAGTGCTCCATGTTGATGCACAGGTCCGCCTTGACGCCGTGCCGCAGGAGCGCCCGAGTACCCGCACCGCCAAGCTTGTGAGCAATGACGGGTGTCATCAAAACGTCACCCTTGAGCTGAGTGCCTGAGCGCACGATGGCCTCCAGCGCACAAACCGCGGCGACGCAGCCGCCCTTATCGTCGTGCGCGCCCATTCCCCAGATCCAACCGTCCTCGAACTTGGCGCTGTAGGGGTCGACGGTCCACCCGCTCATCTCGACGCCAGGATCCATATGACCGTTGATGAGAAGCGTTGGGCCGCCGCCGGTGCCTTTAAGCCGGCCGATCGGCTGCCGGCTCTTCAGCTTCGGATCGAATGGATGGGTCACCTGCTGCATCTCGACCTCGAGGCCTATGTCGGACATGTAGTCGGCATAGAGGTCTGCGATGTTACCCTCCTCGAAGGTCGAGCTCGGGATACGGATCGACCTCTGCTCGAGATCGAGGACACGCTTCGCATCGATCGCGGCAAGGGCTGGCCCAGTGTCGATTGTCGACGGCATCGCTCCACTCCTTGCTAGCCTCGCGTCGTCATGCGCAGGCTTGCTCCGCGCATCCCGCTTGTGAACTCACTGTATCCTCTTAAGGAGATGGCCGGGACCAACCCGGCCATGACGAGTCCATTCTAAGCGGCCCTATTTGGGTCGTGTTTTCCGAGCAGCGTTCAGCGCCGCTTACATCTTCGCTTTTTCGGCCCAGGTCGGGTTTGGATAAAGCACCTGACAAGACGCCAGCTCGAAGGGATAAATCGTGCAGTACTTGCCCTTCTGCACCTGCATCAAGATCCCCCGCACCAGCTCGTTCTGGCCTGTCGCATCAAACTTGACGCCGCGGTAAGGCACGATCAGTTGATCGGCCGGGATATTGGTCGCCGCAAGCGCGGCGCGAATCTTCTCGGGGTCCGTGGAACCTGCGCGGTTGATCGCATCGAGCAGCGTCATGAAGCCCGTGAAGACGCGAGCCGGAACGTCCGAAAGATCGCGCCCATTCGAATGCTTCTTGAAGATGGTATTGATCTTCGCAAGCAGCGGGATGCGGCCTTCGAGGTCGGCGTTGTAAGGAGACCGGGTGATCGCGCCCTCGGCGTCCCTGCCCATTGTGTTGATAAACGTTGGGTCGGTAAATCCGGCGTTCTGGGCAACGATGAGCTTCGGATTGTAGTCCAGATCCTTGGCGGTGCGGAGCAGGAGGAAGGTATCTGACGTATAGGACGAGGGCATCAGAACATCCGCGTTGGCGGCCTTCAGGCGCTGCACCTCCGCGGTCAACGACGTCGTCTGGGCCTTGTAGGCGATTTTCTCGAGGACACGAAAACCGCGCTCCTTGGCAAGCCGCTCCTGCACTTTGGCGCTGTCGGTGCCGTAGGCGGTATCCTCATGGAAGATAGACACGGACTGGAATTTCTGACTAGACTTGGCCCCAAAATCCTTCAAGAAGTCGAACATCAGCTCGCTGAAGGTCTCGTCCGTCGGTGTGGTGCGGAAGAAATACTTGAGCCCGCGCTGCGTCAGCGCCGGCTGCGTAGAATCCGCGTTGACGAAGGGAATGCCCGCGCGCTCGGCGGCTTGGCTCGATGCAGCGGTCACCGAAGAGAAGTAGGTGCCGAACACGGCATGGACCTTCTCCTGCGTAATGAGACGCTCGGCTTCGCTTTGCCCCACCTCCGGCTTGCCCTGATGGTCAACGACGACAATGGTGACCTTAGCTCCGCCGACACCCGGCAAGCCCTTGTTCTTGGCAAGAGTCAGCGGGAGATCAGCGCCCTCGTTGACGATCTCGACCGCGGTCCTGATCGCGGCTACGGCGTCGATGCCGATCTGCGCGGTCGGGCCCGATAACGGATAGAGCACGCCGATCTTGACCTCTTGTTGGGCTTTCGCTGATGCTGCGCCAGTTATCAGCGCGATGCACGCGAGAACAAAGATCCTGAGCTTCATGGCGGGGCTCCGTTCGAGCTCATACCGGTGCTGGATTGGAGCGTGTTTTGCATGTGTTCGTCAATCAATTTTGGTGCTTAGGGGTGCGCGCGCGCTGATGTCCGGAGAACTCATCATACAAGCCGTCATCAGTGGGCTCCTGATGGGATTGATCTATGCCCTTGTTGCAGTCGGTCTAAGCCTAATTTTTGGACTGATGGAGATTGTCAACTTCGCGCACGGCGAGTTTCTCATGCTCGCCATGTTCACGACTTTCTGGTTCTGGGCTCTTGCCAGCCTCGACCCGCTGCTGTCGCTGCCATTGGTGGCGATTATCCTCGCCCTTGCCGGCATATTGGTGCACTTCGGCATCATCCGGCGACTATTGAAGGCGCCCATGCTGGCGCAGGTCTGCGGCACGTTCGGCCTCGGTGTCGCGCTTCGCGCCGGCGCCCAATTCCTCTGGACGCCCGACTTTCGCACCATCACCAATCCGCTCATTGCTGGCCGCGTACAAATCGGCCCGATCTTCATCGGGCAACCGCAGTTGATCACTGGCGGCATCTGCCTGTTGTCTTTTGTCGCACTCTGGTGGTTCGTCACGCGCACCGAGACGGGCCTCGGCCTCCAGGCGACCGCGCAGGATCGTCAGGCGGCTGCGGTAATGGGCATTCCGACCGAGCGCATGTCCGCGCTGGGTTGGGCGATCGGGCTCGGCTGCGTCGGGATCGCCGGCAGCATGCTGTCGACGTTCTATTATATTTTTCCCGAGGTGGGCGTGAATTTTGCGCTGCTGGCATTCGTTGCTGTGGCGCTCGGCGGATTCGGCAGCATTCTCGGCAGCCTCGTCGCCGGAGTATTGATCGGGCTTGTCGAGTCGCTTGGTGGTCTCCTGCTTGACCCGTCCTACAAGACTTTGATCGTGTTCGGACTCTACCTTGCGGTCGTCATTGTCAGGCCACACGGCCTGTTCGGTCGGTTCTAGCAATGTCGAGCAATCAGACGGATATGCTGGAAGCCGCGCGGGCCGAGCGCCTTTGGCCACGGCCGCCCCTGTGGGTCGCGGCGCTCGGTGCGGCGGCAATCGCGTTGTTGCTCGCCTATCCATTTATCTTCAAGGCATCGTTTTCCCATCACCTGATGATTCTCATTTTGCTGTATGCGCTCATGGCCCAATCGTGGAACGTGGTAGCGGGACTGTCCGGCCAGATCAGCCTCGGCCAAGCAATTTTTTTCGGTATCGGCGCCTATTCCTCGACCGTTCTCTTCACCAAGTACGCCATTACGCCCTGGGCGGGATTGCTTGTCGGCATGCTGCTGTCGGCGCTGGCCGCCGTTGCCATCGGGGTGCCGACGTTACGCCTGCGCGGGCACTATTTCGCAATCGCCACGCTGCTCATCGGCTCAAGCGTGCAGATCGTCTTCCAGCGATGGGACTGGGTGGGCGCAGCCTCCGGTCTTTACGTGCCGATCGATCGCACGTCGCCCTTGTTCTATCTGCAATTCCACACGAGCAAGGTGCCGTACTATTACCTCGCGCTGGGCGCGGCGGCGGCCGGCTATTTGGTGGTGTGGAAACTGCGTCGCAGCCGGTTCGGCTTCCGCCTGCAGGCACTGCGGGATGAACCGGATGCGGCCGCGAGCCTCGGCATCGCGATTGCACGCCACAAGGTGCTGGCATTCATGATCTCCGGCGCGATGATGTCGGTCGCGGGCACATTTTATGGGCAATATGTGCTGGTCCTGGACCCAGAAAGACTGTTTTCGATGGAGATTTCGATCATCGTCCTCCTCATGACTGTACTCGGTGGTAGCGGTACGTTGTGGGGGCCGGCGTTGGGAGCAGCGATCCTCGTGCCCTTGTCAGAATTCAGTCGGATCTGGTTCGGCGGCACCGGTCGGACAATCGATCTCATCCTCTACGGCATCTTGATCCTGCTTGTGTGCATGTGGCGCCCAAGCGGTATTCTCAGCCTATTGGAAGAGCGCATTCGTCGCCGCACGGGAACCCATGAGCCTGCTCCTTGACGTTAAGGGCCTGACGAAGCGCTACGGCGGGCTGACCGCCAACGCTGAAATGACCTTCGATGTGAACGAGGGCGAGATCGTCGGCATCATTGGTCCGAACGGCGCCGGCAAATCGACGCTGTTCGATCTGATCACCGGCTTCCAGCCGCCCGACGCCGGTCGCGTCCTCCTGGACGGCCGCGACATCACCGGCCTGCGGCCCGATCGCATCAGCCGCCTCGGTGTCGCCCGCACCTTCCAAAAGCTGAAACCCTTCCCCGACCTGACGGTCACGGAAAACGTCATCGTCGGGGCGCTCGCCCGCACGTCGGATATGAAAACGGCGCGCGACCAGGCGCTGGAGTCGCTCGCCTTCGTGGACCTCCTAGAGAAGCGCAATCACTTCGCCCGCGAACTCTCCACCGGCCAACGCAAGCGGCTCGAGCTCGCGCGCGGGCTCGCCATGAGCCCGCGGCTTATCCTCATGGACGAAGTGACCGGCGGCGTCGACCAGCGCACCATCGCGGGGCTGATTGAGCTCGTGCTCGAGCTCAAGCATCGAGGGCTCACTATCGTGACGATCGAGCACAACATGCAGGTGATCATGCGCCTGGCCGATCGCATCCTAGCGCTGCACGCGGGGCGGCGCATCGCCTTCGGCGCGCCGGAGCAAGTGCGCAGCGAGCCGGCTGTCGTGGACGCCTATCTCGGGACCATCGACGATGCTGCTTGAGGTTCGCGATCTCGAAGTCGCCTACGGCGACTGTCAAGTGGTCTGGGGCGTGTCGCTCTCGGTCGCGGCTGGGGAGAGCGTGGCGTTGCTCGGTCCCAACGGCTCCGGCAAGAGCACCGTCGTCAATACCATCAGCGGCCTGCTCGCGGCCAAGGCGGGCGATATTCGCTTCGAGGGAGCGAGTCTAAAGGGCCGGCCGACGCATGTGCGGGCAAGTCTCGGCATCGCCCACGTCCTTGAACGCCGGCGTGTCTTCCCGCACCTCACGGTGTTGCAGAATTTGACGCTGGGAGCATGGCATTCGGCAGCGAAGGCAGCGCGAGCGACAACCTTGGAACGGGTATTCACGCTGTTTCCGCGTCTGTCGGAGCGCAAGAGCCAGCTCGCACGTACGCTTTCAGGCGGCGAGCAGCAGATGCTTGCCCTCGGCCGTGGCCTCATGGCGCTTCCGCGACTGCTCATGGTCGATGAGCCGTTCCTCGGGCTCGCGCCGCAAGTCATGGAGCAGATGAAATCGGTGTTCGAGGCGCTTAAGGCAGAAGGCATAGCGATCTTGTTCATCGAACAAAACGTCCGGCTCGCGCTTTCCATCGCCGGCCGCGGCTATATCCTAGAAAGCGGGCGCCTCGCGATCGAGGGGCATGCAGCCACCCTAATCAACAGCCCGGAGGTACGGCGGATTTTTCTCGGTGGATAGATGAACTCAGCGCACATACGCAGGGTGATCGCGGCCGGAATGATCGGCAACGCGCTCGAATGGTACGATTTTGCGATCTACGGTTATTTCGCAGCCCAGATTGGTCGCCACTTCTTCCCGCATCACGATCCGGTCGCCCAGCTGCTTTCGGTATTCGGCGTATTTGCGATCGGCTATCTGATGCGGCCTATCGGCGGCGTGTTGGTCGGCCATATCGGCGACAGGTTCGGTCGCCGTACAGCACTCATCTTCTCGGTAATCGCCATGGCAATCCCGACCTTTCTGATGGGCTTGTTGCCGGGCTATCAGACCATCGGAGTGCTCGCGCCTATCGGGCTCACTTTGCTGCGGGTTGTGCAGGGACTTTCAGTGGGCGGCGAATATCCAAGCTCGATGGTGTTCCTGGTCGAGCGTGCACCTGAGGGACGCCGCGGCTTGATGGGTGCATTGGTAGCAGCCAGCTGCGCGATCGGCACTCTGCTGGGCTCGGCAGTCGGCGCAGCCTTTGCCGCCAGCATGTCAACCGCAGCGCTCGACGCCTGGGGCTGGCGCATTCCGTTCTTGCTGGGGCTTGTGGTTGGAATTGCAGGTTACATCCTTCGCCGTCACGTACTCGAAACAGGAGTGGCGGAAAAACGCATGCGCGCTCCCATAGTCGAGACACTTCACGATCATGGGCGTGTGGTTGCGGCCTTCGCCGGTTTGTCGGTCTTCAGCTCGGTGACCTTCTACATTGGCTTTGTCTATATGGTGAGCTGGCTGCAGATCGCCGATGGCATTCCGCCGTCACGCGCGCTCGAGATCAACACGTTCAGCATGGCGGTGTCGCTGCCAGTGCTGATCGCTGCCGGATGGTTAAGTGACCGGGTTGGACGCAAGCCTCTTATGCTCCTCGCAAGCATGGGCGGGGTCATCGGTGCCTTGCCCCTGTTCTGGTTGTTGAACCATCCCTCGGAGCTGCTTGCCCAGCTTGGGCAGCTCGGCCTTGTAGTGCTGATGGGTCTCTATTACGGGGCTTTGCCGGCCACTCTGGTGGAGGCTGCGCCTCCGACTGTCCGCTGCACCACGGTGGCGCTCGGCTATAACCTCTGTTTAGGCCTGTTCGGCGGCTTGTCGCCGCTCGTGGCGACTTGGCTGGTGGAACGTACAGGCGACGAAATAGCGCCCGCATTCCTCATTATGGCGGCAGCCGCCGTGACATTCGTGACGCTCTTCACCTTGCGAGAAACTTACCGTGCCCCATTCGGTGCTGATCCGCGTACCACTGCCGCGAAGTAGCTGGTCGGGGTGACACCGCATTGCGCCTCTGGTCAGCGCTCTGCTTGCCGGCAGTGCAATGGACCAAGATCGAGCTAATTATCAACGCTGAGACCGCGCGAATGCTCGGTCTGGCTGTACCTCCTTCGAGCATTTGGAGGCAATTTCCTCAGTTGTTGTGCGTGTGCCACGAGCGGCCGGGCCGCTGCGTCGATGAGCAGCGATATGAACTCGCGCCGCCTCATGTTGGACCTCCGCCTCCAGAGTCGGTCTGCCGCACGCTCAGCCTGCCACAAGACGGCCGGCGAGTCTTATGGACCGATTTGAATGCTCATCGCTCAATGGTTAGCGGCTCTTCGATAGCGAATTAATCGCATCAATGGCGCGAAGCAAACCAACGTCGTCTTTGTTCGTATCGATGACGATGAGTTTATCGAGCAGGTCGCGGCTCCTCAGCGCGTCGATCTCAAACCCAAGCGGCGCATCGTCGATCCAGACGAAGTCAGACGAGAGGTCAATTCCGAATGTCTTGTTACCGCTCCACGTGGTCGGCTCCACTGACCTGACCAGAGCGTCGATCTCAGTGGGCAGCATCGCACAGCCCATCGCGAGCTTGAACGCCCGCAAGATTCCATCGTGCTGTCCGTGAGCATCTCTCGTCGTCAGCCAGTGAGGTCGATGAGATTCCACAGCCCATTGGAGGAACGCGAAGCAATGCGGCGCTGGCTCGATCCCGGTAAGCGGCGAGGAGGCGCTGCGGAGACAAACTCCGTCAACATCGATGTAAATGTTGCGTCGTTCACCAGGGTTCATAGCTCGTCCTACTGGGGATCGGCGCCAAAGCGGCGGACACGGCGGTAGAAGTTCGAAGAGTGACCCATCGATCCAGGACGTCTTGCAAGTGCTTGCTCTAGATGGAGCAAGGCTCCGCAGGTCCCTGGCAATGACAAAGCAGGATTGCTCCGATCGATACCAGTTGCCGCCGCCGTCCTCGCGCAGCCGTCCAACTGTACCCATGGCCAGGAAATGGCCTGGCGGAGAAAGTGAGCTTGAATCCGCTGGCAGCGTTCGGACTATCGGCCACGACCCGTTGATCATTCTATCTGTGCTAGCGAACGAACGGTTCCCGCGGCAGTCCGTCATTCGGATCGTCGAAGCCCCACACGCCGTTGTCCTTGTCAGGGAAAATTACATTTGAGGCGTTGGTCACGCCTCATAATCATCCGTTCGCCGCAGTCCGGCAATCCTGGCGAACTCGTCTGCCGCCATCTTTCTGTTGCCCAAGGTTAGTGTGACGTCACCTGGAAAATATGCGCACGGAAGGCATTCGACGGGATTGCCCTCAAGGTCGAAACGCACCGCCCGGTCTGGCGTGTAGTTGATGACGAATCCTGTTGTCGGACCGAAGAACGGAACGACCGGCGTTTGACGGACGAAGCCAAGCGCCTGTGTAGCGAATGTTACGGGAGGTTGTTCAAGATCGAGCGGGATGTTTAGCCATCGTTTAGCACCGCCGGATATCCCAAAGATGGTGATGGAGGATGGTCGGGTGTGTGTCCCGAGCAAATAAGCATGCGGCTTGAATGCTGCCCGCCACGCAGCGTCTCGCCGGTCCGCGGTCAATTCGGATTGAGTTGCAGAAATTGATTTTTTATTCATAAAGCCGTGCGTCAAAGCATGAGGTTTAAGATTGAGCTACCGGTCATTTTTCTTCAACGGTGGGTGTTGCAGACACGTCACCTCCTTCGGTGGCACGCGATTCCAATGTTTGAGCAACCCCCATCGCGTTTGTAATTACGACAACCATCAGTCCATACCATACTTATACTCACCGTAAATGTGGAGATGAATCTCTGCGGGATGGGCTGCAGCCGGATTGTCTTGGGTCGCCCCGAAGCCGTCCTGTGCAGGTGCGGACGGAAAAACTGGCTTCTGCTCTACGCACCGGCGTCGGACGCCAGCACCTTGCGCACGTCTGATTGGGATATGCCGAACTGTCGCGCGATGAGCCTCGGTTTGATACCCGCCTTGAATGCTGCCCGAACGGCATTGATCTGCCCGCGCGTCAACGAGACAGCCGCCGCTTCAACCTGCCGCCCGGAGGGCGATTTGCTCGTTCGTGCCGACGGCTTCGTGGTCTGAACGCCAGGTCCCAATCTGCCTCGCTGCCCCATTTCCTCGAGGGTTGCCGCGTGGAGCAAGTCCAATTCGGCGTCGCTCAAGTGCTTGACAGCTGTACGCAGGTTCTTCGGCAGCACATATCGTTGCGAGGAAGCATCGGCTGTTGCCTGTGTGGCAGGGATGGGCCCTATTGGCGATGAAGCACCGTCGTCTCGGACCGTCTCGGTCGAGAACAGGTCTGGTGTCGGTTGCTCATCGCGTCCCATGGGGGGGATCATGCCTCCACCGCTGTGAGCTAGCAACTTCGGACAGAAATGCTCCCGCCGGCGGGCATGCGTCGTCGGGAGAGGCTGTGGCTTGGCTGGACTCAGGACGGGCAGGATTCTCCGGACTGTAGGCGGGGCTGGGCTCAGCGGGCACCACGCCCTGCAACGCATGTCCCATGTCCCGCCATCATAGGCTTTGGGACACGGGACGTACCGCCGCCCTGGCGCCCGGTGAGGTTCAATGAGCAACTGGAAGGCGACGACCGACCCTTTTCGCCATGCCTGGGTTGAACGCTGGGGCGTGGCGAGATCAGGTCCAACGCGAAACCACGCCATTTTTGTTCCTTTCGATGTAAATCATTGGACCGTGATTTGGTGGTTGTTTGGTTCCGGACCTTCGTCAGGCATAAGTAGCCCCTCCTCCAAAGCCTTGAGCCGAAGGCGCCCAGCCTCACTCTTGCTCACGCGAAGGGTTGCCGCCACTTCTCGAACCGTAAGTCCATCGGCAAACAGGGCAGCCGCCCGCTTGAGAATTGGGGGCGACAAGATCACGCGAACACCAGCGGATGCCATCGCGTTCATCGCCGGTGAATGACTCCAAGCTCGCTTCGAACGGAACGGCTCCAGCACCATCCACTCGATTCCGCAATTTCTCGAAATGAATTTCGAACCGCGCGCCCTGTTCGGGCGAATAATCTTCAGGGCGACGTAGGGCAATCACAGTATCCAATGCATCCTCGCGGCGGGACGTGCCGCGTTGCCGACCGTTGGTACCTGCGTGATGGATGAACAAAACAGCGATACCACGCCGCCGAAGCATCAGCAGCCAATTTTGCATTGGCACCCAGGCATCACTGGCGCTTTCACCACCGCTCGTGCATAGCGTGGAAAGATTGTCCATGATCAGCAGGTCAACATCGTCCAATGACGGCTCCAGCGCGTACTGTCCTTGCTCAGAGCCGAGATTAATTCCGTTTTCCACGTGGTCGGCGGCGAGAATTCGAAACCCATCGTTGGGAATATCGCGCCCAAGCTCAATCGAGATCGCTCGCAACCGTTCTTGCAATGACACCAATGGCATCTCGCCGTCGACATACAGAACTCGGCGTGGATGCGGTGTGGACCAACGAAGAAGTGGACTGCCGCTCGCAACCGCAAGGCCAATTGAAAGACCAAGAAGCGTCTTGCCAACACCCCTCGGTGCATAAAGCATCGCCAGGCTGCGCTCCGGCAGGATCGGGCTCAGCAACATCTGTCGCGGAGGAATGTCGAGATTTAAAAAATCGTCCAGCCCTAGTGGTTGTAGCGGCGGTCGACGCCGGGGAGCGTCATTGTGAACTAGCTGCGCGCCAGGCTGCGGCAGGAAGTTTTTTAAAAAATTGCCGAGAGTCATGAGCATTAGCGGAACTTTTCTTTAGCCGATTCTGGATACCATGCCTGAAGGGCAGCCAATTGCTGCTCGGGCTTGGCTTGGATGCGATAGATCGATTGCCGTTTCAGGCCGGTCGTCTTCGCTATCGAGGATATGGCAATTCCTTGGCTCAAGAGTTCTCGAACCAGCGCGAATTCGTGCCGAGTGAATGTTGGCTTGCGTCCCCGATATTTCGTCCCGTCGTCATGTTCCTGGGCATGCGCGATGCCCGCTTTCTGCGCTTCCTTGCTTGCTTCCGCCTGGGCTTGAGCCGTCGCTGCCATAAAGGCGATCAGGGAGTCGCGGACGGCTTGCTGCATCGCATCCTTCGTCGCGCCGTCGAAATTCAGTCCATTGATGACCGTGCGAACGATGACGCCCCGACGGATGAATTCTCGGATGGTGTCAGTTACGTCGGCGTAGTTTCGCCCTAGCCGGTCTACCCATCGCACCACGAGGGTGTCGCCTGCCCGAAGCATGTCAAACAAACGCCGCCCCTCGGCGCGCTCTCGTAGGGCTGTATGGATCCCCGAGACGCCATGGTCGGCGACCACCTCATCAATCTGAAACCCGGCAGCTTGGGCTTGGGTCCGCTGATGGGCCAGGGTCTGGTCCAAGGTGCTCACCCTGCAATAAAGGACCGTCTTCATACGTGCAGCTCGTTGTCCCCTGAGGTCCTGTCCGTCTTTGAGATTGTCCACAGCGCCAAATTGACCCTAGGGGACTGGGTTTTCTGGCGTTTTCGGGTGTCCTTTGAGCCATGCCCTTGCGGTCACTATCAGAGCCTTGTTGGTGTTGACCGCATTCGATGTCAGTATATGGTCATGTGACCGCGAAAAATCAAGCCAACCGGGGGACATCCATGGCGGAAGGAGCCATAGAATTTCTGAAACACCCTGCGACCTTTTTCAGTGCGGCTGAGCTGGCGAAAGCCATCGGCGCTGACTTCGAGACGATCAACAACTGGGTGCGGAGGGGAATGATCACCCGTGCGCGCATCGGGGGGCGACAGCTCAGGAGCCGACTGTTCTCGACAGAAGACGTTTACAAAGCGGCGCTCACGAATGAGCTTGTGAAACTAGGGCTGGCTCCGTCCGCTGCGAGCGGCGCCGTCAACGAACTGTGGGAGAGATGGGATAAGCGGGAGGTGGAGGGACGTAACATTTACGCGATCCTGGTGCCGAGTAACGAGGGGTGGACCGCACTGTTGTGCTGGCAAAAGCCAGCAGGCGGACCGCTTTACAAGCTCCCAAAATCATCAAGATCGCAGCCGACTGACGAGTATCAATTGCCGGAACGGGCAATCGTCGTGATTCCGATTTCAAGTGTGTTGGCTCATGTCACGAAAAGGTTGATGGAACTGCTCGGCGAGGTGAAAGAGGCCTGAAAATTTTTAAATTCGCGGCCGGTGCTGAACAAGAACATTTCGATTTGGCCATTTAGGCGGGGGATTGCAGGGCATTGGCTACGGGGAGGCCAAACTGATGTCACAATCATTGAAAGCGGTCGTCTGAGCCCACAATGGTGCCGGTTGGATTTTCTGCCAGCGGCCTCAGGCTGCGAGTTTCTTGGCCGCGCGATCGGCCCCGCCTAGGAGCCACGGGATGAGCTCGTTCATGCGCGTGGCCGGCCACAGATTGACGAGCCTAGTCAGGACGTCGACGAGATCTGCTTGCGGATCGACAGCGGTCAGCTTGCCGTCCCGACGAGGTCAACGATGTGGGTGTCGACCTCGATCCTCGATGCGGCCTCAAAGACGCGGGTAAGCTTGATGGCTCGCCGAAACGCGTGCCCCGATCCACCTCTTCACGTCGCGGCGGCTGGTTGCCCAGGGCACTGGCGGTCGTCGCCGGCAGCGGACCCTCACTGCGCCACGAACGTTTGCGGGTGGGTGGTTGGAAGGTTTATGACTACAGAAGATAAAGCGGGAACCCCTTGGACGACCAACCCGGTTGGGGTTCCCTGAGCAGTCAATGGAAGATATAAGTCGTTGGTCTATTCACTACCTAATACCAGTTTTACGCTAACGAACCACTTATGTCATTATTTCCTCTTGTGGTGGTATTTTCTATGGCAGTTTGCGCAAAGCACCACGCATTTTCGAATCTCCAACAAAATTATAGTTTTATTGAAGGCACAATCCACCAGTCGCGACACCTTGGCCTTTTTGATTGATGGTTTGATGTGGTGAAAGTCGAGCACAACCGGATCACTTTCACCACACCGACGACAACGCTTCTTGGGTAGGATTTGCTTGCGGAACCATCGTTTAGTTTGTCTGCGACGAACGGTTATTTCAGCGCTCACTTGCGGACCATGTTTCTAAAGCGCAAACGATTTCTGGATTCGCCTCTATGTAGCGGTAAACCGCCTGCATGCACCCACTTCCCGGAAACTCCTTTTCAGCAACCTGTATTACGCTTTCTGGAATAAGGTACAAAGTACGATTCTCGCTGATTTCTTTCCGCTTACGCAAACTCATTTGGTCAAAAGCGGTTTTTCGTATAAGTGCTCTTGTTGAGTTCTCATAAGCATAACCGATAGGAAATCTTGGAGGCTTTGTTTCTCCCGTATCAGATGCTAATATCCACAAATGATAACAACATTCACGGTTCATGAGCCGGGACTGTGCTGGATATAATTCCACCGCTTCAAACTCTGGACCAACGATTTCGTTTTTGATTCCCTGTAGCACGCTCCAGTCATGTATCGGTACACCTTGCGTTTGAAAGATGCTGTCGATCCGTCCAACGCGCAGGTACCAGACGTGGTGCCCGAAAAGGTCGGAACCGACGAGAAACTCGGAATCGCAATCTTTATCTAAAATGGCATAATAAGTTCCGTTGCTCCAGTGCTCCTTGTTCTTGAAATAGTCAAAAAACTTGACTAGTTCGGGATCGTAACCGCTCTCGGTTAGAACTTTTGTAACCGGAAAAATATCGTCCTGAGTTACTTTGCGAAACAACTCATAATCATACCCATTGCGTAGACGTGCAGACAACTGGCGAGAATACTTACCCATTATAACGCTCCTATGGAGTTGATCAAAAATACTAGGATTCAGTGGGTGAACTATCGAACACCCATCATCCTACGTTTCCAATGATTTGCTTGCTCTAACCCCCGGATCACACACGCCAATGCAGTAGTTGCTAATGGTTCCAGCTTAATGTCCACAAGCGTTACTAAAGGCAAAACATTATTTACGATACAAGGCGATTGATCAGAATAATCATGAGTCAGCGAGGGTTTCATATGATTTTCGTAATCTTTAATAGCAGTAGTCAATACAGTGTATATCTATATTTAGGCTATTTGCGGTATCTATGTCAACAATAAAAGACCGATTTACACAAAAAATTGTGGCGGATACTTGCGATTACTATTAAAATTCTGATCCCCAAAATATGATAGTTTCGGCGGAAAGAGAAAGGAGGGCTGGCAAGTGGTTCAACCAGCCCTGAGTCCATACAACGAACCAAACCTCGATGGACCTGATCGGCGGTTTTTCCTGATTCTGGATTCCCGTGTCAGAACGTCAGAGCGTCAGAGCTGCCATCCGCAGCACGTAGAAGCGCCCGGACCCGCCGATCACCTGCTGTGATTTCGAGAGGCTGCCGTTGTCACCCGGGACCAACACGCCGCGGTCCAGGAAATGGCGCGCAATCTCAGCGGGCTCGACCCCGTCGCAATACCGGCGCCATGCCTCGGGCCGGATCAGAACGTGGTCAGATTTGATAAATCCATCGAAGTGCTCGGGAGTTTTCGCCTTGACCTCGTCGGCCTCCGTGGCCGGGATCAATTTGTTGCCGGTCTTGCTTTTGTTGATGCGGATGAACTGATCCCGAAGGCCGGCCGCGAGCTTCCGCTCAACCTCGCGTGCGGCCCGCATTACTTCGCCGGCCGTATCGACGTTGCCCCGCTGCGCCACCCAGCGGCCCATGCAGGCGGCGATGCCCGCGTCGGCTTCCTCGACAGTCCAGGGCAGTAAGCCCGCCGCGATCGCCATGCGCAGGGCTGCGGCATGGAGCGCGAAGCGGTTTACGACCGCGCGCACTTGCGGATGCGCCTTCGCGGCGACGGTGAGGACCTCCGGCAGCGTAAGGAACGCCTCCCGGTGCTCATGAAGTTCGGCCTTGATCTTGTCCGGGCCGATGTCGACGAGATGCCGCTGCCAGTCCCGACCGACCGCGCCATGTTGGCGCTTCATGGCACCAAACAAGCGCTTACTCTCGATGTGGATCTGCTCGCGCGGGATCGTTTCGAACGAACTGCCCGGTTGGACCTCGGCAGGAACATCGACGAGCCGCTTGCGCGCCCCCTCCTGCAAGCTCTTGCCAATGAATTCCGCCAGCGATTTCTCCCCGGTGGAGAGCGAGAGCACGGAGGCATGTGCCGTTTCCCGCAAACCGCCGGTGGAGGTCGCGCGCGGGCCTTTGGTGCCGCTTGCAAGCTTGTAGACAATCTGCTCTGCCGAGCGCCGATTGGCGAGCGTGATCTCGTCAAGCGGCAGTCCCAGGTCTGTCCGGGCGAGGGCAAGGGCGTCAAAGCCGGACTCGGAACCGGCCCACGTCACGCCGAAGGCATTATCGGCCGTCTCAAGCGGCCAGCCGTAGATCGATTGTCCGGCATCCGACACCATCGTCTTGCCGATGGTCGAAGGCCCATAGAGATGATTGCCGCCGCCCGGCTCGCTGGCCCAACGCAGCAATGGCGCAGCGAAGAACGTCGCGAACGATACGGCAATGTTGGAATTGCCCGCGAGCGGTGCGGCGACCTCGGCCGCCCATTCGGCTGCCGTGCCTGCTACGTGCAGCCCGTGGCGGGTTGCGGCTCGATCCAACACATAGCTCATGCCGCGCGGCATGGGCATGCCCGCGGGCGTGATCACCTCATCCGGGCGCACGAAGATCCAATGTGATCCAATTGGAGCCCAGCCGACGCGCGGCATGCGGATGATTTCGCCCCGGGGCTTAAATCGAAGAAACTGCACAAGCGCCTTTTGCGCGACATCACGCCCGACGACATGGATGCCTCCCTTCATCAGCAGCCGAATGGCAGATGCGCCGTTCCCGGCCAGCGTTTCCCGGGGAAGCTCGAATGCGCTCTGCTTGCCATTGCGTTCTGTGATCAAAAAATGGTGCCGCCATTGTTGTTTTTCAGTTTTCCGCTGAACGTCGAATTGATGCGACCAGGCCACGGGATCGATGCGATCCTTGGCGACTCGCATCCAGCCGCCGGTGAACAGAGCGGCCAACCCGCCGCCGCTCTCATAATCGGTAGCTTTGGCGAACGTCCCCTTCGATGAGGTGCGGCCCCTGCTGCCGTATGCCTTGACGTCGGATCCCGGCACGTCCTCGCGCACGTGTTCGCTGTACGTCGGGTCTTTTTTGAACCGCATCTCGAGATCGCGCTTGACCATCCGCTCGAGTTGCGCGCGTGAAAATTTCTCCTTGAACTCGGTCGCGCCGATGGCGCACCTCGTCAGGACGTCCTTCAGCTGCCCGGCGTCTCGGGCAATGTCTGAATCGGAGTTGGGTGGCAGATTGTTGATCGCGTTGAAGTTGGAGTAGGTGTCGAGCCCGTCCGTTATGGCCTCGTCGAGAATTTTTTTCTCGCGTTTGTGGTGATCGTCGAGCCAGCCCTCATCACCTTCCTCATCGTCATCATCGAGCATGTGCGACTGAATCAGCTCATCCATGAGCGCCGACATGCCGCTCAGGACCTTCTGGGCGACCATCGCGGCCCAGGTGCGCAGCGCAAGCTGCTCAGCGGTCTGCTCATTGGCGATCTCCTCGGCCGTCCGTGGTCGCAGGTGCCGAGACGACTGCTTCGCGGGATCGGCCGCGCGCTCCGGCACGTGGTTCCCGATAGTGACCGGCGCTCGCTTGGCCCGCTTGCTCATCGCATACCCCTAGTTCTGCCGGGCGGCGGCTTCGCATCGCTTGGATTAGTTGGGAAATCGGACGCAACCCTTTGATGCGGCATGCGCGCTTTGTCCCTTGGTTGGGAAAAAAGTGCAGCGGATCAAAGGGTGAATGGTGGACTCTTAATCAGCGGGTCCCAGGTTCGAGCCCTAGTGCGCCCACCAATCCTTTCAACGGCTGTCAGCGACTTGGGGAACTTAAGACACGCGCGCGTTTGTCTTAGGTTTTTCCGGCCGACCCCTTAGGGCACCCGGCCGAGGGTGAGGGCCTGTGTGCGCGCCCTCGCCGGGCGACACCGCCACGGCGCAGGTTCTGGTCGTGCTTGCCGGCGAGCAAGGGGGCGAGGCCGCGAAGCCAAAACTCGTTCGAGCCTGCGGGGCGGGCGAGCAATTCCAGCAGCGCAGTCAAATTGCTTGCGGGTCGGCGCGGCTTATAGCCAGCCCAGCGTCTCGAGAATCAACCAACCCAGGAATACGACCTGACCCGCCGCCAGCGACCAGAAGATCGGCGCCGGAATGTTGCTGATGCTGCGATCGGACGTCTTGGCGGGCGGATCGGACGCGCTCAGTCCCGCCTCCAATCGCAGTTGCTTGATCTCGGTCGCGGCTTCGTGAAGTGCGGCGGAGGTCTTGGCGTGCATGTCGGCCGCGACGGCGGCCGCAGCCAGGTTTCCGGCCTCGCTCCGAAGCATTGCCGCTTGCTCGTCGTGCCACTTGCACAGTTCTTCGAGCGCTTTGTCGTCCATGCCGCGATCCCTTGTCCCCGTCTCTGCCGACGGCCTGCCGACGCCGGCCGATCGATGATGGCGTGCACCACTTTCGAGCGCCGGTGATAGCGCAGTTTCCAGCCACCGAACAGCGGGCGCTCGCTCCCGGCTGCGAGAGCTGCTGAGGCGGCGGAAGGACAGGTGCGGGTTCGGGACGAGGAGTTTCCTTTGGCGCCGCCGACCCAGTGCGGAAGGATCGCGGCGAACGCATGGCGGTCAAGCTGCCCCGACTTGGCTGGAGCCTTCCGTTTGCTTGCCCGCGAGAGTAGAATTTCTAAAAAGACTGATGTCGGGAGGATTCTGGGATGACGCGCAACGCCGCGGTTCTCGTGCTTTTGCTGACAGCGTGGCCGCAGGCCGCTTTCGCGCAGCAGGCGGACGATACGCTCAATGACACGCAGAAATTGGGCCGGCAGGTGTTTGCCCAGTCCTGCGGCGTATGTCACCTGCCGCCAGCGATCAACGCGCGAACCTTTGGTCCCGGCCTGTCCAAGGATACCGCGGGCGGCAGCGACGAAGTCATCCGTGGCGTCATCAGCGAGGGCACGCCGCGCATGCCCGGCTTCAAGCATTACCTGCAGCGCGGCGAGATCGACGCGATCATCGCCTATCTCAAGACGGTCCCCGCCACCGCTACCCGGTGAACGGACGAGCACAAGGAGAAACGCCGTGAAGACACATCAGTTGGGCGTTGCCGCGCTGGTTGCGGCTGGTCTTGTTGCGAGCGGTTTTTCAAGCTTGGCGCAGGCCGCCGATCAACTGCTCAGCGGGACGATCGCGTCCGCGTCGGGCGAGAAGCTTGGCGGCGTGACGGTGTCGGCCAAGGCGCAGGGCACCACCATCACCACCAGCGTCTACACCGACGAGCAGGGGGGCTACTATTTTCCCCCGCTGCCCGCGGGCAAATACAATGTGTGGGCGCAGGCGCTGGCGTTCGAGACGGCCAAGGGGGAGGTCGATCTCACGGCGGCGCGGCGGGCCGACCTCACGCTCAAGCCGATGACCGATCCCGAGCGGCGGGTGCGACAGTTGCCGGGCGAAATGCTGATGGCGGCGCTGCCGGAGGAGACCGACGAGGACGCGCGCATCAAACGGGTCTTCCGCAACGCCTGCACCGGATGCCACACGCCGAGCTACGTGCTCCAGTTCCGCTTCGACGAGGACGGCTGGAGCAAGATCATCGACATGATGAAGGTCGTGCCCAACACCGGCGTCTATCCGGCTAATCCCAAGCCGAACGCCATCATCGAGTTCAACCAGAAGCAGCTTGCAGCCTATCTCGCCCGCGCGCGCGGACCGGGAGAAAGCTCGCTCAAGGTCACGCCGCGGCCCCGTCCGTCCGGCGAAGCCGCGCGCGTGGTGTGGAAGCTCTACGATCTTCCCATGGTCCCCGAGAGCGGGATCGGAACCGCCTACCAGACCAATGACGGGACCGACTGGTCCCTGGGAACGACGTCCAAGCTCGGGCTCATCACCCATGACGGCGGCATGGATTTCGACGGCAATCTCTGGTTCACCTCGAACAATCCCAACCGCCAGGCCACCGTCGGCAGGGTGGACGGCAAGACCGGCGCGGTGAAGCTGCTCAAGGTCAACCGCAACGACGGCCTTGCGGCCAATGCCCACGGGCTGGTGCGCGATCAGCAGGGCATCTTCTGGTTCGACGTCAATCCCGGCCGGCGCAGCCTCGGCCGGCTCGATCCCAAGGCCGAGAAGATCGACGTCTATATGACGCCTCCCAGCATGTCTCCGCTCGGTGGCGCGGTGACGCTCGACGTCGACGGCAAGGGCAAGATCTGGGCGTCGGCGCCGGACGGCGCCGTGCGCTTCGACCCTGAGACCGAGCGCTTCACCGACTTCAAGTCGCTGTCCTACAAGACCGCGCGCGGCACCGGCATGACTTATGGTGCGGCCGGCGACCGTGACGGCAACGGCTGGTGGACGCAGATGGCGTTCGACATCGTTGGAAAGGGCGACGTGGCGACCGGGAAGACGCTCGAGGTCAAGCTTCCTGCCGTGAAGTCCGAACTCGACCGCGCCACGCCGGAAGCGCGTGCGTTCTACGACAAGTTCGACGACCTGTCGTTCAACAGTCCGTTGCCCTGGCAGCAGGGACCGCGGCGGATGGGCACCGACAAGAATGCCGACGTCCTTTGGGTCGGCAATTCGTGGGGCGGCACCTTGAGCCGGATCGACACCAAGACGCTCGAGGCGACCCTCGTCCCGTTGCCGGATCCGACCGCGATGCAGCCCTATCACCTGGTGGTCGACAAGAACCACAATGTGTGGGGCAACCTGTGGACCAATGACCAGATCCTGAAATACGACCCGGGCAGCTCCAAGTGGACGATTTTCGAGCTGCCGGTGCGCGGCACCGAAATCCGCCACATCTCGCTCGATGAGCGCAACGGCGTGACCCAGGTGATCCTGCCGGTCTACCGCACCAACCAGATGGGCGTGATGACCTTGCGCAGCGACGCCGATCTCGCCGCGCTCAAGGCGCAGGCGGCGCGGTAAAGGCGTCACGGCGCCCTCGACGGCGCCGTGCGAAATCGGTGGCGGGCGGGCCGATGCTCCCAAGGGGGCGAGGTCCGCCCGCCGCTTTGAGGCAGGCCGATTTGCGCATCGAAGCACGCTCCGCCGCCGCAAATTCACGCTTGTGCCAAGCCGGCAAATTGGGCCACATGACCGCGAGTTGGCGGTGTTCGATGTGCTTTGGCCGGACTGCAGCGAGATCGGAGACGACGGAATGAGACTGGGCTACTTCACCATGCCGGTTCACCCGATGCACCGGAACTGGGCCGAGACGCTGAAGGAGGATCGCGAGGCCATCATCCTCGCCGACAAGCTCGGCTTCTACGATGCCTTCATGGGTGAGCATCTGACCGACGCCTGCGAGACCATCACCAACAGCATGATGTTCCACGCCACGCTGATCCCGGAGACGAAGCAGATCAAGCTCGCAACCGGCACCTCGAACCTCTCCCACATGCACCCCGTGCTGATCGCGGTGCAGGCCGCGATGTTCGACCACATGTCCGAGGGGCGCTTCATTCTCGGGGTGAGCCCCGGCGCCCTTACCACCGACGCCGAGGCGCTCGGCATCCTCGATCAGGACCGCAACAAGATGTTCGCGGAAGCGATCGACGTGATCCTCGCCATCTGGGAGCGCGACCCGCCCTACGACATCGACTTTCCCGACAACCGCTTCAAGGTCTCGACCGCGCGCACCATGACGCTCGATCTCGGGGTCGGCATCATGGCCAAGCCCTACCAGAAACCGCGCCCGGAGATCGTCGGCACGGTGGTGGCGCCGTTCTCGCCCGGCGTGGTGCTGATGGGAAAGCGCGACTTTCATCCGCTCTCCGCCAACTTCCTGTTGTCGAAGCACTTGAAGTCGCATTGGGAAAATTACTGCAAGGGCAAGGCCGAGGCCGGCGCGGAGGCGAACGTGGCGGACTGGCGGGTGGCGCGGGCGATCTGCGTTCTCGACGACGACAAGATGGCGGCGCGCTACGGTCGCGACGACCCGAACAGCCCGTATCGGTTCTACTACGAGCAGATGCGCGCCAAGATGAAACGCGGCAAGCGGCTCTATGTGTTCAAGTCGCACAAGGAGCAGCCGGACGAGGAGATCACCCACGACTACGTCATGGAGCACTGCGTGATCCATGGCGGCGTCAGCAAGGTGGTCGATCAGATCCTGGCGCTGCGCGAAGAGATCGGCGATTTCGGCGAACTGGTCTATGCCGGAATGGACTGGGCAGAGCCCGCGCTCAACAAGCGCTCGATGCAATTGATGGCCGAGGAGGTCATGCCGCGGGTGAACGCGGCGATCGGCAAATCCGCCGCCGCGGCCTGATTTGTGAGCCGGGGGTGACACGGCCGCGCGTGGGTAAGCCTTTAATCCGTGATCTGTCGTGTCCCGGGCGAGCGGAGCGAAGCGGAACGGGGCCCCGGACGGTCAGGCCGCCGTCAGGCCGCCGTCGAGCACCAGGATCTGGCCGGTGATGGAGGCGGCCGCATCGCTCGCGAGATAGCACACCGCCGCGGCGATCTCGTCCATCGTCGGGAAACGACCGAGCGGAATGCGCGCCAGCATGCGCGCACGGGCTTCGGGGTCGCCGAGCAGCTGTTCGCGTGACGGCGTGAGCACGGTCGCCGGCGCGATCGCGTTGACGCGAATGCCGAGCGGTGCCCACTCGATCGCGAGCATGCGCGTCATCTGGATGATGCCGCCTTTCGAAATGCCGTAGACCGAACGGCCCGCAATGCCGGTGAGGCCATGGGTCGAGGCCAGGCTCACCACCGCGCCGCCGCGCTCGCGGCTGCGGCAGTGCCGGGCGAAGGCGGTGCTGAGAAAGAAGCTGCCCTTGAGGTTGATGTCGATGACGTCGTTCCACTCCGCCCAGGTCACGTCGGTGGCCGGCTTCTGCAGCGGGCGGCCGGCATTGTTGACGAGCAGATCGATCGCACCGAGCGCGTCGGCGGCCTGGGTGACGGCCTTCTCGATGCTGTCCTCGGAGCGAAGCTCGAGCACGATGGGAACGACCTTGCGGCCTTGCGCCTCTGCCGCCACGTCGGCCAGCCAGCTGGCGTCGAGATCGGCGACGGCGAGGTCGAACCCGGCGCGCGCGAGCGCAAGCGCCGTCGCGCGGCCGATTCCGGTCGATGCGCCGGTCACCAGGGCAGTGCGGGATTTTGTTTCGTTCACGGCACCTTCCCCGGCGGCGGAAACGCAATCCAGGTCCGCTCGGCCATGCTGCGATGGCAGGCCTCGGCGAACGCCACGTCGCGAATGCCGGCCGTGAAATCGGACGCCAGCGGCGCGTCCTCGGCGACATGGCGCAGGAACTGTTCCCACCCGACGCGGTAGGGATTGCGATAGGCGGCGAGCGCGGGAGCGTCGACCCATTCGCTGCGATAATCGGCCGCGATGTCCTTCATCACGCTGAAATGCGCGATCGCCGGCGTCTGCGCCGCGGACTGCACGTGGCATCGATGCAGCCCGGCGACCGCCGAGCCCTTGGTGCCGTCCACCTGCAGCGTAAGCAGGTCGTCGCGGCGCACGCGCGTTGCCCACGAGCTCAGGATGGTGCCGAACGCACCGCCCTCGAGCTCGACCATGGTGGTGGCCGAATCCTCGACCGCGACGGGATAGCGTACCCCTTGCTCGTCGATGCGTTCGGGCGTGGCAATCCATTCGGCCGAGGCGACCCGAACGATGCGGCCGATGATCGTCTCGATGACGTAGCGCCAGTGCGGATACATATCGAGAATCAGGCCGCCGCCGCCCGCACGGTAGTTCCAGCTCGGCCGCTGGGCCGGCCGGTCGTTGCCGTCGAACACCCACCAGCCGAACTCGAGCCGGAATCCCAGGATGCGGCCGAGCTCGCCGCGCCGGGTGAGGGCGGCGAGCTTCTGCAATCCGGGAAGATAGACCTTGTCTTCCACCGCGCCGTGCTTGCGGCCGCGCGCGTCGGCATCTCTGAGCAAAGCGTGTCCCTGCGCGGCAGTGGGCGCGACCGGCTTCTCGGAATAGACGTGCTTGCCGGCGGCGAGCGCCTTGGCGAGGACGCCGACCCGCTGCTGGGTCGCCGCGGCGTCGAAGAAAATCTCCCACGCCGGGTCGGAGAGCGCGGTGTCCAGGTCGGTGGTCCATTCCGTGATGTTGTGGGTGCGGGCGACCGCGGCAAGGCGGTCGCTGTCGCGGCCGACCAGCAGCAAGCGGGGTATCAGCCGGCCATCGCCGAGCGCGAGGCCGCCTTCGTTGATGATGGGAACCAGGGCATTCGCCAGATGCTGCGTCGACCCGATGCGGCCGGTCGCGCCGTTGACGATGATCCCGATCGTTTGCGTTGTCATCGTGCGGTCAGGCAGGGCCGGGGAAGGCGAGGGGAGGCGGCGGCGAGACTATGCTATGCCGGTTGCACCCGTGTCCACGCTCCGGGAGACAAAGGTGCCCCGCCACATCGTCTGCCTGACCTTCGACTTCGATACCCAATCGGGCTTCATCGCCCGCGGCATGACGACCCCGACGCCGCTCTCGCGCGGAGAGTTCGGCCTCGTCGGCGCGCGCCGCATCCTGGACCTGCTGAAGTCCTCCGGCATTCGCTCGACCTGGTTCGTCCCTGGATTTACCATCGAAAGCCATCCCGGCGCCTGTGAGGCGGTGGTGCGGGACGGGCACGAGGTGGCGCACCACAGCTGGGCGCATATCCCGCCGGCGCAGCAGAGCCGGGAGGAAGAGGAGGCCGACCTCGTCCGCGCCAACGATGCCATCGCGCGGCTGACCGGCCACAAGGCGCGCGGCTATCGTTCGCCGTCGTGGGATCTGAGCCAGAACACGATCGATCTCCTGATCGCCCATGGCTTCGTCTACGACTCGAGCCTGATGGGCGCGGACTATTGGCCCTATCGCGCGCGGCGCGGGGATCAGGCCGAGCTCGGCAAGCCCTTCCGCTTCGGCGAGGAGACCGCGTTGATCGAAATGCCGATCAGCTGGTCGCTCGACGACTATCCGCATTTCGAGTTCGTGCGCACGCCGACCACGGTGCTTCCGGGCTTGCAGTCGGCGCGCACGGTCATGGAGACCTGGCGCGACGAGTTCCGCTATATGCAGCAGACGGTCGAGTGGGGCGTGCTGACTTACACCATGCATCCCTATGTCATCGGCCGCGGTTATCGCATGTTGGCGTTGGCAGCTTTCGTGCAGGATCTGGCCGCGGCCGGCGCCGTCTTCATGACCATGAGGGACGCCGCCGCCGAGGCCCAGACGCGGATGTTTTCCAAGTGACCGACTCGAGCGTAGGCGCGCGTCGCTTTGCCCACCTCCGGCAACAGGCCGACCACTCAAACCGCGACCTGAAACGCCACATAATCGTTGATGCACGGCGGCCCGTTGGCCACGTGCATCGTCCGCGCCTCGAGATCGATGAGCACGGCGCCGACCGTCATGGTGCGCTTCGCCTCCGGCTGGCTCGGATCGGGATGCCGGCAGATCGCAAACGGCGCGCCGAGGTGGTCGGTGGCGGCGGCACGCATGTGCGCGAACGACAGCGCGCCGCGATCCTTCTCCAGCAGGTGCCGCATGCGATCGACGCGGTGGAGCGTGTTGGGGGAGATTTTCTCCAGCAGCGATTCCCCATGGCCCGCGGACAGGAAGTGGTTGGAATGGGTGATGATGCCCTCGGCGGGGTAGAGATAGCTCACGTGGTCGGGGCTCGACTCGATATCGACGATCTTTCCCCCGGCCGCTCCGATCACGAAGTTGGCCGAACAGGTGCGCGGCGTGCCGGTCACCGGCCGCGACGCCTGTTCGAATGTTTCCGCGTCCAACACTTCGCGGCACCGCACATGGAACGGCTTGCAGTAGGGATTGCGGCCATCGTGGCTCGAGGCGAGCCCGTTCTCGACCAGCCCGATCCCGCATTCGTTGACACCCATCTTTCCACCGGCGATGCCGGCCTCGGTGAGGCAGACAAAACTCGGTTGGCCCTTCCGCCGCGCCTGCAGGACGAAGGTGCGCCCATGCACGCCTTCGAGCCAATCCCAGTTCTGGCCGAGCCAGGTGTGGCGATCGTCGGCCGCCTCGGGCGTGACGCCGAAGGTGGTGCAACCGTCGGGCCCGATTTCGAGCAGCTCGCCCGCGCCGGCTCTTTGCCGCGTCGCCTCCTGCCCGAACAGGGTGAACGCCAGCTCGTAGCGCGCATTGAGGAGGGCGATGGCCTGCTCGCTCTGACCGCAGCCTTCGGCAATGCCGCGCATTTCCTCGGCATAGCCGGGGCTCTGCGCCGCGATCGCCTTGCGCCAGGTCTCGGCCTCGACGAAAGCCTCCACCCGATCGAGCCCGGAAGCGGCGAACCGGCGCAGATAGGTCGCGACGTTGGCCGCGATCTCTTCCGCGAACCGCCGCCCGTGCGCGACGCCACGCGCATGCGCGTCGCCGTCCGTCGTCAGGAGTGGAATGCTGGACATGGGCTCATCCGGACGCCGCCTGTGGTTCCGCAATTTACATCGTCCGGACATGATCGGACAATGCGTAGCCGTTGCGGCTGGCGCGCGCGGTCCTGAGATCGGCGGCATGAGCAAGCACATCAAGGCTCCGGGGCGCATGACCGCAGGTGGCTTGATCGTGCTCGCCGCGCTTTGTTCGACGCGCGCGCACGCCGATCAACGCGAGGATTTTCTCGCCGCCCGCACGCGCGAATGTCCGCGCTGCGATCTCGCCGGGATGAACTTCAAACGCCGCGACCTGTCGGGCGTCGACCTCACGGGCGCCAATCTCAGGGATGCGAATTTTCACGACGCCAGGCTGGTGGGGGCACGGCTGGCGGGTGCCGACCTGACGGGCGCCAATCTCAACAAGGCCAATCTGAGCCGGGCGGAGCTTGCCGGCGCCGTGCTGCGCGATGCCATGCTCTATGCCGCCGTTCTCGACGGCGCGAAGCTCGCGGGCGCCGATCTGACCGACGCGCTGATGGGTGTCGCGCGCCTCACCCGCGCCGATTTCACCCGGGCGACGCTGCGCAACGTCGATCTGCGCAAGGCGCGCCTGGCGGACGCGGTCCTGACCGGGGCGGACTTGAGCGCGGCCGCGCTCGACCTTGCTTTTCTGCGCGGCGCCCGCTTCGACGGGGCCTCGCTCAAAGAGGCGCGGCTGATGGGCGCCGAGCCGGTCGAGGCGAGCTTCGTCGGCGCCGATCTCACGGACGCCAATGCGCTGGGCGCGAACTTTCGCGGCGCTGATCTATCGAAGGCCGTGCTCGTCGGCACCAATTTCCGGCGCGCCAATATGTTCGAGACCAGGCTCGAAGGCGCGCTGTTCCGGGCGACGGCGATGCCCGATGGCACGATCAGGGATCAGTGAAGGCCTGTTGCCAGGGGGAGTTCGTATCCGATCACTGCGGGCTGACGCCGATTTCCAGCCGCGCCGAACTTTCGAATTGACCCTGGGTCAATTGCGTCGGCAGTTGCGGATTGACGCCGCTCTGGCCGGTTTTGCGGAAATAGTTGGCGCGCACGATGATCTTGAGGGCGCGCGGCGCGTCGGTCAGTTCACAGGACTGCTTGACGAACAGCGTGCCGACGGCGCTCTCGCCTTCGGCCGCCGGCAGAGAAACGCAATCGCGCGCGGCGTCGATGCCATGGCGCGCCGCCATGAGGCCGCCGAAGAGATAGGCGTCCGCGCGTTTGCGCAGATTGGCCTCGGTGATGTCATTGCGGTACTCGGGACGGGAATCCGTGACGACGCGGACGAGCTTGAGCACCCCGTCATCGTTGAACAGCGCGGATACCACCACCGGAAAGCCGGCTTCGGTCGTGCCGGCCCAGCGTGATACCTCGCGCGGCAGGTCCTTGGCGCGCGCGATGTATTCGTATTCGTCATCGTATTCGAAATAGACCTCGCGCAGTCCGCTCGCTTCCGCGGGGCAGCGGCGAAAATCGGCCCAGCCGCTCAATTGCTGACGCGGCGGCCCGCCGTTCGAACCGCAGGCGAAGCCGCGAAATTGGCCCGGCGCGGGCTGCGCGGAAGCCGGCTGGCCGAGCTTGAGATCCCAGACGGTGGCGCGCCGCAGATCCTCGGCAGCCATTGCCGTCGACCAGCAGATCAGGCCCAGCACAAGCATGGTCACGGATCGCATCACGGCTTACGGTACCTCCTCACCGGGACGGATGCCAATCTTCCATCGCGAAATCGCGATTCAACGCCGCGCGATTTCGTCCTAGGATTACGGATTACGGACCAAATCGGCAGGCGCGTGAGGCCCCCATGAGTGCAAGCCAGCAAGGGCTGCTGTTTCGCCTGGCGACGATCACTGTGGTCGTCACCGTGCTGCAACTCATCCCGGTCGCTCGGGCGCAGGCGCCGGATCCCGCCGATATCGCCGCCGGCATGCGGCTGTTTCGGCAAAAGGGCAATTGCCAGGCCTGCCATGGCTGGGCGGGGGATGGCCGCAAGCTCGACAGCCAGATGCCCGATGGCGCCAACCTGCGGCAATCCGTGCTCGACCGTGAAACGCTGATCCTGCTCATCAAATGCGGGCGCCCCGGCACCGGCATGCCGCCGTTCGACAAATTCGCCTACAGCGACGGGCGCTGCTACGGACTCAAGCAGGCCGATGTCAGAACGCCCAAGCTGCAGATGCCCGACCCGCCTGCCACCTTGCAGGCGCGCGAGATCGACGCCATCGCCGATTTCATGTTTGCCAAGATCATCGGCCAGGGTCCGATGGATCGTGCCAAGTGCATCGACTATTGGGGTTCGGACGTCGAAGCCTGCAACGAGTTCGCGAAGTAACTAGTGTGGCGCATTTGACGTTCCTATCAGTATTGGCCGCGAGTCCTTCATAGGAACGTCAAATGCAAAGCCACACTAGGATCATGACTTGCTAGTGTCCCTTTGTTTCCGACGTTCGTAAAAGCGGGTCCTGCGAAATGATACGAACGTCGGAAACGGGACACTAGCCGCGTCCGCACAGCAACAGGGCTGTGTCCTCCGACCCTCATCCGGATGGGAGGGCACATGCTTCCAGACGCGCTGCTTCGCTGCGCTCCTCGGCACTGGGCCGAAGGAGGCCGGTCCGCCAATTTCAATTCAGTGCGAACACGAACAGGTAGCTCGAGTTCTCCAGCTTGTCGAATTTCACTGGGTGCAGGTGGCGGCCGCTCGTCTGCACCGCCAGATACTGCTTGGGTCCGATCGCGTAGGTCACCGGCGCGCCCTTGAGCGGGGTGCCGACGTTGAACCGCCACAGCTCCTCCAATGTTTCGTCCTGATAGGCGATCACCCAGCCGTCCTGCAGCGCGGTGAACACCACGCCGCCGGCGGTGACCAGCGCACCCGAGCGGATCTCGATGTCGGTGATGGCCTTCGCCATGACCTTGTGGTTCACGGTGTCGAAGGCGGTGATGGAGCCGTAGTAGAGATCGCTGGTGTAGGTGCGCTTCTCGCTCTTCTGCGTGTCGATGCCGCCGTCGGGCGACTTGTACGCGACCATGGCGCCGTTTTGCGTGAAGCAGCCCTCGATGCCGACGCCATAGGCGATCTTCTTGACCGGATTATACGCCACCGGCTGGTGGGCGACGCCGCCGTGCCAGGTCGGGCAGGCCCGCTTCATGCCGTCGCCACGCAGCGCGCGGGCTTCGGTGACGTATTGCTGAACGTCGAGCTTCGGATCGTATTCCAGCGGCTTGCCGGTCTTGGGATCGATGCCCTTGGTCCAGTTCAGATCGTTGACGTACTGTCCGCTCTTGATGAAGCTGCCGTTGGTGCGATCGAGCGTGTAGAAGAACCCGTTGCGTCCGAAATGGGCGACCGCCTTGCGGTTCTCACCATTGATCGTGGTGTCGTACAGCAGGTGAATGCCGTTCTCGTCGTAATCCCAGGAATTGTTCGGCGTGTACTGGAAGTACCAGGCGAGCTTGCCGCTCTCGATATCGAGCGCGACCGCCGAATTGGTGTAGAGGTTGTCGCCCGGCCGCGCCTGCGGATCGTAGATCGGAACCGGATTGCCGGTGCCCCACACCGTGAGCTTTGACGTCGGGTCGTAGGATCCGGTCTGCCACAGCCCGCCGCCGCCGGTCTTCCAGGCATTGGTCTTGTCTTTCCAGGTCTCGCTGCCGGGATCGCCGGGCTTGGGCACCACGTACCAGCGCCAGAGCTCGTTGCCGGTCTTGACGTCGAGCGCGGCGAGCCAGCCGCGGGTCTGCGCGTCGCCCGCCCCATTGGCGACGAGAACCTTGCCTTCCGCGGTGATCGGAGCGGTGAGGAATTTTTCCTTGCTGCCGAATTCGTTCGGCTTGGCGACCTGCTTGTCCCAGACGATTTCGCCGGAGTCGCGGTTGATGGCGATCACCCGGCCGTCGGGCAGGTTGGCGATCACCAGATCGTCCCACAGCGCGATGCCGCGCGTACGCGGAACGTTGCCCTCATGGCGCACGCCGGAATCGCTGATCCAGACGAACTCCCCCTTGTTGGGATTGCGGGCGTCGATCTTGTAGACCGTGCCCCAGCCGTCGGTCGTGTACATGAAGCCGTTGTCGATCAGCGGATTGACTTCGTTCTCCGGACCGTTCTGGCCGATATCCTGCATGCCGCCGAGCGCCAGCGCCCACACCATCCGCAGGTTCTTGACGTTCTCGCGATTGATCTGGGTCAGCTTGGAGTAGCGCATCGAGCCGTAGTCGCCGTTCATCATCAGCCAGTTCTGCGGCTCGTTCTGCGCGTTGATCAGCCGGTCCCGATTGACCGTCATCGAGTACTCGGCCGCGAACGCGGACGCTGCGATCGCGGCGGCCGATGCACCGGCGAGAACCGCGATGCCGGAAAGCTTGCGGATGTGTCGCATGATTTCACCTCCCCATGACGCTTCTTGAAAGACGCTTCTGGATCTTTTGCGCGTTCGCAGACGCCAGAAAAGCGCTTGCCATCGAGCTTATACGGGGCGCTTCATGCGAGCAATGCCGGGATCGCATAGGTGACGCATCGGTCGCCGCATCAGTCGCGGGGAGAAAGGCAGGGATGCTCGCGACGACGAGACCGACGCCGATCGCCTGGACAGCGCCGACCGCCCATGAAACGATCGCTGGAACCATGTCTTGCAGGCGATGGCAGCGCTGAATTCCATACGTCGCGTTGTCCTGGCGGGTTCGATCTTCGTCGCCTGCCTGCCAGCGCAAGCGGTTTTGGCCGCGCCGGCAGGGATGGCCGCGGGTCCCACCTGCCGCGAGCTCGAACGCAGGCTCGACCTGGTCAGGCCCGAGGCCAACTCCACCGGGCTCAATCTGGTGCTGTTCGCGGCGGCCGATGCCGGATGCGTGCCGTTGACGCGCCGCCTGCTCGATGCGGGCGCTTCGCTCGTGGCGCGCGACCGGCTCGGCGCCATGGCGCTGGCGCGGGCGGCGCGGGCGGGACACGTGGCGCTGGTCGAGCTTTTCCTGGCGCAAGGCGCGCCCATCGACGCGCGCAATCTGGTCGGCGCGACCGCGCTTTACGCCGCGGCCGAGAACGAGCGGCAGACGACGGTTGCGGTTCTGCTGGCGAGACATGCCGATCCAAACCTGCCGGGCCCATCGGGCGTCACGCCGCTCGCCGCGGCCGCGTTCAAGGGCAACGGTCGCATCGTCGATCAACTCATCACCAATGGCGCCGATCCGAATGTCATGGACACGACCGGCAAGGCGGCCATGACGTATGCCGCCGGACGCGGGTTCGCGCTCATCGTGCGCCGCCTGCTCGAGGCCGGCGTCGATCCCAGGCGTGCCTACGGCAACGATCTGACCGCGCTGATGTGGGCTGCGGGCAGCGAAGACGGCGTGGGCGCCCGTGCCGCCATGGATGTCGTCGAGATGCTGCTCTCGGCCGGCGCGCCCGTCGACGCGATCGACAATCGCGGCCGCACCGCGCTGATGATCGCGGCCGAACTCGGTCATGCCGAGATCGTCGATCTCCTCCTCGGCCGCGGCGCGGATCGCTCGATTGCCGACAAAAGCGGAAAGCGCGCGCGCGACCTGGCCGCGAATCAGAGCATCCGCGCAAAGCTCGAGGCGAAGTAAGCTGCCGTTCTCCTACTGCCCGGGGAGGTATTGCAGCCCGGCCATGTATTGCGCCAGCGCTGCGATGTCGTCCTCCGAGGTCGCCAGCATCAGATCGGTCATGCCGGGATTGTTGCCGCGGGCGCGGGTACGGAAGTCGATCATCGTCTGCCGGAGATATTCTTGGGACTGGCCGGCGAGACGAGGCTGGGTGCCCTCGCCCTGGTACTGGCCCTGGTGGCAGCCGGTACACCCGACCGACGCATTTGCCCGTGTCGCTCTCGCCGCGACGTCCGGCGGCGCCGACGGCTGCTGCAGGTCGGGCCAGCGCTTCTGCGAAAAATACAGCGCCAGCGCCATCATGTCGTCGCGCTCGAGCGTCTGGGCCAGCGGGGACATGATGTCGTTCTTGCGCGCGCCGCTCTTGTAGTCGCGCAGGTCCAGATAGAGATAGCCCTGATACTGACCCCAGATGACCGGTGTGGTCTTGTCCTGCGGAATTCCGTTTTCGCCGTGGCAGGCCGCGCACAGTTGCGCCTTTTCCTCGATCGTCTGGGCGCGCGCCGGAGCCGGCAGCCATGTGGTCGCAAGGACGGCAATGATCGCCCAAGACCGACGCAATGCCGTGCGCGCGCTTCGCCGACCGCGGACGACCGGGGCCGTACGAGGAGCGCCGGCCGGCAATTTCGTGCTCGGGATCATATCGCCGTTACAGCTCAGGTCCGATGATTGCCGCTGCATTGACGGCGATCAAAAGAGACGGGGCCAAGCGGCCCCGTCTGCACAACATCTATGGCCGTCGAAGGTTGCTTCGGCGCATTCAATCCAACGTGAATGCGATGATGGTATTGCCGCGCTTGAAGTCGAGCTGGACGTTGCCGCCGGCGGCCACCACGACATATTGCTTGCCGCCGACGGTGTACGTGGAGGGTGGCGCATTGACGCCGGCGCCGGCATAGAAGGTCCACAGCACCTTGCCGTTGCGCGCGTCATACGCCCTGAACCTGCCGTTGCCCTCGCCGGTGAAGACGACGCCGCCGGCGGTCGCAAGCACGCCGCCGATCATCGGTTGCGGCGTCTTCACCTGCCAGCGGATCTTGCCGGTGTTGTAGTCGACCGCGGTGATGTTGCCCCACTGCTCCTCGCTGGGGATCACCTTGAAGGCGCCGCCGAGCCAGAGCTTGCCGCCGGGATAGGGCGAGCTCTGCACCTGATAGGTCATGGGCTGGTGCAGGTTGATGGCGTAGCTCAGCCCGAGCTGCGGATTGACCGCCATGGGCGACCATTCCACGCCGCCATTGGCGCCGGGCAGCATGCGCGCGCCCTGCGCCGTTGGCAGCGTCCACATGTTCTCCTGCGGGATCATCGCGTCGGAGAAGCGGATCAGGCTGCAGTCCTTGCGGTCGTGGACATAGACATGCCCGGTCTTGCCGGCGTGCAGCACGCCCGGGATCATCTTCCCGCTCTTGTCGCGCACGTCGACCAGAACCGGGGGGCTGACCGCGTCCAGATCCCAGACGTCGTGGGCAATGTACTGGAGGTGGCAGACGTATTTTCCGGTATCGAGATCAAGCGAGACCAGCGAGTTGGTATAAAGATTGTCGCCGGGGCGCAACGAGCCGTCGAGGTCGGGCGACGGATTGCCGACGACGAAGAAGATACGATTGGTGGCAAGATCGACCGCCGGATTCTGCCACACCCCGCCGCCCAGCGTCTTGTAGGGATCGCCGGTCTTGGCGAGTTGATCCTTCTCGGCCTGGATATTGCGTTTCATGTCGCGGCCGGTGGCGTCCTTCTCCGCCCAGACCCCGACCGAATTTTCCGGAATGGTGTCGAACGTCCACAGCAGTTTGCCGTCCTTGGCGTCGTACGCCTTCACGAATCCGCGGATGCCGTATTCGCCGCCGTTGGTGCCGATGAGCACTTTGCCCTTGACGACGGTCGGCGCCATGGTCTCGCTGTAGCCGAGCTCGGGATCGGCGATATCGGTCTGCCACACCTTGTTGCCGGTCTTGGCGTCGAGCGCGACCATCTTCGCGTCGAGGGTGGCGAGATAGACCCTGTCCTCGTAGACCGCCACGCCGCGATTGTTCGGACCGCAGCAGTAGGTCGTGATCGGCCCGAGCGGATGCTTGTAGTACCATAACTGCTCGCCGGTTTGCGCATTGAGCGCATAGACCTGGCTGAACGACGTCGTGACATACATGACGCCGTTCACGACGATGGGCGAGGTCTCCATCGATTCCTTGACGTCGGTCTGGAAAATCCAGGCCGGACGCAGGCGCCGGACATTGGAGGCATTGATCTGCGCCGCGGGATGATAGCGCTTCTGGGTATAGTCGCCGTTGGTGTGCAGGAAGTTGTTGCCGTCGTTCGCGGCGCGGTTGAGCATGTCCTGGGTGACATTGCTGGGCGTGATGCCGGGCCGTGCGGCCGGCCGCGTCTCCTGCTTTACCTCCTGGGCCGTCGCGAGATCCGCCGTGACCGCAAGTGCGCATGCGCCGGCGATCGCCAATGCCGTTCGGATTGGGCTCATGGTCTTCCTCCCCGATGGACAGCTGTCAGCCCTTTGTCCCAACCGGAACGGGCAGATCTTCCTACTGTCATTGCCAAACGTGACCCTGCCCCCGGAGGCTGTCAAGGCGGATCGCAAGATCGGGCATCAGGTGGAAGGAAAATGCCCTGCGCTGTCCTGGCCTGCGAGTTCGGGTCACCCCGGCGGGGAATGGGCTGTGGTTTTCGCCAGCCGCGAAATCTCGGCGCCATGGTTCTGAAAATAGTGCTTGAACCAGAATGTAAACGCATCCGGGTCGCGTTCGATGCGCCGGCTGATGTCGTCGAACGACCAGTGCGCGACGTCGGCAACCTCGGCCGGGTCGGGCTTCGGCTGGGTCTCGAGTCGTCCGAAATAGACGTAGACGAATTCGTTTTCGTGCATGCCGTGGCCGAGCTCGGCCTGGTAGCGGGCGAAAAAGCCGAACGACAGCTCGCCCGTCACCCCCAGCTCTTCTCCGAGCCGGCGGCGCGCCGCGACCAAGGTGCGTTCGCCCGGGCGCGGATGGCCGCAGCAGGAGTTCGCCCACAGCCCGCCCGAGTGATATTTTTTCGGACTGCGCTGCTGCAGCACGATCCGTCCGTGGTCGTCCACCATGAAGATCGAGAACGCGCGGTGCAGCAGGCCGCTGCGGTGAACGGCGGTCTTGCCGCCGGTGCCGGTGGCGCGGTTGTGCTCGTCGACCAGGATGAGTTGCTCTTCTGTGATCATGGCTTGTTCGCTTGCCGCAAGTCCTTGACGCGCACCGCCTTGCCCTGCGAGCGCGGGACCTCGCCCGGCGCCTTGAGCACGACGTCGCAGGTCACGCCCACCATCGACTTGATGTGATTGCGCACGTCGGCGGCAATCTTGGCGACGAACGCCTCATCGAGAGGGGCAGGGGGCGCGAGCTCCACCTCGATCGTGATGGCATCCATCGGGCCGTCCCGGGTGAGCACGAGCTGATAGTGGGGCGCGAGCCCGGGGAAGCCGACCAGGAAGGCCTCGACCTGGGATGGATAGACGTTGACCCCGCGGATGATCAGCATGTCGTCGCTGCGCCCGGTCACGCGCATCATCCGGCGATGGGTGCGCCCGCACGCGCACGGCTCCTCGATCAGGCGCGTGATGTCGCGCGTGCGATAGCGCAGCATCGGCAGCGCTTCCTTGGTCAGGGTGGTGACGACGAGCTCGCCGGTGCCGCCTGCCGGCAGCGGCTGCGTGGTTTCGGGGTCGATCACCTCGCAGAAGAAGTGATCTTCCCAGACGTGCAGCCCGTACTGCGCCTGGTGGCATTCGCTGGAGACGCCCGGCCCGATGATCTCGGAGAGGCCATAGGTGTCCATGGCCTTGATGCCGAATTTCGCTTCGAGGTCGCCGCGCATGGCGTCGCTCCAGGGCTCGGCGCCAAAGCATCCATAACGCAACGAAAGCTTGCGCAGGTCGACCCCCATGCCTTCCGCAACCTCGGCGATGTTGAGGGCGTAAGACGGCGTCGCGCCCAGAATGCGTGCGCCGAAATCCTTCATCAGCATGACCTGCCGTTCGGTGGCGCCGCCGGAGATCGGCACGGTGGTCAGACCGAGCCGCTCGGCGCCGTAGTGGAATCCAAGCCCGCCGGTGAACAGCCCGTAGCCGTAGGCATTGTGGAAGACGTCGCCGGGCTTGGCGCCCATGCAGGCGAGCGAGCGGGCCATCAGCTCCGCCCACAGCGCGAGGTCGGCTCTGGTATAGCCGACGACGGTCGGTTTGCCGGTCGTTCCCGAGGAGGCGTGCAGCCGCACCAGCTCCTCCCGCGGCACCGCGAACAGGCCGAAGGGGTAATTGTCGCGCAGGTCCGATTTGACCGTGAACGGGAAACGGGCGATGTCGGCGAGCGTCTTGAGATCGTCCGGCCGCGCGCCGGCCGCGTCGAGCCTTGTGCGGAAATGCGGAACCTTGGCATAGGCGCGCGCGATGGTCTGTTGCAGGCGACGAAGCTGCAACGCCGCGAGATCGCCGCGCGCCATCGTCTCGGCGGCGCGATCGAACATGAACGTCTCATCGCTGCGAACTGTGCCCGCCATGCCTTCACCCCGACAATGCGGCGAATCGCGCGGCCTTCGCTTTGAGCCGCTCGAACGTCTTGGCCTTGTCGACGACGAACCGGGTGTGGGTGCCGGCGCCGACCTGGTCGAGCTCGTCCTTGACCGAGGTTTCAAAGAAAACCTTGCGCCCGTCCACCGCCGTGACCCGCACCGTGATCTCGACCGTCATGCCCATGAGCGTGGGAGCGAGATGCTTGACCGCGACCTCCATGCCGACCGAATCCTCGCCGGCGTCGGCATGCTCGATGATGAGCTCGCGGCAGGTGTGTTCGATGTCGAGGATCATGGACGGCGTTCCATAGGTGCGCGCCTCCTCGCCCATGAAACCGATGGTGCGCTCGCGGCCGATCGTGATGCGGTTGACCCGGGACGCTCCGGGCCGAAGGCTTGGCTTCATCTGTCTGCTCCCTCACGGCCGTATAACCGGAAAATCTGCCAAAGTGCGAGATAAAGTACGAGCGGTATCGCGCCGTCGCGGACGGGGCCCACGCGACCGAGGGATTCAAGTCGCTTGTTCGCGATCAGGCAAGCGGATGCCCCGCGATGCCATTCCACAGGCTTCGAGCAAGCAACGTTGAGGCGGGATCGATGACGCACTACACTCGCTCGCATCGCCATTTCCGACCGGTCGTTTCCCACCCATGATCAGTCCGTCCGCGCTCGCCCCCTACGCGCACCATACGCTTCCCGAAGCCGTCATTCCCGAGCTTCCGGGCTGTTACCGGGGGAAGGTGCGCGAGAACTACGATCTTGCCAACGGCACACGCATCCTCATCGCCACCGATCGCATCAGCGCCTTCGATCGCAACCTGGCGGTCATTCCGCTCAAGGGCCAGGTGCTGACGCAGACCGCGCGCTTCTGGTTCGAGGGCACGCAAGGCCTCTGTCCCAACCATGTGATCGAATATCCCGATCCCAACGTGCTGGTGTGCAAGCGGCTCGCAATGATGCCGGTCGAGATCGTGGTCCGCGACTATCTGGCCGGCACCACGTCGACCTCCATCTTGCAGATGTACAAGAAGGGCGAGCGCGAAATGTATGGCCACCGGTTCGCGGAGGGCCTGCGCGACAACGAGAAGCTTCCGTGCACGATTATCACGCCCACCACCAAGGCGGCGCATGGCGCGCATGACGCGCCGCTCAGCGCGCAGGACATTCTGGCGCGCAAGCTGCTGACCGAGGCGCAGTGGAAGGAGGTGGCGGACAAGGCCTTGGCCTTGTTTGCCTGCGGGCGCGAGACCGCCGCCCGGCAGGGGCTGATCCTGGTCGATACCAAGTATGAGTTCGGCTTCGACGAAAAGGGTGCGATCGTGCTGGCCGACGAGGTCCACACGCCCGACAGCAGCCGCTACTGGTTGTCGGCGAGCTACCCGGCGCGCTTCGCCGCCGGCACGCCGCCGGAGACGCTGGACAAGGATTTCGTGCGGCGTTGGGTGGCGGCGCGCTGCGATCCCTACACCGGCCCGATTCCCGAGATTCCGCCGGAGATCATCCTGCAGGCCGCGGCCACGTATATCGATGTCTATGAAAAACTCACCGGCCGCGAGTTTGCGTTGCCGGACCTCTCGGTCCCGCCGCTCGCGCGCGTGCGCGCCAACCTGACGAAATATTTCGAGCAAGCCGCCTAGCGCGGCTGCCTTCGGGCGCCATGCCGGACGAGGGCGCCCCGTGCCGGCTCTCGCTGCCGGGCGCTTCTTTTGCCACAATACCGGTTCGAGTAACGTGGAGCGCCGTGATGATCGCACGCGAGACCGATGCAGCAGCCGTGGAATGCCTCGCGACGGCGGGCCTGTCCGCCGGCGATGTCCGCGACTGGCTGCAGGCGGAACCTGGCGAGACCACGGATTTTCCCGCCGACCGCAGGAAATTCTCGACCTACTGGCAGAAGGCGTCGCGCCTGCTGGGGCGGCTGCCGCACAAGCCGCGCCGCAATGAGAGCGAGCACGCCGCTGCGCGCACCATCCAGGAGCGGGCGCGGGAGGCCAGGGTGCGGTTTCTTCGCCGCCACGGCGATGCCGTCTATGACGCGCTGACGGTGCGGCGGTCGCGCTTCGTGCGGGTCGAGGATCTCGTGATCAGGGCCGCGGGCGTGGTTCCTGGCCTGGTGCCCACGGCGCAGGAGATCGCGGCGGAGGAGGGCTGCCTTCAGCGCGACAAGGGCGGCCTCGAGATCGATCAGGGCCTGTTCCTGTCCGCCGTGCTCGGCAGCGCACGCTCCGGGCGGCATCTCTGTCACGCCATGCTGCTGCCGCGGCCCGATGCCGAGGCGCTGCTGCCGCAATTCGTGCGCGACGGCGCGGTGGAACTCGAGGGCGCATCGGTGCGCCGCGTCGGCAAAGCCGCGGTGGTGACGCAGAGCAATCCGCGCTTTCTCAACGCGGAGGATCAGACCTCGCTCGACGGCGCGGAGATCTGCGTCGATCTTGCGCTGCTCGACCCCGCCACCGAGATCGCGGTCATGCGCGGTGCGGTCGTGGAGCATCAGAAATACCAGGGGCGCCATGTATTCGGCGCCGGCATCAATCTCACCCATCTCTATCATGGCCGCATCCCGTTCGTTTGGTATCTGCAGCGCGACCTCGGCTACGTGAACAAGATCTATCGCGGGCTGGCCTTTCCCGACGATGCGCCGCCCGACGAGTTCGGCGGCGAGACCATCGAGAAGCCGTGGATTGCCGCGGTCGAGGCGTTCGCCATCGGCGGCCATTGCCAGGCGTTGCTGGTGATGGATTACGTACTGGCCGAGCGCACCGCCTTCCTGACCTTGCCCGCGCGCAAGGAGGGCATCATCCCCGGCGCCGCGAATATGCGCTTGCCCCGCTTCACCGGCGACCGCATCGCGCGCCAGGCCATCCAGTACGAACGCCGCATCGAATGCGACAGTCCTGAGGGACGCCTGATTTGCGACGAGATCGTCGAGACCGGCGAGATGGACGCGGCGATCGCGCGGGTGGTGCAGGGACTGACCAGTTCGGGCGTGGTGAGCGCCGCCGGGAACCGGCGCGCATTCCGCGTGACCCAGGAGCCGCTCGACATGTTCCGCTCATACTTCGCGGTCTATGCGCGCGAGCAGGCCTATTGCCACTTCAGCCCGGCCTTGATCTCCAATCTCGAGCGCTACTGGAACGCGCAGAGCCGCAAGCCGTGATGTCGCAGGCATGCTGCTTGGCGCTGCGGTGAAAATGCTCTACGCCGGTCGAAAGGCTTGCGACAAAGCCGCAGGAGGAACGCGCCATGATCAAGACTACCCTTCGGCTTGCCTGTATCGCCACGCTTGCACTGGCGTGTGCGCCGGCATTTGGGCAAGACACGCTGAAGGTCGCGGTCGGCCAACGCGGACTGTGGGATACGGCGATATCCGATATCGGTCAGCGCGCCGGTATTTTCAAGAAGCACGGCCTGACGCTCGAAATCCTCTATACCCAGGGCGCCGGCGAGACCCAGCAGGCCGTGATCTCCGGCAGCGTCGAGATCGGGGTCGGGGCAGGCGTCATGGGGGTTCTGAGCGCCTATTCGAAAGGCGCGCCGGTCCGCGTCATCGGCGCCGAGATCACCGGTGCCGGCGACTTGTATTGGTACGTGAAGGCCAACTCGCCGATCAAGACGCTGAACGATACCAATGGGAAGAGCATCGCCTACTCGACCAACGGCTCCTCCACGCATGGCGTCGTTACCGCCTTCATCAAGCAGTATGGGGTCTCGGCCAACGCGACCGCGACCGGAGGGCCCCCTGCAACGCTCACGGCCGTCATGTCCGGACAGGTCGACGTCGGCTGGGCGGCGCCTCCGTTCGGTCTCGATCTGCTGGACCGCAACGAGATCCGCAAGATTGCCACTGGCAATGACACGCTGTTCAAAGGGCAAACGGTCAGGCTCCTCATCACCAATACCCAGACCTTGGAAGGCCGCAAGGACGCCATCGAGCGATACATGCAGGCCTACCGCGAAACTGTGGACTGGATGTATTCGGATCCCGCCGCGTTGAAGATTTACGCCGAGTTTGCCTCCATCACGGAGGCAAGGGCTAAACGGATTCGCGACGAGTTTTTTCCCAAATCGTCCGTGTCTCCGGACGAGATCACGGGCCTCGATCTCATCGTTCCCGATGCGGTCAACCTGAAATTCACCGCTGCGCCGCTGACCAAGGAGCAGCTCGCGGGCTTGATCAAGATTCCGCCCCGGAAGTGATCTTTGGCGCGATCGGGCGGCGCGCGCACGCGGTTCCGTGCGCGGGGCGGCTACGTCTTGATCCGGTCGAGATTGGCGGTCATGCGCGTGATCACGCGACGGAACAGCGCAAGCTCGCCGCGGCTGATGCCGGTCTCCGCTGCATCGGTGATGCCGCGCGCGAGCGTCAGCAACTCCGTGCGCAGCCGCTGCGCCTTCGGGGTCAGCCACACATGCGAGCGGCGCCGGTCGTCGGTGCTGCGCACCCGGCGGATCAGCCCGGACTTCTCCATGGTGCGCAGCGCGATGACGGTGGTCGGCTCCATGGTGCCGACGCGCGCCGAGAGCTCGCGCTGCGACAATCCGTCCTCGTTCCACAGCACGCGCAGGAAGTACCACTGGCCGCGCGCGACGCCGTAGGAAGCGATGCGCTTCTCCAGGAGGCGTTGGAACGCCCGGTTCGCATCGCGCACCAGAAAGCCCGAGCTCTCCGCCAGCGGGAATTCCACGTGGGCCACTGCCGCCTTTCGGTTCCTGCTGCTTCGGCGCGATGCCACGCGGCCCCTCACTTCAAAGCTGCAACGCCGGCTGCGTTGACAAGATTTCGGTTTCCGGGACATAATACTTAGAAATCTATGTAATGGAACTCCCAGCGCCCCCAACAAGTGCCGGCGCGGCGGTTCGGAGCGGATTTCACTTTTTCCCAAAGGCCGGCGGAGGACTCTCGCCGCCCCACATCAGGAGATTTCACGAGCCATGCAAAAGGCATTGCGCAAGGAGAAGCCCGTCGCGGACAAACCGCATCATGCATCCGATCTGCGCACGGCGCTGGAATGGCTGCGCGAGCAGGGCGACCTGATCGAGACCGACAAGCCGGTCGATCCGGACCTCGAGGTCACCGGCCTGCAGAAGCACATGGACGGTGGCTGTCCGGTGCTGTTCAACAACGTCAAAGGCAAGCCCAATCACCGCGTGCTCACCAACCTGTTCGGCGACATCAAGGTCATCAACAAGATGTTCGGCTGGAAGACCGATGCCGAGCGCGTGAAGAAGCTCGCCTATGCGCTCAGCCATCCGCTCAAGCCGGTCGAGATCCCGCAGAGCGAGGCGCCGTGCCAGGAGCACGTCATCAAGAATCCGAAGGACGTGAACGAGCACGTCGTGCCGATCCGTCACACCACCTACGAGCCCGAGCTCACGGTGGGCTCGGCCATCCGCTGCGTCACCGGCGCCGAATTCGATGGCGGCTCGGACCTCGGCTACAACCGCATGAACTTCCGCTGGGGCAATGTCGGCACGTTCCAGATCTCGCCCGGCTCGCACATGTGGCAGGTCGTGAACAAGTACTACAAGTCGGACGAGCCGGTTCCGATCACCATGTGCTTCGGCGTGCCGCCGGCCTGCACGTTGCTCGCGGGCGCCGGCTTCGACTACGCCATCCTGCCGATGGGCTGTGACGAGATCGGGATTGCCGGAGCGGTGCAGGGCACGCCGATCCGGCTGGTGAAGGCGCGCACCGTCAACGCCATGGCGCTCGCGGACTGCGAGCTGGTGCTGGAAGGCTACGTCAATCCGCGCGACCGGCGGTTCGAGACCAAGGAATCGGAGGATGCCGGCATCCAGGGCCGCTTCCATTTCCATCCGGAATGGGCGGGCTACATGGGCAAGGCGTACAAGGCGCCGACCTTCCATGTCACCGGCATCACCATGCGCGATCCCAAGACCAAGCCGATCATCTTTGCGCTTGGGGTCCACACCCTCGACGACCACAACATCGATACCACGGTGCGCGAGGCCGCCATCTACGAGCTGTGCGACCGGCTGCAGCCCGGCATCGTGCAGAACGTGGTGATCCCGTACTGCATGACCGACTGGGGCGGCTGCATCATCCAGGTGAAAAAGCGCCACCAGCTCGACGAGGGCTGGCAGCGCAACTTCATGGGCGCGGCGCTCTCCTGCTCGCAGGGCATGCGGCTGGTGATCGCGGTGAGCGAGGACGTCGATCCGTATTCCATGGACGACGTCATGTGGTGTCTCACCACGCGCGTGAACCCGCGCGCCGATATCCTCAACCCGATCCCGGGCGGCCGCGGCCAGACCTTCATGCCGGCCGAGCGCATGACCGCGGGCGAAAAGCAGTGGACCGCCTCGAACACCAGTTTCGAGGGCGGCATGGGCATCGATGCCACGGTGCCGTTCGGCTACGAGAGCGATTTTCTCCGTCCGGTCTATCCCGTGGACCGGGTCAAGCCCGAGGACTTCTTCAGCAAGAAGGACATCGAGAACGCGAAATCGCGCATGGTGGGCTGGGTCCACTCGCTCGCGCGCACCGGGCGATAAGGAGCGAACAGCGAATAGTCAGTGGCGAGTAGTGGTAGCGGATGGCTCTATTCGCTACTCGCCATTTCCTTTTGCCACAGCTCCGCCAGCGCACGCCGGTTGAGCTTGCCGCGCTCGGTCTTCGGCAGCGAGACGCTGAGCACGATCTGCTTGGGCGCCTTGAACGCCGGCAGCCCTTCGCTGCAATAGCGCAGGAGCTCGCCGGTATCGACCGATGCGCCCGGCCGCGCCACCACGTAGCTCACCACCTCCTCGCCGTAGATCGCGTCCGGCACGCCGACGGTGGCGACCTCGATCAGCTCGGGGTGCTGCATCAGGAAGCTGTCGATCTCGATCGGCGAGATGTTGACGCCGCCGCGAATGATGAGGTCTTTCTCGCGTCCGGTGAGGCTCAGAAAACCGTCGGCATCGAGAAAGCCCAGGTCACCGGTGCGGATGCGGCCGCGGCTGCTGACCTTCACGCTGCCGTCGTCGGCGAGATAACGGTAATCGTGCGAAGCATTGCCGCCGATCTCGACCCGGCCGATCTCGCCGGGCGGCAGCGGTCGGCCGTCGGCGTCGACGACCGCGAGGCGGTGATAGGCGAACGGCCGTCCAACCGTGCCGGGGCGCCGTTGCGCGCCGGGACTGGCCGCAATCCAGCCGGTCTCGCTGGAGCCGTAGCCCTGCGCGATCGGAATGCCGAACCGCGCCTCGAACCGGCGCCATTCCTCGATCGTCAGCGGTGCCGAACTTGACGTGATGAAGCGAAGCGACGGCAGGTTGTCGCGTTGCGCATCCGTCTCGGTGTTGAGCAGGATATTGACCGTGGTCGGATTGCCGGCGGCGACCGTCACGCGGTGATCGCGGATGTGATGGAAGAAGCGGCTGGCGGAGAATTTCGCCGTCATGACCAGGGTGGCGCCGCGGTTGACCGGTACGAGCGCGCCCAGGAGCTGCGCCGAGGCCCAGTTGAAGGAGCGGAAATCGTACACGCGGTCGTCCGCCGTGATGCCGAAGCCTTCGGCGGTGGGATCGATGTTGTCCAAGTGCTCGCGATAGTTCAGCACCACGCCTTTGGGCCGCGCGCTTGTGCCCGACGTGAACAGGATCACCGCGTCGTCGTCCGGCCCCGCCGAGGTCTGCGGGTGGTTCGGCTCGTGGCCGGCGACCTCGGCATAGAAAGTCCCGGGGTCCGGCCGGTCGAAGCGGCCGAGCCGCATGCTCGGCGCCGCGACGCAGGACAGGAGGTCGTCGAGCCCCAGTCCGTCCTGGTGCAGAACGAGCATCGGCTTGAGCCGCGCGAAAATATTGTCGAGCTGGTTGCGGTTCATCTCGACATGAACGGTGCAGATGGTCGCGCCATGGCTCATGACGCCGAAATAGCAGAGGAGATGCTCGATGGAGTTGTTGGCAAGCAGCGCCACCCGGTGGTTGGTCCCGATGCCGCGGCTGTGCAGGCACGCGGCGATACGGCCGGCCCATTCATGCAGCTCGCGATAGGTGATGGTGCGTCCGTCGTCGGCGGAGACGATCCACGGCTTGGCCGGATGGCGCTGCGCCGCCCGCGCGATCCAGTCCCGCAACAGTTTCGGACCTGGCTCGATCGGCATGGGGCAAACCGCGTTGACGGAGATTCCTTAGCAATATAAGTAATTCGGCCGCGGTTCAAGGACCCCAGCCGGAACGTTGCATCGCGGCATCCGGTCAGCTCAGCGCCTGCAGGTCTCGCCGCAAGCGGTCCACGCTGTTCCCCGGCAGCAGGCGGTCGATCTCGGCATGCGTGCGCCGCCAGACCGGGAGGGCGCGTGCGAGCAGGGCCCGTCCCGCTGATGTGAGCCGCAGCCGCCGACCACGTCTGTCCGCGACGTCGACCATGACCGTGACGAGGTCGCGCCGCTGCAGCGGCTTGAGCGCGGCGGTGAGCGTGGTGCGATCCATGGACAGCAGCGACGCGACCGAACCGATGCTGGGCGGCTCGGGCCGGTTGAGCGCCATCATCATCGAATACTGGCCGCTGGTCAGGCCGAGCGGCCGGAGCGCGTCGTCGAACCGGCGCGCGAGCGCCCGTGCCGCGCGCTGCAGGTGAAGACACAGGCAGGTGTCGCGGACGAATAGCGTGGTTTCGAACGAAATCTCGGCTGCCTTTGACACGCCACAATTATGTTGGTATCAACCTATTATGTCAACCGGGTTGCACGGGCGAGATCGCGCCGCGCAGGCTGTTGTCATCGGGGGACGGGGACGAGATGGTTCGCCGATCCCGCGCGCAGACCATCGCAACTTCTCTGGAAAGGGGAAAGACCATGCCAGTGACACCGTATCTGTTCTTCAATGGCCGCTGCGAGGAGGCGGTCGAGTTCTACAAGAAAGCGCTCGGCGCCGAGGTCGGGATGATGATGCGGTTCAAGGAGGCCCCGGACAAGCCGCCGCCCGGCGTGGTTCCTCCCGGCAGCGAGGACAAGATCATGCACGCCTGCCTTCGCATCAACGGCGCGGAGGTGATGGCATCCGACGGCTGCGAGCGGGGCAAGTCGAGCTTCGAAGGCTTCTCGCTCTCGCTCAATGCCCGGGACGAAGCCGAGGCCGACCGCATGTTCGCGGCGCTCGCTGACGGCGGGCAGGTGCGGATGCCGCTCGGCAAGACGTTCTTCGCCAAGCGCTTCGGCGCGGTCGCCGACCGCTTCGGCGTGGGCTGGATGGTCATCGTGGAGGCTTGAGCGCCGCGAAAGCGATCTCCTGAGGGGCACCGGACCGGCCGGGCGGCAAACTTGTGGGATGCGTCCCTCCGAACGGGTGTGTAAGCTCGCGCGCGGGATCGCATCTCGCGCGCAGCACCATGCCGGCAGGTCCCCGACCGGGAGGTTTCGTGGCCACGCAACCCGACTCCAACAGCAAGCCGATCGGCAGCAATCCGATCGGCGCAGCCGCCGCCGCCGCCGATACACAGCCGAAACTGGCCTATGGCGACCTGCGGCAATGGCTCGACGAGGCGCGCAGGCTGGGCGAGGTCAAGGACGTCAGCGGGCTCAACTGGCAGCAGGATATCGGCATGGTGGCCGGCGTGGCGATGCACGACGACGGCGCACCCTGCTTTGTCTTCGACCAGGTGCCTGACACGATCGAAGGCAGCCGCGTGCTGGTCAACTTCTTCGGCGGCAAGCGCAAGAACATGACGCTCGGCTTCCCGGCCGAGCTCACCAAGCTCGAGCTCAGCGAGGGCTTCCGCACCAGCTTCATGGGGCCGATGACGCGCATCCCGCCCACCTACGTCAACGACGGTCCGATCTTCGAGAACGTCATGACCGGCGACGACGTCGACGTCACCCGCTTCCCCGCGCCGAAATGGCATTCGGGCGACGGCGGCCGCTACATCGGCACCGGCAGCTTCAACGTCACCCGCGATCCCGACGAAGGCTGGATCAATTGCGGGACCTATCGCGTGATGATCCACGACGCCAAGACCGCGGGCTTCTACATCTCGCCCGGCAAGCACGGCCGCCAGATGCGGGACAAGTACCAGGCGCGCGGCGAGCGCATGCCGGTCGCCGTGGTCTGCGGCGGCGATCCCATGACCTTCCTGATGGCCTCGAGCGAGGTGCCCTACGGCGTCAGCGAGTACGAGGTCGTGGGCGGCATCCGCGGCAAGCCGGTCGAGGTCGTCAATGGCCCCATCACCGGGCTGCCGATCCCGGCCAACGCCGAGATCGTCATCGAGGGCTTCGTCGAGCCCGGCAACGAGCGCGTCGAAGGCCCGTTCGCGGAGTGGACCGGCTATTACGCCAGCGACCTGCGGCCCGAGCCCGTGCTCGACATCAAGGCGATCTACTATCGCAACAATCCGATCCTGCTCGGCTGCGTGCCCCAGCGGCCGCCGGACGAGATCTGCCGCTATCGCGCCGTGGTTCGTTCCGGCCTGCTGCGCGAGAACATTACGAAGGCGGGGGTGCCGGGCATCACCGCGGCCTGGGCGCACGAGGTCGGCACCGCGCGGCTCCTGCTCGCGGTCGCCGTCAACCAGCGCTATCCCGGCCACGCCAAGCAGGCCGGTCATATCGCCGCCATGTGCCATGTCGGCGCCTATTGCGGGCGCTACGTGGTCGTGGTCGACGACGACATCGACGTCTCCAATCTCGAAGAGCTCATCTGGGCCGTGCTCACGCGTTCGGACCCCGCCACCTCGATCGACATCATCCGCAACGCCTGGTCGACGCCGCTCGATCCGCGCATCGAGCCGGAGCGCAAGGCGGCCGGCGACCTCACCAACAGCCGGGCGGTCATCGACGCCTGCCGTCCCTGGCATTGGCGCGACCAGTTCCCCAAGGTGAGCAAGCCCAGCCCGGAGGAGCGCCGGATCGCGCAGGAGCGGTTCGGCCACCTGTTCAAGAGCTGACCCGGCCGGTAAAGCTGGCCTGCCGGCGGCGATGGTAGCTAAGGCTACCATCTGTTGATAACCTTTGCGAAATCGGGGCGACGTAAGCTTCGGTTCCCGTGACTGCAACGCGAGGATGGTAATGCGGCGTCTCATCATCGGCATGACCGGATCGACCGGCGCCATCTTCGGCGTGCGGATGCTCGAGGCGCTCAAGGACAGCGGGATCGAGAGCCACCTCATCATCAGCAAATGGGCGCAGCGCACCCTCGAGCACGAGACCCGCTACACCGTCGAGCAGGTGCGCGGGCTTGCGACCGTGGTTCACAGCCAGGGCGACATGGGCGCCTCGATCTCGTCCGGCTCGTTCAAGACCGAGGGCATGGTGGTGATGCCCTGCTCGGTGCGCACGCTCGCCGGCATCGCCAACGGCTACGGCGAGCACCTCGTTCACCGCGCCGCCGACGTCGTGCTCAAGGAGCGGCGCAAGCTGGTGCTGCTGGTGCGCGAGACGCCGCTGTCGGAGGTGCATCTCGAGAACATGCTCAAGCTGGCGCGCATGGGCGTGTCGATCGTGCCGCCGATGCCGGCCTTCTACAATCATCCGCAGACGGTGGACGACATCGTCAATCACATCGTCGCGCGCGTGCTCGACCAGTTCGATATTGCCGCGCCCTTCGCCAAGCGCTGGGACGGCCACATGCACACCGCGACCAAGATCGCGACGGTGACGCCGAGCGCGAGCCCGGCGGCGAAAAGCGGGACCTAGAGCATGATCCCGAAAAGTGGATACCGGTTTTCGGAAAAGATCAGGCTCCAACAAAAGGAGCATGATCCCGAAAAGTGGATACCGGTTTTCGGAAAGGATCATGCTCCAACAAAAGGCTAAAGCGGGATGACGATTCGAAGAAAAGTCATCCTGCTCTAGTCGGCCGCGCTGCGCTCGGCCATTCCGGCTGCGCTCGTCAACGCCGGATGGCGTGCCGGGACGACGATGAGCCGGATCGCGCCTCTAATTTCGCGGGCTACGCACGTAAGCGATTCTGTCGGCATCCGCCGACAATGACGGCTGGCCGCAATTCGCGCCCTCGCACTCGCTGATGTTCCTCGGCCGTTTGTCGCCTTCCTTGACGAACACGTCGGTCCATTCGAGCACGTCGCCGGTGACCTCGTTGCGCGTCTCCTTGCGCACATAGAGCACGGTGTCGCCGTAGGCCCGTTCCTCCCCGCGCAGATGCGCGAGAAAGGTGCCGGCCTCGCTCGATCGCGGATCGTAGGCGATGGCCGTCACCTGGCCATCGGCGAGCGATAGGACGGCGATCTCGGCGTTCGGTTGCGCGCGCAACACCAGCACCTGGCCCGGCCGCGCGCGGTCGAAGCCGATCAGTTTGGTGATTCCCGCGGCCGACGCCAGCCGGCGCGCGGGCCCGCCCGCAAGCGGTATCTCGAGCACCTCGCTTCCCCTGAGCGCCAATATCCGCTCGCCGCCGGGGTCGAACACCGGCCAGCTGTAGCCGCCGTCGCTCGTGAGACGCGCGCGCGCGTTGCGGCCGGCATCGGCGATCCAGATATCGCCCACCGTCAGCGCGTCGGGCGCTTTCATCTGGCTCGGCGTAGCCGAAATGCCGAGGAAGGATATGAGCCTTGCGACCAGCTCGGTGTCCGCCGGCGCCGGTCCCGCGCCTGCGAGCGCCGCCGCACAGACGAAGAGAGCCGCGCCGGTCAATCGATGCGTTTTCATGTGCGACCGAAGATCTTTGCAAGGATGCGGTCGTAACCCAGGATTTCGACCCGCTTCACATCGCTGCGGTTCAAGGTCACGAGCGACCGACGTGCGTCATCCTGCGCGGCGCCGCGGACGAGATAGGTCATGCCGGTATTGCCCTCCCAGACCAGCCAGGCGTCCTGGCCGCTCGGCAACGGCGCGGCGCCGTCAAGCGAAGCGACCTTCGGCAGGACCTTGTCGGCAATCAGTGTGCCGTAGTTGATAGGCAGCAGCAGGATCTGCACCGCCACCAGAAAGGCGAGCAGCCAGAACAGCGCGCGCGTCGCGGCGTCGCCGGGCTCACGGCCCCCCCAAATCAAGAGGCCGCCCGTGACCGCCACCGATGCGACCAGACCGGCGAAGAACAGCGCCAGCAGCGTGTCGTCCTTGCCGATCAGCAGCGCCGACAGCCACGCCGGCTCGGACGGAAGGGCCGGCGCCAGCAGCAGGTTGCCGAACAGAAAGCACTTTTTCATCACCAGCTGAATGAACAGGATCGCGAGCACGATTCCGAGCACCAGGACGCGCTTCTGGTCGAGCCACCAGGTGCGAAATCCCCCGGGCGCGACTCCGGCGGTCTTATCCGCCGGCTTGCGATGCCGCGACAGCAGCCGGTAGGCGCCATAGGCGAGGGCGGCTGGAACGAGCAGCAGAAGGAGCAGCGTGACGCCGGCCGACACCAGATAGACCACGAACTTCGCGCCGGCGAACAGGTAGCGCTCGTCGATGATTCCGAGATCGGTGCCCGCGGCAAGCACGCTGAGATGGAAACGGATGGTCAGATAGCCGAGCACGTAAAGGACGAAGCTGCCGATGAGCGTCCAGGTCCCCCAATGCAGGCCGACCGATTGCAGTCGGCCGACGGCATCGTCCCAGGGACCGGCAGGGCTCATCGGCCGACCAGCATGAACGGCGCCCAATGATGGGGATCCGCAAAGGCGGGGTTGGAGCGGACCGCGACGATGGCGCGGCGGGCGGCCTCGCCCAGCGGATGGCGCTGGGCCTCGGCATGGAACGTCTGCATCCACAGCGCGGTCGAGGCAGCGTCCACCTTCCAGCGCGAGAGCACGAAGCTGCGGGCGCCGGCGAACAGCAGCGCCCGGCTCATGCCGATGAGTTCGTCGCCATTGCCGACCGATCCGATTCCGGTCTGGCAGGCGCTCAGCACCACGAGGTTGGCGCGATCGAGCGGCAGGCCGAACATCTCGGCGGCCGTGAGCCTGCCGTTGTCGCGATCGCTCGGCCCCAGTTTCAGATGAGACAGCAGGGGTTGCCGGCCGTTGAACTCGCCGTGGACGGAGAGGTGCACGACGTCGTAGTCGGCGAGCCGCGAGACCACATCCTTCTTGGTCGCGAGCGTTGTCCCGCCGACGATGGTGGCGCGGCCGGGATAAAGCGCGGCGACCGCGTCGACCTCGGCCTTGAACTCGGGGTCGGCGACCGCCAGCAGCGCTCCATCCCGCGGGCTGCGCCGCGGCTTCATGCCCAGAAGGACGGTGGCGCTCGATGCATAGGACAGTTCGAACTCCTCGCCCAGGAAGCGACCGTCCGCGGGGTTCTGCAACGCCTCGAACGGAACCTGATGGAGCTCGGCGCTGGGAATGATCACCAGGCGGCGGCTGCGGATCCAGGGCCGCGCCGGCGCCACCAGGAACAGATAGAGTTCGCGCGCCGTCTCGGCGTCGAACCCGACCTTGCGGTCGGCCAGACTGTTGTAGAGCGCGCGCACCTTGTCGCTCAATTCGCTCTGGGGAATGAAGACGTTGCGTATGTGCGCGGCGTCGGCGCTGAGATGCCACAGGGTCAACCCGCTCTGGTCGACGAGATACATCAGGGTCTCGAAGCCCTGCTCGCGCATCGCCTGCTGCAATTGCGCCAACGTGGCCGGCTTCGAGACCACCAGGTCGCGCGCCTTTCCGGCGCTGCCCTCGATCTGCTTGAGGATGGTTTGATATTGTTGTTCGGCGGCGGCGACGTCGGACCGCACGCGGGCGATCTCGGCCTCGGGCCTGTTCTGCGCGAGCAGCGCGAAGAGGTTGCTTTGCAGCCCGGCGACCTTGGCGCGCTGCTCCATCAGGCCCGCAAACGTGCTGCGTTCCTGTTCGGTCGGGAAGCTGATGTCGCGACTGGCCAGGAGATCCGCCAGCGCACGCGACTTCGAGCGCTCGAACAGATCGAAGGCCTCGGCATGGTTGCGCTGCTCGAGCAGGATCTCGATCGGCCGATAGTAGAAGTTCAGCTTGTTGGCGAAATAGCCGCTGCGGTTGGCTTCGTCCTGGAGCTTGCCGCGGTCGGCCTCGAACAGATCGAGCGCGCCGCGGTAGGAGACGAGTGCCGTCCTGAAGTCGCCCTGCATGTGATTGAGCAGCCCGTCCGTGAATCGCGTGCGGATCGCGGATACGTCGCTGTAGCCGCCGTACCGGGCGTCGATCGTCTTGAGTTGATCGAGCACCGGGCGCAGGCTGGCGGCAGCCTCCGGATTGGCGGTGGTGAAGTGCTCGGTGACCAGGACGTCGCTCGCGGTCTTCGGCTTGAAGCGGTTCGACAGCTGACCGACGGTCTTGTTGAGCGCGAGCATGGAGCGGACATTCTGCGCCTGGAACTCCGCCCGCGTGATGAAGCCGTCCATCTGGCGGGCGAGGCCGGCCCAGCCCAGTCGTGTCGCCGTCGCACGCCCCTCCGCGTAATCCTTCAAGGCGAGATCGATCTGCTGCAGGCACCTTTCGGTCGGGCGAACCGCATCGCAGAAGCCCATGGCCATCCAGATGCTGCCGCGATCGAGCAGAGCGTAGAACCGCAGGCCATCATCCTGGCGCTCGTCGGCTATGGTCATCGCCTGGCTGACGCTGTCGGCGGCGCCGGCGAAATCGGCGAGCTTGACCTGGATGTCGCCGAGCACCAGCAGCGCATCGGCGAAGAGCTTCCTGTCCGGAAGCGGGCGAAGCAGCGCGAGCGCCTCCTCGGCATGTGCAAGCCCCCGGCCGTAATCGCGTTGGCTGCTTTCGATCTGGGCCTGGGTCTTCAGCGCTCTGGCGATGAGCGAGGGATCTGCGGCCTGGCGGGCAAAGTTTTCCGCCATCCGATAGGCGGTGAGCGCAGGCTCCCACCGACCCTGCATGCGATGGATATCCCCGAGCGGGATCAGGGTTTGGGCGGCGCCGGCATTGTCTCCGCGCGCAATAAAGGTCCTGGCCGCGGCCGCCAGCGCGGGTGCCATGGCGTTGAGCTCGGCAAGTTTGCTGGTCGGGTCGCCGGTGCGGCGATAGTGATCGACGAAGGCGTCGATCACCGCCGCGCCCCGCTCGCGCGCGGCCACCGCGTCGTCCGCGCCCCAGGCGGGCGCTGCGAGCACCGCGGAAGCCAGGGCCAACACAACGACGCCGGCGCGGCGCCATGCGGCCATCCCCGATGCGGGCGATACGCCACGGATCGGGGTCGTCAGCGTCGTCCCACGGGCAGGTTGCGAAGACATGACGGGGGTCTCCCCTTACGGTCCACGCTTTCGCCAGGATACATCGAATTCGGGCCAAATACATGTGAGCGGGCTCACGTCCCCGCTGGTGCCCGGGTGCGCCGAATGTCCGAACGGTCTTGCCGCGCCGGGCGGGGCCGGATTTCGCGCGCATCCGATCCGCGCTACCTTCGCCCTCATAAAGACCGCACCTGCAAGGGAGACGCGCAATGACGCGACCGTTCGAGGGCATCCGGGTGATCGACGTCACGCATGTGCTGGCGGGGCCGTTCGCGGCCTACCAGCTGGCGGTGCTGGGCGCCGACGTGATCAAGGTCGAGCATCCCGACGAGCCCGACCAGAGCCGCGGCTCCGGCACCGACAAGGCGCTCAACCGCCGCAACATGGGCACGGCGTTCCTGACGCAGGCTTCCAACAAGCGCTCGATCGCGCTCGACCTGAAGCAGCCGGGCGATCGCGAGGTCCTGAAGAAGCTGGTCGCCACCGCGGACGTGTTCGTGGAGAACTACCGCCCCGGCGCGTTCGAGGCGCTGGGGCTCGGCTACGACGCGCTCGCCGCCATCAACCCGCGGCTGATCTATGCCTCGTTCTCGGCCTTCGGCCAGCACGGGCCGCGCGGCGGCCAGACCGCCTACGACCACGTGATCCAGGCGACGTCAGGCATCATGGCGATGACCGGCACCAAGGACGTGCACCCCGTGAAGATCGGCGCGCCGGCGGTCGACTACGCCACCGGCATGACCGGCGCCTTTGCCCTGTCGGCCGCGCTGTTCCAGCGCGAGCGCACCGGGCGCGGCCAGCGCATCGACATGGCCATGCTCGACGTGGCGATGATCCTGATGAGCTCGCATCTCACCGGCTATCTGCGCAATGGCGCGCATCCCAAGCCCCACGGCAACCGCCATCCCCACGCCACCAACGGGGCCTTCGAGACCCGGGACGGCCTGGTGATGCTGGGCGCCAGCAATCTGCGCCAGCAGCGCCGCCTGTGGACGGTGCTGGGGCGGGGGGACATGATCAAGCGCACCAACGACGAGCGCGATGCGGACCACGAGCGCGAGATCGCGGTGCTGTCGGAGATCATGCTCACGCGCACCGCGGACGAATGGGAGGAGTTCCTGCAGGCGCGCCACGTGCCGGCGGCGCGCGTGCGCACCATGGGGGAGGCGCTGGCCGACCCGCAGCTGCAAGCCCGCGGCATCGTCCATCGCCACGCCTCCGCGGATGGAGTCGAAGGCGCCTTCGGCGTGCCCGTCGCCGCCTTCACCTTCGCCCATGGCGGCCCCCGCATCGACACCCCGCCGCCCACGCTCGGCCAGCACAACGACGACATCCTGCGCGAGCTCGGCCTGCAACCGGCCGCGGTCGCATCGTAGGATCACGGCTCGTAGGCGCTGCGCCCGGGACACGCCCCTTGACCCGGCGCCTATGGGGTTGCGGCTGCGCCTCACCCGCCCTAGGACTTTCCGGATTTCGTCCCCGCCCATTCCCGGCTACGCTGAACCGACACCAGGGAGACCATGATGGCCAAGTTCACTTACGATCACATCCATTTGCGCAGCCCGGATCCGGAGGCGACCGCCAGCTACTACGAACGCATGTTCGGCGCCGAGGTGATCCGCACCATGCAGGGCGGCAAGCCGCGCATTGACCTCAAGCTTGGCGGCGCCAATATATTCATCGCGCCGGTGGCGTCGGGCGATGGCGTCAATCCGCCACCGGTCACGCCCTATCAGGGCCTCGATCATTTCGGGCTGCTGGTCAGCGGCATCGATGCGGTCGTCGCCGAGCTCAAGGCCAAGGGCGCCGAGTTCAGCCGGGAGCCCACCACGGTTCGGCCCGGCGTGCGCGTCGCCTTCCTGCGCGCGCCGCAAGGGGTCTCGATCGAGCTGCTCGACCGCAATGCCGCCTGAGGCCGGACGACGGCGCGCTGATGCGAGACGGACGTAAGGAGCAGGAGCATGGAAGAGAAGCAATTCCCGGTCACCCATAGCGACGAGGAGTGGCGCAAGCTGCTCACCCCCGAGCAGTACGACATCCTCCGCGGCCACGGCACCGAGGCGCCCGGCACCTGCGCGCTGAACTACGAGAAGCGTGCCGGCACGTTCTCCTGCGCGGGCTGCGGACAGGAACTGTTCGCATCGAAGAAGAAGTTCGAGAGCGGGACCGGCTGGCCGAGCTTCAACGACCCGGTCCCGGGCGCGGTCGAGACCACGTCCGATCGCAGCTACGGCATGGTGCGCACCGAGGTGCATTGCAGCCGGTGTGGCAGCCATCTCGGCCACGTGTTCGAGGACGGCCCGCCGCCGACGCACCTGCGCTATTGCATCAACGGCGTCGCCATGAACTTCAAGCCGGAGTGACGGGGGCGTATCCAGTTCGCAGCCCGCGGGACGGATGAGCGTCGCCCCGTCCCCGCCATTCCAGGACGCCGCGCAGCGGCGGCCCCGGAATCCATAGTCCTCGCCGTTGACTTTGGATCCGGGCTCTTTGCTTCACTCGGCCCGGATGACCGCGGCGGACAGGCGCTGATTGGATCGGCGGCGGACCAATTTTCGTTTACGTCCAGCCTTCGCGCGCTTCCCCAGCCTTGCGATCGATGTCGATCAACTCACCGATGCGAATACCTAGGGCAGCGTGGCACCGATACCACGCCGGCTTCCAAACGCAATTTTTGTGACGGGCCTCACAGAAAACCGATGTGCTCATGGGCTAAGGCGAACTCACGTCAATTCAAAGGAGTGCCTTGCGATGAAGCGCCTAGCCGGGCTGAGCCTTATCATCGGCTTACTCAGTCTGCCCATTCCAGCTCAAGCCCAACTTCTGACCCAGGGGGCGGCAGATTGCGCTCTCGATGTGATTAGGTTTAGGGCCTGGGCGGTAACAGGCTTGAACCTGATCGTCACGCCGGAAATGCTCCCAAGCTGGCGTAACTACCTGGCCAGCAGGTATCCGATGCTCCCTGACCGATACTCAGTCGCCAACGCCTGCTGGGAGCTTAACAACGTAACGGCGAAATGGCCGCAAATGCCTCCGGTGGAGCGCGAACTGTGGCAAAACATATGGGCAACTTCGCTGCCGCAAAACCTTGCGTTCATCGAGCCAGTGTTCCCCGCTGGTGTTCAGCAAGTGCGTGCTGCGCTGCAAGTGCGTGCTGCGCTACAAAACGCTCCTTCGAGCGCGCCACAGGACACTGAAACTAAAGCCCTTGAAGAGCTTAAGCGCCGCTACGAGATCGGGAATACCTTGCTCAGATTCAATCGGACATACTACGGGCGCTGACGGGGTGCCCGTATCCGAATGATCTAGGCCTGCACAACCAAATAGCCCCGGCACCGGCCCACGCGACATGCTAGTCTTCCCGAATTGTCATCACCGGGAGGACAATCATGCGTGCATTTCTGCTGTCGCTGTTGTGGCTTCTCGCCGGTCCGGCGCTGGCGCAGGAAAAACTCGTCGGGACCAACATGGACGTGCGGACCATCCTGAACTTCAAGGTGGCCGACGCCGCGATCCAGAAGCTGTTGCCGCCGGGCTGGGAAGCGAATCCGGCAACGTCGGGGCCGTCCGCGGGCGCCAACCTGCGCGTCACCTTCGTCGATCAAATGGCGGCGCACGATGCCGCCGGCAAGCCGACGCCGCCGGTCCGCAATCTGATTTTCGGCATCCCGGTGAGAAAGCCGGGCAGCGAGGGCGGCGGGCTGATGATTTTCGCCGGGCTGTCTCCCGCCGCAGGGGGACCCTATGGCGCCAGCCTGAAGGCGACCAACGTTGTCGAGCGCAAGGTTCGCCACGAGCCCGGCGGCAACTCGATCGTTGACGAGTCCTGGGAGTACAAGGCGGACGACGGTTCCTCGACCACGCTGCAAACTCAATACGTGCGCGGGGTCGCCGCGCGCGAGAAGGGGGAGCTGCGCGTCTATTCGCAATCAAAGCCCGAGTTCTTCCGCATCTACCGCTTCGAGCAGGGCGTCGATGTGGTGCGCGGCGCCGGCACCGGACCGGAACGGCTGCAAAAGGTCACCTTCAAGGCGGCCGGCGAGAAGCTCTCGCCGCTGTTCGACGGCACCGAGCAATTGATCAGCATGACCTCGGTGCCGTGGTATCAACGCGAAATCTATCTGCCTGGATCGTAAGGTACCGCAGGCAAACTTTTACTGGGCTTGCTCCCGACGACCAACGACAGGCCCCCGCCGCCGCGCACGAGTTGGCGGTGGGCATTCGTCTTGGCGAGACCGGGCGGACTGCAGCGGGCGAGCAAAACGAACCCACTGTAAGCCATGCCAGTTGACAACCTTCATCGAGGTCTCTTTGGGGCATCGGCGCAAATGCTCAGAGCGTTCAAATGATTTCCGGTCTGCCTCGCTGAGCGGAACCTCCGCCCTCGACAGCGCGCAAAAAATCATTCGGACTAGGAAGGTAAATCATGCAACGGAATATCTCTCGCCGCGGCTTCGGCAAACGGCTCGCGGGTGGTGCGGCACTGCTTGCGCTGCAACCGGCGTGGAATTGCCTGGCCGCAGCGCAGTCGCTGCGCAATGACCTAAAGGATCTCAAGGGGGAGTTGTACTTCGATGATGCCGTGTTGCAGGCGGCGGCCGACGATTTTGGGCACGTCGTGCATAAGAAGCCGACCGCGATGCTCCGGCCCATCGATGCGCAGGACATCGCGAAGCTCGTGCAGTTCGCGAACCGCCAGGGACTCAAGGTCGCGATGCGAGGTCAGGGGCATTCGTTTTTCGGCCAGACCCAAGTCGAGGACGGCGTGGTCATCGACTCCAGCAGCCTGAATGCCGTCCGCATCGTCAAATCCGGCACGGGCGGGACCGCGGAGATCGGCTCCGGTTCGAAGTGGCACCCCGTCCTCATGGCTGCGAATGCCCAGAAACTGACGGTGCCGGTGATCGCCGATACGTTCCTGTCGGTCGGCGGAACGATCAGCACCGGCGGATTCGGCGTAACCACCTACAATCTAGGTCTTCAGGTCGACCACGTGCAGGAGCTTGAGGTCGTGACCGGCAACGGCGAGATCATAACCTGCTCCGATGAACGCAACGGCGATCTCTTCAACGCCATGCTCGGAGGCCTGGGTCAATGCGGCATCATCACGAAAGTCGTGATGCGGCTGATGGCTGCGCCCACGAATGTGTTGTTCATAAAAATGGACTACGACGACTTCCAGAGCGCGTCCGCCGATCTCGCGGTGCTCGCCAAGGATGGGCGCTTCCATCACCTCGATGGCCGCGGTGCCGGCCGGCCGGCCGGTGGCGTGGGATATTACGTCGAAGGCGGTGCCTTCTATGACGCGCCAAACGCTCCCGACGAGGCGAAGCTGACCGCGGGGCTCAAGTTCGCGAAAAGGACCGCCACCGTGATGACCTACGAGCAGTATTTCCGTCGCGAGGAGGTGTGCGGGGCGTGCGCAACGCCGCTGCAGAAGCCTTTCGTCTATCTCTGCATTCCCGCGTCGCGATACGACGAGTACACGTCAGGCATCCTGTCATCGCCAACGGAGTCCGCGTTTCTCGTCCCGCGCATGTCGGCGTGGCGTCGGAGCGCCATCAAGCGCCCGCTCACCCGCATGCCGGAGGAAGAGACTATCTACCGGTTCCAGCTTTCGCGCATCCTGCCGGCGGGAACTGATACCGCGTCCATGATCGCACTCAATCGCACGCTCTATGAACGGGCGCGCGACATGGGCGGCTACCGCATGACGTCGAGCGCAGTTGCCATGTCGCAGGACGATTGGAAGCGCCACTACGGACCTGCCTGGCAGGCGGTCCAGGCAGCGAAGACGAAGTTCGACCCGAAGAACGTGCTGACACCGGGTTATGGGATGTTTCCCCACTAAAGATTGAAAAATTATGCGCCTTGCCCGGAAGGAGTTGGCATGGCGCGAGCGATGTCTTCTCAATGTCCGGAATTCCGGGAGGCCGGATTGGGTAATCTTGTGATACTCCATGGCTCCAGCCTTTCGAGAGTTGGAGCCGGGCGAAACTGGGGCGATTCAACCCCTCGTCCCGAAGTGTCCTTGCTGGAACGATTTAAGAGAATGGGCCCGCCAGGACTCGAACCTCGAACTAGCAGATGATGAGACCCTGGCGTCAGGGCGGCGTTTCAAGTTGTTTGAAACGCCGCCCCGATTTCTTGTTCATGGCTTCGACCAGCGTCCGGGTTCCTCACCCTTTCCGCCGGGATCAGGCGAGTTCGAAGCGATCAAGGTTCATCACCTTGCTCCACGCCGCCACGAAGTCCTTCACAAACTTCTCCTTCGAGTCCGCGCATCCGTAGACTTCCGCGAGCGCGCGGAGCTGCGAGTGCGAGCCGAAGATCAGGTCGACGCGGGTGCCGGTCCACTTGACCGCTTTCGTCTTGCTGTCGCGGCCCTCGTACACGCCATCGGAGCCGGCGGGCTGCCATTGCGTGCTCATGTCGAGCAGGTTGACGAAGAAGTCGTTCGTCAGCGTCTCGGGCTTCTTGGTGAAGACGCCGTGCTTGGACTGTCCGGCGTTCGCGCCGAGGACGCGCAGGCCGCCGACGAGGACCGTCATCTCCGGCCCCGTCAGCGTGAGCAATTGTGCCCGATCCACCAATGCTTCCTCGGGCGCCATGTACTGCCGCTTGCCGCTGACATAGTTGCGGAAGCCGTCGGCGCGCGGTTCGAGCGGCGCGAAGGAGGGAACGTCGGTCTGCTCCTGCGACGCGTCCATGCGCCCCGGCGTGAAGGGGACCTTCACGTCGTGCCCGGCCGCCTTCGCGGCTTTTTCGATCGCGGCGCAGCCGCCGAGAACGATCAGGTCGGCGAGTGAAACCTTCTTGCCGAATTCCTTCTGGATCGCTTCGAGCTTCTGCAGGACAATCTTGAGCTGGGCCGGCTGGTTGACCTCCCAGTCCTTCTGCGGCGCGAGGCGAATGCGCGCGCCGTTCGCTCCGCCACGCTTGTCGGAGCCGCGGAACGTCGACGCCGACGCCCAAGCCGCGGAGACAAGTTGGGACACGGACAGGCCGGACGCGAGGATTTTCGCCTTCAGAGCGGCAATGTCCTGCTCCCCGATCAGCGGATGATCCACGGCGGGGATCGGATCCTGCCAGATCAGCGTCTCCTTCGGCACGAGCGGGCCGAGATAACGCGCGATCGGGCCCATGTCGCGGTGCGTGAGCTTGAACCACGCCCGGGCAAACGCGTCTGCGAACTGGTCCGGGTTCTCGAAGAAGCGCCGCGAGATCTTCTCGTAGGCCGGGTCCAACTTCAGCGAGAGGTCCGTGGTCAGCATGGTCGGCACATGCTTCTTCGACTTGTCGAAGGCGTCCGGTATCGTGGCGGCGCCGTTCTTGGCCTTCCACTGCTGCGCACCGGCCGGGCTCCTGGTCAGCTCCCATTCGTTGTTGAACAGGTTGTCGAAGAAGTGGTTGCTCCACTTCGTCGGCGTCTGCGACCAGGTGACTTCGGGTCCGCCGGTGATGGCGTCGGCGCCGAAGCCGGTGCCATGCTTGCTCCTCCAGCCGAGGCCCTGATCCTCGATCAGGCCGCCTTCCGGCGCCGGGCCCATCAGTGACGGATCGCCGGCGCCGTGGGTCTTGCCGAAGGTGTGGCCGCCGGCAATGAGCGCGACCGTCTCCTCGTCGTTCATCGCCATGCGGAAGAACGTTTCACGGATGTCCTTGGCCGCCGCCACCGGATCCGGCTTGCCGTTGGGCCCTTCCGGATTGACGTAGATCAGGCCCATCTGCACCGCGCCGAGCGGCTCCGCGAGCTCGCGTTCGCCGCTGTAGCGTTCGTCGCCGAGCCAGGTCCCCTCGGGTCCCCAGAACAGCTCTTCGGGCTCCCAGACATCGGCGCGGCCGCCGGCGAAACCGAAGGTCTTGAAGCCCATCGAGTCGAGCGCGACGTTGCCGGCGAGAACCATCAGGTCGGCCCAGGAGAGTTTGCGGCCGTACTTCTGCTTGATCGGCCACAGCAGCCGGCGTGCCTTGTCGAGATTCGCGTTGTCCGGCCAGCTGTTCAGCGGCGCGAAACGCTGCTGGCCGGCGCCGGCGCCGCCGCGGCCGTCGCTGATGCGGTAGGTGCCCGCGCTGTGCCACGCCATCCGGATCATCAGCCCGCCGTAGTGACCGAAGTCGGCCGGCCACCACTCCTGCGAGTCCGTCATCAACGCATGCAGATCCTTGATCACGGCGTCGAGGTCGAGGCTCTTGAACTCCTTGGCGTAGTCGAACTCCTTGCCCATCGGATCCGCCGACGGGGAGTTCCGATGGAGAACCTGGATGTCCAGCTGGTCCGGCCACCAGTCGCGGTTGCGGTGCCCGCTCGAAAACGGGCATTTGGCCTTGGTGATGTCATCCATATCGCCTCCTCCTCCTTCGCACGATTGCCACTCTAGTCCCGGTCCAATCTAGGCAAGGCATCTCATCAGGTAAAGTTGACTTTAATGATTGTTGCGGTAAGATTTTCTGATGACTGTCACGATGCGGCAGCTGCGCTATTTCAATGCGCTGGCACGTCATGGCCACTTCGGACGCGCGGCCGAAGCATGCGCGATCTCGCAGCCGGCTTTATCGATGCAGATCAAGGATCTGGAGGAAACGCTGGGCGGCGTGCTGCTCGAGCGAAGCCCCCGGCAGGTCGCGCTGACGAAGTTCGGGGAAGAGGCCGCCCAACGCGTCCGCGACATCCTGCGCCTGGTCGACGAGCTGGGCGACTTCGCGCGTGCGTCGCGCGACCGGCTCGTCGGCCGGCTGCGCATCGGCATGATCCCGACGATTGCGCCCTATCTGCTGCCCAAGGTCATCGCGCACCTCACGCGCATGCATCCCGAACTCGACATTCACGTCCGTGAGACGCTGACGCCGAAGCTGATCGAGGAGCTCGCGGACGGACGGCTCGACACGGCAATTGTCGCTCTGCCGGTGTCCGAACCTTCGCTGGTCGAGGTCGCGCTGTTTTCGGAACACTTCCTGCTGGTCCGGCCGGGCGAATATGAGGGAACGCCGGCGCCCAGCAGCAAGACGCTGCGCGCGATGAGGCTGCTTGCTGTTGGAAGAGGGACACTGTTTTCGCGATCAGGCCCTGTCGTTCTGCAATATGCAATCGACGCCGCCACGGGAGGTGCTGGACGCGAGTTCGCTGTCGACGCTCGTTCAGATGGTCAGCGCCGGCATCGGTGTCACCTTGATCCCGGAAATGGCCGTGGCGGTGGAGACACGCTCGGCGTCAGTGTCGGTCACGCGCTTCAAAAATCCGCAGCCCTCGCGAACCATCGGCATGGTCTGGCGCAAGACAAGTCCTCTGGCCAGACAGCTCCTGCAATTTTCCGAGGTGGTTCGTCTTGCGGCCGACGCGTTGCGCAAGCAGCGCAGTCCGGGATCGGCATCGCGGAAGCGGGAATAGCGGCGGACCCTCTGCGGCGGCGGGTTGACGGCCGCGGAGATTTGCATCTCCATTGTCGAGGCGCGTGAGGCGGAAACGCGCGCTTCCGCACTGCCCCGTGGAGGACGCCATGAGAACGAGTGACATTGCAGCCATTGCGCTTGGAGTGATGAGCGTGTTGTTGCCGGGTGCGGCGGGCGCCGCCGAACTGACCGTCCTTGCCGGCATGGGCGTGGTATCGGGCGTGCGCGATGTGGCCCCGGCCTTCGAGCGCGCCACCGGGCACAAGGTGATCGTCAGCTTCGAGGCCGGTCCGTCGCTGATGCAGAAGGTCACGTCCAACGCGCCGGCGGACTTGGTCGTGCATTATCCCGAAGCGATCGACGATCTGATCAAGCAGGGCAGGGTGGTGGGCAGCCGCGTCGATTTCGCCCGCGCCGGCGTCGGCGTCGCGGTCAGGGCGGGGGCGCCGAAGCCCGACATCAGCACGCCCGAGGCCTTCAAGCGCGCCTTGCTCGCCGCCAAGTCGATCGCCTATTCGCGCACCGGCGCGAGCGGCATCATCGCGGCGAAGCTGATGGAGCGGCTCGGCCTCGCCGGGCAATTGAAGGATAAGACCAGGCTCGTCGACGGCGTCCCGGTCGCCGAGGTCGTGGCGAAAGGCGAAGCCGAGATCGGCATGCAGCAGATCAATGTCATCTTGCCGGTTGCCGGCGCCGACTACGTCGGTCCGCTGCCGGCGGAGCTGCAGAGCTATGTCGATTTCGCCGTCGGCGTGCTCGCCGTCTCGAAGGAACGCGACGCCGCGCGGGAGCTGGTGAAGTTCATGTCGTCGCCGGAAGCGGCGCCGCTCATCCGCAAGAGCGGCATGGAGCCGCCGCCGCTCTGACGGCATGCGCGCGACGGGATTTGAGGTGGACCCGATGGGCAAATTTCTCCCCGAGACGGAAACGGCCGTTCCGATCATTCGGGGACCCGGAGAGGGGAAGGTGGTCGGCGTGCTTCGTGACCAGAGCACGTTCAAGGTCATGAGCGAGGAAACGGGCGGGGCGTACGCCATTTTGGAGCAGAAGATACCTCCGGGACACGGGCCGCCTCTTCATGTTCATCGCCATGAGACGGAAATATTCTATGTTCTGGAGGGGCAGTTCGAAATCACCATCGGCGAGCAGAAGGTGACAGCCGCCGCTGGGGCCATCGTGGTCGGTCCGCGCAACATTCCCCACACGTTCCGCAATGTCGGGTCCGAGGATGCACACCTGCTTCTGACCGTCATCCCGGGGCGGTTCGCCAACTACTTCATCGATGTCGATGGCGTCGACGACGGCGATCACGCTGCGATCAAGGCGCTGGTCGCAAAGTACGACGTCGAGATTTTGGAATGACGCGCAGACGATGCGGCGCTTCGTCCGGTGAGGGATCGCGCACCGGCTTGTCGCCGCACCCGGCACAGCGATAGCGAACTCAAAGCTTGAGCGGCCGCCGCAGATATTGGCCGCGGGCCGGCCCGACGATCTCGCCCTGATGGTAGATCAAGGCGCCGCGCAGGAAGGTGCTCTTCACCCGGCCGCTGAGCTCCTGCCCTTCAAACGGCGAATAGCCCTGCTTGGATTCCGACTCGGCCGCGCGAACCACGAAGCTCTCGTGCGGGTCGACCAGCGCGATGTCGGCGTCGAAGCCGGGTGCGATATCGCCCTTGTTGAGCAGGCCGAACCGCCGGGCCGGGTTCCAGGCCAGGAGCTCGGCCATGCGGTTGTAGGACATGCCGCGCTTGCCGCCCTCGCTCACCACGCCCGAGAGCAGATACTCGGTGCCGCCGAATCCCGCCTTGGCGAGCCAGATATCGCTCGGGTCGTCCTTCGACCACTTCTGCTCGCTCGAACAGCAGGCGTGATCGCTGACGATCCAATCGATCTTGCGGTCGAGCACGGCCTGCCACAACGCCTCGACGTCCTCGCGCGGCCGGATCGGCGGATTGACCTTGGCGTGCACCGCGCATTCGCAGTCGGTATCCAGCAACAGGTGTCCCACCGTGACCTCGCGCCGGAACGCGATGTGCGGAAAGACCTGCTGCATGGTCCAGGCCGCGTCCACCGCCTTGCGCGAGCTCAGGTGCAGCAGGTTGATGTTGAGGCAATCCGTCTCATTGGCGAGATAGGACGCGATCCAGATCGCCAGCCCCTCGGAGTGCGGAGGGCGGGCGGCGCTGTAGGCATGCAGCCCGGTGAGCTTGCCCTCGCGCTCGACGATCTTGGTGTAGGCGTTGAGGATCTCCGCGAGCTCGCAGTGCAGGCTGACGCTGATGTAATCCGCGAGCTCCGGATGCTGCGTCATCAGTCGCCGGGCGGAGCGCATGATGAATTCGAAATGCGCGATGTCGTAGCGTTCCTCCGGGCCGATCATGAGAAAATCGCTCTGGGCGTTCGACCGCCCGTGCAATCCGTAGCCGCCGTAGAACATGAAAATCTTGAACGAGGTCACGCCGTGATCGACGGCGAGATGCTCCATTTCGTCGATGTGCTGCGCCTCGATCGGAGCGATGTGGTAGCCGTAATCGACCCAGAACCGCCCGTCGGACTGCTTGAAGACTTCGGGCATGAACGTCCGGTACGGACCGCCGCGGTTGAGATAGTATTGTCCGGTCCGCATGTAGTTGAGGCTCGACGTCACGCCGCCCATCGCCGCCGCCTTGCTCTCCGAGACGGCGTCCTGCGCGAGCGGCTGATAGATGCCGACATGCATGTGGGCGTCGACGCAGCCGGGAAACGCCAGCCAATTCCTGGCGTCGAAAATCTCCTTCGCCTGTTCGGCGCGGATATCCGCGGCAACCCGAGCGATCTTTCCATCCTTGACCGCGATGTCGAGGCAATCGACCGACGTCTTGTTCGGCCGCACGATGCGGGCATTCTTGATCACAAGGTCAAACGGCTCAGCCATTCCGATATTTCCCTGCTGACGTTACAGCCGGCCATGACCCGAGCCGGGCCGCGCGCGGCCGGAAAGGTCGAGCGCTGTCACCGGCGGACATCCGTGCTCTTGCCGGCCGGACCAACGGCCGTTTCGTAGCGTTTGCCGAGCGCCACCATTTCCGGCGTGCCGATGAGAGTGTTGAGCCCGTCGAGATCGAGCATGCGCGAGCGGAACGGCTCGGTCGTGCCCTGGCCGGCCAGCGATGCGTAGTACTCGCCCGCGGTGCGCGCGAGCGCGCGCACGATCCCGCCGGGAAAGATCACCAGCGAGAACCCGATCGCCTCCAGCTCGGCCGCGGGCAACGGCGGCGTCTTGCCGCCCTCGACCATGTTCGCCAGCAGCGGAACGCCCGCGCCCAGGGCTCGACGCGACGCGGGCCAGATCGTCGCGCGTCCGCGGCGCCTCCACGAACAGCACGTCGGCGCCGGCGGCGCGGTAGAGCCCGGCGCGTTCGATCGCGGCTTCGACGCCTTCCACCGCCACCGCATCGGTGCGTCCGACGATCAGCGTGTCGGGCGAATGCCGCGCATCGACCGCCGCGCGGATCTTGCCGCACATCTCCTGCGCCGGGATCAGGGCCTTGCCGTCGAGATGGCCGCAACGCTTCGGAAAGGCCTGGTCTTCGATCTGGATGGCATCGGCGCCCGAGCGCTCGAGGCAGCGGACCGTGCGCGCCACGTTGAGTGCGTTGCCGTAGCCGGTGTCGGCGTCGACGATGAGATGGGCATCGACCCGGTCGCGGATCAGCGCGAGCGTATCGGCAACCTCGCTCGCGCTGACGAGGCCGATATCCGGGCGGCCGAGCCGGGTATAGGCGATGGCGGCGCCGGAGACATAGAGCGTGGTGAAACCTGCTTGCGTCGCGACCAGCGCCGTGAACGCGTCATAGACACCGGGCGCCACCACGATCGGCTTCCGGCTCAGGCGAGAGCGCAGCGTTTCCGCATCGGCCATGGCTACATTCCGAGATAGGTACGTTTGAGATCGGGATCATTCTTGAGGTCTGCCGCTTTTCCCTCTAGCACGAACATGCCGTTGTCGAGGATATAGGCGCGCTCGGCCACCTCGAGGCTTTGCACCACATTCTGTTCGACCAGCAGCAGGGCTATTCCGTCCGCGTTGATGGCCTTGATCAGGGCGAACAGCTCTTCGACCAGGAGCGGGGAGAGCCCGAGCGACGGCTCATCGAGGATCAGGAGCTTCGGCTCGGCCATCAGTCCCCGGCCGATGGCCAGCATCTGCTGTTCGCCGCCGGAGAGCGTGCCCGCGCGCTGGCGCTGCCGTTCGGCGAGGCGCGGAAAAATCGAGAACACCTTGCTGCGGTTGGGCTCGCGCCGCGCCCGGCCGCGGCGGTAGGCGCCGAGATCGAGATTCTCGCGCACGGTCATGTTGGGGAATATGCGCCGGCCCTCCGGTACCTGGATGAGGCCGCGCGCGACGATCGCCGCCGGCCGCTCGCGCTCGATCGCGGCATCCGCAAACCGGATGGCGCCGCTCCATGGCCGGACCAGGCCGGAGATGGCATGGTTGAGCGTCGACTTGCCGGCGCCGTTGGCGCCCAGCACGGCAACGATCTCGCCATGCCGCACCGTGAGATCCACGCCCCGCAGGATTTCGGTGGTGCCGTAGCCGGCGCGCAGGCCGTTCACTGCGAGGATGGGTTCAGGCATGGCCGGTTCCCGCCGCCAGCATCCGGCCGGCGGCGCCGTGACCGAGATAGGCCTCCACGACGCGCGGATCGCCCGCGATCGCCTGCGGCGGGCCCTCCGCGATGATGCGTCCCTCCGACAGGACGAGCACATGCTCGGCAAGGCTCATGACGGCCTGCATGACATGCTCGATCATGACGATGGTGATGCCGCGGTCGCGAATGGCTCGGATGATCGGCACCATATCGCGGATTTCGGAAGGGTTGAGACCGGCCAGCACCTCGTCGAGCAGCAACAGCCGCGGCTCGATCGCCAGCGCGCGCGCCAGTTCGAGCCGCTTGCGGCCGGCGACCGTCAAGGTCGCGGCCGGCCGGTCGAGCAGCTCGCCCAGTCCCACCGCGCGCGCAACGTCGCCGGCGGCGGCAAGGGCGTCTGCCCGCGCCGGCCGGGACAGGTGCGCGCCGACCGCGATGTTCTCCCGCACGGTCAGGGTCGTGAACGGCTGCACGATCTGGAATGTGCGGGCGATGCCGCGCCGCGCCAGCCGATGCGGCGGCTCGCCCGTGATGTCGGCGCCGTCATAGACGATGCGGCCCGCGCTCGGCGGCGCAAAGCCCGCAATGATCGAGAACAGCGTGGTCTTGCCGGCGCCATTGGGTCCGATCAGCGCGGTGATGCGTCCGGCCGGCGCCAGCAACGATGCCCGGTCGAGGGCGAGCAGGCCGCCGAAACGCTTCGACACCTGCTCGACGCGCAACAGCGCTTCAACCATGGCCGCCGCCCATCGATGCCGGCGCCGCCCGCCTGAGGGACCGGAGACGGTGCCGCAGGTCGAGAAGAATGCCGGTGATGCCGCGCGGCGCGAACGCGATGACCAGGATGAGGACGCTGCCGTAGATGACGAGATCGAGGCCCGGTGCATCGCCGGTCATGAGCTTGGTGAGCTCTCCGAGCGTCTTGACCACCAGCGCGCCGAGGAGCGGGCCGAAGACGGTGCCGATGCCGCCGATGATGGGAGCGAGCAGAGCCTCGACCGAGATCCAGGGCCCATAGGCGATGCCTGCGTCGATGAACAGGAAATACTGGGCGTAGAAGCAGCCGCCGGCCGCGGTGATCGCCGCCGAGATGGTCATCGCCAGGAGCTTGACCATCGTGGTGTTCACGCCGAGCGCCTGCGCGGCGTCCTCGTTTTCGCGCAAGGCGACCAGATACGCGCCGAAGCGGCTGTCCTCGATCATCCGGATGAGCACCAGCGACAAGCAGACCAGTGCAAGGATGATCCAGTAGAACGGCGCGCGGCTCTGGAACTGGAACGCCTCCGGACGCAGGTCGAGCTTGATCAGCGTGCCGACGCCGGCGCCGGTGATGGGGGCGACGCTCGCGATGATCCGCAGCACTTCGGCGAAGGCGAGCGTCACCAGCGCAAAGTAGGAGCCTTTCAACCCCGACCGGAAGCTCAGCGCGCCGATCACGGCCCCGACCAGGGCGCCCGCGGCGATGCCGATGAGCAGGCCGAGCCACGCGTTGATGCCGTAGTGCACCTGCAGGATGGCGGTCGCGTAGGCGCCGGTGCCGAAGAAGGCGGCATGACCGAACGAATACTGCCCGCCATAGCCCCCGAGCAGGTTCCAGCCCTGGCCGACCAGCGCGATGAGCAGCGCGACCACCAGGAAGTTGAGCACGACGTTGGACGAGGTGATCGCCGGCACGGTCGCCAGCAGTGCCGTGACGATGAGGATCGGCGCGAACCCCCTCATGCCCGCTCCCCGAACAGGCCGCTCGGTCGAAACAGCAGCACCAGGATGAACATCGCGAAGATGCCGATCTGGCCGAGCGACTCCCCGAGGTAGAGGCTGGACAGGCTCTCCACCACGCCGACGAACAGTCCGCCGATCAGGGCGCCGGTCACCGAGCCCATGCCGCCGAGCACGACGATGGTGAAGGCGATCAGCACGAAGGCGTTTCCGGCCTGGGGATTGACGTAATAGGTGGGAATCAGCAGGCAGGCTGCGATCGCGAGGCAGGCGGTGCCGAGCCCGAACGTGACCGCATAGATGTGCGCGACGTCGATGCCGGCGAGCTCGGCGCCGCGCTTCTCCTTGGCCACGGCGCGGATCGCCTTGCCGGTATCGGTCCATCGCATGATGAGCCAGAGCGCCAGCGCAACGGCGACCACCACGATGAAGGCGATGACGCGGGGCACGGCGAGAAACGCCGTGCCGACCTCGACGACGTCGAAGGCGTAGGGCAGGTTGATCGTGCGGGTGTCCGCGCGGAACGCGTAAAGCAGCGCATTCTCGATCACGACCGCGAGGCCGAGCGTCACCAGGAGGATGTTGCGATCCTCCCCGTGCGCGGCCGGACCGATGACGAAGCGTTGCAGGCCGTAGCCCAGCAGGAAGAACAGCGGCGTGAGCCCGAGCGCCGCGACGTAGGGATCGAGGCCGAGCAGCTTGTGCGCAAAGAACGCCGCGAACATCGCGGCGGTCAGCAGCGCGCCGTGGGCGAAATTGATGATGTGCAGGACGCCGTAGATCAACGTCAGCCCGAGCGCGATGAGCGCGTAGACGGCGCCGGTCATCAAGCCGTTGAGCACCGCGGGGACGAGGATGACCGATGACAGCATGGCGGACGGACGGGACGGCGTCGCGCGGCGCCGTCCGTTCAGCCGGCCTCGTCAGGCGCGCGGCATCGGGAACACCGGCTTTGCCGACGCGAACGCGGCCGGGAAGATCACCTGGATGTCGTTGCTGATGACCTGGGTGTTGACCGGCGCGGCGCCCTGGTTCTGTCCGTTGACGAATTTGGTCGGCCCATACGGCATGACGTGGCCGGCGAAAGTCGAGCTTTCCAGCGCGCCGATGATCTTGGCGCGGTCGGCGCCGCCGGCGCGTTCGAGCGCGTCGGCGAGCAGCAGCACGCAGGAATAGTTCATGTACACCTCGTAGGTGTAGAACTCGCCCTTGTCCTCGATCTTCTTCTTCAGCGCCAGCGCCTTCGGGTTCTTCGGATCGAACCAGTGATTGCAGTCCATGATGTATTGCGCCGCCTCCGGGAATTCCTTGACGAACTTGTACGAGGAGGCCGCGCCGCCGAGCACCGAATAGATCCCCTTCGGCCGCACGCGCTGCTGCTGCATCGTGCGCGCCAGCAGGACGTATTCGTTGTAGTAGTTGGCCGGAATGACGAGATCGGGATTCTGCGCCCTTATCTTGAGCACCACGTTGTTGAAGTCGCGCGTCGGCGTCGGATGCGCGATGGTCTCCAGGATCTGGAACCCGCGCTCGGGCAGTTGCGTGTTCAGGAGCTTCGCGAGGCCGGCGCCGAACGCCGAATCCTCGTGCACGATCATGACCGTCTTCGCCGCCTTGTCGGCCTGATCGTTGATGGTGACCAGATTGTCGAGCGCGGTCTTGGCGATGACGCCGAAGCCCGGGCCGAACCGGAACGTGTTCTTCAGCCCGCGGGTCACGATGGCGTCGACCACGCCCACGTCCACGATGTAGGGCAGGTCATAGCGCGCCGCGGTCTGGCTGGCGGCAAGGCAAATCCCGCTGGCATAGCCGCCGACGATGGCCGCGACCCCGGCGCCGTTCATCTTCTCGACCTCGGCGTTGCCGCCTTCCGGCGTCGACTGCGCGTCGCCCAGCACCGCTTCGATCCTGGCGCCGCCCAATGCCTTGATGCCGCCGGCCGCATTGATCTCCTCGATCGCCATCACGGCGCCGATCCGGCCCTGCTGGCCGGAATAGGACAGCGCGCCCGAGACCGGATGCAGCACGCCGACCTTCACCGCGGCGCCTTGCGCGCGCAGCACGGCCGGGGCGTGCAGGACTCCGGCCGCCGCCGCGGCGGCGCCCAGCGTCGTCGATTGCAGGAACCGGCGGCGGCTCACGGGCAACAACTGGCGAGACATGCGTTCCCTCCTGGGTGCTGACCGGCGAGACTAACATTGGTCCCCGCAGGCTTCTATATTATCCGGACTCACGCGGGGACTTACGAGGCACCGTATCCGGGCATGAACGACCCTCGCACCCTGATCGACAAGCTGTGGGCGGCGCACGAGATCGTGTGCCGCGAGGACGGCGAGTCGCTGCTCTGGGTCGACCGCCATTACGTGCATGAAGGCTCCTTTCACGCATTCTCCCGGCTGGCGGAGCGCGGTACCGGCGTGGCCGAGCCCGGCCTGACCTTCGCGGTCGCCGACCATTACGTTCCGACCCGCGGCCCGCGTCACGATATCGCCAATCCCGAGATCGCGCGCATGGTGCGGCAGATCGAGGACAATGCGGCGAAGCACGCGATCAGGCTGTTCGGACTGGACGACCCGCGACAGGGCATCGTGCACGTGGTCGGACCGGAACAGGGACTGAGCTTGCCGGGCCTGCTGATCGTCTGCGGCGACAGCCACACCTCGACGCACGGCGCGCTCGGCGCCTATGCATTCGGGATCGGCGCCTCCGAGGTCGCGCATGTGCTGATGACCCAGACCATCTGGCAGCGGCGGCCGAAAACCATGCGGATCACCGTCGACGGGTCAGCCGCGCCCGGCGTCGCGGCGAAGGACATCGCGCTCGCCATCATTGCCCATATCGGCGCCGGCGGCGCGACCGGCTGCGCGGTCGAATATGCCGGCTCCGCGATCAGGGCGCTGTCGATCGAAGGCCGGCTCACGCTCTGCAACATGTCGATCGAGGCCGGCGCGCGCTGCGGAATGATCGCGCCCGACGATGCGACGTTTGCCTATCTCGCGGGCCGTCCCTACGCACCGCGCGGCGCGGATTTCGACCGCGCCGTGGAAGCCTGGTCCACGCTCGCGACCGACAGCGACGCACGCTTCGATCGCGAGGTCGGCCTCGAGGCCGCGCAGATCGCGCCGATCGTGACCTGGGGCACCAGCCCGGAGGACGCGCTGCCGATCGATGCGAGCGTGCCCGATCCGGCGCGGGAGCCCGACGAAGCCCGCGCCAGGTATCTGCGCGAGGCGCTCGACTATATGGGGATCGCGCCGGGCCGCAGGCTCACCGAGATCGCGGTCGATCGCGTGTTCATCGGCTCCTGCACCAATTCCCGCATCGAGGACCTGCGGGCCGCGGCTGCGGTGCTGGCGGGGCGCACCAGCAAGGTGCCCGGTCTGGTGTCGGCCGGCTCGTCGCTGATCAAGCGCCAGGCGGAGGAGGAGGGGCTCGACCGCATCTTCCGCGCGGCGGGTCTCGAATGGGGGGAGTCCGGCTGCTCCATGTGTGTCGGCATGAACGGCGATCTGGTCGCGCCCGGGGAACGCTGCGCGTCGACCACCAATCGCAATTTCCGCGGCCGGCAAGGTCCGGGCGCGCGCACGCATCTGATGTCGCCGGCGATGGTGGCGGCGGCGGCGGTCACCGGACGGCTGTCCGATGTGCGCCCGCTCCTGGCCGGCCGGAAGGCCTGAGGCGCAACGATGGAAAAATTCACCCGGCTGACCGCCACGGCCTGTCCGCTCGACGTCGCCAACCTCAACACCGACCAGATCGTTCCGGCGCGCTTTCTCAAGCGGCCGCGCGCGGCCGGCTTTGGAGAAGCGCTGCTGCACGACCTGCGTTTCGATGCGGACGGGCGCGAGCGGCCCGACTTCCCGCTCAACCGGCCGGCCTGGCGCGGCGCCCGGATCATCGTGGGCGGGCGCAATTTCGGCTGCGGCTCCTCGCGCGAGGGTGCGGTCTATGCGCTCTACGACTACGGCATCCGCTGCGTGATCGCGCCGTCGTTCGGCGACATTTTTGCCGGCAATTCGGTGCAGAACGGGCTCCTCACCGCGGTCGTCCCGGACGAGCACGCGGCCGAGATCATGGCGACGCTGGCCCATGCGCCGGAGCTGGCGGTGACCGTCGATCTCGAGCAGCAGACGATCCTGTGCGGGAACAGCAGCTACCGCTTCGCCATCGACCCGGTCTCCCGCCACCGCCTGCTCGAGGGCCTGGACGACATCGCGCTGACGAAGAGCTATCGCGACCAAATCGCGGCGTTCAAGGCGAGCGACCAGCGCCGCCGCCCGTGGGCCGCGCCGGTGCGACCCTAAAAGTTCGACGCAAGACCTCTCCGCCGTCATTCCGGGACGCCGCGGAGCGGCGGGCCCGGAATCCATACTTCCAGCCCGTGGTTATGGATTCCGGGCTCGCGCCTTCGGCGCGCCCCGGAATGACGGCCGCGGGATGAGCGCAGCCCGCCGGCATCGCTGTCGCTGTCGTGCCGTCGGTGCGCGCATATACCGTCAATTCGTCTTGCCCGCGCTGTAGGCGGCGCGGACCTTGTCCAGCAAGGCAGGGGAGAGGTTGCTGACCTCCGCCACCAGCTTCTGCAGCTCCTCGCCCGTCAGCGGCGAGATGCCGACCTTGATGCGTTCGGCCTCGGAGAGCAGCTCGGGATCCTTCATCGTGGCGTCGAACGCGCGCCGCAGCGCGGTGACGCGGTCCGCCGGCGCGCCGGGCGTGGTGAAGAAGGCGGTGCCGACCTCGGCCGCGTTCATGATCGCGCTGAGGATCGCACGCTCCTCGTCGTTGCGGGCGAGATCGACGGCGGTCGGAACGTCGGGCAGCTCGGGGTGCCGCGTGAGCGAGAACTGCACCAGGATCGAGACCGTCTTGTCCCGCACCCAGTCGGGGTGCGCCACCTTCAGCGCCGTCCACGACGTGGAGTGGCCTTCGACCTCGCCGCGCTCGACCGCGAGCATCGCCTCGTTCGAGCCCTTGTAGCCCATGACCAGCTTGAACTTGGTGCCGATCACGTTGTTCAGCGCGGTCGGATAGATCGAGACGGTGGAGCCCACGCCGGTGCCCGACAGCGTGGATTCCATCTTCAGCGCATCGGCGATGGTCTTCACCGGCGAGGTCTTCCACATGAACACCATGTTGATGAGCGAATCGGTGCGGCCGATCCAGTTGAGCTCCGCGGTCTTGAAGCGCACGCCCTGGGTGCCGAGCCGCTCGTCGAGCGGCATGGTGGGCGCGCCGATGCCGATGACGCTGCCGTCCTTGGGCGAGACGTTGAACACCGTGTTGACCGCCAGGAAGCTGCCGGCGCCCGGCATGTTCTTCGGGATGATGTTGGGCTTGCCCGGAATGTGCTTGCCGATGTGCCGCGCCACCAGCCGGCCGAGCGTGTCGTTGCTGCCGCCGGGCGGATAGCCGATCACGAAGTCGATGTTCTTGCCGGCGTAGAACTGTTCCGGGGTTTGCGCCCAAGCCGATCGCCCGCGCCGATGATCGCGACGGACATGAGGGCGACGAAGCTCGCGCGTCGAAGAAACGGCACCTTGTCTTCCTCCGTGGTTTGTTTGTTTTGGAGCGTAGCCCGTTCGGCGCACTCGGTGTGTTCCCCTCCCCCTTGTGGGGAGGGGTTAGGGGTGGGGGTCCTAGTTATTTCGCGGGATATGTCCCCGAGCATCGCGTCGATATTCGAAAGCGGCATGCGGTGGCCGTTCGGTTCCTTGCGCTTCGCGTGACTTGCAGCTCGTCACGTGCGGACCTGTCATCGTGTCCATACTACGACCCCCACCCCCAACCCCTCCCCACAAGGGGGAGGGGGGCAGACCGAGTTTGCCGCTTGAGCTGATTTCATCCGAGCAGGACACGCGCTCTAGCCGGCTGATCGGCCGGGAGAGGGTAGCCCAACCGGCCGACAAAACCGACCCCACAGGGACATTGGCCCGTGAGGCGGATGAGCGCAGTGTCATCCGCCATCCCGCGAAAATGGTGGTCGCGGCTGCGCCAAGGCGCCCTTGCGCGCTACGCCTTCTTCTCCCCATACGTCGCGCGCGAAATATCGGGCACCGGAATGCCGTCGTCGATCGCCTTGCACCGGGTCGCTTCGGCCTGCGCCTTTTTCTCCGCGCCCTCGAGCACTTCCAGCACGACGTCGCGCGGAATGAAGCACACGCCGGTGTCGTCGGCGACCACGAGATCGCCGGGCGCAACGCGAACCTCGCCGATCTGAATGGGCCCGTTGATCTCCACGGTCTCGAGCCGCCACTTGCCGGTGACCGGCGTGATGTCGCTCGCCCACACCGGGTAACCGAGGGCGCGCGAATGGGCGATGTCGCGCACGCCGCCCTGCACGATCGCGCCCACCTCGCCCTGCCGCTTGCCGGTCTGGGCGGAGATGCCGCCCATGTTGGAGACATCGGGCACGCCCTGGATCACCAGCACGTCGCCCGGCTGCGCCAGGTTATGCGCTTCGAATTCCGCCATGCGATTGACCTGCCGGCGCGCGCCGTCGAGCGGATCGATGCGCTGCAGGATGTTGCGCACGGTCAGCGCCGGCCCGGCAATGGTCCTGCCCGGGATGGTCGGCCGCAGCACCGAGGCGCCGATGACGCCGCACGGGACGCCGAGCTCGTCCATGGTGTCCGAGATGATCCCGGTCGGATCGCCCAGCGCGATCAGGCGCTCGACCACGCCCTGCGGCGCGCGCGGAACCGCCATCAGCTTGATGTTTTCGGCCGCGATACGGCCGGTCAATCGCTTCGTCTCTGCAGCCTTCACTGGAGCGCTCCCCGTTGTGCGGCTTTGCTCTATCGCGCGCACTTTAACTTGCCCTCGCGCCGCGCACAAAGGCGCGCGCCGTAGGGTGGGCAAAATCGCCTGCTGAGAACGAGCAATTCGCTTGGGCTCTGCGAGCGATTTTGCCCACGCGGATGGAACGCGTGGGCATTGCGCCGGCGTATGCGGTGCGGATGATGGGGACGAGCCGCGCGCAATGCCCACCCTACGGATCGCGGCGCAAGACCTGCGTTGCCGGAGGGCTCCATTGCGGTTGGGCGGCTTGCCCCGGCGGGCGCCGCTCGCTACCGTTGCCGCCTTTCCGGCAGAGCGGCTTCCGTTCCTTCGGAATCGGACCGCACTCATTCATCGTGTCGACGCGTTTTCTCCGGCGAACCGGACGTCCTTCGCCGGGCGACGCCAAAGCAAAGGCCAATCCCATGATCGATCTCTATGCGCTGACCAGCCCGAACGTGCAGAAAGTCTACATCATGCTCGAGGAGTGCGCCCTGCCGTACAAGGAACACTTCGTCGACGTCTGGAAGGGCGACCAGTACGGACCGGAGTTTTCGAAGATCAATCCGAACAACAAGATTCCGGCGATCGTCGATCACGAAGGACCTGGCGGCAAGCCGTATACGGTGATCGAGTTGGGCGCGATCCTGATGTATCTCGCCGAAAAGACCGGAAAGTTTCTGCCCAAGGACATGGCGAAGAAGTACGACGTGACTCAATGGCTGATGATCCAGCTCACCGGCGTCGGGCCGATGTTCGGCCAGTGGACCCATTTCAAGCTGTTCGCGCCGAAGACCGGCAACGACTATTCGATGGCCCGCTACACCTCGGAGATCAAGCGGCTGTACGAGCTGCTGGAGAAGCGGCTGGGCCAGGCGCCCTATCTCGGCGGCCAGGAGTATTCCATCGCCGACATCGCGACCTTCCCGTGGACCCGCAACCACGACGCCCAGGGCGTGAAGTGGGAGGACAACCCCAATCTCGCGCGCTGGTTCAAGGCCATCGAGGAGCGGCCGGCGGTGAAGGCCGCGCTCGCCAAGATCGCCGCCATCAAGTCGAACCGCGAGACCGCCTCCGACGACGACAAGGATCGCTTCTTCAATCGCGGCCGCTACGCCAGGGCCTGATCGTCCCTGCACGGAGACCGAGATCGGGGAGGGGGCGTTGGACCTCAAAGGCAAGGCCGCCGTGGTCACGGGCTCGAGCTCGGACGGCGGCGTGGGCGCCGAGTGCGCGAAAATCCTGGCGTCGCGCGGCTGCAACGTGGTGGTGAACTACGCGACCAACGCTGACGGCGGCGACGCCATCGCCGCCGAATGTGCGGCGCCGGCGTCGAATCCATCGCGGTGCAGGGCGACGTGGCCAAGGACGGCGACTGCCGGCGCCTGGTGGAGGCGGCGGTCGGGCGGTGGGGACGGCTCGACGTGCTGGTCAACAACGCGGCCGTCACCAGGACCATCCCGCACCAGCGCTTCGACCTGCTCGACGCCGACGAATTCCAGCGCACCTACGCGGTCAATTTGATCGGGAACTATCAGATGTGCCGGGCGGCCGCGCCGCATCTCAAGGCCACCGGCGACGCGGCGATCGTGAACATCTCGTCGATCGGAGCGATGCGCGGCGCCGGAAGCTCGATCGCCTATGCCGCCTCCAAGGGCGCGCTCAACACGCTCACGATCAGCATGGCGCGCGCGCTGGCGCCGCAGGTGCGCGTCAATGCGCTGTGCCCGGGCGGCCTGCTCGGCAGCTGGACGCGCAAGATCATGACCGACGAGCAGTACGAAGCGCGGGTGCGCCAGGCCAACACCGAGTTTCCGCTCCGGCGCGGCATCTGGCCGATCGACGTGGCGCGCGCCGCGCTGTTCCTGATCGAGCACGCGGTCGCGATGACGGGGGAGTGCCTGCGCATGGATGCCGGCGAGCATCTCGGCGCCAACCTGATCCGGAATTGAAACTGTGGGTCCGATGGTGCGTTTCGTCGCTGTCATTCCGGGGCCCGAGCGCAGCGAGCGAGCCCGGAATCCATACTCACAGGGCGTGGTTATGGATTCCGGGCCCGCCGCGTTCGCGGCGTCCCGGAATGACAGCCAGCCAAACAATGCCATGACTGCAACATGATGGCCTTAGTGACTTGTCCGCGTTTAGGGGAGAGATAACAGATGCCTGACTTGCAACAGATCGAAGCCCGCGGCGGGGTCACCTACGCCACCCACGATGGCGTCGCGCTCGCCGGCGATCTCTATCTGCCGGCCGGGGCCGGGCCGTTTCCCGCGCTGGTCGGCGTGCACGGCGGCGGATGGCAGGCCGGCGCGCGCAATGCTTTTCAATTCTGGGGGCCCTATCTCGCCGCGCGCGGCTATGTCCTGTTCGCGATCAGCTATCGGCTGGCCAAGAAGGGACAGAAGATGTTCCCGCAGGCGGTGCAAGACGTGCTCGCGGCGGTGCAGTTCGTGCGCGGCAGCGCCGCCGAGTTCAAGGTCGATCCGGAGCGGATCGGACTGTTCGGCGCTTCCGCCGGCGGCCACCTCGCGTCGCTGGCCGCGCTCGGCGGCGCGAGCTTCCAGGGCGCCTATCCCAACGATGCCCACGCCAAGGTCAGCACCAAGGTGAAGGCGCTGATCGGCGTCTACGGCGTCTACGACCTTGTCGAGATGTGGCAACGCTACCAGCTGCAAAGCCCGCGCGAGAACAACATCGAGAATTTCATGGGTGCCGCGCCCATGGACGACCCGAAGCTCTATTTCGAGGCCTCGTCGATCAACTACGCCACGTTCGCGAACAATCACATCGGCGTGCTGCTGAGCGTGGGCACCGAGGACGATCTCGTATGCCGCCAGGCGCACACCGACGCCTTCCTGCTGCGGCTGAAGCAGGCGAACTTTTTCGTCCGCACCTGCATCGTGCAGGGCGCGCCGCACTTTTGGCTGAGCGACCCGATCGATGAGCCCGGCAGCTATTCCGGCTTCATGGCGCCGCGCCTCATCCGCTTCCTCAAGGAGCGGCTGTAGTCGCGATTAGCGCATTCTCCGGAAAACTCATTGTCGGTGAGTTCGGAGCGCATGATTTGGCCCCTTCAGATGAGGCTTGAATCACGGCTCGGCAGCCAGGCTCAACTGGTCGCTATGCACCCGAAAGCGGACCGACTATGGCTCCAGCAAAAATCCGTTTGATTAGATAATTGTGGTGCATCTCAATCGGGCCTCGCACCCGACTGCTTCACAATCGGAGCCCAGCGTTGGACGTCGTCGCGCACGAAGGCCGCGAACTCGGTCGCGCTGTTGCCGACCGGCATGGCGCCCTCGTTCTGCAACTGCTCGCGCATGCCGGGATTGGTCATCGCCGCAACGATCGCCGCGTTGAGCCTGTTCGTGATGTCAGCCGGCAGGTTGGCCGGCCCGAAGACGCCGAACCACGCCGTCGATTCGAAGCCCTGCACGATCTCGCCGATCGCAGGCAAGTCGGGAAACGATGGCTGGCGCTGCGCACTGGTCACGCCGTAGGCGCGCAGCTTGCCTGCGCGCACCTGCGCAGTTCCGGTCACGAGGCTGATGAACATCATGTCGACTTGGCCGCCGAGCACATCCGTGAGCGCCGGCGCGGTTCCCTTGTACGGCACGTTTAGGATGCGTATGTCGGCCATCAGCTTAAGCTGCTCGCCGGCGAGGTGCAGCGATGAGCCGATGCCGCCGATGGCAATGCTCAAGGCATCCGGCTTGGCCTTGGCCAGCGCGATCAGCGCAGCAAGGTCCTGCGCGGGAAGGGCGGGATTGCCGACCAGCAGGCTCGGCACCGTCGCGATCATGCTGATCGGCGTGAAGTCCGTCACCGGATCGAACGGCAGCTTGGGATAGAGGGTCGCGTTGATCGTATGGCTGGTGAAGCTGACCAGCAGGGTGTAGCCGTCGGGCGCCGCCTTGGCGACCGCATCCGCCGCAAGGTTGCCACCGGCACCGGGGCGATTCTCGACCAGCACGGGCCGCCCGAGGGACGACGCGAGCGGCGGCGCGATCGCCCGCGCCATAGTGTCGGTGGTGCCGCCGGGCGAGGCTCCGACCATGAGCTTGATCGGCCGCGATGGATAGTCGTCAGCGCCGATGGCGAGGGATGAAGACAGCGACAAAATTGCAATCAGCAGCACAGAGGTTGTGAGCCGCGGAATGTGGAACATCATTCGAACCTCCGTGTCATTTCGCCCCGTACGACTGCAATGTCGGCCCCGCCGCCTGTGGCGGGTTGTGAAATAGCTGGCATACCCGCTGACTGATCCTCACGAATTCGATATTCTGCTGCTGCCGTCTATCTACGTCGCTGTTCAGCTGGCTCGACCCGCTACGGGGTCGTCCTCTCAGAGGCGGGCAGGCTCAAAATGCGCTCGGGCCCGACGGCGCGCCACGGCGGCTGTCAAGAATAACGTCCTTCGCCCGAAGCGGCCGCACACCACAGTTCAAGCGCGATCCGTTATGTGACACTCCGTCCCGAGGGAATGATGGCCTACCAAGAGACTTTTGTTCAGCGGGACCAACACCGGATCTACGTCCGAGACCACCCCGGGGCGGAACCGGCGATCATTCTCATGCACGGGTTCCCGGACAACGTACACCTCTACGACCGTCTGTCTCCTTACCTCTCGCCGCCGCGCCGGGTCGTGCTATTTGATTTTCTCGGGTGGGGCAGTTCGGATAAGCCGTCCGGCTACCCTTACACCACCGACAATCAAGTTGGTGACCTCGACGCCGTCATCACCCAACTGGGGCTCGGGCAAGTCGTCCTCGTCGCGCACGACGCCTCGGGCCCACCGGCCATCGATTGGGCATTGGCCAACCCCGAGCGCGTGGCCGGGCTGGTGTTGTTGAATACGTACTACTGCGAAATGCCGACGCTCCGGCCTCCGGAGGCGATCTGGCTCTTCTCCACGCCCGTGATCAGAAACGTCGCCAGGCCTGTGTCGCGGATGTTCGGGAACTGGCTCTTCCGCCGGATGTACTGGTGGCAGGTCGGGAAGTTCATCCGAGACGCGCATGTCAGACGTGAATTCGTGCCGCTGCTGTATCAACAGTTCGACGCCACGCCGAGTGCCCGCCCTGCCTTCTTTCGCCTGAACGAGGACTTATTGCCCATGGTCCGGTCGCGCACACAAATGATCCCCAAGCTGAAAGAGTTCAGACGCCCGGTCCGGATCATTTTCGGCGACGCTGATCCTTCCCTGAACAGCGGTGTCGCCCGGACGTTCCACGAGTTCCTCCCGGGCTCCGAACTATTCCTGATCCCGGGTGCTCGACATTTCGTCCAACTGGATGAGCCGGAGCAGGTGGCGCGGTTAATCCTGGCCATGCCAGGGCCGGGGGGCACGCCGCCCTGATGCCGGTACAAAATCGGCCACCGAATCCGGCGGGCGCTGGACGGCGACCGGGAACGGCACGGCCACTTCCGCAGGGATCGCCCCATGAGGCGACCCCTATGTGCGGGCGCGCACGGCGCTGAGCCAATTGAGCGTCAATGCTTGGCTGTAGGGGGCTCCATCCATGCCGGTTGGCCGCGGGCATCCGTCACTTCAGCCCACGCCGACTCGATCATTTGAACAACGTCTTTGGGCATCGGCACGTACTGCAACTCATCTGCCAATTTGGCGCCGGCGCGATATGACCAGTCGAAGAATTTCAGCATCTCGATTGCCGTGAGCCGCCTTTGCTGTTGCTTGTAGATAAGCGCAAAGGTTGCGCCGGTGATCGGCCAAGTCTGCTTGCCGGGCTGGTGAGCAAGCGGCGCATAGAACGCGGGCGCGGCTGCCCAATCGGCGTTTGCGACGGCAGACTGAAACGCCTGTCTGCCTGGCGTAACGAATTCTCCGTCCCGGTTTTTCAATGAAACGTAGGCAAGCTTGCTCCGGATCGCGTAGGCGTGTTCGACATAGCCGATGGCGCCTTTAGTCCGAGATGTGAAGCCGGCAACTCCTTCATTGCCTTTGCCCCCGATCCCGGTTGGAAACTCGACCGCGGTGTTCACTCCAATCTCATCTCTCCACTTGGCGCTGACCCGCGCTAGATAGTCCGCGAGGACGAAAGTGGTACCAGACCCATCGGCGCGATGGATCGGAATGATGGCCTGATTGGGCAGTGCAAGGCCCGGATTGAGATCAGCTATCGCCTCAGCGTTCCATTTGGTGATCTTGCCGAGATAAATGTCCGCAAGCACGGATCCGGTCAATCGAAGCTGTCCTGGGCCGATACCTTCGACGTTCACCACTGGCACCACGCCTCCGACGACAATTGGAAACTGCATGAGGCCCGCGGCGGCCAGTTCTTCCGGTCGGAGTGGCGCATCGGAAGCTCCAAAATCCACAGTCCTGCTCTTTATCTGCCGGATGCCGACGCCCGATCCGACGGCCTGGTAGTCAATCTTTACCCCGGTCACGGCCTCGTAGGCTTCCGCCCATTTGGCCAAGACCGGATACACAAACGTCGAACCAGCTCCCAGCACACCTTCCGAGCGGGCTGGCATACACATGCTCGCCCAACACAACACCGCGACGACTGTCAGAGAGGGGAAGGGCTGGCGCACGAAGGTCTCCGTACTATTCGACATGTCCAGGATTGTTGGTCTCTTGCGTTAGCGTGCAGTCGGGTTCTTAGCCGCAGATCGGATGAAAGGCTTGGAGCCGAACTTCAGCCCTGATGGAAACTCTTTGGAGATTTTCTGAAGAATTGCCTCATGCGGTATCGTTCAACCGCACAAATAGCCGATAGCTATTTGACAGTTGGTCGCTCGCCCTCCGATTCTGCGCGGGGCGAAGCCTGCCGACATTCCAGTCGAGCAGCCGACCAAGTTCGATCTCATTATCAATCTGACGGCCGCCAGGGCGGCTCGGTCTCGAGATCCGGCCCTCCCTCTCGCTCGCCCCGACGAGGTGATCAGTAGGCGAAGTAGGTTGCTGCGGTGCTTGAGTCCGGTTGGCACGAACCTCCCGATCCGGCATGTCCGCTACACGGCCGCTTTCAGGGGTAATCCGGACATCGAGCCGACATCGCCCCAGCGCCGTGTTTGACCCAAAGCGGACCTTAACGTCGGTCCAGGCACGTCAAGAGCTGACCGCCCACGCCTCAATTCAGAACAATTCAGGTCTGCCCCAAGGACTTCCCGGCCATGCTGCGGCAGCCTGAGGGTGCCGCACCGGCTAATTTTTCGTGGGAGGGCCCCATGAGCGAGCGAGCTACAGACGAGAGGCAAGGCTGGGCTACGGACATTGTCGGGGTCGGGATCGGGATCGGGCTCTATTCAGCCCTGTTTCTCCTGGTGACCTTTTTGTGCATATACGTTCCGGCCTGAGGGCGTCACCCGATTGGCGCTGAGAATTCTCTAGCCTGAGGCAGGGAGTTTATGCCCGATCTGAGACGACGCGAGTTCATCACGTTGCTTGGCGGCGCGGCGGTCGCGTGGCCTCTGAAGGCACGCGCGCAGAGAACCGAGAGGATGCGACGGATCGGGGTGCTAGTGGGCAGCGCTGAATCCGACCCTGAGTCAGTGCCGCGCGTCACGGCATTCGAGCGAGGACTGACAGAGTTGGGCTGGGTGTCGGGACGCAACGTCCTGATGGATTACCGCTGGGCCGCTGGCGAGTACGCTCATATGCAAGTGTTGGCAAAGGAATTGGTCGAGCTCCAGCCCGATGTGCTTCTCGCGAGCAGCACCCCTGTCGTGGCGGCGCTCGCCCGTGAGACAGGGACGATCCCCATCGTGTTCGTGGTCGTCTCTGACCCCATCGGCAGCGGCTTCATCGAAAGCCTGGCTCGCCCTGGCGGCAATATGACCGGCTTCATCAACATCGAATCTTCACTGGGAGGCAAATGGCTTGAGCTGCTCAAGGAACTCGCGCCGAGCATCAGCCGCGTAGCAGTGATGTTCAACCCGGACACGGCACCCCACGCGGAATATTATGTGCGTCCATTCGAAGTCGCTGCCGCGTCGCTCGCGGTCAAGCCCTCCACTGCGCCCGTTCGCAGCGCCACCGACATCGAACAAGCCATATTCGACCTAGGACGCGCTACGGCGAGCGGCCTCATCGTGCTGCCGGACACGTTCACCACAGTTCACCGCGGAGCGATTATCTCGGCTGCGGCGAGTAGCAACGTTCCAGCGATTTATCCGTTTCGGTACATGGCTGGAGATGGTGGTTTGATTTCATATGGCGTTGATCTCATCGACTTGTACCGCCGCGCAGCGCCTTACGTTGACCGCATCCTCAAAGGCGGCAAGCCTGCTGATTTACCCGTGCAGCAGCCTACCAAGTTTGAGTTTGCCATAAACCTCAAGACTGCCAAGTCGCTCGGCCTCGATGTGCCGCCTTCTCTACTGGCCCGCGCCGACGAGGTGATCGAATGAGGCGGCGGGAGTTCATCACGCTGGTCGGCGGTGCGGCGGCGGCGTGGCCGATCGTTGCGCGGGGGCAGGAGAGAAAATTCGCGCGGATCGGCGCGCTGGTGCTGACGAGTGCGGACGCACAGTCTCTTGCCAAGGCGCTACGGGAGGGATTGCGCGAGTTCGGTTATGCAGAGGGGCAGAATTTTGCCTTCGAGGTCCGTTCGGCCGACGGGAATACCGATCGATTGCCTGAGTTGGCCAGCGAGCTGGCACGGCTGCCGGTTGACGTGATCGTGGCGACTTTCACGCCATGCGCGTTGGCGGCGAAGCAGGCCACTACAACCATTCCAATCGTCATGGCGGCTGTTGCCGATCCGGTCGGCTCCGGCCTCGTGCAGAGTCTCGGCGCGACCAGGCGGAAACATCACAGGTTTCTCCAACATGGCGGCTGAGACGGCCGGAAAAAGCGTCGAATTGCTTCGAGACATGCTGCCCTCGTTGAAACGTGTGGCGGTTCTGGCTAACCCGCTCGATCCATTCACGACGCCGCTCCTGCAACAAGTTCGACTTGCCGGACAGACCACCGGGATTGAGATCGCGCCGGTCGCGATGGCCCGAGGTCCGAACGAGGTGGCGGCCGCTTTTGCCAAGATGACAGAAGAGCGAGCCGAAGCTGTTGTCGTTCAGGGCATCTTCTTTTCCAAGGCTGTTGCCGAGTTAGCGTTCCAACATCGTTTGCCGAGCGCCTCGTTGCTGCGGCAATTCGCGCAAGCAGGCGGCCTAATGTCGTATGGTGCCGATGTGCCCGACATCTTTCGGCGCAGTGCACTCACCGTCCACAAGATTTTGCAGGGCACGAAACCCGCCGATCTTCCGGTCGAGCTGCCGACAAAGTTTGAGCTTGTGATCAATCTCAAGACGGCCAACGGGCTGGGCCTCGATGTGCCTTGGTTCCTTCAGCAGCGTGCCGACGAGGTGATCGAGTGAAGCGGCGCGAGTTCATCACGCTGCTCGGCGGCGCGGCGGTCGCGTGGCCGCTTGCAGCGCGCGCGCCGCAGCCGACTGTGCCGGTGATTGGATTTCTCCACAGCATCGGCGGCGGCCTTTGCGGCTCGCTTAGCCGCATTCCGCAGGGGGCTGGGTGAAGCTGGTTATGTCGAAGGTCAAAATGTCGCGATCGAATATCACTGGGCGGAGGGCAAAAAAATGATCGCCTGTCGTCCGCCGAGGTGTATCAATCAATACAGGGGCGCAACATAATCGTGGGAGACCGATCATGAAAAAGTTCAGTATGCTTGGGATTATCGGTGGTGCCGCGTTATTGACTGCGGTTCCCCTCACACTTCAATGGTCGCAAAAGAGCGTGTCGCTGTCGGTCGACAGTGCTGATGCCCGCATAGGTCGACCACGAACGGCTTTGAGCGTAGCGGGCGTCCACCGGAGGGCATATCGCCGCGCAGCCAGGAGCGCAGTTTACGCAGGCGCCGCAGGTGCCGTTGGTTACGGCCTCGGGTCGTACTATGGCGGCTATGGCTATCCGGCCTATTCCTATTCCGCACCGTCGTACTACGGAGCTGGCTACGGCTATGGGTCGTACTACGGCGGCTACGGCTATCCGGGCTACTACTCCACCGCACCTTACAACAACCCGGGGCCTTCTTTCGGCTTTGGATGGCGTTACTAGAGTGTGCCGTCAGCCGACTTTCTCTGATGCTGCCGTTGCGGTTCCCCCATCGCGGCGCATGTCCGCCGTCAGGCGTTCGGAGGCAAAGTGAGAGGCTAACGAGGACTTCAACGTGCTCATCGGCTGTACTTGACCAAAAGAGGAGCAGCGTGATGAACTCGCGCCGCCTCATTCGATCACCTCGTCGGCAAGCGAGAGCAGCATGGGCGACGGCTCGATCCCGAGCGAGCGCGCGGTCTTGAGGTTGAGCGCGAAGGCGAGCTTGGTCGGCCGCCGCACCGGCATGTCGGCCGGGTTCTCGCCGCGCAATATGCGCGCCGCATAGGATCCCACCTGATAGAACTGCTCGCGAATGTCCGCGCCGTAGTTCATGAGCCCGCCCTCGACGGTGAACTCACGCCATGGATAGGAGGTGGGCAAACGGTAGCGGGCAGCCAGTCCGATGAGCCCGGCGCGATTGTTCCCGAACAGCGCATCAACGCCAATGTGGACCAGGTCGATCTTCTCCTGCGCCACGGCCGCAAAGGCGTCATCGAGATCGCTCGGGTTCGACACTTCGAAGACGCGCAGGCGCATGCCAAGGAGCTTCGCCGCGGCCTCCGCGTTGCGGACCTGCACCTGCGTTTCGAGCGGATTGCCCCGCTGGACCAGCAACGCGATGGATTTCGCCTCAGGCAAAAGCTTGTGCAAGAGCTCGAGCCGCTTCGCAGCTACTTCGACGTTGAAATATGCGACCCCTGTCAAATTGACGCCGGGATGGCTGAAGCTTTTGACGAGGCCGAGCTCCACCGGGTCGGAGCCGATCATGAACAGGATCGGGATCGTCGATGTCGCATCCCTGGCGGCGGCGGCGAGCGCCATGCCGCCGGGTGCTGCGAGGACCGAGACGCGTCTTTGAACGAGCTCGGCGGCAAGCCCCGGGAGGCGGTCGTACTGCTCATCGGCCGAGCGATAGTCGATGATGAAATCGCGGTCCTCGACCAGGCCCGCATCTCTCAGTCCGTCCACAAATCCTACGGTGGCACCGACGCGGGCGCGGGGGCGCATGTTGATCCAGCCAATAACCGGAAGGCGGGACTGCGCGTTCACCGCGAGCGGCCAGCAAATGGAAGACGCCGCCGCCCCACCCAGCAGCGCCACGAATTCCCGCCGTCGCATGCCGGACATGGGCGGTCCCTCCGTCCCGGATTGCCGCACGCTCAGCCTGCCACCGGGGCGCCCAGTAGGTCCATGAGCTAAATCTGAATTGTTCTGAACCGGGGCTTCCTATGGTTCGCCAAAAGGTTAGCCCCGCACCGCCTGTCTTCGGCGACCTCACGAATTGCCTCTGACGGGCTTACCTTGCGTCGCGGCACAGGGAGCGGCTTCACGGATCGTGGAGGACGTGATGCACCTTGA
>CAWIGD010000008.1:0-152207 GCA_963835165.1 uncultured Alphaproteobacteria bacterium
CAGGGAGCAAAATCTGTGTTCAGCAAGCGGACGTTTGTTTGTGCACTCGTTGCCGCCGCCTGCGGAGCGAGCGGCAGCGCGGGGGCGCAGACCTTTCCCTCGAAGCCGATCCGGATCGTCGTCGGCTTCGCGCCGGGAGGGCCGGCCGACGTCATGGCGCGGCTCATCGGGCAACGCGTGTCGTCGATCCTCGGGCAAAGCGTGGTCATCGACAACCGGCCGGGCGCCGGCGGCACCATCGGTGCGCGCGTCGTCGCCGAGTCGGATCCGGACGGCTACACGCTGCTGCTCGGCAATACCAGCACGCTCGTCATCAGCCCGCTGATCTACAAGAACGTGAACTACGACCCGGTCAAAGGCTTCGCGCCGATCGCGACGCTGGGCACGACCTCCAATCTGCTGATCGTCAATCCGGGGCTCGCCGCCACATCGGTGCAGGAGCTCATCGCGCTCGCGCGCGCGCGCCCGGGCAAGCTCAACTACTCGTCGGCCGGGATCGGCACGCCCCCGCACCTGATCGGGGAAATGTTCAAGCAGCGGCTCGGTCTCGACGTGGTGCATGTCCCCTACAAGGGCGGCGGACCGTCGGTGCAGGCCGTGGTCGCGGGCGAAACCCAGTTCTCGTTCGAAAATCCGGCGTCGTCGCTGCCGCTGGTCCAGGCCGGCAATGTCCGGGCGCTGGCGTCGACCAGCGAGACGCGCGGTTCACAGACCCCCGATCTGCCGACCATGATCGAAGCCGGCGTGCCCGATTTCACATCGGTCTCGTTCACGGCGGTGGTGGCGCCCGCGGGCACGCCCGCGGCCATCGTGGCCAAGCTCAACGCCGCCATCAACGAGAGCCTGAAATCGGCCGAGATCGGCAACACCCTCACCAAGCTCAGCGTCGACGCCAGGATCACTTCGCCGGAGGAGTTCGCGGCCTTCCTCGCCCGGGAGCGCGACAAGTGGACGACGGTGATCAAGACCGCCGGCGTGCAGGCGGAATGACCTCCTGGAGGTCGTCATGCGCGGCTAGACCTGGCGAAGAATGATGGATGCGCGGGTCAAGCCCCATAGGCGCTAAGATAAGGGGCGTGTCCCGGGCGCAGCGCAGCGCGAGCCTAAGGGCGTTTACAGCGTCAGCCCGCGAAGACGGGCGTCTACGCCCTTATGTCTTCGCGGGCTATGGGCGAGTGGTGCGCTGCAGACCCGGGATCGTTACGCACACCACCTTCGCGAAGGTCCCGGAACAGCGGCGCACCGCTTCGCTACGCTCGCGCTGCACCGCATCCGGGACACGAAATGTGCTTACCTTAGCGCCCATGGGGTCAAGCCCGCATGACGACGTCTGATGTCGCCGCACCATTGCTGCGATGTGAAGGGTTTCATTGACTACGTAACGAATCTAAAGCATACATCTGTATGCTCGCTCAGTGCGTGCGTAACTTGGCACGCGCGGGCGATCGAGCGGCAAAACCTTACATTCATGGGCTGACGCTTGCACGCGGGGAGGGGTCCCGCGCGACCGTCACCTTTACGCAGAAACCGCATCAATGCTGCGGATGCATTGCTCTTTATCGTTATCCATTGTTATCCGCGCGGGCCGATCGAGCCAAAGCCCTGCAAAATCGGCCTTTGTGCTCATGTCCCATTGTTAATTCCCTGTATTTAACAATGGCCGCGGACGCTGCCGATCCGCCTCATCCTGAGGGCCGCGCGGAGCGCGGCGTCTCGAAGGATGGGCGGTCACCGATCGGGCCTCATGGTTCGAGACGCGCCTTGCGGCGCTCCTCACCATGAGGCGCGAGAGAGCGCGTTCAATCCTTCGGCAGCGGGAACTCGTCGAGATATTTGTGGTAGCCGTCCTCGACGTCGATCTGCAGGGTCGCCAGGATGCGCACGACGCCGTTGTAGAAGCCGATCGTAAGCACGAGATCGGTCAGGCGCTCGTGGTCGAGCTCGCGGCGCAGCTCGGCGAATGTCCGATCCGAGATCGCCAGGTCCGTGGTCATCTCGCGTGCCGCGCGCAGCACCGCCTTGGCAAGCGGCTCCAGCTTGGTCGGGCGTCCGGCGGTCTCATCACCGATCGCGCGGATGTCGTCGTCGCTGACGCCGAAGTCGCGGCCGATCTCGACGTGGTGGGAATATTCATAGGGCGAGCGCGCGAGATAGCCGACCTGCAGGATCGCCATCTCGCGCAGGCGCGGGTCGAGGCGGCTGGTGTGGCGGATGAAATGCCCGAGCGCACTGAAGGTGCGCAAGCCATCGGGGCTGTGCACCAGCGCGCGGTAGAGGTTGATGTTGCGCGTCAGCAGGTCCTGGTGCTCGGGCTTGACGTCCGCGCGGTCGAGATAGGGCAGGCGCGCCATGGCGGGAGTGCTTTCCAGTTGTGTGGGGGATGGGACGACGCCGTAACAATTGCCGGCCCGCGGGACGGGCTCACCCGGCCCGCGAGCGATGACGCCCTACGCGCCCGGTTTCTTCGGCCGCTCGTCGAAGCGGGCCGGCGTTTCCGGCGTCAGTCCGCCGCGCTGGTGGGCGAGCGTCTCGCGTCCCGTCAGCTCCCAGTCGCCGGCGGCGGCGCGGCGCGCGAAGGTCTCCCAGCGGTCGGTCCAATCGCCCAGGCCGTAGCCGTGCCAGGGCGACTGCACGTTGAGCGGATAGAGGTCGAGCTCCTCCCACAGCGCGCGGGCATGCTCCATGTATTCGCGCGTCGGCAAGGCGAGCGGCGCCATCGGATATTTGCGGGTGGCATCGACCAGCATGCCCGAGTCCGAGGTCTTGGGCCCGTATTGCGCGCCTTGCACGCCGCCGCGGTGCGGCACCAGGTGCACATCCTCGATCGGGTTGGTGCGATAGGCGAGCGACCACAGCACCGCATCCATGCTGGCGGGATCGATGTCCTCGCTCACCGCGATGACGATCTTGCCGCAGTTGGATTGCAAGGTGGCGGCGCCGTGGAGCGCGCGCCAGACTTCGCTGCGCGGCGTTCCGTCCGCCAGCTGCACGAAGATGACGGGCCGCAGATTGGTCAGGCGCTCGTGCATCACCACGCGACGCACGCCCTTGATCCCCAGCCGCTCGCGCAGGTGGCTGAGGAACAGCGGCTCGTAGGCCACCTTCTTGATGACGCTGGATTCGCTCGGCGTCACCTGACTGATGATGGAGGCGAAGACCGGCGCCCGCTTGTGGGTGATGGCGGTCACCCGCATCGGCATGTTGTAGGCCTCGAGCGCGACATAGCCGTTGCTCTCGCCGAACGGCGCTTCCGGCTCGAGCTTCTCGGGGTCGATCAGCCCTTCGATCACGATCTCGGCGGAGGCCGGCACGTCGAGGTCGACCGTCACCGCCTTCGCCATTTCGATCGGCGCGCCGGCGAGCGCGCCGGCGACGCCAAGCTCGTCGAGGTCGACGGCGAGCTTCTGCGGACCGGTGAACATGACCACGGGCGCGCAGCCGATCACGATCGCGATCGGCATCGGCTGGCGCCGCTCGCGATATTTGAGCCAGTGCAGGTAGCCGCCAGCCCCGCTCGCCTCGCGCGCCACCATGCGCACGACCAGCCGGTCGGATGCTTTCGAGCGCGGCCCGATAGGTGCCCATGTTCTGGATGCCGGTATCGGGATCACGGGTGACGCAGAGCGTGGCCGTCAGATAGGGCGCGGAGTCGAAGCCGGGCGTCGATATCGGCACCGGCAGCCGCGCCAAGCCACCCGGCGCCTTGAGGTCATCGCCCGTGAGCACGACCTCCTGGCAGCGCGGGGCGCCGACGGCGACCGGCGCAATGGGACCGTCGATGGCGCGCATCCAGGCTTCGCCGATCTCGTCGACCGGCTGCCCCATGCCGATGGCATAGATCTCGGGCGAGGCCGCGAGCGCGCCGACCACGACCGGAATATCGTAGCGACGGCCCTTGGCGTCCGTCACATTGGTAAACAGGAAGGCGCGCCGCTTGTCCTCGGGGACGCCGCCCAGGAATTGCCAACGCACCAGCGGATGAAGTTCGGTATCCTTGTTGATGGCGCGGTCGATGCGAACCAGCAGACCCTTCGCCTCAAGATCGGCCAAATGATCTTGAAAATCGAGGCGCGGGCCGTCGTGCAGCCGACGGCGATGCGAGGCGGCAGGTTGATCGAGCATTTGGGCTCCGGGTTCCATCCGACGTGTTTGCGCCGAGCCTATCACGATCCATCTGCTCCGCCATCGGCCACTCGATCACCGCCGCCGGATGCACTACCCTCTAGTGCGGTGGATTTGAAGTTCCTATCATTCGGGCCGCAATCTCGCCTAGGAACTTCAAATCCAAAAACCGCACTAGAATCATAGATTGCTAGTGTCCCGGAATCGGGACACTAGGCCTCGCCGTCGCTTCCAACATCATGAGCAAATGGACCCATGGTCGCACAAACCACACCAACCATCGACGTTCACGCTCACATCCTGACCGAAGAGACGATCCGGCTGTTGCAGAGCGAAGCGCCCAAGGTGGCACCGAAGCTCTCCGACATCGACGATCAGTTCGGCACACTCGACGTCGCGGGCAGTGTCTACCGGCACTTCCCCCGCGGCGGCTGGGACCTGGAGCGCCGCCTGCAGGACATGGCCGCATCCAAGGTGGACGTGCAGGTGCTGTCGGTTTGTCCGCAGACCTTCGTCTACGCGCAACCGCCGGCGCTGGCGGCGGCGTTCGCCCGTATCCAGAACGAGCAGCTCGCCAAGCTGGTCAAGGCCCGCCCCGACCGCTTCCTCGCCATTGCGACGCTGCCCATGCAGGCGCCCAAGCTGGCGGCGGATGAGCTTCGCCATGCCGTCCGGACGCTCGGATTGCGCGGCGCACAGATCGGTTCGAACGTGGCAGGCAAGAACCTCGACGATCCCGCGCTCGAGCCGGTCTGGGCCACCGCCGCGGAACTCGACGCCTTTATCCTGCTCCATCCCATCAACGTGGCGGGAGTCGACCGGCTGTCGTCGTATTATCTCAACAATCTGATCGGCAATCCGCTCGATACCACCATCGCGGCCGCGTGCCTGGTGTTCAGCGGCGTGCTCGAGCGCCATCCCTCGCTGAAGATCTGCCTCTCCCATGGCGGCGGTTTCGTGCCCTACCAGGCCGGGCGCTTCCTGCACGGCTGGCATGTGCGCGAGGAGCCGAAGCGCAAGCTGCCCAAGCCGCCGACGGAGTCGCTCGGACGGTTCTACTTCGATACCATCGTGCACTCGAAAGACGTGCTGGAATTCCTGGTCGGAAATGCGGGCGTCGATCGCGTCCTGCTCGGCAGCGACTATCCCTTCGACATGGGCATGCCGGACGGCGTGCTTCAGGTCCGCGGCCTCTCGATCCCCGCTGGTGACCAGTCATCCATTCTCGGCGGGCGGGCGAAGGCGCTGCTGGGCGCGGCGAGCGGCAAGACATCGGCGCGCGCCTTTGCCTGATGCATAAATTAAGAGCACATAAATTAAGAGCACAAGGACGACGCAGAGGAGGAAACAATGGCGCAGCAAGCTGCCACCGCACGGACACCGGGTGCCACGCGCGCGGGCGACGGTGAATATGTGTTCGATCTCGCCAAGGTGAACCACATCCTCGGCGGGCCCGACTATTCGACCGCCAACGGCGCCTGCGTCGAGGGCGATCGCATGATCGTCGGGCTGATGCGCATGCCCGCCGGTACCGGCGCGGAGCCGCATTCGCACCCGAACGAGCAGTGGATCTATATCCTGCAAGGCACGTTCCGGGCGAAGATCGGCGACAAGGAGATCGAGGCCAAGGCCGGCTCGGTGGTCTACGTCCCCTCGAACGTCGTGCATTCCGGCAAGGCGACGCCCGAGGCGGATGTCGTGTTCTTCACCTGCAAGGACGCCTCCCACAGCCTCCACGGGATCAAGGCCGCCTGACCCGGGCGCACGCGGAACCAGCCCCTGTACCAAAGCAGGACCCATAAAGTCTGGGCCGAAGCGACAGGGCGACAAGATCGCGCGGCCGGTTTGCCTGTTTCGGCGGCCGGGCCTGCGCTACAATCGATGGGAAGCCGCCCACCCCTGGTCGGGCGGGGGTAAAATAACGAATTCATAGGGAGACAGCGATGAGACGGGTCGGTTTTGGTTTGGCGCTGCTGTGCATCGCGTTCGGCACCGTCACGGCTTCGGCGCAGGACAAATATCCGTCGAAGCCGGTGAAGATCGTCGTGCCCTATGCCCCCGGCGGCGCAACCGACATCGTGGCCCGCATCCTCGGCGACCAGTTGCGGCAGATCACCGGACAATCCTTCGTGGTCGAGAACAAGCCCGGCGCCAACGGCATCGTCGCCATCAATGAAATGGTCAATGCCAAGCCGGATGGCTACACGCTGATGATCGGCAACGTGACCACCAATACCATCACGCCCGTGCTGACGCCGGCGAAGCTGCCGAATTACGACAAGAACGTCGTGGCAATCTCCCGCATCGTCGATATTCCCGAATTCCTGGTCGTGACCACCACCAACTTCAACGTCAAGAGCGTTCCCGAGCTGATCGAGTACGCCAAGAAGAATCCAGGCAAGCTGCGCTACGGCACGGTCGGGGCCGGCAGCTATCCGCACTATGACATGGCCTTCTTCGCCAAGAAGGCGGGCGATCTCGATATGATCGCCATTCACAACAAGAACGGCGCGTCCGGCGTGATCAACGACATGATCACCGGCGACACCCAGGCCTCGTTCCTCAACGTCGCTTCGACCGCGGCCCAGGTCAAAGCCGGCAAGCTGCGGCCGCTCGCGCTGGTGAACCACCAGCGCCTGCCCGAATTTCCCGACGTGCCGACGATGCAGGAGATCGGATATCCCGGCGTCGGCACGATCGCATGGCAGGGGCTGTTCGCGCCGGCGGGTACGCCGAAGGACGTATTGGAGACGATCTTCAAGGCTTCGGTCGAGGCGCTGCAGGCGCCGTCGGTGGTCGATGCATTCAAGAAACAGAATTTCAATATCGTGCCGAACAAGTCGCTCGACGACGCCAGGGCATGGCTCGCCGACGAGATCAAGACTTGGAAGGACATCACCTCCCAGGTGAAGGTCGAAGCTGCGGAATAACTTCGCCTCGGCGAGGATACGGGCGCACGCCGCCTGAAACAGGGAGGACTTCTCATGCGCCGGTTCGGATCAGTGCTGGTGCTTTGCCTTGTGGTGACGGCGTTCGGAGCGCAAGCCCAGGACAAGTTTCCGAGCAAGCCGGTCAAGGTGGTGGTGCCGTTCGGGCCGGGCAGCGCCACCGACATCGTCATGCGCATCGTCGGCGAGCACATGCGGCCGATTCTCGGTCAGCCGGTGGTGATCGAGAACAAGCCCGGCGCCTTCGGCATTCTTGCCATCGAGGATATGGCGCGGTCGCGGCCCGACGGTTACACGCTGCAGATCGGAAACCCCGGAACCAACGCGCTGGCGCCGATCATCTACAAGAAGAAATTCAAGATCGACTACGACAAGGACGTCATCCTGGTGACCCGGCTGAGCGAGGTTCCGCTCGTGCTCGCCGCCACCACCAAGGACTTCGGCCCGAAGACGTATGCCGAGTTCATTGCCTATGCGAAGGCGAACCCGGGCAAGGTGCGCTATGCCAGCGTCGGTATCGGCAGCAACAATCACTATGACATGGAAGCCTTCGCGCAATGGGCGGGGATCGAGCTCGCCCATCTGCCGAACAAGGGAGGCGGGGCCGCCATCACCAACGATCTCGTCACCGGCGACGCGCAGGTCGCGCTCGTCAATGCCGCCAGCTCGACCGGCGTGATCAAGGGCGGGCAGGTGCGCGCGTTGGCCGTCATGTCCGAGCAGCGCGTGCCCGAATATGCCGATGTCCCGACCCTGGTCGAGCTCGGCTACGTCAACGGCAAGGGACTATGGTCGGCTTTGTATGCGCCCGCCGCGACGCCGCGCGACGTGCTCGAAACCGTACGCAAGGCCGCCGCGCAGGCGCTCGAGTCGGAGCCGGTGCAGACCGCCTTCAAGAAGCAGATGATCAAGGCGGTTCCCAACAGCTCGATGGACGACGCGCAAGCCTTCAACCGTGCCGAAGTGGCGTATTGGAAGAAGGTCACCGATCAGGTGAAGGTGGAGCTGCCGGATAACTGAGCGGCGGTTGGGGACAGCGGGGAGGCAGCAGCAATGAAAATGGAGCCGGCTCCCGCCGTGCCGGTCTACGGCATCGTGGTCGAGAAGGATGTCGACGTCGCGATGCGGGACGGCGCCCGGCTCAAGGCCGACGTCTTCCGGCCGGATGATGCCGGCAAGTTTCCCGCGATCTTGAACCTGGGCCCGTACCAGAAGGACAAGCTGTGGGTTCCCCCGGACAGCCTGGAGGAAAAGCCGAACCCCCTGATGAACTGGGAGACCGTCAATCCGGAGTGGTGGGTGCCGAAGGGCTACGCCGCCGTGCGGGTCGACGGGCGCGGCAGCGGCAAGTCTCCCGGGCAGTGCGAGCCATGGTCGCTCGCGGAGTTGATCGATTTCTACGACGCGATCGAGTGGGCGGCGGCGCAGCCCTGGTGCTCGGGCAAGGTCGGGCTTTCCGGCATCTCCTACTTCGCGATCAACCAGTGGTTCGCCGCCAATCAGCAGCCGCCGTCATTGCGGGCGATCATTCCGTGGGAGGGCTTCGCCGACCTTTACCGCGACGCGCTGTTCCATGGCGGGCTGCTCAGCCTGTTCATGCCCAACTGGTACGTGGCGCATCTGATGCATCATCTGGTGGGCCGCGCGTCCCGGCATCACCCCAACGCCTGGCAGACCAACACGCTGCATTTCTGGCTCAGCAACAGTCTGGACAGCGGCGCGTTCCGGGGCGCGCAGGCGCAATGGGAGAAAATCACCGTCCCCATGTTCAGCGTCGGCAACTGGTCGGGCATGGGGTTGCATCTGCGCGGCAACACCGAAGCCTTCATGCGCGCGGCGACCCCGCACAAGAAGCTTCGCATCCACGCCGGCACGCACGTGCACCCGTTCTACACCGAGGAGGGGCGCCACGATCAGCTGCGCTTCTTCGACCACTGGCTCAAGGGCATCGACAACGGCGTCATGGATGAGCCGCCGGTGAAGCTGGCGATCCGCAAGGGCCGTGACGAGATCGAGTGGCGCCACGAGCACGAGTGGCCGCTCGCGCGCACCCAATGGACGAAATATTACTTCGACCTGTCGCCGCCCGCGGCGGGTGCAGCCGCCAATGCAGGCGGCCTTGTTGCCGCCAATCCGGCTGCGGCAGGCTCGCGCACTTATCCGGCGACGAGCCTGGGCTCGATGGGGTCGACGTCCGCGGCGTCGTCGCAGGTGATGGGCGGCGGAATCCCGCCCGGCATGGGGGTCGCGCTGGAGACGCCGCCGCTGGCGCACGACATCGAAGTCACCGGCCCGGTCGCCGCGGTGCTGTGGGTCTCGAGCTCGACCGAGGACATGGATCTCTTTCTCACGCTGCGCAACATCGACGCCGACGGCAAGGAAGTGCTGGAGACCGGCCAGCAGGGCACGCCCGTGCCGGTGGCGAAAGGCTGGCTGCGGGTGTCGCATCGTGAGCTGGACCCGGAGCTCTCGCGGCCGTATCGCCCGTATCATCGCCACGTCAGGCGGCTTTACCTGACACCCGGCGAAATCGTCGAGGTGCAGGTCGAGATTTGGCCGACGTCCATGGTGTTCAGAAAAGGCCACCGTATCCGCCTCGATGTCCAACCGCGCGACGGCGTCGGCAGCGCCTCCTACATGCACTATCACGCCGACTACAACGCCGGGACCAATACGATCCATGCCGGCGGCGACAAGCAATCGTATCTTCTGCTGCCGATCATTCCGGCGGCGTAAAGGATGTCCTGAATACGCGGGCGTGACGGCCGCGGCTGGTGCGAGGGTCATGTCGATCGGACGCCAAAGCGAGATCGCGCGCACGTACTGGCGCCTGCTCGCGCGCAGGGACGTGCTGGCGGGCCTGCTCTTTGTCGGCGTCGCGCTGCTCGGCTTGTGGCTCTCGCGCGACTATCCCATCGGCACCGCGCTGCGCATGGGCACCGGCTACGTTCCCCGGCTGTTGTGCTGGATTCTGCTCGGCCTCGGGACCATCGTTCTGGTCCAGGGACTGCGCCAGGCGCAGGCCGAGCGTCCGCTTTCGTCCGCCGACATGTCGGCATGGCGGCCGGTCATTTTTGTCACCGCAAGCCTGGTGATCTTCGGGCTCAGCATCGAGCAACTCGGACTCGTGGTCTCGATCCTGCTGCTGATCGGCGTCGGCGCGGTGGCGGCGCGCGAATTGCGGCCGCTCGAGACCATCGCGTCGGCGCTGGTCCTGATCGTTCTGTCCTGGGGCATCTTCATTCTCGGGCTGGGACTGACGATTCCGGTCTGGCCGGAGTGGTAGATGGAGCTTCTCAACAACCTCGTCGTCGGATTCGGGGTGGCGCTGACGCCGGCGAACCTGTTCTTTGCGCTGACCGGCGCGCTGATCGGGACCTTGATCGGCGTTCTGCCGGGCATCGGCCCGATCGCGACCATCGCGATGCTGCTGCCGCTGACGTTCCATCTCGAGCCCACCTCGGGCCTGATCATGCTCGCCGGCATCTTCTACGGCGCGCAATACGGCGGCTCGACCACCGCCATATTGGTCAACCTGCCGGGCGAGACCTCTTCGGTCGTAACCTGCATCGACGGTCACCAGATGGCGCGGCAGGGGCGCGCCGGCGCGGCATTGGCGGTGGCTGCGCTGGCTTCGTTCTTTGCGGGCTGCGTATCGACGATGCTGATCGCCACCTTTGCGCCGCCGCTCGCCATCGTCGGCCAGTCGTTCGGCGCGCCGGAATATTTCTCGCTGATGGTGCTCGGCCTCATCGCCGCGGTGGTGCTGGCGCATGGCTCGGTGATCAAGGCGATTGCCATGATCATCCTGGGATTGTTGATCGGCTTGATCGGCACCGACGGCAACACGGGGGGAACGCGCTTCACCTTCGGAATCGTCGAGCTCACCGATGGGATCGACGTCGCGACCCTTGCCATCGGCATCTTCGGCATCGGCGAGATCATCACGAACTTGACCCGGCCGCAGGAGAGCCGCGCGCTGGTCGCGCAGAAGATCACCCGGCTGTGGCCGACGCGCGAGGACTTTCAGCGCGCGTGGCCGGCGACGCTGCGCGGCACCGCGCTCGGCTCGGTCCTGGGCGTGCTTCCCGGCGGCGGCGCGACGCTGAGCGCGTTCGCCGCGTACGCGCTGGAGAAACGCTCATCGAAGCACCCCGAGCAGTTCGGCCACGGCGCAGTGGAAGGCGTGGCCGGGCCGGAATCCGCCAACAATGCCGGTGCGCAGACCTCATTCATCCCCATGCTGACCTTGGGAATTCCGGGCAACGCGGTGATGGCGCTGATGATCGGCGCGCTCACCATCCACGGCATCCAGCCCGGTCCGCAGATCATGACCGAACGGCCAGGCATGTTCTGGGGCATGATCGCCAGCATGTGGCTTGGCAATCTGATGCTGGTGATCATCAACCTGCCGCTGATCGGCATCTGGGTTCAGCTGCTGAAAGTGCCGTACCGCTTTCTCTACCTCGCGATCCTGTTGTTCTGCGGCATCGGCGTCTACACCGTGAATAACAGCTCCGCGGCCGTTCTGCTGGCGGCGTTTTTCGGCGTGCTCGGCTATATCTTCACGCGGCTCGAATGCGAACCGGCGCCGATGATCCTCGGCTTCGTGCTGGGCCCGCTGATGGAAGAGAATCTGCGGCGGGCCATGAGAATTTCCAGCGGCGACCCGATGATCTTCCTAGAGCGGCCGATCAGCCTCGGCCTGCTGATCGCCGCGCTCGCGCTCTGCCTCCTGGTTGCGCTGCCGGCGATCCGCAGCAAGCGTGAGGAAGCGTTTCAGGAGAATTGAACCCTCTGTGCTCGCAGCGGCAGCGACCCCGGGAACGACTTCGATATCGATCCCGGCAGCGCGGCAGGCCGCGATCTCGCGACCTGGGCGGCCGAACGTCGTGGGGTCGCCGTGCCTAAGCCACACCACGCGCTTCCCGGATTGGGCGAGGGTGGTCATCGCCGTGCTGATATCGTCCGGTCGGCCGGGCGCAAAATGGCCGGTGCTGCCGATCAGCATTTTCGTTGCCTCGCGGCGAGCGAAGTCGAGCAGTTCCGGTGCGACCAGATCGTCGATCAGGATGACGTCTGCCGATTGCAGCGCGCGCACCGCGCGCAGCGTCAGCAACTCTGGGTCGCCGGGGCCGGCGCCGACGAGCGTGATGCTGCCGGCGGCGGCAGCCGGAGCCTCGGCCCTGGTCTGGTGCAGGAATGCTTCGAAATCCGATTGGGCCGGCTTGCGATCGGGATGGGTCAGGGCAAATCCCGCGAACGCCTGCCAGAACCGCCGCCGGGCGGCGAACGAAAGGCCGGACGACTGCACCGCCTTGCGCCAGCGCCGCGCCGCGTCCGCCCAGCCGGCAAAACCCTGCGGGATCATGGCTTCGAGCTTGCCGCGGATCGCCTGGCCGAAGACCGGCGCCGCGCCATCGGTCGAAATTCCGATCACGAGCGGGGAGCGGTTGACGATGGCGCCGAAGGAAAAGTCGCAATAGGCGGGCTTGTCGATCACGTTGACGGGAACGTGCGCCGCACGCGCCGCGTCGGCGAAGCGCCGGGCATCCAGGTCGTCATCAAAGCCGGCGATGGCAACGGCAGCGCCATGGAGGTCTTCGGCTTGCCACGGCCGCTGCCGCAGCACGATCGCACCGCGCGGGGGCTGCGCCGCCACGGCACGAAGCTGCTCGCATGGACACTCGGCAAAGACGATGACATCGGCACCCGCCGCCGACAGCAGCTCCGCTTTCCAGGCCACGGGCGGGCCATCGCCCGCGAGGATCGCACGCTTGCCCTCGAGCGCGAGAAAGATCGGCAGGCGCGCGAGCGCTTCCATGCGCGGCGGACGCTGCAGGCGGCGGGGATCGCCCGCGACCCCCGACATCAATACACGTCCTGCTGATAGCGGCCGGATTTCTTCAGGCCGGCGACGAACGCGATCGCCTCGTCAGTCGTGCGCGCGCCATGGGCGGCGACGATCTCGACCAGCGCGCCTTCGACGTCCCTGGCCATGCGCTTGGCATCGCCGCAGACATAGACGTGCGCGCCGTCGGCGAGCCAGGCCCAAAGATCGCGGCCGACCTCGCGCATGCGATCCTGGACGTAAAACTTTTCACTGCCGTCGCGCGACCAGGCGAGCGACAGCCGGGTCAAGGCGCCCGCCGCCTTCATGCCGGCAAGCTCGTCTTCGTAGAAGAAATCGTGGTTGCTGCGTTGATGGCCGAAGAACAACCAGTTGCGGCCGGGCGCCTTGCTCGCCATGCGCTCGTACAGAAACGCGCGGAACGGCGCGATGCCGGTGCCGGGGCCGATCATGATGATCGGCAGCGAGGGATCGGCCGGCAGGCCGAAATGCTGCGCCTTCTGAACATAGACCTTGACGCTGTCTCCGGGACGCACGCGCTCGCCGAGGAACGTGGAGGCAACGCCGAGGCGGGCGCGGCCGTTGACGGGAAAGCGCACCGCATCGACGCACAGGGCGATGCGCTGGCGATCGATCGCAGGCGACGAGGCGATGGAATAGAGCCGCGGCTGCAGCGGATCGAGCGCTTCGATGAAGGCTTCCGGATCGGGACGCACCCCGTGGAACTTCTCGATGGCCGCGAGCACGTCGAGCGTGGCGGCGTCGCCGTCGGGATCCTCGCCGGCGGCGAGCGCCTTCGCCTTCTGCCGGCGCTCGCCGCCGGTGATGTAGGAGAACAGCTGGAACAGCATGTCGGGCGCCGTGCCGAGCGAGACGCCGTCGAGCAGCACGTCGCGCAGCGGGCGACCGCCGATCGGAAAATCAGGCGGGGCGCTCGAGCGCGGTCATCACCGCGTCGACGAGAGCAGGATGGTTGGTGGGAAACACGCCGAAGGCGTCGCCCACGGCGTAGCTGACGCCGGTCGAAGACAGATCGAGCTCAACGTGCCAGGTTTCTTTCTCCGAGCCCGGTTTGTTCAGGCGCGTGCGTGCCAGGAAAACCGCCTGGGCCGGATACTCGCGTGAGCAGCCCGGCGCCGTGGCCGGCGCACCCGTAGCATCGGCAGGCGGTGGGGTCTCGGGCGGCATCTCGGCGGTCTTCGAGGCGGCCGGCGTTTGGCCGAGCTCCTGATGGAGCGCCTTGAGCATGCGGTTCGTTTCCTTGCCGCCGGGTACGCAGAGATTCAGCCGCTTTTCCTTTTCCGAGAAGATGGCGTCCGAATAGTCCTGGCAGGTGTATCCGCATTGTCCGCAGTCCTGTTGTCCCATTGCCGCCATCATCCGCCGCCGCAGCGGACGACTTTCGGCAAGCTTCATCCGGTCGTTGAGTGGCATGGCCGGGTCGTGCCACGGCGCATCGTCATCGTCTTCGGTGGCGGAGCCCGATGGCGATGCAAGGTCGAGCCCGCCCGGCAGCAGTGCCGCCGCCTGTTCCGACGAAAGCGGCGTGACACCGTGTTCGAGCGAAAGCAGCCCTGCGAACAGGCCATCCAGCCAGACCCGCTGCTCGGCCGTGAATGGCGCGCTCTCAGGGATCAGCGAAGGGAAGGGGGGGCGGGGCGGCAGGCTCATTCGACCGCCTCGCGCTCGATGAGAGATCGCAGCGAGTCGAGGTCGTGCCGGCGGGAGAAACCAAGGAAGCTTTCCTGCGGCGAGGCGCGGTGCGCAAGATAGGCCTTGAGCATGCGTTCGATGACCCCCGGCGCGTCTTCGGCTTTGACGTCGTGGTAGATCTCCGGCGCGATCGCCGCGTCCGGACCGAAGCCGCCGCCGACGTGAATGTGGTAGCCCTCGACCGTGTCGCCCTCCTCGGACGTTTGCACCTTGCAGGCGAGCAGTCCGATGTCGCCGATGTAGTGCTGCGCGCAGGAGTGATGACAGCCGGTGAGATGGATGTTCACGGGCCCGTCGAGCGCGACGCGGCTTTCGCACCAGCGGGCGATCTCCTCGGCATGCCGCTTGGTATCGGAGGCCGCGAATTTGCACCCGGCATTGCCAGTGCAAGCGACGAGCCCGGCGCGAATGGAGTTCGCGCTGGTTGAAAAACCGAGCGTTTCGATCTTCGTTTGCGCCGCCGCGACCTGCTCCGACGGCACTCCGGAGATGATCAGGTTCTGCCAAACGGTGAGCCGGATGTCTCCGTCACCGAGATCCCTCGCCACCTCGGCGAGCCCGCGCATCTGAGCGGCGGTCATCTTGCCGACCGGGAGCACGACGCCGATCCAATTGCGGTCGGGCTGCTTCTGCGGATGCACGCCGATATGCGCGCTGCGATCGAATGGCGGACGCGGCTCGAGCGCATCGCCGGCGACGCGGTCGAGCTTGCGGCCGAGTTTTTCCTCGGTCAGCGCCAGGACCTTCTCGAGGCCCAGGCGGTCGAGGACGTATTTCAGCCGCGCCTTGTTGCGGTCGGTGCGGTCGCCGTGGTCGATGAACACCCGCACGATGGCGTCGGCCACCTTGGTCGCGTCGGCCGGCTTGACCACGATGCCGGTTTCGCGCGCAAAGTCCTTGTGGCCGGTGATGCCGCCGATCATGAGGCGGAACCAAACGCCGGGCGCGATGTCGAATCCGTCCTTTACCTCGACCGCCTGGAAGCCGATGTCGTTGGTGTCCTCCAGCACGGGAATGAGGCCGGCCCCGTCGAATCCGACGTTGAACTTGCGCGGCAGGCCGTAGAGCGCGCGCTCGTTGAGAATATGGAAATGCCATTCGCGCGCGAACGGGCGGGTGTCGATCAGTTCCTGCCGATCGATGCCGGCAGTGGGCGAGCCCGTGACATTGCGGATGTTGTCGGCACCCGAGCCGCGCGAACACAACCCGAGGTCCTGGATCGCCTCGATCATTGCGACGGCGTTATGGGCCTCGATCTCGCGCACCTGCAGGTTGGCGCGGGTGGTGACGTGGGCATAGCCTCCGCCATAGCGCTCGGCGAGGTCGGCGATCCCGGCGAACTGTCCGTGCGAAAGGATGCCGTTCGGCATCCGCAGGCGGCACATATAGGAGTTCTGGTTCGGCGCGACGTAGAACAGGCCGAAGTAGCGCCAACGGAAATTGTCCGGCGGCTTGGGGTACTCGTTGTTCGCCGCCTGCGCCTTTAGCCGGTCGTAGCCGTCGAACGGATGCAGTTCGCGCTTGAATTTTTCCTGTTCGGAAAGTTTGCCGCCGGCTAGGAGAACGCGATCCTGGGCGCGCAGATGCGGAGCGTCAGGCCCGGTCGGTTCGGATGCGGCGGTGCCTTGCGCAGAGGGGGCGCCGCCGTTGCCGCGTGCGGCCTTGGCGATCTGCAGGCCCGCAACGAAACCCTCCAGGTAACGCTTTTGCTCGGGGTTGAAATCGCCGGACATTGTTCCCGTTGTTGGTTTGCTTGCGCAGCACGCATGGCAAAACACCGGGCGAACGGCCACCGTTGGCCCGGTATGCTGCAAAGCAGCAAGGACCGTGCCAAGCCGGTCAGGACTGGTTTTGCTGGGAAATTCCGGTTCCCCCGCGGCGATCCGCTGCAATCGCGGGCAGGCGCATCAATCAAAGTTGAAAATCTATGCAGCCGGCGGCCGGCCGGGTCTTGAGGATATCGCGAGGCCGCGCAGGCGGCCTCGCCTCAGGACGGACCGGCCGATGCAGCGCGACCGACGCGGCCGCCATACCGGCGCTTTCGAAAGGTCGAGGGCTCGCCCTCCGCGGGCACGAAAATCTTCTGCAGGTCCGCGCGTTGCACCGGCTTCTTGATGATCGGTACGTGCGCGAACCGGCTCTCGATGCTCTCAACGCCATAGCCCGTGACGAAAACGAACGGAATGTCACGCGCCACCAGCACGTCGGCGACCGGGTAGACGAATTCTCCTCCCAGGTTGACGTCGATGATGCCGGCATCGATGTCCTCGTGCACGGCCGCAACCATGGCCTCGGCCACCCGGCTGAAGGGTCCGACAACCGAAAGTCCGAACTCGGCCAGGATGTCCTTCATCATCATGGCGACCAGAATCTCGTCCTCGACCAGCAGGACGCGGTTGCCGGTCGCGAGCCGCAGTGGAAGCACAGGCCGATCCTCTGCGATCGCGCGATTGGCATTGCCCTGCGGCGCCATCGGTTCGATCTTGTCGCCGCGCGGCACCCGCAGGCTGCAATGCAGCCCTTCGGGCCGCCAGTGGAAAGCGGTCTCGCCCTCGAGCTGGCGCTCGATGCTGGCGCTGATCACCCTGATGCCGAAGCCGGGAGAAGCCGGTTCCTCGGTGGCCGGTCCGCCGCTCTCGCTCCAACGCAGGACGAGACTGTCCGGCTGCAACTCCCACGTCACCCCGACGCGTCCGGGCATGACCGAAAGCGCACCATACTTCGCCGCGTTGGTGGAGAGTTCATGCAGCGCGAGTGCAAGCGTCTGGGCGGTGCGCGGCTCGAGCGATACGTCGGGACCGTTGGCGGTGATCTTTCCATCATCGCCGGCGCGATACGGCGCAAGCTCTTCCTCCACCAGGCGCGCCAGGTCGGCGCCCTGCCAGCGACTCTGGGCGAGCAGCGTGTGCGCGCGCGAGAGCGCTCCGATGCGCCCGTCCACGGCGGCGATATAGGACTTGATGGTGTCCGAGCGGGTCAGCCGCACGATCGATTGCACCAGCGCCAAGGCGTTTCGCGCGCGGTGATCGACCTCGCGCGCCAGCAGCGCCTGGCGCTCCTCGGCTTCCTTGCGGTCGGTGATGTCGACGGTCACGCCGCTGATGCGGACGATGTTGTCGGTCGCGTCGGCGCTCGCCACCGCGGTTCCGATGCACCACCGCGTCTCCCCATTGGGACGACAGACGCGAAACTCGGTCTGGAAGCTCGGCGTATTCTGGGACGCCGGCTTGATCGCGTTCTGCAGATGCTTCCAGTCCTCGGGGTGAATCAGCGCCTTGATATTGTCGACCGTCACATCGAACGTTGCCGGGTCGACGCCGAAAATCCGATATTGCCCGTCGTCCCAGGCGAAGTCGCCGTTGACCGGGTCCCATTCCCACGAGCCCATCTGACCGGCCGCCAGCGCGAGGCTGCGGCGCTCTTCGCTCTGCATCAACCGCCCGGTCGAGGCCTCCAGTTCCGCGGTTCGCTCGGCGACGCGACGCTCGAGTTCCACATTGAGCTGCTCGAGTTGTCTGGTCTTGCGATACAGCTCGGCGAAAATCCTGACCTTGGCGCGCAGCACCTCCGGAATGACCGGCACAGGAACGTAGTCGACCGCGCCCATTTCGTAGGCGCGCAGGCGGTCCACGTCGGTCAGATGGATGGCCGAAATGAAGATGATCGCGGTGCGTTGAAAGCGCGGGTGTTCGCGGATCATCGCGGCCAGTTGAAAGCCATCGAGTTCCGGCATGCACACGTCGACGAGAATAACCGCGATTTCGTGCTTGAGGAGTTGTTCGAGCGCCTCTCTGGCCGACGCGGCCTTGATGAGGTTCTCGCCCAGCTCGGCCAGGATCGTCTCGTAACTCAGCAGCTTGGCTGGCTGATCGTCGACCAGCAGGATATTGACCTTGTCGTCCGAAGCCATTTCTTGTCTCCGCCCCTAGCGATGCAGCCACATGCGCAGCGCCGATAGCAGCTGCTCGGTGTTGACGGGCTTGGCCAGATAGTCCGACGCCCCCGCCTCCAGGCACTTCTCGCGGTCGCCCTTCATTGCCTTTGCCGTCAGGGCAACGATCGGCAATCGACGGAAATCCGGCTTCTGACGGATCACCTGCATGGTCTGATACCCGTCCATTTCCGGCATCATGATGTCCATCAGCACGATCGCCAGATCGGGCGTCGACTCCGCCAGCGCGATGGCTTCTTTGCCGGTCGTGGCGGTGAGCACGTGCATGCCGCGCCGCTCCAGCACGCTCGACAGGGCGAAGATGTTGCGGGCGTCGTCATCGACCAGCAGCACGGTGCGGCCGACCAGATCCTCGTCGGAGCTGTTGAGCCGCTCGAGCATGCGCTGCTTCTCGGCCGGCAGGTCGGTGACGATGCGATGCAGGAACAGCGCGGTTTCGTCGAGCAGACGCTCGGGCAATTCGACCCCCTTCACCACGATGCTGCGTGCCATGGTGTGCAGCTGGGCGTCTTCCTCCGCTGATAATTCGCGGCCCGTGAACACCACCACTGGCACGTCGGAGAGGTTCGCGTCGGCGCGCAACTCCTCCAGCACCTCGAATCCCGACATGTCGGGAAGCCGAAGATCGAGCACGACGCAGTCGCACGGGTCCTGCCGGAGAACGGTCAAGGCTTCGGAGCCGGTGCCGGCGGGGACGATCTCGATGTCGTCGTGGCCAAGCAGTTCTGCAATGCTCATCTGCTCGGCCCGATCATCCTCAACCACCAGCAGTCGCTTGCGGCGCGGCTTGGCGTATTCCTTGATACGGGTCAAGGCCGCTTCCACGCCCGCGGGCGACGTGGGCTTGGTGACGAATGAGAATGCGCCACGCGCCAGGCCGTGCTGGCGGTCCTCGTCCAACGTGATGATCTGCACCGGGATGTGCCGCGTCAGCGGGTTCTGCTTGAGCTGGCTGAGCACGGTCCAGCCGAGCATGTCGGGCAGGAACACGTCCAGCGACACCGCCGTCGGCTGGTACTGCTTGGCAAGGTCGAGCGCATCGATGCCTCTCATCGCGACCAGCACCCTGAATCCCTTCTCGCGCGCGAGGTCCACCATGATGCGGGCATAGTGCGGGTCGTCCTCGACGATGAGCAGGATCGAGTTGCCCGGCTGGATCTCGAGCCGGTCGTCCGGAATCTGCTCGATCGGCCGCTCCGGCGCCACGTGGATGCCGGGGATTTGCATCATCTGTGCGGAAGGCGCCGGCACCGACCTGGGCGCCAGGGTCGGGCCGACATATTTCAGCGGCAAGTAGAGCGTGAAGGTGCTTCCCACATTCGGTGCGCTGCGCAGATGGATTTCGCCGCCGAGCAGGTTCGACAGCTCGCGGCTGATCGCGAGACCCAGACCGGTGCCGCCGTATTTGCGGCTGGTGCTGGCGTCGGCCTGCATGAACGCTTCGAAAATGACCTTCTGCTTTTCCGCCGGAATCCCGATGCCGGTGTCGGAGACCTCGAACGCCACCACCGCCGGCGCCTGCTTGAGCACCGGATGCTCCGGGCTCCAGCCGCTCTGGACCGATGAAACGGTCAGGCGCACGCCGCCTTGCGCGGTGAATTTGAACGCGTTCGAGAGCAGGTTCTTGAGCACCTGCTGCAGCCGCTTGGAGTCGGTGGTGATGATGCGGCCGAGATTGGAATCGAGATTGACCTCGAACGCGAGCTGCCGGGTCTCCGCCTCGTGGCGGAAGGGGCGCGCGATCATGTCGAGAAGGTTCGCGAACGCAATCTCCTCGGCGTCCACCGTCACGGTTCCGGATTCGATCTTCGACAAGTCGAGAATATCGCTGATCAGGTTCAAGAGGTCCGTGCCGGCGCCGTGAATGGTGCGGGCGAACTCGACCTGCCTGGACGTGAGGTTGCCGTCGGGGTTGTCCGTGAGCTGCTGGCCCAGGATCAGGATGCTGTTGAGCGGCGTGCGCAGCTCGTGCGACATGTTGGCGAGGAATTCCGACTTGTACTTCGAGGTCAGGGCGAGCTCGGTTGCCTTTTCCTCCAGCGCGCGGCGCGCCTGCTCGATTTCCTGGTTCTTGCGCTCGACCTCGACGTTGCGCTCGGCAAGCTGCTGCGCCTTCTGCTCGAGCTGGTCGTTGGTCTGCTGCAACTCGCGCTGCTGCGCCTGCAGCTCGCCGGCGAGCTGCTGCGACTGCTTGAGCAGACCTTCCGTCTGCATGGTGGCTTCGATGCTGTTGAGCACGATGCCGATGCCGGTGGTGAGCTGCTCGAGGAACATCATCTGCAGGGCGGTGAATTCGCTGAGCGAGGCAAGCTCGATGACCGCCTTTACCTGATTTTCGAACAGCACCGGCAGCACGACGATATTGCGCGGAACCGCCTTGAACAGCGCCGATCCGATCGGGACGGCGTGCGTCGGCATTTCACTGATCAGCATGCGGCGCTTGTCGGCGGCGCATTGGCCGACCAGTCCCTGGCCGATGCTGAGCCGCTCGGGATGTCCGTTGAGGCCGTCGTCGGCATAGGCCGAGAGCAGCTGCAGGCTCGGCCGATCCTCGCTGGTTACCTGGTAGATCACGCCGAGCTGCGCGTTCACCAGCGTCGTGAGCTCGGAGAGCAGCAACTGGCCGACCGTGGTCAGATCGCGCTGGCCCTGCAGCATGTTGGTGAACTTGGCGAGGTTGGTCTTGAGCCAATCCTGCTCGGTGTTGCGGTCGGTGGTGAGCCGCAAGTTGTCGATCATCGTATTGATGTTGTCTTTGAGCTCGGCCACCTCGCCGCGCGCATCGACCTGAATCGAACGCGTAAGGTCGCCCTTGGTCACCGCGGTCGCGACCTCGGCGATCGCGCGCACCTGGGTGGTCAGGTTGGCGGCCAGCAGATTGACGTTGCCGGTCAGGTCCTTCCAGGTGCCGGCCGCGCCCGGCACGTTCGCCTGGCCGCCCAGGCGGCCTTCCACGCCCACCTCGCGCGCCACGCTGGTGACCTGGTCGGCGAAGATCGCAAGCGTGTCGGTCATGTTGTTGATGGTCTCGGCGAGCGCGGCCACCTCGCCCTTCGATTTCACCGTCAGGTTTTGCTTCAGATCGCCGTTGGCGACGGCGGTCACGACCTTGACGATGCCGCGCACCTGCTCGGTCAGGTTGGCGGCCATCACGTTGACGGTGTCGGTCAAGTCCTTCCAGGTGCCGGCCACGCCCGGCACTGCGGCCTGACCGCCGAGCTTGCCCTCGGTGCCGACCTCGCGCGCCACGCGCGTGACTTCCGAGGCAAAGGCGTTGAGCTGGTCCACCATGGTGTTGATGGTGTTCTTGAGCTCGAGAATTTCGCCCTTCACATCGACGGTGATCTTGCGCGAAAGATCGCCGCGCGCCACCGCGGTGGTGACCTCGGCGATGTTGCGGACCTGCGTCGTGAGGTTGGCGGCCAGCAGGTTGACGTTGTCGGTGAGGTCCTTCCAGGTGCCGGCGACGCCCGGCACCACCGCCTGGCCGCCGAGACGCCCGTCGGTGCCGACCTCGCGCGCGACGCGCGTGACCTCGGCGGCGAACGAACGCAACTGCTCGACCATGGTGTTGAGGGTTTCTTTCAGCAGCAGGATCTCGCCGCGCACGTCGACGGTAATCTTCTTGGAGAGGTCGCCGCCGGCGATCGCGGTCGCCACCTCGGCGATGTTGCGGACCTGGGCGGTGAGGTTCGACGCCATGAAGTTGACGTTGTCGGTCAAATCCTTCCAGGTGCCCGCGACCTCGGGCACTTGCGCCTGGCCGCCGAGCTTGCCCTCGGTGCCGACCTCGCGCGCCACGCGCGTGACTTCCGAGGCAAAGGCGTTGAGCTGGTCCACCATGGTGTTGATGGTGTTCTTGAGCTCGAGAATTTCGCCCTTCACATCGACGGTGATCTTGCGCGAAAGATCGCCGCGCGCGACCGCCGTGGTCACCTCGGCGATGTTGCGCACCTGGGCGGTGAGGTTGCCCGCCATGGAGTTCACGCTGTCGGTCAGGTCCTTCCAGGTGCCGGCGACGCCCGGCACGTTCGCCTGCCCGCCGAGGCGGCCTTCGGTGCCGACCTCGCGCGCCACGCGCGTCACCTCGCCCGCGAAGCGGTTGAGCTGGTCCACCATCGTGTTGAGCGTTTCCTTCAGCTGAAGGATTTCGCCGCGCACGTCGACGGTAATCTTGCGGGAAAGATCGCCGCCAGCGATGGCGGTCGCGACTTCGGCGATGTTGCGGACCTGGGCGGTCAGGTTGCCCGCCATCGAGTTCACGCTGTCGGTCAGGTCCTTCCAGGTGCCGGCGACGCCGGGCACCTGGGCCTGGCCGCCGAGCTTGCCTTCGGTGCCGACCTCACGCGCGACGCGGGTCACTTCTGCCGCAAAGGCGTTGAGCTGATCCACCATCGTGTTCAGCGTTTCCTTGAGCTGCAGGATTTCGCCGCTCACGTTGACGGTGATCTTCTTCGACAGGTCGCCCTGCGCGACCGCGGTCGCCACCTCGGCGATGTTGCGGACCTGGCCGGTCAGGTTCGAGGCCATCGAGTTGACGCTGTCGGTCAAGTCCTTCCAGGTGCCGGCGACGCCGCGCACCATGGCCTGGCCGCCGAGCTTGCCTTCGGTGCCGACCTCGCGCGCCACGCGCGTGACTTCCGAAGCAAAGGCGTTGAGCTGGTCCACCATCGTGTTGATGGTGTCCTTGAGCTCCAGGATTTCGCCGCGCACGTCGACCGTGATCTTCTTGGACAGGTCGCCGCTCGCAATCGCGGTCGACACTTCGGCGATGTTGCGGACCTGCGCGGTCAGGTTCGAGGCCATCGAATTGACGCTGTCGGTGAGGTCCTTCCAGGTGCCGGCGACGCCGAGCACGTTGGCCTGGCCGCCCAGACGCCCTTCGGTGCCGACCTCGCGCGCCACGCGCGTCACCTCGCCGGCGAATGCATTGAGCTGATCGACCATCGTATTGATGGTCTCCTTGAGCTGCAGGATTTCGCCGCTGACGTTCACCGTGATCTTCTTGGAGAGGTCGCCGCCGGCGATGGCGGTGGCGACGTCGGCGATGTTGCGGACCTGCGCCGTCAGGTTCGACGCCATGAAGTTGACGCTGTCGGTCAAGTCCTTCCAGGTGCCGGCGACGCCGGGCACCTGGGCCTGGCCGCCGAGCTTGCCTTCGGTGCCGACCTCGCGGGCGACGCGCGTCACTTCCGAGGCAAACGAGTTCAACTGATCGACCATCGTGTTGATGGTGTCCTTGAGCTCCAGGATTTCGCCGCGCACGTCGACGGTGATCTTGCGCGAAAGATCGCCGCGGGCCACGGCCGTGGTCACCTGGGCGATGTTGCGCACCTGGTCGGTGAGGTTGCCGCACATGGCGTTCACCGAGTTGGTCAAGTCCTTCCAGGTGCCGGCGACGCCTGGGACGATCGCCTGGCCGCCGAGCTTGCCGTCGGTGCCGACCTCGCGCGCGACGCGCGTGACTTCCGAGGCGAATGACCGCAGCTGATCGACCATCGTGTTGATGGCTTCCTTGAGCTGCAGAATCTCGCCGCGCACGTCGACGGTGATCTTCTTCGACAGGTCGCCCATGGCCACGGCAATGGTGACCTCGGCGATGTTGCGGACCTGCGCGGTGAGGTTCGAGGCCATGGAGTTGACGTTCTCGGTCAAGTCCTTCCAGACGCCCGTCACTTCGCTCACCTGCGCTTGGCCGCCGAGCTTGCCTTCGGTGCCAACCTCGCGCGCCACGCGCGTCACCTCCGAGGTGAACACGCTGAGCTGCTTGATCATGGTGTTGACGATGGTCGCGGCGCGCAGGAATTCGCCCTCGAGCGGCCGGCCGTCCACCTCGAGACGTACGGTCTGCAGCAGGTCGCCTTGCGCCACCGCCGAGATCACGCGCGTGACCTCGGTGGTCGGCCAGAGCAGATCATCGATCAGGGTGTTGACCGAGGTTTCCATCTCACCCCAGGCGCCATTCGACAGGCCGAACTTCACGCGCTGGCGTGTCTTGCCCTCGCGGCCCACGACGTGGCCGACGCGCTCGAGCTGTTGCGCCATGCGCTCGTTGGCGGTGACAATCTCGTTGAAGGTGTCGGCGATCTTGCCGAGGATGCCGACCTCACTCCCCGGCATGCGCACGGAGAAGTCGCCCACCCGCATGGACTGCAGCGCATTCAACAGTTCGTGCAGCTCGGGGGATGAGCCGTCCTGGAGCTGGCTCGCGGGCAGTTCGGCCGCCCCTGCGTTGGGAGACGCACCATTGGTCTTGAGTTCGCCAACCGGATCACGGTTCGGTTGCATGGTGTCTCCTCCGGGGCGGATGGACCCCCACAATGTCACGGGCGCAGGGGCGTTGTCATGGCCGCGCCATGACGCCGTTGCGATCTTTGATTCGTAAGCCAGGACGTTGCGGATGGGAATTCGAGATGTGCGGGTCGACATCCGGCCTGACACACGGAGCCGGAATCATTGCGGAGCCCCCTCCCGCCCAGCGAGAGGATCCAAAACTTCGGGAACAGATACACGCCGTGCGACCGGGAAGATCCGGCCATGAGTTCCAAACCCCTTACTGAGTCCGGATCGGACCCCCACCTGACGCGGATAACGCCGCAAGATTTCGTTGGTTCCGGTGACGGTAAAATTTTCTTCCGAAAATAAATTGCAGTGATTTCAGTGGTTTATCAGCCCTGTTGCGAATGCGGCGTGCCGGATTGCGCCGGATGGAGGATGGGGGACGGAGCCTCTTCCAACCCGTCGTACGTCGGCCACCTGACCCACATGGTTAACGCTCCGGCCAGTGTGCCAGCCTCGGCATGCGGCCACGAGTTGACCTCGCGCCTCTGCGGCAGCTCAAAGGGGCAGTCCCCGCGCGAGGGGACGAATGTTCGCTCGGATCCGGCGTCGAGCATTGTCTCGCCACCAGCCCGTCGGCTTGCTAATGCTGACTGATCCCGCCGCCGTTCCGGGCCGCAGGTGGCCCTTTCCATTGCGAAAGGAAACCCGCCTAGCCCATCCCCGCAGCGTTCTGAAATTTGACCATGAAGCAGCCCATTCGCCCCGGAGCCGACAGCTCGAATCTTCGTCTTGCCGCCGACATCGGCGGCACCTTCACCGATATCGCGGTTTTCGACGAGCGAACCGGCAAGCTGACATTCGGCAAGGCGCTATCGACGCCGCAACGCCTGGTCGAGGGCATCAATGCCGGGGTGGAGAAGGCCGGGAGCCGATACCGATCCGCCGGGCTGTTTCTCCACGGCTCGACCATCGCCATCAACACCATTCTGGAGCGCAAGGGCGCCAAGACAGCGCTCCTCATTACCGAGGGGTTCCGCGACATCTATGAGATCGGCCGCATCAACCGGCCGGACGCCTACAATCTGTACTTCCGCAAACACGAGCCGCTGGTCGAGCGGGCGTTGCGGTTCGAGGTCAAGGAGCGCGTGCTCTCGGACGGCGAGATCGAGACCCCCCTCGACGATGCGGAAATCGCGAGCTTCGGCCGCATGCTGGATGGGCTTGGGGTGGAGGCGACCGCGATCCTGTTTCTCAACTGCTATGCCCGTCACGACCACGAAGCGCGCGCAAAGTCGATCCTGGAAAAGAACCATCCGAAGATGTTCGTCTCCGCCTCACATGAACTGTCCGAGGAATATCGCGAGTTCGAGCGCTGCTCGACGGTCGTGGCCAACGCCTATGTCGGGCCGATCGTTCGTGGATACATCGGCGAGATCGAGGGCCATATCCGCAGCGAGGGTTTTGCCGGCTCGTTGCTGATCGTGCAGTCGACCGGGGGCCTTTACGACGCAGGGCAAGCGAAGAACCACTGCGTGCGCATGCTGGAATCGGGTCCCGCCGCCGGTGTCATCGGCACCCAGGCGCTGTGCCATGCGCTCGGCCTCGAGAACGCGATTGCCTTCGACATGGGCGGCACCACCGCGAAGGCCGGTGTCATCCATAACGGCGAAGCGCTCACGACCGGGGCTGCGCTGATCGGCGGCTACGATCGGGCCTTGCCGGTGCAGATCGCGATGATGGACATTTTCGAGGTGGGCACCGGCGGAGGGTCGATTGCGCGGGTGGAGGAGGGCGGACTGCGGGTCGGGCCGCAAAGTGCGGGCGCCGCGCCGGGCCCGGCCTGTTATGGCCTCGGCGGCCGCGAGCCGACCGTGACGGATGCGAACCTCGTCCTTGGCCGGCTCGGTGCCGAAAGGTTCCTCGGCGGTGAAATGCGGCTCGATGTCGATGCCGCCAAGCGCGCGCTGCTCGAGCGCGTGGCAAAACCGCTCGGCATGGACGCGACGGCGGCGGCTGATGGCATCTTGCGAATTGCCGCGACCGCGATGTCCTATGCCGTGAAGGGCGTCACCACCGAGCGCGGCCTCGATGCCGGGGACTTTGCGCTGGTCGCCTATGGCGGCGCCGGACCGCTGCACGCCGTGGAGGTCGCACGCGAGATCGGCATCAGGACAGTGATCATCCCGACCGCGCCCGGGGTGTTTTCCGCTTTTGGCATGCTGTTCTCGGATCTGCGTTACGATTTCGTGCGGACCTGGTTCACGCGTCTCGAAGACGCGCCGTTCGACCGGATCGAACGCATCTACCGCGATCTGGAGAACGAAGGTCGCGCCGCGATCGCCAGCAGTTCGGTCGAGCCGCAGAAGATCACGCTGAAGCGGGCCCTCGACATGCGCTATGTGGGGCAGGAGCACGCGGTCACCGTGGACCTCCCGCTCAAGGTGTTCGAGCGTGCCGACCGCGTTGCGATCAAGCGCGCCTTCGACGCCATGCACGAGCAGCGCTATGGCACCTCGGCGCCGGACGAGCGCGCCGAGATCGTGAGCCTGCGCAGCACCGTCACCGGGGTCATGCGCAAGCCGCCGCAGGAAAGGATCAGACGGGGCAAGAGCAGCCCCGACAAGGCTGCTTCCACCGGCAAGCGCCCGGTCTATCTCCAGGGCAGATACCAATCGACGCCGACCTATGCGCGCGCCGCGCTTGCCGCGGGCAACCGGATCAGCGGGCCGGCGCTGATCGAGGAACATGCCTCGACGACGGTGCTGCTGCCTGGCGACAGGCTTGAAGTCGATGTCTACGGGAATCTGATCATCAAAGTGGCCGGAGGCCGGTGACAGTCATGGCAAAGCAGACCAAAACCTCCGCGCCCGGGCCGAACGCGAGACTTCGGCAGGGCAACAAAAAGCGCCAGCTGGGCAACAAGCGCAGAGCGGCCAAGCGCAAAGTCGATCCCGTCGTCACAGAGATCGTGCGCAACGGCGTCATTGCGGTGACCGAGGAAATGAAAACCAACCTCATGCGCACCGCCTACAACATCATCATCTACGAGGCGCTCGACTTCACCACCGGCTTGTTCACGCCACGGGGCGAAACCATTTCCATCGGCATCGGCCTGCCGATGTTCATCCGCGGCATGGCCGAGACGGTGAAGGCCAAGATCAAGCATTTCGGCGCCGAAAACATCCGGCCCGGCGACATCTACGTCACCAACGATTCCTATCTCACCGGCAGCCACCTCAACCACGTCACGCTGACCTTGCCGATCTTTTACCAGGGCAAGCTGGTCGCGTTCTCCTGTTGCATGGCGCATTGGCTCGATATCGGCGGCATTCTCGGCGGCATGAGCACCGACATCTTTTCCGAAGGACTGCAGATCCCGATCCTCAAATATCAGGACCGCGGCGTGGTCAATCAGACCGTGGTCGACATCATCCGGCAGAACGTCCGCCTGCCGAGCCGGGCCATGGGCGACCTGCGCGCGCAGGTCACCGCGGTGAAGACCGGCGAGCGGCGTTTCCTGCAGCTGCTCGAACGCTACGGACGCGCCGCGGTGCTGGATTCGATCACCGCGATCATGGACCACGCCGAGGCGATGGCGCGCGTGCGCACGCGCACGATTCCGGACGGCGTCTACGAGGCGGAATCCTACATGGACGACGACGGCATCGACATCGGCAAGAAGGTGCCGATCCGCGTGCGTGTCGTGGTCAAGGGCGACGAAATGACTGTCGACCTGAGCGAGGTGTCGAAGCAGGTGCGAGGCTTTTACAATTCCGGCATCACCACCGGCTATGCCTGCGCCCAGGTCGCCTACAAATGCCTGACCTCGCCCACGGACTATCCCATCAACGACGGCTCGTTCCGCAGCCTCAAGATCATCGTGCCGCCGGGCCGGGTGATCAGCGCGGTGCGTCCGGCGCCGATGCGCTGGTGGATGACCTATCCGATGACCATCGTCGATACGATCTTCAAGGCCCTGGCGCCGGCAATTCCCGGCCGCGTGATCGCCGGCCACCACGCCGATCTGCTGGCGTCCTCGTTCCACGGCATCAACAACAGGACGTCCGAGTTCTTCATCGGCAGCTTCGGGCCGCTGGGCGGCGGCTGGGGCGCCAAGATGACCGAGGACGGCGTCTCCGGCACGGTCTGCATCAACGACGGCGACACCCACAACAGTCCGAACGAGCAGGCCGAGTTCAAATTTCCGATCGTGGTGGAGCGCTACGCGCTGGTGCCGGATTCCGGTGGCGCCGGCCGCCACCGCGGCGGACTGGGCGTCGAACGCGTGGTGCGCGCGCGCACCAATATGATGGTCAACAATCAAAGCGATCGCGCCCATTGCCGGCCCTGGGGGCTGAACGGCGGCCTCGACGGAGACGGCAACGCGGTGGAGCTGCGCATCGGCGGACAATGGAAGACCGATTTTCCGAATGCCAAGGTCTTGGTGGCGCAGCTCAAGCCGGGCGACGCTTTCAAGATCCGCTCCGGCGGTGGCGGCGGCTATGGCAGTCCATTCGGGCGCCCGGTCGAACAGGTCCGCGACGACGTCCGGCAGGGCTATGTCACGGTGGAGTCGGCGGCGGAGCTCTACGGCGTCGTGCTCGATCCCGAAACCTTCGAGGTGGACGTGGCGGCGACCGAGAAGCTGCGTGCCGCGCGGCCGGCCGCCGACGGCGGCGCGCACGGCGCCAAATCGGCATGATCGTTTGGGTGACGCTATCGTTTGGGTGACGTTGCGCCCGCTCCTGCCCGCGCACCTAAACGCGGGGCGGGCGCGTGATCGGCTCGCGGCAAACATCCTCGATCGCTGCCACCAAGGCTGAAAACTCGCCGGTCGCGAGCACGTCGCTGCAGCGTGCGAGGATGTCCTGGGCTTGCTGCGCTCCAAGCAACGGCGCGACGAAGCTCAGAAACTTGTCACGGACCTGGGCGCGATCGAACGGACGCGCGGGATCGCCGGGGACGTGCGTCACCAGTCGCTCATGCTGTGCCGAACCGGTGGACACCCGCACGCGCGCTGGCCAGGTGCGGGGGTAATCGGACAACAGGTTCTCGTCCGCCTCGACCTTGATCCTATCCATAAAGTCGCGAAGGGGCGGCGACAGGTCCACAGGCGACTGCCCGACATCGGGCACCATCTTCGAAGCCAAGGCCGCAACCGCCATGCAATATTGTACGCTCGTCAAGTGTGACGCGCGATCGCCGGACTTGACCCCATGATCAATCATCTTGAGGTGGGGCGGCAGCACGGAAATCTTGATCTCATCCATCGCCGCGGGGGCGATCCCGCTTTCGATGATCTCCCGCAGTGCCTGGGTCGCCGCCATGGTTTGCCGCGCGGCGCACCACGGCTTGAAGGAAACGTCGGTCAAGGCGATGCGCTCGCCGAGCGCGCCGGTGAGCGCTGAAGCATCGGGAGTGATGCCGTAGATGCCTGGGAGAAAATTTCCTTCGATCACCGCCAGATCGGACGTGAACCTCTGTTGCGCCGCCAGCGCCGCGGTCAGTCCGTTGCGCGCGGCTTGTCCCACGGCGAACCAGCGCGAGGTCGTCGCCGCGTTGTGGTGCCCCACGCCGGGGGTCGCGAAGATGAGCGCGAGCGCCAGCGCATTGGCGCTGGCCCGGTCATCGAGCCTGCGGAGCCGCGCGGCGACGGCAGCGACGGCGAACGGCGCGGCAAGATAAGTCGGCCAAATTCCGCGATAGAGAATCGCCGGCCCGTCGACGGCGCGACCCAGCCGGGTCATGGCCTCGGTGCCGGCGAGGACGGCGGCGATCACGTCGTCTGCGGTGATCGCGGGCGTCGCGGCCGCCAGGGTGAGCGCGGCGGGGATGACAATGCCGCCCGGCGTCGTCATGGACGCGAGATGGATGTTGTCGATCTCGCTCAGGCGTGCGAGCGCGCACCGGGTCGTGAGGTCGAGGGCCAATGCGTCGCCGGCGGGTGCGCTCTCGCCCATCGCGGCACGGAAGCGCAGCAGCGCCAGACCTTCGGTGGTGCGCGCGCCCGCGATCCACGCGCCGACGGTGTCGATGAGATGAAGCTCGACCAGGTCGCGCGCGGCGGCGGACGGCGTCGCGCTGCTTGCGACGGCGCTGCCAAGCTGCTCCAGCGCGGTCATCATGCTGCCTCCGGCGATGACCAGAGCACCTCGTTGCCTTGCCCGTGGACCGCGACCATCGCCGACACGATGGCGTGGCCGCGCTCGTCCGACAGGCCGACCCGCAAACCATAGACTCCGCCGGGCTCGATTCTGGCCTCGCATCCGGGAGCGATCAGCGGATGCTCCTCGATCGCCAGACCAATCGCGTTACCCGCGAGCCGCGCCGTGACGGGGTGGGGAGGATGGCCGGCCTGCGCAATGCCGCCCGCAATCTCGCCGCAGCGCTCGCCGGCTTGCATCCGAGCGACAGCGCCTCGCAGGACATTGCCCGCCCGCTCCGCGCACGGTTGGGGAGAGGTTGCGAGAACGGCGAAGCCTTCCGCCCAATAGCCAAGCTGGCGCACCGCGACATAGACCTGCAGCGGATCGATCGCGCGTTCGACCAGGGCCTCGAATGGCCGCAGCGTACGCCCGCCGTCGAGGCTGAACAGGGTGCGGATGTCCTGGGCGCCGCGCCGGTTCGCGGCCTGCTCGCCGGCGAGAACCGCGGCGGTCGCGCCCGCGCCGGAGCCTTGGGCGGCGCGCATCGCGGCCACCGTCGCATCGAGCGTCGCACAGGCCTCACGTAATACCGCGAGTTCGCGCGCGCTCTTGCGGCCCATGAGCCGTCGAAGCTCGGCGGTCTTGTCCTTGACCGCGCTCGCCAATGCGGCGGCAATTTCCTGGTGCAAGCCGTAGGGCATGAATGCGCTGCCGATGAGGACGGGCGCGCCGCCGCCGTGCGCACGCGCCCACTCGGCGACCGTCTTGCCGACGTTGCGCAACGGCCGCAGGTCCTCGATGAAGGTCAGCGGCCTTGCCGCCGGCAACATGTTGACGCCGCCGCCCACCAGGAGTTGCGGCGTGCCATCGCGCGGGATCAATGCCAGCGCCGCTTCGAGCTTGGGCGTGAAATTGGTGAGATAAGCGAGCTCGGCGTGGTTGGCCCGGTCGCCGTACACGATGACGCCGGTCGCCGATGGGAGGTCACGCCACAGCGCATCGGCGCGCGCGACGAACTCGGCCTTCGGCATTCTGGCCGCGTTCCAATCGGCGGGTCCCACCAGCAGCGTCGGGTTCATCGCCAGCATGAACGCAACCTCAGAGACCGATCTCGACGAGCGCGGACCGCTGCTGCGTCAGCGGTTCGGCGCCGCGCGCGGTCACCAGCACCGGTTCGCCGCAGAGCAGATAACCCGTCTCCGGCAAGTGCTGGTTCGGATGGATCATGAACACCATGCCCTCCGTGAGCACGGTCTCGTTGTCGAGGCTGACGTCGCCCGGCCGGATCGAACCGAAGCCCAGCCCGTGGCCCCGCCTCCTGATGTGCGGCGGGTGGCAATATTCGCCGTAGCCCTCCGCCTCCAGCACCGTGTTGATGGCGCGGCAGACGGAAGCCATGGGAGCGCCGGGATGGGCGGCCTGAATGCCGGCATTCATGGCGCGCACCAGCAGCTCGTATTTGCGCTTGAGCTCGGCGTTCGCGGGGCCGAGCGTGGCGGTGCGGCAGATCTGCGCGAGCTGTCCGCGATAGCTCGGAGTGATCTCGGCCACCAGGACGTCGCCGCGCTGCATCACGCGCCCGTTCGACGGCGCCACCGCCGGATTGCGCGGACCCGCGCAGAGCAGCAGGAAGTTGTCCTCGGCGCCGAGGGTCTTGGTGTGCCACTTGAGCTCGAGCGCGAGCTCGTCCTCGCTCATGCCGGGACGCGCGATTTCGACGAGGCGCGCGTAGCCCAGTTCGGCGATGCGGGTGGCCTCGCGCGCATGGGCGATCTCCTCGACGGTCTTGGCGGCGGCGGCATCGAACACGATGTCGTCGGCGGCGCTGGCCTGCGGCACCACCTCCGTCACGCGTCCAGCGATGTCCCAACGCGTCGCCGCGAGGCCGGCGATACCCAGCTTGCCGCCGCGCGAGCGGTGACTGCTGCAGGCGGATTCCAGCGCATCGACCACATCATCGGCGGCGATGACCCGCAGCCCGGGGCAGCATGCGGCCGCGCGCTCCACGTCCCATGCCGGCGTCACGATCAGGCTGGCTTCGCCGTCGCGCGCCAGGACGACGGCCGCGGGTCCCAGGGACTTGAAGCCGCTCAGCACGAACACCGGATTGGGGGTCTCGATGAAATGCGCGCCGTCATGGATGGCGACCAGCGCCTCGAGCTTGTGCTCGATCATGCTGGCGCGGATGGCGGCGAGGCGTTCGTCGAAAGTCATGGCGTCTTTCTCGGCTTCCTGCTGCGGACCATCACGGCGTGGACGCGCCGGGCAAGCGCGGGGCGGCAGGATGAGAACGAAATAGAGCGAAAGCCCGCCGCGCCATCCACGTCAAATCCCGTCCGGCCCGCCCGCATCGCCGAGATCGGTATCCGCGAACAGCGCGTCCAGCGGCAGCATCCGGCTGATCATGCCCTGCTGGTGCGTGTAGCGCAGCACGGTCTCCAGATTCTTGCGGTTGGCGGGGGTCAGACCATACGCCCACGGGTCGGGTCCGAGCACCTCTTCCTGCTCCTCCAGCGCGGTGCGTACCCAGGCGATCGGCACCATGCGCGGATTGGCGATCCGCCGGTAGGCGATGGTCTTGGCCTCCTCGAAGGCCTTCACCAGGTTGGTGGGCACCCAGGGATATTTGTCGACGATCTCCTGCTTGATGGTGGTGACGTGCATGATCGGAAATATTCCGGTCTTGCGAAAATAGGCGAGCTCGATGTCCTTGTAGTTGGCGAACAGACGCACGATCCGTTTGTCGCCGGCCAGGAACAGGCGCGGCAGCTCGGGCGACAGCATGGCCGAGATTTCGCCCTCCGCCAGCATGACGTCGAGCCTTTTCCCCGGCGCTATCATTTCGATGCGCAGGTCCTTCGGCGGCGCGAAGGCGACGTCCTCGCTGCGCTCGACCATCCACGTCACCTGCCGGTGGGGCAGGCCGTACTCCTCCTCCAGAATGCCCCGCATCCAGATATTGGAGGCGGGCTGAAAATTGGTGCCGCCTACTTTCTTGCCGATCAGGTCCTTCGGCTCACGAATGCCGGCTGCGGCGTTGACGAACAGGAAGCCGTGTCGAAAGCGCCGGTGGAGGAATACGGGGATCGCGGTGAGCGGCACGTGGGCGGACAAGTCCGGTTCAGGGCTGCTGTCATCAGCGCGTTCACGCGCTTCGCTTGCCGGCGCGGCGCCGTGATCGCGCTCCATGAAATAGGCGCCGACATTGGCTTCGCAGATATCGAACTCGGCCTTGCGCGCCATGCGCCAATGGCGTTCGCGCGGGCCCATTCCGGTGAGCATGACGAGATCGATGCCGTCGGCCTTGACCGAGCCCTCCTTGAGCGCGCGCACGATCTCGTAGTCGCCGCATGCGACCGTCAGCTTCAGTCTTTCCGCCATCGAACGTTCCTCTCAGTCGGCGTGCCATCGGCCGAAATGCACCTCGGCCCGGCGTACGATTTCATTGAGCACGATGGCCATGGCGGCGAGCACCGAGATCAGGCCCAGCAGCCGGGTCGGATCGAAATTCTGCGTGAACAGCGTGGTGAAGTGGCCGATACCGGCGGTCGAGACATAGAGCTCGGCGAGCAATACGCCGAGCAGGACGCCGGTCATGCCGAGCCGCATGCCGGCGAAGAAGCTCGGGATCATATGCGGAAAAATGATGTGGCGCAGCACCTGCCATCGGCTCGCGCCCATCGAGCGCGCGCTCGTGAGCAGGATCGGCTTGATGTTCTGCACGCCCGCGGCGATGGCCACGATGATCGGAAAGAAGCCGTGGCTCACGCCGAACGCGATCTTGGAGGCGGGGCCGATACCGAAATAGAGGATGAACAGCGGCAGGATGGTGACTTGCGGCGTGCCGTAGAGCAGCAGAATGATCGGCATGAAGCTCTTGCGCGCGAACGGCTGGAGCCCGACCGCAAGCCCGACCACGAGCCCGATCACGACCGAGAGCGCGAAGGCGACCGCGAGCTCCCAGAACGTGAGACGGAGGGCCGCCGGCACCCCGCGGGTATCGAAAACGGCCGGCAGCGACACGAACACGCGCGAGGGTGGGCTGAGAAACATCGGGTCCACGAACCAGCGCGCGGCAATCTCCCAGACGAGGAACAGGAGAACGATGACCGCGAGCCGCGCCACCCACGGTCGCCGCATCGCGTGCCGAAAGGTCGTCGCGGTGCTCGCCATCAGAAACGCTTTCCCCGCGCTTCGAGCGCGGACACGAGCGTATTGAGAATGAGCGCGATGGCAACGACGAAGGCGATATAGGCGAACATCCGCGCGATCTCCATCCCTTCGGCGAGATGCACGATGCGGTGGCCGAGACCGGCCAGCGATGCGATGGTCTCGCTGCCGATGATGGAGAGCAGCGCGACGGTGAATCCCATGCGCATGCCGCTGAGGATGATCGGCAGGGCGGCCGGCATCAGCACGTAGCGGAAAAGCTGGTAGTCCGAGGCCCCCATGGACCGCGCCGCGACCAAGAACACCTTATCGACATAGCCGAAGCCGGCGATGGTGCTGAGCGCGATCGGAAAGAAGCTGATGGTTGCTCCCAGCGCAATCTTGGACGCAGGACCGAGCCCGAAGAACAGAACGTAGAGCGGCAGGAACAGAATGATCGGGATCGAATAGATCCCGGCGAACAGCGGCTCGAACACGCGGATGCGATATTGCGAGCGGCTGAGCAGGTAGCCGACGATCACCCCCGACGTTGCGGAGATCGCAAAGGCGGCCGCGAGCTCCGTCAGCGTGACGCGCAGATCGCCGATGAATTCTCCGGTCTTGAGGATGTCCCAGAAATCCTGCAGCACCGTGACCGGATTGGGCAGCAGCAGCGGGCTCACGCGCCAGCGTGTCGTGGCGAGATACCACAGCACGATGAGCACGATCAGGAACGTCGCCTGAACGGCGCGGCTGGCGAGCCGCCCCTGCCGCTCCTTTCTCGAGGGCGTCATCGCGTCGCTCCCGCCCCCGCAGCTACGCCGGTATCGGCAATGGTCTTGCGGATCTCGTCGTGCAGGAGCCCGTACAACTGATTGCGGATGGCGGTGAACTTGGCCGAGGTCACGAAATCGGGCTTGCGCGGGTGCGGCTCGTCGACGTGGATGATCTCCTTGATCGTGCCGGGGCGCGCGGAAAACACCGCGACCCGGTCGGCGAGAAAGGTGGCTTCGCCCAGGCTATGGGTCACGAACACGATGGTCTTGTCGGTCTGCGACAGCAGCACCGAGAGGTCCTCGCCGAGGATCATGCGGGTCTGCTCGTCGAGCGCCCCGAACGGCTCGTCCATGAGCAGAATGCCGGTTTCGAGACTGAGCGCGCGGGCCAGTGCGGCGCGCTGGCGCATGCCGCCGGAGAGCTGTCCGGGATAGTGCTGCGCGAAGTCCTTGAGCCCGACGGCTTCGAGCGAGCGCTGGGCGCGCGCCTCGCGTTCCGCCCGCGGCACGCCCTGGAACACCATGCCGAGGTTGATGTTCTCGAACACCGTGTTCCACGGGAATAATGCGTTCTCCTGGAACACAAAGGCGATGTCGCGCGGCATCGGCCCGGCCATCTTCTTGTCGAAGATGTCCACCGTCCCGGTCGTGGGCGTCATCAGGCCCCCGATGACGTTGAGCAAGGTCGACTTGCCGCAACCGCTTGGCCCGATCAGGCAGAGGAGTTCGCCGCGCGCGACATCGAGCGAGGTGTCGCGCAGCGCGCGCACGTGGCGGGCGTCGCCTTCCTCGCCGAATTGATGCGAGACCCCCCTGATCCGGATCGCGACGGTGCCGGCGGTCATGCGCTGTGCCCTGGGATCGTCATGCGCGGGCTTGACCCGCGCATCCATCTTCTTCGCAAGAGGGATGGATTGCGCCGGAACGCGGGCTTGCCCGAGTTCCGCAGTCTCGAGCGGTGTCAAGCCCGGCAATGACACAGAAGAGGGTTGTCATCGCATCTGTCCCTGGTTCGCCGGCAGGAAGGCTTCGGTGTAGAGCTTGCTCATGTCGGGCTCTTCGGGGAGCGTCTTCATCTCCACGAACGATTTTCGCAACACCGCCAGCGCGTTGGGATCGAACCGGCCGGTGTCGGAGAACATCGGCATCAGCTCGTCATAGATGGCGTTCGTGGTTTGGGCGTCGGTGCCCATGACGTCCTTGGCGATCTCGACCGTCTCGTTCCTGTTCTTGCGCATGAAGGCGATGGTCTGGAGCCAGCCCTTGAGAAAACCGCGCAGCGCCTCGGGCTTGCCGGCGATGGCCTTGTCGGTCGCGAAGATCACGTGGATATGGAAGTCCTTGACCAGTTCGCCGAAGCGCAACAGCACCCTGCCTTCGCCGCGCTGAACGAAATTGAGCGCCTGCGCGAGGTTGACGATGGCGCCGTCGAGCGACCTGGTCTTGAGCGCGGCGATCCTGTTGGCGTCGTCGCCGATCGGCACCTGCGCCATTCCGTCGTAACCCCATCCCTTCTGCCGGGAGACTTCGCTGATGATCCAGCTCGTCACCGAGCCGACCGTCGACACGCCGACCTTGCGACCCTTTAGGTCATCGAGCGAGGCCACCGCCGCGTCGTTGCGGACGACGAGTGCGAACAGCAGCGGCGGCCCCGCCATGGCGGCAATGCCTTTCACCGGTGATCCCTTCGCGACGAAGGCCAATCCGGGTCCGGAGCCGAGCCCGACATCGATGCCGTCAGCCGCCATCGCCTGCTGCAAACGGGCGTCGCCGCCGAAACTGCTGATCTCGATGTCGACGCCGTACTGCCGGAAGATGCCGGTGCGCGCGCCGATATCGGCCGGCACAAAGGAAAACGCATCGCGTCCCGCCTTGCCCACGCGCAGCGTTTCCGCCGCTACGGGGGTAAGGGCACCTGCCAACAACAAAGCTGAAGCGAGAAGCAGCGTGCCGGGCTTGCGGCGCACACTGCCGTATGCGTCGGGCGGCCGCAGGCCACGCCCGGTCATCGCGGCGATCATCCCTTCGCCCCTTGTTTCGCGTTTCCTCGATCTGATCTTATCGCACTTCTCGCGCGTTCGGTTGCGACATGGTCGACGCTCAGATCGCATCTCGTTGGCGACCGCAGGCAGCGCATTGCGGATGACTTCAAGGGTGACGGCGTCGAGCCTGGCGGTCATCGGAGCGGTCCTGACGATGCACCGTGGAGGTGGGTAAAAATCGGGGTCGGAACCTACGCACTCCCGCAAGGGGAGGGAAACGGAGGGGTCTCGGCCGCCATCATTGTCATCACGCCGCTCCCACCGCGATCACCAGCTCGCCCGAGGGCGCGACGGTGCAGGCGTCCTGCTCGAACAGAACCGTCGTGGTGCCGTGCTCCTGGATGAGCGCGGGGCCGGCGATCTCGCTGCCGGCGCCGAGCGCCTCGCGCTGATACACCGGGCAGGGCAACGCCTTGCGCGCGTCGCTGAAATAGACCTGGCGCTGCCGCGACGGGCGCGCGCGGTCGCCCTTGGCGAGGCGCGGAAAGCTCAGTTTCGGGCGCTTGCCGATCATGGCGAGCCGGATATTGACCATCTCGACCGGCTCATCGGGCGAATGGTGGGCGTAGCGATGCTCATAGAGCGCGTCGAAGGCGGCTCTGATGCCGGCGCGGTCCGCGCGCTCGATCTGGCCCACGCTCACCGGTACCTGCAGCGTGAATTCCTGGCCGACATAACGCAGATCGAGGTGAATCTGCCGTTCTGCCCCGGCCGCGTGGCGCAGGCTGGCCGTGCCTTCCGCGATCATCTCATGATGGACCTTCGCGAGCGTTGCGAAGTCGAGGGTGGCGAGATCGGAATAGAACGTGCGGATGAAATCATGCCGCTCGTCCGCCAGCAGCATGCCCAGCGCGGAGAAATGCGACGGGAACAGCGGCACCACGACCTTGGGAATGAACAGCTCGCGCGCGATTGCGACCACGTGCAACGGCCCCGCTCCGCCCGACGCCACGAGCGCGAAATCGCGGGGATCGTAGCCTTTCGCCACCGACACTTCGCGCACGGCGAGCGACATCTTGGCGATGGCGATTTCGACGATGGCCTGCGCGGCGGCAACCGGGTGGAGCTTCAACGGATCGGCAATCTTTTCCTTGATGCCGCGAAGCGCGCCCTCGGCATCGAGCTTCATCTGTCCGCCGAGAAAATTGTCGGGATCGAGCCGTCCGAGCACCACGTTGGCGTCGGTGATGGTCGGCGCGCTGCCGCCGCCGCGATAGCAGATCGGTCCGGGATCGGCGCCGGCGCTTTGCGGTCCGACCTTGAGTGCGCCGACGTCGTCGAGCCAGGCGATCGAGCCGCCACCCGCCCCGACCTCGACCACGTCGATCATCGGCAGCATCACCGGATGGCCGCTGGCGTAGCCGCCGACGTAATAGCCCGGCGCCATGGTCGGCTCGCCGTCGCGCACCAGGCTGGCCTTGGCTGTGGTGCCGCCCATGTCGAAGGAGATGACATTGGCGGAGCCGAGCGCCCGTCCGACCTGCGCCGAGGCGATGATGCCGCCGACCGGTCCCGACTCCATCATGGCGGCCGGCCGCTCGGTCGCGATCTCGGGCGTCATCACGCCGCCGTTCGAGCGCATGATCGAGAGTGCGCCGCGAAAGCCGATATTGCCCAGGCTCGCGTTCAGGCTTTTCACGTAGCCGCCGACCTTCGGGCCGATATAGGCGTTCACGACCGTGGTCGACATCCGCTCGAACTCGCGATATTCGCGCAGGATCTCGTGCGACAGCGAAAGATAGGCGTCGGGCATGGCGGCGCGGATCATCTCGCCGGCGATGCGCTCGTGCGCGGGATTGACATAAGAGTGAAGAAAACAGACCGCGACCGCCTCCACCCCCTCGGCGGCGAGCGCGCGGCAGGCTTGCGCGATGCCGGCGCGATCGAGCGGGGCGTACACCGCGCCCGAGCTGAGGAGCCGCTCGTTGACTTCGCGCGTGAGATGGCGCGGCACCAGCGGCCGGTGGCGGTGAAACAGCAGGTTATATGCCTCCGGCCGGTTGCCGCGGCCGATGATGTACACGTCGCGCGTGCCACCGGTGACGATGAGCCCGGTCTTGGCGCCCTTTCGTTCGATCAGCGTATTGATGGCGATGGTCGAGCCGTGGATCAGTTCATCGATCGCGGCCGCCGCCAGGCCGCTCTTGCGGATGCAGTCGATGACGCCCTGGCCAAGCTGGGCGGGGGTGGTGAGGCTCTTGGCCTGCACGAACTGCCCGCTCGCTTGGTCGAACCCGATCAGATCGGTGAAGGTGCCGCCGATATCGATCGCAACAACAATCACGCTTCCAAGCTCCCCGGCCTTTCGGCGCGTTGCGCGCCGTCAGGACATGACATGCAGATTGTGCGGGATTGCCGCATCGCGCCGACCATAGGCAGGCAGCGGAAAATCAGCGATACTTCACAAAAAGGCAAGGACCTCAAGGAGACGGGCGAATGCGGACATGGCTAGCGGCTGTGGTGGTGATTTGTCTGCCTGCGATGGCGGCCGCACAAGGAACGAGTTATCCGACCAAACCGGTGACGATCGTCGTACCGGCGGCGCCCGGCGGGGTCACCGACGCCCTCGGCCGCACGCTGGCGCAACGTTTCACCGAAGCCTGGGGCCAGCAGGTCATCGTCGAGAACAAGCCCGGCGCCAACAATCAGATCGCAGCGGAATATGTCACCAAGGCCGCCCCCGACGGCTACACGCTCCTGATCGGGCCGGAAGTGACGTTCGTGGTCAATCCCAGCCTCTATCCCAAGCTGGCCTACGATCCGGTCAAGGGCTTCACCCCGATCTCCGGCCTCGTCACCATCAACCATGCGCTGATCGTCAACCCCGCGCTGCCGGCGGAGAGCGTGAAGGACCTCATCGCGCTCGCCAAGCAGAAGCCGGGCGAGATCAATTACGGCACCTTCGGCGTCGGATCGAGCGGCCACCTCAACATGGAATTGTTCCAGGCGCTTTCGGGCGCGAAATTCCAGGCGGTGCACTACAAGGGGGCGACCCCGGCATTGACCGACGTGATGGCCGGGCACATCCAGATGATGTTCATCAGCGTCGGCAGCGCCGTGCCGCAGTGGAAGGCGGACAAGGTCAAGTTCCTTGCCGTCGGCGCCGGCAAGCGCATGGCGCTGCTGCCGGACGTCCCGACGGTGGCGGAAAGCGGGCTGCCCGGCTACGAGGCGGTGTCGTGGTTCGGCCTGTTCGGGCCGCCGGGAATGCCGGCCGAGGTCGTGGCCAAGATCAACGCCGAGGTGCGAAAGATTTTCGCCGATCCCGAGATCAAGAAGAGCTTCCTCGAGCGGCAGTATTTCGAATCCATCGCCGGCACGCCGGAAGAGCTCACCAATTACATCAAGGCCGACGAGCCGAAGTGGCGCAAGGTGATCCAGGACGCCAAGGTCAAGGGGGAGTGATCCCGGCCACACAACTTGAGCCGCGAATGCGGGGAGTTGCTATGGGAGAGGGAGCCCGCCGAGTCCGCGGCGCAGTCCGCGATCAAACCCCCAGCAGCTTGCGCGCATTCCCACCCGCGATGGCGGCGATGGTCGAGGGATCGAAGCCTTCGACCGAGGCGACGTGGCCGATCGGATCAAAGTCGGCCATGTCGAACGGATAGTCCGTTCCCATGATGATGTGATCGGTCCCGAACTGGCGCACGAGCTCCGCAAGCTGGTGGGGCGTGAACACGACGGTGTCGAAATAGATCTTCTTGAGATAGCTGGTCGGCGGCTGCGGCAGGTCGCCGTGTGAATCCGAGCGCGCGCCCCAGGCGTGATCGATGCGGCCGGAATAGGCCGGAAGATAGCCGCCGCCGTGCACCGCAAGTATCTTCAGCTTGGGGTGCCGCTCCAGTACGCCGTCGAAGATCAGGTAGTGCAGGGCAATGGTGGTTTCGAGCGGATTGCCGATCACGTTGTTGAAATAGAAGCGCGTGAACCGTTTGGCGTCGGTGAAACCGTTGGGATGGATGACGACGAGCGCGTCGAGCTCTTCGGCCTTCTGCCAGAACGGCGCGAAATCCGGCTCCGAAAGCTCTCGGCCCGCGACATTGGTCAGGATTTCCACGCCCTTCATGCCGAGCGACTTCACGCAGCGTTCGAGCTCGTTCGCCGCTTCCCCGCCATGGATGAGCGGGACGGTGCCGAGCGCGACAAAGCGGTCGGGCTTGCGGGAGACGTATTCCGCCAGCCCGTCGTTCACCAAGCGCGAGGCCTGGACCGAGATGTCGAGCGGCACGGTGTAGAAGCACTGGTTCGGCGGCGGCATCACGAGCTGAAGGTCGATGCCCATGGTGTCGAGATCGGCGAGGCGCTCGTCGTAGCCCGTGATGCGCGCGCGGATGTCCTCTTCCTGCTTCTGGCTCAGCGCCTTGGTCTCGGGCGTGGCGAAATGGGCAAGCGCGATCGTCGACATGTCGAGATGCGGTTTGACGTAGGCGGCGGCCTGCGGAATGGCGACGTGGGAATGGATGTCGATGGTGGTGCTCTTCGGCCTGACCTCGCGCCCCGGTTTGCCGTGCTTGCGGGCCGCGGTCGCTTCGTACTTGCTCCATTGCGTCGCCATTTCCGCTTCGTTCCTTCTGTCGTCTCGTGGATGGTCCGAGTGCCGCGACTGCAGTCGCGTTTCGGTCGCATGATCTCACCCGAGAAAGTCTGCGACTTTTCGTGATCATGCTCTCTAAAACACGCCCAGGTGCTGGGAGACAATGGCATCGTCGAGCTTGATGCCACTGGCGGGCCCGCGAAACACCACGCGGCCGGTATTGATGATGACGACGTCGTCGGCGAGGTTGAGCGTCAGCTTGATATTCTGCTCCACCAGCACGATCGACTGCCCTTCGGCTTTGAGCTGCGCGATGGTGCGTCCGACCTCGGCCACCAGCTGCGGCGCAAGCCCCTCGGACGGCTCGTCCATCAGCAGCACGCGGGGATTGCCCATGAGCGCACGCCCGATGGCAAGCATCTGCTGCTCGCCGCCGGACAGCGAGCCCGCGACCTGGGCGTGTCGCTCGGCGAGCCGGGGAAACGTCTGGAACACGCGGTCGATCGACCAGCCTGCCCCGTTGTCCTTCTTCTGCGATTGCGCCGCCACCATCAGATTCTCGCGCACCGTGAGCGTGCGGAACATGCGCCGGCCCTGCGGGACCAGGCAAATGCCTTTGCGGGCGATCACGTCGGGCGCGAGACCGGCGACGGGTTCGCCGTAAAGGCTGATCGAGCCCGCCCGCGGCTTGAGGAAACCCATGATCGTCGACATGCAGGTCGTCTTGCCGGCGCCGTTGCGTCCGAGCAGGCCGAGCAGCCGGCCCGGCTGCAGCGAGAACGAGACGCCGTGCAGCACGTGGCTGTCGCCGTAATAGGTATCGATGTCGGAGATCGCGAGCGCCTCAGTCGCCAAGATACACCTCCCGGGTGCGGGGATCGGCGACCACCTCGGCGCGGGTGCCTTCGACGATGACCTCGCCGTAATGCAGCACGGTGATGCGCTCGGCGAAGCCGAGCGCCGTGTCCATGTCGTGCTCGATCATCACGATGGTCACGTCGCGCGGGATGGTGCCGAGCAGCGCGCGAACGGTCTGCCGCTCGCCCTGGGAGAGCCCGGCAAGCGGTTCGTCGAGCAGAAGCACCTTCGGTCTCTGCGCCAGGGCCATGGCCAGTTCGAGCCGGCGTCGCTCGCCGTAGGAGGTCTCGACCACGATGCGCTCGGCGCTGTCGCCCAGCCCGACGCGCTCCAGCGCCTCGTGGGCGTTCTTGTAGAGATCGCGGTTGGCGGTCAGGATCGACCAGGGATTCCAGCGCCGCTTGTCGAGCCCCAGCAGCGACAGCACCACGTTGTGGATGAGCCGCTCGCGCGGAAACAGCGTGAGAATCTGATAGGTGCGCGCCAAGCCGAGGTGTACGCGCCGCTGCGTCGGCATCCCCCGCAGCTCCTGGCCGAACAGCCGGATCGAACCGGCATCGGCGGCGAGATCGCCGGTGATCAGGTTGAACAGCGTGGTCTTGCCGGCGCCGTTCGGGCCGATGATCAGGCGCCGCTCGCCCGGCATGACCGAAAGCGACACGTCCCTGGTGGCGGGCAGTCCGCCGAAGCGCTTCTTGAGATGCGAGACTTCGAGCGCGGGGAGCGTCATTGCGCCGGCTCCGAGGCAGCGCGCGCCGACGAGCCCGGTTCAGGGCGAGTGCCCGGCGCGCGCATCATTTGACCTCGCCGCGCTGGCCGCTCGCTTCGCTCGCCAGCGCGGTGCCGCTCGCCGCCTTGGGCGTTTTGCCCCGGTTTCGCAATCGCCGCCATAGCTGCGTGCAGCCGGGGACGAGGCCGTAGGGCATGAACATGATCACGACCACGAAGATCACGCCGAGCAGCGTGTTCCAGCGCTCGACATAGGTCGAGATCACGTTCTTCACGAGCGTGATGATGGCGGCGCCGACGATCGGACCGGTGAGCGTGCTGGCGCCGCCGAGGATCGCCATCAGCAGGATCTCGGCCGACTGTTGCAGCGAGATCGCGTGCGGGCTGAGGAACAGATTGTAATAGACGTAGAGGACGCCGGCGACCGAGGCCCAGAACCCGGCCATGACGAACGTGAGCCACTGGATCAGCCAGACATTGTAACCGAGCATTCGCATGCGCCGGGGCTGGTCGCGCGTTCCCATCAGGCTCGCTCCGAACGGGGAACGCGAGAAGCGCCAGATGCAGAACAGCGCGACGACGAAGACGGCGAGCGTGAAATAATAGAAGCTGGGAGCGTCGCGGAGGTCGAAACCGAACGGCATCGGACGGCCCGGATACCTGATGCCGTTGTCCCCGCCGGTGAGATCGTTCGCCCGATAGGCGATGCCCCAGACGATCTGGCCGAGCGCGAGCGTGATCATGATGAAGCCTAGGCCGGGCGCGCGCAGCGACAGCAGCCCGAAAAACGCCGCGGCCGCGGTCGACAGCGCGACCGCGAAGATCGCTGACGTGAGGTGGTCGTAGCCGGCGGTGACGGCGAGGATGCAGGCATAGCCGGCGATGCCGAGGTAGCCGGCGTGGCCGAGCGAGACCATGCCGCCGTAGCCGAGCATCATGTTGATCGAGAGCGCAAACAGCGCATAGATCAGCACCTGGGTCGCCATGTTGACGTAGAACTCGTTGCCGATGATCCACGGCAGAATCAGCAGCGCCAGCGCGCAGACGGCAAGCGCGACGGCGGTGCGCAGCGTCATATCTGCACCCGCCCGAACAATCCCTGCGGCAGGAACACGAGCACCAGCACCATCGGCAGGAACAGCACGAAATAGGCGAGGTCAGGCACCAGCGCGATGCCGAAATTGTAGATGAAGCCGACGATGAAGCTGCCGACGAAGGCGCCGAGCAGGCTTCCCGCGCCCCCCAGGATCACCACGATCAGCGCGAGCGGCAGCATGTCGGTATCGAGGCCGGGATAGGCGTTGAGGATCGGCCCGCCCAGCACGCCGCCGATCCCCGCGAGGGTGGCGCCGAGCAGGAAAACGGTGGTGAACAGCCGCGAGACCGGGATGCCGACGCCCTGCGCCATCTCCATGTCGTCGACCCCGGCGCGGATCATGGCACCCAGCCGCGTGCGCTCCATCAGCAGGTAGAGCGCCAGCGCGGCGACCAGCGCGATCGCCAGCACGACCAGCCGGTAGGTCGGAAACGCGAAGCCCCCGACGCGCAGGGGAGGGCGCAGCGATTGCGGCGCCGGCAGCGGCATCGGATCGCCGGTCCAGATCAGCAGACAGATGTCGGCGATGATGAAGGAGATGCCGAGGGTGACCAGCACCTGGCCCTGCTCGTTGCCGGCGAGCTTGCGAAGAATGAAGCGCTCCATCAGGATGCCGAGCAACCCGACGCCGAGCCCGCCGGCGATCGCCGCCAACCAGAAATGCAGATTGAGCCGCAGCAGGGTGTAGCCGAAATAGGCCCCGAGCATGAAGAATGCGCCGTGCGCCAGATTCGGTATCCGCATCAGGCCGAAGATCAGCGAAAAGCCCGACGACAACAGGAACAGCAGGCCGCCGAAGGCCACGCTGTTCAGCGTCTGGATGATCCAGAACTGCCACTGCATCGGTCAATCGCTTTCGGGAGGGATCTCAAGGACGGTCATTGTACCGGGACGACCAGCGAATAGCGACCATCGGCCGCCGGACACGCGGCCTCCGGAAGGCCGAGTTCGCGGCGGACGATGTTGGTCCCGAGCACGAGCGCAACCATCTTGTAGAAGGCGTGGCGTCGGCTCATGCCTTCGCGACCCATTCCGCAGTCGGTGCAGATGACGAGGCGCTCGGGCGAGATGAACTTCAAGGCGCGTCGGATGTGGTGAGGCCACCTCTTCGGGCCGCTCGACCTGCAGGGTGTGATGGTCGATGACGCCGATCGCGATCTTCTTGTCAACGATGCCTTTGCCGATGACTTCGAGATCGATGCCGCCGGAGCTGCAGGATTCGAAGGTAATCACGTCGGCTTCGCACCGGTTGAAATATTCGATCGCCGGCTTGTAGCTCTGAATCTCGGCGAACATGCGCTGCTGCGAAGGATTGCCCCAGCAGCTGTGGCACCAGACCTCGGTCTTGTCGCGCAATCCCTTCACGGTGTTGTTGTACACTTCCACCATGAAGTCGGGGTTGATCACCTCGTTGACGAAGCCGCGTGCCGCTAGCAAGTGAATTTGCGGCTCCTCGATCTGGATCACGGGGCAACCGGCATCCGCGAGCTCGTGCAGTTCCGCACGCAGCGCATCGCTGATGGCGAGAATGCGGCTGCGGACGTCCTTGTAGTAATGATCTGCGCACAGCAGACCGATGATCTCCGCGGTGATCGTGCCGAATTTGACCGGCTTCGCGGTGAGGCGCTGCGCGGTGCGCCACAAGGCGGCGTACTGCAGGTCGCCGCGCTCGACCGGGCCGATGATCGGCGGCAGCAGCCGTGATTCGAGATAGTCATGAAGAATGTGTCCCGCCGGAAACCAGACCAGGCTTTTGCCCGGACTCGACGGGACCGGACGGGGATTGTGACGGTCGAATCCCTGCATGTGGGACGGCGGATAGGTCGTCCAGCTCTGGCCGCCAACGTCGGTGTCGAATCGACAGTCGCCGTCGGTCAGGATATCGAGACCGGCAAGCTGTTGTTCGAGCAGGTAGACGCCGAGCGCGTCGACATATTGCTCGCGGTATCTGGCATTGACCATGGCCGCGAGGAAGGTCCGCGAACCGAGGTTCTCGGTATACCAGCTCGGCCGCGGCAGCGAGCCGACGATCGCCGTCGGCAGTTTGATGTCTGCAGTCGCGCGAAGCATTCTCGTTCCCCCCGTCCCCACCTGGTGTCCCGGTTCCGACGTTCGTACGCCTTGCAGCACGCACGCGTACAAGAGTTGGAACCACAGGGACTAGCGACTCTCTGATTCTCGTGTGGTTTGGATTTGACCTTGCTGGCAGGACCGTCGGATCCGCCGCACTCGGTGTGACCGTCTCGCCCGGTCACGCGCGAACTGCGCCTCCGTCGCCCCACGCCGGTCGCGCCGGCTGGCGCAGCCGGCGCGGGCGATCGGTCTCCCTTATTGCCGAAGCATGATCTTTTCCGAAAACCGGTATCCACTTTTCGGGATCATGCCCTACGGCTCGAGATTCCGTGCCGGCGGGTAGTCGCGCGAATAGACCGGGTTCTTGAGAAACTCGTCCTGCTTGTAGGTCCAGAACTGGCTGACGTCGGGATAGGTCTTGATCACGGCGTTGACGTACTTGCCGTCCTTCTTCTCGACCTTGCGGATGTAGATGTTGCCGACCACGTTGCCGAGCTCATCGAACCGCACCGGCCCGCGCAAGGTGTTGGGCACTTTCGCCTCCCGCAGCGCCTTCATGAAGGCGTCCTTGTCCTCGGCCTTGCCGCCGATCGACTTGAGCGCGTGCTCGAGCACCTCGGCGGAGACGTAGGTCTCGGCCGCGTACACACCGGGATCGGTCTTGTAGTCCCGCCGGATCGCCTCGACGAACTTCCTGTTGATCGGATAATCGAGCTCGGCCGAATACCAGTTGCCGGTCATGGCGCCGAGCGCGTCATCGCCCATCTGCTGCAGCAGCGATTCGTCGACCGGCGTGAAGCCGCCGAGGATTTGCACCTTGTTGCCGTATTCCCTGAGCTGACGGATGAACTTGAAGCCGTTCGAGCCGGCATGCCCGGTATAAACCGCGTCGAGATTGGGCTTGAGCTGCGAGATGTAGCTGCCGTAGTCGGGCGCGTTGAGCGGCGTAAAAAGCTTCTGCACGACCTTGCCGCCGTTGTCCTCGAATACGCGCTGGAAACCGGCCACGTTCTCGTGGCCGAACGCGAAGTCGTCGGCGATCACCGCGGCACGCTTGAAGCCGAGATCCTTGGCGGCGTATTCGCCGAGCGGATGGCTTGGTTGCGCCGAGGTGCAGCTCGCGCGCACGAACCACGGATTGGGCTTGCGCTGGGTCATGTCCTCCGCGCCGGCCACCGACAGGATCGGCGTGCGCGACGAGCGGACGTAGTCGTCGATCGCCAGGGCTTCGAACGCGGCGAGCGGCCCGATGAGGACCGCGACGTTCAGGCGCTCGACCAGCTCCTGGGTTTTGGTGCGAGCCTGGGCGGGATTGCCGGCGGTGTCGGCGGTGTGCAGCTCCACCGGCCGGCCCGCGAGCATATTGTTGCGCTCCTTGAAGAATACCGTGAGGCCCTGCTCCATCTGCAGGCCGCCGGAGGCGAGCGGGCCGGTCTTGACGGTCAGAAATCCAACCCGGATCGGCGCCGCTTGTGCCGGGGCGGCGGGCACCTTGAGCACCTGCGAGGCGACGCCCGCGGCGAGCGCTCCCTTGATGACGGTACGGCGATCGACAGTCATGGCATTTTCCCTCTCGAAGGTTTGTTCTTGATCAGACGGCGTGGCTCGGCGCGCGGGCAAGGCGCCGCAATCGGCTTGCGCCTCACGGTTCGATATTCTTGTTGCCCGGCCAAGTCTCGCGATTGTAGACGGGGTGCTTGAGGAATTCCTCGGGGTCGTAGGTCCAGAACTGGCTGACATTGGGATAGATCTTCGCCACGGCATTCACGTAGCGGCCGCCTTTCTTCTCGACCCGGCGGATGTAGACGTTGCCGATCACGTTGCCGTACTTGTCGAACCGCACCGGGCCGCGCGCGGTATCCTCGACCTTGTTGTTCGCGCAACGCGCCTTGATCAGCGCGTGCTTGTCCTCGATCCGGGCGTCGATCGTCTTGAGCGCGGCCTCCAGCACCGCGCCGTTGGTGTAGGTCGACGAGGCGTACATGCCGGGGTCGACCTTGTAATCGCGCTGCATGCCGTCAACGAACTTCTTGTTGGTCGGAGTGTCGATCTGCGCGGAATAGAAGCAGGTCGAGTATCAGCCGAGTCCGTCATCACCCATCTGCTGCAGCAGCGATTCGTCGATGGCTGTCATGCCCCCGAGGATCGGGAGCTTGCCGCCATACTCCCGATATTGCTTCAAGAACTTGAAACCATTCGAGCCGGCAAAGCCGATGAAGAGGCAATCGATGTTCGATTTGATCTGAGCAATGTAGCTGCCGTAGTCGGGCGCGTTGAGCGGCGGCCACAGCTTCTGTACCACCTTGCCGCCGGCGTCCTCGAAGGCGCGCTGGAAGCCGGCATTGAGCTCGTGGCCATAGGCGAGATCGTCGGCGATCATGGCGGCCCGCTTGTAGCCGAGCTCCTTCGCGGCATAGTCGCCCATCGGATAGCTGCACTGCGCCGAGGACGAGGTGGCGCGGCAGAACCAGGGATTGGCCTTGCGCTGGGTCATGTCTTCGGCGGCGGCGACGCTGAGCGTGGGCACCTGCTTGTCGCGGATGTAGTCGTCGATCGCGAGCGCTTCCGCCGTCGCCAGCGGGCCGATCAGGCAGGCGATGTTCTCCTTCTCGACGAACTCCTGCATCTTGGTGCGCGCCACCGCCGGTGCGCCGCCGGAATCGCCGGTGAAGAGCTGCACCGGCCGGCCGGCCAGCATATTGTTGCGCTCCTTGAGATAGAGCGTCAGGCCCTGCTCCATCTGGATGCCGCCGGATGCGAGCGGACCGGTCTTCACGGTGAGAAAACCGATCTTCATCGGTGCGCCCTGGGCGCGCAGGATCGCGGGCGCGGCAACGAGGGCGCTGGTCCCGAGCATGCCGGTCAGGACGGTTCGGCGATGGACGCTCATGAATTTACTTCCTCCCTTGGTTCGGCCACCGGGATGGGTTTTTCCCATCACTCTTCTGCGCCATGGCCGCATATCATCTTTGCATATCGCACCAATCTTGTCCCGCGGCGCGGGCGTCGGCGCCACCCCCTAGGTGATTAATTTCCCGTAAGAATTACCCCTTCTTGGGGGGAATGATCGGCACCAGCAGGTAGGGCTGTTTGTCGCGGCCGAAGTGCAGGCTGGTGGTGCCGCCGAACACGCCGGCGGGCCGGTCGCGCGGATCGTCGTGCAGGAACGGGCCGCAGCCCGTCAGCTCGTTCTTGAAGTTCGACAGCTTGCCCCCGCTCGGGCCGCCATAGACGTAGTCCTTGCCGCGAATGCTCAAGCCGATGCGGCAGCCCGCCGGGATCACGATCGAGGTCGGCCAGATCTCGATGTCGAGCTCGACCACCTCGCCCTTCTTGAGCGGCTGCTCCTTGTCATGGCTGTGATAGGGCCGATAGGGCGTCGACAGCTTCTTGTCGAGCTTGCGATGCGACGCCCGCAGCCATCCCTGCCCGATCGGGGTGTGCGGATCGATGGCGCCTTGAAACACCACCTCCTTGAGGTCGCCGGTGAACACCCGCAGCACCGCGAACAGGTCGGCGTCGCTGGTGGATGACGAGACGAACAGCTTCAGCGCCGACGGTCCGGTGATCTCGGTCTCCTTTTCGAGCGGCTCGGTCAGGAAGGTGACGCCGTCACCCATGGCCTCGAACGTCTTCACGGTCTTTGCCGCCGCGCGTTTGGGCGCAAGCGCGCCGGTCGCGGGGTCGAGGTAGAGCTTGGTCCATTTGGTGCGCTTGAGCGGCCATTCGTTCTCCGCGCGCTCCACGAACCTTTCGCCGGGATGGCGGACCTGCAGCTGGACTTTCGGCTGCTTGTCCCAACCGTTCTTCTTGCCGTGGAGAAAATAGTCGAAGAAGCGCAGCTGCAGCTTGCGGCCATAGTCGGTGTAGAAATGCGTCCAGTGCTCGATGCCGTGCACTTCGAGCCACTTGTCCTTGGCGGCCGCGCGCACGAAGCCCTCGAAATTGCCGCGCGGATGCAAGGGCTGGCCGCCCCAATTGGCGGTGGAGAGCAACGGCGTCTTGACCTTGGACCAGACCGGCGAGCGCGCCCGGTGGTAGTCATCGTCGAGCGGATGGGCGCGGATATCGTCGCCAAAGGCGCTGCGGTTCCTGGCGAGCTCGGCCTCGGACAGGGTCTCGGGCCCGCAGACCAGCTCGCCATGGACGCGTGAGCGCTTGCCGCGCTCGCCCGCGCCGTATTGCACGGTCTTCACCTGCATGTCGTACCAGTTTTCCCAGAACGTGCAGACGATGCCGCCGTGATGGGTCATGTCGCGGTACCAGTCGGCGGCGCCCTCCCAGATGCACATGGCGGCAAGGTGCGGCGGCTGCAGCGTCGCCACGTGCCACTGGTTGATGCCGTAATAGGAAATGCCGTTGAGCCCGACCTTGCCGTTCGACCACGGCTGTATGCCGGCCCATTCGATGCAATCGTGGAAGTCCTTGGTCTCGCGCGGCGAGAAATGATCGATGACGCCAGGCGAGCAACCGCAGCCGCGGGAATCCACGCGCACGCAGGCGTAATCGTGCGGCACCCATTTCTCCGGATCGACCACCTCCCAGCTCTGGTAGAGGTTGCTGGAGCCGGCGGTGACGTCGGGATGTTTTTCGGCCATGCGTTGCCACGCGCTTGGATAGCCGTCCTGGAAGGCGAGCCCCTTGGCATAGGGGCCGTAGCTCAGGATCACGGGATAGCGGCCCTCCTTCACCGGCCGAAAGACGTCGGCACGCAGCACGAGGCCATCGTCCATCTCGATCGGGACGTCCCAGTCGATGCGCATGCCGTCGCGCACTTCGCTGCGATGTTGATGGGTCTTGCCCGTCCGCGTTTTGGCGCGCGCATCCTCGACCGAAGTCATTGCCGTCCTCCCACATGGAGACCGCGCCTTTACCGATGCCTCCGTACTGGCGCAGCCGGCGACGCGGACGTTTCTTCGTCCGGGCAATATAGTATGATAGGATTAATTCGATCACAATTTCCGCAGGGGGGAAGATCCGTGAAGCTGTTTTCATTCTGGCGTTCGCTTGCAACGTATCGCGTACGCATCGCGCTCAACCTCAAGGGCATCGTGCCGGACGAGGTCGTCGACATCGACCTGATCAAGGGCAAGCAGCGCGAGGATGCGTTCCGCCAGGTCAATCCGCAGATGGTGCTGCCGGCGCTGGTCGATGGCGACGGCCCCGTGCTGTTCCAGTCGCTGGCGATCATGGAATATCTCGACGAGACCCATCCGCAGCCGCCGCTGCTGCCGAAGGAACCGCGCGCGCGCGCCCGCGTGCGCGGCCTGGCGCAGATCGTCGCCTGCGACTCCCATCCCCTGCTGGTGCCGCGGGTGCGCGAATATCTCGAGCACGAGCTCAAGCTCGACGAGCCGGCGCGGCTGAAATGGATCCAGAACTGGATCGGCGCCGCGCTCAAGGCGCTGGAAACCAATCTTGCCGGCAGCAAGGAGACCGGCCGCTATTGCCAGGGCGACGCCATCACCATCGCCGACATCTGCCTGGCGAGCCAGGCCGCCGGCGCGACCTTCTACAAATATGATCTCGCGCCGTTTCCGACCGTGCGTCGGATCGTCGACACGTGCATGCAGAACGACGCCTTTGCCCGCGCGCATCCCCTGCGCCAGCCCGGCGCGCCGGCCGCGGGATGATCGATTCCACGTCATGCGCGGGCTTGACCCGCGCATCCATCCTCTTTGAAAAGCGTCTTGCGAAGAAGATGGATTGCCGGGTCAAGCCCGGCAATGACGACGACGCGGAGACCTCATGATACGAACGGATATAGCGACATGAAACTTGCAACTTTCAAGGCGAACGGCCGCACCAGCTATGGCGCGGTGACCGACGGCGGCATCATCGATCTCGGCCGCAAGCTCTCGAAATATCCGACGCTGCTCGACCTGTTGCGCGCGCAGGCGATCGCGGAAGCGGGCGCGGCGGCCAAGGGGACGGCGGACTATCAGGTCAAAGACGTCGAGATGCTGCCGCCGATCCCCGCGCCCGACAAGAACATCTGCGTCGGTATCAACTATCCCGACCGCAATGCCGAATACAAGGACGGCCGGGAGGCGCCGAAATATCCCAATCTGTTCTGCCGCTTCCCGACCTCCCTGGTGGGGACCGATCAGCCCATCATCCGGCCGAAGGTTTCCGACAAGTTCGATTACGAAGGCGAGATCGTGCTCGTGATCGGAAAAGAAGGCCGTCACGTTCCTCGTGAAAGCGCGCTGTCGATGATCGGCGGTTTTACCCTCGGCAACGAAGGCAGCGTGCGCGACTGGCTGCGGCACGGCAGCTTGAATGTCACCCAAGGGAAGAATTTCGACAAGTCCGGCAGTGTCGGCCCATGGATGGTCACGGCCGATGAGCTCGACCCGGCAAAACCGCTGCGCGTGATGACGCGCGTGAACGGGGAGCTGCGGCAGGACGACACCACTGATCGCCTGACCTGGGGCTTCGCCTGGCTGATCAACTATATCAGCACGTTCGCGACGCTGAAGCCGGGCGATCTCATCTGGACCGGAACCCCGACCGGCGCCGGCGTCCACCGCAACCCGCCCGTATGGCTCAAGCCCGGCGACGTGGTCGAGGTCGAGTCGCCGCAGATCGGCGTGCTGCGCAACAAGGTGGCGGACGAGAGTTAGGTCGGGAACTCAATTAATCAGCGCGTGCGGTGTGCTCCGCTGGAGCCGATGGTCCGTGGATGCGCAGCGCAAAAAACAAAACGGCCGGAGCGCGGACGCTCCGGCCGTAAGCTTGCGCCGCGCGGCGGCCGCGCTCAGTGCACCAGCTCGGTCACCTTGCCGTCCTTCGAGCGGCCCTGCGCATAGTACTGGCCGATATTCCTCATCAGCGCGGCGTCGGAGACGGAGTAGATCACCGCGTCGGTCTTGCCGGTATTGATGTGGCGCCGCCACAGGAAGTTCGGCACGACGAAAAGATCGTTGTGACTCCACTCGAAGCGTTTGCCGCCGACTTCGGTCGCGCCGGTTCCTTCGATCACCACATAGTACGTACCGGCGGTCTCGCGCTTGAGCTCGGTCTCCTCGCCCGGGCGCAGCAGTTGGGCGGAATAGTTCAAGGTCTTGAACACCGGCTCGCCGGTGACGGGGTTGACGAAGTCGACCTTGATGCCCTCGTGCGGATCGCCTTTTTCCTTGCGCAGGCTATGCAGTGTCTCGAGCACGTCTGCACCGCGGTAGTGGAACAGCGGCGCCGGCGCGTGCCCGACACCGCGCTGGTGATTGACGAAGACCGGCTTGATCCCGCCTTGGCTGTAGAGCTTGCGCGAATAGCCTTCGCTGACGGTGACGGCCTGCACATGTGCGTTGCCCTGTGCGCCCGGCATGTCGTGATCGACCCAGGCGGCGTCAAGGAACTCCATCAGCGGCCAGTCCAGCGTATCGATCCAGATCACCGGCTCGCTGTCATCGTTGCCGTGGTCGTGCCATGTGCCGTTCGGCGTCAGGATGAGATCGCCGCGCGCGGCGGTGCAGCGCTCGCCCTCGACCACCGTGTAGCCGCCCTTGTCCGAGAGGATGGTGCGGCTGGCATTGGGCGAATGCAGGTGCACCGGCGCGACGTCGCCGGGATTGTAGATCGAGATTGCGCAACGGATGGTGTTGGTGACCTGCAGCCGCCCGTTCAGCCCCGGGTTGAGCAGCAGGATGCTCTGGCGGTCGGCGAACTCGATCGGCGAAACGTCGGCCTTGCGGGCGATCTCGGAAATCTGGTGAAGATACGGGCTGTATTCCTTCCAGCGCCAGAGATAAGGAAGGGTCTTCATCTGGCCGGCGGCGACGCGGCCGGAGGCGAGCTGTCCGCTGCCCTCGCCGCTGGTCTCGCTGAACCAGGGCCGCTGCGCCGGCGCGTTCGCCTGCGTGCGCACCCAGACATTATGCTTGCCGGCTTCGGCGTTGATCGTCTCCATCATTTCGCGCGCCTTGTTGGACAGCGCCGGATGGGCGGGCTTGGGCTTGGTTGTGGCGGCGGCGGCGGTCATGACGTTCTCTCCTGCGATGTCAACGTGATCGTTCGGCGTTTCTCCCGGGCGGTGGCCGGCTCGACGGCGCCTGCTCCGGGAACGGCCGTTATCTTAGGGTATAGCCCCTGGTGGAAGTTTTGCAATTGGCGCAACGGCATGCCGGGACTGCGTCGCTCTCATTTGGCGGCAAGGAATTGTTCGATGGCGCGGGTGAAACCGTCGGGCTCATCCATGTTGGAGATATGCCCGGCGCCGGGAAACTCGACGTAGCGCGAGCCCGGCAGGGCCGCGCTGAGCTTGCGCATGGCGACCGGCGTCACCCCGTCCTTCTCGCCGGCCATGAACAGAACCGGCCGCTTCACCGTTGCAACCGCTGAGGCGTAGTCGTGGTCGGCGAGCGCCGCGGCGCAGCCGATGAACCCATTCACCGGCGTGGTGCGGATCATCCGGCGCACCTTGTCGAGATGCGGCGGATTGGCCTTGAGCACCTCGGGGGGAAACCAGCGCCCGACGGTGGGCTCGACCAGAGCGTCCATGCCTTGCTTCTCGGCGATGACGATGCGCTCCTCCCATTGCTGCGCGCTTGCGGGCGTCGATTGGCACGGCGTATCGCAGACGATGACCCGGTCGAGCCGGTCGGGATGTGTTTCCGCCAGGCCGAGCGCGGTCGCCCCGCCCATGGACAGGCCGGCGAAATGCGCTGTCTTGATCGCGAGCGCGTCCATCAGCGCGATCACGTCGGCCATCAGCAGCTCGAAGCTGTAGCGACCGGCGGTCGCCTCGGTGCCGCCGTGCCCGCGCTGATCGTATCGCAGCACGCGGTAGGCGTGCTTGAGCTCGCGCGCCTGATCGTCCCACATCGTCAGATTGGTCGCGAGCGAATTGCTGAAGATGAGCCAGGGCGCGCCGTCGGGTCCGTCCGTCTGGTAGTTGATCGCAATTCCATTGGCCTTGATCTTCATTGCGTTCGATCTCCTCAGCTGGCGCGCCGCGGGGCGGTGGATGCCGCGTGCGCACCCAGGAAGTCATTGAGCAACGCGAGCAGCGGGCCGGCCGCCTGCGCCGGCATCATGTGCACGGCGTCGATCAGCTCGAAACGCGCGTTGGGAATGGTCTGCGCGAACTGCTCGCTGGCGGCGGGCGGGCGCACCTGGTCGAAGCGGCCGGCCACCACCATGGTCGGCCGCCGGATCTCCTTGGCGAGATGCGTCACATTGGGCCGCGCGATCGCCCGGTTCATGGAGGCGAAGCAGACCGGATCGTGCGCCAGGTAGCGCCCGCGATAGGTCGCGTACGCCGAAGGGTCGCCGATATCGGGCGGCCACGATTTGTCGAGCGTCGTCGGAATGGCCTTGCGCAGGCCCTCGCGCTCCGCGAGATCCGCGCGCTGCTCGAGCGCGGCCACCCGGCTCGGATCGGCGCCGGTGAACGGATTGCAGAACACGAAGCTCGCAACGCGATCGGGATGCTTGGTCATGTAGATCAGCGCCTGCATGGTGGCGGCCGCGACCGTGACGAAATGATAGGGCGGCGGCAGGCCGCTTTCCTGCAGCACCGCCTCGAGGTCTTCCTCCAGGATTTCCGTGGTGATCGGCTGGCGCACTTTTTCGGAGAGTCCGGAGCCGCGCTGGTCGTAGCGCAGCGTGCGGAAGCGCTCGCTCAGGGCTGGAAAAATGCCGTCCCAGCTGTCGAGCGTACCGCCCATCTCGTGCAACAGCACGACGGACGGTCCTTGTCCGCCAAGCTTGAAATGAATGCTGATGCCATTGGCGTCCATCCAGGGCACGGTCTGCCTCCTTGGTTGCGCGGCATAGAGACATGGATGCTTGCAAACTTCAACATGGCGGCCATGATGACCGCAGCAATCGTGCACCCACCCGCGCTTGACGTGCCGATCTCCGCTCGACGCAAGATCGGTACGTGGGCAAGACAACCGTTCATTGAGGGCGCAATGGCATCGCCGCGCAGGATCGACGTTCATTGCCACCTCATTCCGCCGTTCTACCGCGAGGCGGTCTATGAAGCGGGCACGGGCCCGGCCATCGGCAAATATCCGGATTGGACGCCGGAACTCGCGCTCGAGTTGATGGACGCTTGCGGCATCGAGGTCGCGCTCACATCGCTGGCGCAGCCCGGCGTCGGCTTCGGCAGCGAGGCTGATGCGCTGGCGCTGGCGCGCCGCTGCAACGACTACGCGGCCGAGCTCGCCGCGCGTTGGCCCGCGGCGCTTCGGGGCCTTCGCCACCGTCCCCATGCGGACCCCGCAAGGCGCCCTCGACGAGATCGCTTATTCGCTCGACGTGCTGAAGCTCGACGGCGTCTCGCTGTTTGCGAGCTACGGCGAGAATTTCCTCGGCGATCCGCGCTTCGATCCCGTGCTGGCGCTGCTGAACGAGCGCGGCGCGGTCGTGTTCGTCCATCCCGGCCTGCATCCTTCGAGCAAGGGACTCGCGCTGCCGTGGCCGGCTTACATGATGGAATATCTGTTCGACACCACGCGCGCGGTGGTGAACCTGATTTTTTCCAGGACGATCGAGCGCTTTCCGCGCGTTCAATTCATTCTGCCCTCACGCCGGCGGGCTGGCACCCTATTTCGCCTGGCGGCTTTCGGTCTCGCCGATGATCGACAAGCGGCTGCCGCAGCTCTCGCGCGAGCAGGTCAATGCCGGCCTCCAGCACTTCTGGTACGACAACGCGCTCTCGCCGGGGGAGCAGACCTTCGGCTCGCTCGACCACGTCGCCTTGCCGGAGCGGATCGTGTTCGGGACCGACTTTCCGTTCGCCAATCCGCGGGTGATCGCCGAGATGATCAGGACCTACGAGTCCGGATTTTTGTCGGAGGCGCGCCGCGCGGAGATCGGCCGCACCAATGCGCTCGCGCTGTTCCCGAAATATGGGTGATCGACTTGCCGCGCGCTCGGTGCGCTCCCTCCCCCGCTTGCGGGGGAGGGCAGGGGAGGGGGCAAGCACGATGGGAGGGGGCAAGCACGATGGGAGGGGGCAAGCACGATGATCGTGTCGGAGTGCCTCCACCCGGCGAGCTGCGCTCGCCGACCTCCCCCGCAAGCGGGAGAGGTGTAGCCGGCTACGCCGGCTTAGGCTTCGCCATCGCTTCTACCAGCGGCGCAACGTCGCTGACCGCATCGATCGACCACACGCCGCTCCATCAGCTCCTTCGCCCGCGCCGGACCGAACACCGGACCCACGAGATCCAGGAACTTGGCTTTGAGGCCGCTGTCGTCGAGCGGCACGATGCGCGAGCCGAGCGCCTCGTCGGCCTGGCGGGTGAAGCTGCCGCGCGCGGTCGTGACCGTCACCCGCGCCGGACGCAGTTGCGGATAGAGCCGGTCGATGTCCGGCGGCGCGGTCACGTGGAGCTTGCGGGCGATCGCGGCGAAGGCAGGGTCGCGCCGCATCTCATCGGTGAAGTGCTCGACCTTGATGGCGCGGAACCGCAGCGCGAGCCCCATCAGGTAGGCGAAGCTCAGCTGCGCGCTGGCGAAGTCGTCCCAGCCGGTCTCGGCGTGCTCGGCGGCGATGCGATAGGTCGCGACGTCGATGCGCTGGACTTCGTCGGTGGCGATGTTCTCGTCGTTGAGCAAGCCGATCAGCGCCTCGACTGCCGGCTGGATATGGCGGCAGCACGGATAGGGCTTGATGTAGCAGTCGGTGATGCCGAACGGCACCGCCGGCGGCAGTGTGATCGCGCGCGCCGACGAGCCCGGTTCAGGCGAGTGTGGCGCGCGCCTTATCGGCGCGGCCGAAGGCGAAAGCCTGCATGAAGCCGTCGCGCGCCTCGATCACGCCGGGCGGGCCTTCGACCCCTTGTTCCGCCAGCAGCGCGGCTTGCAGGCCTTCGCGCGAGGCATGGCCGGCATGCAGGCGTTTGATGTCGGCGCCGCCGTTGACGAATGCGAACAGCCCGGCTGCGCTCGAGGCGGCGATGCCGAGCGCGTTGGCGAGTTGCACCGCCGAAAGTCGGCGCAGCTTGCCCGCGGCCATGACCGAACCGAACACGCCGACCGTGGCCGCCGGATGGAATCCGCGCTGGCGCAGGTCGGGATGGCAGGCGCGCCCGATCGCGATCTCGGCCTCATAGCCGGCGACCACGGCCTCGATCAGCGCCGCGCCGGTGATCCCGCGCTCATAGCCGAGCGCGAGCACCGCCGGCACCACCACGCAGCCCGGATGCACCGATCCCTGCCGGAAGCCATCGTCGAGCTCGATGCCGTGCGCCGCGGTGCCGCCGAGGAAAGCGGCATCGATCAGATCGGCCCGCCGCGCGCGGCCGGGCACCGGGATGCGGCCCGCCGGTCGCACCGCCGACAGCACCGCCTCCGCGCGGGTCGCGACCTCGCCGCCCGCGCCCGCGATCATGACGCCCACGGTGTCGAGCAGATGGCGCCGCGCGTAGTGGCGGACCTCGTCGGAGAGCGCGGCGTGGCGCAGTTCGCTGACGAAGTCGACAATGGCCTCGGTCGCGCCGACGGCGGGATGAAGCGTCTGCAGGGCTTCAGCGTGGGACATGCATGGCTCCGGATGGCTCGCGGTCGGAACATTACACCAAAAGCGTCACACCATAAGCCTCACATCACGAGTCTCGCCACGGCATCGACGGCGACGACGCCCTCGCCCGCGGGCCGCACCATCAGCGGATTGATTTCCGCCTCCGCGACACTGGCATCATCCGCCAGCCGCGACAGCGCGACGATGGCGTCGGCGAGGGCCGCGAGATCGCCCTTGGACTTGCCGCGGTAACCGGTGAGCGCGATGAGGCCGCGCACCTCGGCGATCATCTCGTGCGCCGCAGCGAGATCGACCGGCGCCAGCCGCAGGCTGCGGTCGCGCTCGATCTCGGTGAGCACGCCGCCCGCCGCCACCATGACCAGGGGCCCGACATCGCGGTCGACACGATAGCCCAGCAGGACTTCGCCGAGGCCTGAGACCATGGGTTGCACCAGCACGCGTGCGACACGGGCCTCGGGCATTCGTTCGGCCACATTGGCGCGGATTGTTGCGATCGCGGCGAGCAGTGCCGCGCCGTCGGCGACGCCGAGCACGACGCCGCCGATGTCGCTCTTATGCGCGATCTCGGCGGAGAGGAGCTTGACCGCGACCGGATAGGGAAAGGGCAGGGGCGGCGTCCGGGTCATGCCGGCATCGAGCGCGACCGCGGGCGCGCGCGCGATGCCGAGGCGCTCGAGCAGCGCCCCGGCTGCGAGCTCGTCGAGCATGGGGCCGCCGCTTCCCGCTCGGGCAGCGGAGCGGGCGGCGATCGGCTGGGGCGCGCGCCGCGCCAACGCGGCGGCGATCGCGTCGGCGCAGGCCTCGGGCGTGCGGAAGTTCGGCACGCCCGCGCGGCTCAGCGCCGCCAATGCCTCCGGCGCATCCGGCGCCAGAAAGGCGGCCAGCGGCTTTCCCGCACCGGCACTGTCGATGATCGGCCGCACCGTCATGTCCGGCTGTGCGCGCGCGGACGAGCCGACGACCGCGAGCACGAGATCGAATTCCGGCGCGGCGAGCAGAATGTCGAGCGTCGATTTCATGGTCTGGTAGCGCGCGCCCGCGATGGTGAGATCGACCATCCGCGCGGGCTTGACCTCGATCCCCGCGCCGGCGAGTTGCGCCAATGTCGCCGCGCTCGCCGGCTCGATGGTCACCCCGCGGCCCGCCAGCGGATCGACCACCATGGTGGCGCCGCCTGCCGTCGTCGTCACCACGCCCACGCGCTTGCGGCTCCCGCGCGTCGCAACCGGGACCCGCGACAGCAGCGGCAGGCCTTCGATCAGGCCGTCGAGCGTGTCGACCCGCGCGATGCCGCAAGCCTTGAGGAAGACATCGGCGACGTCGTCCTCGCCCGCGAGCGCGCCGGTATGGGAGACCGCAAGCTCGCGCGCCGCCGCCGAGCGGCCGAGCTTGTAGGCGATGATCGGTTTGCCGCGCTCCGCTGCCGCGAGCGCAAAACGGCGCAACGTCTCGGCATGGCGCATGGTTTCGAGAAACAGCATGTAGCCGTCGATGCCGGGATCATCGAGCGTGGTCGCGCAGATTTCGCCGAGCGAGAGATCGACCTCGTTGCCGACCGAAACCAGGCCGGCGAAGCCGACGCCGCGCGCTTTGCCGCGCGAGAGCAGGGCACCGATCAGACTGCCGCTGTGGGAGGCGGCGAAGATACGGCCGGCCGGCAGCTCCGGCTCGTCGAAGGCGGCGTTCGCCGTCAGCATGGCCTTGGTGCGCAGGTCGACCACGCCGAGGCTCGAAGGTCCGACGAGGCGCATGCCGGTGCGCGCGCAGGTGTCGCGCAGGCGCCTTTCCCGCGCCAGTCCCTCGCCGCCGGTTTCCGCGAAGCCGTCGGCGAGCACCGTTGCCACTTTGACCCCGAGGCGGCCGCATTCCTCGACCGCCTCGACCGCGGCCTCGGTCGGCGTCACGATGTAGGCGTGATCGGGGGTCTCCGGCAGCGCCGCGAGCGAGGGCCAGGCGCGCTCGCCCAGGACGCTCTCGCGTCGGGAATTGATCGGATAGACGCGGCCGGCATAACCCATCTGCCGCAGGAATTTCAGCGGCCGCCCGGCGGTTTTGCCGGCGTCGTCGGATTGCCCCACGATGGCGACGCAGCGCGGCGAGAACAGCGCTTGGCGGAGAGCGAGATTTGCCGGGGAGGCGCCGATCGGCATGGGCCGCGACTGCGAAGCCGGATCGCGCGTCAGATTGTCCGCCGTCATTGCTCACTTCGCTTCGACTCTGCCGGCAACCGGCGACGAGCGCGAGACTCCAGGCCCAATATCACATATTGCGTTCGAGCGACGACGGGAGCGGGAGAGAAGGAGTGCTGCCCCATTCCGGAATTCTGCTCTAGTGTCCCGATTCCGAAGTTCGCAAACTCTCGCGGCACCCCCTGACGCGAACTTCGGAATCAAAGGGACACTAGCAACTTTATGATTCTAGTGCGGTCTGAAGTTCCTAAAGGAGTGCGCGGCTACAATGGTAGGAACTTCAAATCCACCGCACTAGATGCGCGCTCGATCAGGAACTTCTCGACCGCTGTCGCATCGATCGCACGTGCGATCGTGTCGCTCCGCCTCACGCAAGGGGATTTCCGTGGTTGTCATCAAGACCGTTTCGCTCCTGTTCGCCGCCGCCGCTGCATTCCTGGTCGCCGGGAACGCGCCGGCATCGGCGCAAGACACGTTGAAGATCGCCGTGCCGCAGCGCGGCGCATGGGACACCTCCATCACCGAGATCGGCAATCGGGCCGGCATCTTCAAGAAGCACGGCGTCAATGCCGAGCTGCTGTTCACCGGCGGAGGCGCCGAAGCCCTGGGCGCGATCATCGGCCAATCGATCGACGCCGCCGTGTCGGTCGGGATATCGACCGTGCTCGGCAGCTTTTCCAAGGGTGCGCCGGTGCGCGTATTCAGCGCGGAAACCACGGGACAGCCGGACATCTACTGGTTCGTCCCCGCGCAGTCGCCCATCCGCAGTGTCGCCGACTTCAAGGACAAGACCATCGGCTATTCGGTCAGCGGCTCGTCGAGCCACGCCGCGCTGCTGGCCTTGCTTGCGCAGGAGAAGATCACCGCCAAGCCGACCAGCACCGGCGGCGTCACGCCGAGCTTCACATCGGGGATGACCGGCCAGGTCGATGTGGCGTGGAGCACCATCCCGATCGGGCTCAAGGAGGCCGACGAAGGGAAGCTTCGCATCGTGGCCCGGGCTTCGGACGTCGTCAGCCTGCGCAACCGCACCGTCCGGGTGAACATCACGAACGCCGCGACGATGGAGTCGCGCAAGGCCGTGCTCGACCGATACATGGCGGCCTACCGGGAGACGATCGATTACATGTATTCGTCACCGGACGCGGTGACGTTCTTTGCTGAAATCGCCGGCGTTCCGCTCGACGTGGCGCAAAAGATACCCGGACTCGTACCCAAGAGCGCGCTCTCGCCCGATCAGATCGTCGGCATGGACGCCATCATGGCGGAAGCGATCGCGACCAAATTCATGTCCGCGCCGCTCACCAAGGAACAGATCGCGGAACTCGTGCGCATGCCGGTTCCGCCGAAATAATCCGGCTTGCGCCGGCGCGGCGTCGCCACTCCTCGTGTGACAGGCGCCTGGAGCGGTGCGACGAAGGTCGATGAGCCGTCGGGTCTTACTTGGCGACCTGCACGCTCGTGAGCCGCTGATAAGCCTGCGGGAGCAGTCGCGCAAACAGCGCCGCCCACGTTCGCTGACCGGCTTCATCCGCGATGAGGTCTTGGCGAATTTCGAGCGCCACATGGTGCAGGTCCCGCTGCTCGCCATGGATCGGGATCGTATAGTCCGACGCGTCGGTGACGCTGTATGGTTCGTTGTCGCCGACGACGAGACCGTCCTCGCGATGCAGGAGCTCCATCACAATCTGGGCGAAACGCCGGTCGCGGTTATAGAGCACGCCGACATGCCAGGGCCGCGTCTCGGTCTTGAAAACCGGTGTGAAGCTGTGCGCCGAAATCAGCGCCGTCGGCTGGCCGGCTTCCCGTCGCCGATCGAGCTCGTTGGCGATGCGGCGGTGATAGGGCTGGAAGATCTCCCGAACGCGCGCGAGCTTGTCACGTTCGCTCAGGCCGATGTTTCCCGGCACGGTCGTCAGCTCGCTCAGTTCGGCGATTGAGGTGTCCGACCCCGGCGTGCGGTTGCAGTCGATGACCAATCGGGAATAGTTCTGCCGGACGACGACGGCATCGAGCGCCTGTCCGAGCAGGCGGCAGACCGCTCCGATGCCGATGTCCCAGGCGATATGACGCCCGGCTTCGGCATCGGAAAGGCCGAGCTGTCCGAGCCGCCGCGGAAAATGCTTTCCCGCGTGATCGGCGACGATGAGGAGCGGCGATGTGCCGGTTTCGTTGTCTGCCGTGAAAGCCGGCGGCTCGTCAGCCGCCAGAAGACTATCCAGCGTCTCGTTCATCTGGGGACAGTTTCGTGGGATGGGCCGTCTTGTGTTTGGCGCGGAAAATGCATGCTATCAATAGACGAATCATTAAGGTTGCAATGACGATTCTCACCGTCAGACATATCACCACCTATCAGTACAAGCGGCCGGTCTCCTTCGGCGAACACCGGATGATGTTGCGTCCGCGGGAGAGCCATGACCAGAAGCTGCTCGAATCAAGGCTCGAAATCACCCCCAAACCGACGAATCTGCGCTGGATCCAGGATGTGTTCGGCAACCATGTCGCCATCGCGCGCTTCGCCGGCAGGGCCGAGGCGCTTCGCTTCGACAGCACCATTCGTCTGGATCATTCCCCGGCCGACATTGTCGAAGCCGACATCGAGGATTTTGCCCGCACCTGGCCATTCATCTACGACGCGGGGGACCGGCCCGGCCTCGTGCAGTTCATCGACCGGCAGTTCCCGGACCCGCATCACCAGCTCGACCAGTGGGCTCACCGTTTCTTGCGCAAGAGTGGATCGACCGGCACGCGTGCGCTCCTGGTCGCGCTGACCCGGACCATCAAGCAGACCTTCACCCATGTGGCCAGGCACGAGAAGGGAATTCAGGATCCGCTGCTCACTCTCAGGATCGGAAGCGGGAGCTGTCGCGACCTCGCTATGCTCATGATCGAGGCCGTGCGCTCACTGGGAATGGCCGCGCGCTTCGTCTCGGGGTATCTGCATCTGCCGGACCGCAGCGACGACCGCGATGACGGCGGCGGAAACACCCACGCCTGGGCCCAGGTCTATCTGCCGGGGCCGGGCTGGGTCGATTTCGATCCGGCAAGCGGGATCGTCGGCAACCGCGGCCTCGTCCGGGTCGCGGTGGTGCGCGATCCACGCCATGCGATACCGCTGCACGGCACCTGGACCGGCTACCCTTCGGACCATCTCGGAATGACCGTCGAGGTCAACGTCACCGCCAGATCGGCCGGGCCCCGATCAGAACGGCTCCGGTGCGCAACCGGATGATCGCTCCCTGCCGAGCGGGACGCGCGCGATCACTCCGCGGCCTCGGCCGGCTTGGGACGACGCTGGTCGAACCGGCGGTCGAAGATGTGCTCGGCAATGCGGTTCTTCAAAATCTCGATCGAACCGCCCGCGATCATCCAGCCGCGGCATCGCCGCATGCACCATTCCACCAGGCTGTCCTGGCTATAGCCCATCGCGCCCATGATCTGGACCGCTTCGCTCGCGACTTCGAATCCGGCCTGGTTGCAGGCGGCCTTGGCGATGGCGGTCTCGTAGGCCGACGGTAGTCCGCGATCGGCGTTGGCCGCGGCGCGATAGAGCAGGAGCTGGGCGCCTTCGAGCTTGATCGCCATCTCGGCGAATTTCCACTGCAGGCCCTGAAACTCGCACAACGGCCGGCCGAACTGCTGCCGGGTCATGGCATGCTCGCGCGCCTGGTTGAAGGCATAGCGCCCGAATGCGAGCGAGCGCGCGGTATTGCCGAGGCGCTCGATGTTGAATCCTGCCATCTGCTTCTTGAACCCGCCCGGACCTAGCAAAACGTTCTCCGCCGGGATGCGGCAGTTGTCGAAATGAAGCTCGCACCATTCCTCGCCGCTCATGAAGCTCGACGGCTGTCCGATGTTGAAGCCCGGCGCGTCGCGCTCGACGATCACCGAACCGATGCCGCCAAGCCCCGGTCCGTAGCGTACATAGATGAGGAAGATCGCGGCGTCGGGGCTGAAGGTGGAGAACACCTTGCTGCCGTTGATGACGTAGTGCGCGCCGTCCGGCTTCGCGCTGGTCTTGAGGTCGGTCGCGGCGGAGCCGGCGTCGGGCTCGGTGATGCCGAGGCTCATCACCATGCGGCCCTGCAGGAGGTCGGGCAGCCAGCGCGCCTTCTGCTGCGGCGTCCCGTATTCGGCAAACGTGCGGATCGGTCCGAAATTGCCGAACTGGACCACGTCGGCGCTGCGCGGGCAAACGGCGGCGACCTGCTCGATGGCGATGACTGCGTCCATCAGCGTTCCGCCCTGGCCGCCGTCAGCCTCCGGAAGGCTGATGCCCATGAGCCCCTGCGCGCTCATCAGCTTCGCGACGTCGAACGGATAGCGTGGGTCGTGCGCGCGCTTGAGCGCATCCGGTGCGAGCTTGGCGAGCGCAAAGCGGCGCACCGAGTTGGCAAAAGCCTGCTGCTCTTCGGGAAAGGTGAACTGCATTCTGTTACCCCTTCGAACGAATCCCGTGAGCGTGGCGCTGCTTATCTAATGTTCCATCGCCGTCATTCCGGAGCCCGAGCATGGCTCGACGCTTCGCGTCGCCCCGGAATGACGGCGTCTCCATACTACTAGCGCGATTGCAAGGCGGCGCGGAAGCGATCGCGGCACAGCGAAGCATCGAAATTCCGTTTGAACTCGGCCGGCTCGGTGGGCTTGACCCGCAGCAGGACGAACGCCGTGCCGTTGCCTTCGCGCAGCAGGCGCGCGCCGGCGGCGATATCGGCGTCGACCGCAACGGTGTGCGTGCGCTTGATGCCGGAGCCGATTGCGATCTTCTCGAGGTCGACGCCGAGGCTGGTATGGCTTTTCTGCCAGCCGGTCTCGCCGTAGTGGCCGTTGTCGACGCAGAGGATGGCGAGGTTCGGCGGGTCGATGACGGCGATGGTGGCGAGCGCGCCGAGGTTCATCAGGAGTTCACCGTCGCCGGTGACGACCAGGACGCGCTTGTCCGGACGCGCGAGCGCGAGGCCGAGACCCATGGCGCAGGCCGCGCCCATGGCGCCGCCGAGAGAATAGACATGGGGGCCATCGCCCGTCACCGCGCCGACGTCGCAGGCGGTGCCGCCCAGGCCGGCGATGAACAGGAAATCCTGGTGGCGGCCGATCAGCGCCGGCACCGCTTCGCTGCGTTCGAGCACGAAGCCCGGTGCGGCGGCCGCAGCCAACCTGGATGTCGCGCTGGCGGGAGGCATCGCTCTGTCCTCAAAACGGCTTGGCGCCGATCAGCCGCTGCGAGAGCAGCACGGCCACGGCCTGGCCGCTCTTGAACACCATGGTCAGCGCCGCGCTGGTGGTGGGGATCACGTCCCGCGGCTGCTCGATGCGCAGGCAAATGACGCCCATGGCCTCCAGCACCGGCTGGGTCGCCTGGCCCATGGGAAATTGCCACGGATTTCCCTCGCCGAAGTCGCCGCGCATGCTGACCAGCGTGAGGAACGGAAAGCGCGCGCCCTTGATCAGCGAGAGCATGTTGATGCAGTTGCCGACGCCGCTCGACTGCATCAGCAGCACGGCGCGTGCGCCGCCGAGATCGGCGCCGGCGATCAGCGCCACGCCTTCCTCTTCGGTGGTCAATGGAATTGAGCGCACGCCGGTATCGGCGATCGATCGATCGATGAGAACGCTGTGGCCGGCATCGGGCACATAGGCGAATTGGGTGATGTCATGGCGGCGGAGCAGATCGTAGAGATCGTGCTGCCAGCCGGTGCGCGATTTCTGGTCGAGCGATCCGTTCATGCTCTATTCGCTCGCGACAACAGGCGCTCTCGTGTCCCGGGCGAGTGCAGCGTAGCGGAACGAGACCCGGGATCCAGCGCAAGACGTGCGCAGCTCAATATTGTTCTTATAACGCAGCATGTCGCCCTGGGTCCCGGATCTTCGCTCGCGTGCGCTCGCTCGTCCGGGACACGCAAGCATGAGCGCGGTTCGGCTTAAGCGCCCCGCGTGGGCACGGCGCGCACGAATCTTGGCTTCAGTTGGCGTCATGGCTTGCGCCTTTGCCCACCCTACATGGCTCGTCCGGGACAGGCAGGCTCTCTCAATCCACCTTCGCGCCCGACGTCTTGACGATCGCCGACCACTTCGTCTCCTCGCGGTCGATGTCGGCGGCGTATTCCTCGGGCGTCGACGCCAGCGGTTCGGCGCCATCATCGGCGAGGCGCGATCTCAACTCGTCGGATGTCACCGCGGCGCGCAGCGCCGCGCCGAGCTTATCGATGATCGGGCGCGGCGTGCCCGCTGGCGCGACGATCCCGTAGTGCAGCACCGCCTCGTAGCCGGGCAGCGCGGCTTCCGCGACCGTCGGCAGGTCCGGGAAGATCGGCGAGCGCTTGGCGCTGGTCACCGCCAGCGCCCGCACCTTGCCCTCCTTCACCAGGGCGACCGCGGGCGGCAGCGAGCTGAAATAGATCGCGACATGGCCGCCGATCAGATCGGTCAGCGCCGGCGAACTGCCCTTGTAAGGAACATGAGTCAGCTTGATGCCGGCGGAGGCGGCGAAATATTCGCTGCCGAGATGGATGCCGCTGCCGGTCCCGGCCGAAGCGTAGGTCAGCGTGCCCGGGCTTTTCTTCGCCAGCGCGATCAGGTCGGGGATCGAGCGCACCGGCAGCGACGGGTGCACGCATACGACCAGGGCGCTGGTGGCGATGAGGCCGACCGGGGCGAAATCCTTGCGCGGGTCGTAGCCGACATTGCCGTAGAGCGTCGGATTGATGGCGAGCGTGCCGGTGCCGCCGAGCCCCAGCGTGTAGCCGTCGGGCACGCTCTTGGCGATCTGGCGGGTGGCGATGCTGCCGCCCGCGCCGCCACGATTTTCGATCACGATCTGCTGGCCCAGCGTCTTGCTCATTTTCTCGGCGGCGGTCCGCGCCATGAGGTCGTTGCCGCCGCCGGCCGAGTAGGGAACGATCAGGGTGATGGGCCGGCTCGGATAATCCTGCGCCGCGGCGGGGGCCGGGAGCAGGATGGCGACGACGGACGCCACGAGCGCGAATCGCGATTGAGCTGCACCGATCTCTCCGTTGTCATTCCGGGGCGCTCGGGCCCCGGAATGACCTCGGAAAGGAAAGGAAGTGCCGCAGCACGCGCACCAGGAACGAGACATTGTGTTTCATGGGCAGCCTCATAGCACTCATTCCGGCTTCAGGCCGATCGACTTGATCAGAACAGACCATTTGCTTTCCTCGCGGTCGATCAGGGCCGCATGCTCCTCCGGCGTGGTCGCCATCGGCTCGGCGCCTTCCTGGTAAAGCCGCCGCTTGACCTCGTCGGTCGCGAGCGCGGCCCGCAGTTCCTTGTTCAGCCGCTCGATGATCGGCTGCGGTGTGCCGGCCGGCGCCACCAGCCCGTAGCTCAGGACCGCGTCGAAGCCGGGCAACCCCAATTCGGCGACGGTCGGCAGGTCCGGGAACAGGGTGGAGCGTTTCAGCGAGGTCCCGGCCAGCGCCCGGATCAGGCCGCCTTCCAGCGCCGCGCGCGACACCGGGATCGGATTGAAGCCGACCTTGACGTGGCCGCCGGCGAGATCGGTGATCAACGGATTGGAGCCCTTGTAGGGGATCTGCTGCACGTCTACGCCCGCCTGCTGTGCAAAGAGCACCGATGCCAGGTGATTGACGGTGCCGATGCCGGGGGTGCCGACCTGGAACGCCGGGCTTGCGGCCTTCATCATCGCGATCAGGTCGCTCACGTTGCGGACCTGCACGCTCGGATGCACCAGCAGCAAAGCCGGCGCCACCGCAATGAGACCGATCGGTGCGAAATCCTTGCGCGGATCGTAACCCACATTGCGATGCATGCTCGGGCCGGTGGCCAGCGTGGACGTGTATCCCAGCAGCAGCGTGTAGCCGTCGGGCGTGCTTTTCGCGACCTGACGGGTGCCGACGGTGCCGCTGCCGCCCGCGGCGCGATTTTCGATCACCACCTGCTGGCCGAGCCCGGTGCTGAGCTTGTCGGCGACGGCGCGTGCCATCATGTCGTTGGTGCCGCCCGGCGGCAGCGGAATGACCAGCGTGATCGGCCGGTTCGGATAGGCCTGCGCCCGCGCCGGGACCGGCATGGCGCCGAGCGCGAGCAGCGCCGTGAAGACCGCAAGGCTTCTGGTGCGAGTCGACATCGCCATCGCCTTTCATTCACCCTTGAGACCGATGGCCGAGACAAGCTTCGACCATCGCATTTCCTCACGGTCGATATCGGCCGCGTATTCCTCCGGAGCGCCCGGCACCGGCTCGCCGCCTTCGACCGCGAGCCGCCTTCTCACCTCGTCGGTGGCGAGCACGGCGTTGAGTTCCTTGTTGAGCCGCTCGATGATGTGGCGCGGCGTGCCTGCGGGCGCGAGCAGTGTCGACCGCTGCACCACCTCGAAGCCGGGCAGGCCGGCTTCGGCGATGGTCGGGATGTCGGGCCAGAGGTTCGAGCGTTTCAGGCTGGTCACGCCGAGCGCGCGGAGCATTCCGGCGGAGACGTTGCCGTGGGCGGCCGGGATCGGCGCGAACATCATGGAGATGTGACCGCCGAGGAGATCCGTGATCGCCGGCCCGGTACCTTTATATGGAATGTGGGTGATCTTGATGCCTGCGACGGAGGCGAGCAGCTCTCCGGCGAGGTGATTGGTCGTTCCGATGCCCGGCGAGCCGTATTGGATTTGTCCCGGGGCCGCCTTGGCGATCTTGATCAGGTCGGCGACCGAATGGGCGGGCACCGAAGGATTTACCGCCAGCACGCTCGGCGCCATTCCAATGAGGCCGATGGCGGCGAAGTCCTTGCGCGGATCGTAGCCGACATTCGCAAAGATCAGCGGACTGACGGCGAGCGTTCCGGTGAATGCGAGCAGAAGGGTGCTGCCGTCAGGCGCGCTCTTGGCGACCTGGCGCGCGGCGATCGAGCCGCCGGCGCCGCCGCGGTTGTCGACCACGATCTGCTGGCCGAGCGCTTCGCTCATCTTGTCGGCGATGATCCGCGCGATGATGGTCGCGCTGCCGCCGGGCGGGAATGGCACGACCAGCGTGATGGGACGGTTCGGATAGGGCTGCGCGGCCGCGGGTGCCGCGCCGACGCCGATTGCGGCGATGAGCGCGATCCATGCTGCGCACCGATTGGATGTGGCGCCCATAGCCGCTCCGACTTTCTGCGTGTCCTGCTACTCCGCCTTGGCGCCGGAAGCCTTCACGACCTTCGACCACTGGGTTTCCTCGCGGTCGATGTCCGCGCCGTATTCCGCCGGCGTCGACGGCAGCGGTTCGGCGCCTTCGATGGCGAGTCGCGCCCGCACGTCCTGGTTCGCCAGCACGGTGTTGAGCGCGGTGTTGAGCTTCTCGATGATCGCACGCGGCGTGCCGGGAGGAGCGACCAGGCCATAGCGCAGCACCGCTTCGAACCCGGGTAGCGCGGCTTCCGCGATCGTCGGGACCTCCGGCAGCAGCGTCGATCGCACCGCGCTGGTCACCGCGAGCATGCGCAGCCTTCCGGTCTTGGCGTTTTCATGCGTGGCGGGGACCGGAGCGAACGCCATCGGGATATGGCCGCCGAGCAGGTCGATGATCGCCGGTCCGGTTCCCTTGTAGGGAACGTGGGTGATCTTCACGCCGGCGACGGTGGCGAAGTATTCCCCGCAGACGTGGCTGACCGTGCCGATGCCGGCCGAGCCGTAATTGACCTTGCCCGGATTGGCCTTGGCGTAGGCGATCAGCTCGGGCACCGAATGCACGGGAAACGACGGATGCACCACCAGGGTGTTCGGCGCCGTGCCGATGCGGCCGATCGGCTCGAAATCGGTGCGGGGATCGTAGCCGACATTGCCGTAAAGGCTCGGTCCGATCGCCAGCGTGCCGGTGTATCCCAGCAGGATGGTGTAGCCGTCGCCCGCGCTCTTCGCGACCGCGCGGCTGCCGATGGTGCCGCCGGCGCCGCCGCGGTTGTCGACCACGATCGACTGGCCGAGCACCTCGCTCATCTTGTCCGCGACGATGCGCCCGACGATGGTGGTGCTGCCGCCGGGCGGGAACGGCACGATCAGCGTGATCGGCCGGTTGGGATAGTCCTGCGCGACGGCGGGCGCTGCCAGCAGGAAAACTCCCGCCATCAGCGCCGCCGCAACGGCGCCGTTACGTAAAGCGATCAGCTTGGGCATTCCTGCGTTTCCTCATGGTCGACCTTAACTGGTCTTTGTGCTCGTCTTGCGGATTGGTCTTGTTGATCAGTCCTGCACCTGCTCCTTCAAGCTTACATTATTCCGGCTTGATCCCCGCGGCCTTCACCAGGTCCGACCACATCGCCACCTCGCGGTCGATGATAGCGCCGTACGCTTCGGGCGTGGTCGGCTGCGGCTCGGCGCCCTCGATCGCCAGCCGCTGGCGCACCTCTTCGGTCGCGAGCGCGGCATTGAGCGCCGCGTTGAGCTTGTCGATGATGGGGCGCGGCGTGCCCGCCGGCGCGGCCATGCCCCATCGCAGCGGCACGTCGTAGCCGGAAAGTCCGGCCTCCGCGAAGGTCGGCACCTCGGGGATCAGCGCCGAACGCTTCGCGCCCGTCACCGCGAGCCCGTAGATGGTGCCGGCGACGATATGGCTGTGGGCGTTCGGGATCGCGCTGATCAGCACGCCGATGTGACCGCCGAGCAGGTCGTTCAGCGCCGGCCCCGCGCCCTTGTACGGGACATGCGAGAGCTTCATGCCGGTCCGGTAGGCGAGGAGCTCGACGGTCAGATGGTTGAGCGTGCCGGTACCGGGCGAGCCATAGGGAATCGGCGTCGTGGTTTCCTTGCCGATCTTGATCAGCTCGGCCAGCGAGCGGGCGGGAAAACTCGGATGCACCGCGATCAGGTTCGGCGTGGCCGCGATCAGGCCGATCGGCGCGAAGTCCTTGTGCGGATCGTAGCCGAGATTCTGGAACAGGCTGGGTGATGTCCCCACGGTCGCGCTGGTGATCACCAGCAGGGTGTAGCCGTCGGGCGGGGCCTTGGCGACAGCGCGCGTCGCCACTGTGCCGCCGGCGCCGCCGCGGTTGTCGATCACGATCTGCTGGCCCAGCGTCTCGCTCATCTTGTCGGCGACGCTGCGTGCCGCGGTGCTGGCGCTGCCGCCCGGCGCGAACGGAACGACGAGCGTGATCGGACGGGTCGGATAGCTCTGCGCAACCGCAGGTCCCGCTGCCGCAAGCGCGCCGAACACGGCGAGCAGGATAGAGCGCCTGCGCATCGTCATCATCCTCCAGGTGTCTCTCGGCCGCCGCGCCGGCGCGCGCGGGCGAGGCTCATCCTCGCATTCCCGTCCATCTTTGCAACCGGCGCGCAGATAGGCTAGGGGTCAAGCGTCCGGCGTGACGCTTCATCACACGTCGATCGCCGCGGCAACGTATGACGTCAACGATGACCTCTGACGATGACCTTCGATAATGGCTTGGGCCGATAGCTTTCTCCGCACCCTGAAGGACAACGAGGTCCGGCTGGTCAGCTACGTCCCCGACAACGTGCTCACGCCGCTGATCGCGGGCGCGGCGGCCGACAACTATTTCATGTCGGTCAATGCGACGCGCGAGGACGAAGCGCTCGGGCTCGGGACCGGGCGGCAAAGCGCGCTCGACGCCTGAGGGTTATCGCGGCCGAGAAACATTGCCGCATGGGCGGCTGTGTCCGAAGCTCTGAGGATTATGCCCTCGCGTTCGTCCTGGCTGGCCTGAAAGATGTCGACCTATCGTCTCGACAAGCTGTTTGCGCCGCGGTCGGTGGCGGTCGTGGGAGCAAGCCCGCGCGCAACCTCGCCCGGTCGCGCCGTGCTGAGCAATCTTCGTGCGGCGGCATTTGCGGGACCGATCGATCTCGTCAACCCGCGCTATGCCGAGATCGAAGGCGTCAAGGCGGTCAAAACCATTCAGAACCTGCCGACGACACCCGATCTGATCGTGATCGCGGCACCGCCGCAGTTCGTCCCCGGCATCGTGAAAGCGGCCGGCGAAAAAGGTGCGGCGGCGGCGATCATCATCACCGCCGGCCTCGGGCACGGAGCCGGTTCGCTTGCGGATGGCTGCGAGAAGGCGGCGCGCGCGACCGGCCTCAGGCTGGTCGGCCCCAACTGCCTCGGCGTGTTGTCGTCGCGCGTCAGGCTCAATGCCAGTTTTGCGGCGCGGATGCCGCCCACCGGCGATCTTGCTCTGGTGTCGCAGTCCGGCGCCATCACCGCGGGCCTGATCGAATGGTCGGCGGTGCACGGTATCGGGTTCTCGGCGGTGGTCTCGCTTGGAGACATGATCGACGTCGATCTCGGCGACCTGCTCGACTTCTTCGCGCTCGATGGAGCGACACGTGCGATTCTCCTGTACGTGGAGTCGATCAACAATGCGCGCAAATTCATGTCGGCCGCGCGCGCGGCCGCCCGGATCAAGCCGGTCGTCGTGGTCAAGTCGGGGCGCCATGCGCAAGGCGCGAAGGCGGCGCAGACGCATACCGGCGCACTCGCCGGCTCGGACGCGGTCTACGCAGCGGCGTTTCGGCGCGCCGGCCTATTGCGGGTGCTCGACCTCGACGAGTTGTTCGCTGCGGCCGAGACGCTCGGGCGGGTGCGGCCATTCCTCGGCAAGCGGCTGGCGATCCTGACCAACGGCGGGGGCATCGGGGTTCTGGCCGTCGACCGTCTCGTCGATCTCGGCGGCACCCTCGCCGGCATTTCGCCGGCAACCATGCTGAAGCTCGACTCGGCGCTGCCGCCGATCTGGTCGCGAGCCAACCCCGTCGACATCGCCGGCGACGCCGATCCCGCCCGCTATGTCGCCGCGCTCGAGGGTCTCATCGCGGATCCCGAGAACGATGCCATCCTGGTCATGAACGTTCCGACCGCGCTTGCGTCGGCGCCGGCCGTCGCCAGATCGGTCGCCGCCGTCGCGCGGGCGCACCGCAACAGCGTGATCCGGTCGAAGCCCATTTTCGCCGTCTGGGTCGGCACCAGCGATGCCGTCACGCCAGTCTTCGAAGCCGACGGCATTCCGAGCTACGAGACCGAATCCGAGGCGGTCCAAGGGTTTATGCACCTGGTGCGCTATCGGGAGGCGCAGGACGACTTGATGGCGACGCCGCCGAGCCTGCCGCAGGACTTCAAGCCGGACGTCGCCGCGGCGCGCGCAGTCGTCGCCGGTGCGGTGCAGCGCGGACGCACGTGGCTCGATCCGATCGAGATGACGCGGCTGCTCGCGGCCTATTCCATCGCGATCGCACCCGCGCTCCTTGCCCGCGATGCTGACGAGGCCGCTGTCGCCGCGCGCGCGTGGCTGGCCGAGGGGCTCGGGGTGGTGGCCAAAATCCTTTCGCCCGATATCGTTCATAAATCGGAGGTCGGCGGCGTCCGGCTGAATCTCACCAACGAAGCGGCGGTCCGCGACGCGGTCACCGACATCCTCGCGCGGGCACGGGGTGCGAGGCCTGATGCGCGCATCACCGGCGTGACGCTTCATCCGATGATCGTGCGCCCGAAGGCGCGGGAGCTGATCGCCGGCATTGCGGACGATCCGACCTTCGGCCCGGTCATGGTGTTCGGCTGCGGCGGCACCGCGGTCGAGGTCATCGACGACAAGGCCCTGGCGCTGCCGCCGCTCGATCTCGAGCTCGCGCGCGACCTGATCGCGCGGACGCGTGTCTCCCGCGTGCTGCAGGCTTATCGCAACGTCCCGGCCGTCGACATCGACGCCGTCGCGCTCCTCCTCGTCAAGCTCGCGCAGCTTGCCGCCGACCTGCCGGAGCTGCGCGAGCTCGACCTCAACCCCGTGCTTGCCGACCAGAGCGGCATCATTGCCGTCGATGCCCGCGTGCTGGTGGCGCCGCTTGAGCCGGCGCGGCGCGGTCCGGCCGGCCATCCCCGCTTCGCGATCAGGCCGTACCCCAAGGAATGGGAGCGATCGGCGACGATGCGCGACGGGACACGGATTCTGGTACGTCCGGTGCGGCCCGAGGACGAGCCGCTATACGGGCCGTTCTTTGCCGCGGTCACGCCGCAGGACCTGCGACTGCGCTTCTTCGCGCCGGTCAAGGAGTTCGGCCACCGCTTCGTCGCGCGTCTCACCCAGATCGACTATGCGCGCGCCATGGCCTTCGTCGCCATCGAGGAAGCGACGGGGAATATGCTCGGCGTGATCCGCCTGCATGCGGACGCAAACTACGACAGCGGCGAATACGCCGTCCTCGTCCGCTCCGATCTCAAGGGGCGCGGCCTCGGCTACCTGCTCATGCAGCTGATCATCGAATACGCCCGCGCCGAAGGCCTCGCAGTCATCGAGGGCCAGGTGCTGAGCGAGAACGCCGCGATGCTTGCCATGTGCAGGGAGCTCGGCTTCGACATCGCGCTCGACCCGCGCGATCCCGACACTTACATCGTAAAGCTTGCGGTCAGGAACGTGGGCGCCATCCAATGAGTCCGAGACCGGTGCGCATGCCCACGCCATCGGGACTGCTCATGAGCCTCGCTCCGTGACCGTGCGCGAGACGCGAAGGGTCGCGTGGAGGTCACGGCGTTTCCAGCTTGAACCGGGGACGGGATGCGCGCAAACCTAGACTCGCTTTGACACGATGATCGATCCATCCCTGCACCGGCGACGTGGATTCGCACAGGTGCCCTTGCCGTGCACGGTAGGCCAGAACCGCTGCTGCAGGTCCGTTGGAGAAGCTGCTTGAAGCCGGCCATCGATCCGCGCCGCGGCGACGTCGAGGATGACGCATCGAGCACCAAGCGTCGCTCGCTGCTGTCGCTCGCCGGCAGCCTGCTGGCGGAGATCAGCCTGCCGAAACTGGCGGTGGCCTGGTTTGTGCTGATCGTCGGTCCGGGGCTGGTACTCGGGGTCGCGCCGGTGGTCGCCGCGATCTGGCTCAGCAAGCTGACGACCAAGCTTGAGTATCCGGTTGCGGGGATTTGGCCGCTGGTCATCCTCGCGGTCATGGTCGCGCTGGGATGGTTCGGCGGCCGCACCCTGTTTCGGCTGGCCGAGAACAGCTTCTGGTCGCTCAACTCCCTGGCCGTCCAGCCCGCCTACACCATGTGCCGGGAAGCGTTGCGCCAACTGGCCGAGAGGAGGCTGGCGGCACGGGCCACCAAGGCGCAGCGCGCGCGGTTGCGCGCCGCGGCGGCTTTGGTATCCGGCGCGCTGATCTGCGCCGCCGCGCTGGCGGTGCTGGCGGCGGTGCTGCCGAGCGCGGATTCTGATACGCGGCGCGGCGGGCGTCGGGACTGCCGGCCATCTGGCCGTGGTCGCGCTGGCCAACACGGTCGTGCTGGTTGCCGCCTATCTCGCAGTCGCCGCCCTGGTCTGGGCGATCGCCGACGCGACCATGGCGCAGCCGCAGGATCTCGATGAGTTCGCGGAGCGTCCGAGCGCGGGCAAGACCTGGCGCGTCGCGCACCTGTCGGACGTGCACGGTGTGGGCGAACGCTACGGCTTCCGGATCGAAAGCGGGAGGTCGGGGCCGAGCGGCAACGAACGCCTGCGGCGGCTGCTCGCCGAACTGGATCTGCTCCACGCCGGCGAGCCGCTCGACGTGATCCTGATCACCGGCGACATGACCGATGCCGGCCGCTCGAGCGAGTGGGTCGATTTCATGGACGCGGTGACGCGGCATCCCAAGCTTGCCGAGCGAATGCTGATGATTCCCGGCAACCACGACCTGAATATCGTCGATCGCGCCAATCCGGCGCGGCTCGATCTGCCGATCAGCCCGAACAAGCGGTTGCGCAAGCTGCGCGTCCTGTCCGCGATGGGCTCGCTGCAAGGCGAGCGTGTCCATGTGGTGGATCGCGCGCGCGGCCGTTTGGGCGGGACGCTCGCGCAGGCCCTGACGCCTCATCTCGGCACGATGGCCCGGTTCGCCGATACCGGCAGACCGGTATGGTCGAAGGAGCTGAGCGATTTGTGGACCAACGTGTTTCCCATGGTGGTGGCGCCCGAGCGGGACGATGGGCTCGGGATCGTGCTGCTGGACTCGAACGCCGATACCCACTTCTCCTTCACCAATGCGCTCGGAATGATCTCGACCGATCAGACCCGCGCCCTGGAGAGTGCGTGCGCGCAATATCCGAGGGCGTGCTGGATCGTCGCGTTGCATCACCACGTGGTGGAGTATCCGCGGCTGGCGAAGGCGCTGTCCGTGCGGATCGGCACGGCGCTGGTCAACGGCAACTGGTTCGTGCGGCGGCTCAAGCCGCTCGCACACCGCATCGTGCTGATGCACGGCCACCGCCATATCGACTGGATCGGCGAATGCGGCGGCATGCCGATCATCTCGGCGCCGTCGCCGGTCATGGAAGCGACCGACGATATGCAAACCTGCTTCTACATCCACACCTTCGCGGTGGGGGAGGACGGGCATCTCAAGCTGCTGCGCCCGCAACGGATCACCGTGGCGGGCGAGCCAAGCGTCGAGGGTTAGAGCCAGCCGGTTCGGTTTGATGCAAGAAAGTTGCTGTTGCAACTTTCAACATGGTCCAGCCTGACCTTATTGTCCGCCATGTTCGTTATCCCGTGTGAGTTCGGACCGCTTGTATCGCAACCGGCCGGCGTACCGTCCAGGACCGGCAGGAAGGAATAGGCCACCGGCCCGTCGTTGCCGGTGAAGCTAAGGGACGAGCTGAACGTGCCGACGGTCACGTTGGTGACTGTGTTCGGCCCGTTCTCGTCAGTATCCAAGCCGGTAACGTCGGAGGTGTCCTGCAACCGAACCGGAAGCTGCTCCTCCTCGGCCACGCCGGTGACCGCGCCCGTGGCGCAGGAGAGCGGAAAACGCTGTTACTTGGAAGCAACAACTGATGCGTTTCTGGCAGCCCGCCGTGATCGCTTTCGACGGCCTGCCATTTTCCTTCGGCACCCCGATCACGTTGGCTTCAGGCGCAAAACTGACGATCAACGCGGATGGAAGCTTTCAATACGATCAGAACGGAAGCTTCACGCACTTAAGTGCCGGTCAGACCGCAAATGACATCTTCACCTACACGATCTCGGACGGCAAGCTCGGGTTCGACACCTCGTCCGTGTGCATGACAATCAGCGGGGTCACTCAGAATCCCATTCCTATTCTGCCTCAGCCGCTGATCATCAATGGCGCGATCAGCGACGTGGTCGAGGAGGAGCAAGGCCTCCCGGGCGGCAACGAGGACACCACCGACTCCAACGGCTTGGACACTGACGAAAACGGGCTGAACACAGTCACGAACGCCAGCGCCGGCAGCTTCGTCCCGCTGATCACCGGCGGGATCGACGGCACGCTGAGCTTTGCCTTTGCGCCGCTCGGCGGCAATCCGGCGGTGCAGACCGTGTCCAACGGACCGCTCACCTCGCGCGGCAAGCAGGTCTATTTCGACACCGAGGGCCCGAACCTCATCGGCTATTACAACGCCAGCGGCGATAGCAGCGACTACGACCCCGCCACCGACACCAAAGTTTTCACCATGACGCTCGCTTCGACGGGCGTCTACGCTTTCACCCTGCACGCCCCGGTCGATCAAGCGATCGGCGGCGAAGACAGCATCGCCATAAACCTCAACGGCCGCGTCACGGTGACCGACTCCGGCGGCCCAGCGGCCGACACTAACGTCCCACTCAACGCTTCGATCACGGTGATCGACGACACGCCTTTGATTGGCACGCCGACGGCGGCGCTGGCGGGCGAGCTGACGCTGGACGAGAGCGCGGTCGGCACGGACACGGCCGGGGGCGTTTCGCCGGTTGGCGTTGCCAGCGTCACGGCGAACTTCGCCGCCAACTTTGCCGCCGCGTCTCCGTCCTACGGGGCGGACGGTGCAGGCTCGACCTCCCTAGCCTTCGAGCTCAGCAGCGAGGGCCTGGGCTCCGGGCTTTACGCGCTGGACGATTCCGACACGACGACGGGTGCCGCCACCGCCGTCCTGTCCAATGTTGGACCCACGTGGCATGTCGTTGCGGCCGCCGATTTCAACGGCGACGGCAAGTCCGACATTCTGTGGCAAGGCGATGACGGCACTGCCGCCATGTGGCTGATGGACGGCACCAACGCCACGTTTGTCGGTGCCGCCGGCCCGTTCAACCCGGGGCCGACCTGGCACATCAAGGGCACCGGCGACTTCAACGGCGACGGCAAGTCCGACATTCTGTGGCAAGGCGATGACGGCACTGCCGCCATGTGGCTGATGGACGGCCCCAACGCCACGTTTGTCGGTGCCGCCGGCCCGTTCAACCCGGGGCCGACCTGGCACATCAAGGGCACCGGCGACTTCAACGGCGACGGTAAGTCCGACATTCTGTGGCAAGGCGATGACGGCACTGCCGCCATGTGGCTGATGGACGGCCCCAACGCCACGTTTGTCGGTGCCGCCGGCCCGTTCAACCCGGGGCCGAGCTGGGAGATCAAGGGCACCGGCGATTTCAACGGCGACGGCAAGTCCGACATCATCTGGCAAGGCGATGACGGCACTGCCGCCATGTGGCTGATGGACGGCACCAACGCCACGTTTGTCGGTGCCGTCGGTCCGTTCAACCCGGGGCCGAGCTGGGCGATCAAGGGAACGGGCGATTTCAACGGCGATGGTAAGTCCGACATCATCTGGCAGGGCGACAACGGCACTGCCGCCATGTGGCTGATGGACGGCACCAACGCCACGTTTGTCGGTGCCGTCGGCCCGTTCAACGCGGGGCAGAAGATCAAGGGAACGGGCGATTTCAACGGCGACGCGAAGGCCGACATTCTTTGGCAGAACGACAGCGGCTTGCCGTCAATTTGGACCATGGTCGGCGCCACGGACACCGACGGGATCGGCCAGGGCGCTGAGATCCTGCTCTATGTGAGCGCAGACGGCACGACGGTCAAAGGCAGCACGGCGGCGACGGAAGCCGGCATCACTCCCGCGAACACCTATTTCACGATCACGGTCGACAACAATCCGGCAAGCCCGACGTTTGGCGATGTGACGTTCACCCAGACCCACAACATCTGGCACGACGACACCAACGATCCCGACGATCCCGAGGCGCTCACCACGGCGGCCGCAGGCGATCTGACGCTGACCCAGACGGTGACCGATGCCGATGGGGACACGGACTCTGCCTCGATCAATTTGGGCGCCGGCGTGTTCGTCATCCAGGACGACGGGCCGGATGCGGTCGTGATCGGTACGCCGGCGGCGATTGTACTGGACGAGAGCCCGGTTGCTCCGGGTGGCGACGGCATTGTGTCTGCGACAGCGGACTTCTCGGTCAACTTGCCGGCGGCGAACTTCGGCACCGATGGTGCTAGCAGCGCACGCTATGCGCTGGTGCTCACTGGCGCCGGCGTCGCCTCTGGGCTGTTTGCGCTGGATGCGGCCGACACCACTGCCGGCGACGGCGACGGCATCGGCCAGGGCGCCTCGATTGTGCTGAACAAGGTTGGCAACGACATTCTCGGCCAGATCGGCGGTGTGACCTACTTCACGATCAGCGTTGACGGCAACGGCGTGGTGACGTTCACCGACAACACGGCGAACAATCTGTGGCACTCGAACACGGGCAACCCTGACGATCCGCAGACGCTGACGCTGTCTGATCCTGCGCTTCTGCAACTGACGGTGACGGACGCCGACGGCGACACCGCCTCGGCGGCTCTCAACCTGGGCGCGGGTGTGTTCACGATCGAGGACGACGGCCCGTCTGTTGGCACGGCCGGCACGCTGGCGGTTGACGAGGACGATCTGCTGGTGCCGCCGGCGAGCTTTGCCGGCAACAGCGATGTGACCGGCGCCGGCGACGATCTCGTCGATGGTGCGCTGACCAGCGTGAGCGCGTCGCTTGGCGTCGTCAGCTTTGGCACCGATGGCGCGGGCGGGGTGACGGCGATCAGCTACACCGGTCCTGCGTTGACCTCTGGAACGGTTCCTCTTGTCTATACGTTCAACGACGCGACCGACACGCTGACGGCGACGGCGGGAGCGAAGCCGGTGTTTACGCTGGCCGTGGACGAGGTGGCGGGGACCTGGACGTTCACGCTGCTCGATCATTTGGACCATCCGTTGGTCTCGACCGAGGACAATCTCGTTCTCAGCTTCAATGCGACGGTGACGGACGGGGACGGCGATGCGGTGGTGCAGGCGCTGTCGGTCAATGTCGACGACGACATGCCGCAGAACAACGCGGCGACGGTGAACATCAACGTCGACGAGGACGAGCTGGCGACGGCACTGTCGACGGGCATCACCGACGGCGACGGCACGACCACGGTGGCGAGCTTCACGGGCGCGCAGATTGCGGGGCTGGTCGCTTCCGGTGCGGACGGGCCGGTGAGGGTGTCGCTCAATGCGGCGATCGACAATGTCGACACCGGGCTGGACTCGAAGGGCGAGAACATCCTGTTTGACGTGATCAGCCCGACGCAGGTGAACGGCGTTGCGGGTGCTCGCGTGGTGTTCACGCTGGTGCAGACGGCGGGTGCGGACACGGTTCTGGGTACCGTCGACGACGCGTTCACGTTCACGCTGCTGGATCAGGTTGACCATACGCCGCTGGCGACGGGCGGGGGTGACGCGGAGACGATCGCCCTGAGCCTGGCTTCGGTGTTCGTGGCGACCGACTTCGACGGCGACAGCGTTGTGATCGACGGCGGCGCGACGGTGACGATCGAGAACGACGTGCCTGCGAACAACGCGGCGACGGTGAACATCAACGTCGACGAGGACGAGCTGACGGGGCTGTCGACGGGCATCACCGACGGCGACGGCACGACCACGGTGGCGAGCTTCACGGGCGCGCAGATCATCGGGCCTGGTGGCGTCCGGTGCGGACGAGCCGGTGACGGTGTCGCTCAATGCGGCGATCGACAATGTCGACACCGGGCTGGTCTCGAAGGGCGAGAACATCCTGTTTGACGTGGTGAGCCCGACGCAGGTCAACGGCGTTGCGGGTGCTCGCGTGGTGTTCACGCTGGTGCAGACGGCGGGTGCGGACACGGTTCTGGGTACCGTCGACGATACGTTCACGTTCACGCTGCTGGATCAGGTTGACCATACGCCGCTGGCGACGGGCGGGGGTGACGCGGAGACGATCGCCCTGAGCCTGGCTTCGGTGTTCGTGGCGACCGACTTCGACGGCGACAGCGTTGTGATCGACGGCGGCGCGACGGTGACGATCGAGAACGACGTGCCTGCGAACAACGCGGCGACGGTGAACATCAACGTCGACGAGGACGAGCTGACGGGGCTGTCGACGGGCATCACCGACGGCGACGGCACGACCACGGTGGCGAGCTTCACGGGCGCGCAGATTGCGGGCCTGGTGGCGTCCGGTGCGGACGAGCCGGTGACGGTGTCGCTCAATGCGGCGATCGACAATGTCGACACCGGGCTGGACTCGAAGGGCGAGAACATCCTGTTTGACGTGGTGAGCCCGACGCAGGTCAACGGCGTTGCGGGTGCTCGCGTGGTGTTCACGCTGGTGCAGACGGCGGGTGCGGACACGGTTCTGGGTACCGTCGGACGACGCGTTCACGTTCACGCTGCTGGATCAGGTTGACCATACGCCGCTGGCGACGGGCGTGGGTGACGCGGAGACGATCGCCCTGAGCCTGGCTTCGGTGTTCGTGGCGACCGACTTCGACGGCGACAGCGTTGTGATCGACGCCGGCGCGACGGTGACGATCGAGAACGACGTGCCTGCGAACAACGCGGCGACGGTGAACATCAACGTCGACGAGGACGAGCTGACGGGGCTGTCGACGGGCATCACCGACGGCGACGGCGACGACCACGGTGGCGAGCTTCACGGGCGCGCAGATCATGCGGGCCTGGTGGCATCCGGTGCCGACGAGCCGGTGACGGTGTCGCTCAATGCGGCGATCGACAATGTCGACACCGGACTGGACTCGAAGGGCGAGAACATCCTGTTCGACGTGGTGAGCCCGACGCAGGTGAACGGCGTTGCGGGTGCCCGCACGGTGTTCACGCTGGTGCAGACGGCGGGTGCGGACACGGTTCTGGGTCCGTCGACGACACGTTCACGTTCACGCTGCTGGATCAGGTTGACCATACGCCGCTGGCGACGGGCGGGGGTGACGCGGAGACGATCGCCCTGAGTCTGGCTTCGGTGTTCGTGGCGACCGACTTCGACGGCGACAGCGTTGTGATCGACGGCGGCGCGACGGTGACGATCGAGAACGACGTGCCTGCGAACAACGCGGCGACGGTGAACATCAACGTCGACGAGGACGAGCTGGCGACGGCACTGTCGACGGGCATCACCGACGGCGACGCGACGACCACGGTGGCGACCTTCACGGGCGCGCAGATCATCGGCCTGGTGGCGTCCGGTGCCGACGAGCCGGTGACGGTGTCGCTCAATGCGGCGATCGACAATGTCGACACCGGACTGGACTCGAAGGGCGAGAGCATCCTGTTCGACGTGGTGAGCCCGACGCAGGTCAACGGCGTTGCGGGTGCTCGCGTGGTGTTCACGCTGGTGCAGACGGCGGGTGCGGACACGGTTCTGGGTACCGTCGACGATACGTTCACGTTCACGCTGCTGGATCAGGTTGACCATACGCCGCTGGCGACCGGCGGGGGTGACGCGGAGACGATCGCCCTGAGCCTGGCTTCGGTGTTCGTGGCGACCGACTTCGACGGCGACAGCGTTGTGATCGACGCCGGCGCGACGGTGACGATCGAGAACGACGTGCCTGCGAACAACGCGGCGACGGTGAACATCAACGTCGACGAGGACGAGCTGACGGGGCTGTCGACGGGCATCACCGACGGCGACGGCGACGACCACGGTGGCGACCTTCACGGGCGCGCAGATCGCGGGCCTGGTGGCTTCCGGTGCCGACGAGCCGGTGACGGTGTCGCTCAATGCGGCGATCGACAATGTCGCCACGGGTCTGTTCTCGCAAGGGCGTGAACATCCTGTTTGACGTGGTGAGCCCGACGCAGGTCAACGGCGTTGCGGGTGCTCGCGCGGTGTTCACGCTGGTGCAGACGGCGGGTGCGGACACGGTTCTGGGTACCGTCGACGACACGTTCACGTTCACGCTGCTGGATCAGATTGACCATACGCCGCTGGCGACGGGCGGGGGTGACGCGGAGACGATCGCCCTGAGCCTGGCTTCGGTGTTCGTGGCGACCGACTTCGACGGCGACAGCGTTGTGATCGACGCCGGCGCGACGGTGACGATCGAGAACGACATTCCGATCGCGACAATTCCGGAATATGCGGTGCTATCCAATGGCGCTGGGTCGCTGGTAGTGTTCAATCTCGACTTGGATCCGACGACACCGACACTTTCTAACAATTATGGCGCCGACGAGGAGGGTACCGTACGATTCCTGGCCTCGTTAGATGGAACACCAAGCGGACTGACGTCTCACGGTACGCCAATCGTTTACGACGTCTCACCGGATGGTCACACCTTGACGGGGTTCGCCGGCCTCACGCCGGTTTTCGTGATCACGCTAGACCCGGCAACCGCGACATATTCCGTCGACATGAATGATGTCGTAGATAGCATCACTCGGGTCGACTTTAATGCGGGAGGATACAATTTCGTTGGTGGCAACAGCGAATGGGCAGAGTTCATTCCTGTCGGCGAAACAGTTGCCGCTCCGATCGACAACAATAGCTCCGACCTGTTGCTGACGCCCCAACTCAACCACCAATTCGATAGCTCCATTAACACCAATGCAAATGAAGGGGGCGTCGGCATTGGAGGCAACGTGGGTCCGGTCCTGGAGGGCCCCAAGGAGACATTCCGCATCGATTTTGTGACGGATCTTAGGGGCAATCCTGCAAGTACAGGGTCTGGCGACTATGATACGTTGAGCAAGCGGGATCATGTTTTTGATGGACATTACACAACGAACGGCGCCTCGGCGACGTTCACGGCCACCAGTGGCGCTACCGTCAACATTAGGGCGTTTGATGATTCCGACGCGGATGGTAATGTCGTCGGACCCGGACTCAACCCCGACACGCTCACGGGCGTTGCGATCTCGTTCGGCAATAACCCACCATTGTTTATCGATCTGACGCAACCGTTTGGCCCCTCCCATGATATAGCCGGGCACACTTTCACGGTAGTTTTCGATGGCGATGGAAAAGGTATCGATGTTGGCGGCGTATTCGGAGACAGCACTATTACAACTTCGATCGCTGTCTTCACTTCCGATGGCTATAATGCACTCGAATACACCTGGGTTTCGGGAGATCCATTCAAAATCGGAAACTTTGGCGCTTCAATCCCGTCGACCGATCCTGTAAGCTTCGATGTGCCGATCCAAGTCGTTGATTTCGACGGCGACACAGCTGACAGCAGCATCGGCATAACGCTGGCGGCCGCCGGGGCAAGCTATCCATGATTATTCGGCCTCGCTCGGCCCGGTGACTGCTGTGGCTGGGTCGGCGGCAAACCCCGAACCACACATCATTGGCTCGGACTTCAACGACTCCCTGACAGGAAATTCGGCTGCGAACGTGTTGTCAGGCGGGAAGGGCGACGACACACTGATTGGCAACGATGGTAACGATACCCTCATCGGGGGGCTCGGAAAGGACGCCATGAACGGCGGGGCTGGGTCCGACCATTACGTCTTTACTAACCTTCTGGACAGCGGCTCTTCGATTGCCACCGCGGACGTCATATCCGGGTGGACTTCGACCGATGTAATCGATCTGAGCGGCATTGATGCCATTAGTTCTGTTGACGGCAATCAACCCTTTGAGTTCGTGGCGGCCAACACTCCAGGCACGGTTTCCAACTCAATCACGTGGACCGAGAGCGGTGGTAATACCAACGTATCCCTCGATACGAATGGCATCGCCGGGGCAGAGATGATGGTTGTCTTGACAGGTATTGGATTGAACCTGACCGAGGCGAACTTCATCCTTTGAACGTAAAGTTCGCGATGACGCTGTGAGTCCAGTCGGAGGTGCGCCTCCGGCTGGACTCCATTGCTTCATGGCCCGGTGCACCGGCGATGGTGCATCGAACCGCGGCAGCGTGTTTTGCGGCAATAGTGCTTGATCCGGGTAGTCCTAGGGCCACGGCCGGCCAGGGGGCACTATTGGCCACAAACCCCGGGGCTCAGAGTAACGGACCAAGGGGTCTATTCGCTCTCGGCAAGAGGAAAGATATTCGACCAGCAGCTGCGAGTATGATGCTGACGGAGTGCGCCACGGCGCCCTAATACGTCAAGCACGAACAGTGTTTGCCGGAGTTGGCGCCCCAGCGATAGCTCGTAGCGCGACATGCGCTCCAAAGCGCCATCCCAATTAGTCACGTTCAAGAATTGCCTGGCGATCGCATTCTGCGCGTTGTCCAATCGAGAGAAACTTATGGATTTTGAAGGGCTCATCGATTTCTGGACACTCGTATACAAGGTGCATCGATGCGACCCCGCCCACAAGGGGGAGGGGAGCACACCGAGTTTGGCGCTTGAACTGATTTCATCCCTCAGGACGTACTCTCGAGTTTGTTCGAGCGGAGGGATGCAGGCGGGGCTGGCGATACGCCCCGGTCACGTCCATTGCAGGCGCTGCATGATCGCGCGGCCCATCACCCAGTCCTTGTCGCTGTCGCTGAGGAAGCTCAGTTCTTCGGTGAAATGGCTGATGCGCTGGCGATAGCTCGCCTTGGCGTACGAGTTCGTGAGATCGGTGCCCCAGTAGCTGCGCTGCGGGCCGTAGGCGTCGAACACGCGCTTCAAGTGTCCCGCGACGTCGCGGAACGGATAGGGCTCGCGCGAGATGCCCGGCGAGGCCGACATCTTGACGCTGACATTGGGATATTTGGCCAACGCCACGGCCTGCCCGATCGCGTCCTCGACCCTGTTGTCCTTCAGCATTGCCGCGGTCAAGCCCATGTGATCGAGGATCAAGGCGAGTTGGGGATGCCGCTCCACAATGGGGCCGAGCAGCGAGACGCGGCCCGGCGCGAAACACATGACGGGAAGTCCGGCCCTTTCGGCCGCTGGCCAGAACCAGTTTGCGGTGCCGTCGGTCAGCCAGGGAATTGTCTGCGCGTTGTTGAAGGTCACGCGAATTCCCGCCATTCCCTGCTGCTCCTTCCATTTCGGAATCAGGTCGGCGGACTTCGGGTCCTGCAACGGGATGCGGCCCATGACGCGGAAGCGGGTGGGGTAGCGCTTCACCGCCTCGAGCGCATAATCGTTGCGGTCGCCGGGCCATGACGGCGGGACGATCACTGCGCGATCGACGCCGGCTTCATCCATCATCGGCACGAGCCGCTCGATGGTGAACGGCTCCGGCAATTGCGGCTGGAGGCCGGGGACCCATTTCCAGTCCGGCGACTCCGCTTTCCACAGATGGACCTGCGCATCGACGATCTGGCGTCGGTCGGCCTGGGCGGCGGCCTTGTGCGGGCTCTGCGTCGCCAGCAGCGCGCCGGTGCCGGTCGCAAGCGTACCGGCGACAAAGTTGCGTCGAGTCGGCATGGATCATCCTCCCTGAAGCTCGCTGCGACGGCGTTCATTCAGCGACGCCGTCTTGCAATCCGATTGTGCGACTTTCCGGCCCGCGGCCACAACGGCCTTGAATGCGCGGACAGCCTCGAAACCGACATGGGAGCTCGACGCCCCACGCACGCGACGGCGCAATATCAACTACTTGCTGACTACGCTATTGACTACGGAACGCATCTGTGCTAGGAGATTCGCATCCCCGCTCCAGGAGGGGCGTCTTCTAGAGACGATCCTGAAGGCGGAGCGGGGAGTGGCGTCCCGCGGCTGCGGCTCGTAACCGCAGGCTCGGGAGGTCCGGGACACCGCCCGCCAGGCATGACGACCTGGCTGCGAGGAGCTCGCTGCACGGATCCGGAGGCAATGCCGGAGATGGAAGCGCGGCCCCCGGCCGAAAACCGCCACGGTGGAGCGCCGAGAGGCGAGCGTCCCGCGTCATGGGACGCGCCGCGCCTCACCAGCGCGGAAGTCGCGCCTCGCAAGCGCGACAACAACACAAGTGCGCCTGTCGGCGCTCCGCCCGCCCCTCTTCAGGGGTGGACGCGAACACAAGGAACCACCCGGGCGCCGAAACGCGCCGCGGGAACGAAGAACACTGCGCTGTTTGACATCGTGAGTTGAGACTATGGCCAACGGTTCGTTCGCGCGCGCCGCCGATCTCTCGTGTCCCGGGCGAGCGTAGCGAGACCGGGACACGAGGTCAGCGTCCTATTTCGCGCGCATCGGCCTGCAGCCATTTTGGCCAAACGAACCCACGTTGCGGAACGGCAACAAAGCCGAGCGCGGGCGTCGCAGGTGTTGCCGAAGCCCTAGGCCGCCTTGCGCTTGCTGCCCGACAGCAGCGTCGCGACCCATCGCGTGGATTCGCGCTGCTCGCAGACGGTGAGAATTGCGATCACGATCGGCACGCCGATGAACGCGCCCGGGATGCCCCAGAGAAAGGCCCAGAAGAACACCGCGAACAGCACCAGGAATGGCGAGAGCGCGAGAGCGGCGCCCGCGATGCGAGGCTCGAGGTAGCTCCCGATCAGAAACTGGATCAGGTTGAGGCACACGAACACGATGATGGCCAGTTGCCAGGACTCGAACTGCGCCAGGGCAAAAAGCGTCGGAAACACCGTCGCGACCAAGGGGCCGATGAACGGGATGTAGTTCAGCACGAACGCGATCACGCCCCACGCCGTCGCCAGTTCGAGACCGGCCAGGAGCGCGAAACCCCAGACCACGGTTCCGGTCAACACGCTCATGATGCTGCGGACCAGCATGTATTTCTGGAACTTGTCCGCGATCCGTTCGCTCGATTGCAGGATGGTCTGCGCGGTCTCCCGGTTCCGGAGGCTTTCGATGTTCGACCGGGCGATGTCGACCTCGAGCAGGCCGAGCACCGTGAACACGAACGTGATGATCGTAAACGAGAGCAGGCCGTGGATGCGCGCACCGATCTCCTGCACCGCGCGAATGAGCCAGCCGGCGTTGAAATTGTCCACCAGCAGGCTGGTGAGCAAAATGCCGTGGCCCTCGAGCCAGTCCGTCAGTTGCAGATACAACGCCTGGAATCGGGCGGCGTTGTCGATGAGCCAGCGGCCGACGGTCCCGAAGCTCCAGGCGATCAGGCCCACGAGCACGGTCACCACGACGAGCGTCACGACGAGCGTCGCGAGCAGCGCCACAAGCGCGGGCATTCTGGCCTGCAGGGCGCGTTGCAGCGGCCATACGATGGCGATGACGAAGAGCGAGAATGCGACCGGGGCGAGGATCGAGCGCGCGAAATAGAGCGCCGCAAGCACCAGCACCGTGGTGCAGAGGCCGAGCATGATCAGTGCGGGCCGGCTGGTCATGCCGGCCTCGTCCGGTCGAGCGTGCGCCAGCGGCGGGTTGTCATGTTCTAAAATGAACCGAACAGGGAGCCGAACGCGATCACCGCGACCAGCGCGATGATCGCGCCGACGATCGCGACCATGACGATATCGAGATAGCTCTCGCGGTGCGACAGGCCGCACAAGGCGAGCAGCGTCACCACCGCGCCGTTGTGCGGAAGGCTGTCGAGCGTTCCGGAGCCGATCACGGCGACACGGTGCATCAGCGCGGGATTGATCCCGGTCTGCGCCGCGAGCTGCATATAGGTGCTGCCGAGCGCGTCGAGCGCGATGGTGAGACCGCCCGAGGCCGATCCGGTGAGAGCCGCCAGCACGTTCGTGGCGACCGCCAGCGACACGAGCGGGCCGCCCTCGATCGAGAGCACCCAATCGCGGACCGCATCGAATGCGGGCAGCGCCGCCACCACCGCGCCGAAGCCCACCAGGCTTGCGACGCTGACGGCCGGCAACACCGAGGCATTGGCGCCGGCATCCATGCTCGCGCGCAGCGACGGAAGGCGGCGCCAGTTGACCGCAATGACCGTTGCGATCGCGCAAGCGAGCGCAACCATCACCGCCCACACGCCCGCGACCGCCTGCAGCGAAGTGGCGCCCCAGTATTCTTCCGCCAGGAACGAAAAGTCGAGACGCGGCAGGACCAGGAGCGACATCACCAGGTTGACGATCAGCACGACCACCAGCGGCAGCGCCGCCCGACCGATGGTGGGCAAGGTTTCGCTGTGACGACCGCGATGTATTTCGGCGGGATCGAACTCGCGGGCGGTGGTGGCGAGCTCGCGCACGATCGGATCGTCCACGGCGGCAGGACCCGCCGTGCCGTCGGCAGCGCCGTAACCCTCGCGGCGGCGGCGCGCGCCGCGCTCAGCCCGCGCCAGCCACCACAGGCCGAAACCCAGCATGATGGCGGATGCGATGATCCCGAGACCGGGCGCGGCGAACGGCGTGGTGCCGAAGAACGGCATCGGGATCGCATTCTGGATCGAGGGCGTTCCCGGCATGGCCGACATGGTGAAGGTCGAGGTCCCGAGCGCGATCGCGGCGGGCATCAGCCGGCGCGGAATGGCGGCCGCTCGAAACACCTCCTGCGCCATGGGGACGAGCACGAAGAACGCAACGAACAGGCTGACGCCGCCATAGGTCACCAGCGCGCCGGCCAGCACGACCGCGAGCATGGCGTGGCGCTCGCCCAGCCGTTGGCGCAGGAAGCCTGCGATCGCCGAGACCGAGCCGCTGTCGTCCATGAGCTTGCCGAACAGGGCGCCGAGCAGGAACAACGGGAAGAATTGCGCCAGGAAGGTCGCCGCGCTGGACATGAAGGTTTGGGTCCAGCTCGCCAGCAGCGGCTCGCCGCCGAACGCGGCGGCGAGCAGCGCGGCGGCGGGAGCGAGCAGCAGCACGCTCCAGCCGCGAAGCGCAAGCCAGATCAGCAGCGCCAGGCCGAGCAGGATTCCGATCAGGCCCATCGTGTCAGACGCCTTCCAGCAGTTCGTCGAGATCGAGGCTCGAGCGCCGGCCCAGATCCTCGTGGTGGTCGGTCAGGAATGCTTGCGCGGCGCGCCGCCCCTCGTCGCGCAACATGGACAGGAATTCCCACTCGGCGTTGAGCTTCGACGAATAGCCGAGCCCTACCATGAGCTCGCTGGAGACGCGGTGAATGCGCATGTCCGCCCACTTGGCGCTCTCGGAACTGCCGGTGTGAGCGACCTGCCGCAGCAAGGCGATCATCCGCAACTCCTTCAGCAGCACGGCATTGAACGAGACCTCGTTGAGCCGGTTGAGGATGTCGCGGGCCGAGCGCGGCGACCCCGAACGTTCGACCGGATTGATCTGAACGAGGATCGTATCCTGGGAGCGGCATTCGCGTACCAGCGGGGTGATGGTCGGATTGCCGGAATAGCCGCCGTCCCAATAGCTCTCGCCGTCGATCTCGATGGCCTGGAACATGGTGGGAAGGCAGGCCGACGCGAGCAGCACGTCCGGCGTGATCTCGCCGTTGCGGAATACCCGGCCGCGGCCGGTGTGGACGTTGGTGGCGGTGACGAAGAGCTTGATCGGCGCTCGGGTCAGCCGTTCGAAATCGATGACCTCGGCCAGGATGTTGCGCAGCGGATTTGCGCCGCTGGGGCTGAGGTCGTAGGGCGAGAACACGCGCGCCATCATGTCCATGGCGACGAACATGGGCGAATAATCGAGCGTCCAGCGGCCCAGCATCACATCCAGCGGACTGCGCCGGAATGGGCTGAGCACCGCCGCCTGGGAGACGCGGCGCCAGAAATTCTCCAGCGCGGCGCGCGCGCCCTCGGCGCCATCGTCGGCAAAGCCGTCGACCAGCACCGCGGCATTCATCGCGCCCGCCGAGGTGCCGGAGATGCCGTCGATGCCCAGCCAGGGCTCCTCGAGCAGGCGGTCGAGCACGCCCCAGGTGAACGCGCCGTGCGCGCCGCCGCCCTGCAGCGCGAAGTCGACCAGAATGGGAGCGCGGCTCACCGCATCGGGGCTCGGCGTCATCTTGGTCCATCGAAAAGGCGAACCGCGGCGGCGGGTGGGCCGCGGTGCACGGGTCGATGCAAGAATGCCGTATTTCTTCGGCAGGAGCGAGGGTCGTCGCGGCGAGCTAGTTCGGCCTCGGCGCCGCGCCGGCCGGGGCAACGGCCGGGCGCGTGAATCCGGGGATCCTGCGCAGCACCGCCTTGAGCGGATCGCTGACCCAGGCCTCGGTCATGAAGTCGATATGCTTGACGTCGTCGGTCGCGGCCACGAATGCGACGCTGCCGCGTGCGAGGTTCGCCGGCAGCACGTTCTGAAAGCGCACACCGCGCTCGGTCAACAGCCGCTGCAGCGTTGCGTTCTCCTCGCGCGATGCCTTGCCGAACGTGCTCAGGAAGAAGGCCGGCGGCCGCTTCTCCAGCCAACCCGCGAACTTGTCGTACTCGCCGTAAAGCGCGTCGAACAGCACGACGCCGCGCAGGCGATCGTCGGCGCGCCCGGAGTGAAGGATGAACGCGGCCGGATTGTAGCCGCCGCTATAGGCGGCGACCACGACAGGCGCGGCATGAAACGCCCCGCGCGCGCGGGCATCGCCGTAGAGCTCGGTCAGCCGCTCGCCTGCTTCACGCAGAAATTGCGCGAACACGCCCGGCTCCCAGAAACGGCCGGCGCTGGAATCGAGCGCGTTCACCGCGAACTGCGGCGCCACCAGCACCGCATTGAGGCCGGATTCGGTGACCTGTCGCGGCACCGCCTGGCGATTGCGCACATCGCGGGTGAGCGTCGCTTCGTTGCCGTGGAAGAACACGACCATGAGCGCCGGCCGGCGCGGATCGAACCCCTTGGGAATGTGCAGCAGCACGCGCTGGTCGCTGTAGGTCTGGTCTTCCCAGTAGGTGCCGCCGCGGACGGTCGAGTGGCCGCGCCGCTCGCCGTCCGCGACATCGAGGAACGGCCGGTTCTTGTCCGGCACGTCGCCGTGATAGGGGAACGGCGTCACCTCGAAGGGAACCAGCGCCGTCTTCGACGACGGCAACGGTGCAAGCTCGCGTTTGGGTGCGGGGGCGGACATGGCGATGGTGGCGTTTTGCAGCAGCAGGGCGGACGCAACGAGCGCAAGCGATGCCGCGAGGCGGCGTATCGTGGTGCCGCCGGTGCGGACCCGGAGCGGGTTGCGTCCGGTCATGCCGCCGTCGGCAGAGGCGCCGGTGACGGCGCCTCGGATGGTTGCAGCGGCAGGAGCACCGCGAAGAAAACCGGCATCGCCAGCAGATAGGCGCCGCCGGCGATCATCAGCACGGCGTTCAGGCCGAACGACGTCGCGATGATGGGAACGGCGGCCGCGCCGATGACGGAGAAGCAGCCGTTGATGCCCCAGGCCCACAGGAACATGTGATCCTTGCCGAGCCGCGCCAGCGACGTCATCGCGGTCGGCATCGGAAAGCCCATCAGGAACGCGGGCGGGAAGATCAGCGCGAAGCAGAACAGCAGGCGCAGCCCATAGGGCAAGGTGCCGATCAGGTCGAGCACGCGGTCGAGGAACAGGCCGTATCCGACCAGCAGCACGCCGATGGCGATGAATATCTTCGGCATCATGCCGCGTGCGCGGTCGAGGTAGCGCTCCGATACGAAGGCGCCGAGACCGGAAAACACCAGCATGCCGGTGATCAGCACCGACGCGGACACGGTGGCGTTGCTCAGCGCCAGCATGAAATCGGAAATCAGGCCCACCTCGACCATGATGTAGCCGGCGCCCAGGCAGGCGAAATAGATGATGGTGCGGAATTTGCCCGGGTTGTGGCTGAAGATGGTGCGCCAGCCGAAGATCAGCGGGATGAGCACCAGCGACAGCGCCGCCAGGCAGGCAATGGCGAGCGTTGCCCACAACAGCAGGTAACCCCATTCATCCTGCAGCAGCTCGAGCCGGTCGGTGACGCGCGCGAGGTCGCCCGGTTTGACGTAGGCCGCGAAGTACGGCCGCTTGTTGGTGAGGGGGCGGGTATCGAACACGTAGCGGTCGGCAATGTCCTCCCAGCCGCCGTGGACGAGATGGTGCCAGGCCAGCTGGCCCATCACCGTCGCCGGCACCGCCGCGCCTTCTTTTGCAGGTGCGGGATCGCCGGGCGGTGCCTCCGCCGGCGGTGTCCCATCCGGCGTCGACTCTTCCATGGGGTCGGATTGCGAGCCGCCTTCGAAGAAGATCTGGTGCCGGTAGTCCTCCAGCACCTTGGCGGTCTGCGATGCGTCGTATTCGAAGCCGGGATAGTAGATCTCGTCGAACGACATGGCGCGCGTATGCTCGCGCAGCTTGGCGATGTCCTCGGCGTCAAAGCCGCCGCGCTTGTAGAGCACGGTCGCGGTCGAGAGATAGCTCGACACCACGAAGAAACAATTCGCGATATCGCCGTCGTCGACCTCGCGCGCCGCCGCGGCCATGGTGGTGTAGAGCTTCAGCACCGATTTCGGCGGCTCCTCCTTGTTCCACAGCGTCACCGCAAGCACGCCGCCGTCCTTGAGCGCGCGCATGTAGCTGTTCATCGCTTCGCGCGTATAGGAGTACTTCTCGACGATGGCGAAGCCGCCCGGGCTCGACAGGCCGGCGGAATCGGCGAGGCTCAGGTCGATGACGTCGTAACGCTCCGAGGTATGTGCCAGATAGAGCCGGCCGTCGTAATCGATGACGTGCACCTTGGGATTGTTGAGCACGTCGCCGGTGAAATCGCGCAATCCCTTGTCGGTGCGAAAGGCGTCGAGCACCGCGGGATTTCCCTCCGCCACGGTGACGGTCCTGGAGTTGCTGCGCAGCGCGACCGAGGTCGAGATGCCGCCGCCGAACTGGACCACGAACGTGTCGGGCGTCTGCTTGATCAGGTAGGGATAGACCATCGGCAGGAAGCGGTAATAGACCGTCTGTTCCGCCGGCAGGTCGCGAATGATGCCGCTCGGGCCCTCGCCGTCGATATACATCCCGAGATAGGCATTCTCGGGCATCTTCGGCAGGCTGAATGCCGCGTTGTCGGAGAGCCCCGGCGCGAAGTGCAGGTACGAGCTGGAATAGACCTCGAGATAGCCGAAGGGCGAGGCGCGCTCATAGACGCGCTGGCTGTCGGGAAATTTGCGTGCATAGGCGACGCCCTTGTAGTCGGACACCGCCAGCTTCGGAATGTCGAGGAGCGGCGGCAGCGCGAAGTGACAGGCGAGGGACGCCACTGCGACGGCCGAGAGCCAGAGCGCGCCGCGGCGATTGGCGAGCGCCGAGAACCACAGCAGGCTGCCGAGGAACCAGAGGACGAGCGGCACGACGATGAGGTTCTCGGGCGGCGAAAGGTACATCGCCACCAGGAAGGCCAGGCCGCACAGGCCGGCGCCGGAGAGATCGGCGAAATAGACGCGGCCGAAGATCTTGTTGGCCTTGAGGAATACGGTACCCAGATAGAGCGCGCCGGCGAGGAACGGCAGCATGTAGAGCAAGAAATTTCCCAAGAGCCGCCACTTCTGCATCGGGATCGGAGATCAGGAAGATGGCATTGAACGGAATCTGCTGCGCCAGCAGATTCGCCGCGACCGTCAGCGGGCCGAACAGCATCAGCGAGGCCGTGGCCACGCCGCGCCAGTGGCGGTCGAACCAGCCTTTGCCGATGCACATGACCGCGCTGGTGAGGCCGAAGCCCAGCATGGCGAGGCTCACCACCAGCGATCCGAAATGCGCCCAGCTCCCGACCGAGAAGATGCGCATGATGCAAATCTGCAGCGCGATCACCGCCCCGGCCTCGAGACCCGACGGCGAGATAGAGCCCGGGCGTCGGCTTGAGGTCGAGATCGAAGTGAGGCCGCGCGGGCTGGGCCAGCGTCACGGGCCGCACCGGGCGAAAAATTCAAATGATTGGGACTTCACGGGAATTCTCGCTGGCCGCGGGCGCATGACATCGCAGCGTCCGACGGATGCCAGCAACACCACGCCAATATGTCGCCCGTGGGGCCGTCGCGGCGCCGGCCCTCGTGTCCCGGACGAGCGAGCGTCAGGCCGCGGTGAGGTCGTGCGCGGCGGGGACGGCCAATGACGACCGGCGTCAATGGCGCGCGCGTTACGGCCCGCCCACGATCTTGAACTTCTGCACCCGGCGGCCCCAATCGGTCTCCGCCACGTAGATGTTGCCCTTGGAATCGACCGCGAGCGTGTGGCCGTGGGTGAAGTTGCCGATCTGATGCCCGGGCCGTCCGAAGCTCGACAGGATCTTCCCGCTGGCGTGGTCGAGGATATGCACCTGCTCGGTGCCGCCGTTCATCACGTACATGAACTTCTGCTCGCGATCGGGCGAGAACGCCACCCACCAGGCGGTGCCGCGCTTGTCCGGGAGCTTGCCGGTCGCATTCGGGATCGGGATGTTGCGCACGAACGTTCCGTCCTTCTGGTAGACCTGAACGCGGTTGCCCTGGCGGTCGCAGGCATAGATCAGCCCGGCATTGCTCATGGCGATGCAGTGCACGACTTCGGCGAACACGCCGGGCGCGCCGGCCTGGGTTTCCTCGTCCGTGGCCTGCCGCCCCCACTGCCGCAGGAACTTGCCATCCTTGTCGAACACGGCGATGCGCCGGTTGCCGTAGCCGTCGGCGACGTAGATATCGCCGTTGCCGGGATCGACCACCATGCCCGCCGGCATGTGGAACTGGTCGCGCGCCGCGTTCAGTCCCTTGCCGCGCCGCGTGCCGTCAACGGAATCGAACTTGCCGCGCGTGCCGATCTGCATCAGCAGCTTTCCGTCCGGCGCGTATTTCTGGATGGCGCCGTCAGCGTTGCCGGCGACCCAGACGTTGCCTTCCTGATCGACGAAACAGCCATGGATCGAGCCGGGAACGGTGGTCTGATCGCCCCATGCCCCGACCACGTTGCCGTCGGGGTCGAACTTGATGATCGAGGGCGCGGAGATCGACGTTTCCTTCTCCTCGTCGGTGATGTTGCGCCGGTTGACCACGTAGACGTGGTCCTGCGCGCTCGTGCACACGCCGCCGAGCTGGCCGGTGATCCAGGCTTCCGGCAGGTCCTTCGGCCAGGTGGCGTCGACCGCGAATTTCGGAGCGTTCTGGGCCTGCAGGTCCGACGGAGAGATCGCGGCGGCAAAAGCGATCAGAACATAACAGCGAAGGCGTTTCATCGTTCACCCCATTGTCATCGGATTTCACTTTTTCACCGCCCTGATGCTTCGAGACGCGGCCTTCGACCGCTCCTCCGCATGAGGCCGACAGCTACTCGAATTTCCTGCCGCCGAGATAGACCGCTTCCATCGTGCGCATATTGGTGATGTCGTCGAGCGGATTCTTCGCCAGCACCAGAAGGTCGGCGGCCTTGCCGGTGGCGAGGGTGCCGAACTCACGGTCGATGCCGAGCATCTCCGCATTGTTCTTCGAGAACGACTGGATGATCTGCATCGGGGTGAGCCCTGCGTCGCGCATCAGCTCCATCTGGCGGTGCTCGAAGAAGCCCTGGATGAAGTAGCGGTCGGGGGCGCCGCCGGAATCGGTGCCGAACCCGAAGCGGATGCCGGCATCGGCGAGCTTCTTGAGGTTCCTCTTGTCGGTGTCGAACATCCGCAACCAGCGCGGTCGCTCGGGATCGTTCGCCTGATCGGCCCGCACCTTGGTCTTGAGCAGCGCCAGTCGCTCCGGCGTCAAGCCCTTCTGGAAGAACGGATTGTCGGTGAAGCCGGGGCCGTCGCCGAACACGAACAACGCCTCCTCGCGCGCCAGCGTGGAGATCACCGAAACGTCGCGCGCTTTCAGCGTGGCGATGAAGTCATCCGGGATCTCCTGGTCGCGCACGTTGTGCGCCAGGATGTTGACGCCTTGGTCGACCACCCTGCGCGCATCGGCAAGCTCGACGATGTGGGCCATCCGGATCTTGCCGTGCTTGCGCGCCTGATCCATCACCGCGGCGGTGAATTCGGGCGTGAGCTTGGGATAGCGGCCGCCCTGGGCGTCGATCCATACCTTCACGAAGTCGGTGCCCTTGGCGACGATCTCGTCGACCTTGGCCCGCCCCTCGTCCGGGGTCTTCGCCTCCGAGCCCGGCTTGAACGGTTCCGACATGAAACGGTACATCACCGTCATGATGCGCGCGCCCTTGAGGTCGCCCGCTTTCTGCCGCTGCTTGAACTCCTGCACGTCGTCCTGATCGAAATACATGCTGGTTGTGGTGGTCACACCGTAGAGCGCGTACTGCCGCAACTGCGGATCGCGCGGCGGTGGACCCACATGGCCGTGACCGTTGATGATGCCCGGCACGACGAACTTGCCGGTGAGATCGACAACCGTCGCGTTGGGCGGAGCCGCAAGGCCGGGCGCCATCTCGCGGATGCGTCCATTCTCCATCACGATCGTGATGTCGCGCTGGGGCGCCGCGCCGGTGCCGTCGATCACGGTGGCGTGGGTCAGAGCGGTGGTTTGCGCCGCCGCGTTCCCGCTGACGAGCGCCGCCACGGCGAATACGACCAGGAGTGTCGCCCGCATCAATCCTCCCTGTGAAAATTGGTTCTTTGTCGTTCGACGCGATGAGAGCCGCGCCAAGTTATCAGCGCGGCGGGCGAAGGTCCACGCTTGCAAGGTTCACGCTCATTCCTGGAACGCGGTCTCGCGCGTCTTGCGGAACTGCGGCAGCGCGATCAGCAGGACCACCGCGGCCGCCAGCACAAGCAGCGTCAGCGAGAGCGGCCGGGAGACGAAGATCATGGGATCGCCGCGCGAGAGCACCATGGAGCGGCGCAGATTCTCCTCCATCAGCGGCCCCAAAATGAATCCGAGCACGAGCGGCGCCGGCTCCAGGCCAAACTTGACCAGGAGAAAGCCGAACAGCGCGAACAGCGCCGTGAGCACGACGTCGGTGGTGCTGTTGTTGACGGTGTAGATGCCGATCAGCGAGAACACCACGATGCACGGAAACAGCAACCGGTAGGGCACCTTGAGCAGGCGAACCCAGATCCCGATCAGCGGCAGGTTGATGACGACCAGCATCAGGTTGCCGATCCACATGCTGGCGACCATGCCCCAGAACAGGTCCGGCCGCTTGTCCATGACCGCCGCGCCCGGCGCGATGCCCTGGATGATCATCGCGCCCATCATCAGCGCCATCACCACGTTGGACGGCAGGCCCAGGGTGAGCAGCGGGATGAACGAGGTCTGCGCCGCCGCGTTGTTCGCCGATTCCGGTCCGGCGACGCCCTCGATGGCGCCGCGTCCGAAGCGCGACGGATCGCGCGCGATTTTTTTCTCGATGGTGTAGCTCGCGAACGAGGCCAGCACCACGCCGCCGCCCGGCAGGATGCCGAGCAGCGAGCCCAGGCCGGTCCCGCGCAACACCGCGGGCCAGGCCGAGCGGAAATCTTCCCGCGTGAGCCACAGGTTTCTGATCGGCGACGTCAGCGCCTCGCGTTGCCGCGGCTTTTCCACATTGCGCATCACCTCGTTGATGCCGAACAGCCCCATGACCAGCGGGAGAAAGCCGATGCCGTCGAACAATTCGGAGACGCCGAAGGTGTAGCGCGCGGTCCCGGAATTCACATCCGTGCCGCAGAGGCCGAACAGCAGGCCGACGAAGATCATGGCGACGGCCTTGAGCAGCGAACCTTGCGCCATCACCACCGCCGAAAGCAGACCGAGCACCATCAGCGAGAAATACTCGACCGACGTGAACTTTTCCGAGAACGCGGCGAGGATGGGCGCGAAGGCGGCGAGCGTCAGCGTTCCGACGCAGCCCGCGAAGAACGAGCCCAGCGCGGCGATCGTGAGCGCGGCGCCGGCGCGGCCCTGGCGCGCCATCTGGTAGCCGTCGAGGCAGGTGACCACCGAGGATGTCTCGCCCGGCATGTTGACCATGATGGCGGTGGTCGAGCCGCCGTATTGCGCGCCGTAATAGATGCCGGCGAGCATGATCAGCGAGCTCAGGGGCGCGAGCCCATAGGTTGCCGGCAGCAGCATGGCGATGGTGGCGACCGGACCGATGCCGGGGAGCACGCCGATCAGGGTGCCCAGCAGGCATCCCGCCAGGCAGAAGAATAGATTCTGCGCCGTCGCCGCGGCGGCAAACCCGACCATCAGGTTGCCGATGATGTCCATGTCAGCCGCTCCCGAACACCGGGATCGGCTGGCGCAGGCCATAGACGAAGACGAGGACGCAGAAGAGCGCGAGCGCGATGCCGAGCGCGACCGCTTGCTTCCATTTCACGTCGGCCGACGCGAAGGCGCAGGTGACCGCCACGACGAAAGTGGTGACTGCGAGTGCCGACGCGGTCGATCAGCAACGCGAACAGGAGGACGGCGACGAGAATCAGGAGGCTCGGATACCACCGGCCGGCCTCGATCGGCGGACCGTCGACCGTGACCGCCCGCAACCCGATCACGGCGCCGAAGACGAGAAGGCCGATGCTCAGCAGCGCCGGCATGTAGCCCGGTCCCATGCGCGAGACGCTGCCGATGTCGTAGTCGCGGCCGAACCAAACCCCGGCGAGGCCGAGGGCGATCAGGATGATCGCCGCCCCGACATCCTGCGGGCTCTTGATGCGTATCGTCATGGCTTGTGCGGGTGCACGGATGGTTCGCGCCAGGAGGGTACGAGCCTATTCGATTCTTCCGGTCTCGGGGCCTTCCAACGGAACACGTGGGCTTTTTTGCTCCGTCACCCGGCAATGGCTCGAAAACCGATTTCGCGGGTTGGTTGCCCCCGTAAGCTGTGATTAATTGGCATTCCACCCCGCCCAAGGTCCTCGATGAAAAACATCAATCCGAACCCGTTCACCACCCGGCCCGAGATCGAGGGCACTTTCGGCGTGGTGACGTCGACCCACTGGATAGCGACCGCGGTCGGGATGGCGGCGCTCGAGAAAGGCGGCAATGCCTTCGATGCCGCCGTCGCCACCGCCTTCACGCTGCAGGTGGTCGAGCCGCACCTCAACGGCCCGGGCGGCGATGTGCCTGTCATCATCAACGATGTGCGCACCGGCAAGACCGAAGTGATCTGCGGCCAGGGGCCGGCGCCGGCCAAGGCCACCATTGCGCACTACCGCGGCCTCGGCCTCGACATGGTGCCCGGCACCGGCCTGCTCGCGGCCTGCGTGCCCGGCATGTTCGACACCTGGATGCTGCTGCTGCGCGACTACGGCACCATGCGGCTCGCCGACGTGCTGGCGCCGGCGATCTATTACGCCAGCCACGGCCAGCCCCTGGTCGAGCGCGCGCACGCCACCATCGCGACCGTCGAGGCGCTCTTTCGCAAACACTGGCCGACATCGGCGGCGGTCTATCTCCCGGGCGGCAAGGTGCCGGAGACCGGGACGCTGTTCACCAACAAGACGCTGGCCGAGACCTACACGCGCGTGCTGCGCGAGGCGCAAAGCGCGGGCGGCGATCGCGTGCGCGAGATCGAAGCGGCGCGCAAGACATGGTCGCAGGGCTTCGTCGCGGAGGCGATCGACCGCTTCTGCCGCACGCAGGCGGTGATGGACACCAGCGGGAAGGCCCACCACGGCGTGCTCACCGGCGACGACATGGCGCGCTGGCACGCCCATATCGAGGCGCCGCTCACCTACGACTACGGCCGCTACACCGTATGCAAGCCCGGCCCGTGGGCGCAGGGTCCGGTGATGCTGCAACAACTGGCGCTGCTGAAAGGGTTCGATCTCGACAGCCTCGATCCCACCAGTGCGGATTTCGTCCACATCCTGGTGGAATGCTCCAAGCTCGCCTATGCCGACCGCGAAAAATTCTACGGCGATCCCGACTTCGTCGAAGTGCCGATGGCGACGCTGCTGTCGGATGCCTACAACGACGAGCGCCGCAAGCTGGTCGGCGACAAGGCGTCGCTTGAACTGTGTCCGGGTTCGGTCGAGGGCTTCGGCGCCGTGGTGAAGCTGCGCCGCGAGGAAGGCCAGCGCCGCGCCGTCGGCGGCATGGGCGCGGGCGAGCCGACGGTCGGCCGCATCGGCGAGGTGCGCGGCGACACCGTGCATTTCGATATCGTCGATCAGGCCGGCAATATGGTGTCGGCGACGCCGTCCGGCGGCTGGCTGCAATCCTCGCCGGTCATCCCCGAGCTCGGCTTCTGTCTCGGCACGCGCGCGCAGATGTTCTGGCTTGAGGAGGGCCATCCCGCTTCGCTGGCGCCGGGCAAGCGCCCGCGCACGACGCTGTCACCCACGCTCGCGCTGCGCGACGGAGAATCCTATCTTGCCTGGGGTTCGCCCGGCGGCGACCAGCAGGATCAATGGACGACGCAGCTGTTCATGCGCCACGTCCATGCCGGGATGAATCTGCAGGAGGCGATCGACGCGCCGGCCTGGCACTCCGAGCATTTCCCGATCTCGTTCTGGCCGCGCACGGCGCGGCCGGGCGTGCTGGTGGTCGAGCGCCGGCTGCCGCCCGCCACCGTGAAGGAGCTCGATCGCCGCGGTCACCTCGTCGAGGTCGACGCCGACTGGTGCGAAGGCCGGCTCACCGCCGCGTCGCGCGATGGCCGCCGTCGCCGCGCCGCCGCCAATCCGCGCGGCATGCAGGCATATGCCGCGGGGCGGTGAGTCGGGTGTGACCGGCGCGCTTTCGCGCGCATCGCACGGACTGCCGACGGGCAAAGGATACGACCGATGAACGGCGCCGCGCTCGTCGCCGAAATTCTCAAGCGCGAGGGAACCGAGTTCCTCGCCTGCTACCCGCGCAATCCGCTGATCGAAGCGTGCGCCGCGCTCGACATCCGTCCCATCCTGTGCCGGCAGGAGCGGGTCGGCGTCGGCATGGCCGATGGCTATACCCGCATCAAGCGCGGCAAGCGCAACGGCGTGTTCGCGGCGCAGGCGGGTCCGGGGATCGAGAACGCCTTTCCCGGCATTGCCCAGGCCTATTCCGAAAACGTGCCGCTGCTGGTCATTCCGGCGGGATTGCCGCTGGCACGGCAATACGTGCGGCCGACCTTCCGCGCCGCCGATGTCTATCGTCCGGTCACCAAGTGGTCGGCGTTGGCGCATGCGGTCGAGGAACTGCCGGAACTGATGCGCCGCGCCTATCACGCCATGCGCAGCGGCAAGGGCGGGCCGGTCCTGATCGAAATTCCGGCCGAGGTATGGGAGGCCGACTATCGCGGCGAGCTCGACTACGCGCCGGTGCCGGTGCAGCGCTCGGCGCCCGATCCCGACGCGGTCAAGGCCGCCGTCAAAATGCTGCTCGCGGCGAAAAGCCCGCTGCTGTGGGCCGGGCAGGGCGTGCTCTATGCGGAGGCGAGCGACCGGCTCGCGGCGCTCGCCGAGCTGATCCCGGCGCCGGTGGTCACCACCAACCCGGGCAAGAGTGCCATCCCCGAGAGCCATCCGCTGGCGCTCGGCGCCTCCACGCGCTCGCGCCCGAAGATGTTCACCGAGTTCATGGCGAAGGCCGACCTGATATTGGCCATCGGCTCGAGCCTCACGCGCACGCCGTTCGGGCCGGGCGTGCCGCCCGGCAAGGCGATCATCCATTCCACCAACGACGCCGGCGATATCAGCAAGGAGTACCGCACCGCTCATGCCTTGATTGGCGACGCCGCGCTGGTGCTCGATGCGCTGATCGCGGAAACCGGCCGGCAAAAGCGCGGAGGCGGCGGCAATGCGCTCGCCGCGCTCAAGGAGGAGGTCGCCGCGGCCAAGACCGCGTGGCTGGCGGAATGGAGCAAGCAGCTCGATTCCGATGAGACGCCGATCAACCAGTATCGCGTGATCCGCGATCTCATGCGCACCGTCGACCGCGACAACGTCATCATCACGCACGATTCGGGCAGCCCGCGCGAACAGCTCCTCCCGTTCTGGGAGACGACGGCGCCCGGCTCCTACATGGGGTGGGGCAAGTCGACCCAGCTCGGCTACGGGCTCGGGATCATCATGGGCGCCAAGCTCGCCGCACCCGACAAGCTCTGCGTCAACATCATGGGCGACGCGGCCATCGGCATGACCGGCATGGATATCGAGACCGCCGCGCGCAACCGCATCGCGATCCTCACGGTGGTGTTCAACAACGGGGTCATGGCGGCGGAGCGCGACGTGCTCGGGCTCTCCACCAAGAAGTATGGCGCGCTGACCGTCGGCGGCAACTATGCCAAGGTGGCGGAGGGGCTCAACGTCGCGGCGACCCGGGTCGAGAAACCGGCCGACATCGTGCCGGCGATCAAGGATGCCGTCGCGGTCACGCAATCCGGCGCGCCGTTCCTGCTCGAGATCATGGCCAAGGAAGGCTACGACTTCTCGCGTTATCCGCTCGCGGGGTTGTAATTCGCGAACGAGGTCGACCCATTCCCTCGTGCCAGTTTGAACTTTGCGCCGTGGTCGAAGCGATCGTGATGGCGCATGGTCGGCGGGACTGCGAAAGGTCTGCCTTGATGGTCCGCTCTGAACGAATTCGGACGTTGATGCTTATCGGCCTCGCCGCTGTCTTCATTTTGCTGGTCATCGGCTTGGCAATGAATTGGCTAACCGGACACGAGACGCATCGATCCGAAGTTATCATGGTTCTGGGCGGTCTTCTGCTCTGCGCCTCGCTTCTATGGATTCGATATGCCCGGAAGCCTCCGCCGTGAGACGCCGCCGGAGCTGGGTCAAGCGCGCGAAGCCCGTGCCGTCGGGTTCGTGCCGACAACATCGGACGGCCTGCAAAAAATCCCGGGGGTCAGGTCTCGCGCGCTGCCGTTCGTGGATCGCTTCTACTCGTCCACATCGAGCCCCAGCGCCAACCGTCCGCTGAAACGGAGCTGGCTCCGCTCCTGCGGCCGATGGAACCGCGCGCCTTGAACGTCGCGGAACAATCGTTCAAGACCCGCTGCGCGGTAGAACGAGCTGCCGCCTGCGGCCTCCATGGCTTTCTCCACCACGCGCATCGCTGCGCGGCCGACCAGGGTGCGCGCCGTCCAGATGCGGTTCGTCGTCTCCGGTCCGGGCTCGCCGGTATCGGCCGCTTCGACCATGTCCCGGTGCGCCATCCTGGCGGCGGCGAGATCGTTCTCCATTTCGCCGACAAGATAAGGAAGCCCGGGATCGCCGGGCCGCTTGGCCGCTATGGCCAGCGCCGCATCGCGCGCGGCCTCGGCCACACCGAGATAGACCGCATAGACGAGCGGAAGCGGAATCATGCCGGGGTTGAGGTGGAACGGCAGGCTCCATTTGCCGGCCGGCCGCCGCAGCACGATGGCGGAGTCCGGCACGAAGGCATCCTTGATGGCCACATCGTGTGATCCGGTCCCCCGCATGCCGAGCACGCGCCAGTTATCTTGTGGCGCCACGGTCGGCTCGGTGACCGGAATGGCAAAGTGCAGCGCGGTTGGTCCCGCGTCAGGATCGTCGTAGACCGCTTGCGTCATGAACAGGTCGCCGGCGGGAATGCCGCTTGCGAAAATCTTCCGCGCGCTGATTCGCCAGCCGCCCTCGACGCGCTCGGCCTTTCCCGACGGCGTCAACCAGTCGGACGCACCGCTCGTCACCAGGATCAGCTTCTCGTCGGCGATGCGCCGAAGCAGGCGTTCCAAGGGCTCGGGATCGCGCCGCCAGCGCCAGGCTGCGGTGGCGACGACATGGGTGTGCATCGACAAGGTGAGCGCCGTGGAGCCGCAGTAACGGGCGAGCGTGCGCAGCATGGCGCAGAGCTGGGGATAGGACGCGCCGCCGCCGCCAAGCTCGCTTGGCACGCCGGCCGCGAAAACACCCCGTTCTTTGAGCTCGGCGAAATTTTCTGCGACGAAGGCATCATTGGCGTCGCAACGGCGCGAGCGCTCCGCGAAGCGGGGACCGACCTCATGCATCAGCGCGGACCAATCCATGGCCTGGTCGCGGCGAATGTCCGCACTGGACGAAAGAGACATCCGGCTCCCTCCTTCCCCTCTTGACCCCGTGTGGGCAGTGCAATGAACTCGAAGGCGGCCGCTACTGGCTCCCCTCGCGGCCCCATCCCGCCATCGAGGCATAACGAGCGACTGGCAAGCGCCGGCTTCAGGAGCGGCATTCCGATCGAAATCGAATGCTGCGGGGTTCCGCTTACGCCGCAAGCCAATCCCCCAATGGCTCCGGCGCGGGGCCGAGGGCAAAAGGCGCGAGCGACAGTCTAATGATCGCTTTGAATGCCGGCTAGGCGGCCGGGCGCACGACGGGGAAGTCTCGGCCGACCACTTTGTCGAGCCGAATCCAGCCGGGAAGCTGCCGGGCCAAATCCCGGTCGCCCTCAATGAAAAGGGCTGTCCCCGCGAGGTCGCGCCACAATGCGTGCCCCAGAAAGACCGCGACGAAATCGGCGATATTTCCGCGACATATGAGGTCCACGGGATGCCCCGGGTCCTTGGCGCAGACATCGACACCCGATCGCTCGAGCAGCAACCAGATGATGCGGAACTGGGTGCGGCTCGCCGGCACGCCCGAGAACTCGAACCGGACGACGACGCGTCGATCCGGAAGCGCATCTCGAACGGCCCGCTTGCGGAAGCCCCAGACCAGGATGGTCGGATCGAGGTCGCCGGGCTTGAGGCGGTCGCGCCCGTGCACCAGTCCCCAGTGACCAAGCTCGCTCACGACCGAGCGGAAGGCGTTGCCGGCCGGCGTCAGCCAGTACTCATGGCCGGTTGCACCCGCGCGGGCGCGCCGTTCGACCAGTCCGTGGTCCTCCAATTCGCGCAGCCGTGCAACCAGCACCGCCCGCGATATCAGCGGCACGCCGCGATGGATGTCGTTGAACGTGTGAACGTCGGCCATCAGCTCGCGCAGGATCAGAGGCGTCCAGCGCGTGGCAAACACTTCCGATGCTTTCGCGATCGGACAAAACTGATTGTAGCCAACGTCCATTCTGGCGATTGAACCACTTCCGCCGTTGCGAGGCCAGTTCGAAAAACAGACTTGTTGGATCGGCGTAGCGGGCGCACACCGCCCCTGCGCAACGGAAAGCCTGATTTTGAAGCCGGTCGCGGGCGATAGACGTCTGTGCATGCGGCTCGGCGCGAACTGCAACCCTCGCTGTGTGAGATCGGAGGAGACGATGATCAAGACCCTGCCCACGGCAGCCATTGCGCTCACGGGAGCGGTCTGGATCTCGCTGGTGTCTCCGGCGCTCTCCCAGGACACGGCCGAGAGTCAATTCGGCTCGGTACATTTCGCAACGTCGTGCAGCGAGACCGCGCAGCGACGGTTCGACCGCGGGATGCGGTATCAGCACTCGTTCTGGTACAAGGCGTCCAAGGAAATATTCGAGGATGCATTGAAGGCTGATCCGGAATGCGCCATCGCCTATTGGGGCATCGCGTTGAGCCTGCTTTACAATCCGCACAGTCCGCCGACCGCCGAAAATCTTCCGCTCGGACTCGCAGCTGTTCGGAAAGGACAGGCGGTCGGAGCGAAGACCGCACGCGAGCGCGACTATATCGACGCGCTCGCCGTCCTCTACGCCGACTACGACAAGATCGACCACCGCACCCGCGTCCAGGCCTATCTGAAGGCGATGGAGCAGCTGGCGCAGCGTTATCCCGACGATGACGAAGCGCAGATCTATTATGCGCTGGCCTTGAATGTCGCGGCATCACCCGCCGACAAGACCTTGTCCAATCAGATCAAGGGTACGCAGATCCTGGAACCGATCTTCAAGCGGCAGCCGCGGCATCCGGGCGTCGCCCATTATCTCATCCACCTCTACGACTATCCCGCGATCGCGGAGAAGGGTCTCGATGCCGCAAGGCGTTACGCCAAGATCGCACCAGCCGCACCGCACGCTCAACACATGCCGTCGCACATCTTCACCCGCGTCGGCTATTGGCAAGAATCGATCGCATCCAATGGCGCGTCGGCGCAGGCGGCGAAGCAAAGCAAGGATTTCGACGAGCAAATGCACGCCATGGACTACATGGTTTATGCCTATTTGCAGCAGGCGCAGGACAACAAGGCGCGGTCGGTGATGCAGGAAATCAGCGGCGTCACCGGCTTCAATCCAAATGTGCTGATAGGACCCTATGCGCTGGCCGCAAGCTCGGCTCGCTACGCCTTGGAGCGCAACGATTGGAAAGCGGCGGCTGCCTCGGACGTGCGCCCGACCAAGTTCCCCCATGTGGATGCGATCACCCATTTCGCACGCGCCTTGGGCGCGGCGCGCTCGGGCAATCCAACAGCGGCGCGCGCAGACGTCGCAAGATTGGCCGAGCTGCGCGACCAGCTGCAGCAGGCAAAGGATACCTATTGGGCCGGGCAAGTCGACATTCAACGGCAGATCGCGAGCGCGTGGATCCTCTATGCCGACGGCGAATATGATGAAGCGCTCAAGGCCATGAGCGCCGCGGCCGATGCCGAAGACAGGACCGAAAAGCATGTGGTGACCCCGGGCGTGCCAAAAGCGGCGCGGGAGATGTACGGACTTATGCAACTCAATCGGGGCATGGCGCGCGAGGCGCTCGCCTCCTTCGAAACGATGCTGAAGAAGGAGCCCAACCGACTGGGTGCGACGGTCGGCGCGGCGAAGGCGGCCGAGCAGGCGGGGGATGCCGCCAAGGCGCGAGTGTATTACGGCAAGGTCGTCGCGCTCACCGAAGGTGCCGATCCGGTCAGGCCGGAGATCGCGGCAGCGCGCGCATTCATGTCGGCGCACTGAGGGCGCGAAGGATGGCAACTGCGATGAAGACGATCATCGCCGTTGCCGGCCTCGGAGGATTGCTCGGCTCGGCTGCCTTGTTCGCGTCGAAGCCGTCGGACGTCGGGGAGACGGCAGCGCGTGATACCCGACCCTCCTGGACCGAGATCGGATGGCCATTCCCGATCGATCAGTGGGGGAGCGGCAAAGCCTTCAATTGCAAGCCGTCGGATTGCGGCGCCGAAATCAACCTGTATGTCCGGGCAAAAATCGGCTTTTGCAATTGCGCGACCGGTGTAGCCGACGACGAAGAACTCGAGCGGGTCGGCGATCTTCCACTTGTCGGCAGCCCTCCGTATTCGGCAGCCGGGCCGGGCCGGCCGCTCGCCGCCGCTCGCATGCAAGGCCGCAGCTCGTCCATACCTGATCACCGGTTCATTCGGCTCGCCCAAATCCGCTCTCGCGGTGGCGCTCAACGACCGCTGCGACGTGATCGTGGCCACCGCGATCGTCAACGGCCGTCCGCCGATATCGGCGGAGGATGCGGTCATCCGATTCTTGAATGGCGATGTGATAGCGCGATGGGCCGACATGGCGCTCGGCCTGTAGCTGGTGATCCGAGGGCCGCCTTTCGGTTGACGACGTGCTTGCGACGGCGAGGAGGGCGCGTCAGCTCACTCCGTCTTCCACGGCACGGCCTTGCGCTCGATCTCCTGGAACACCACCGAAGTGATCAGCCCGAGGATGCCGATGGTGACGATTCCGACGAACATGATGTCGACCTGCAGCAGCTCCCAGGAGTTCCAGATCAGGTAGCCGATGCCGCTCTTGGTGGCGACGAATTCGGACGCCACCAGCACGATGAACGACACCGCGAGCGCGATGCGCAGGCCCGCGAAGATCATCGGCAGTGCGCCGAAGAACACGACGCGGGTGAACATCACCATCTGGCTCGCGCCGTAATTCTTCGCCACGTCCCAGTAGATCTTGTCGATGTTGGAGGCGCCGACATAGGTGTTCACGATCACGGGAAAGAACACCGCGATCGCGACCAGGGCGACCTTCGAGGCGTCGCCGAACCCAAACGCCAGCAGCAAGAGCGGCATCAGCGCGATCTTCGGGATCGGGAACAACGCCGCGATGAGCGGGTCGAAGAAGATGCGCACCGGCTTGAACATCGCCATCAGCAGCCCGATCGCGACCGCGGGCACCGCGCCGATGACGTAGCCGAGCGAGACGCGGTAGAGCGTGACGCCCACGTGCCACGCCAGCTCGCCCGAGGCGAGAAGCTTGACGAAGCGCTGCGCAATGTCGCTCGGCGCGGGAATGAAGCGGCGGTCGCCGATCCCCAGCATCAACAGCACTTGCCAGAGCGCGATCAGCGCGATCGGCGAGATCAGGTACAGCAGCCGCTCGCGCGTCTTGCCGGATAATACGTTCATGGCTCCTCCTCGCCGCGCGCGCGCATCACCTCGTCCTCCAGCACCTGCCAGATATCGAGCTTGAGCCGGCCGAATTCCGGCGATGCCGACAGCGTCATCAAATTGCGCGGGCGCGGGAACGGCACGTCGATGATCTGCTTGATGCGGCCGGGCTGCGCGGTCATCACCACGGTGCGGTCGCCGAGCAGCAATGCTTCCTCGATCGAATGGGTGATGTAGATCACGGTCTTGCGGGTCTGCTCCCAGATCCGCACCAGCTCGGCCTGCAGGATCACCCGGTTCTGGGCGTCGAGCGCGGCCAGCGGCTCATCCATCAGCAGCATCCCGGGGTCGGTCACGAAGGCGCGCGCGATCGCGCTGCGCTGGCGCATACCGCCGGAAAGCTGGTGGGGATAATGCCGCCGGAACTTGGTCAGCCCCACCAGCTTCAAGGCGGCCTCGACCCGCGCCGCCGCCTCGGCCGCCGGCACCCGGCGCGTCATCAGGCCGAAGCCGACATTGGCCTCCACGCTCATCCAGGGGAAAAGGCCGCTCTCCTGGAACACCATCGCGTTCTCGATCGCCCAGCCCGGCGCCTGGACCTTGACGGTGCCGCTGGTCTCCTTCGCCAGTCCGGCGAGGATGCGCAGCAAGGTCGACTTTCCGCAGCCCGATGGACCGACAATGCAGACGAATTCGCCCGGCGCGATGCGCAGGTTGATATCGTCGAGCGCCACCACGCGACCCTGCCCGCTCAGGTACTCCTTGCCCAGTCCGACGATGTCGATCGCCGCGCCGCGCCGCTCAACGGCCATTCGAGTCGTCCTCGGCCGCTGACCGCGCAGGCGGCAGCAGATTGGGGTAGGGCAAAGGCGCGACGCGGAAAGCTTGCAGCACATTCATCGCGTGAGCGGCGCCCTGCCCACGGCGTCTGGTCATCGAGATCATGGTTGTTGCATCGGTTGCGAACCCGTGTGGACACGGCGCGCGACAGGGTAGCCAAAACGGGAGAGCTGCGTCCCGCGCCTCTTGCCCGCCCTGCCGCCGTCTCACCGTGTCAGCGGCAGCCGGCGAGTGTGCTGTCCTTGTTCTCCAGCACGAACGGCCCGAGCTTGCCCACGGCATGCTCCACGTAGCTCTTGTCGACGATGCGGTCGGCCGGAAACTCGCTGTTGCTCATCTTGCTCTTTACGAACCAGGCCTGCATGTCGAGCATGCTGTCGAGATTGATGCTGCCGTTCGGGCTGCGTGCCGGCCACGGATATTTATGCAGCAGCTCCGAACGGGTTTCGGTGCCGGTGTGCATGGCAAGGTCGATCATCGCCGGCCGGATCGCGCCTCCGTGATAGGCCTGGCAATAGTCGCGGATGCCGCGCAGATAGGCGACGTAGTAGTTGCGCATGAGCTCACGGTTGGCCTTGGCGAAATCGGTGTTGACCATGCTCACCGCGATGGTGAGAGGGTGCGGCTTGACGGTGTCGTCGGGGTCCTTGAAGTTGACGGCATGCCCGCCATCGAGCAGCTGTGCGGTGAAAGGCGGGATCGTGATCGCGGCGTCGATCGCCTTGTTGTTGAACGCGACGGCATATTGCGTGAACGGAATGACCTTGATGTCCACGTCGTTGATGGTCAATCCATCGGATTCCAGCAGCTTGCCGACTTCATAGGTCGACACCGCGCCCTGGCCGTTGGTGGCGATGGTCTTGCCCTTGAGCTGCCGCAGCTGCGTGATCTGTCCCTTGAGGTCGGGGCGCAGCATCAAATTGTGCCCGAGCGGGCTCGAGACCCGATCCAGCACCATGGTCACCGGCAGGTTCTTTTCCAGCGCGTTGAAGTAGCCGGCGGAAATTCCGCCCTCGACCAGTTGCAGCTGGTTCTGCGCCAGCAACGCGATCGAGTTGGCGGCGGTATCGAGCGTCTCGGTGGCGACCTTGATGCCGTACTCCTTGAAGTAGCCCTTCTCGGCCGCCCACAGGATCGCGACCGTGGAGATCGAGCGCACGGCGCCGACCCTGACGGTCACCTCCTGGGCGCCCGCAGCCGGCGCGTGAACCGCACCGAGGGTGACGAGACACGCAAGCAGGCTGCGCTGAAGCACGACGCTCATACGTTGTTCTCCCTGATGCGCGTGACCGCGCTATTTGGATTGGATGAAATAGCGTCCCTCGCCGTCGCGATCGAGACCTTTCTGCCGCAGCGCGTCGAGCGCGAGCACGATTTCGCGCCCATCGCGGCTGCCCACCGCCGCCATGAGCTCCTCGAAAAACTTGGGCCCCTGCGCCAAGGCCGCGGCCACCGACGGGAAGCGGTCGCCTTCAAACCGTGGCGGCTCCGGCACGCGGGTTTCGATCCGCGTGCCGGTCCCGAACGGCCAGGTCAGGTCGAAGCCGGCCTTCGCTCCCGTGCGCGCGCCCGTAAGCGAGGGGTCGAGCGGCAAGGTGCGCATGCCCTCGACCACCATGAGGTCGCGGTCGGGCTGGAACCTGGTCGCCAGCGCCCAGTCCATCTGCTCGTCGGAAAAGATGTCCACGTCGGGATCGACGATGAATACGTTCTTGACGTTGACCAGCGCGCCGAAGCAGGCGGCAATCGCATTGCGCGCCTCGCCGGGAACGCGCTGGCGCAGCGCCACGCGCAGATTGAACATGCCGCCGCTGGAGGCGGTGGCATGCACGGCGAGCGGCTCCCGCACCGCGGTTTCGAGCGCGCGCCAGATCATGACCTCGGTGCGCAGCGCGTTGAGCAGGGCGGTATCGGTGCGCGCGAGCGACCACCCGCCGATGGTCGAGGTCTGAAACAGCGCGTCGCGGCGGTGCGTGATCGCGGTCAGGTGGAAGACCGGGTTGCGCTTGAGCGCGCCGTAATAGCCGAGAAACTCGCCGTAGGGGCCTTCCGCCTCGACGTGGCCGCGCGGGTCGAGGTAGCCTTCCAGGACCCACTCCGCGTCGGCGGGGACGCGGATATCATTGCTGACGCATTTCACCACCGGGAGCGGCGCGTCGCGCAGCGAAGCCAGAAGCCCGAGTTCGTCGACCGGCAGGCGCATCACCGCGGCGATGTGGTCGATCGGGTGCGCGCCGACGACGAAGCTCACCGGCAGCGGCTTGCCGGCGGCGGCGCTCGCCTCGTAGATCGCGCGCAGGTCGCTGGGCGAGACCAGGTCGATGCCGGCTTCGCGGCGGCCGCGGAGCATGAGGCGGCGCACGCCGACATTGGTCCAGCCGGTCTTCGGATCGACCACGAAGTCGATCGAGGAGGAGATGTAGGGGGCGCCATCGGCGCCGTGCCCGAGATGGACCGGAAGCGTGGTGAGATCGGCGTCATCGCCGGTGTGCACGACTTCCTGCACCGGCGCCTCGGCGCGGGAGACATCGAGCACGTCGGGCTTGCTGCGCAGCCGCCGCAGCAGCTCGGGCAGGAGCTCGTTCGGCTTGACCCCGAAGGCGCGCGCGATCCGCGCGCGGCTGCCGGTGACATTGCCGACGAGCTCCTGGCGCTCGGGACCGACCGCGCGAAACAGCACCGCTTTGGGATTGCCCTCGAGGATAGCCGCGACATCGGCGAGGTCGGTGGGCTCGCGCACGGTCTCGAGCTCATCGCCCAGCCCTTCGACGAAGCGGCGCAGGCGGAAGCGATCGACATCGGCCAGCGTCGACGGGGCCGCGGCGTGCGTCTTTTCAACGATGCCCATTTCTGCGATGCCCGGTGGCTGTCATCGGCGCGGTGCATTATAGCGAAACGCCAGGTTGCGACCATAAACGATGACCGCGGCCAATTGGCAATGGCGTTGCCCAAGTGGTCGTGCACCGGGCGGGCGGGCCGCCTGGCGGTCTCGGGCCGACAATGGACGAGGGAGAATGCACGGAATGGCCTCCAGTGACGGTATCTCGACGAACCCGCAGCGCGGGCCGTTCATCGGCCGCCCCATGCCGCGATTCGAGGATCTGCGGCTCGTGCGCGGCGCCGGTCGCTACACCGACGACGTCGCGGTCCCGGAGCAGGCAGCAGCCGTGTTCGTGCGCGCGCCGCATGCCCATGCGTCGATCGGATCGATCGACACCTCGGCCGCGCGCGAGCATCCCGGCGTGCTGGCGGTGCTCACCGGCGACGATTACGTCGCCGACGGTCATCTCGGCATGGCGCACTTTCCCAATCCCGCCGATGCCATCGACGTCAGCATTCCGACCTTCGCGCCCATGGCGGGGCGAAAGATTCTCGACGAGCTGCAACTGCCGCTCGCGACCGGACGGGTGCGCTATGTGGGCGAGGCGGTCGCGATCGTCGTGGCGGAAAGCCTCGTGGCCGCCCGCGATGCCGCCGAGAAGGTCGTGGTCGACTACGCGATCCTGCCCGCGGTCAGCGATGTTGCGGAGGCGCTGTCACGCGAGGCGCCGACGATCTGGCCGGATGCACCCAACAATCTTGCGCTCGACAGCACGTTCGGCGATCCCGCCGCCGTCGCGGTCGCGATCGCGGGCGCCCACGTCGTCATCGAGCAGACCATCCGCAACCAGCGCACCGCAAGCGCGTTCATGGAGCCACGCTCGGCCATCGGCCGCTACGACGAAGCCGAGGGCCAGTACATCCTGATCTCGGGATGTCAGGGCGTCCATCGCGTGCGGCATCCGCTGGCGGGCTGTCTCAAGGTGCCGCAGGAGCGCGTGCGGGTGATCTGTCCCGACGTCGGCGGCGGCTTCGGCTCGCGCACCAATCTCTATCCGGAGCAGGTCGCGGTGGTGTGGGCGGCACGCCGGGTGGGGCGTGCGGTGAAATGGACCGGTGATCGCCACGAGGCGTTCCTGACCGACTACACCGCGCGCGACGTCGTGACCGCCGCGCGGCTCGCCTTCGACCGCAAGGGCCGCATGCTCGCGCTCGACCTGGAGCTCACCGCCAATATCGGCGCGCACACGGTCTCATATGTTCCGCTGAGCAACGGTTACCGGGTCGCGCCGACCGTCTATGACGTGCCGATCGCCTGCGTGCGTTTGCGCGGCGTGATGACCAACACGGTTCCGACGGCACCCTTTCGCGGCGCCGGACGGCCCGAAGCCACCGCGGTCATGGAACGGCTCATCGACATCGCGGCGCAACGGCTGAAGATCGACCGGGTGGAGTTGCGTCGCCGCAATCTGATCCGCCACGACAAGCTGCCCCATCGCACCGCGACGGGGCTGACTTACGACAGCGGAGATTTCGCCGGCAACCTCGCCCGCGCGCTCGAAAGCGCGGACTGGAAAGGTTTCCCCGCCCGCCGCAAGGAAGCAAAGAAGCGCGGCCGGCTGCTCGGCATCGGCGTCGCCAACTATGTCGAAACCCCGGTGGGCATGCCGCACGAGCGCGTGGCGGTCCAGGTCTCGGCCGCAGGCAGCGTCGATCTCATCGTCGGAACGCAATCGAGCGGGCAGGGCCACGAAACCAGCTTCCGGCAAGTGATGGCCGATCAGCTCGGCGTTCAGCCGGACGCGATCAATTTCGTGAGCGGCGATAGCGCAACGCTCGCCTCGGGCGGCGGGACCCATTCCGATCGCTCCATGCGTCTTGCCGGTTCGCTGATGGTGGAAACCTCGCGCACCGTGATCGCCAAGGCGCGCCGGATTGCCGCCGCCATGCTCGAGGTGACTGAAGGCGATATTTCCTTCACCGACGGATTGTTCATGGCGCCCAACAGCAACCGGCGCCTGACCTTGTTCGATATTGCCCGCGCCATCGACGATCTGCCCTCGCTGCCCGACGATCTGCGCGGGCCGTTGCGGGCGGAGGCGACCTTCACCGGGCGCATCCCGGCCTATCCGACCGGCGCCGCGGTGTGCGAGGCCGAGGTCGATCCGGAGACCGGCACGATCGAAATCCGCCGCTACACCTCGATCGACGACGGCGGGCAGCCGATCAATCCGCTCATTCTGCATGGTCAGGTGCACGGCGGGGTCGCGCAGGGCATGGGCCAGGCGATGATGGAAGCGGCGGTCTACGAGCCGGGCTCGGGTCAGTTGCTGTCGGCCAGTTTCCTCGACTATGGCATGCCGCGCGCCGATCACTTCCCGCACATGGATGTCGAGCTGACCGAAGATCCGACCACGGGCAATGCGTTGCGCGTCAAGGGTGGTGGCGAGGCCGGCATCACACCGAGTTCGGCCGTGCTGATGAATGCCGTAATGGATGCGCTTTCCGGCTTCGGCATCGAGCACCTCGACATGCCGGCCACGCCGCAGCGGGTCTGGCGCGCGATCCGCGATGCGCGCAATGGAGCCATGCAGCGCCCCGAGAGCTGATCGCGGCGATTCCTGCGGTTGCCGCCATAAGCCGGGCCGCCGCAGGGTTGCCGCAAGATTCATGTCGCTCCCGGCGCGAGCCCGTTCGCGTCAGCGCAACCGCTGGATAGGTCAGTGCGGCTGGCCGATCGGTTGCTGGCCGAGTCAGCGCGGCGCATCCTCGTCGTTAAGAACAAGACCAATTCAAAACGTAGGGAGGCGACCAGCATGAAAAAGCATGAGGAATCTCGCCGTGCATTCCTGATCGGCACGGCAGTCGGCGCGAGCGCCGTCGCGGGGGCGGGGCTCGTGCCCACCGCCCTGGCGCAAACCCATGAGCAGCACCACGGCAGCCGACGCGCCCGCCACGACGGCGCAAGGGCATGCGCATGCCGGCGGGCACGGCGCGTTCCTCAACGACGACGATGCGGTCACGGTCACGGCCTTCGCCGAACGGATCATGCCGGGCGCGCCGGGCAAGCCCGGCGCGCGTGACGCCGGCGTGATCAACTACATCGATCTCGCGCTGGCGGGCGCCTATTCCGATCTGCAGGACTTCTACCGCCGCGGGCTCGCTGCGCTCGATGTGCATTGCCGCACGACCTACACCAAGCCGTTCGCGCAGCTCAGCGCCGCGCAACAGGACGAAGCCATTACGGCGCTCGAAGGCGGCAAGGCGACCGGCTTCACCTGGCCGACATCGCAGGCGTTCTTCGAGACGATGCGCACGCACACGATGGAAGGCATGTTCGCCGACCCCGTCTACGGCGGCAACAAGGACTTCGCGGGCTGGGTCCTGGTCGGGTTTCCCGGCGCGCAACCGCTGTTCTCGCCGGCGGACATGAACAGCAAGGACGCGTTCACGGGCGCACCCATCATCGGCCTGCAATCGCAGTCCAAAACCGTGCTGCGGAGGTCATGAGCCATGGCCACCGAAAAAACCGATGTCGTCATCGTGGGCGTGGGCGCGGCGGGCGGAATCCTCGCGGCCGAGCTCGGCAAGGCGGGAATGAAAGTCATTGGCCTCGAGCGCGGGCCGCGCCTCAAGACCGAGGACTTCAACCCACACGATGAATTGCGCTACTTCCAGCGACTCGATCTGCGGCCCAATCCGAAACGCCAGCCCGTCACCTGGCGGCCGAACGCCAATGGCCGCGCGGTCCCCGTTGCGCGGCAGGACTACGGCAACCAGGCCGGCGGCGGCACCGTGCACTATGGGGCGGTGTCCTGGCGCATGCACGAGGACGATTTCCGCGCGCGCTCGCAGACGGTGGCGCGCTACGGAGCGTCCGTCATCCCGGAGGATTCCTCGCTCGCCGACTGGCCGCTGAGTTATGCCGATCTCGAGCCTTATTACGACCGCGCCGAATACGAGCTCGGCGTCTCGGGCAAGGCCGGCAATCTGCAGGGCAACAAGATCGAGGGCGGCAACGTGTTCGAGGCGCCGCGCCGCCGCGAATATCCGCTGCCGCCGTTGCTGGTGGAGCAGGCGGGCGCGGCCTTCGATGCGGGGGCCAGGAAGCTCGGCTATCACCCGTTCTCGACCCCGCGCGCGATCCTCTCGCAGCCCTATAACGGCCGGCCGGGCTGCACCTATTGCGGCTTCTGCCAGGCCTTCGGCTGCCACGTCGGCGCCAAGTCGTCGATCCTCGTGACCAAGCTGCCCGATGCCGACAAGACCGGAAACTTCAAGCTCGTCACCGGCGCCATGGCCTATCGCGTGAACAGCGACAACAGCGGGCGCGCCACCGGCGTGTCGTATTATGGTCCCGACGGCTCCGACAACACCATCGAGGCCGAGATCGTGATCCTGACCACGTTCATCTACGACAACACCCGCCTGTTGCTGCTGTCGAAGACCGAGAAATTCCCGAATGGTCTCGCCAATTCGAGCGGCCAGCTCGGCAAGCACATGATGGCGCATATGATGGCGAATGTGTTCGTCGGTTTCGACGACCGGCACATGAACATCTACATGGGACCGAGCGCGCAGAAGCACACGCTCGATGACCTCAATGCCGACAATTTCGACCACAGCGGGGTGGGCTTCATCCGCGGATCGCAGATCTCGATCGGCACCGGCAACCTGCAGGGTGGCCCGATCAGCCTCACCACGACAGCACCGCCGCCGAATGTGCCGCGTTGGGGTGCTGCCTATCGCGACTTCCTCGCGCAGTACTACACCCGTCACGCCGCGATGGTCGCGCAGACCGAGAACCTGGCCTACCCGGACCAGATGGTCGATCTCGATCCCAATGTGCGCGACGCCTGGGGACTTCCTGCACCCCGGCTCACCTATGATTGGCGGCGGCCGAACGAACGCGCGCGCGTCGAGTTCATGCAGAAGAAGATGGAGGAAATCGGCCGCGCGATGGGAGCGTCGCTGGTGTGGCGAGCACCGGTCAGCCCGGCCGGTGCGCCGGGCGCCCATCACGAGGGCGGAACGCGCATGGGGAGCGATCCCAAGACCTCGGTCGTGAACCGCTATGGCCAGAGCTGGGATATTCCGAACCTCTTCGTCATCGGCAGCTCGACCTTCCCAAGCATGAGCGGCTTCAATCCGACGCTCACGATCCAGGCTCTCGCCTTCATGAGCGCCGACGCGATCGCCAATCGCTACCAGAAGAGCCCGGGGCCGCTGTTGTAGTTGTCCGACAACCATCCGAACTCGGGCTTTCCCCGAGTTCGGGCATTTGGGAGAGCGCGAGTCGAGCAGTTCAACTCGCGCAGGCAAGCCCAAGCCCCAATGGGGGATCGGAAGCCATGGCAACGGAAAAAACCGATGTCGTCATCGTGGGCGTGGGCGCGGCCGGCGGAATTCTCGCAGCCGAGCTCGGCAAAGCGGGCATGAAAGTCATCGGGCTCGAGCGCGGCCCGCGTCTCACCACCCAGGACTTCAACCCGCACGATGAATTGCGCTACTTCCAGCGGCAGGATCTGCGCCCGAACCCGAAGCGCCAGCCCGTCACCTGGCGGCGGAACGCCGATGTGCGCGCGACCCCGATCCCGACCCAAAGCTACGGCAACCAGGCGGGCGGCGGCACCGTGCACTATGGGGCGGTGTCCTGGCGCCTGCACGAGGACGATTTTCGCGCCCGCTCGCAGACGATCGAGCGCTACGGCGCGTCGGCTATTCCCGCGGATTCCTCGCTTGTCGACTGGCCGTTAAGCTACGCGGAGCTGGAGCCCTATTACGACCGCGCCGAATACGAGCTCGGCGTTTCGGGCAAGGCTGGCAATCTGCAGGGGAGCAAGATCAGTGGCGGCAATGTTTTCGAAGCGCCGCGCCGTCGCGAATTCCCGCTGCCGCCGTTGCGCGCGGATCAGTCCGGCGTCGCCTTCGACGCCGGCGCGCTCAAGCTCGGCTATCATCCGTTTCCGACTCCGCGTGCAATCCTGTCGGAAGCATATGGCGGCCGGCCCGGCTGCACCTATTGCGGCTTCTGCCAGGCATTCGGCTGCCATGTCGGCGCGAAGTCGTCGATCCTCGTCACCAAGCTGCCCGAGGCTGACGCGACCGGCAACTTCAAGCTCATCACGGGTGCCATGTGCCACCGCGTGAACAGCGACAACAGCGGGCGCGCGACCGGCGTGGCGTATTACGGGGCCGACGGCTCGGACAACACGATCGAAGCCGAGATCGTGATTCTATCGACCTTCATCTATGACAATACCCGCCTGCTGCTGCTGTCGAAGACGGACAAATTCCCGAACGGCCTCGCCAATTCGAGCGGCCACGTGGGCCGGCACCTTATGACCCACTTCCGCCCGACGGTGTTTCTCACCTTCGACGATCGGCACATCAACATCTACATGGGGCCCAACGCCCAGAAGCACAGTCTCGACGACCTTAACGCAGACAATTTCGATCACAGCGGTTTGGGCTTCATCCGCGGGGCGCAGATTTCGGTGAGCACCGTCGGCCTGCAGGGCGGCCCGATCGGCGCCGCCGTCGGCATGACGCCGCCGTCGGGCACTCCGCGCTGGGGGGCGGCCTATCGCGACTTCCTGGCGAACTACTTCACGCGTCATGCCTCGATCGTCGCGCAGACCGAAGACCTGCCCTATCCGCACCAGATGATCGACCTCGATCCCAACGTGCGCGACGCGTGGGGCCTGCCGGCGCCGCGCATGACCTACGACTGGCGCCGGCCGAATGAGCTCGCGCGCGCCGAGTTCATGATGAAAAAGATCGAGGAAATCGGCCGCGCGATGGGCGCGACCCAGGTCTGGCGTGCGCCGCAAGGCTCCGGCGCCCCGGCCGGGCACCACGAGGGCGGCACGCGCATGGGAAACGACCCAAAGACCTCGGTCGTGAACCGCTACGGCCAGAGCTGGGATATTCCGAACCTCTTCGTCGTCGGCAGCTCGACCTTCCCCTCGCAAAGCAGCTTCAATCCAACGCTCACGATCCAGGCGCTCGCTTATATGAGCGCCGATGCGATCGCCGATCGCTACCGGAGGAACCCGGGATCGCTGCTGTAGCGATCCGACGCTGCCCCGTCATTGCCGCCGGGCTTGATCCGCAATCCGTCGCTGCGCCCGCGCCCGCCGGCCAACCCGTTGTTTCATCAACCGGTTTAGAGCCGCACCGCGGCCATTGACACCGCCGCCGCCCGCCCGGCACTGCGTCGCGATCGGGGCCGGCTCGGACAAAATCGCGATTCAACCTCGAGCGATTCCGCTCTAAGGTGATCGCGAGGGAGCGACCCATGCCCGAATGCTTCGTTGCCAAGGCCTCCGAGATGCAGGACGGTGACCGGCGGATCGTCACCGCCGGAAGCGCGGAAATCGGCGTGTTCTACAAGAACGGCGACTATTTCGCCTACAGCAACTACTGCGTCCATTCCGGCGGTCCGGCCTGTGAGGGGCTGATGATCAACCGGGTGGTCGACGTGATCGCGCCCGACCGCACGTATCAGGGCCAGACCTTCTCGGACGACGTGCATTTCGTCTGCCCGTGGCACGGCTATGAATTCGAACTCAAGACCGGCGAATGCGTCGGCGACCGGCGGCTGCGATTGAAGAAGTTCGACGTGGTCCGGCGCGGCGACGACGTCTTCGTCGTCGCTTGAGAACTCGGGCAGGAGAGGGCGCTCAATGGATATGGTCCGCAGCGAAGTCCGCAAGCTAGCCGCCGAGGACTACTCCACCGCCCAGCATCTCGAGCATGCGTCCCAGCAGGCGCGCGAGCGCAACTACCAGGATTTTCTCATCGTCGACGTCGACGCGCACCACTATGAAAGCGAATCCTACAAGGACGTGTTCGAATACATCGAAAGTCCCGTGCTCCGCCGCCAGGCGGTGGAATCGGCGAAACGCGGCGGCCGCGCCTCCATGCTCGGCGGCCAGATCGGCTACCAGGACATCGGCGGGCGCATCACCCGCCACGAGCTGCGCCGGCACGACATCCGCCGGCACGACAAGCTCGGCGCCGCGCACCACCGCGACGTCGGCATGACGCTGGAATGGATGGACGCCATGGGCGTCGATTATTCCTGCCTGTTCCCGACGCCGATGCTGTTCCTCGGCCTGCATCCCCAGGTCGAGGTCGAGGTGGCGATGTGCCGGGCCTACAACGCCTGGCTCTGCGAGCGCGTTCTCGCCGTCGAGCCGCGCATCATCTCGATGCTCTATCTTCCGTTCAACGATCCGGACGCCGCCTACAAGACCGTGAAGGATTTCGGCGACAAGAAGGGCGTGGTTGGATTCATGGTGACCTCGCCGCGCTACAAGCCGGTGCACGACAACGCCTACGTCAAGACCTACGCACTGCTCGAGGAGATGGGCAAGCCCATCGCCTTCCATGCCGCGTACAATTGGAACGACCAGTCGCTGTCGCTGACCAACCGTTTCATCTCGGTGCACGCGCTCGGCTTCATGTGGTTCAACATGGTCCACATGACCAACTGGGTGATCAACGGACTGCCCGAGCGCTTTCCCAAGCTCAAGGTGATGTGGATCGAGAGCGGCCTCACCTGGGCCTATTGCCTGATGCAGCGGCTCGACCACTCCTACATGATGCGCACGTCGGATTGCCCCTCGCTCAAGCGCAAGCCCAGCGAGTACATGCGGGAGATGTACTACTCCTCGCAGCCGATGGAGAAGCCGCGCGACCGCTCGATTCTCGAGGCGACGTTCAAGATGATCAACGCCGAGACCCAGTTGATGTGGTCGTCGGACTATCCGCACTGGGATTTCGATCTCCCGAGCGTGGTCTACGACCTGCCGTTCCTGAGCGAGGTCGGACGGCGCAATATCCTCGGCGGCACCGCGGCGAAGGTGTTCGGGCTCGATCCCAAGCCGGTGAAGAAGATTCCCTGACGCGGGTTGTCCGCGCCCGGCCGATCCGGGGGCGGGTTTTCCATCGCCGGGCTGTTAGAGAAAACGAACGCGAATCGGGCGGAATCAGCGCAATGCCCGGCAATACCAACTAGAACCGCTCAACCTTAATGCGCTACCATAGTTGCGGAAGGGTGGAAATGTTTGTAGAGACCCTTTGGACATTGCCGCGGGGCAAATATCATCACCTAATTACCACCCCGACCTCCATAAACCACCACGACGAGGGAAGATAGACATGTACCGCATCATAGCCGCTTTCTTTCTGTTGGTCGCCTCCGTCGCTACGTCGTCGGCCCAGCCCGCGCTGTTTCCGTCGGTCTGGCAGAACCAGCAGGGTTCGCTCCTGAAGGTTCTGGCGACTGACGCTGGGGGAAACTTCAGGGGCGTTTTCATCAATTACGGCCCGCCCTGCCCGGGCGCCGTGTTTGACGCCGCCGGGGCCATCCGAGGCCCGCTCATCGGCTTCCAGACCTGGAAGGCCTGGTCGCCCGATTGCAGGGCGACCACGGTTTGGCGCGGCCGCATGATCAACCCGACCACGGTCGTGGTGAAGTGGGTCATGACCTACGGCGGCCGGAGCGTGCGCGGCGTGGATACGTTCCGGCGCATCTGACCGACCCCGGAACGCGCCGGCTCGGCGCGCGCCATCAGAACTTCACGTGCGAGTGCGTCCGGCCCGCTGGGGCCGGGCGCTCTTTTTTTACCTGACGGGGCGGCCGCTATTCCGAGCCCGCGAGACCGGCCGCTTCGATGACCTTGCCCCAGCGCACGATCTCGCGCTCGACGAAGCGTTTCATCTCCGCCGGCGGGGGGCTCACCTGCGGGATGGCGCCGTCCTTGACCAGCGCTTCCGTCACCGCGGCGTCACTCATGATGTCGCGGATGCTGGCGTAGAGCTTGTCGACGATCGGTGCCGGCACGTTCCCCGTGGTGGTCACCGTATGCCACGAGGCGGTGTCGTAGCCGGGAATTCCGACCTCCGCGAGCGGGGGAATATCGGCCACCGCCGGCACCCGCTCCGCGGTGGTGACGCCGAGCGCGCGGATTTTTCCGGCCTGGATCAGCGACATCGCCGGTGGCACGTCGCAGAACATCATCTGGATGTGGCCGCCGACGAGATCGTTGAGCGCCGGCGCCGAACCCTTGTAGGGAACATGCACCAGGTCGAGGCCGAAAATGCTCTTGAACATTTCGGCATTGAGATGATGGAACGTGCCGGGCCCCGGCGTGCCGAAGGCGATCTGGCCGGGCTTCTCCCTGGCGAGCTTGACCAGGTCGGCCACCGACTGGATCGGCAGCGCGGGATTGACCACCAGCACGAACGGCACCCGCGCCAGCAGCGCGATCGGCGTGAGCGCCGTGCGCGGATCGTACGGCAGGCTCTTGCGCATGGTGACGTTGATCGCCAGCACCGTGCTCGATGCCATCATGATGGTGTAGCCGTCGGGGGTGGCATTGGCGACCGCCGCCGCCGCCGTGACCCCGCCGCCGCCCGGGCGGTTCTCCACCACGAACGGCTTGCCGAAGCGTTGCTCGAGCTTCTGGCCCAGGATGCGGGCGAACAGGCTCGTGACCCCGCCCGGCGCAAACGGCACGATGAAGCTGACCGGCCGGTTCGGGTAGTCGGCCGGTTGCGCCTGCGCACGTTGCGGCGTGCCGCCGGCCGCCGCCAGGCTCAGCATGAGGACCAGCGCAACGCAACGCGGCGGCAGTGTCATCGTCGGTGTCCTCAATGCTCTGCGACCAACGCGGGAAAGGCGGGTCGTGGCGGCGTTATACATCAAATCGCTACTCCGAGCCGGCGAGGCCGGTTGTCCTGACGATGTCGCCGAAGCGGACGATCTCGGTTGCGACGAAGCGCTTGAGCTCGTCGGGCGGGGGCGAGCGTACCGGAATGAGACCCTGGCGCATGATGAATTCCTCGCGCACGTCGGCCTCGTCCAAGACCGCGCGCAGGTCGAGGTGGAGCTTGTCGATGATCGCGCGCGGTGTCCTGGCCGGCGCCACCAGCATGAACCAGGACGGGGCGTTGTAACCGGGAACGCCGATTTCGGCGAGCGGCGGCACGTCGGGAATGGCCTCGAGCCGCTCCTTCGTCGTCACGCCGAGCATGCGCACCCTCGCGCCCTGTACCAGCGGCAGCGCGACCGGAATCGGCGCCGACATCAGGGCGATGTGTCCGCCGGCCAGATCGTTGAGCGCGGGCTGGATGCCCTTGTAGGGAATATGGTGCAGCTCCACGCCGAGCGCGGCTTTGAGCAATTCGCCATTGAGATGCTGTGCGGTGCCGGGGCCGGCCGAGCCGAAGGAGAGGCCGCCCGGTGTCGTGCGCGCAAGCTTGACCAGGTCCGCGATCGAGCGGACCGGAAGCGATGCGTTGACCAGCAGGACCTCGGGAGAAAGCGCGATGAGCGTGATCGGAACGAAATCGGTGAGCGGATCGTAGGGCAGGTTCTTGTGCAGGGTGACGTTGGTCGCCAGGGTGGAACTGGTCGCGACCATGAGCGTGTAGCCGTCGGGCGGCGCGCGCGTCACCGCGACGGCTCCCGTCACCGAGCTGGCGCCGGGGCGGTTCTCGACCACGAACGATTTTCCGTAAAGCCGCTCGAGCTTGCCGCCGATCAGGCGGGCAAGGATGCTGTACATGCCGCCCGGCGCCGACGGCGCCACGATGGTGACGGCGCGCGTGGGATAGTCTTGCGCGCGCGCCGGCGATGCCGGCAGCACCAGCGCGGCCAGGCCGATGACGGCGGCGCAATGTGAGATCGGCTGCATCGCCTCCCCAGGCTCTCGCTGTGTGGCTCGCCGTTTTTGTTGTCCGGGCGCTGTTGCGCTTGCGCCCGATGCCGTTCGATCGGACAACGATACCGCTTGCGCGCGTCGCTCGGCAACACGCGGCAACCTGCGGTCGGCAGACTTGCGCGCGCAGACGTGTCCTAGTGCCCGGTTTTCGAAGTTCGTGATACGGTGCGGCACCCTCGGGCACGAACTTCGAAAACCAAAGGGCACTAGCAACTCTATGATTCTAGTGCCGCTTTTCGATTGAAATTCCTGAGGTGGACTCGCGTCACGGCTGCAGGAATTTCAAATCGGCGGCACTAGATTGCGACGCCGGGCGCCTTCCAGCGGCGCCTTGGCGCAAGCAAGATAATGCGCCTTAATGTGCGCTGCGCAGGGGAGGCCGATGCGAGAACTCAGTGATCGACGTCGCGGGCACGAAGCTCGGCTATCGCGAGGCCGGCAGCGGGGCGACGGTGCTGTTCCTGCACGGCGTCGCCGGTGCGGCGTGGGACCCGTTGCTCGAGCAGCTCAGCGGCGGCTACCGCGTGCTGGCGCCGGAGCATCCGGGCTTCGGGCGCGGGCAGATCCCGGACTGGATGATGAGCGTCGGCGACGTGGCGTTCTTCTATCTCGACCTGATGCAGGCGTTGAACCTGCGCAATGTTCATCTCGTCGGACACGGCCTCGGCGGCTGGATCGCGGCCGAGATCGCGATCCGCAACACGGCCCGGCTGGCGTCGCTGGCGCTGCTCGCGCCCGCCGGCGTCGAAAGCCGTGACGCCATGTTCGACGATATCTTCGCCTGGACGGCGGAGGAATTCGCGCGCCGGCAATTCCACGATCCCAAGCTGGCGGAGCAGTGGCAGCAGGCCCAGGCCAAGCTCGACATCGACATTACGCTGCAGAACCGCACCGCGCTGGCGCGGCTCGCCTGGAACCCGCGCATGCACAATCCGCAATTGCCCTATTGGCTGCACCGCATCGATGTTCCAACATCGCTGGTCTGGGGCGAGGACGATCAGGTGGTCCCGTTCGCGTGTCACAAGCCGTTCAAGCGCGAAATCCGGCACGCCGAACTGCTCGCCCTGCCGAAGTCCGGGCATGCGCTGCCGATCGAGCGCGCGCACGAGGTCGGCGCGCGGCTTGCGCCGTTCTTTCAAGGAGCAAAGGGATGAAGACGTTCTTTTTCCACCTCATGCCCTATGCGGATTTGGATCTCAGCTACACCGAGCGTCACAATTCGGCGTGGGTCACGTTGCCCAATTCCTATTTCGATCCGGCGGTCGGACAGAAGCTTTATGCCCGCTACATCGGTGAGCTGGAGCTTGCCGATCAACTCGGCTTCGACGGCATCTGCGTGAACGAGCATCACCAGACCGCCTACGGGCTGATGCCGGCGCCCAATCTGATCGCGGCCGCGCTCGCACGATCGACCAGGCAGGCCAAGATCGCGATCCTCGGCCGCGCGCTGCCGCTGGTGAGCAATCCGGTCGCGGTGGCGGAAGAATTCGCCATGCTCGATCAGATGAGCGGGGGCCGCATCATCACCGGCTTCGTGCGCGGCATCGGCACGGAATATTTCGCCAGCGGCGTCAATCCGACCCACTCGCACGGGCGCTACTACGAGGCGCACGAACTGATCCTGCGTGCGTGGACCGAGGTGGGGCCGTTCCGCTACCACGGCCGCCATTACCAGTTCGACTACGTCAATCTGTGGCCGCGGCCGCTGCAGCAGCCGCACCCGCCGGTATGGATTCCCTCGCAGGGGAGCTCGGAGACGGTGGAATGGTGTGCGTCGGCCAAGCGCAAATACACCTATCTGCAGACCTTCAGCCCGGTGAAGTCGGCGAAGAAGGCGTTCGATCTCTATCGCCAGGTGGCGGAACGCGAGGGCTATGAATCGCAGCCTTCGCAGCTCGGCTGGGCGATACCCACCTACGTCGCCGAGACCGACGAGATCGCGCGGCGCGAGCTCAAGCCGCATATCGAGGCGTTCTTCAACAAGTTCCTGCACTATCCGCTCGAGATGCGGATGCCGCCGGGCTACTCCTCGATCGCCTCCACCAAGTCGCTGATGGAGAGCAAGTTCGCCTTCCGCATGATGGAGATGACGGCGGAGAATCTCATCGATCTCGGCATGGTGGTCGCCGGCAGCGCCGCCACCGTGCGCGAGCGCCTCGCCAGCTACGCCCGCGAGCTCGGCGTCGGGAACCTGATCGCGATGTTGCAGATCGCGACTCTCCCCGCCGACCTGACGGAGAAGAACCTGCGCCTGTTCGCCAGCGACGTCATGCCGTACCTGCGCGAGGACGGCGCGCGCACGCCGCGCCGGGTCGCGGAGCCGGCCACCCCATGAACGGCGGCTTCACCGTCGTCATTGCCGGGCCTGACCCGGCAATCCATCGCCTCGATGAACGCTTTGTTTCGATGGATGCCCGGGTCAAGCCCGGGCATGACGGGTCGAGAATACGGCTCGCTGGAAGCAGAAGGGAGAAACGCATGAGCAAACGCGGATTGCTTGCCGTGCTGGCGCTGGTTGTCGGATGCGCGCTCCCGCCTGCGCTTGCCGCCGAAACGCTCAAGATCGCCTCGCCGATCCGCGGCAGCTGGGAAGGCGCCATCCCCGAGCTCGGCAAGCAGGCCGGCATCTTTCAGAAGCACGGCCTCGATCTCGACATCCTCTACACCCAGGGCGGCGGCGAGACGCTGCAGGTCGTCGTCTCCGGCGCGGTCGACGTCGGCCTCAGCGCCGGGGTGCTCGGAAGCCTCGGCGCCTACGGCAAGGGCGCGCCCATCCGCATCATCGGCGCGAGCTCGACCGGATCGGGCGAGACGTTCTGGTGGGTTGCCGCCCGCTCGCCCTTGCATTCGATACGCCAGGTCAACGGCCAGAGCCTCGCCTATTCCACCAACGGCTCCTCCTCCCATATCGTGGTGCTGCGTTTCATCAGCGAATACGGCCTCAAGGCGCGACCGGTCGCCACCGGCGACAGCGCCGGGACCATCACCCAGGTGATGTCGGGACAGGTCGACGTCGGCTGGGCGGTGGCGCCGTTCGTGCTCGACCTGCTCGACAAGGGCGAGGCCCGCATGATCGCGCGCGCCAGCGATATCGCCGCCGTCCGCGGCCAGACCATCCGCGTGCAGATCACCAACGCGCAGAACCTGGCGGCGAAGAAGGACGCCTTCGCGCGCTACATGAAGGCCTACAACGAGACCGTCGCCTGGATGTATTCCAGTCCCGAGGCGGTGCCGCGCTATCTCGCGTTTTCCGGCCTGTCGGAACCGGCGGTCCGGCTCATGCTCAAGGACTTCATCCCGAAGGAGAGCCTGCAGACGGCGACCATCTCCGGCCTCGAAGAGAGCATGAAGGACGCCGTCCAGTTCAAGTTCCTGCCGGCGCCGCTCAACGAGGGTCAGCTCAAGGAACTGATCCAGATCGTGCCCGGCTCGTAGCTGTGGGGATCGCAACCGGCGCTGCGAGTGAATTTCAAGCGACGAGCCATGACCGCACACAGCAAAAAGATCGGCGACATCGGGGTGACCGCGCTCAGCGACGGTGTGCTCGCGACCCCGCTCGACGTCGTGCTCGGGATCGAGCAGGCCGAAGCCGAGCGGCTTGCCGGCAAGCGGGCCGGCGAGCCCGTGGACATCGCGGTGAACGCATTTTTGCTCGAGCTCAACGGCACCTGCGCGCTGGTCGATGCCGGCTCCGGCAACACGCTCGGGCCGACGCTCGGCAAGCTCACCGACAGCCTGCGCGCCGTCGGCGTTGCGCCGGAACGCATCGACACCATCCTGCTGACCCACGTCCATTCCGACCATTCCAACGGGCTGGTCGACGATGACGGACGCGCCGTCTATCCCAACGCGCAACTCGTGCTGCACGAGGCGGAGGCGGCATTCTGGCTCGACCGCGACGAGGCGAGCGGCGCCAACGAGCGCATCCGCCGCAATATCGCCAAGGCGCGGGTGACGACCGCGCCCTATCGTGCCCGCATGCGCACCGTGCGCGATGGCGAGGCGTTGCCGGGCGTGTCGGCGGTGCTGCTCGCCGGCCATACCCCGGGTCACACCGGCTGGCTCATCCAATCGCGCGGCGAGCGCCTGCTGATCTGGGGCGATCTGGTTCATCTCGCGTCGATCCAGGTCCCGCGCCCCGATGCCGCGCTGGTCTTCGACGTCGACCCGCAGGCGGCCTGCGCGACGCGCCGGCGCATGTTCGACCGCGCCGCCGCCGACAAGCTCAAGGTCGCCGGCGCTCACCTGGATTTTCCCGGCTTCGGCGCCATCGTGCGCAAGGGCACAGGCTTCGCCTTCGAACCGGATGCGTGAGGACGGAAGGAGACGATAGGGTGGGCAGAGCGAAGCGTGCCCACGCGTCTTTCCTTCAGCGGCGCCGGTGCCGCGTGGGCACGGCGCCCGCCCGACCACGGACGTGGCGACAGCTTTGCGCGCGCCTTGGCCCACCCCTACAATCGAAAGAGAGCGCATCGACCGCAACGAACAGAAACATGACGGAGGAATGCATGCACGGATTTCGCAGCAAGGCCATTGCGCCCGCGATGATGATATCGGCGGTGCTGCTGGCGGCGCCGCTCGCCCGGGCGCAGGAGCGCGGGCCGCTCGCGCTCGCGAGCGCGAGCTACTTCTTCGTCGGCGGCAAGATCGACAGCGCGGCCGAAGGCAGCCCCATGGTCGGGCATGTCTACGTCGAGTACATGATCCCGGCGCGTCGCAGCCATCCCTATCCGATCGTGATGGTGCATGGCGGCAGCCAGACCGGCACCAACTTCACCGGCACGCCCGACGGCCGCGAGGGCTGGGCGCAGTATTTCGTGCGCCGGGGCTATGCCGTCTACGTGGTCGACCAGGTGGCGCGCGGACGCGCCGCGCACTGGTCGCAGATCCACGGGCCGGTGCAGCCCGCGCGCATCAATTTCGTCGAGCAGCGCTTCGTCGCGCCGGAGCGCTACAAGCAATGGCCGCAGGCGCATCTCCACACGCAATGGCCGGGAGCCGGCAAGCCGGGCGATCCCGTGTTCGATCAGTTCTACGCCTCGCAATTTCCATCGATCGTGAGCTTCCCCAAGCAGCAGGAGCTCAACCGCGATGCGCTGGTGGCGCTGCTCGACAAGATCGGCCCGGCGATCCTGCTCACCCATTCGCAGTCCGGCGCTTTCGGCTGGCCGGTCGCCGACGCGCGGCCGAACCTGGTCAAGGCCCTGGTCGCGGTCGAGCCGAGCGGCCCGCCCGTGCACGACGTGGAGAACACCGGGGCGCCCGACTGGTTCAAGGACGCCGAGCGCACCAAGCTCTCGGGCCTCAGCGATGTTCCGCTCAGCTATGAGCCGCCGCTCGCCGCCGGCGCCGCACTCGACGTCGTGCGGCAGGACAAGCCCGACCAGCCCGACCTGGTGCGCTGCTGGCTGCAGAAGGCGCCCGCCCGCCAGTTGCCGAACCTCAAGCGCATTCCGGTGGTGATCATCATGTCGGAGGCGTCCTATCACGCCGCCTACGATCACTGCACCGCCGCCTATCTGAACCAGGCGGGCGTGCCCAACACGCTCATCCGCCTTGCCGATGTCGGCGTGCGCGGCAACGGCCACATGATGATGATCGAGAAGAACAATGCGGCGATCGCGGGCGTGATCGCGCAATGGCTGGACCGCCAGCGCCTGCGCGCGCCGCAGGCGGCGCGCTAAACGCACCACCCGGCGACGGCGGCCGCCGTTGAGCGATCGTCCGGTCGCGCCGAGACGTCAATAGCGGTATCGCGGATAGCCGTAGCCATAGGGATAATAAGAGCGATAGGACGGATAGCTGCGCCGCTCGACCACGGCGGCCCGTTTCGGCGCGGTGTGGGTTTGCACGCGCTTGCGCCTGCGCATCGGCGTGGCGGCCTCGGTCGCCGCCGTTCCCGCCTCCGCCACCACCACGCGAATGCGCGCCGACATGACCGGCGGATTGTGCGGGATGTGATCCTTGTCGCCCAGCAGCAGCTGCAGGGTGTGCGGTCCCGGTTTGAGCGTGACCTCGGCCTCGGTCTGGCCGGTGCCGAAGTGGAGGTGATTGAAGTCGTTGGGAATGGGCTTGTCCAAAGGCGGCAGCTCGGTGTCGATCAGCAGGTGGTGATGGCCCGAGTTCGCGCGATCCGAGCCGGCGGGTGCCACTCCCATCTCGCGCAGACCGAAACGGATGGTCGCCTTGGGCGTGATGGTCGCCCCGTCCTTGAGATCGGAGAAATAGACCTCGGCGCCTGGCGCCGAAGGCGTCGGTCCGCCGGTTCGCTTTTCCTCGGCCGAGGCCATGCCGCAGGTCGCGGCGCCGACGATCAGCAATGTCATCGCGGATTTGACGAACCTGAATGATCTCCCGGCGCCTTCGCTCCGTACGTCCATCGCTGCGTTCTCCCGCCCATGAGCCGAATTTGTGTCGGATCGGAATCGATCGTCGGACGACACTATACCGGACTTTCGGGCGCGCGTACCCGTTGCGCGTCGGCACGCGCCGCCCCTTGGGACAGGGTGCGGTGTCGGGATGTGGACGGTGCGGGCGCGCGGATGAAGGATGCGGCTTGCGCCTCCTTCATCCCGCGGATGTCCCGGCAGTGCCGCGTTCAGGCGACTCCGCCGGCGAACAGGCTCTTCTTGAGAATGGCGTGAACGCCCCAATTGCCGTCGACGACCTGGGTAATGCCGAAGTCGACCGCAATCGACATCAGCGAGATCGCCTCGTCCTCGGTGAGTCCCTTGGTGTTCATCAGGAACGCCCGCATCTTGCGGAAGGCGTCCTTGAGCGCAAGATCGACCGATGACTTCTCGTAGATCGTCGACTGGGCCTTGTCGCCAAGCTCCTGCAGATAATTGGCGTAGCTGAATCCGTGCATCAGCCATTCGTCCTGGGTCTCGAGCAGCGGATAGTCGAGACTTGCGAGCGAGGTTCCTTCGAGCGTGGCCTTCTTGTGCAGAACGACCTGGAACGTCCCCGTCAGCGAGCATTCGATCGCCGTGCCGCACATTTCCGAGTCGCCTTGCGACGCGTGCGGATCGCCGGCCGACAGCAGGGCTCCGGGCACCGCGACAGGGTAGTACATGGTCGCGCCCTTGCCGATGCGCCAATTGTCGATGTTGCCGCCGAAATAGCCGGGCGGAATGGAGTCGACGATATCGGCTTCCTTCGGGGCCAGGCCGATGACCCCGAAATGCGGCCGGATGGGAATCTGGACGTTCTTGAGGACGCCGTGGTTCTCCTTGATGGTGCTGTGGTCGACCGGGACACCTGGATAGTCGATGGTCTTGTGCACCACGCCGAACGGATCCGTCTGCGGCGTCCATTGAAAATTGTAGACCGCCTTCGCCCAGTTGCGCTGTCCGGTCGCATCGATCTCGTAGATGGTGATGACCTCGCGCGGCTTCGGCTCGGTCATCAGCTCCTTGTAGTGGAAGCCCCACCACGCCGCCGCGTTGCTGCCGAATGCCTTGCCGGCATGGGTGGGGTTCGCGCACGGGCGGGGCTTCACGTCCATGATCCGCAACTCGATCACGTCGCCGGGCTCGGCGTTGCGCACGTAGATCGGACCGGTGCAGATGTGCACGCCGAACCCCTCGCCGGCGCCGCGCCCCAATAGCTTGCCGTCGATCGGACCGGCGCCGCGCCGGTTCACGCCCTTCTTGTCCTTGGTCCACAGGTAGACGCTCTCGGCGCCGGGATCGCCCTTGACCATGCGTTCGGCGTCGTCGTTGGCGTGATGGGTCAACGTCTCGATGGTCACGTAGTCGCCGGGATCGATCTCGACGACGGGTTTGAGCAGCTTGCTGAAATAGCCCCAATGGACGGTGTCGGCGGTGGCCGGCACGTAATGATGCTTCGGCTGGCCCTGCCGCGGCGCGACCGTCTGGGCGGTGGCGGGCGGGACCAGCGACATGCCGCCGGCGGTCAGGGCCGCCGCGCCTCCGGTGGCGATAAACGCGCTTTTCAGGAAGCTGCGCCGTTCGGCGTCGAGATCGTCGAGCAGCTTCTGGCGGTGGAGCTCGAAGTCGGGGCAATTGCGATCATCGCCTGCACACATTGGAGGTCCTCCCTGAGTGGTCGAGACCGTCAACGTCGATTGCTTGTGGGTCAATGTCCTGCCGGATGCATGCAGCTCCCGTGCCAATCGTCGATCCCGCGCCGCGAGCGAAATCGTGGTTCAACATCAACGGAATTGGCCTTAAGCTGCTCAAGGCTGCAGCAATCTGGAGCTGGTCGCGCCGGCATCTTGTGCACATTCGGCGGGCATCACATCCGGCCGGCGCAAACGGGCAAGCCGGCTGGGGGCGCGCGCCGCGGCGCGCAGGCCTTGGAGCGAAGACCTCGGCGTGAGGATGGCATGGTGGATCCCGGACTGATCGTCGCGCCGCTCACGCCCTTCACGGCCGACCTCGAGGTCGACACGCCCGCGCTTCGCCGTCAGATCGACTACGTCGTCGAGGACTGCGGCGCCACCATGGTTGTCGCCGCCGGGGTCGAAACCCAGGAATACACCTATCTCAGCCTCGAAAAGCGCAAGGCCCTGATCCAGCACACCATCGATTTTGTCGGCGGGCGCGTCCCGGTCATGGTGGGTATCTCCCATCCGTCCTTCCGGACCGCGGTCGAGCTCGCGCATCTTGCGGAGAATCGCGGCGCCGCCGCGGTGCAGCTGTTGGCGCCGATGCGCCCGTTCGCCGGGCCGCCCACGCAGGCCGATCTCATCGCCTATTTCGAGGCGGTCGCGCGCGAGACCGGTCTGCCCATCACGCTCTATCTCAATCCCGGACCCGGCGCCGATGTGTCCATTGCGGACACCATCGCCCTGGCGAAGCTTCCCAGCGTCCAGCTCATCAAGGAGAGCTCGCGCGATCTGGCGCGGGTGTCCCGCCTCATCGTCGAGATCGATCGCGCGGGTCACGCCCGCTATTTCACGACCATGCAGATGCTGCTGGCGACGCTGATGCTGGGCGGCTCCGGCGCGACCATGCCGCCGCCGGGATCGGAGATCGCGCGCCACATCATCGACGCCTTCGTCGCCAAGGACTACGCGCGCGCGGTCGAACTGCAGCTTCAGTTCGCGCTGTTCCCGTCCAAGTGGATGCATCGCGGCCTCGCCCCCGTCATGAAGGCGGCGCTCAATCTCATCGGCGTGCCGGTCGGCGCTCCGTACCCGCCCTATGCATCGCTCAGCAGCGACGAGATGAGCGCGCTTGCGGCCTTTCTGCGCACCACCGTGCTTGCGCGGCGATGTCAGGTCACCGCGGCCGTTTGAGCGGCCGCTTCCCAGGCGAGGACCCAAATGACCCAGCAGCAGGTGGCGCCGCCCACCACGCCATACGGCGAACCGATCTCGATCGCGGCGGCGAAGAAAGTCATGGCGGCGGCCGAGGCCGAAGCCACCACGAACAAATGGGGCGTATCGATCGCGATCGTCGATTCGGGTGGCAATTTGCTGATGCTGCACCGGCTCGACAATGCGCAACTCGCCTCGGTCCGGCTTGCCGAAGCCAAGGCTCGCACCGCGGTCGAGTTTCGCCGGCCGACCAAGGTGCTCGAAGATGCGGTCGCCGGTGGGGGCATAGGGCTGCGCGTGCTCACCTTCGGGGCCTGCCTCGCGGATGGCGGCGTTCCGATCATTGTCGGTGGCAAGATCATCGGCGCGATCGGCGTTTCGGGCGCGGCGGGCCATGAGGATGCGCAAGTGGCGACGGCGGGAGCCGCAGCGGCGCAGTGACGGCGCAGGCGCGTTACGCGGCTAGTGCAGGATCGCCGAAGCGGCAGCGACTCGGTGTGCTCCCTCTCCCGTGGGGAGAGGGGTGGGGTGAGGGGCTTAGGTCGCTCGATCAAGTGCCGAACCCCTCACCCCAACCCTCTCCCCTCAGCGGGGAGAGGGAGCGCACCGACGCGTGCGGCATCGTCTGTGGACCACTCATGATCGAGCTACAGACGCGGTTCGACGCTTGCGTCACCCGCGTCTCAAGCGTCGTGCTTGGGAAGGCCGCGCCTGAGCACCCGTGCCAGCCGCTCGGAGAAGGTGCGGGCATCCGTCGGGCGATCCCCGTCGAGCACGCGCGCCTCGTCGAACAACAGGCGCGCGGCGTCCTCCTTGAACGCGCGCTCGTCCTCGCCGAGGGCGGCGAGCGCGACAACGAGCTCGTGCCGCGGATTGACCTCCAGGATCGGCTTCGACACCGATGTCAGCCGTCCCGCGCCGGCCAGGAGCTTCTCGAGCTGGCGATCGGGACCGAACTCGGGCGCGACCAGGCAGACCGCGCTGTCCGTCAGCCGGTCCGAGGCGCGCACCTCCGCCACCTCTTCGCCGAGTGCGTCCTTGATGAACGTCAGGAAGGTCTTGACCGTATCCCCGGTCTCCGCCGCCGCCTCCGGCTTGGCGTCGACACGCGCGATGAGCGCCAGATCCGCCGCTCCCTGCGTGACCGACTTGAACGGTTTGCCCTCGAACGACACGCCGGACGTGACCCAGAAGCTGTCGATCGGGTCCGCAAGCAGCAGGACCTCGACGCCGCGCGCGCGGAATCCTTCCAGGTGTGGCGAGGCTTCGAGCCGGGCGATGTCGTCGCCCACGATGTAGTAGATCGCGGTCTGGTTCTCCTTGAGCGCGGCCACATAGTCTTTCAAGCTCCGCCACGCGTCGCTGGCGGCGGTGGTCTTGAAGCGCGCGAGGCCGAGCAGCGCATCGCGACGCTCGAAATCCTCGTACAGTCCCTCCTTCAGCACGGTGCCGAAGGTGTCCCAGGTCTTGATGTAGGATTCGGGCTCCTTCTCCGCGAATTTCTCCAGGTCGCCGAGCACCCGGCTGGTCACGCCCTTCTTGATCGCGGCGAGAATCGGGCTCTCCTGGATCTTCTCGCGCGAGACGTTCATGGGCAGATCGGCGGAATCCACCAGCCCGCGGACGAAGCGCAGATAGCGCGGCAGGATCTCCGCCTCGTCGGTGATGAAGACGCGCTTCACGTACAGCTTGATGCGTCCCTTGCGGTCGGGATCGAACAGGTCGAACGGCCGCGAGCCCGGAACGAAGGCGAGGGCGGTGTATTCATGACGCCCCTCCGCCCGGAAATGAATCGTCAGCGCCGGCTCGTCGAACTGTCCCGCGACGCTGCGGTAGAAATCGGTGTATTCCGCCGCTGAAATATCGGACTTCGCCTTGGTCCAAAGCGCCGCGCCGTCGGCGATCTCGGCGGCTTCCGCGCCGGGCTTGTCGATGATCACGATCGGCACCGGCACGTGGCCCGATTGTGCCTTGACCATTCGCTCCAGCTTGAAGCGCTCGGTGTAGGTCGTGGCGTCCTCCATCAGGTGAAGGGTGACGCGGGTGCCGCGCTGCGGCGCATCCGCGAGCGCCGCCGGCGACACCGTGAAGGTGCCCTTGCCGTCCGACGACCACAGCCAGGCCTCATCGGTGCCGGCGCGGCGGGAGACCACGTCGACGCGGTCCGACACCATGAAGGCGGAATAGAAGCCGACGCCGAACTGGCCGATCAGCGTCGCGCCCTCGGTGCCTTGCGCGGCCTCGATCCGATCCATGAAGGCCTTGGTGCCCGAGCGCGCGATCGTTCCCAGCGCCTCGGCGATCTCGCCGCGGCCCATGCCGATGCCGTTGTCTTCGACGGTGAGGGTCCGTTTCTCGGCATCGATGAGGAGCGTGATCCGGGCCTTGGGGTCGTCTCCGAGCAGCGCCGGGTTTGCGATCGCTTCGTAGCGCAGCTTCTCGCAGGCATCCGCGCCGTTCGATATCAGCTCGCGCAGAAAGACGTCCTTGTTGGCATAGACCGAATGCACCATCAGGCTCAGCAGCTTGGCGACATCGGCCTCGAACGGCCGGCTCTCGGGCAGGGATTCTTCAATGACGGTCATGGCAGGCAATCTCTCCCACGGACAAATTTGACGGCTTCGAGATGGCGAGAGCATTGCGCCAGGTCAAGGCCGCACGCCCTCGCGATGATCCGGATCGGCCGTCCGTAAGATGAGGCTTGTGGGCGTATCCGGGCGAAAAAGGAAGGCCGGGCCCCTGGGCCGGACGACAGGGGCGAACGCCCCATTGGGCGCCGGGGCCGGCAAACCCTGGTGGCTCAGCGCTGCCGCAGCGTAGGCGCGGGCGTCGGCGTCGTGGCCGCGGTGCGGGGATCGGCCATCTGCAGCGCCTTGAGCGGGTCGATCAGGCCGGAGCCGAAATTGTCGTCGCGCTCGCCGGCGCCGAGCCGCCTGGCGCTCGCTTGCAGGATGCGGCGAATATCGGCGGGCGTGAGTTTGGGATTGCGCTCGAGCAGGAGTGCCACGATCCCACTGACCTCGGCGGCGGCGACCGACGTGCCGGTGGTGATCTGGTATGTGTTCTCCGGCGCCGGCACCAGGATGTCGACCCCGGGCGCCGCCACCGAGATGTACTTTCCGCGGTTGGCGCCGGTGAACAGCTTGTCGTCCACGTCGGTCGCCGTCACCGCGATCACCAGGGGATCGGCGCCAGGGAACAGCGGGGGAGACTTCGCGCCGGCATTGCCGGCGGCGGCGATCAGCACGATGCCCTTGTCGTAGGCGGCCTTGAGCGCGCGCTCGAGCGAAGGGTCCTTCGGCCCGGCGAAGCTCATGTTGATGACGCGCGCGCCCTGGTTCACCGCCCAGTTGATGCCCTTGAGGATGTTGAACGTCGTGCTCTCGGGTGTGGCTACGCTGGTAGAGAAGGCGTGCACGGCCAGAAGCCGCGCGGCCGGCGCCGTGCCCAGCAGACGCTGGCGCGCGGCAATGGCGCCGGCCATGCCGGTGCCGTGCAGGTGCGGCTTGTCCGGCGCGCCCACCGCGTCGTAGCGCTGTGTCACCGCGCCCTCGAGATCAGGGTGGGCGGCGTCGATCTCGGAGTCGATCACCGCAATCGGCACGTTGGTGCCTCTGATCATGCGGTGCACGTCGCCGAGGCTGAGCTTCTGCAGGATGTATTGCGCGGCGTCGCCCTGCTGCTGGGCCGGATCGCCCCGCGTCGCCGGCGCCTGCTCGGCGCCGGCCTGGTCGAGGTTGTAGACGTATTGCGGCTGCGCCACCGCGACCATTTGCACTGCCGCCAGCGCGCGGATGACCTCAGCGGGGGTGCGGCCGTCGTCGATGTGCAGGCGCACCGCGGTCGAGCCGAGGATCGTGAGATCTTCCGTCGCCAGGATGCTCACCCCGAGGTTCGCCACCGCAGCGCGCAGGCGCTCGACGCCGATGTCGGTGCGGATTTGCACCATCACCTCGTCGGTCTTCAGGCGCGTCTCGTTCGGTGGCGGGATGTCGATGATGCGCTGGTCGATGCCGGGCGGCAGAAACGGATTGCCCGCCGCGGGTCCGGTTCCAGTGCCGGGCGCAGTCCCGGGCGCCTGCCGCGGCAGCCCGATGCCGCCTTGGGTCGTGCTCACGACCGGCGCGGTGTTGAGCGCGGCGAGCTGGAGCGTGCTGGTGAGGTTGAGGATCACCTGCGCCTGCTGCGCCGACAATGAGGCCCGGAGTTCGGGGGACAACAGCAGCAGCGAGGCCAGTAGCCTGTCGGACGACGGAGGAGATGGCGGGAAGGGCGGGAAGGGCGCCGACGGCAGCACGCCAGTATTCACGAATACGCAGGTGGGATCGGTGCAGCCGGCAACGATCGAGGGGAATGCCGGCAGGTTCGACGACGAGTTCGGATTGTTGAGCGCGATGAACGGATCGACCGTACTGCCCGTGCCGCCGCTCGCCGTGCCGCTGGCGGAGGAATTGGTGATGGTCCCGACCGGGAAGCTCGAGCCCGGGATCGACCCTGGCTGGAAATTGACGAACTGGGCGTTGGAGCCGGCGAAACCGCCGACCGCGCTGTCGGCGCCGCTCGCGGCGTTGCCCGACGCGCTCGAGCCATCGATGCTGCCGAAATTGGCGCCGACGAAGCCACCGACGATGTTGTTGCCGCCGCTGCCGGTGACGCTGCCGATCGCGGTCGATTGCTCGATCAATCCGAGATTGGTGCCGACGAAGCCGCCGAGATAGCTGCTGCTGGTGCCGCTGACCGGACCAGATGCGGTCGAGCTCGAGATGGTGCCGCTCGTCAGGCCGACGAAGCCGCCCACGACGCTGTTCGGCCCGGTGCTGGTGACCGCGCCCTGGGCACTGGAATTTGTGATCTCGCCGGGGCCGTTTTGGAAGCTGAGCGTGCCGATGAATCCGCCGAGCACGCTGTTGCCGCCGCCGGTGACAGCACCGGTCGCCGAGCTGGCCACGATTGTGCCGTTGCTCGTTCCGGCCAAGCCCCCCGCGACACTCGAAGTTACCGACGGTGACGCTGCCGCTCGCGGACGACGATGTGATCGATCCCGCGCCGAGGTTGAAGACGTTCTGGCCCACCAGCCCGCCGACCGTGCTGAATGCGCCGCCGCTCACGTTGCCGCTCGCCGACGATCCGTGATGGTCCCGAGATTGGTGCCGACCAGCCCGCCCGCGATATTCGAGGCGGTCGTGGAATTGGAATCTCCGACGCTGACAGTGGCGGCCGAGCTGGAGTTCGGCGATGACGCCCTTGTTTTGTCCGACCAGGCCGCCGGCGATCGCGTTCCAGTCTGCGAGCCGCTGCTGACGTTGCCGCTGAGCGGATGACGTTGCTGATTGTGCCCGCGTTCGTCGCCCGGCGAGCGACGCCGAGAATTGCGGAGCTTCGGTGCCGGTGATCGTTGACGTCGGTCAGGTTGAGATTGCGGACGATCGCCGGTGCTCCCGATGCGGCCGAACAGCGCCGACGATCTCGGCGTGGAGGTTCAATCGCCGATGGTGTAGCTGATCGTGCCGACCCTGGCCGTCGAACAGTCCGGTGAACGTCGGATGTTCCATGAGCGATCCGGTGAAGTTCGCAGGTAATGCGTTGAAGCTCGTGCCCAGCGCGTAGCGTGCCGCCGATGGTTCGATGCGGACGGCCTGCGAGATCGCTAGCGGTGTTGACCAGCATGTAGGCTGTCAGTTGCGACGGCTGCTGGACGAGAACGCCGCCGCCGCGAGCACGGACCGGACACGAAGTAAGTCGTTGGATTCTGGTATTTGGTGGTCTGGGATCCGCGAGGGTTGTAAAAGATCGAGACCGTGCCGGTGCTCTGCGTAAAATCGACGTGGCCGCCGCGACGCGAAAACTACTGTCCCTGTCCCGTTCCGCTGTTGTCGGCACGCAGAACCAAATTGCCCGCGCCAGTGTTCGTCCATCGTTGAGCTGCCCGATTTGAAAATGATGTCGTGATAGGCACTCAGCGTCAGCGTGTTGCCGGTCTCCAGGCGACGTTGCGCGCTCCGACGAAGATGTCACCGCTTCGTTCCTCGATGGCAGCGTCGGTAGCGCTACGTTGTTCAGAATCACAAGTTGTTTGATCAAGAGAGTTGCCGAGATGGCCGAGGCTGTCGGCCGCATGCTGGGAAGCCCATCGATTGACGGAGTAGTCCTCGCGGATCGAGCAGCAGCGTTCCCGCCTTGCCCTGCGGCGCGCCAGCGTTCGGTCGTTGCCGGTGTAATGCAGCAGCCGTGGCTCGACGTCTCCACGAATCCGCCGTCGCCGCTTTTCGCGCCGCCCTTGGCGAGGATGGTGCCGGCGAACGTGGTCTGGCTGTCGGACCACAGCACGACCTTGCCGCCGTTGCCGCGCCCGGTCGCCGAGGCGTTGATCGTGCGTCGCCGCGTCGACGCTCACGGTGGTCGCGGTCGCGATGGTGAAGTTCTCGAGCTTGGCGCTCGAGTTGCTGACCAGCGTCGTGTTCGGATGCCCGCCGCCCCAGTCGCCGCCGATCAAAATCTTGCCGCCGCCGCGGCGGCCGGAGGCATCGATGTTCGCGGCGGTGACCTTGATGTCCTCGCCGCTCACCACGATCGTGCCGCCCTTGGTGCCGCGCTGCTTGCCCGCCGCCGACAGCGTGCCGGCGAGCTTGATGGTCTGGGTCGGCGCGCCCGCCGGCTTGCTGCCGCCGGTGGCGGCGTTGAGCACGATCATGCCGTTGTGGCGGCCGATCGAGTCGGCGCGGATGACGCCCCTGGTGTTGATGACGGAATCGACCACGGCGCGCGCCGCCGCGGCGGTGAGCTCCACCCGTCCGCCGTTCGCGCTCAGCACGCCGTTCTTGGTGTTGCTGACCAGCGACTTGAGCGGCCGGCCGGTGGCGACGTCGATGACCTTGGACGCGATGCTGTCGCCGACCGCGAGCGTGATCAGCTTGTCGCCGTACATGTCGAGCGTGAAGCTGTTGCCGGACGCCAGCGCCACGGTGCCGAGCGTCGCGGTGATGGTCCCGGAGTTGCGCACGCCAGGCGCGACCAGCGCGGCAAAGCCGCCGCTCGAGGCCGTGATCGTTCCCTTGTTGACGATCGACGCATCCGGCCGGCCCGGAATGTTGAAATTGTACCGCCCGGCCATGAAGTCCGCGTTCTTGATGTCATTGGTGGTGGCGAGAAAGCCCGCCGTGTTCACCACGCTGCCGGGGCCGAACAGGATGCCGTCGCGGTTGATGACGAACACCCGGCCGTTGGCGGTCAACGTGCCCATGATCTCCGACGGGCCGAGGCCGCCGGTCACGCGGTTGAGCGCAACCGACGAGCTGCTCGGCTGGTTGAAGCGCACGCTCTCGTTGGCGCGGATGTTGAACGTGTTCCAGTTGATGATCGCGCTGCTGCTCGACTGGTTGATGATCACCGACGCGCCGCCCTGGCCCGAGATGGTGGCGGCGCCGCCGACCACCGTCCCGCCTTCGGGACCGGCCGCCGCCGGCGTCAAGCCGAGCGCGAGCAGCGGCGTGGTCGCGAGCAACAGATTGCGCAAGCGTGGATGCATCGCGGCGTCCTGCTACAGCCGAGCGGTGAGGATGAAGAAGAATCGCGTGTTCTTGCGCGGGCCTGTCTGCAGCAGTTCGGGCACGGCCCCGGTGCCCAGCAGCCCCGCGCCTTGCGCGACCTGCGCAACCGACAAATCAGCGGTAATCGCGTTCAGCCATCCCAGCCGTAACCCAGCTCCCAAAGAGGCAGCATCCACGGTTTTAAATGTGCCCAAAACCGGGGCAATATTGTGGAGCCAGCCATGATCGACGAAGCCGTACAGCTGGGCCTGGCTAAGTCCTTTTAATTGAATGGGAATATCGTACCGCAGCTCGGCCAGCAGCTCCAGGCAGGAGTCGGACACGAACTGCGAGGGATCGAAAGCGCGGCCGAACAGGCGCCCGCCATAGCCGCAGAGTTCCGATACCAGCAGCGGGGTGAGCGCATATTGCCCGTAGACCGCGGCCAGGACGGAGAATTGGTCGAACAGCGGCTGCAACCGCGACACCGTCAGCTCCATCTTGGTGAAATCGACCCGGCCGTTGAAGCGCGACGCCAGATCGCTGCCGTTCTGGGTGCTGCCGAGGCCCTCGATGCCCTGGCTGAAGACGAAGAAGAACTGGTTGATGGCGCCCGAGGGAGTTGGCCGAGTCGCCGTCCATGCGAATGCGAAAGCCGCGCAGGCGATCGAGCGTACTCGGCGGCGTTCCCGGCAGGTCGAAGAAGATGCCGCGGTCCTCGGTCCCGAACGTGAGGGCGGCGATGCTGAGGTTGCGCTCGCGGGCGCGAATGATCGGGTAGCTCAGCCCGCTTTCGAGGTACAGGCTCCTGGTGTGGTAGAGCAGGAAATCCTGGTCACGGCCGAGGTCGGGGTATCCGAGGCCATAGCTGGCATTGGCGAAAAAGGTCAGGCCTTCGCCGTTGAGCACCTGCCGGTAGGTGGCGCTGTAGAACTGCAGCTCGCGGGTCTGGAACGCGCCGGCATAGGTCAACGTGAGCGCCTCGTGCATGCGCAGCCAGTTGTTGGCGGTGATGCTGGTCAGGTACTCGAGCGGGCCGCGCGCATGGGTGCCGCGGTTGTCGACGCGGTTGAACATGTCGACCGGCTTCAGCGTCACCTCGACCACCAGGATCGCCGCGCCGACCTTGGTCGGATGCGGCTTGAGGCTGTTCTTGAATTTCAGGCCCGGCAGGTCGCCGGCCAGCAGGAGATAGCGCTCGATGGTGCGGATATTCACCGGCCGCTCGGCGGTGATCCGCGACGCGTAGTAGGAGAAGAAATCGCGATAGCCGGCGAGCTGCGGCCGGCCATTCGACCGTCTCGACATAGCCCTCGAGCACCTGGATGCGCACCACGGCGCCGTTGGGGTCGAGCTCCTGCACCGGGATGATCGCGCGCGAGAGCACGTAGCCGTCCGCGCCGTATTTGGCGGTGATGCGCCCGGCCGCATCGTAGACCGCCTGCAGCGTGACCTTGTGCCCGATCAGGTCGGCGTAGAGCTCGGCCAGTTGCGCGCTGGTGTAGACGGTCGCGCCCTCGACGCGAATCTGGCGCACCACCAGCATGGTCTCGGCCGCGCCCGCCGGCGCCTCGATGCCGGGCACGGCGATGGTGGGACCGCCCGGCTGCGCCAGCGGAACCGGCGGCCGCTCGAAGCGCTCGCGCTCGCGGCCGGGCTGGTCGCTGGGCGGGACGATCTGGGCGCCGGGCGGAACGCCTTGTGCGACGGCAGCGAACGATACGCTGACCATCGCCAAAGCCGCCGCGATGGCGCGCACGCCGGCGAACATGCCCGGACCCCTCGAACAACGCACTTTGCTTTGAACCTTACGTCCCGACGAAAGCCGGACGCAATCGCTGGCGGCCGTCCGGTTTTGGCAATTTTTCCAGATGTTTCAATAAGGTCACACCGGTTTGCGATGGGGATCGCTGCCTGCGGTGTGTGAACCCGGAAGGCAGAATCCGCCTGATCGGGACGGCTCGGGATGGCCCATTGGACGACATTCAGGGCGGGGGACAGCGGACAGCGGGGAACATCGGCGACCTTCCCGCGTTGCGGTAAGCGGCTTCAGAGGAGGGGACCCCGTCTGGTGGGGAAGTCAGACGAGTACCGGCGCTACGCCCGAGAGTGCTTGGAAATGGCGAGCGCCATCAGCGACCCGCGTGCCCGCGCAAGCCTGCTGCAGATGGCGGTCTGGTTTCGCTTGGCCGACAGGATGCCGGCCGCGAAGATCTCGTCGAAGGTTGAAGTCCCGCTGGCTCGGTCTCGTCCGCGAGCTTGGACCACGCCAGCGCCATCTCGTGCAGGTCCGGCGTGGCGCTCGCTCTCGACCTGTTCAGCCAGGCGCAGGCATTCCTCCGCAAATCTGCGAATTGTGTGGACGGGTCCATTGTGCGACAACCCGCCCGTCAGCTCATCGTTCCGGATGCATGCGCGTCATGCCGCCGCCTCAGCACGGCCGGGCTCTCACTTGGCCTTGTCGAAGGCGGGCCCGAAGCCGAGCAGCGGAAGACCCATATCGATCGGCTTCTTGTTGGCGTCCTGCACGGTGATTTTCAGCTCGCTCCCGGTGCGCATGGCGGCAATCATCTTGTCGGTCAGCGTCATCGCGACGAAACACCCGACATTGGTGCAGGTCTGGATCGGCTGCCGCTCGGCCGCGCCGTTGTCGACCTTGACCGCCACCGGCTCGGTGAGATTGAGCCCGAGCGGCAGCGTCAACACCATGGCACCGGTCTTGAGATCGGCCGCCGGCCGTACCACCGCCGACAGCACCAGTTGCCTGGTGTCGCGCTGGAACACCTGCTGGACCGCGCGGCAGTCCAGCGTCTTGCCGTCGCCCGTGCACTCGACCCGCCATGCGGCGGGCGGCCCGTCCGGCGCTTGCGCCGGCGCCGAGTGCGAGACCGCCGCGATCACGACGGTCAGTCCTGCCGTGGCGGCCATCAGCATGACGCGCTTGCCCGCAGGTGCGGCACGGGAGCTGGCACGCATGGTTTGAAGCTCCTCGATTGTGGCGGGTCGGCAACTCGCAAGCGCGCCCGGACACCCTCACGGCAGTTTAGAGCATGTCGTCGCTGAAATCGCTACGGCTGCGGAAGGCACCTGGACGCACGATAACGCGAATCGATCGGAGGTCGCGCCGTGTTGCGCCGCGGCCGGCCGCGCTTCCGCGGCGCGGCACGCCGCGCGCATATCGTTCGGTATGACGGATTTCCACCCGTTGCGTGCTTAGAGCCGTACCAATAAAGCTATGGGCAACAACCGGAACCGATGAATTCGGGCCGATCCGCGTTCATCAACGCAGGGTGGAAACATGAATATCCGCGAAAGCGTCCCCCCGATCACCGAGCTCGAGAAGATTTCCACGCGCACCGACACCCGCGACTATCTCGCCAAGGCCGCGCCGACCACGGAAAAGCTCAAGGACTGGCTGGTCGTCGACGTCGACGCCCACGTCAACGAAACCGCGTTCTGGTCCGAGATCACCGACCGCATCGACAACGACGTGCTGCGTTACATCGCGGAATCCTTCCGCGATCGCGGCCCGGCGCCGGGTCTGTTGAACGCCAATGGTCCGCTCTACCAGGACGTCGCCGGCCGCATCATGCACCAGCAGAAGCTGGCCGAGCCGACCCCGCCCGGGCTGCATCGTCAGGTGCAGCTCACGCAGCGCGCCATGGATGCGCTCGGCATCGACTACATGGTGGTGTTCCCGACCCCCATGCTCTCGCTCGGCATGCATCCGCAGGTCGATGCCGAAGTGGCGCTCGGCAACGCCTATAACCGCTGGCTGATCGAGCAGATCCTGCCGCAGGATACGCGCCAGAAGGCGCTGCTCTACCTGCCGTTCAACGACCCCGACGCCTGCGTCGAGACCGTCGAGCGCTTCGGCGACGCGCCCGGCGTGGTCGGCTTTTCCGTCACCTCCACGCGGCACAAGCCGGTCTGGCACAATTCCTACATGCGGCTGTACGGTGCGCTGCAGGAACTGGGCAAGCCGCTCGGCTTCCACGCCGGCTTCACGTGGTCCGATCCGTCGTTCGCGCAGCTCAATCGCTTCATCGGCATGCACGCGCTGTCGTTCGCGCACTTCAACATGGTGCACATGACCAATTGGGTGCTCAACGGCCTGCCCGAGCGCTTCCCCAAGCTCAAGGTGATCTGGATCGAGAGCGGGCTCGCCTGGGTTCCGTTCGTGATGCAGCGGCTCGATTCCGAATACATGATGCGCACGTCGGAGTGTCCGCTGCTCAAGCGCAAGCCGAGCGAGTACATGCAGGAAATGTACTACACGAGCCAGCCGCTCGAGCGCAGCAACATGAAGCTCACGCAGGCGACCTTCGAGGCGATCAAGGCCGATACCCAGCTGCTCTATGCCTCGGACTGGCCGCACTGGGATTTCGACGCCCCGAGCTCGATCACCAAGCTGCCGTTCCTCGACGAGCAGGCCAAGCGCAACATCCTCGGGCTCAGCGCCGCGCGTCTGTTCGACCTCGACGTGCCGCCGGCGAAGTCCGGCAAGAAGGCGCCGGCGCAGCCGGTCGCCGTTCCGGCCGAGTGAGCGGCAGCGTGTCGGCGGGCGGTATGGCTTCATCCCTGGCTTCGGGCGACGATGCCGGCGCGGCGTTCTGCGCGTCGGTCGACGACGCCTTCAGGAACGGCTCGCCGGAAGCGGTGTCGGACGAAAGCCTGCAGCGCGTGCTGTCGGCCGCGGTCCGGCTCTATGCCGCCAAATCCGAGGACCGCGCGCAGGAGCTCGCGCCCTTCGGCGACAAGCCGGTGAACGCAACCGAGGCGGTCACCGCGATCTGCGCGATCATGCGCGCGGCCGACCTCAACTTCTTCGATCTGCAGATGTGGTACCGCCGCGGCCAACGCGATTGATGATCGAGATCACGCCAGCGAACGACGCCGAGGCCGGCGATCCGAGACAACGAGTGACGGGGTGAAGCGATGAACGAGGTCATGGTGGGCGAGCTCAGCGAGTTCGCGGAAGGCGGCTACCGGGTGCTGCGGGTCGACACCTTCGAGTTCGGCGTCTTCCGGCAGGGCGACCGCGTCGTCGCCTACGAGAATTATTGTCCGCACGACGGCGGTCCGGTGTGCCAGGGCAAGGTGATCCCGCGCGTCGAGGAGGAGCTCGGGCCCGACCAGACCAGCCGCGGCCTGCGGTTCTCCGACAAGCGCAACATCGTCTGCCCCTGGCACGGCTGGGAATTCGACATCGAGTCCGGTCGCCACTGCGGCGATCCCAAATATCGCCTGCGGCCGGTCGACGTCCGGGTGCGCGACAACCGCGTCTATGTCAGCGTGCCTGCGGAGAATTGACCTCCACTCATTTGTGGCGTCTCAGCGCGAGGCAGCAGCTCGCAGTGCGCGTCTCGACGCATGAGGCCCACGGGCGTTCGCCCGTCCTTCGAGACGCGCGCGCACGGGCGCCGTTCGACGATCTTGCACACGGTCAAGGGCGCACCGATCTGGATGAGCGCTGGCTGATCACCCACGCTACGGAATCTATCCCGCCATGACCGCTCCCCACCTCGAGCTGAGCATCGCGCTCTCCGACAACGAGCGCACGCGGCCGCTGCTCGAAGGCCGTGTCGCGCCGCAGGGGATCAAGCTCGTCCCCACCATGGTGCATCCGTCCGAGATGTTCTGGCGGCAACTGCGCTTCGCCGAATTCGACGTCTCCGAAATGTCGATGTCGTCGCTGATCATCGCGGTGTCGCGCGGCGACACCCGCTGGGTGGCGATCCCGGTCTTCACCATGCGCAAGTTCTTCCACACCAGCATCATCGTGCGCACGGATTCGGGCATCGCTGCGCCGGCCGACCTGCGCGGCAAGCGCATCGGCGTGCCGGAATATCAGCAGACCTGGGCGATCTGGTCGCGCGGCATCCTGCAGCACGAATTCGGCGTGCATGCCCGCGACATCGAATGGTTCATGGAGCGCAACCCGGACAAGAGCCATGGCGGCGCCACCGGCTTCACCGCGCCGCCAGGCGTGCGCGTCAACCAGATCCCGCCGACCACCAACATGGGCGAGATGCTCATCCGCGGCGAGCTCGACGGGTCGTTGCACTATCTGGTCGACAACAACCTGGTCGACCGCAGCACGGTCGATGTCTCTGGGGTGACGCGCTATCTCTTTCCCGACCCGGCCGCCGAAGGCCGCCGCTTCTACGCCAAGACCGGATTGTTTCCGATCAACCACACCGTGGTGGTGCGACGCTCGCTGCTGGAGAGCCGTCCCTGGATCGCGCTCAACCTCTATTCCGCCTTCGTCGCGGCCAAGGAGGAGATCGCGCGCTCCGGCCGCTCGTATCTGCACTGGTACTTCGAAAGCGGCCTGCTCGACGGCGGCGTCAAGCGCACGCTGGCCGAGCACGATCCGCTCGCCTACGGCTTCAAGGCCGCGCGGCCGGTGCTCGAGACGGTCGCGCAATATGTCCACGAGCAGGGCCTGAGCGCACGCCGCGTCGAGCTCAAGGAAATCTTCGCGCCCAGCACGCTCGACGTGTGATGGGGAATCTCGGGGAGTAAGCGCTGCGCGATCGGAACATCTCGGTGCTGACCACTGCCTATTTCTGTCGGAACGCCCGATTGAATGACATGGCGAGCGGTCCGACCAGATAATCCACGGCTGGCTCGACGGCCCATTTGCGAGCGCCTCCATGACGTGTTCGATCGAGCACGGTCGCGCTTTCCGGTATGGCGGAGACCCGACGTCCAGCGGGGGCACTTCCGCCGGCCGGGTTTCACGCGCCGTCCTGCCGGCCGGCCGTCACCGAAGTTCTGGGACCCCCGCCCGCCCCGCGGACGGTCTCATAGCACTGCTCGAAGCTGTAGAAGCCGCAATTGTAGGTCGAGCCGCACCAGGGCCCGTCGGCGTGGGCGCTGCTCCAGCGCCGACGACCAGCAACAGCAGTGCGAGACCACCGATCAGCTTGTTCATGAATTGCGTCTTCGTGGTATCGCAGCCGGACAGTAGCCTCGTTCTTATCGGCGCCATCTCCTCGCCGACGATGCGCCGGCACGGCGCGTGCTGGACGCAGCGCCGAGAGGAAGTCACGAGGTACACTTACTAAGTGCCATTTGCACGTTGGTCGCGTCCGCGTCTCCCAAAAGAACACCGCCACGGTCGAGCCGACCGAACGCATGAAATAGACCGGGATCGGCAGCGGCGATGCCGACCGTCTCCACCAGGCAAGGCGGCAGCGCGGTCTTGGCATAGACGTCGCGGTGCGGCGTTGAGCATGGCGTCGATGCCGGCCGTTCAAGGACAGGAGCCGGTTTCGCGTAACCTAGGCGTTGAGCATGCGCGGGAGATCCGGCAGCCGGCGCATCGAGCGGCGCCTGTTAGATGACGGAGATCAACAGCCGGAAAACACAAGAGTTTTTGGCTTCGTTTGGCCAACTTGGCAGAATCTTCATGCAACTTATAGTTGTAACTGGACACCTGACGCCAGCGCCATGTGCCGTTGCATGTTTCGCTTTCGTTCCCCATGTTTTGCCGAAGCGCTCGAGGTACTTGCCATTCATCCCTCGAGGGTGGTGCCGATCTTGCAGTTCTGTGAGTCACCAGCATGTCACAAAAAGAGATTGATCACGCTATCCGCACGACCTTTCGCAATCCGCCGATCCTGGCTAGCGAAGATCGAGCGCAGTACGAGGATCTAAAGCGGCTTGTCTTGTCCGACATCAAGCCGCTGCGGCCTACAGGAGACGTTGCTGGCGCGCGATATCGTGGAGGCCGAGTGGGAGGTTTGTCGGCTGCGGTGGATGAAGGTTGCCATCCTCCACGCCGTATTGCCGCGCGTGATCAAGTCGCGAATCTTGGAGGCCGGCGGCACGCGCTCCCTCGATCGGCGTTTGGTGCCGAAGATTTGCAAACATGTGGCGGCTGTTGTGGCCGGCGATCCACAGGCGCGGCAACAGCTCGAAACACTGCTCGAGCATCACAACCTGACAGTCGACCTCATCCTCGCTGCGGCCTTTGACGACCGCATCGTGTCGCAACTTCACATCGATCGAATGACCACGACGGCCTGGGAAAGACGCATCGCCGCCTATGCCGAACTCGACCGCCTGCGGACAACATCGCGAAAACCCGAGGCGCCGCGGGATCAGATCTTGGAAATAGAGCACGAAGGCCCTCCGACGGCGCCGATTGATGGCGGCGGCGGTCGCTAGCGCATGACGTCGCCGGCCAAGATTGCCGCCAACCGGCGCAACGCCCGGCGCAGCACCGGACCGCGCAGTGCCGCCGGCAAGGCGCGCGCCCGCCGCAATGCGTTTCGGCACGGACTTACTACCCCGGCGAGCCTCGATCATGTGGCCATGGATCGGATAGACAACCTAGTCGATGCCTTGACCATAGATGTCCACAGTCAACTCCAATTTCAGCTCGCGACGGTGGCCGCAGAAGCGCAAGCTGAGATTGAACGCGTGCGGCAAACCAAGGTCAACCTGGTCAACCGTGCCTCCGCGCAGCTGCGCGAGGAGGGGGCTGGTTTGTTGTCCGCCGGTGAGCGCGCCGCACTGGCGTTCGCGGGTAAGACTGAGATCCTCATGGCCTGCGAGCGCTATGAACGCCGCGCCATCTCGAGACGCAATCGGGCGCTGCACGCGCTGGCAAAGCTCCAACGAGAATTACGGAGGGAAGAGGCGATCGAAGTCGTCGGACCTCCTCGTCCGAAGTCGTCGCTTACCCGGCACAACCCATTCCGTGAAAACGTCCTGCGGCTGCAAGTCGAGAAACTGATGGGATCTGCGCCCCGGGGGCGCGTGAATTTTTCATGCACCTGTGAGTGGCATTCCATCAAAAACATGTATGGGTGGCAGCCCGGCAAAAGCACGGTTGGCGTGTACGTTACCGCCGATGACCATCATGGCTTTCTTCACCTGCGCTTTGAAGTCAACGGAGAACCAATCGCTCAAACATTTGAGCTCGCCGGCAAGGCTATGCGGGTGGGCGGCGTGAGATGGACCGTCAAATGCCCCGAGAGCGGCAAGATGGTGCGCGATCTCTATCTTCTCCTTCGTCCCAACCACACGCATTTTCGTTCGCGCCATGCCTTGGGCCTGTCCTACTGTTCGAACTGGCCGAAAAAACGTCATTGGGAACGTGCCAAGAAGCTTATGAATCGGCTTGGCGCGCGGTGGGGTGAGCCGCCGATACGTCCGAAAAACATGCAGCGGCGGAGGTTTAAAAGGCTAGCGGACGAACTGTGGGACGCATGGCTGCGCGATGCATCTGCG
>CAWIGD010000009.1:0-62441 GCA_963835165.1 uncultured Alphaproteobacteria bacterium
ACAGAGGCCGTCCTCCCGAATCACTTCAACGACGCGCTTCTCGCGACCTCGGCCCACTTGGCGATCTCGTGCTTGAGAAATGCGTCGAGCTTGTCGGGAGATCCGCCGACATAGCGATAGCCGAGCGTGACGCCCTTCTCTTTGACGTCAGGCATCGCCAGGATGCGCTCCACGTCGGCATTGACCTTGGTGATGATCTCCTTCGGCGTGCCCCTGGGCGCGAACAGCGCGTACCAGCTGGTCTCGTCCACGAACTTCACGCCGAGCTCGTTGAAGGTCGCAACATCGGGCAGCTGCGCCGCCCGCGTCGTTCCGGAGACCGCCAGCGCGCGCATGCGCCCCGCCGTCACATTGCCGACGTGGCCGCCGAGCGTCGGCAGGAACACCGCGATGCGGCCCGACATGACGTCGGTCGCCGCCTGGGACACGGTGGTATAGGGCACGTGCTGGAGCTTGATGCCGGCAAGGTCGCTGAACAGGACGGTGGCGAGATGCCCGCTGGTGCCGGTGCCGAGCGAGGCGTAGTTCAGTTCGCCGGGATGCGCCTTGGCGTAGTCGATCAGTTCCTGCACCGACCGGAACGGCGAGTTCGGCGGCACCAGCAGGACATCCTGCGCGGTGGCGACCAGCATGATGGGGTCGAAGTCCTTGAGCGGGTCGAACTCCTTGCTCGGTTGCAGCGTGACGTTGACGCCCAGCGTTTGCGCGCCGAGATGCAGCGTATAGCCGTCAGGCGCGGACTTCGCCGCGACCCCCGCGCCGATATTGCCGCCTCCGCCCGGCCGGTTCTCGATCACGACGTTCTGGCCCCAGGCCTCGCCGAGCTTCTGCGCCAGGATGCGGCCCAGCGTGTCGATGGTGCCGCCGGCGGGGAACGCAATCAAAATGCGCACGGGACGGTCGGGATAGCTTTGCGCCGATGCGCCGGCATTCATCGCCAGCGCCGCCGCCGCGATCAGCATCGCACCAAACAACCTCAACCCCATGCGCTCCTCCCGACCGGTTTTTTCTGCCGCTGAATGGCGACGCTCGCACCGCCGCTCACCGCAGCGATGCGCTTTTCGCGACCTCGGCCCATTTGGCGATTTCGTGGCTGAGCATGGCGTCGAGCTGATCCGGCGACCCGCCGATGAAGCGATAGCCCAGCGTCGCCTCCCGCTCCCTCATGTCGGGAAACGTCAAGATGCGCGCCATGTCGCGGTTGATCTTGGCGATGATCTCCTTCGGCGTGCCCCTGGGAGCGAACAGGGCATACCAGCTCGATTCGTCGACGAAGCCGATGCCGAGCTCGTTGAAGGTGGGAACGTCGGGAAGTTGCGCGGCGCGCGCGCGGCCGGACACCGCCAAGGCCCGCATCTTGCCGCCCTGGATGTTGCCGATGGCGCCGCCGAGCGTCGTGATCCAGAGCGAGATGCGGCCGGAGATCATATCGGTCACGGCCTGGCTGTACGACGTGTACGGCACGTGCTGGACCTTGATGCCGGCGAGATCGCTGAACAGCGTGGTCGCGAGATGTCCGCTCGAGCCGATGCCGAGCGAGGCATAGTTCAAATCGCCCGGATGCGCCTTGGCGTAATCGACCAGCTCCTTGACCGAACGGAACGGCGAATTGGGCGGCACCATCATGACGTCCTGGGCGGTCGCGATCCACATGATCGGCTCGAAGTCCTTGAGCGGGTCGAGGCCTTTCATCGGCGCGAGCGTCACGTTAACCGCCAGCACCTGCCCGCCGAGGTGGAGCGTATAGCCGTCCGGCAGCGCCTGCGCCGCGGCGGCGGCGCCGATATTGCCGCTGGCGCCGGGACGGTTCTCCACGAACACCGATTGGCCCCAGGCTTCGCTCAGCTTCTGCGCCACGATGCGGCCGAGCGTATCGATGGTGCCGCCGGCGGGGAACGCGATGATGATGCGCACGGAGCGGTCGGGGTAGGTCTGCGCGGATGCCGTCGTAGGTGCTCGCACAAATGCCGCCCAGATCGACACCAAGCCATGCCACGGCCACACATCTGTGCCGCATGCGATCCTCCCGCATTCCGCCCTTCCACTGACCGCCGGTCTCGTGCCGGTCTTCAACGCAAACGTATATCATCGACGGCGCGAAACGCAGCCGCGCACGCGCCGGAAATCAACCGTCAGCATTTGGGAAGATGTCGGGGCGGGCGCAGGAATTCGAACTCGACCCCGACCTTGGCAACGCGGCAGATCGACCCGCGGACGGCATAGGAAGCCAGCACCCGCGCGGCGTTACGCAGTCAATAATGCTCGCGCTAGGTGAAATGCACGGGCGCGAGGGATCGTCTTCGCGCAAATACCCCGTTGTCGAAGAAGTTTTGGAGCGGGCGAAGGGATTCGAACCCTCGACCCCGACCTTGGCAAGGTCGTGCTCTACCCCTGAGCTACACCCGCATCCGAACTCCGGTCAGCCAGCGGCTCCGGAACATCCGGCCACCTATGCCAAAAGGTGCCCGCCTTTGCAACCGCCTCCCCGGTCGGCCTTTGACTTCGGCGCCAGCCCCTTGTGGCCAGCGGGCGCGCGGTCCATGAAACCGGCGCCGGCGCGTGAGCGAAATCGCTTTGCGGCGAGACGCGATTTCGCCCTAAGCATTTGCTTGGTCGCATGATCTCGTACGAAAAGTCTGCACGCTCTCGGATCGTGCTCTCGGAACCGCCCCCGCCGGCCGGCTCGACTCAACCCGTTGCACCCGATCGCAACCACCGGACCCACCAGCACATGTCGCCCCCCAAACCTGTCACGTCACACCAAACCACCCTTGGAACCGACTACATCCTGAACGCGCTGGCGGAAGAGGGCCTCGGCCACCTGTTCATGGTGCCTGGTGGTCTGGTGGATCCGTTCATGCCGGCGCTCGCGCGGCAGCACAGGCTCACGCCGGTGGTCGCGGCGCACGAGGGCGGCGCAGTGTTCATGGCCGATGGCTATGCCCGGGCGAGCGGCAGCTTCGGCGCCGCGATCGGGATCGGCGGCCCCGGTGCCTGCAACATGGCGACCGCGGTCGCCACGGCGAAGACCGACTACTCGCCGCTGCTGGTGATGACCGGTGAAGTGCCGCTCGACATGGAAGGCCGCGGCGTCTTCCAGGACGCGAGCCAGGCCACGCTCGACGACACCGCGGTCATGGCGCCGCTCGCGCGCCTGTCCAAGACGGTCGGCAGCAGCAAGAACCTGAATCATTGGTTCCGCCATGCGCTGACGACCATGTGGTCACAACCGCGCGGGCCGGTTCATCTCTCGCTCACGCATGACGCCCTCACCGGCGAATGCGCGGCGGATTACGTCAAGGTCTTCGGCTTTTTCGCGGGCGCAGAACCGTTGAGCGTGCCGGCGGCGGATGCGGCGCTGGCCCAGCTTGCGGATGGCAACAGCACGCGCATCGCTTTTCTCGCCGGCGCCGGCGTCGAGCACGACGCCGCCGCCGCCCGTTTGAAGATGCTGGCCGAGCGCTGGTCGATTCCGGTCGCCACCACGCTGCGGGCCAAAGGCGTGTTTCCGGAGGATCACGAACTGTCGCTCGGCGTGTTCGGCTACGCGGGCAGCCGCCACGCCACCAATGCCATCCTCAACAGCGATCTCGATTGTCTCATCGTGCTCGGCTCGGGTTTCAACGAGCGCGACACGATGCACTGGACGTTGCGCGAGCGTCCAACCGCGTTCATGATCCATGTGAATACCGACATGGACGAGCTCACGGCCAACGGCGACCTCGGGCATGTCGTGCCCGGAAGCTGTCGCGGCTTCCTCGATCTCATGCACGACCGCGCCGACGTGATCGCCCCGACGTTGCAGGAAAACCAGGCGCGCCGCCGCCAATGGGTTGCCGACATCAAGGCGGGGCCGCGGCTTTACGACGTCGAGAACTGCAGCCGACCGACTGCGCCAATCCATCCGGCCGCGGCCATCACCGCGCTGCGCAAGGTGTTCCCACGCAACGGCAGCGTGCTCGTCGATTCCGGCGCACACCGCGCCTTCGCCGGCCATTACTGGACCGCCTACGAGCCGCGCACATACATCTCCGCCACCAATCTCGGCCCCATGGGCTGGGCGATTCCGGCGGCGATCGGCGTGCAATGCGCGCGACCGGACACCCGCGTCGCCGTCATCACCGGCGACGGCTGCATGCAGATGCACGGCATCGAGGTGCAGACCGCCGCGCGCTACCAACTGCCGATCATCTACCTCGTCATCAACAACGGCGCGCTTGGGAATGTCTGGCTGCGCGCGCGCCAATATGGCGCCCTGCCGGCCGAGCTGACCAGCATTCGCGACCACGACTGGGCAGGATTTGCGCGCGCGCTCGGGGCACAAGGCTTCACCGTACGCGATCCGGCCGAGCTCCAGGGCACGTTCGAGCAGGCGCTCGCCGCCGGCACGACGGCGCTGATCGACGTCAAGGCCGACAAGGATTGTCCAACTCCGGTCTACGATTTCAATGCCGGGGTGCGCGCCTGGTCCTATCACGAATAGGAAGATGCAAGACTGCACCGATCTCGGATCAAGCCTGGATCGGTGCCCAACATTCGGACATGCTCCATGACCACGCTGGATATGAATCCGTCGACGCTGCCGCCCGACGCGCAAGCGCTCTATAAAAAGATGGCGGCACGACGGAAGGCCCACGGCGAGGGCTTCGGCGGGCCCTATCTTGCGCTGCTCAACCATCCGGAGCTCGCCCGCCGCATCGAGGAGCTCGGGTTCTTCTTGAAATTCGAGGGTGCGCTGCCGCGCACCATCTATCAGTTCATCGTGCTCACCATTGCGCACACGACCGGCGCCGGCTTCGAATGGCAAGACCATATCGAGCATGCGCGCGCGGCCGGCTTGCCGGGCGAGGTGATCGACTGCATTGCGTCTGCTCGCACCGCGGCGCTCCCGCAGCCCTACGCCCTCGTTCACGCGATCCTGACCAAGACCATGGATTGGCAGCCGGTGCCGGACGATCTGCAGGCGCGGGCCGCGGCCGAGTGGGGCAAGCACGGCCTGGTCGAGATCGTGGTGCTTTCGGGTTTCTATCAGATGTTCGCAGCGATCAATCAGGGATTCGGAATAGGGGCAGCAGGCGACGGCGGACGGAAGACCGATTAGTTTGCAGTCGCCGTCCTCCCGCGAGATCCGCCCGCCGTCGCCCGATGCCCGCCACCCCATCCGATCTCTTCGCCTTCCTCGACCGGCTCGGCCTCGCGCACCAGACCGTGACGCACCCGGCGCTTTTCACCGTCGAACAATCGCGGACGCTGCGTGGAACCATCCCGGGCGGCCACACCAAGAACCTGTTCCTCAAGGACAAGAAAGGAACGCTGTTCCTGGTCACGGCGCTCGAGGATGCGGTGATCGAGCTCAAGTCACTGCACCGGCTGCTCGGGGCGGGCGGCCGCTTCTCCTTCGGCTCCGCCGACCTCATGCGGGAGACGCTGGGGATCGAGCCCGGGGCGGTCACGCCGTTTGCGGCGATCAACGACACCGAGCGGCGCGTCAGGGTGGTGCTCGATGCCGCCATGATGCAGCACGAAACGCTCAATTATCACCCGCTGGTCAACACCATGACCACCTCGATTGCCCGCGCGGACCTCGTGCGGTTCCTGGAGGCGACCGGCCACCCGCCCCAGATCGTCGCGGTGGCGCTTTCGGGCGAAGACCTGCCCCGGACGTGATCCGGCTATCCTTCGAGCGCGCGTGCAGAAACCCACCACCGGCCGGGCCTGAGAGCGCACCGAAACCCCATCACACGCCACCAGGGCCGGCGGGAACAGGAGGCGCCGGGGGGCATCGAGTTTCGTCATTGCAAACACCCCCGTTGACACCATTTAATCCGCCATATTCAGGTTTCGGCGCGATCGAGCCTGACTCGACCAACGATCGGCAATTTGAAACGGCCCAATTGAATGGATCAGGCCGGCTGGCCCGGTTTGGGTGGCGCGGAAGGACGGACAAGATGACGATGTTGCAGAGCGGTGAGACGACGGCAGCCCCGGCCACCGGGGTCAAGGACACGACCACCCAGACGTTCGTCAAGGACGTCATCGAGGAGTCCAAGCGACAGCCGGTGCTGGTGGATTTCTGGGCCGAGTGGTGCGGACCGTGCAAGCAACTCGCCCCGGTGCTGGAAAAGGTCGTGCGCGCCACCAAGGGCAAGGTGAAGCTCGTCAAGATGGACATCGACAAGCATCCCTCGATCCCCGGGCAACTCGGCATCCAATCGATTCCGGCGGTGTTCGCCTTCGTCAACGGCCAGCCGGTCGACGGTTTCCTCGGCGCACTGCCGGAAAGCCAGGTGCTGGCTTTCATCGAGCGCGTCACCAAGGATCGCATCGGCGGCGAGGAACAGGATCTTCTGAAGACCGCCGATGAAGCGCTGGCCAAGGGCGACGCCGCCGGCGCCGCCAACCTCTACGCCCAGGTGCTCGCGCAGGAGAGCGGCAATATCGGCGCGCTCGCCGGTCTGGCGCGCAGCTACGTGAGTACCGGCGCGATCGAGCAGGCAAAACAGACGCTGGCTCTGGTACCCGAAGCCAAACGCAACGATCCCGCGGTCGCGGCCGCGCGCGCGGCGCTCGAGGTCGCCGAGCAGGCCCAATCGGTCGGGCCGATTGCCGAGCTTGAACAGAAGGTCGCGGCCAATCCGCTCGATCATCAAGCGCGCTTCGACCTTGCGGTGGCCTTGAACAGCAAGGGGCAGCGGCAGGAAGCGGTCGATAATCTGATTTCAATCGTGCAGCGCGACCGCAAATGGAACGACGACGGCGCGCGCAAGCAATTGGTCCAGTTCTTCGAGGCCTGGGGCCCGACTGACGAGGCCACCGTCAATGGACGCAAACGGTTGTCATCGGTCTTATTCGCGTAGCGCGACAGATCGATCGGCCGGTGCCGAGGAACCCGCGGCCGATCTCGGGTTTACCCGCGATCGGACGCTCGCGGTGAGCGTCTCTCGGGACGAGGGCGGAGCAAGCAGCTTCGCCAGCATTGCCGCGATGGGAGAGCGACGATGCCGATGAATGCAGTCTATGACGGCCCCGGCGACCTCGCTGCTGTGATTCCGGTCTTTCCGTTGCCGGGCGCGCTGCTGCTGCCGCGCGGACAAATGCCGCTCAACATTTTCGAGCCGCGCTACATCGCCATGATCGACGATGCCCTGCGCTCGGGTCAACGCCTGATCGGCATGATCCAGCCCGATGCCGCGCATCCCGGACCGGACGACAAGCCCAATCTCTACAAGGTCGGCTGTGTCGGCCGCATTACCCAGCTTGCCGAGACCGGCGACGGCCGCTACCTCCTCCAGCTAACCGGCATTGTCCGCTTCCGCGTCGAGGAAGAGCGCGACGTCTCGACGCCTTACCGGCAATGCCGCGTGACCTACACGCCCTTCGTCGACGACTTCACGCCCCGAAAGGGCGAAGAGGACGTCGACCGCGAGAGCCTGCTGCACGCGCTGTCCGATTTTCTCAAGGCCAACGATCTCAAGGCTGATTGGGAGGGCATCGAGAACGCCCCCAACGAGGCGCTGGTCAACGCGCTGGCGATGATGTCCCCCTACGGGACGGCAGAGAAGCAGGCGCTGTTGGAGGCGCCCGACCTCAAGACCCGCGCCGAGATCCTGGTCGCCGCCACCGAAATCGAGCTGGCCAAGAAGACGTCGGGCGGCGAGACCTCCCTGCAGTGAAATCTCCCGTGCCCGCTTGAAGGGCCGGCCCTATGTGCTTTTTTGCTCAGGCAACCGGACAGCCCCCCGCGGAGGCTTAGTCGCGACTACGTCTTGTAATCGCCGTATTAAGTTGCTATGTCCCGAGTCGTTGAGATTAACGGCTGATCCCCTACCGTCGATTAAAGGCTTTTTTCATCGACAAAGGCCGTTTACGGGTCGCGTGAACGAATTCCACGTCTTGGTTTTCGACCCGTCTCATCCAGCATCTAATTCATCGACAGCCCAGACCACGCGGGGTGTCTAATTTCCCCGCGACACGCGGCTGCTCGCCATCGCAGTCGGCTTGAGCCGATTTGCGCATCCAAAAGGACCAATGTCGGATCGATCCGAACATTGGGGGCGCCGGTCCGTTTCGCCACAAGAAAGATTCCACTTTGACCTCCTTTCTCGACCTCGGCCTCAGCGAGCCCATCACCCGCGCGCTCGTCGACGAGCAATATGCGACCCCCACCCCGATCCAAGCCCAGACCATTCCGCAGGTGCTCGCCGCGCGGGACGTGGTCGGCATCGCGCAGACCGGAACCGGCAAGACCGCGGCTTTCGCACTGCCCATTCTCAATCACCTCGCGGGTTCCGGCGGACGGCCGCAACCACGCAGCTGCCGGGTTCTGGTGTTGAGTCCCACGCGCGAACTCTCCGCCCAGATCGTCGAAAGCTTCGAGACCTACGGCCGCTATCTGCGACTGCGGGTGGCGCTCGCCATCGGCGGCGTCCCCATCAACCGCCAGATCCGCTCGCTCACCAACGGGGTCGACGTCCTGGTCGCAACGCCGGGACGACTTCTCGACCTGATGCAAAGCCGCGCCGTTCAACTCGATCGCGTCGAAATCTTCGTGCTGGATGAAGCCGATCGCATGCTCGACATGGGCTTCATCCACGACATCCGCAGGATCGTGACGAAGCTGCCGAGCAAGCGCCAGACGCTGTTCTTCTCGGCCACCATGCCGCGCGAGATCGCCGATCTCGCAAGCCATATGCTGCGCGACCCGGTTCGGGTTGCGGTAACTCCCTCGGCGACCACCGTGGAGCGTATCCAGCAACGGGTGGTCCATGTCGATCGCGCCGGCAAACCGGGCCTGCTCGCGGAAGTGCTGCGGGAGAAGTCGGTCGAGCGCGTGCTGGTCTTCACCCGCACCAAACGCGGCGCCGATAAAGTCGTTCGCGCGCTGGCCAAGGCCGGCCTCGCCGCCGAGGCGATCCACGGCAACAAGTCGCAGAACCAGCGCGAGCGCGTGCTGGCAGCGTTCCGCACCGGCCACGTGCGAACGCTGGTCGCCACCGATATCGCGGCACGCGGCATCGACGTCGACGGCATCAGCCACGTCATCAACTACGATCTTCCAAACATTCCGGAGAGCTACGTGCATCGCATCGGCCGCACCGCGCGTGCCGGCGCGGAAGGAATCGCGATCTCGTTTTGCGAGGCCGAGGAGCGGCCGTTCCTGCGCGACATCGAGAAGCTCATCCGGATGTCGATCCCGGCCGGCGAACATGCCAGCGATCGGCGCTCCCCAGCCCCGCCGCGCGAGCATCACGCCAATGGTTCACGCCCGGTGCAGCCACAGCGCAAACAGCAACAGAACGGTCAGCACCGCGGCCGCAACGAACGCAAGCCCGACCCCAATGCCAATCGCCATCGTCGCCCCGCGGAAGCGCCCGCGGCCGCGCATGGCGGCGAGATCGGGGCGATCGCCTTCATGCAGCCCAAGCGCAACGGCCAACGTCATCGCGGCCCCTATGCCGGCCAGCGAGCGCCGCGGTAACGCGATCGGATCGGAGACGAACATATGGCCAAAGAAGAGCTGCTCGAATTCGACGGCACGGTGACCGAGGTTCTTCCCGACGGCAATTACCGCGTCACGCTCGACAACGAACACCAGATTCTCGCCTACATGTCGGGAAAGATGCGCAAGTTCCGCATCCGCACCGGCGTCGGCGACAGGGTGATCGTGGAGGTGTCGCCCTACGATCTCTCCCGCGGCCGTATCAATTTTCGCCACAAGGGCGATCGCGCCGCGGCGGCGGCTCCGGCACGCCGCCCCACTTTCCGCCGCCACTGAGCGTGGCGTCGTGCTATAGGGATGTAAACGCGGAGCGTAGCATGACGACCTCTCCCGCCGAGCGCCCTCCCGGCAGCGTCGATCCCAAGCTTCTGGAAATCCTAGTCTGCCCGCTGACCAAGGGGCCGCTCGAATACGATGCGGAGAAGCAGGAGCTGATCTCGCGCTCCGCCAAGCTCGCCTATCCCATCCGTGCCGGCATCCCAATCATGCTGCCCGAAGAGGCGCGCCGGCTGGATTGACGCCGTTTTGCCCGGTGTCATCATTCTTGCTTATCATCATCCGCGCGGGCGAATGATCCGCTGACCCGCGGCATTCGAGCCGAACAGCAAAGGTTGAGGATACTGGATGCCCCGCCTGCGCGCGGGGCATGACAGTGGTGGGGAAGGAAAACAATGATCAAGATTTGGGGGCGCAACACCTCGGTCAACGTGCAGAAGGTGATGTGGGCGCTGGGCGAGGTCGGCGTTCCGCACGAGCGCATCGACGTCGGCGGCTCCTTCGGCAAGAACAACGAGCCGGCCTATCTCGCCATGAATCCGAACGGCCTGGTGCCGACGCTGGAAGAAGACGGTTTCCTGCTGTGGGAATCCAATTCGATCGTGCGCTACCTCGCGGCCAAGTATGGCGCCGGCAAGCTGGAGCCGGCCGATCTGCGGGCGCGCGCACGGGCCAGCAGCTGGATGGACTGGCAGATCTCGGTCGCGGCACCCGCGATCACGCCGGTGTTCTGGGGCTTGATTCGAACGCCGGCGGAAAAGCGCGATGCGGCTGCGATCGAGGCCGGCAAGGTCAAGTCGATGGCCGCGATGAAGATCCTGGACGCGCAGCTCGCCAAGAGCGCGTTCGTGGCCGGCGACGCGCTGTCGATGGGCGATATCCCAGTCGCGCTGATGGCCTATCGCTTCCGCCGCCTGGTGCCGGAGCGACCGGGTCTCGACAATCTCGAACGCTGGTTCACCGCCATCGAGCAACGGCCCGCATTCAAGGAGCACGTGCTGGCGATCCCGTTCGTGTGATGCCAATCGTCGCGGGCGCGCGCTGTGTCCTACAGCGCCTCGCCGCGCAAAAGCTTCGGAACGTCGCCGACGAGGCCCGCGGCCTCGCGGATGAAAAAGCGCTTCAACGCAGGCAAGCGGTCGACCACGCCGATCCCGACATCGCGGGCGAGGCGCAGCACGTCCGATTGATTGGAAAACAACCGGTTGAGACCGTCGGTCGCCACGCCCATGGCCATGGTGTCGAACCGCCGCCAGCGCTGATAGCGGTCGAGCACCGCAAGCGTGCCCGGGTCGAGGCCGAGCCGGACGGCGTCGACGATCACCTCGGCAAGTGCGGCGACGTCTTTGAGACCCATATTGAGCCCCTGCCCCGCGATCGGATGAATGACATGGGCGGCATCGCCGACCAGCGCGAGGCGATGGGCAATGAATGTGCGCGCGACCCAAAGGCCGAGCGGCAGGACGCGACGCGGGCCGATCGCTTCGATCTCGCCGAGATGCAGGCCGAAGCGCCGCTCGAGCTCGCCGTGGAAACCGGGGTCGGGTAGCGCGACAATCCGCGCCGCCTCCTGCGCCTCCTCAGTCCAGACGATCGAAGAGCGGTGGCCGCCGGCCGCGTCGTTTTTCAGCGGCAGGATCGCGAACGGGCCGGCCGGAAGGAAATGCTCCTCGGCGCGCCCGTTATGATCGCGCTCGTGCGCGACCGTCGTGACGATGGCGGACTGGCCATAATTCCAGCCGTGACTGGCGATCCCTGCGCGCTCGCGGATCACCGAGTGCGCGCCGTCGGCGGCGACCAGGAGCCGCGTCGACAGCACACTGCCATCCGCGAGCTTGACGTCGGTGACATGCGACGATGCGCGCCCCGAACCTTCGCCGGCGCTTTGCGTCGCGTGCGCGGGTGAGACGTCCGCCACCGCTGACGACCGCAGCGCGACGCCTTCCTGCCTTGCTTTGTCCGTCAGCGCCGCGAGCAGCGGCCCGTTCTCGATCATATGGGCGAACGGTTCACCCGGTTCCAGATCACCTTCGAAGGTGAGAAATGTGGGCCGCACCAGGTCATGCAGGCGGCTGTCGGTCACCACCATGTCCAGGATGGGCTGCGCCTCGACCTGGTGCCATACGCCGATAGTCTCGAAGAGCCGCCGCGCCGCTGCCACGATGGCAGACGCGCGCCCGTCGGCGCCGGCGCGCGCCAGTGCCGGATCCGCGACCGTGACGGAGAAGGAGGGCCCGAGCCCCTGGCGCAACGCAATCGCGAGCGCGAGGCCGGCGAAGCCGCCGCCGCCGATCATCACATCGATACGTTCGCCTGTGCGTTCGCTTTCCATTACTCCGAGGTCCCGGGGCGCCCGCGCGTATTCACAATGATAACAGCTGGAGGCCGTAATGCGATCCGGTCCGATCGCTTGACTCGGCGGATGAAGCGCGTGTGATACCGCGCCCCGGCGGCAGCCGCCATCGGGCCTCATGCCGGGCGGGCCGAGCAAGCCGCGAGCTTCGATGTCCTCTGCCGTTCAAGACCTTCTCGCCATCCTCGACCTCGAGCGGCTCGAGGAGAACCTGTTCCGCGGACGCTCGCCGCAGGTGGGCTGGCAGCGCGTGTTCGGCGGACAGGTGATCGGGCAGGCGCTGGTCGCGGCCTGCCGCACCGTCGACGTTGCCGGCCGGCCGCCGCACTCCCTGCACGCTTATTTCCTGCTGGCGGGGGACCCCAAGGTACCGATCATCTATGAGGTCGATCGCATCCGCGACGGCAAGAGTTTCACCACCCGGCGCGTCGTCGCGATCCAGCACGGCGAGGCGATATTCACCATGGCGGTGTCGTTCCACCGCGACGAGCCCGGGATGAGTCACCAGGCGCCGATGCCGGATGTGCCGACGCCGGAGCAACTGCCGGACGAGGCCCACATCAAGGCGCGCGTGCTGCCGCTGATGCCCGATGCCGTGCGGCGCTATTACGAACGCGAACGGCCGATCGAGTGGCGGCCGGTCGAGCTCGATCGTTATCTCGGCAAGAAAATCGAGAACGGCCGCTTCCATGTCTGGATTCGCGCGACCGGCCGGCTTCCCGATGAACCGGCCATCCACCAATGCGTGCTCGCCTACGCCTCCGACATGTTGCTGCTCGACTCCGCCTTGATACCGCATGGGCGCACGGTGTTCGAGAAAACCCTCATGGCCGCGAGCCTCGATCACGCGCTGTGGTTTCACCGCCCGTTTCGCGCCGACGATTGGCTGCTATACGCCCATGACAGTCCCAGCCTCTCGGGCTCCCGCGGCTTTTCCCGCGGCCTGATCTTCGCCCGCGACGGCACGCTGGTCGCCTCGGTCGCGCAGGAGGGCTTGCTGCGCGAGCGGAGGGCGGGCGACACGGGACAGAGGCCGGAGACGGCCAAGACCAAGCGAATGAGATTTTTCAGCCCGGTTCCCTCTGTCGTCCGCACTTGCCTCTGTTTGCTATCCGTTGAATAGGACAGCGTTACTGTCCCGATATGCCCACAGCTTGGTCCGATCGCCTGCGCAAGCGGCAAAGTAATCGCTTAATTTTTCACCGTAACGCCGATATGGTCTGCAGAGCTCAGGGGGAACGCATGAAACTCGTCACCGCCGTCATCAAGCCGTTCAAGCTCGAAGAGGTCCGCGATGCATTGGTCGCGGTCGGTGTGCACGGCATGACCGCGAGCGAGGTCAAGGGCTACGGCCGTCAGAAGGGGCACACCGAAATCTATCGCGGCGCGGAATATGCCGTGAATTTCCTGCCCAAGATCCGGATCGAAGTGGCGGTGCCGTCCGACCGCGTCGGAGTGGTGGTGGATGCCATCATTGCTTCCGCCAAGACCGGCCAGATCGGCGACGGCAAGATTTTCGTGACGACCATCGATCAAGCCGTGCGCATCAGAACCGGCGAAACCGACGTGGACGCCTTGTGAGCGTCTAAGCCGCGAGGGGGGACACCATGGACCAAGAGACCGCATACGGCCGCATTGCGCGCGGCATCGCTGCCGCGTTGCCATTCACCTTTGCCGCGGCGCCGGCGTGGGCGCAGGACGCGGCTCTCAAGATCGATCCCGCCGATACCGCCTGGATGATCTCGGCCACCGGCCTCGTGCTGATGATGACCATACCGGGCCTGGCGCTGTTCTATTGCGGCATGGTTCGCAAGAAGAACGTGCTCGCCACCATGGCGCAGAGCTTCGCCTGCACCGGCCTGTGCTCGCTTTTGTGGTTTGTCGTCGGCTATTCGCTGAGCTTCGCCGGCGATGGCGCGTGGCTGGGCACGTTCGAGCGGCTGTTCCTGCGCGGTATCGGCCTGGATACGATCAGCCCGTTTGCGCCGACCATCCCGGAACTCCTGTTCGTCTTCTATCAGATGACGTTTGCGATCATCACGGTTGCGCTGGTGGCCGGCGCGGTCGCGGACCGCATGCGCTTTTCCGCGTTTTTGTGGTTTGCCGCTGGCTGGCTCATCCTGGTCTATGTGCCGATCGCGCACTGGGTGTGGGGCGGCGGTTTTCTCGCCCGGGCGGGCTTGCTCGATTTTGCCGGCGGGACTGTCGTCCATCTCAACGCCGGCGTCGCGGGGCTGGTCGCGGCTTTCGTGGTCGGCAAGCGTTACGGCTACGGCACGGACAATTTCTCGCCTTACGACCTGTCGCTGGCGGTGATCGGCACCGGCCTGCTGTGGGTTGGCTGGCTGGGTTTCAACGGCGGCTCGGCGCTCGGCGCCAATTCCCGCGCCGTCTTCGCGATCACCGCGACCCACCTCGCGGCCTCCAGCGGTGCGCTGACCTGGATGTTCCTGGAGTGGTGGACACGAGGCAAGCCGTCGGTGCTCGGCATGATCACGGGCGCCGTCGCCGGCCTCGGCACCATTACGCCGGCGTCCGGGTTCGTGCTGCCCTGGCACGGCGTCATCATCGGCGTGATCGCGGGCGCCGTCTGTTTCTGGGCCTGCACGTGGCTGAAACGGCGGCTTGGGTATGACGACTCGCTCGACGTGTTCGGCGTTCATGGCATCGGCGGCGCGACCGGGACGCTGCTGACCGGCGTGTTCGCGGTCGCGGCACTATCCGCAAGCCCGGACACGCCCGGGTCGTCGGGCCTGCTCGAAGGCAATGCGAGGCAGTTGTTGATCCAGCTCTACGGCGTCGTTGCGGTCCTGATCTGGTCGGGGGCGCTCACCTACATCCTGCTCAAGGTGATCGCGTTCCTGATCCCGCTGCGGGTGAGCCAGCAGCATGAGATCGAAGGTCTCGACGTGACCCAGCACGGCGAGGCCTTGCAATAAGGCGGACAACGCCGGCGCGGGAGAGTCGCGGACACCCCCACCTCCGGCGCGGGTGGGGGAAGTGCGTTGTAGGCCGCTGAACCACCCCTCGCCCGCCATGCCCCGCGGGGTTCGTTGCCCAGGACGTGAGCAAACGATTCCCGCGTAAGCGCTGCTTAAAAACTGTGCATATCTGAGCGGTATTTGTGCTGGACCCGACAAGGGGTCACAGCCGTTCCCCCGCTTTTGTGCAAACGGCGTTTGTCTCCAAGCACTTAGCACTGGTGCGGCGAACTGGCACGGGGCTTGATTTGTGGCGGGGGCACTGCCGCGCGCGGCGACGCTTCGCGCGTCAAAGTTCAACGAAGACTGCCCACAACCTGCACCCGCAGGGAGGGGGCCCAAGCGGGGGTAACCCATGAAAATCGTCATGGCCATCATCAAGCCTTTTAAGCTCGACGAGGTCCGCGACGCTCTGACTGCGATCGGCGTGCACGGGATGACCGTGACCGAGGTCAAGGGATATGGGCGCCAGAAGGGCCACACGGAAATTTATCGCGGCGCCGAATACGCCGTGAGTTTCTTGCCGAAGATCAAGATCGAAGTGGCGGTCGCAACCGACCAGGTCGACAAAACGATCGACACCATCACCACGGCCGCCAAGACCGGTCAGATCGGAGACGGAAAAATCTTTGTGCTCACACTCGACACCGCCGTGCGCATCCGCACCGGCGAAACCGACACCGCAGCTCTTTAGACCCGCACTCAAATGTCTAGCGACAGGAGTTAGACCATGACGTTCAAGAAACCAACCCGTGCGGGGCTTGTGGCTCTCGCGTTGGGGGTTCTCTTCGCTCTGTTCCTGAGCATGTCGGTGATCGACCGCTCATACGCCGAGGAGGCCGCAGCGCCGGCCGCGGCAGCGGAGACGCCGCCCGCTTGCGACGCCAAAACGCTGACAAACTGCACGCCGAACGCAGGCGACACCGCCTGGATGATGACGTCGGTGGCGTTGGTGCTGCTGATGACCATCCCGGGCCTCGGCCTGTTCTACGGCGGCATGGTCCGCAAGAAGAACGTGGGCGACACCGTGATGACGAGCTTCGCCATCACCTGTCTGGTCAGTATTCTCTGGCTGATCTGCACCTACAGTCTGGCGTTCCGATCGGGGACTCCATTCATCGGAGGCCTCGACCGGGCCTTCCTGCAAGGCATCGTCAGCGACATCGCCAAAGGCATCGGCAATCCCAATCCGCTGGCGCCGACCATCCCCGAAACGGTCTACATCTGCTTCCAGCTGACCTTCGCCATCATCACCCCGGCGCTGATCGCGGGCGCCTTCGCCGAGCGCATGAAGTTCTCGGCCATGCTGTGGTTCATCGGCCTGTGGGCGATCTTCGTCTACGCGCCGGTGGCGCACTGGGTATGGGGTCCGGACGGGTTCCTCAACGCCGCCAATGCGGACGGCATGATCAAGGTTCTGGACTTCGCCGGCGGCACGGTCGTGCACATCAATTCCGGCGTCGCCGGGCTGATGGCCTGCATTCTGCTCGGCAAGCGCAAGGAAACCGGTCCCGGACACAACATGGTGCTGACCTTCATCGGCGCCTCCCTGCTGTGGGTCGGCTGGTTCGGCTTCAACGCCGGGTCGGCGGTGAGCGCGGGAATGGTGGCCGGCATGGCCATGCTGGTGACCCACATGGCGACCGCGGTGGCGGCGTTCACGTGGATGATCGTCGAATGGATGGTCCGCGGCAAACCGACGGTCATCGGCATCTGCACCGGCGCCGTGGCTGGTCTCGTGGCGATCACACCCGCTTCTGGCTTCGTCGGCCCGATCGGCGCGGTCTGCATCGGCATCGCCGCCGGCATCGTCTGCTACTGGGGCTGCACCGGCCTGAAGCACATGCTGGGCTACGACGACGCGCTCGACGCCTTCGGCGTGCACGCCGTTGGCGGCATCGTGGGCGCGCTCCTCACCGGCGTGTTTGCGGTCGAGGCGTATGGCGGCCAACCCGGCCTGTTCGATGGCAACCCGATGCAGGTGCTCAATCAGCTCTACGGCATCCTCATCGTGTTCGGCTACGACGCCATCGTGTCGCTGATCATCCTGAAGATCGTCGACATCTTCATCGGACTGCGCGTCAGCGACGAGGTCGAGCGCGAAGGTCTCGATCTCGCGCTCCACGGCGAGACCGTGCACTGACGGAATACGGTTAGGGCGGAGACCCGGCACCGCCCTCGCCGTCGAGGGGCCCCAGCGCAAGCTGGGGCCCCTCACTTTTTTGGCGCCGGCGCAGACCCGGGTGGCGCAAACCCCCGGCCGCATGCGCGCCACAAATGCGCGGCACCGACCGATGGTTAATCGCGTCTTTACCTGGCCGCACCTATGGTAGGACCTCTCTGGTGCGGCGGGTGTTGACGCCGCTTTTGTCGATGTTCATGACCGCCGCCGAACGCGAGTCCCCTCCCTCGCCCGCCCGGGCAGATATCGGCCGCTCGCCGTTCGTGCGGCTGCGCGAGCTGTTGGGCGATTCCGAGCCCGGCAAGCCTGCGATCAGCTTGGCCGTGGGCGAGCCCCAGCATGCCGTGCCGGCGTTCGTTGGCCCGATTCTCGCCGCCCATATCGACGAGTTCGGCCGCTACCCCATGAACAAGGGCATCGATGCGCTGTGCGAGGCCGCCGCCGGCTGGCTCGGGCGACGCTTTGCGCTGCCGCGGGCGCTCGATCCCGCGCATGAAATCCTGGTGCTGAACGGCTCGCGCGAGGGGCTGTTTCTCGCCGCCATCGCTGCCGCGGGCTGGGTCGGTGGCCGACGCGGCCGCCCGGCCATGCTGATCCCCAATCCCTTCTATGCGGCCTATGCCGCCGGCGCGACCGCGGCCCATTGCGAGCCGGTGTATCTGCCCGCGACCGCAGCCACGGGCTTTCTCCCTGACCTCGACGCGCTGTCCGACGAGTTGCTCGCGCGCACCGTCGCGCTCTTCATCGCTTCGCCCGCGAACCCGCAGGGAGCGGTCGCGGACCTCGCCTATCTCAAGCGTATCGTCGAACTGGCGCGGCGGTTCGGATTCCTGGTGTTCAGCGACGAATGCTACTCCGAGATCTACACCAGGGACGCTCCCGCAGGCATGCTCGAAGCGGCGGGGCCCGATTTCGCCAACGTGGTCGAGTTCCAGTCGCTGTCCAAGCGATCGAACCTGCCGGGGCTGCGCATCGGCTTTGCCGCCGGCGACCGAAAATTCCTGTCGCGCTTCCTGGAGCTGCGCAACGTCGCCGCTCCGCAAGTACCGATACCGACCCAGCGGGTCGCCGTCGCCGCCTACGGCGATGAGGCGCATGTCGAAGAAAACCGGCGGCTCTACGCGCAAAAATTCGATCTCGCCGATCAGATCATCGGCGACCGCTACGGCTATCGGCGACCGGCCGGCGGTTTCTTTTTGTGGCTCGACGTGTCGGCGCAGGGCGGTGATGAGGCCGCCGCGCTCCGGCTGTGGCGCGAAGCGGGGCTGCGCGTCATCCCGGGCCGCTATCTTGCGCGCGACCAAGCCGACGGATCGAATCCCGGCCTTGGCTACATTCGCGTCGCCATGGTGCAGGACCAAGAAACCACGGCACAGGCGCTGCATCGCCTCGTCGCGGTGCTGGGCTGAGAGGGAGCATGCCGGCAATCGACCGCGGCCTTGACCGTTTGACCTTCCTGCCCGAGGCGTTGCGGGAGGCCCTGCGCCGGCGACTGCGCGAACTGGGCGGGCTCGCGTTGATCCTGGTCGCGACCTTGCTCGCGCTCGCGCTCGCGACCTGGTCGGTGCAGGACCCTTCGCTCAGCCATGCCACCAATGCCCCGATCCGCAATGTGCTCGGGGTATCGGGGGCCATTGTCGCCGATCTCTTGATCCAACTCCTCGGCGTCGCGGCGCTCGTGCTGGTCCTGCCGATCGCCATTTGGGGCTGGCGGCTCGCCACTCACCGGCCGCTGCAGCGCGAGCGCATTCGGCTCCTGTTCTGCGTCCTCGCCGTTCTGCTGGCCACCGCCTGTACTGCCGCGCTCCCACGCAGCCCGGCTTGGCCGCTGCCGGTGGGCCTCGGCGGCGTCATCGGCGACTGGATGCTGCGATTTCCCAGCCTGCTTGCGGGCGGCACGCTGTCCGGCCTGACCCGGGCAGTGGTCGCGATCTTGGCCGGCGCAGGAACGCTGGCGTGCTTTGCAATTGCCGCCGGCTTGGGATGGCGGGCGCCTGAGCGCCATGTGGACGACGCCGCCGATGACGACGGCGAACGTGGCTCGATATCGCTTGGCTGGATCACCCACGGCTTTCTCAGCCTCAAGGCCCGGCTCGCGCGCGCGTTGAAGCGGCGCCCGCAATCGCGTGCCCCGGCACGGCGCGAAGCAGCCGCAGGGCAGAACCGCGCCGAGCCGCGCTTCGAGGAGAGCGCGCGCGCCACGCTGCAGCCGCGGATCGAGGCGGAGGAAGACGACGAGGACGAAGACGAAGCGGCACCGGCGGCACGACGCAAGCCGAAAGCGCCGCCACGCGCACCGCGCAAGACGACCGGCGGCTATGTGCTGCCGGCGCTCGAACTCCTGGCAGCACCGAAAGCGGTCGGTCGGACGGTGCTGAGCAACGACGCGCTACAGGCGAATGCCGCCGCGCTCGAGGGCGTCCTCGGCGACTTTGGCGTGCGCGGCGAGATCATCAATGCCCGGCCGGGTCCGGTGGTCACGCTCTATGAGCTCGAGCCGGCGCCCGGCATCAAGTCGTCACGCGTGATCGGCCTCGCCGACGACATCGCCCGCTCCATGAGCGCGCTGTCGGCCCGCGTCGCGGTGGTCGCCGGACGCAATGCCATCGGCATCGAACTGCCGAACCCGACGCGCGAGAAGGTCTATCTGCGCGAGCAGCTCGCCAGCAACGACTATGTCGACACCACCGCGAAATTGCCGCTCTGCCTCGGCAAGACCATCGGCGGCGAACCTGTCATCGTCGATCTTGCCCGCATGCCGCATCTGCTGATCGCCGGCACCACCGGCTCGGGCAAGTCGGTCGCCATCAATACCATGATCCTGAGCCTGCTCTACCGGTTGCGGCCGGACCAGTGCCGGCTGATCATGGTCGACCCGAAAATGCTCGAGCTCTCGGTCTACGACGGCATCCCGCATCTGCTCAGCCCGGTGGTCACCGACCCGAAGAAGGCTGTCGTCGCGCTCAAATGGGCCGTGCGCGAGATGGAAGAACGCTACAAGAAGATGTCGAAGCTCGGCGTGCGCAACATCGACGGCTACAACGCGCGCGTGGCCGAGGCGAAGGGCAAGGGCGAGAAGCTGTCTCGCACCGTCCACACCGGCTACGACAAGGAAAGCGGCGAAGCCATCTACGAGAACGAGGAGCTCGATCTCGAGCCGCTGCCGTTCATCGTGATCATCGTGGACGAGATGGCCGACCTGATGATGGTCGCCGGCAAGGACATCGAGGGCGCCGTGCAGCGTCTCGCGCAGATGGCGCGCGCGGCCGGGCTGCATGTGGTGCTGGCGACGCAGCGACCCTCGGTCGACGTCATCACCGGCACGATCAAGGCGAATTTTCCCACCCGGATCTCTTTTCAGGTTACCTCCAAGATCGACAGCCGCACCATTCTGGGCGAGCAGGGCGCCGAACAGCTCCTCGGTCAGGGCGACATGCTCTACATGGCCGGCGGCGGCCGCATCAGCCGCGTTCACGGACCGTTTTGCACCGACGAGGAGGTCGAGAAGGTCGTCCGCCATCTCAAGTCGCAAGGCACGCCGCAATACCTCGAAGCCGTCACCGCCGCCGAGGAGGAGGACGAGGACGGCAATCCCGTCTTCGATGCCACCGGGATGGGCCAGCCGGAGGGCGGCGACCTCTACCAGCAGGCGGTGCAGGTGGTGCTGCGCGACCGCAAGGCCTCGACCAGCTACATTCAGCGCCGGCTGCAGATCGGCTACAACCGGGCGGCCTCCCTGATGGAGCGGATGGAAAAAGAAGGGGTGGTCGGTCAGGCCAACCACGCCGGCAAGCGCGAAATTCTGATGGGCGAGGAGGACGCAGAACGCTATTGAGGACGGCTGGTGGGCCGTGATCCGGCCATTTTGGCAAATTAGTCCTCATGTCGCCACACGGGGCAGATAGCTGGACCGGGGCAAGACGGGACGGGAGAGGGGTTATGGCGGGCAGCCAGGGGCTATTGGTTGGCATATTGCTGGGCGCCGCCGCGCTGACATCGGTGGCGACGGCCGAAACCATTCCCCTGCCGACCCCCGCACCGCTTCCGAAGGAAGGGGCTGCGGCGCCCGCCGCCAAGCCGGCCACCAACGCGCAGTCCGGCGTCAGCGGCATAGCAGCCGGGCTGAAATCGCTGTTCCATCTGGACAAGCAGCCCGAGCCTCCGCCCGCGCCGGCGGCCACCACCACGGTCGCCTTGAATCCCACCCAGCGCACCCAGATCGACAAGATCAGCTCGTATCTCTCGAGCGTGCAGCAGCTGGTCGGCAACTTCGTCCAGGTCGGGCCCGACGGTAGCCGCGTCAAGGGCGAGTTCTATATCCAGAAGCCCGGCAAGGTCCGCTTCGAATACGATCCGCCAAGCCCGATCGAGATTATTGCCGACGGGCAGTCGGTCGTCGTGCGCGACCGCAAGCTCGCGACCCAGGATCTCTATCCGCTCTCGCAGACACCCCTGCGGTTTCTGCTCTCCGAGCGGATCGATCTGGCGAAAGAGACCAACATCGTTGGCGTTCGCGCGGACGACGTATTCGTGACCATTATCATCGAGGAGCGGCAGGCGCTGATCGGCACCAGCCGGCTGATGATGATGGTCGGCGCCAAGGATTTTCAGTTGAAGCAGTGGACGATCACCGATCCCCAGGGCTACGACACCACGGTCGCCGTCTCCAATCTCGACACCAGCAAGCGGCCCGATCCCAACCTGTTCAAGATCGACTATACCCGCTACGCACAGTGACCGTCCTCGCTGGTCGCAGCGATCGCGCCAGGTTCTTGACCGCGGCCGCGTGATCACTAAATAGCGATCTATGGCGACCATGCGCGTCCAGCCATGGCAGCAGCACGACATCACACATCAGGATTCAGAAGTGGGACGTCGCCATTCTGATCACTGATCGCCGACTGCGATGATTCCCGATTCCGATGCGATTGACCGTCACCACCTGGAACATCAATTCGGTGCGGCTGCGCATCGACAGCGTTGCCAAATTCGTGAAAGCGGTCCGCCCGGACGTGCTGTGCCTGCAGGAAACAAAGTGTCCCGACGACCGGTTTCCGCTCAAGCGCTTCAAGCGCCTCGGCTACGAGCACGTGGCGCTCAACGGGCAGAAGGGCTATCACGGCGTGGTGGTGCTCTCGCGCCTTCCGTTCGAAGCGTTCAACATCCAATCATTTTGCGGCAAGACGGATTGCCGGCACATCTCGGCCGTGCTCGGCGAACGCGCGGGCCTTCGCGACCCCATCACAGTGCATAATTTCTACGTGCCCGCGGGCGGCGACACGCCTGATCCGGCGGTCAACCCGAAATTCGCGCACAAGCTCGCCTTCCTGGACGAGATGCGGGCAGCGCCTGCGCTGCGCTGCGGCGGCTCCAGTCGCATGATTCTGGTCGGCGATCTCAATGTCGCACCGCTCGAGCATGATGTCTGGAGCCATAAGCAGATGTTGCGGGTCGTCTCGCACACGCCGCTCGAATGCGAGAAGCTCGTCGCCGTGCAGAAGGACGGCGACTGGATCGACGCCATGCGCATGCTGACGCCGGAGCCAGCGAAGCTCTATACCTGGTGGAGCTATCGTTCGCCCGATTGGGAAAGGGCCGATAAAGGCCGCCGGCTCGATCATATCTGGGTCGCGCCGGCGCTCGCCGACCGGGTCAGCGGCGTGCGGGTGCTCAAACATTCGCGCGGCTGGTTGCGGCCCTCGGACCATGTCCCGGTGACCGCAACGCTCGAAGTGTAACGGCCGCCGCGAGCCAGATGGCGAAGACGGACGCGCGGTCAGCCCGGGTATGACGAGCGAGAGTCTAGCGCCTTTTGTTGGAGCATGATCTTTTCCGAAAACCGGTGTCCACTTTTCGGGATCATGCTCTAGCGCTCGATCACTTCGGTTCGTGTGCGTCGAGCACGGCGCGCACATTGGTAATCTCGCGCGTCGCCTGATCCAATCGCGCCGCCAGAATCTCGCGCAGCTTGCGCGCCGCCTCGGGAAAGCTGTCCAACATCCGGACGAAAAGGAAGCGCGGAATGCGCAGCACCGTCGAGGGCTCGAGCGCCCTCGCGGTGGCGGGACGCCGGGTCTCGCTGAACAGCGCGACCTCGCCCAGGAGCGTACACGGGCCGACGGTGAGTTCGCGTCCGTCCTTGGACGAAAGATTGAAGCGACCTTCCTGGATCACGTAAGCGCCGTCGGCCTCATCGCCGCGCTTGAACAGCACTTCGCCGCTGTGGACGTAACGGGTCTCGGCGCCGATCGCTAGAATGCGCAGCGCCTGGCGACCCAAAAGACTAAGCGTCGGTACTCGTTCGAGAAAGGAGATATCGTCGTCGATGGCCATGGCGCGAAGCTACGGCACCAGCTTGTAGCCGCCGGCTTCGGTGACCAGGATGGACGGGCTGGCGGCGTCATGCTCGACTTTCTGGCGCAGCCGATAGATGTGGGTTTCGAGCGTGTGGGTCGTGACCCCCGAATTGTAGCCCCAGACCTCCTGCAACAACGTCTCGCGCGAGACCGGACGCTGGCCCGCACGATAGAGATAACGCAGGATCGCCGTCTCCTTCTCCGTGAGCCGGACCTTGTTGCCCTTGGGATTGAGCAGGATCTTCGAGCTCGGCCGGAACGTATACGGCCCGATGGTGAACACGGCGTCCTCGCTCGCCTCGTGCTGGCGCAGCTGCGCACGGATGCGCGCGAGCAGCACCGCAAATCGAAACGGTTTGGCCACGTAGTCGTTGGCGCCGGATTCGAGCCCGAGGATGGTGTCGGAATCGGTGTCGTGTCCGGTCAGCATGATGATCGGCGCCTTGAAGCCGTTCTTGCGCAGGATGCGCACCGCTTCCCGGCCATCGACGTCGGGGAGCCCGACATCCATGATGACCAGGTCGACCTGCCCGGCCCTGGCCGCCTGCACCCCTTTGGTGCCGTTGTCGACCGCGATCGATTCGAACTCCTCGTGGAGCGCAAGCTGCTCGACCAGCGCGTCGCGCAGTTCGGAGTCGTCGTCCACGATCAGGATCTTGCGGGTATTCGTCATTCCTCGCCCCTGGACCGGCGTCGCCCGGAACGGCGTTGCGCGAAGTAGAGCATTCGGGGGTAAAAGAGCAAGCGAGTTCGCCCCCTGGAGCATATAACTGTTCGCAAATGAATGCGCATTCTCCTCGACGCCGCGGGCTCGCCCTCGTTCGCGTGCGGGCGCGGCCGGGTCACAAGACGCAGGGCGTCATGGTCGCCGGCCCCCTCGCCATCAACGTGGTGCTCGGCCGCGGCGGCGTCCGGGCCAACAAGTTTGAAGGCGACGGGGCCACGCCGCGCGGACGCTTTCGGCTGGTCCGGCTGTGGTGGCGGGCGGACCGTCACCCGCGGCCGCCGACATTGCTGCCCACGCGACGCATCACCCGCGATGTCGCCTGGTGCGAAGATACCACTGACCGGCGCTATAACCGGCCCTTCCGCCGCTCGGCCGCTGAACCAGGCGACCGGCTCTGGCGGGAGGACCACCTGTACGATTTCATCATCGAAATCGACCACAACACCCGCCCGCGGGTGGCCGGGCGCGGCAGCGCGGTGTTCGTGCACGTGGCACGGCCCAACCGATCGCCGACGGCGGGATGTGTCGCGCTGCGGGCCAACGATCTGCAGCGCCTGCTGGCGCAACTCGGGCCCAGGACCCGGATCGCCATCCAGCTCTGATGCCGCCCATCATGTGCGAGCGCCAAAGATTGCCGTCCCCACCCGCACGTGGGTCGCACCGAACGCGATCGCGAGCGGGAAATCCGCGCTCATGCCCATGGACAGGAGCTTGAGCCCGTTGCGGCGCGCGATCTTGGCGGTCAGGGCGAAGTGCGGGGCCGGGGGCTCGTCGGCCGGGGGGATGCACATCAGTCCCGCGATATCGAGGCCATAGCTCTCCCGGCAGGTCCTGAGGAATGCGTCGGTGTCTTCCGGCAGGACGCCGGCCTTCTGCGGCTCGGCGCCGGTATTGATTTCGACGAACAGCGTCGGCCGGCGGGTTTGCCTGGCGAATTCCTTGGCCAGCGCCTCCGCCAGGCTTGGCCGGTCAACCGAGTGGATGGCATCGAACAGCGCCACCGCGTCCTTCGTCTTGTTCGACTGCAGCGGCCCGACCAGATGAAGCTCGATGTCGGGATGGCGCTCCTTGAGCGCCGGCCATTTCGCCCTGGCTTCCTGCACGCGATTTTCCCCGAACACGCGCTGGCCGGCGGCGATCACCGGCGCGATGGCGTCCGCGCCGAACGTCTTCGAGATCGCCACCAGCGTCACCGTCGCCGGATCGCGCTGCGCCTCGGCGCAGGCGCGGGCAATCTGGTTGCGCACCTCCACCAGCGGCGTTTCCGGAACACTCGTCGCAGCGCTCGTCATGCACGCCTCGTACGCTCGCGCGCGCTCCGCCGCAATTCCCATTCACTTGGCGTCGTGGAAGATGATGCCGAGAGTGTGGCGATGGCCGGAGCGCAGCCGGCTCACACCGTGGCGCATGTTGACCCGGTAGACGCCGCGGGTGCCTCGCACCGGCCGGTGGTGCACCGGAAATATCACGGCCTCGCCTTGCGCCAGCGGCACGACCTCCGCCCGCGACTGCATGCGCGGCCGCTGCTCCGTGAGCACGAACTCGCCGCCGGTGAAATCCTCGCCCGGCCGCGACAACAGCAGCGTGACCTGCAGGGGAAACACGTGCTCGCCGTAGAGATCCTGGTGCAGGCAATTGTAATCGCCGGCGCCGTACTGCAGCAGCAGCGGCGTTGGCTTGGTCTGCCCCGCCTTCCGGCAGCGCGCGAGGTAGCTCGCGTGCTCCTGCGGATAGCGCAGATCGATCGCCATTGCTTCGTTCCAGCGGTTGGCGATCTCCGCGAGCGGCGGATAGAGCGCCGCCCGCAGCACCGCCACCGGCTCCGGCAACGGATAGGCGAAGTACTTGTACTCGCCGCGGCCGAAACCATGCCGCGCCATCACCACGCGACTGCGAAACGGCGCATCTGACGCGTAGCTCTGCGCCAGCGCGGCGCATTGCTCGGCGGTCAACAGCGGCTCGGTCGTGGCGCAACCCTGCGCATCCAGGTTCGCGGCAATCCGCGCCCAATCGATCGCCTCGATCCGGCTGGCCGGTGAGCGCGCCGCAGCAGCGGGTGCCCGCTCACGTTCGGCTGTCAGCGCCCGGCTCATGCCCTCGCCTCCCGCGCCAGCAGGGCGCGTTTGCGTGCAACGCCCCAGCGGTAGCCCGAGAGCTGTCCGTCCGTGCGCACCACCCGATGACACGGAATGGCAACCGCGAGCGCGTTCGACGCACACGCCTGCGCCACCGAGCGCACCGCCTTCGGCGCTCCGATCCGCCGAGCGATCTCGCTATAGCTCGCGGTCGATCCCGCCGGGATGCCGCGAATGGCATCCCATACCCGCCGCTGGAACGCGGTGCCGCGAATGTCGAGCGGAAGATCGAGACCTTGCGCCGGGGCATCGACGAAGCCCACCACCTTGGCGACGAGTTGCTCGAAGGCGGCGTCGCCACCGACCAGCCGCGCGTTCGGAAAACGGTCCTGCAGACCGCGCACCAGCCGGTCGGGATCGTCGTCGAGGTCGATGGCGCAGACGCCCTTGTCCGTCGCCGCGACCAGGACGGCGCCGAGCGAGCATTCGCCGACCGCAAAGCGGATGACGTTGCCGCTGCCGCCGGCGCGAAACTCCGTCGGCGTCATGCCGAGCAACCCGGACGATGCGGCGTAGAAGCGGCTGCCCGAATTGAAGCCGGCCCCATAGATCGCTTGGGTGACGGTATCTCGGGCGGCGAGCTCCTCGCGCACGCGGTTGCCGCGATGGGCTGCGGCATAGGCCTTGGGCGTCACTCCGGTGACCGCCTTGAACACCCGATGGAAGTGAAAGCGGCTCATGTCGGCGGCCCGCGCGAGCACATCGAGGCTCGGCACCTCCTCCGCCGCTTCGATCAGCCGGCACGCCGTCGCCACCGCGGCAGCCTGACGGTCGGCGCGTGCGGGCTCATTCGGGCGGCAGCGCTTGCACGGCCGAAATCCCGCCCGTTCGGCGTCGGCGCAGGTCTGATGAAACGCGACGTTCTCGCGCCGGGGCAGGCGTGCGGCACACGACGGCCGGCAATAGACCCCGGTGGTGCGCACGGAATAGACGAACGCGCCGTCCGCCGCGCAATCGCGGCGCCGCACCGCGTCCCAGCGCGCCTCGTCGCGGGGCACCGGCATTGTCTCATGGCTTGGCTTCATCAGCTGCAACATGGTCCTGCTCCATCAGGTTTGCACGGAACACACGGTTCCGTCCCTGCCGGAGCAATCTAGGGATCGCAGGACCGCAAGCACTCCGGTCCTTGCTCTCAAACTGAACATAGGCCTGCCGAGCGGGATCCGCAGCCCGCAAGGCCATGCCGGACCGACGTCAGCCTCCGCGGTCGCGACCGTTGACCCGTCCGGCGCTTTCATGTCCAAGTGCGGCGCGAAAAACCGGGCGAAACGCACGATTTGTTAGCGTCCAAGGCTTATTTCTTGCGTCTCGCGTCTGAAATCTGGGGACCCCGAAGGATTACGGCGGCCGAGCCAATGACCACCGAACGCTACAACGCCCGTGAGGCAGAGCCGCGTTGGCAGAAGGTGTGGGACGAGCGGAACATCTTCGCCACCCGCAACGACGACCCGCGCCAGAAATACTATGTGCTCGAGATGTTCCCCTATCCGTCGGGGCGCATCCATATGGGGCACGTGCGCAACTACACCATGGGCGACGTGGTCGCGCGCTACAAACGCGCCAAGGGGTTCAACGTGCTCCATCCCATGGGCTGGGACGCGTTCGGGCTGCCGGCGGAGAACGCCGCCATGCAGCGCAAGGTCCATCCCAAGGCATGGACCTACCAGAACATCGCGGTGATGAAGGCGCAGCTGAAGTCGATGGGGCTGTCGCTCGACTGGGCGCGCGAGATCGCGACCTGCGATCCGTCCTACTACAAGCACCAGCAGAAGATGTTCGTCGACTTCCTGCGCGCGGGTCTGGTCGAGCGCAAGCTCGGCAAGGTGAACTGGGACCCGGTCGATCGCACCGTGCTCGCCAACGAGCAGGTGATCGACGGTCGCGGCTGGCGCTCGGGCGCATTGGTCGAGCAGCGGGAGATGCCGCAGTGGTACTTCCGCATCACCAAATTTTCCGAGGATCTGCTGCAGTCGCTCGACGGCCTGGATCGCTGGCCCGAGAAGGTGCGCGTCATGCAGCGCAACTGGATCGGCCGTTCGGAGGGGTTGCACCTGCGCTTCGCGCTCGACCCCGCGACCACCCCGTTGGGGGAAGACGAGGTCGACGTCTTCACCACGCGCCACGACACGCTGTTCGGCGCGAAGTTCTTGGCGCTCTCGCCCGATCATCCGCTCGCCATCGCCGCAGCGGCCAAGAATCCTGCGCTCGCCGAATTCATCGCGGAATGCAAACGCCACGGCACCGCGCAGCAACTGATCGACACCGCCGAGAAGCAAGGTTTCGACACCGGGATGAAGGCGATCCACCCGTTCGATCCCGCGTGGACGCTTCCGGTCTACGTCGCCAACTTCGTCCTGATGGACTACGGCACCGGCGCGATCTTCGGTTGCCCGGCGCACGACCAGCGCGACCTCGATTTCGCCAACAAATACGGGCTCGGCAACACGCCGGTCGTGTGCCCGCCGGGGCAAGACCCGAACACCTTCGTCATCACCGATACCGCCTACGAAGGCGACGGCCGCATGATCAACTCGCGTTTTCTCGACGGCATGACCATCGAGGAGGCGAAGGAGGAGGTTGCGCGCCGGCTCGAACAGGTCACCCGCGGCAATCGTCCCGTCGCCACCCGCCAGGTCAATTTTCGGCTGCGCGACTGGGGCATTTCGCGCCAGCGCTACTGGGGCTGCCCGATCCCGGTGATCCACTGCGAGACGCTGCGGCGTCGTGCCGGTGCCGGAGAGCGATCTGCCAGTGACGCTGCCGGACGACGTCGACTTCGACCGGCCGGGCAATCCGCTCGAGCGTCATCCGACCTGGAAGAACGTCACGTGTCCGCAATGCGGCGGCCCGGCGCAGCGCGAGACCGACACCATGGACGTGTTCGTCAACTCGTCCTGGTATTTCGCGCGCTTCACCGATCCGTGGGCGACGAGCCCCACCAATCGCGCGGTGGCGGACCGCATGATGCCGGTCGATCAATATATCGGCGGGATCGAGCACGCGATCCTGCACCTGCTCTACAGCCGGTTCTTCACCCGCGCGATGCGGGCCACCGGGCACATCGATCTCGACGAGCCGTTCGCGGGTCTCTTCACCCAGGGGATGGTGATACACGAGACCTACCAGGCCGCGAACGGCGAATGGCTCATGCCCGCCGAGGTGAAGATCGAAGGCACGGGCGAACAGCGCCGCGCCACCCTCCTCACCACCGGCGAACCGGTCGCGATCGGCGCGATCGAGAAGATGTCGAAGTCGAAACGCAACACCGTCGACCCCGACGACATCATCGACAGCTATGGCGCCGACACCGCGCGCTGGTTCATGCTCTCGGACTCGCCGCCCGAACGCGACGTGATCTGGACCGAGGACGGCGTTCGGGCGCGCTGGGCGTTCGTGCAGCGGCTCTGGCGCCTGGTGCGGGAGGCGGGCGAGATAGCGGCCGCCGCCGATGCGGCGCGGCCACCCACCTTCAGCGAGCCGGCGCTCGCCTTGCGCAAGGCCGCCCACCGCGCCCTCGCCCACGTCTCGGAAGACATCGAGCGGCTACGCTTTAACGTGTGCGTCGCGCACATCCACGAGTTCGCCAGCGTTTTCCAAACTTCGCTCGCAAGCCTGGAGACTGCGCCAGTGGCCGATTACCGCTGGGCGGCGCGGGAAGCGGTCGACATCCTGGTACGGCTGTTCCATCCGATGATGCCGCACCTGGCGGAGGAGTGCTGGGCCGTGCTGGGGCACAAAACCCTTGTTGCGTCCGAGCCTTGGCCCACCCTGGAGCCGGATCTGCTGGTCGAGGACACGATCACACTTCCGGTCCAAATCAACGGTAAGAAGCGCGCCGAAGCCACAGTCGCCCGAAATGCGACAAACGCCGAGATTGAGACTGCCGTTTTGGCCCTCGATGCGATAAAACGGGCGCTCGATGGCAAGCCGCCCAAGAAGGTGATCGTGGTGCCGCAAAGGATCGTCAATGTGGTGGCATGACCGGTACGCGGGTCTCTCCCGGCTGCCGCTCCGGGGGCGGGCCTCGGAGCGAGCGATCGCGCGCCGGCCCTCCCCCGTTCCGCCCGGAAAACGGCGCGTTTTGCGAGCCGCCGCCGCGCTGGCGATTGCCGCCCTCGCCGGCGGCTGCTTCCAGCCGCTCTATGGCGAGCAGTCCCCGATGGGAGGCCCGGTGCTGCGCGATCAGCTCAGCGCCGTCGATATCGTGCAGATCGAAGCGCCGAAGGGCAGCGACGAGGCGCGGCTCGCCGTCGAAATCCGCAACGCGCTGCTGTTCGATTTCAGCGGCGGGGGGTCGGCCGCTCCGCCGACGCACCGGTTGAAGATCGCCATTTCCTCCACGCGCGCGTCGATCATCGTCGACGTCCATACCTCGCGGCCGGACATCGAGAACTACGGCATCAACGCCAGCTATTCGCTGACCGAGATCGCAACCGCCAAGGTCGTCGTCACCGGGCAGACCTTCGCCCGCGTGTCCTATGACATTCCCGGCCAGGCGCAGCGTTTCGCCCGCCTGCGCGGATTGCGCGACGCCGAGACCCGCGCGGCCAAGGTGATTGCCGACAACGTCAGGTCGCGGCTCGCGTCCTATTTCATTGCGGGAACGTGAGACGCCTTCTGCAATGGTCGCCCTGAAAGGCGCCGAGATCGACAAGTTCGTGGCCCGGCCCGATCCGACCCGCCCGGTCGTGCTCGTCTTCGGCCCCGACGCAGGCTTGGTGCGCGAGCGCGCCGAAGCGCTCGTGCGGGCGTCGGTCGACGATCCCAAGGATCCCTTTCAACTCGCCCGCCTCGACGGCGACGACCTGGCCGGCGAGCCCACCCGCCTGGTCGAGGAGGCCAATACCATTCCCCTGTTCGGCGGACGCCGCGCCGTCTGGGTGCGGGCCGGCGGTCGTAATTTCGCGCCCGCGGTCGAAGCGCTCATCGCATCGGCGTCGCCGGACTGCCGGGTGGTGATCGAGGCGGGTGATCTCAAGCGCAGCGCGCCGCTGCGCGCCTTATGCGAGCGCGCCAGGAATGCCGTGGCGCTGCCATGCTACGCCGACGGCGAAAGGGATCTCGTTCGCCTCATCGACGACGAGATGCGCGACGCGGACCTTGCGATTTCACCTGAAGCCCGCGCCGCCCTCATTCCCTTGCTCGGCGGCGACCGCCTGGCGTCACGCCATGAGGTGCGCAAGCTCGCGCTGTTCGCCCGCGGCAAGCCGCGGGTGGAGCTCGACGACGTGATGGCGGTCGTCGCCGACGCTTCGATCCTTGCGCTCGACGGCCTGGTCGACGCCGCCTTCGCGGGGCGCACCGGCGAGCTCGAGGTTCAGTTCGGCAAGGCGCGCACCGCCGGCACCGCACCGGGCACGATCGTCTCGGCGGCATTGCGCCAGGTGGCGCAGCTGCACAAGGCGCGGCTTGCCGTCGAGGACGGCGCTTCGGTCAGCGAGGCAGCCGCGGGCATGCAGCCGTTCGTTCATTTCAGCCGCAAGGCCGCGGTCGAAGCCGCGCTCAAGATCTGGACGTCGACGCGGCTTGAACGTGCGATGTCGCAGATTGCGGAAGCGACGCTCGAGACGCGCCGGCAATCCACCATGGCCGAGGCAATCGCACAGCGCACGCTGCTGGCACTTGCGGTGAATGCCCGACGCAAGGAGTAAGGGGGAGAGCGCACCATGATCCGGTATCCGGCCATCCCGCTGCGTTCGCTGCTGGCACTGACCTGCTTGCTTGTCCCGGCGCTCGGCGCCGTCACCCGCGCTGAAACGCAATCCTACCCCGCGAGAACCATCAAGCTTGTCGTGCCGTTCGGGCCCGGCGGACCGACCGACGTATCCGCGCGCATCGTTGCCCAGGTGGTGCAGTCGGGACTCGGCCCGAGCGTCGTGATCGAGAACCGTCCGGGAGCAGGCGGCGCGATTGGAACCAAATCGGTCGCCATTGCCGAACCCGACGGCGCCACGCTGCTCATCGGCACGAGCGCGACGCTCGGCGTCGTGCCCGCGCTCATGAAGAACCCCGGCTATGATCCGATCAAGAGCTTTGCGCCAGTCGCCAAGGTCGCGGACAGCACCCTGGTCCTGGTGGTGCCCGCGACATTGCCCGCGAACTCGGTGCAGGAGTTCGTCGTCTATGCCAAAGCCAATCCGGGCAGGCTGAGCTTCGCCTCCGCCGGCGTCGGCAATCAGACCCAGTTGCTCGCCGAGCTGTTCAAGTCGAAAGCCGGCCTCGATATCGTGCATGTCCCGTACAAGAGCGGCGCCGAGATGGTCACCGCCATCCTGGGCGAGCAGGTGCAGATGGCGTTTCCGGATGTATCGATTCTCATCCCGCTCATTCGCGAGGGAAAACTGAAGGCGCTGGCGGTCACCAGCGCAAGCCGGCATCCGCAGCTGCCGGATGTTCCGACCATGATCGAAAGCGGCATCCCCGATTACATCATGACGTTCTGGTCAGGCGTCGTGGCGCCGGCCGGCGTGCCGGCGGAGATCGTCAACCGGCTCAACACCGCCATCAACGACGGGCTCACGTCAGCGTCCGTGCGGGAAAATCTCGCCAAGGTCGGCTCGGTGGCAAGCCCGGGCACGCCGCAGGATTTCGCCGACTTCATCGCCGCCGAGACCAGGAAATGGAGCGCGGTTGCCAGGATGGCCGGCATCAGTCTGGATTGAGGCACACACAATCCGCCTCATCCGTCCGGCGCACATCACTTCAACTTGGTCGTGAGCTCCGGCTCGAACTCTCCGTCGATCAGCACGAAAGCAACCACGCACGGCGCGTCGGAGCGATTGCTCCAGGCGTGATTCGTGCCGCACTGAACGACTATGTCGCCGGCGCCGAGCTCAACGTCGACGTCGTCCAGCACCATCGTGATCTGGCCCGAGAGCACGATCGCATAATCGATGGTCTCGGTTCGGTGCATGAGCGGATGACGCCCGCCCCTGCCGAAGGTCGCGGCCTTCTCGTTGCCCAGCGCCGCGAAGGCCGCGCGCGACGCTTGCGGATCCATCTGCCGTACTGCTTCGTTTTCCGGCGGGAAATGATTGATGCGCAGGACGGTGCCGCGCTTGTCCGGCAGTTGTCGTCGTGGACCCAGCGTCGGCTCCGCGGCCACCGTTGCGATGCGCGCCGGCGTCTCCTTGGTTCGCCAGATGTCGGTCGAATACCATTCAGGGTTTACGGCATTGACGTGCACGAACGGTGCGGGGCCGTCGGAGATCACGATCGCCTTGCCGTCTGCATCATGCCCGGTGACCACTCGTCTGACCTGCTTGGCCATCGCCATTCTCCCCCGCGATGTTCGATTGGTTTTTTGGTCAGGCGCAGCATCACGGCATGATGCGCCGCTTCGAGCGCATGTCGTCAGCGAGACAGCGGGATCAGTTCTTTTCCAATCGTCGCAGCACGTCATCGAGTTGATCGAGACTGCGATAGTGGACCTGCAACACGCCTCCGTTGCCGCGGTGATCGACCGTGACGGTCAGGCCGAGCGCATCGGAGACGCGCCGCTCGAGCGCAAGCGTATCGGCGCTCTTCAGCGCGCGTTTGCTGACGGACTTGCCCGATTTCTTCCCGCGGTCCTTCGCCAGCGCCTCGACCTGACGCACGTTGAGCCCGCGATCGACAATCTCGCGCGCCATCTCCTCGGGATCGGACGCACCGATCAGCATGCGCGCCGCACCCGCCGTGATCTTGCCGGCATGGATATAAGCCTTGACCGGCTCCGGCAGCTTCAACAGGCGCAGCGTGTTGGTGACATGGCTGCGACTCTTGCCGACAATCCTCGCAATATCCTCGTGACTGTGATCGTACTCGCTTGCCAAGGCCTCATAGCCACCCGCCTCTTCCAGCGGATTGAGGTCCGTGCGCTGCACGTTCTCGATGATGGCAAGTTCGAGCGCTTCGCTGTCGCTTGCTTCGAACGGTACGATCGGAATCTCATGCAGGCCTGCGCGCTGCGCCGCCCGCCAGCGCCGTTCGCCGGCAATGATCTCGTAGGCATCCTTCGCGCCCGGGACCGAGCGCACGACCACGGGCTGGATGATGCCGCGTTCCTTGATCGACGCCGCCAGGTCATCGAGTTCCGTATCCGAAAAATTGCGGCGCGGATTTCGCGGGTTGGGCCTGATGTATTCGATCGGCACGCGGCGTTGATTGCGTGCGCGGTCCGGGGTCGCGGTTTCGGCGCCCACGTCACCCATGAGCGCGGCAAGGCCGCGCCCCAGTCGCGATCGGCCTTCGTCCGGCATAGCCATGTCTCCCAACCTCTTCACCTCACGCCGCGCCGTGCTGCTGGTCCGAATTGATCGTGCCGCTTTGCTGCGGCGGGTGCGCGATCAATTCCTTCTCGCGCTGGATGATCTCGGTCGCGAGGCGCAGATAGGCTTCGCTCCCGACGCATTTGAGATCGTAGACCAGCACCGGCTTGCCGTAGGACGGCGCCTCCGACACCCGCACGTTACGCGGGATGATGGTGTCGTAGACCTTCTGATTGCTGTTCTGGCGCACGTCGGCAACGACCTGGTTGGAGAGATTGTTGCGCGCATCGTGCATGGTGAGCACGATGCCGTGGATCATGAGATCGGGATTGAGCGTGGATTTCACGCTCGCAACGGTCTGCAGCAGTTGTGACAATCCTTCGAGCGCGAAGAACTCGCACTGCAACGGCACCAGAATCGCATCGGCCGCCGCCATGGCATTGACGGTGAGCAGGTTGAGCGAAGGCGGACAATCGATCAGCACATAGGTGGCGTCACCGGGCCGCGGCGTAGCGCGCAACGGCGCGAGCGCGGTACGCAACCGAAACGCGCGATCGCGCTCCTGGCTGACTTCGAGCTCGACGCCGGAGAGATCGAGCGTCGATGGCGCAATGGACAGCCGCGGAACGGCAGTCGGCAACACCACATCGCGCAAGGTCGCCTCGCCCATCAACACATCGTAGGTCGAATACCGGCGACTGCGCCGATCGATGCCGAGCCCGGTCGAAGCATTGCCTTGGGGATCGAGATCGAGAATCAGCACCTGTTCGCCGATCGCGGCAAGCGCGGTGCCGAGATTGATGGCGGTCGTGGTCTTGCCGACGCCGCCTTTTTGATTGGCGATCGCGATCACGCGCGGTGGCTGAGGATTGGGAATGCGACTCGCGAGCGGAATAACATGAGACGACTCATGCGCCGCGCCGGGAGGCGCTTCCGCCGGCAAGTCCGCGGGATCGGTCATGGCATTGCGTCCAGTTCGGAGCCGCTGCGCGAATCGGTCGGAATTTTAAGGCTTCGTCTTGCCACGCTCCACATCCCGGATGACGACAATGCGGGCCGCCGGATCGGTGCGGCTGGGCACAAGCGTCGCATTCATTGTCCAAGGCGTCTTGGCCGCGCGGGCCTCGTTGAGCTCAAGCTCTGCATGTTGTCCCTTCAGGAACAAGCCCATTGCGCCGCTTTTCCCCAGGAGCGGAAAGCTCTGTCGTAGCAAGAGCTTAAGCGGCGCGACCGCGCGCGCGGTGACGGCATCCAGCGGCGCGCCGAAGCTGTGCGCGAACTCGTCGATCCGCTGGATATGCACCTCCGCCGGGGCGCCGGTGACACGTTGAGCCTCCCGCAGGAATGCGGCTTTTTTCTTATTACTGTCAATGAGATGCACCATCGTCCCGGGCCGTTCGGCGAGCGCGATCGCGATCATGAGGCCGGGAAACCCGGCGCCCGACCCGAGGTCGGCCCAGGCGCGGGCGTCCGGGGCAAGATCGAGGAGCTGGAGCGAATCGGCGATATGCCGGGTCCAAAGGTGAGGGATGGTCGAGTTCGCGATGAGATTGGTGGTGCGCTGCCGTGTCAGCAACAGCTCAACGAACGTGTCGAGACGCTCCAACGTTTCACGTGAAACAGGCGTGAGCGCCAACGCACGCGCTCGGTCGGAAGCCAAGTCCGCAAGCGAGGCGACGTCAGGCGCGGTCATTGCCCAACAACCCGTAGGCCAAAGCTAGCGAAGATGGATACTGGCCTTCCTGCGCGCGACAGCATTTGGGGAATCCGAGCCGACCGCGGGGAAGGTCAGGACCGTGAGGAAGCCGCGCGGGTGGTGCTGGCACCGTGCCGTCGCCGCTTGAGGTGAGCGACAAGGAGGGTCAGAGCCGCCGGGGTGATGCCGTCCAGGCGGGCGGCCTGGCCAATGCTGCGGGGGCGGCTGGATTGCAATTTGTGCCGGGCCTCGTTGGAAAGCCCCGGCAACTGCGCGTAGTCGAGGCTCTCCGGCAGTTCGAGGCTTTCATCCCGGCGATAGGACGCGATATCGGCCGCCTGGCGCGAGAGATAGACCTCGTATTTGGCGTCGATTTCGAGTTGCTCGGCGATCTTCGGGTGGAGTTCGCCAAAACGAGGCCAAATCCGCTTGAGTTCGGCGATGCCGATATGGGGATGCGACAGCAGTTCGAAAGCACTGCGCCGCTGGCCGTCCTTGTTGAGAGCAAGGCCATGGCGATCGCCTTCATTCGGCGTGAGCGAAACGGATTGGGCAAACTGGCGGGCCGCCGACAAGGCCGCCATTTTCTCCCCATGCCGCTGGCGGCGGGGGATCCCGACGCAGCCGAGGGCGATGCCCTTGTCGGTGAGGCGCTGGTCCGCGTTGTCGGCCCGCAACGTGAGCCGGTACTCCGCGCGCGAGGTGAACATGCGGTAGGGCTCCGTTACCCCGCGCGTCACCAAATCGTCAATCATAACAGAGAGGTAGCCCTCAGCGCGGTCGAAGGTGATGGGCCCTCCCCCACCCGCTCGGGAGGCGGCGTTGAGACCAGCGACCAGGCCCTGCGCAGCGGCCTCCTCATAGCCGGTCGTGCCGTTGATCTGGCCCGCCAGGAACAGCCCCGGGAGTCGCTGCGCCTCCAGGCTGGGCTTGAGCTCGCGCGGGTCCACATGATCGTATTCGATGGCATATCCGGGCCGGAGCATCCGCGCCTTTTCCAGCCCCGGGATCGTCGCCACCAGCGCGAGCTGGACCTCTTCCGGCAACGAGGTGGAGATGCCGTTGGGGTAGACGGTCGGATCGTCGAGTCCCTCCGGCTCCAGGAAGATCTGGTGCCCATCGCGCTCGCCGAAGCGGACGATCTTGTCCTCGATCGACGGGCAATAGCGCGGGCCGCGGCTGGAGATCTGGCCGGAATACATGGGCGAGCGGTGGACATTGTCTCGAATGATGCGATGGGTCGCCTCGTTGGTACGGGTGATCCCACACTGGACCTGGACATTGTCGATCCGGTGGGTCAGCACCGAAAACGGTTCGGGCGGCTCATCCCCCGGCTGCATCTCTATCGCCGCCCAGTCGATGGTACGCCCGTCAAGCCGCGGCGGCGTTCCGGTCTTGAGCCGTCCGAGCGCAAAGCCCAGGCGTTCCAGCGTCAGCGACAGACCGACGGTCGGCGCTTCTCCGACTCTCCCGGCCGGGGTCTGGTTTTCCCCGATATGGATGAGACCACGCAGGAACGTGCCGGTGGTCAGCACCACCGCCCCTGCGCGAAAGGCTCGACCGTCTGTGAGTTTAAGGCCAGACACGCGGTTTTGCCGGATAACCAGGTCGTGGGCCTCGCCCTCGATGACGGACAGATTTGCGATCGCGGAAATCGCCCGCTGCATCGCCGCCGCATAGAGCTTACGATCGGCCTGGGCGCGGGGGCCGCGCACCGCCGGCCCTTTGCGCCGGTTGAGCACGCGGAACTGGATGCCGCCGAGGTCGGCCGCCGTTCCCATCAGCCCATCAAGGGCATCGATCTCGCGGACAAGATGGCCTTTGCCGAGCCCCCCGATCGCCGGATTACAGGACATGGCACCGATGGTGGAAAATCGGTGGGTGACGAGCGCGGTCTTGGCGCCCATGCGCGCGGACGCGGCAGCCGCCTCGCAGCCGGCGTGGCCTCCGCCGACGACAATGACGTCATACCCGGTGCTCATCGACTCGAATGTCTCCATTTCCGGGCTTTTAGCTCAGGCCGGGCAGAGCGTCCATTGTCGCCCTGTGCCCGTCGCGGCTCCCGGTGTTTCACGTGAAACATCGGAGCAGGCCCCTGCCCCATCGGTGGGATATCACCTGTCGAAACTCGACCGCTTCGCGTCCAGCGGCCCTATTTGCCGATGCAAAAATCGCGGAAAATCACGTCCAGAACGTCTTCCACGTCGACCCGGCCAAGTAGCCGGCCGAGCGCGCGGGCCGCAAGCCGCAGGTGCTCTGCCATGATTTCCTCCCGCCCCTCCTGCGCTGCCTGTTGCGCGCCCTGCAAGGCGACGAGCGTTTCCCGCAAATGCGCACGCTGGCGCTCGCGGGTCACCAAAGCAGCCTCCCGCGTGAAAAAGGACTCGGCAAAGCCTGAAATGGCGCCGACCAGTTCAGTCACCCCGGCACCGGTCGCACTCGAGATAAAATGAATCACATTCTTATTTATGAACTCAGATTCAATTTTTTCTTTCATCCTTCAAATCCGCCAAGTCCATCTTGTTAACCACGACCCATGCGCCCGCCGGGACTTGGGTCGATGGCTTATCCTGTCCAGTCGCGTCGATAACCCAAAGAACCAAGTCCGCGCCGGACGCCTGTACGCTCGCGCGCCGCACCCCCTCGCGCTCGACCGGGTCGCTCGCGTCGCGAATGCCCGCGGTGTCGAGCATTGTCACCGGATAGCCGCCGAGATCGAGATGGAGTTCGAGTACGTCGCGGGTGGTTCCCGGAAAGGGCGAGACGATCGCCGCCTCGCGTCGCGCCAACCGGTTGAACAGCGTCGACTTCCCCGCATTCGGCGGACCTGCGATCGCGACCCGCAGTCCCTCCCGCAGGCGCTCCCCCTGCCCCGCCATGGCGCTGCTGATTTCATCCGCCAATGGCCGAATGCGCTCCAGCGAACGAGCCATCAGATCCGACGGGACGTCATCCTCATCCGAAAAATCGATCCCGGCTTCGACCAGAGCGGCCGCCTCGATCAACCGCTCTCGCCAGCTCTCGGCACGTTCCCCAAGCAGACCCTTGAGCTGCAGGAACGCCTGTCGGCGCTGCGCTTCGGTCTCGGCCGCGACCAGGTCCGCCAGACCTTCCACCGCGGTCAAATCCATGCGGCCGTTTTCAAAGGCACGACGGGTGAACTCTCCGGCCTCGGCATGGCGCAAACCAGCAAGTTCCCCCAATGCTGAGAGCACCGCCGCGATCACCGCCCGGCCGCCATGAACCTGCAACTCGACGATGTCTTCGCCAGTCTCGCTGTTCGGGCCGGGGAACCAAAGCGCCAAGCCTTCGTCGATCAGGTCCCCGGTCGCTGGATGGCGCAGACGCGCCAACGAGGCCCGTCGCGCCGCCGGCACACGCCCGATCAACCTTTCGAGCGCTGAGCTTGCGCGCGGGCCCGAGATGCGGATGACCGCGACCGCCGCCGGCGGCCGGCCCGAGGAGAGGGCGAAGATCGTATCGCGCTCGCCCGCCATATCTACAATCGCATCGTCACGGCAAAACCATCTTGCCGTTATGGTGATGACTGGCTTCCAACGGTTTCGTCATGACGGCCTATATAAGAGGCTTGAACCCAAGGGCGCACTGAAACATGTCGTCATCCCCGGACACGGCCCACGAAAACCGGCTCGCGCGCGAGACCAGTCCGTACCTGCTGCAGCACAAGCACAATCCCGTCGACTGGTGGTCGTGGGGCACCGAGGCGCTTGCCGAAGCCAAGCGCGCCAATAAGCCCATCTTGCTGTCCGTGGGATACGCCGCCTGCCACTGGTGCCACGTCATGGCGCACGAGAGCTTCGAAGACCCGGCAACCGCCGACGTCATGAACGAACTCTTCGTCAACATCAAAGTGGACCGCGAAGAGCGTCCCGACATCGACCAGATCTACATGTCGGCGCTGCACCATCTCGGCGAGCACGGAGGCTGGCCGCTGACTATGTTCCTCACTCCGGATGGCGAGCCGTTCTGGGGCGGCACCTATTTTCCCAAAACCGCGCGCTACGGCAAACCCGCCTTCGTCAACCTCTTGCGCGAGGTCGAGCGCGTCTTTCGTCACGAACCGCAGAGCGTCGAGCAGAACCGCAGCGCGCTCATGGCCCGCCTGGCGGAAAGCGCGCGGCCGGCAGGGCGCGTCGTCATCGCCGCCCCGGAACTCGACCGCGCCGCCAATCAGATCGCCGGCATGATCGACCCCGTCCACGGCGGGATGCGCGGCGCGCCAAAATTCCCGCAACCCATGATGCTCGAGTTCCTTTGGCGCGCCGGCCAGCGCATGAACGACAAGCGCTACTACGGGGCGGTGGAGCTGTCGCTCGCCCGGATGTGCGAGGGCGGTATCTACGATCACCTCGGCGGCGGCTTCTCGCGCTATTCGGTCGATGACCGCTGGCTGGTCCCGCATTTCGAGAAGATGCTCTACGACAACGCACTCCTGCTCGAGCTGCTGGGGGTCGCGTACCAGCGCTCGAACAACCAGCTCTTTCGCACCCGGGCACACGAGACCGTCGCATGGCTGACGCGCGAGATGACGACCGGGGAGGGCGCCTTCTGCGCATCGCTCGACGCCGATTCCGAGGGCGAGGAGGGCAAATTCTACGTCTGGTCTCTGGCCGAAATTAACGCCGTGCTCGGCAGCCAGGACGACGCGGCCTATTTTGCTGCGCATTACGACGTGACCCCGGAAGGCAACTTCGAGGGCCATAATATCCTCAATCGCCTCAAGCACTTACCGCGCAACATAGAGGATGAGAAAAGGCTCGCGCCGATGCGCGAAAAGCTGCTCGCCGCACGCACCCGGCGGGTCCGTCCTGCGCTCGACGACAAGGTCCTGGCGGACTGGAACGGGCTGATGATTGCCGCGCTCGTCAATGCCAGCCTCGCGTTCGACCAGCCCCATTGGCTCGCAATGGCCGCGCGCGCCTTTCTGTTCATCGACGCCAAGATGGCCCATGGCGACCGCCTCGGCCATTCCTGGCGGGAAGGCAAGCTCCTGCTCCCCGGCCTCGCCTCCGATCACGCCGCCATGATCCGGGCCGCGCTGGCCTTGCACGAGGCCACGGGAGACCACGCCTATCTCGAACGAGCGCTGGCCTGGCAGGGCACGCTTGACCGGCACTACGCCAATCCCGGCAACGGCGGCTACTTCCTCACCGCCGACGACGCCAAGGATCTGGTGGTGCGGCCGAGCGCCACCACCGACGACGCAACCCCCAACCCCAATGCGCTCGCGGCGCAAAACCTGGTCCGCCTCGCCGTGTTCACCGGCCAGCATGCGTGGCGCGACAAGGCAGACCGCCTGTTCGACGGCATCGTGGCCAGCGCGGGCGAAAATCTGTTCGCGCACCTGGCGTCGTTCAATGCCCTCGATCTGCGCCTGCGCGCGGCCGAAATCGTCGTGACGGGAAAGGACGCGCGCGCAAACGCGCTGCTGACGGCCGCCCGCAAGCTCCCCTACCTCGATCGCATCGTGCTGCGCGCCTCATCGACGCTGCCGACGTCGCACCCGGCCCAGGAGAAGATCAAGGCCGCGACGGAGAGCGCGGCCTTCGTCTGCGCCGGCGAGATCTGCTCGCTGCCGGTGACGGAACCCGACGCGCTGGCGGAGTCCGTGACCGCTTCGCGTCCGCACGCGTCTTCAAGCTGAGATCGGACCGCGCGCGTCGGACCGCGCCTGGCTGCAAACGCTCCGAGCTCGGAATGATTCCAATCTCATGCTCCCGCGGGCGGCACGGCTTGCCCAGTCCGAATGACTCGGTCTATGACTCCCGCGGGCGCAAGCCACATCGGCGATACCGGGGGATGACACATGCATGGCCTATTCCGTGCGCTGGCGATCCTGCCGGTTCTGGTGCCGCTCTGCGCATTCGCGGCGAACGAAAAGGTCCGCGTCGAGCTCAACAGCATCGAGGGCGCTGACAACCGCTGCCGCCTGAACTTCGTCATCGAAAACAAATCCGACGTCGCGCTCGAGAGCATGAAGCTCGACCTCGTCGCCTTCGGCACCGATGGCAGCATCCTGCGGCGCCTGCTTACCGAGATGGGTCCCGTCCGCTCCACCAAGACCATGGTGCGGACATTCGCGGTCGACGCCGATTGCAAACAGATCGGTTCGATCCTGGTCAACGACGTCACGGCATGCACACCCGGAGAGCCGGGCGCGTGTCTCGACGGGCTCGCCCTGTCGTCGCGACTGCAGGCGCTGCGCCTCTACAAATAGTCCTGCGAGCGAGCAGCGCGATGGCCCGCTTGCAGGCGGGCTCAGGCGTTCATCAATTCGAAGAAGTCGGCGTTGCTCTTGGTGTTGCGCAGCTTGTCGAGCAGGAAGTCGATGGCGTCCATCGTGCCCATCGGATTCAGGATGCGGCGCAGGATGTACATCTTCTTGAGCTGATCGGGTGGGACCAGCAGCTCTTCCTTGCGGGTTCCGGACCGCGTGATGTCCATCGACGGGAACGTACGCTTGTCCGCCACCTTACGATCGAGAATGATTTCGGAATTGCCGGTGCCCTTGAACTCTTCGAAGATCACCTCGTCCATGCGGCTGCCGGTGTCGATCAGTGCGGTCGCAATGATGGTGAGCGAACCGCCTTCCTCGATGTTACGGGCGGCACCGAAGAAGCGCTTGGGCCGCTGCAGCGCATTGGCGTCCACGCCGCCGGTCAGCACCTTGCCGGATGACGGCACAACGGTGTTGTAGGCGCGCCCGAGCCGCGTGATCGAATCGAGCAGGATGACCACGTCGCGGCTGTGCTCGACCAGGCGCTTGGCCTTCTCGATCACCATCTCCGCCACCTGCACGTGGCGTGACGCCGGCTCGTCGAAGGTCGAGGAAACAACCTCACCCTTCACCGAGCGTTGCATGTCGGTCACTTCTTCCGGACGTTCGTCGATCAGCAGCACGATCAGATAGCATTCGGGATGATTGGCGGTGATGGCGTGCGCAATGTTCTGCAAAAGCACGGTCTTGCCCGTGCGCGGCGGCGACACGATCAGCGCGCGTTGGCCTTTGCCGATCGGCGCGACGATGTCGATCACGCGCGCGGAGAGATCCTTCTTGGTCGGATCTTCGTGCTCCATCCGCAGCCGTTCCTCGGGATAGAGCGGGGTCAGGTTGTCGAAGTTGACCTTGTGGCGCGCCTTCTCAGGGTCCTCGAAATTGATGGTGTTGACCTTGAGCAGCGCGAAATAGCGCTCGCCTTCCTTGGGCGAGCGGATGTGACCATCGATGGTGTCGCCGGTGCGCAGTCCGAAGCGTCGGATCTGCGAGGGCGAAACGTAGATATCGTCCGGTCCCGGCAGGTAGTTCGCTTCCGGCGAGCGCAGGAAGCCGAACCCATCGGAGAGCACCTCGACCACGCCTTCGCCGATGATATCGGTTTCGCGCATCGAGAGCTGTTTGAGAATGCCGAACATCAGCTCCTGCTTGCGCATCGTGCTGGCGTTTTCGACCTCGAGCTCCTCGGCGAACGAGACAAGCTCGGCTGGCGTCTTGGCCTTGAGGTCTTGGAGTTTCATTTCCCGCATACGGGGTAGTCCTATGGAGGGGATCGGCGGCTGAAAAAAGCTGCCGATCGATACGGAGGGGGGAATCGCAGGTCTTGGAGCGAGGCGCTTGGGCCCGATGCAACGGCCGATCCCAGACTTGGGCCGGTACTAAATGCATCTGCCTGCGTTCGGGGAGATGGATGCAAGATAGGAAAAGATGGTTCCATGCGCAAGGGCCACGCACAGAATGTGGATGACGACCTCCGCTGGATCGGTGGGAAGAGGCCGCCGACCCTGCCATATCGCGCTCCTCTCAGAACGGCTTGACCACCGCCAGGATCACAATTCCAATCATGAGAATCGTCGGCACCTCATTGATTATGCGATAGAATTTCTGAGAATGACGGTTGCGGTCAGCGGCAAAGTCGCGCGCGCAGCCGAGAAAAAATCCATGCAGGCCGGAGAGCATAAGGACCAGGACGACTTTGGCCTGCAGCCAGCCTGAGGCGTACCAGCCCCCCCACCAGGCGAGCCACAGACCGAGCACCCAGCTCACCAGCAAGGCCGGAGTCATGATTGCGGTCAGCAGCCGCCGCTCCATCACCTTGAAGGTTTCCGACTGCTTTGAGCCGACCTCGGCCGCGCAGTGGTAGACGAAGAGCCGCGGCAGATAGAGCATGCCGGCCATCCAGGCGATGATTGCGATCACGTGGAATGCCTTCAACCACTCGTACATAGGCGTCTCCGGCCGTCACAGCGGGCTGGCGGAACTAACTCCGGCGCACCCGTGCGAGCATCTGCTCCACATGCGCGATCGGGGTCTGCGGCAAGATGCCGTGGCCGAGATTGAAGATGAAAGGTCGCTCGGAAAACGCCGCAAGGATGTTATCGACCCCACGATCGAGCGCGGCGCCGCCGGCGAGCAGCGCCAACGGATCGAGATTTCCCTGGACCGGAACGCGCCATTGGATCTGATCGCGCACGAAGGCGAGATCGGTTGTCCAATCCAGCCCTACTGCATCGATGGGCACTTCTTCGACATAGCGCAGAAGTCCAGCGCCGATGCCGCGGGGAAATCCAATGACCTTGGCACCCGGTACGTGACTGCGCACCTTCATGATGATCCGTTGCGCGGGACCGATGCACCATCGAGCAAATTCTTCCGCCGGAAGCACGCCTGCCCAGGTATCGAAAATCTGCACGGCGTCGACCCCGGCCTGGAGCTGCCGGATCAGATAGCTGGCAGATGCATCGACCAGCTTGTCTATCAGCCCGGCAAACGCTTCCGGATCCCCATAGGCAAACATCCGTGCGGGTTGCTGATCGGGAGTTCCTTGCCCGGCGATCATGTAGCTTGCGACCGTCCACGGCGCACCACAAAAGCCCAGCAGGGCAACATTCGGTGCAAGACTGGCTTTGACCTGCCTGATCGCCTCGTAAACCGGCGCCAGCACGCTGTGGTCGAGTTCCAGCTTGAGCCGCGTCAAAGCTTGGCGGTCGGCGATGGGATCGAGTTGCGGACCCTCGCCCGCCGTAAATCGCACCAGCTGCCCGAGCGCGTGCGGAATCACGAGGATGTCGGAGAACAGGATCGCTGCATCGAAGCCAAACCGACGCACCGGTTGCAGCGTAACCTCAGCCGCGAGTTCCGGAGTGAAACAGAGCGTGAGAAAATCTCCCGCCTTTTCACGCAGCGCTCGATATTCCGGCAGATAGCGCCCGGCTTGCCGCATCAGCCATATTGGCGGCGGACTGCGGGGCTGATGGTCGAGAACGTCCAGAAGAGCTTTATGCACTGCGTAGTCCCGGATTCACTTCCCTACTAAACTAGATCTTAAGGACTCTTGTTATGACTGTTTGAGCGTTGATTAAACTCATACATCGGTATCCACATGCTATCCACGCCTGGCGGAGTTATGCCCGGGCTGTGGGTAACCAATCCCCTGTCCATGGCGATGCTTAAGACCGGCCATTCGTCGGCGCTCGATCCATATTCGAGATCGAAGTCCGTGCTTGATTCACATTTGCCCCCTGTATGCATGAGGGATCATTGACGATGTCCCCATGCTGACGATGTGGAAACTCTGACCCGGTTGTTCGATTGTGGGCTTGCGCTTGGGCTCGGCGCGTGGCCTCCTCCCCAGGAACTCACAGGTTGCCCGTCCCATTCCATGCCGCAGCGTGCTGGCAGCTATTTCCACCTTCACCTCGTGTCCGACGCGACCGGCGAGACGTTGACCACGGTTGCGCGCGCGGCGACCGCGCAATACACCAAAGTGTTGCCGGTTGAACATGTCTATCCGCTGGTCCGCACGCAGAAGCAGCTCGATCGCGTTCTGGCCGAGATTGAGGAATCGCCAGGCATCGTGCTCTACACGTTGCTGGATGACGAGCTGTTGCGCCGGCTTGAAAAGCACTGCCGTGAGCTGAGCCTTCCCTGCTTGTCGATTCTGGGGCCGGTCCTGCAACTGCTGCAATCCTACCTGGGGGCCGAGACCTCGCACCGCGTCGGCGCGCAGCACACGCTCAACGCGGAGTATTTCAAGCGCATCGATGCCCTCAACTACACCATGCTGCACGACGACGGTCAGCATCTCGAAGGGCTCGAGGAAGCCGATGTCGTGCTCGTCGGGGTGTCGCGCACATCGAAAACCCCGACCTCGATCTATCTCGCGAACCGTGGGGTGAAGACCGGCAACGTCCCGGTCGTGCCCGGGGTTGAAGTGCCTCGCCACGTCGAGGCGCTGTCGCGGCCGCTGGTTGTGGGGCTGTATGCCAGCCCGGAGCGGATCGTGCAGATTCGCCAGAATCGCCTGCTCGGCCTCAAGGCGCATCACGACGACGACCAGTATATCGACCGCAAGGCAGTCGCGGAGGAGGTGGCATTCTCACGCAAGCTGTGCGCCCGGCATAATTGGCCCAGCATCGACGTGACGAGGCGATCGATCGAGGAGACCGCAGCGGCGGTGATGAGCTTTCTCGCCGAACGCCGCCGCCAACCGCTTGCGTGAGTGATGTCGCTTTGGCTCGCCGATCAACCGCTGGTGCTGGCGTCGAAGAGCGCCATCCGGGGTGAGATCCTGCGCGCAGCCGGGCTTGCAATCGAAATTTGTCCCGCGGACATCGACGAGCGTACGATCGAGCAGGGGAGTGCGGCGCGCGATCCCGGCGAGATCGCCGCACTGCTCGCGCGTGAAAAAGCACATGCGGTTGCCGCTCGTTTGCCCGGCCGGGTCGTGCTCGGTGCCGACCAGACGCTCGCGCTCGGTGAACGGCGATTTTCCAAGCCCGCCGACCGCGCGGCCGCGCGCGAGCAGCTCAAGCTGCTGCGCGGGCAAACCCATCAGCTGCACACCGCGATCGCCCTGGTGCGCGAGGGCGTGATCCTGTTCGAGCACCGCGAGGCGGCGCGGCTCACCATGCGCGCATTTTCAGACCGCTTTCTTGAACACTATCTCGATGCTGCGGGGGCGGCGGTCACGGCGAGCGTGGGGGGCTATCAACTGGAGAAGACCGGCATCCAGCTGTTCGAGCGCGTCGAAGGTGATCATTTCGTCATTCTGGGACTGCCGCTCTTGCCGCTGCTGCTGCATCTCCGGCAGGCGGGATGGTTGGCGGCGTAAATCGTCGTGCGGTTTGGACTGCATGTCGCGTTTTCTGCCGGATACCGGATTCCACTTTTCCCGAAAATGCTTTAGTCGAGACGGCATGTTCATCCTTGGCCTCACCGGCTCGCTCGGCATGGGAAAATCGACGACCGCGCGCTTCTTCATCGAGGAAGGCGTGCCCGTGCATGACGCCGATGCGGTGGTGCATCGGCTTTACGAGGGAGAGGCGGTCGCGGCGATCGAAGCGGCTTTCCCGGGACGACCGCGGCCGGCAAGGTCGATCGCAACAAGCTCGCGGCGCGGGTTCTCGGCGATCAGGCTGCGCTCAAACGCCTCGAAACCATCGTTCATCCCCTCGTGCACGAGGCCGAACGGCGGCTGCTCGACGAGGCCGAGGCGCGCGGCGAGAAGGTTGCCGTGCTCGACATTCCGCTCCTGTTCGAGACCGGCGGTGACGCGCGGGTCGATGCGGTGGTGGTGGTATCGGCTCCGCCCGAAGTGCAGCATTCCCGCGTGTTGCAGCGCCCCGGCATGACCATGGAAAAGTTGGAGGCGATCCTGGCCAAACAGATGCCGGACGCCGAAAAGCGCCGGCGCGCGGATTTTATCGTGGACACTTCGCTGGGGCTCGAACCGGCGCGTGCGCAAGTGCGTGCGATCCTTGCCGCCATCGCTACAATGCCGAAGCGGCGGTGATTCGCCTTCCGGCAAGGGCGGCAAGAGGAGCACAGGCGTGCGCGAAATCGTGCTCGATACCGAGACGACCGGGCTTGATCCCTTCCAAGGGCATCGGCTGATCGAGATCGGGTGCATCGAGCTGATCAATCGGTTCCCCAGCGGTCAGAATTTTCATCGCTACGTCAATCCCGAACGCGATGTGCCGGCCGAGGCCATAGCCATCCACGGCCTTTCGGCCGAGTTCCTCAGGGACAAACCGCGGTTTGACGAGATCGCGGATGAACTGGTCGCATTTATCGGCGACGCGCCGCTGGTTGCGCATAACGCCATGTTCGATCTCGGCTTCCTCAATGCCGAACTCGAGCGGGCGGGAAAGATGCTGGTGGCGCGGGAACGCCTGATCGATACCCTGCTGCTGGCGCGCCGCAAGCATCCGGCCGGGCCCAACCGCCTTGACGATCTGTGCGGTCGTTATGGCATCGACAATTCGCGCCGGACCAAACATGGCGCGCTGCTGGACGCGGAGATCCTCGCCGAGGTCTATCTCGAGCTGATCGGCGCCCGCCAGGCCCAGCTCATTCTGGTCGAGACCGACACCGTGTCGTCCCGCCTCGATGTCGGCGCGATCCCGATCCGCGTGCGGCCGCAGCCGCTTCCCTCCCGCCTTACCGTCGACGAGCGCGAGGCGCATGTTACCTTCGTGGCCACGCTTGGAGAAAGCGCGATCTGGAAGGATTACTTGCTCGATCGGGGCTTGGCGCGGAGCGCGTGACAACCGCCCGCGCGGATGGCGCGTGCTGCTGAGCGGGCTATCGTCTCAGGGAAATGGTGGTCCCGCGGAACTAGCTCTGCGTCGGGGCCGCCTGCGGCGCCTGCGCCTGCGCCGCGCGTTGCTGATAGAGCGCGACGAAATCCACGGGATCGAGCAGGAGCGGGGGGAAGCCGCCGTTGCGCACCGCGGTTGCCACGATCTCGCGGGCGAACGGGAACAACAGGCGCGGGCACTCGATCATCACGAGCGGCTGCAGCGTCTCCGCCGGTACGTTCTGAACGCGAAAGACGCCGGCAAAGGTCAGGTCGAAGGCAAACAGAACCGTTCCTGAGCTCTCAGCCTTGCCGTCGAGATTGAGTGAGATTTCATAATCGGTCTCGGCGAGTTGCTGGACGCCGACATTGATCTGAATGTTGATGGCGGGCTGCGTCTGCGTCGGCGCCAGCGAGCGCGGCGCGTTCGGGTTTTCGAACGATAAATCCTTCACATATTGGCCAAGAACGCTCAACTGCGCCTGGGTTTGCTGTGGTTGGCCTTCTTGTGCGTTTGGGCTCTGTGGTGGGCCGCCATTGCCGGGGGTCGCCATCGCCTCTACCTCTCACCGCTCAGATTTACCGCAGTCGCGGCGTGGCTAACACAGGGGCTCCGAGCGGACAAGGATGTCACGTGCTGCCCTTGGACTTGCGCCGGCGTCGTCGGCGCTGATCCGGGATTTGGCGCCATTCGTCGGGTTCGAGGTCGATGACGCGATCGTCGCGCCGGCCCTGGCGACGGTCGCGCGCCAGCGTTGCGAGCCTTGCGGTGGTCCACCGGCGAATGATCGGCACGAACAGCGCGGCCCCCAGCGCGTCCGTAATAAAACCCGGAAATGTCAGAAGGATTCCACCGATTATGGTGGCGACGCCGGGGGTCTCCAAGTGCACCGCCCGCACGCCCTGTTGGGCAAAGGCGGCGCGGAACCGCGCGAGATCGGCGCGCCCGGATTTCCGCAGCAACAGGACACCCACGACCGAGGTGCCGACAAAAAGGGCAGCCGCTCGCAACCAGCCGATCAGGCTCGCCACCATGACGAACGCCAGCAGCTCCGCCGCCGGGAGCGCAATCAGCCCAATAAACACCCATTTAACCAACGACATCGACCCAATTCCTGCGTCCGCTCTCGATATCAGCCTTGTTGGCGCCACGGTTGGGATCGTCTATGGTCCGGCGATGCGACGATCTGTGCCGGCTGTTCGGCGCAAGCCTCTGGATCAGTGCGGTCGCGTGCTTACATATTGGCATGGGAACCGATCTCTGCCTCCGCAGATTTCCCTCTGCCGGCTCCCACTGATCCCGCGGTTCCGTCACGGCGACCGAGAGCGTGCGACGTGTTCGATATCTACACCATCATCTTTTTGGCGCTGGCGGTGTTCATCTTCCTCCGCCTCCGCAGCGTGCTCGGCCAGCGCACGGGCCGGGAACGGCCGCCTTACGATCCCTATGCGCCGCGCGACGCGGTGCGCGGCGCCACCAACGATAACGTCGTAACGCTGCCCGGCCGCGCCGCCGAGGCGGCGCAAAAGCCGGTCGAAAGCGCCGAGCCGGCGGAGCGCTGGAAGGGAATCGCCGAGGCCGGATCGGCGGTGGCCGCCGGCCTTGATGCCATCGTCCGCGAAGACAAGACGTTCGACGGCAAGCATTTCGTCGCCGGCGCGCGGGCGGCGTACGAAATGATCGTGCTGGCCTATGCCGAGGGCGACCGGCGCACGCTCAAGAATCTGTTGTCGCGCGACGTATACGAGGGTTTCGAGGCCGCGATCCGGGAGCGCGAGGGCAAAGGCGAGACCGTCGAAACCCGGTTCGTGTCCATCGACAAGTCCGATATTACCGGTGCCGAGCTGCGCGCAAAGACGGCGCAGATCACGGTTCGTTTCGTATCACAGCTGATCTCGGTCACGCGTGACAAGTCGGGCAGCGTGATCGAAGGCAACCCGGAAAAGGTGACCGACGTCACCGACGTGTGGACGTTCGCGCGCGATCTGTCGTCGCGCGATCCCAATTGGAAGCTCGTCGCCACCGAAGCCGGGCAATAGCCGGGACGGAACGGGATGCGGGTGCGTCTGTGCGTCTTGCTCGGAAGCATCGCGGCAGCCACTTTGGGGCTTGCAGGCTTCACCCACGCCGAGCCGGGTGACGAGCCGTTCAAGCTCGCGGACAGCCAGCTCGAGCCGGTGAAATGGACGGACGTCGAGGGTTGGGCGGCGGACGACCAACTGGCCGCCTTCGCCGCTTACCAGACGAGCTGCCAGCCCTTTCTCAAGATCAAGCGTCCGCGGGATGACCGCCCGATTTACAGCGCGCTGTGGGAGGCCTGCCGGCGTGCGGCCGCATTGCGCCCGGCCAGCGCCGGAGGACGCGCGCGCCTTCTTCGAGGAAAATTTTCGCCCGGTGCGCATCGCGCGCCTCGGCGAGGCGCAGGGTTTCCTGACCGGATACTACGAGCCCATCGTCCAGGGTTCGCGCTTTCCCAACCCGGAATTCAATGTGCCGCTCTATCGGCGGCCGGGCGACCTCGTGGCCGCCGGCTACAAGGGCGGCACCGACGCCTTTCCCAACAAGGGCGCGCAGATCGGTCGCCGCAACGAGAACAGCGAGATCGTGCCCTATCACGATCGCGGCGCCATCGAAGCGGGCGCGCTCGACGGCCAGAAGCTTGAAATCTGCTGGCTCAAGGATCCGTTCGAGGCGCTGGCGATTCAGATCCAGGGTTCGGCGCGCGTGATCCTCGAGGACGGCACGCCGCTGCGGATCAACTATGACTCGCACAACGGCTATCCCTACACGGCGGTCGGGCGCGTGCTGATCGAGCGCAACCTGGTCCCGCGCGAGGAAATGTCGATGCAGCGGATCCGGGACTGGATGGCGGCCAATCCCGACGAAGCTCCGAAGCTGCGCGCCACCAACCGCTCCTACGTCTTCTTCCGCATCACCGGGCTCTCCAACGACGGCGAGCCGGTCGGCGCGCAGGGTATTCCGCTGATGCCCGGCCGCTCGATCGCGGTCGACAAGATCCACGTCTACGGCACGCCATTCTTCATCGAAGCGACCTTGCCGGTGGAGAGCGCCAAACCCACCACGCCGTTCCGCCGCCTGATGATCGCGCAGGACACCGGCTCCGCCATTGTCGGGCCGGCGCGCGCGGATCTCTATTGGGGTGCCGGCGACGATGCCGCCCGTATCGCCGGCCGCATTCGCCACCCCGGCCGCTTCGTGATGCTGCTCCCGCGCGAGCTCGACATGGTCGAGGCCGGCAGCCACATGCCGCTTCCGGTCGCGAAGCCGAAGATTCCCGACGCCGAGATCAGGAAGGAGCAGGTCAACGCCAAGCCGGAGGCGGGCAGGGGCGCGGAAGAAACCGGGACGCGGAAATCGCGCCGCCACGTTGGCCCCTACCGAGGGCGGTTGCGGTCATGACGGCGGATGATGTCAAGCCGCGACGCCGAAGGCTCACGGCCGAGGAGCATACGCTGTGGAGCCGGATCACGCGCTCGGTCGCCCCGCTCCGGCGCCAGCCCGTGCCTGCGGCTGCAGTGCAGGCGCCATCGCCACCGGGCAAAACGAAACCCGCGCCTGCGCTCCACCCGCATCCGCCGGCACGCGTCAAGGCGCCGCCTCCGAAGCCCGCGCCGCGGCTCGAGCCGCTCGACCGGCGGCTCAAGCAACGGCTTGCACGCGGAAGCGAGCCGATCGAGGCGCGCATCGACCTCCACGGCCGGACGCAAGATGAGGCGCATGCCGTGTTGCTGCGCTTTCTGCGCAAGGCGCAGGACGACGGCGCCAAATTCGCACTCGTGATCACCGGCAAGGGTGCGCGCGCGCGCGACGAATGGAGCGAACGCGGCGTGCTCAAGCGCCAGGTGCCGCTGTGGCTGAAACTGCCGGAATTCCGCGTCTATGTCGTCGGCTTCGAGCCCGCCCATGTCGGCCATGGCGGGGAGGGCGCACTGTATGTGCGGATCAAGAAGCCGGGCGACAGACGCCGGAGGACGGATAGCTGACGTCCTCCGCCGTCTGCCGTCGATTTCAGCGCGTCACCACAACCGTCGTTCCCCAGCCCACGCGGTTGTACAGATCCAGGACATCCGCGTTGTACATGCGGATGCAGCCGTAGGACACGAAGCCGCCGATCGAGCTGGGCTGATTGGTGCCGTGGATGGCGTATTCGCCGCCGCTCAGTGTCATCGCGGCCGCGCCCATGGGATTGCTCGGGCTGCCGCCCGGAATCACATTCGGCAGCGAGGGCTTGTCGCGCTTGACCTCCGCCGGCGGCGACCAGGCCGGCCGCAGCTGCTTGCCGTTGATCATGGCGGTGCCGGTCCATTGCTTGCCGGCGCGGCCGACACCGACGGGATAGCGCAGAGCCTTGCCGTTGCCGAGCACGTAGTAGAGGGCGCGTTCGTTGGTTTTCACCACGATCGTGCCACTGGAATAATTGCCGGCGAATCCGACAATCTCGCGTGCCTGCGCGGATTGCGGCATTGCCGCCGACCCTGCGAGCACAAACGCAGCTGAGCCAGCTGCCAGCCAGCGTGAAAGGCGCATGATTGGACCGTGTCTGTTGCCTGGTTAATCCCCTGATCGCGCCGCCCGCCTATCCGCTGTAGTCCCCAGGCAGGCGACGGATCGGTAACCATAATACTTGAATCGCCTGATGGTCTCATTGGAAACCGCGCGGCAGGGTTAGTGAACGCTGAAAATGTTGCGGGGTGTGCCATGCGCGCCACAGCGCCGCAGCAACAGGTCGGCTACAAGGGTTTACCGGTTTTTTCCGCGCGCCTTTGCGTGTAAAAAAGCGGGGCGCGACGCGCGCGTAAAGATCGGCCGAGGCCAAGCCGCACTCGGCCGACATCCGCTCCCGCTTGCGGGGGAGGGCTGGGGAGGGGAAATGGTTCGCACCATCTCACGTTTGCCCCCCGATCCGGCCCTCCACCCGCAAGCGGGAGAGGCCTTCGCCGGATAACGGCATCAGCGGACGCACGTCGGGTGTACCCGACTTGCGGTGTCAAGCCCGGCGACGAGCCGATGGGTCAAGACCGCTAAGCGTGCGCCTTCTTGTTTTGCCGGTTGCCGACGAGGTCGTCGACCACGCCGGGATCGGCGAGCGTCGAGGTGTCGCCGAGATTGCCGTATTCGTCTTCCGCGATCTTGCGCAGGATTCGGCGCATGATCTTGCCCGAGCGCGTCTTCGGCAGGCCGGGCGCGAACTGGATGAGATCGGGCGAGGCGATCGGGCCGATCTCCTTGCGCACCCAGGCGACCAGCTCCTTGCGCAGCTCTTCGCTCGGCTGCTCGCCCGCCATCAGCGTCACATAGGCGTAGATGCCCTGGCCCTTGATGTCGTGCGGGTAGCCGACGACGGCGGCCTCCGACACCTTGAGATGGGCAACCAGCGCGCTCTCCACCTCGGCGGTGCCGAGCCGGTGGCCGGCGACGTTGATCACGTCGTCGACCCGGCCGGTGATCCAGTAATAGCCGTCGGCATCGCGACGGCAGCCGTCGCCGGTGAAGTACTTGCCGGGATAGGCCTTGAAATAGGTGTCGATGAAGCGCTGGTGATCGCCGAACACGGTGCGCATCTGGCCGGGCCAGGATTCGGCGATGCAGAGATTGCCGGACGCCGCGCCTTCCAGCACCTTTCCGTCCGCATCCACGAGCTGCGGCACCACGCCGAAGAACGGATTGGTCGCCGAGCCCGGCTTGAGGCGGGTCGCGCCCGGCAGCGGCGTAATGAGAATTCCGCCGGTTTCGGTCTGCCACCAGGTATCGACGATCGGGCATCGGCCCTCGCCGATGACGTGGTAGTACCATTCCCACGCCTCCGGATTGATCGGCTCGCCCACGGTGCCGAGGAGTCGCAGCGACTTGCGTGACGTCTTCTTCACCGGCGCATCGCCGGCCTGCATCAGCGCGCGGATGGCGGTGGGCGCGGTGTAGATGGTGTTGACCTGGTGCTTGTCGCACACCTCCCAGAAGCGCGACATGCTCGGATAGTTCGGCACGCCTTCGAACACCAGCGTGGTGGCGCCGTTGGCGAGCGGCCCGTACACGATGTAGCTGTGGCCCGTGACCCAGCCGACGTCGGCGGTGCACCAGTAGATCTCGCCGTCGTGGTAGTCGAACACGTATTGATGCGTCATCGAGGTGAAGACGTGATAGCCGCCGGTCGTGTGCAGCACGCCCTTCGGCTTGCCGGTCGAGCCCGAGGTATAGAGAATGAACAGCGGGTCTTCCGCGTTCATGTGCTCGCACGGGCATTCGGCGGTGACGACCTCGGCGGCCTTGTGGTAATAGACGTCGCGCACCGGATCCATGTCGACCGCGGCGCCGGTGCGGCGCACCACGATGACGTGATCGACGCCGCCGACCTTGGCGATGGCGGCGTCGGTGTTGGCCTTCAGCGGGACCTTGCGGCCGCCGCGCACGCCTTCATCCGCCGTGATCACGACCTTGGAGCCGCAATCCTCGATGCGGCCGGCGAGCGATTCCGGCGAGAAGCCGCCGAACACCACCGAGTGGATCGCGCCGATGCGCGCGCAGGCGAGCATGGCGTAGACCGCCTCCGGGATCATCGGCATGTAGATGGTGACGCGGTCGCCCTTCTCGACGTTGCGGTTGCGCATGATATTGGCGAGCTTGCAGACCTCGTCGTGCAGCTCCTGATAGGTGATGTGCCTGGATTGCGATGGGTCGTCGCCCTCCCAGATGATGGCGGTCTGCTGCGCGCGCGTCGCCAGGTGCCGGTCGATGCAGTTGTAGGCGGCGTTGAGGCTGCCGTCCTCGAACCACTTGATCGAGACGTCGCCGGGTCCGAACGAGGCGTTCTTGATCTTGCTCGGCGTCCGGTACCAGTGCAGGCGCTTGGCCGCCTCGGCCCAGAAGGCGTTCGGGTCCTTGATCGAGCGCGCGTACATGTCCTTGTACTTGGCCGCGTCGATATAGGCGCGCTTGGTCCACTCCGGGGGGATATCGTAGATCTTGTCCGCCATGTCCTTGCCTCCAGCGTCCCGCGCCGCGCCGGCGATGGCCGCGCATTGGGTCGTTCCCTTGTCAGCCGCCGTGTTCCTTATTGTGGATCGGCGCTTGGATCGGCGTCATTATGCGACGGCCGGCGCACGACCGACAAGGCTGCGGATGTTCGACTTTAGTGACCCGAGTGGTCCGCGCCGCCGCCGCGATCGGGTATGCTGCCGCCGTTCGCCGCGAGGAGAGCCGTCATGCGCAAGGCTTCGTGCAAGCATTCATGGATACGGACCGCCTGCCTGACCATATGCTTGCTGGCCGCCGGTCCCGCCGGCGCGCAATCGCCTTCGCCGGAGGCGATGGCGGCGGCCCGCGAGCTGATCGTCACGATGCGGGCGGCCGATTATTTCAAGACCCTCATGCCCGCCATCATGCAGCAGCTGAAACCGGCGATCGTGCAGAACCGGCCGCAGGTCGAGCGCGATTACGATGCCATCGTGCCGCTGCTGCTGGACAGCATGAACGCGCGCGTGAACGAGATCATCGATCAGATCGCGGCGCTGTATGCGCGCAATTTCTCCGTCGAGGAACTGCGCGAGGTCGTCGCCTTCTACCGCGGACCGACCGGGCAGAAATTCGTGCAGAAGCTGCCGCTGATCACCCAGGAGAGCATGGTCATCGGCCAGCGCTTCGGGCAGTCGATCGGCGCCGAGATCCGCGGCCGCATCGTCGAGGAGTTGCGCAAGCGCGGCCACGATATTTGAGCTTTGTGATCGCGCCATCCATTTTTGGCAGCGCGACGAAGGTCGTGGCATCTCGGCGATGACGGTGCCACGGGCTCGGTGCGCTCCCCTCCCCCGGAGGGGAGAGGGTTAGGGTGAGGGGGTTCGGATCGCGGTTGGCCGACTGTGCTCAAGATATTCCAGAACGCCTTCCGTATTCTGCATCACGTCATAATTGCTGAAGCACAATACGCGAAACCCTTGCTCGCGAGAAACGCAGTTCTGTGTCGTCTCGCTTTCGGTGTTGGTCAAAGTGCTGTCCACCATCGATTTCGATCGAGCGCTTCGGCGTGGCAGACAGAAATCGACGACGTACGGATCGATGGGTACTTGTCGCTGAAATTCAATCCAGCAAGTCGGTGGTCTCGCAGACGCAACCCATATCAGTCGTTCGGCATCGGTCGAGTTCCGAACGTGCGACGCAGACCAATCGCCTCGTGGACAAATGCAACTCGGGCTTTCACTTGTCGCCACCTGAACCTCCCTGCCCCCACCCCAACCCTCTCCCCAAGTCGGGGAGAGGGAGCGCACCGAGCGCGGGGCACGGAGTTCGGCTGATACCGCGCGCTGACCTACATCTGGATCGCCGGCCTCTTCGGCTACCGCTTCGGCTGGAAGTCCTGGTTGGGGAACGCGGCCGCGCCGCCGTCGGGCGCCTTGATGACGATGAAGGCATGGTCGGTGGTGGCGTGGCAGGCGTTGCATCCCGTCGTCACGCGTCCATAGGCTTCGGCGAACTGGCGCGGCTCGTTGGCCTTGATCGCGAAATCGAGCAGCGCCAGCGGCTGGCTCAGCGCGGCGTCGAACAGGTCGGGCACCGGCAAGCCTTTCCACCGCGGGATCGCCCGCGCCGTGACCAGGAAGCCTTGCTTGAGCTCCTTGAACATGTAGCCCGCCAGTTGCCAGTTCTCCTCCTTGCCGGCGAGCCCGAGCTTGGCATGGCGCGGCTGGATCAGCATGCTCATCATCGCCGCCATCTGCGGATTGAACGGCGCCGGTTCGGCGTCGGCGTCCCCCATGGGATTCTGCGCGGCGGTGCGGGTCGCGAGCGCGCCGACCATGGCGAAGGCTGCAACGGTCGCGACCAGCACGACCGGAATGATGCGAGTGCGCATGTCGTCATTCTCCTCGATGATTCGCGTTATGTCCCCATACCGCCGATGATCGCGCCCATCAGCACCAGCACCAGCAGCCAGTGGCCGCCGTCGATCAGCAACAGGCGCGCGTCGCGTCCGGCGAAGATGTTGTTCACCACCATTGTCGGCATCACGAAGCCGAGCCAGCAGAACGCCGCCGAGATGATGCCGCCCCTGACCGTGAGCGCGCCGATATGGCCGAGCAGTCCCGCCAGGATCCAGGCCATGAGCAGCTCGGCGATGAAGGCATAGACGTAGGGCAGAAACGCCGCCGGCCGCTGTCCGGCTGGCGTCATCTTCTCCGGCGTGGTGCCGAGCGCGGCCGTCCAGGTCTTGCCGAGGGCCATGTACCAGCCCGCCCCGGCGAGCCAGGCCGCCACCGCGGCAATCACGATCGCGAGATAATTCATCCCGGCGAATGTCAACCTGTCCCTCCCGCACTTATCTCAGCCTACCGCCGGCTGCGGCCGCTCGAAAGGGCCTCTTGCCCGCGCCCGGGCCGGCAAGGAACCAATCCGCGTCTCCCGGCATTGCTGTCCTGCATTTTCAAACCGGCCAGAACCGTGACCGATGCAACCGCCAACGTCCTCGACAGCCAGCGCGCCGCGGCCGTGCGCCGCCGGCGTGACGCGCGCGGCGCCGAAACCTTGGCGAAGCGACTGGGCCTGCGGCTCGTCGCCGCCGACGCCTTGGCGATCCGCCGGCGCCGGTGCGGCAAGGGCTGGATCTATCTCGATCCCGACAACCGCGTGATCCGCGACCGCGCCACGGTGCAGCGGCTGGCGCGTCTCGCCATGCCGCCCGCCTACGCGGACGTGCTCTACGCGCAGGACGCGGCCGCGCACCTCCAGGCCGTCGGGCGCGATGCCGCCGGCCGGCTGCAGTACCGCTATCATCCCGATTGGGAAAAGGTGCGCGAGATCCGCAAGGCGCGGCGCCTGGCGCGGCTCGCCGACGTGCTGCCGCGCATCCGCCGCAGCGTCGCCCAGCATCTCGCCGGCGATGCGCCGACGCGCGAATTCGCCTCGGCCGCGGTGATCGAGCTGGTGGCGCGCAGCGCCATCCGGCCGGGAACCGAAAGCTATGCGCGCCTGCGCGGCACCCGCGGCGCGGCCACCCTGTTGAAGTCGAACGTCACCATCTACGGCGAGAGCATCACCCTGACGTTTCGCTCCAAGGGCGGCAAGACCACCGTCAAGGAGATCACCGCGCCGCGCCTGGCCACCGCGATCGCGCTGCTGCGGGAGTTGCCGGGACGCCGGCTGTTCCAGTATCGCGCCGCGAGCGGCGACGTGCGCCATGTCACCGCCCACGAGGTCAACGGGTTTCTGCGCGAGATCGCCGGCGTGCACATCTCGCTCAAGGATTTCCGCACGTTGCTGGCGTCGGCGAGCGTGCTCGAGACCTTGGCGCATATCGAGCCGGGCGCGAGCGAGCGCCAGCGGCGCAAGCAGGTGCTGGCGGCGGTGCGCGTCGCCGCCGACGATCTCGCCAACACGCCCGCGATCTGCCGCAAGAGCTACGTCAACGGCACCGTGGTCGCCGCCTTCGAAGAGGGCGTGCTGGAGCGGTTCTCGCAGACGCTCAAGGAATGCCGCTCGCCGCTGCGCCGCGCCCAGGTGCTGGCCAAGATCATCGCTGCTGCAGCCGCGTAACGCGGATCACGATGCGAACATCGTGCCGCACACTCGGTGTGCTCCCTCTCCCCGTTTGGGGAGAGGGTTGGGGTGAGGGGGTTACGGATCGCCGAAAGATTTTAACCCCTCACCCCACCCCTCTCCCTATGGGAGAGGGAGCAGACCGAATGTGCCGCCCGTGCGCTGCGCTAGACCTTCAGCCCGCCCATGCCGCAGACGATCTTCCATTCCTGCGCCGTCACCGGCTGCACCGACAGGCGCGGATACTTGGCGAGCGCCATCTCCTTGAGCCGCGGCTCGGCCTTGATCGCCGCCAGCGTCACCGGTTTCGGGAACGGCTTCACCGCCTTGACGTCGACCGCGAGGAACACGCCCTTCTCGTCGCTCGGATCGTGGTAGGCCTCGCGGATCACCTCGGCGATGCCGACGACCTGCTTCTCGTCGCCGGTGTGATAGAAGAACGCCTGCTCGCCCTTCTTCATCTCCTTGAGATGCCGGCGGGCGGTGAAGTTGCGCACGCCGGTCCACGCCTCGCCCTTGGCGCCGCGCTTGACCTGATCGTCCCAGGAAAATTCCTCGGGCTCCGTTTTCAACAGCCAGGTGGCCATTCATTCCTCCATCAGCACTCGTCGAACAACGTTTCGCCTTACGCACGATCGACCTGTCGGCGAACTCTTCATCCCTCCGCGCGGAACGGGCGCGTCATCAAGGCTTCGGTCGCCTCGTCGACGCTGGCGCGGCCGGCCAGGATGGCGACCACCGCGGCGGCGACCGGCATCTCGATGCCCTTCTCGTTCGCCATCTCGAGCAGCACCGGCGCGGTGAAGATGCCTTCCGCCAGCTTGCCGCCGGCGCCCGCGGGATCGCCCTTGCCGAGCGCGATGCCGAAGGAGTAGTTGCGCGACTGCGCGCTCGAGCAGGTGAGGATCAGGTCGCCGAGCCCGGACAAGCCGGTCAGCGTCTCCGGGCGCGCGCCGAACGCGCGGCCGAAGCGGAACAGCTCGGCAAAGCCGCGCGTCACCAGCGCCGCCGCCGCGCTGGCGCCGAGCCCGCGGCCGGCGACGATGCCGGCGGCGATGGCGAGCACGTTCTTGGCGGCGCCGCCGATCTCGACCCCGCGCACGTCGCTCGAATGATAGGGCCGCAACACCGCCGAGCCGAGCGCGTGCGCGAGCGCCGCCGCTATGGTCTCGTCGCGCGCCGCGAGCGTCACCGCCGCCGGCAGCCCGCGCGCCACGTCGGCGGCGAAGCTCGGGCCCGACAGGATCGCCGGCAGCGCGGCGGCGCTGCTCTGCGCGATCACCTCGGTCATGAACAGGTGCGTGCCGCGCTCGATGCCCTTGGCGCAGGCGATCACCGGCGTGCCGGGGACGAGCTCCGGCGCGATCACTTGCGCCGCCTCGCGCAGGTGCTGCGACGGCACCGCCAGCAGGATGGCGTCGTAGCGCCCGACCTCGGCGCTCAGCGGCGCGATGCCGATGCGCTCGTCCAGCCGCAAGCCGGGCAGGCGCGGGCTCTCGCGCCGGCTCACGATGCGATTCGGCGCCGGCGCGGTCGCGGGTGGCGAGCAGCACCGTGCGGCCCGCGCGCGCGGTCACGTTCGCCAGCGCGCAGCCCCAGGCGCCTGCTCCCACGACGGCGATGCGGTCGAATGCCATCTTGTGCGTCAGCCGTCCTTCGCCGGTGCGATCTTCGGCAGGCCGGTGGCGATGATGTCGAGGATCGACACATCGGCCGTGACCGACTGTGCGTGCGGCGGCCCCGCCACCTCGGCGAGCGGCCAGCGCGCGTGCGGCGCCACGGCGAGCGTATCGGTGAGGCCGAGCGCGAGCCGCTCCGCGCCGGCCCAGGCGATCATGGCGCCGTTGTCGGTGCACAGTTCCGGCGGCGGCGCCACCAGCACGGTGCCGGCCTCGAACGCCACCTGCTGCAGCACCTTGCGGATCGCGTCGTTGGCGGCGACGCCGCCGGCGGCGACCAGCGCGGTCGGCTTGCCGTGCTGCCTGCGGAAGATCTTCAGGCCGGCGCGCAGCCGGTCGGCGACGACCTCGACCACGCTTTGCTGGAACGCGGCGCAGAGGTCGCGCACGTCGGCGTCGCTCAGCGGCGCGCGCCGCTCCGCCTCGAGCCGCACCGCGGTCTTGAGTCCGGACAGCGAGAAGTCGGCATGCGGCCGCCCGAGCATCGGCCGCGGCAGGCTCACGCGCGCGGCGTCGCCGTCGAGCGCCTGCTTCTCCACCTCCGGCCCGCCGGGATATGCGAGCCCCAGGAGCTTGGCGACCTTGTCGTAGGCTTCGCCGATGGCGTCGTCGACGGTGGTGCCGAGCCGCACATAATTGCCGACGCCGAGCACGGCGACGATCTGGGTGTGCCCGCCGGAGGCGAGGAACAGGCAATACGGAAACGGCGTGCCGTCGGTGAGCCGCGCGGTCAGCGCATGCGCCTCGAGATGATTGACCGCGATCAGCGGCTTCTCGCTCACCAGCGCGATCGCCTTGGCGGTGGTCAGCCCCACGATCACGCCGCCGATCAGCCCGGGCCCGGCGGCGGCGGCGATGCCGTCGAGGCTGGCGAAGCTGCGCCCGGCCTCCTTCATCGCCTGGCCGATGATCAGGTCGAGCGCCTCGACATGGGCGCGCGCCGCGATCTCCGGCACCACGCCGCCGAACGCGGCGTGCTCCTCGATCTGCGACAGCACCACGTTGGACAGGATGCGGCCGGGCCCGTGGTCCGGACGCTCGACCACCGCCGCGGCGGTCTCGTCGCACGTGGTCTCGATGCCGAGCACCACCATCGCAGATCCCATCCAGTCATTTGCCTCTCTCCGGAATGGAGAGGCGCTCTTGCCGCGGACTCGGTCTGCTCCCTC
>CAWIGD010000010.1:0-63628 GCA_963835165.1 uncultured Alphaproteobacteria bacterium
CAGGCCGACGCCGGGCATCGAATGGCGCACCTTGGCGATGATCTTGTCGACCTTGTGCCCGGGAAGCTGGCCGCCCTCGCCGGGCTTTGCGCCCTGCGCCATCTTGATCTGCATCATGTCGGAGTTGACGAGGTATTCCGTCGTCACGCCGAAACGGCCCGAGGCGACCTGCTTGATCGCCGAGCGCATGGAGTCGCCGTTCGCCATCGGCTTGAAGCGATCGGCCTCCTCGCCGCCTTCGCCGGTATTCGACTTGCCGCCGATGCGGTTCATGGCGATCGCGAGCGTGGTATGGGCTTCGCGCGAGATCGAGCCGAACGACATGGCGCCGGTGGCGAAGCGGCGCACGATGTCCTTGGCCGGCTCGACCTCCTCGATCGGGACCGGCTTGCGGCCGTCCTCGTCCGCCGATTTGAGCCGGAACAGGCCGCGGATGGTGAGAAGGCGCTCGGACTGCTCGTTGCTGACCTCGGCGTAGGCCCGGTATTGGTCGGGCAGGTTGCCGCGCACGGCGTGCTGGAGCGCCGATACCGTGGCCGCCGTCCACACATGGTCCTCGCCGCGCACGCGAAACTGATATTCGCCGCCGACGTCGAGGGCATCGCGATAGATCGGAGCATCGCTGAAGGCGTCGCGATGCCGCCGCACGGTCTCCTCGGCGATCTCGTTGAGCGCCACGCCTTCGATGCGGGTCGCGGTGCCGGTGAAATACTCGGCGACGAAATCAGACTTGAGGCCGACGGCGTCGAAAATCTGCGCGCCGCAATAGGACTGGTAGGTGGAGATGCCCATTTTGGACATCACCTTCAGCAGCCCCTTGTCGATCGACTTGATGTAGCGCTTGACGATCTCGTATTCGTCGAGCTTCTGCGGGAGATCATTCTTCATCGCCCGCAGCGTCTCGAAGGCGAGATAGGGGTTGATCGCCTCCGCGCCATAGCCGGCGAGGCAGCCGAAGTGATGCACTTCGCGCGGTTCGCCGGATTCGACCACGAGCCCGACCGAGGTGCGCAGGCCCTGGCGGATGAGGTGGTGATGCACCGCCGCGCAGGCGAGCAGCGACGGCATCGGAATGTTGGCCGGCCCGGCGCGGCGGTCCGACAGGATGATGATGTTGATGCCTTCACGCACGGCGGCCTCGGCGCGGACGCAGAGCGTGTCGAGCGCCTCCTTCAAGCCGGCGGCGCCATGCTCCGCCGGCCAGGTGCTGTCGAGGGTGCGCGATTTGAAATGGCCGTCGCCGACCTCGGAGATGGCCCGGATCTTTTCGAGATCCGCGTCCGTGAGGATCGGCTGGCGCGCCTCCAGGCGCTTGAGCCGCGACGAGCCTTCGAGATCGAACAGGTTCGGCCGGGGCCCGATGATCGAGACCAGGCTCATGACCAGTTCCTCGCGGATCGGATCGATCGGCGGGTTGGTGACCTGGGCGAAGTTCTGCTTGAAATAGGTAAAGAGCAGCTTGGGCTTGTCGGACAGCGCCGAGATCGGCGCGTCGTTGCCCATGGAGCCGACGGCTTCCTCGCCCTGGCTCCCCATCGGCGCCATCAGGATGCGCAAGTCTTCCTGGGTGTAGCCGAAGGTCTGCTGGCGATCGAGCAGCGAAAGATTCGACAACGCCGCCTTGCCCGCCGCGTCCGGCAACTCCTCGAGCACGATCTGCGTGCGTTCGAGCCACTCCTTGTAGGGGTGACTCTTGGCCAGCGTCGCCTTGAGCTCCTCGTCGGGAATGAGGCGGCCCTGGTCGAGGTCGACGAGCAGCATCTTGCCCGGCTGCAGGCGCCACTTCGTGACGATGTCCTTCTCCGGGATGGGCAGCACGCCCATCTCGGATGCCATGATGATGCGTTCGTCGCGGGTGACGAAATAGCGCGCCGGGCGCAAGCCGTTGCGGTCGAGGGTGGCGCCGATCTGGCGGCCGTTGGTGAAGGCGATCGCCGCCGGGCCGTCCCACGGCTCCATCAGCGCGGCGTTGTACTCGTAGAAGGCGCGACGTTCCTCGTCCATGAGCGGGTTGCCGGCCCAGGCCTCGGGAATCATCATCATCACCGCATGGGCGAGCGGGTAGCCGCCCTGCACCAGGAATTCGAGTGCATTGTCGAAGCAGGCGGTATCGGATTGGCCCTCGTAGGAGATCGGCCACAGCTTGTTGATATCGTCGCCGAACAGGTCGGAGGACACCGACGCCTGGCGGGCCGCCATCCAGTTGACGTTGCCGCGCAGCGTGTTGATCTCGCCGTTGTGCGCGATCATCCGGTAGGGATGCGCGAGCGACCAGGCCGGAAAGGTATTGGTGGAGAACCGCTGGTGCACGAGCGCGAGCGCGCTCTCGAAATCCTCGTTGCGCAGATCGGGATAATAGGTGCCGAGCTGGTCGGCCAGGAACATGCCCTTGTAGACGATGGTGCGGCAGGAGATGGACACCGGGTAGTAGCCGGAAAGCCTGCGCTCCTTGCGCGTATAGATCGCATTCGAAATGGACTTGCGCAGGATGTAGAGCCGCCGCTCGAACTCATCCTCGGTCTTGATCTTCTTGCCGCGCCCGATGAACACCTGCAGGTGCACGGGTTCGGTCGGCTTCACCAATTCCCCCAATGTCGAATTGTCGGTGGGCACCTCGCGCCAGCCCAGGAGGGTCATGCCCTCGCGCTTGATCATCTGGGCGTAGATGTCGCGGATCACCTGCCGCCAGTCCGGATCGCGCGGCATGAAGAGCGCGCCGATCGCGTATTCGCGCGGCTTGGGCAAGGCAAAACCGAGCCGTTTCGCCTCCTTGGCGAAGAATTTTTGCGGGATCTGGACCAGAATGCCGGCGCCGTCGCCCGCGCGCGGGTCGGCACCGACCGCGCCGCGATGTTCGAGATTGCAGAGGATGGCGAGCGCGTCCTCGATCAATTTATGCGAGGAGCGACCCTTGATGTCGGCGATGAAGCCGACTCCGCACGGAATCCTTCTCGAGCGCGGGATCGTAAAGGCCCTGCGCCGGCGGCAGCCCGGGGTCTGCGCTGTCGGCAAAGCGCGCCGTCGCGCGTTCGCCGCGCGCAGCCTGGCGCCTGCTCTTTCTCGCGCGCATGTGTGCCGCGCCCATTTGCGTCCTCGCGTCTCACCCCCGCCAAAACGCCGACGAAACCCGGCATCTCGGCGCACCTTCCGCCTCCGCGGCGCCAATCGGCGTTACGGCCTCAAAGGCACCGCTGGTCATTGGCGGCCTTCTCGCTACCGCCGCTCGGCGCAAGCGTGTGGCCGCTTGTGTTAAGTGGCTTGGCGATGCGTTGGCCGCGCCTACCACCCTCCGATGCGAGCCGGATGAAAAACCGGCCGAGGACACCGGGCGGGCCGTCAACTGGGACAGCAATGCTGTCCTAGTTTACTTTGCCAAATTCTAAACATGAACACAAGGGTTCGCCTAACGAGAAAATGCGCTGTCGCGTTCGAAGTTTCCGCACCGACTGCCCAAAAAACAACCGCGCCCGCTTGTGCGGCAAACGGATTAGACCGGATAAGGCGAGCACGCTCAGGGTCGGGGTGCCGAATGCGGGGAAATGTGCTTCCAACCGGGAATTCGATCGCGGAGCGCACCGCGCGCGGCACACCGGTCTGCGACCGCGGCGGGGATGGTCGAAAAGCTCGCTCGGCTTTGCGCGCTCGTTGCGTACGCGCTGGTTGGGCTCGGACTGCGCCTCGTCATGGCCCGGGTCTTCTTCATTTCGGGCCAGGCCAAGATCGAGGGGCCGGGCGTCCCGATCCATTGGAGCACCGGCGGGATCGATTTCTCCGTGACCCTGCCGGCCGGGATCAAGGAGACGACATTCCAGCTGTTCGAGCGGCAATATGCTGATTTGCCAATGGCGCCGGGGGTTGCCGCTTATGTCTTCAGCTACACCGAGTTTGCCCTGCCGATCTGCTTGCTCCTGGGTTTTGCCACCCGCTTCGCTGCCGTCGGCCTGCTCGCCTTGACGATGCTGCTGCAAGTCTACGTCGCGCCCGCAATGTGGTGGTCGTTGCATGTCTACTGGGTGTCGATTCTGATGGTCCTGGTGTTGTGCGGTCCGGGCGCCATCTCCATCGACGCATTGATCCGCACCATCTACCGCCGGGATCGGCGGCTGGCCCGCGGTTGAGCGCGCTTGTCGCCGAGCGATGGCTCACCGCATCATCGTGCTGTGCCGCCGCGACCAGCCGAGAGAGACGTCATGAACTTTGCAAGCGACAACGCAGCCGGGATCGCGCCGGAGATCCTTGCGGCCATTGCCGGGGCGAACGACGGCGCCGCGCTGGCCTACGGCCGCGATGGCTGGACCAAACGGGTCGAGCGGACATTCGCCGAGATCTTTCAGCGCGAGGTCGCGGTCTTCCTGGTGCCGACCGGAACCGCGGCGAACGCCCTCGCGCTCGCGCACCTCACGCCGCCCTGGGGCGCCGTGCTCTGCCATGAGGAGGCGCACATCGCCACCGATGAATGTGGCGCGCCCGAATTCTTCGGCGGCGGCATCAAGCTGATCGGGCTTGCCGGCGAAGCCGGCAAGATCACGCCGGCGACGCTGCAGCGTGCGCTCGATCAAGGGCAGTGGGGCGGCCCGCATCATGTCAGTCCGGCGGTCCTGTCGCTCTCGCAAGCGACCGAAGCCGGCACGGTCTACCGCGCGGATGAGATCCGGCAACTCGCCGACATCGCGCGCGCCCATGGCCTTGCCGTGCACATCGACGGCGCGCGGATCGCCAACGCGCTCGCGCGCATGAACGCCTCGCCGGCGCAAGCGACCTGGATGGCCGGAGTCGATGTGCTGTCGTTCGGCGCCACCAAGGGCGGCGCGCTGGCCGCCGAAGCGGTCGTGTTCTTCGATGCGGCCCGCGGCGCCAATATGTCGGAGCGTCGCAAGCGCGGCGGCCATCTGATCTCCAAGCATCGCTTCGTCGCCGCGCAGATCGAAGCCTATCTTGCCGGCGATCTCTGGCTCAAACTCGCACGCCACGCCAATGCGATGGCCGACCGGCTCGCGGGTGGGCTCGCCGCCGCGGGTCTTCATCCGGTGTGGCCGGTGGAAGCGAACGAGGTGTTCGTCGCGCTGCCTTCGTCGATCGACGAGCGGCTCAAGGCCGCGGGCGCGAGTTATTATCCCTGGACCACCGATGCGCTGCCGAACGGTGTCATACCGGCGCGCGATACCACGCTCGTGCGCCTGGTGACGTCGTTTGCCACAACTGCGGCCGAGGTCGATCGCTTTGTGGCGACGACACGTGCTTCTTGATGACACGCCAGCGCCAAAGCTACGCCCAATTCCCGGCTATCGTTGCGACATGCGGACAAGCAAGCAATTCATCGCGCCTGACCGCAACGCGCTCGCGGCGTCGCTCGACGGCGGCGAGCAGGGGAAAATCCAAATCGGGGAACTCTGTCTTGAAACACAAGATCGCCCTCTGCGCGGGACTTGTCGCCGCCCTTGCGGTATCGGGACACGCCTTGGCGCAACCCGCCCCGCCACCTGCTTATCCCGGCGCCGGCTATCCGATCGCAGGACTGCCGCCGCACGAAATCGTCACCATCGTGCGCTCCGCCGGACTTGAGCCCTTGGGTAGTCCGGTGCGCCAAGGCCCGGCTTACGCGCTGCGCGCGGTCGATCCTGCCGGTGAAGAGGTCAGGGTCATCGTCGATGCGCAGCGCGGGCGCATCGTCAAGGTGATACCGCTGATGGCGCCGCGTTACGCCATGCCGCTGATGCGGCCGCCCTATGGCCGCCCGCCGCGGCCGATTGCCATGGTTCCGGAGGGCTACGGCCCGTATCCGCCTGGGATGGCGCCGCCGCCTGGCGTCGAAGGCCTTCCGTCGAACGCCGGTTCCGGCAACACGCCGGGTGCAGGCGCGGCGGCCGATCCGGCAACTCCGCCGCCGTTGCCGCGACCGCGGCCCAAGCTTGCCGCATCCGATACATCGGATGCCAAGCCCGCAACGGGAGCAGCGTCACCGCCATCGCCGCAACCGCCAGCGCGTGCGCCGAGCAATGAGCACGAAACCACCGGGACGGCCAACGCGCCGCAGACGCCGGCGGCAACATCGATCGAGGAATAGAGCAAGACGGGCTCTGCCAGTCCAAGCCGTACGGGCAAAACGAAAGCGCCCCGGAAAACCGGGGCGCTCCCTCTGATTGAGCCCGATGGCTCAGGCAGCCTTGGCTTCGACCACTTTGGGCTGACCATTCCCGATCGGGATCTGGCGCGGCTTCTTCGCCTCGGGAATCTCGCGCACGAGATCGACGTGCAGGAGACCGTTCTCGAGAGCGGCGCCCTTGACCTGGACGTAGTCAGCAAGTTGGAAGACGCGCTCGAAGGCGCGGGCCGCGATGCCCTGATAGAGCACCTCGCCGCCGTTGCTGTCGTTCTTCGCCTGTTTCTCGCCCTTGATCGTCAGCGTGTTTTCTTTCGCCTCGATCGAAAGCTCGTTCTCACCAAAGCCGGCTACAGCTACCGAGATGCGATAGGCGTTATCGCCGGTGCGCTCGATGTTGTAGGGCGGATAACCCGGAGCGGCCTCGAAGCCGTCGAGCATGGAGAAGAGCCGGTCAAAACCGACGGTCGAACGATAGAGGGGAGCAAGATCGAAAGTTCGCATGGCATATCCTCGTTGTTGAGCGAAATGCGATTTGGTCCGCCCGCATGGGCCAGACCGGTTGCTTTGCGCAGCCTATTTGGGCCTGCGCGATCAGCATGTGGGGATCGGCCCGGAGGCTCGCAAGAGGGGCTAACAGGTTGAAAATTATAGACTTCCCTTCCGGCCTCGCCGGCGCCCGTCGGGGCTGAGAGGCGGATTGAGCCAAGCCGGTACCCTGCTATAAGGCGTGCGCCTCAGCGTGCCCGAAGGTCATGACCCTCGTTTCAATTCCCGCCAATCCGGTGCCCTCCGACGTCGTGTCGGGAACCCTGAAAACCCGCGACGGGGTATCGCTGCGGTTCGCACGCTGGGCGCCGCCGCCGGGCCGGCGGGGCACGGTTTGCCTGTTCCAGGGCCGCTCCGAATTCATCGAGAAATATTTCGAGACCGTGCGCGACCTGCGTGCCCGCGGCTTCGCGGTCGCGACACTCGACTGGCGCGGGCAAGGGATGTCGGACCGCGCGTTGCGCAACCCGCGCAAAGGCTATGTGCGCAACTTCGCCGAATATCAGATCGATCTCGACAGCTTCATCAATCAGATCGTCCTTCCGGATTGTCCGCCGCCGATCTTTGCGCTCGCCCAGTCCATGGGTGCGACGATTCTGCTGCGTGCCGCGCACGCCGGAGGAGCGCGCTGGTTCGATCGCATGGTGTTGCTGGCGCCGATGATCGGGCTGCCGGGAATGCGCCGATCCCGCCCCACCCGGTTGCTGGTCAGGGCGATGCGTCTGATGGGGCTCGGCTCGTCATATGTTCCGGGCGGCGACGCATCGGTAATGATGCAGCGTCCCTTCATGGGCAACCTGCTCACCTCCGATCCCGTCCGCTATGCCCGCAACGTCGCGGTGCTCGAAGCGGAGCCGTCGCTCGCGATCGGCTGGCCGACGGTGGCGTGGACCAACTCGGCCTTTCGGGTGATGGGCGAGATGAGCGAGCCTAGCTATCCGGGGAAAATCCGGCAGCCGATCCTGATCATCGCCGCTGGTCAGGACGCGATCGTGTCGACGCCCGCAATCGACGAGTTCGCGGTGCGCCTGCGTGCCGGCTCTCACCTCATCGTGCCGGGCTCGCGTCATGAATTGCTGATGGAGCAGGATCGCTTTCGCATGCAGGCGCTGGCGGCGTTCGACGCTTTCGTGCCCGGCACCCCGCTGTTCGCCTGACTCGAGACGCGCTCCGGCCGGTGACGGCAGACGCACTGGGCCGGCCTCAGCCCTTGAGCACCTGCAGCGCCGCCGCATGCACGCGCTTGTCGCCGGCCGCGACGATGCGTCCGCCGGCATGAGGTGTGCCGCCCTCCCAGGTGGTGATGATCCCGCCGGCACCGGCGATGATCGGCACCAGCGGAAGCACGTCATAGGGCTTGAGCTCCGTTTCGATGATGAGATCGACGTGGCCCGCCGCCAGCATGCAGTAGGCATAGCAGTCGCCGCCGTAGCGTGAGAGCCGCACCAGCTTCTCAACCCGGCCGAACGTCTCGCGGTCGCCGGCGTTCATCAGCAGCGGACTGGTGGTGAACAGAACCGCCTGGGCGAGATCGGCACATGCCCGCACCCGCAATTCGCGCTCTCCGGCCGGGCCGCGGTAGGACGCTCCACCGCCGTCACCGCTGAAGCACTCACGCGCGAAGGGCTGGTTCATCATGCCGAAGACCGGTTCGCCCGATCGCAGCAAGGCGATCAACGTGCCCCAGGTCGGCATGCCGGAAATGAAGGACTTGGTGCCGTCGATCGGATCGAGCACCCAGACGTATTCGGCGTCGGCGCGCTCGCCGCCGTACTCCTCCCCGATGATGCCATGGTCCGGAAAGGTCCGGCGGATGAGGGTGCGCATCGCGGTTTCGGCCGCATGATCGGCCGCGGTCACGGGGTCGAAGCTGCCGGAGCGACCCTTGTCCTCGACGGTGAGCGCGGTGCGGAAGAACGGCAGGATGGTCTCGCCCGAGACCGACGCCAACTCGTTCACGAAGGCCGAAAAGTCGATCGCCGTCATACCGCGCGCCCCTCACTCATCGGCTCATCACTCGACTACCGAAGACCGGCGCGCGCGGCAACCGGTTCCCGGCTTGTCGGGCTGCGGGCGCCGTGCGACGTAGAGCCTCCGGCCAGTGCTCGGTCGGTCAAAGGCCGGGGTCATGAGCATCCAAAGCGGTTCGCAACGGGCGGGCCCGGGCGGCGCCATTACGCTCGTGGCCACGCTCATCTCGGTCTATATCGTCAGTCAGTTCCTGCGCAATTCGATCGGCGTGATTGCGCCCAACCTCGCCCAGGAGCTCGGGCTTTCGCCGGGCGAGATCGGGCTTCTTTCGAGCGCATTCTTTTTCGTCTTTGCGGCGGTCCAAATTCCGGTCGGGGTGGCGCTCGACCGCTTCGGCCCGCGGCTGTGCCTGGTGGTGGGCGCCGCGATCACCATGGTCGGCGCCGTTGTGTTCGCCGCGGCGGCAAGCCCGGGGATGCTGATCCTCGGCCGGGCCCTGCTCGGGCTTGGGACCGCAGGCTCGCTGGTGGCGTCGCTCGCCGTTTACGCCCACCGGTTTCCACCCGATCGCTTTGCCACGCTCACAGGGCTGCAAATCGGTTTCGGGACGGTCGGCGCCCTGCTTGCGACCGCCCCGCTCGCCTTTTCCACCGCGACCATCGGCTGGCGCGGCAGCTTCCTCGCGGTCGGTGCCTTCACGGGCCTGGTCGGATTGCTGATTGCGGTCGTCGTCAGGGACGAGCACCGCGCGCGCGGCCGGCACGAGACGTTGCGCGAGAGCTGGTCGGGCATCCTTTCCGTGCTGCGCACGCCGTCGGTCGGGCGTTTGTTCGTCATGAACCTGGTGATGTACTCCACCTTCGGTCTCATCGTGGGTCTCTGGGGCGGGCCCTACCTCACGCACGTCTACGGCTACAGCCTCGAAGCACGGGGAAGCTTCCTGGTGATTCCGGTGCTGACACAGATCGTCGGATCGATGATGTGGGGGCCGATGGACCGGCTGATGGGAAGTCACAAGCGTCCCGTGCTCATCGGCGCCGGGGCGACAGCAGCCGCGCTCGGCTATCTCGCGCTGGTCGGAACGCTGTCACCGGTGATGCTGGTCGCATGGTTCGCGGTCTTCGGATTTGTCAGCGCTTTCGGGCCGGTCCTGATCGCGCACGGGAAGGCGCTGTTTTCCCTCCATCAGGTCGGGAGGGGTCTCACGGTCCTCAACATGGGCTCCATGGGTGGCGTGTTCCTGTCCCAGGCCGTGAGCGGATTCGTCATCGAATGGTTTCCCATTGCGGCCGATGGAGCCTACCCGCTGGCTGCCTATCGGGCCGTCTTCGGCTTGCAGGCAGCATTTATCCTATTGGTTTGCTTGGTTTATTTGCATGCGCGCGATCCCAGCGAGAAGCCCCGGGAGCATCCTCGTCCTTTGTTCCGTGCGTAGCAGCGCAGCCGGTATGCACAGAAGGGTCAACATCCCTTACTTTTCCTCTTGCCATTTGTGCGTTGCGGTGTATGTTGTTGCGGTGCGGTAGCGCCTCGCGTTACCGCCGCCCTCCTTGGGCGTTTCCTCCCTAGACTTGGGCCGCTTGCTTCGCGCAAGCGGCCCTTTTTTCTGTGACATCTATCTCAAGGACCGCCGGCGCGTATCGCGCTGCCAGATTTGATTTGCGCGCTGTCATTCCGCTGCCGCGCGATAAGGCCGCAACTCCTGCGAGGGGATCGCGGCGAGGCAATCGGCGAGCGCTTCCAAGTCGGCGGCCAAACGGGCGAAGGACGCCGAGCGCTCGAAGCGCCGCTCGTCCATATAAAGCGCCCGGTTGAGCTCGAGCTGGATGGCATGCAGGCCCGCGGCCGGATTTCCGTAGTGCTCCGTAATGAAGCCGCCGGCATAGGGCTTGTTGCGGCTGACCGAATAGCCCTGGGCGCGCAGCGTCGCTTCGATCGTCTCCACGACAGCCGCGACGCAGCTCGTGCCATAGCGGTCGCCCAGGACCACGTCGGCGCGCGGACGCTCGTCCTTGGAGCCGGCGGTCGAGGGCATGGAGTGACAGTCGATCAGGACGGCCGCCCCGAAATCCCTGTGCACCCGCGTGAATAAGCGCCGCAACGCCCGGTGATAGGGCTTGTACAGCCCTTCGATGCGCCGGATCGCATCATCGACGGGGATGCGCTGGCCGTAGATCTCCTGGGCGTCGCCCACCACCCGCGCCACCGTGCCAAGCCCGCCCGCGACCCGCATCGAGCGGGTATTGGCGAAGGAGGGCAGGCGGCCCTCGAACATGCGGGGATCGAGCTCGTAGGGTTCGCGATTGACGTCCACGTAGCAGCGCGGAAAGTGCGCCCGCATCAGCGGGTAACCGCGCTCCACCACGCCCAGGGCGAGCTCGTCGACGAACGAGTCCTCGGAGCGCCGCAGGGCCGTGACTTCGAGCCGGGACGCCGTGAGGAAAGCCCGCGGGTAAACGCTTCCGCTGTGCGGAGAATTGAAGACGACCGGCCCGCGCCATTGGACCGGTTCGATGATCTCGAACGGAGGATCGAGTTCGTCGTTCGATTCGGACATGTCGAAAATGGTTGGCCTCACCTGACCGGGAGCGGCTGGATGCGCCCCCAGCGCTTTTGTGCACCACTTATCGCCGGAAACACGATATTGTCCATGGGCGAGGCCTAACGCCGGCCGAACGACGCAGGGGTTCACCCGTTATTTACCCGGCATCCGGCTTATGGATCGCCGGGAAACGAGGGGCGGGTGGATAGCTCACCACCCCCAGTGGGCTGGAAGATGGCGAAGATTATCCTTGCCGAGGACGACAACGACATGCGGCGCTTCCTGGTGAAGGCGCTGCAGAACGCCGGCTACGACGTGATCTCCTTCGACAACGGGCTATCCGCCTATCAGCGCCTGCGCGAGGAGCCGTTCGAGCTCCTGCTGACCGACATCGTCATGCCCGAGATGGACGGGATCGAGCTGGCACGCCGTGCCTCCGAGCTCGACCCCGACATCAAGATCATGTTCATCACCGGCTTTGCGGCGGTGGCGCTCAATTCCAATTCGGCGGCGCCCAAAAATGCCAAGGTTCTCTCCAAGCCGGTGCATCTGCGCGAACTCGTCAGCGAGGTCGGCAAGATGCTGGCCGCCTGAGCGGCGAGCACAACCGCAGTCCTTGCCTCGTCCCCGGGGAGCCGATATGACCAAGGCCCGCCGGCAAGCGGGTCCGGGCGCGTAGCTCAGCGGAAGAGCACTACCTTGACATGGTAGGGGTCACAGGTTCGATCCCTGTCGCGCCCACCAATATTCACAAATACTTACCGTCCGCACGGACATGCCGAGCGGGATGCTAGCAAGCAGGTAGCTAGCAGGCGTTGCCGATTCCGACCGCAGTCCCCGAACTGCGCTTGGCGAGCGCCGTCAATAAATGCGACCGCGCTTAGCGATGAAGAAGTCGCAACGGAGAGACGCCGTAGAGACAGCGCGGCGGCTGCGCAGTATCTGCGGCATGGCGTTCGCTATGCCATCGCTAACGGCAGGGCCCGGAACGCGTCAAGATGATGCAGGCTTGGGCCGATTGAGAGACGCCGGGAAGGTCATCCCGCCGACGCGCCGACGAGCGCGCCTACTCCGTCTGCCTCAGGGCGGCTACAACGTAACCACGGGCATCGCACATGTTGCCCCAATCTAAGAAATCTGCACGCAGCGCTGGCACACGAGCACATCATCACCAACGGTGCCGCACAGCATGCTGCAGCGAGGGGTGTTTGATGGACCTGGATTCCGCATGAGGCCACAGCCAGAATCATCGACCCAGGAAGTGCTGGCGGGCCTCGTCGAGCGAGTAACCTACCACAACACCGAGAATGGCTTTTGCGTTCTGCGCGCCAGAGCGCGCGGGCATCGTGACGTCGTAACCGTGGTTGGCTACGCCGCAACCATTTCCGCCGGCGAGTGGATCACGGCCTCCGGCGAATGGGTCAACGACCGCACCCACGGCCAGCAGTTCAAGGCGCGGTTCTTGCGCACGTCGCCGCCGACTTCTGCTGACGGCATCGAAAAATATCTCTCGTCCGGCATGATCCGGGGCGTGGGACCAGTCTACGCCAAGAAACTCGTCCGCGCCTTTGGCGAGAAAGTGTTCGAAATCATCGAGACCACACCGGATCGGCTGCGCGAGGTCGACGGCATCGGGCCGGTTCGCGGGGCCAGCATTCTCGCAGCCTGGGCCGAACAGAAGGCCGTGCGGGAAATCATGATCTTTCTGCATAGCCACGGTGTCGGCACCGCGCGAGCGGTGCGGATCTTCAAGACGTATGGCTCCGACGCCATCCAAGTCATGTCCGAGAACCCGTACCGGCTTGCGCGTGACATCCGCGGCATCGGTTTCAAGACCGCCGACGCCATTGCGATGAAGCTTGGCATCGAAAAGACGGCGATGATCCGGGTTCGAGCGGGGATCTCCTACGCGCTGACGGAAGCGATGGACGAGGGCCATTGCGGTTTGCCGACGGACGAGCTGGTGCCGCTGGCTGAGAACCTACTCCAGGTGCCGCAGCAACTGATCCGAGCCGCGCTTGACCTTGAGCTGCTGGAGGGCACGGTCATCGCTGACCAGGTTGGTGAAACGTCCTGCGTCTTTCTTGCTGGTCTGCATCGAGCGGAACGCACCATCGCCGAGCGGCTGACGCGATTGGCAAATGGCACGCTGCCATGGCCCTGGATCGATCCGGACAAGGCCCTGCCGTGGGTCGAGAAGCACATCGGCCTCGCCCTTGCCGAAAGCCAAGTCGCGGCAATCCGGCTCGCGTTGATATCCAAGGTGCTGGTCATGACCGGTGGGCCGGGCGTCGGTAAGACCACCATCGTCAACGCGATCCTGCGCATCCTTGCGGCGAAAGGCACCGACCTTCTGCTGTGCGCGCCAACCGGCCGCGCTGCAAAGCGCATGACCGAGGCGACCGGCTTCGAGGCCAAGACCATCCACCGGCTGCTGGAGGTTGACCCTAAGGGCGGCGGCTTCAAGCGTGGTGAGGACAATCCGCTCGATTGCGACCTGCTGGTGGTTGACGAGGCCTCCATGGTCGATGTCATGCTGATGCAGGCGCTTGTGAAAGCAGTGCCGGACAAGGCCGCCCTCTTGATCGTGGGCGACATCGACCAGCTTCCTTCGGTCGGACCCGGCCAGGTGCTGGCGGACATCATCTCGTCAGGCGCCGTGCCGGTGGTGCGGCTCACCGAAGTGTTCCGGCAGGCCGCACAGAGTCGAATCATCACCACTGCCCACCGCATCAACCAAGGCTCGATGCCTGATCTCAGCCCGCCCGGAGCCGAGAGCGACTTCTATTTCGTGCAGGCGGACGATCCGGAAACCGCCGTGGGCCGCATCATCGAACTGGCGAAGACACGCATCCCCAAGCGGTTCGGTCTCGATCCGGTCCGCGACATCCAGGTGCTGTGCCCGATGAACCGGGGCGGCGTTGGTGCGCGGTCGTTGAACATCGAGCTGCAGGCAGCACTCAATCCTGCCGGCGATCGCAAGGTCGAGCGGTTCGGCTGGACCTTTGCCCCCGGCGACAAGGTGATGCAGATTGAGAACGACTACGACAAGGAGGTCTACAACGGTGATATCGGTTACATCGACGATGTTGACCCCGCCGCGGGCGAGATCGTTGTCGGCTTCGATGGCCGGTCCGTCACTTATGGGTTCGGCGAGCTAGACATGCTGGTGCCGGCCTACGCGGCGACCATTCACAAGAGCCAAGGATCGGAATATTCCGCCGTGATCATCCCGGTGCTCACTCAACATTACGCCATGTTGCAGCGGAATCTTCTCTACACCGGCGTCACCAGAGGCAAGCGGCTGGTCGTGCTGGTGGGGCAGAAGAAGGCCGTGGCCATCGCGGTGCGTAACGCCTCGGGCCGGCGGCGGTGGTCGAAGTTGGCGGAGTGGCTACAAGCACCACACTCGAAATTCGCTCACCCCCGTATAGCACGCCTCACGGAATAGTGAATTATCGGGCACAACTCGACGCCGCGGTGCCATCTCGTCCCGCCTAAGTCGGCCTCACGCTATCGCATTGTTCAGTCGGACAGACGTAATGCCTAGTGCTCGCCGTGGGTCCTCGCCCTCTCACGGCGAAAACAGGGGTTCGAGTCCCCTAGGGAGCGCCAATGATTTCAGCATCTTAGCGCCAAAATGGAGCTTGGTCCGGCCGGCATCTCCAACTTTTCTCCAATGGACGGTGCTTCAGACGATCATTCGAGGTACGCTGTGATCGCGGCCAAGGATGGCGCGGTCACCGCCGAGCCGGCATGGGTGCTTACTTTCTAGACCCGCGCTCGCATCGCGGCGCTCCCCGCGGAGCAAATTGAACATGCGCCCCGTCTGTGAGAAGACGGAGCGAGCCGTTCAGCCTTCGCTCATGTAGGCGGGTTTGCCGCCGAGTAGGAAGTCGTCCCGCGGGGGCGCGAAGAAATCGATCACCTCGGTGTCTTCGCGGAACCAAGCCTCGTGCTCCGAGCCTCCCGGGATGACCACGACGTCGCCCGGGCCGCAGACCCGCTGTTCGGTGCCGAGGCGGAACTCCATCTTGCCCTTGAGCATCCAAACGATCTGCTCATTCGCATGACTGTGCGGCTCCACATGGACGCCAGCCCCGATGCTCCACCATACGATCATTCCTTGGTCGCCGGAGAGAATGCGACGGCTGATCTTCTCGCTGATCTGCTCCTCAAGTAAGGCGGCGAACGTACCGAAGCCCACCAATCTCGGCATAAACTCCTCCCAATTAGGATCGTCTTTGGCGGCGCGTGGCCGACGAAATGCACAACTTCTATCAGCGCAACGGTCCCAGTACGCGGCGTTAAAGTGGTCTCGCCTCACCGCCCAGACGATCGGCGTGCCACGATATATGATAGCTCGCTTCTCGCGCATGTTTGGACCAATTGCACCGGTGCGGATCGAGTGCTAGCTCGCCCAGAGCGTTCGGACATGCCCTGAACGTTGTTGGAATGGAGGTTCGTTGTGACGATTGAATCTTTAGTAAGGCGGCTCAGCGCGCCCGTCATCGTTTTCCTTCTGACGTTGGCGTCGACGGTTGCCACGGTGCATGCGGCAGAGAACCCTCGCAAGATGACCGTGGTGTCATTCGGTCTGTTTGGCGATGAAGGCGTTTTTCGGCGTGAGGCCACCGGTGCAGCGCAAATCGTCGCCAATCGGTTCGGGGGTGACCCAGTGGTCGTAAAATACAATACCAAGACGGGCGGCAGCGCGACTGTCGAGACGCTTGCAACAACATTGCAAGCGGAGGCAAAAAAGATGAATGGCGAGAGCGACATTCTGTTTCTGATTCTTACGTCGCACGGCTCCCGCGATGGCCTTGCCGTCGTGGCAGGACGGCTGGCCGAAACTCTCAAGCCATCCCATCTCTCCGAGATGCTCGGCCGCACGGGAGTGCGAAACAAGGTCGTGATCATTTCGGCTTGCTATTCTGGCGTCTTCATACCTCGTCTCGCCGATGCTGATACGCTTGTCATCACCGCGGCAGATGCTAACCACCCGTCGTTCGGATGCGAGGACAAAGCCAAGTGGACCTATTTCGGCGACGCCTTTTTCAATGCTGCGCTCCGTCGGGCCAATAATCTGAAAGACGCCTTCCTTATGGCGCGTTCGCTGGTATTGAGGCGAGAATTGCGCGAGGGCTTTGAGCCATCGCACCCGCAGATGGCTGGCGGTGGAAAAGTGGAGCCCCTGCTGGTGGCGCACCCCTTGGGCATCCCCGGAGTGGTTGAGAAATAGGCTACTGAGCAGCAGAGCGTCGGATTCTCGCGCGTCGAACCACTTATGGATTGTTGCATTTCAGCCAGGCGGTCGTCCGGCCCGACCGATAGCGCGAGCCTAAACGTTTTGAGACGATGCCTTCCAGGCCCATCTTGCAGGCGTGACGGAAGACCACGTCGCCAGGATACGGCAGGTGCTCGTTGATGCGCAGGCCCGGCAGGCATCCGCGTAGCAAGCTGGCGAGCCTTGCGCGTCTCAAATGGCTCCCGCCGTAGGTCCTCGCCGTCGAGCTCCAGCAGGTCGAAGGCAATCAGGAAGACGTGCCGGCCGGAGGGCTTGCGCCGGAGCCGTGCGAACACAGCGACGCCGTTGTCGTCAGAGGCCACAGCCTCCCCGTCGATCAGGCAGGAGCGCGCTTTGAGCCGGTTCACCGCCTCGACGATGAGCGGATACCGCGAAAATCCTCACCGACGCGGGCGGCGCGCCCTACATCACCATCGTGTCCACCACCCCAGCGGCGAGTTCGGTTGGATTTTATTTTTCGCCTTAGCACTGGCCTAACCCCGTCCGCGACAAGTGCTTGCGACAGGGAGGCCTTTGCACCACGCTCAAGCCCACCATCACAGGGGGAAAGCCATGAGTAAAGTCGACGACTTCCTGATGTTATGCTGCGTGAGCGCGTTCTTTGCAGGAGTTGTAGTCGCGGTCACAACTCTGCCTGTTTGACGAACGGCGCACCTCACTCGTCTTGCCCAGCACCGCAGCAGCATCCACTGAATTGGTGGCCGGTTAGCGCAGTTGGATTTGTGTGAGCTAACGTAGTTGCAATGAGTGCGGCGCGTTTTGAGTTGCGACAGGCTAGAGGCGGGAATACAGTTGTCTATTCGCTGCCGGCCTTTATCTCCGGTGTCGAATTCGTGTCGCTTGTGACAAAGTCAACGGGAGGGGTTCCGATGCGCAATTTCCTGCTCACAACCTGTTTAGGCGCCGTTGCAGCGCTCGCTGCCGGCGCTGCTCACGCGAACGACGAACTGATCAGAATGTCGCAGAACCCGAAAGACTGGGTGATGCCGACCGGCAATTACGCCAACCAGCGTTACTCTCAGCTCAAGCAGATCACCGCCGACAACGTCGGCAAGCTGCAGGTGGCGTGGACGTTCTCGACCGGCGTTCTGCGCGGCCACGAGGGCGGGCCGCTGATCATCGGCGACGTCATGTACGTGCATGGGCCGTTTCCGAACCCGGTATACGCCCTCGACCTGAAGAACGAAGCCAAGATCCTCTGGAAATACGAGCCCAAGCAGGATCCCAACGTCATCCCCGTGATGTGCTGCGATACCGTCAATCGCGGGCTTTCCTATGCCGACGGCAAGATCTTCCTGAATCAGGCCGATACCACGCTGGTCGCGCTCGATGCCAAGGACGGCAAGGTCGTCTGGCAGCAGAAGAACGGCGATCCGAAGAAAGGCGAGACCGGTACGTCCGCCCCATGGTGATCAAGGACAAGGTGCTGGTCGGCATTTCCGGCGGCGAGTTCGGCGTGCAGTGCCACGTGACCGCTTACGACCTGAAGACCGGCCAGCGGGTATGGCGAGCCTTCTCCGGGGGCCCGGACGACCAGATCCTGTTCGACCCGACCAAGACCACCGAGCTCGGCAAGCCGGTCGGCAAGGACTTCGAGCCTGAAGACCTGGCAAGGCGATCAGTGGAAGATCGGCGGCGGCTGCACCTGGGGCTGGATTTCCTACGATCCTCAGTTGAACCTGTTCTATTACGGCTCGGGCAATCCTTCGACCTGGAATCCGAAGTCAGCGGCCCGGCGACAACAAGTGGTCGATGACGATCTTCGCGCGTAACCCGGACAACGGGCAGGCCAAGTGGGTCTATCAGATGACGCCCCACGACGAGTGGGACTACGACGGCGTTAATGAGATGATCCTCGCCGATCAGCAGATCGGCGGCCAGGCGCGCAAGCTGCTGGTGCATTTCGATCGCAATGGCTTGGGCTATACGCTCGACCGCGACACCGGCGAGTTGCTCGTCGCCGAGAAGTACGATCCGGCGGTCAACTGGACCAGCGGCGTCGACATGAACAAATCGTCGCCGACCTACGGCCGGCCGAAGGTCGTGCCGCAGTACTCGACCGAAAAGGTGGACGTGAACGTCAAGAATATCTGCCCGGCGGCGCTCGGCACCAAGGACGAGCAGCCGGCAGCGTTCTCCCCCGACACCGGCCTGTTCTACGTGCCGACCAACCATGTCTGCATGGACTACGAGCCGTCCAGGGTGAGCTACGTTGCGGGCCAAGCCTATGTCGGGGCGACGCTATCGATGTATCCGCCGCAGGGCGAAACCAACATGGGCAACTTCATCGCCTGGGACGCCAGGACCGGCAAGATCGTCTGGTCGGTCAAGGAGCAGTTCTCGGTGTGGTCGGGTGCCCTCGCGACAGCCGGCGGCGTGGTGTTCTACGGCACGCTCGAAGGCTATCTCAAGGCCGTCGACGCCAAGACCGGCAAGGAGCTCTACAAGTTCAAGACTCCGTCCGGCATCATCGGCAACGTCACGACCTATGAGAATAACGGCAAGCAGTACATCGCGATCCTGTCAGGCGTCGGCGGCTGGGCCGGTATTGGCTTGGCTGCTGGCCTGACGCAGCCTACCGAGGGCTTAGGCGCCGTCGGTGGCTACTCCGCCCTAAAGGATTACACATCGCTCGGCGGCCAGCTTACGGTGTTTGCACTGGCCACCGCGCCGAGCGCGGCGCGTCCCGGCGCACCCAAAGACTCGACGAAACGAGGTCGATGAAGAATTTGCCGAAGGGGACTGTTTGCTGTCGAGCCTGTGCGTTCCTGCACGGTAGTCGCGACCATGTTCCTATGCGTAAAAATGGTCGCCGCTAAAATCGCCCCCCAACGTGGAACTGCTGCAGGTACCGAGGCCGCCGGGAAACCTGGCGGCCTCTCTGGCTTTTGCGAACAGGCGCCGCCTTCGCGAGGCAAAGCGATGCAGCGCGCTGTTCGTCCGAGTTATAGTTGACAAGCGATACACGGACTTATCTTGCTCTTGAGTTCTTTCTCGTATTGGCATCGAGGCTCGGGCGCTGCGCGATGCCGTTGATGCAGAATGCCCCAGAATGCCGCACTCGTAGTCGTCGCGGGGTGAGTGGGATGAACTGTCTAGGATCGCCAGGTTGTTGCAAACGCCCCGCTGACTTACCATCGCTAATAAGTGCAATTCGAGGAATTGAAGCGGTGAGAATTCATTTTCTTGCTGGGCGGGACGGCCGCATGACCGGTTGCCGCATGGGCTACTACGATACGGCGGCTCGAACTCACTCTGCGTCGACAACTCCGATGGACTGAGCACCGACTTTCGACGTTGCACACAGGCCGCACCCGATCTATCTTGCGGATATCGATCAAATGAAGGGAGACCTGGAATGACCTGGACTGCGCCAACTCTTGTCGAGATCTGCATCGGCCTTGAGATCAACGGCTATCTACCGGCCGAGTTCTGATTAGCGAAGCACGTTGGAAAGGCCCGCCGGTTATGGCGGGCTTTTCGTTTGAGCACGGGCAAGTTGGTCGTCCGCATTGACTAGACGCTCGTCACAACGTTTGCGACATATTCGCGTCGGCCCGCCCAATCATTGGGCGGAAATGGCCTTATTGTAAGTTTCGGAGAGGTCATACCTATGCGCCTGGGTCGGCTGCAGTAGCCGGCGGGCCTTTTGGGCTAGCGCCGCGCGTCCTTCGGCGCAGGTGAAATATCGTGGAAAAACGGACAGCCGGCCGGCCGGCACCAAACACCGTAAATTCGCTAGTTCGAACTCGCGAGTGCCTAACGGGCCGCTCGTCGATCGTCATCGTCGTGACGCTGCGATCGGGCGACGGCTCCAGCAGAATCGCCGTACTGTCTCCGACATGCCGAGCAGGGGCGTAAACGTTACCCACACCGGCCCCTGATTGACGTTCGTGCGGGTTAGACCTTCCGTGAAGATGTCGGCGGGCGGCTCTTCGTCGAACCGTAGGTAATCCAGCCAATCACGGACACGCCACCGGAAACGTGCCCGACTTTGATGCTGTCCAGCAGATCGGGTGTGCCGCGGGCAGAAACCAAATCAATGATGGCATCTTTCGGAATGGCGCCCGTGCCTGGCTGGCCTGGCCTGGCGACGAGGATTCGCTGCACCGTACCGCGTGTTGTCTCGTTCGTAGTGCCGGCACCACCAATCGTTGGCTTGTCGAAGCGCCCTTTCCACCAGTCGGGATAGCGGCCAGTTGATGCATGGCGCACTCCATCGCGCCCGCAAGAGACTTCCCGCTTTGATTTGCGGTGATAAGAAGCCGCTCGCGACACCGCGCGCCCGCTATTGGCCTTTGCTGTGACGCATCGGGATATCGACAAACCTGTGATTCTAGCTCGTGAGACACCGCCCTAGTTTCGCGGGCCTCGACGTACGCTTGGCCGCCGTGCGCTAGATGTTGCACAGAGAAAGAACTCGTCATCTAGTCTTCTGTTGCCGCTCAGACGTCGCTCACAATGGAGCATCAGCGAGCAACGCATTACTCCACGCGATATCGCGCGTCGGCTGACACTTGCCGAGCCATCGACAATCATCCTGACGCGCTCTAGCACGACGAAGACCTGGATTTTGTCTCGGTTGTGGCGGTCGCGGCCTTGGAGGCTATCCTCGTCACCGCTTCCTGAGCCTTTTCCATCGCCCGGGTTACGTCGGCCATCAGCTGTTTCAGGTCGTTCTCGACGGCTTGGAGCTTCGTCGCCTGTGTGTTCATTTCGGCCTCCCCATTCGCGGCCCCTTCACGGAACAGCCTGGCCCGGAGTATTCAGGGCCAAGTGAATAATCTCTAAAGACCTTCGGGCGAGAGCCTTTCGCAAAGGATCATCCGGGCGAGACCCCGACCCTCAAGTTCGGGGTCCCCATGTTGGCTTCTGGCACAGCCGCGCATCGCAGAGCACGGCACGAGGCAATTCGCAGAATCATGACGGTGTGTCGGCCGGGTCGAATGGCGGCTGGGGCTATTGGCGGTATCTCGGAGAATGCGCCGACAGGTCTGAGCCCAACGTACGAAGCCGAAGAACCTTCGGCTTTAAAATAATTCGCTGCACGTTTCCTGGAAGTACATATTGACCAATGTACCAGTGCGCCTCGACATCGGCGCTATAGTGCCGGCTGATCGCATATGACATCGCTTCTGCTACGAATCCGCCGACTGACTTCAGGCACAACTCCCGTGCCCGCAACATGCGAGTGAACGGAAGGGCAAGGCCCGGGTCCTCGATGATAATTGGCCGCGAGTGTTGGCGGAACGCAGCCATCAGCTGCGATTTAAGAAATACCCGGACCGGAACTTCCGGCGGGGGCTTAGGCAAGACTGCGTGGGTGTAATCGCTCTCCAGCATTGCCATGTCTTTCTTCCTCAATCAGGGCGCACGTATGGCAAGCCCCGGCGTCGCGATCCGTTACCATGCGTCGATGGTTGTCGAAGGGTTAGCGCCACGCGATCGATTGATTGCGCGTTAAGCCTAAGGAATGGACCCGGCGAGCGCGGGCAAATCTAAACTCCTTCCTAACCAAAATGGGAGCAGCTTGCGGCATTGGATCGCCAGCGCCGGCGGAACGATGACACGCCACGTCAATAGGTGTCGGTTGGTCTAGTGGCAGCTCAGACATCCGTAGCGCGCCTCGATCGTACGAAGTGAGCACAGACTAAAAAGGATCATCTGTTTTGGTATACGCCAGCGGCGTTTGCGTTTTCGCATTCGCGCGCTATCCAAGTACTTGGCGTTCGCAGCGCGTTTGATGATATCCATGCGGCATTACAATGAAATTGGCGCGGCTTCTGAGGACTTACGCAGGCTCTCAGCCATTGTCTTTTCATTACAATGCGAAGCTCAGAACCAAGGGCCGGAGTCAGTCGTCGGGGTCAGCGATGCCAGCACCAAAAGTGTCGAAACGCCAATCGTGGCGCCTCACGCTACTCGGAGCGCGACGTTTGCCTTGGCTTTTTGCCGGAACGGATTTCGATTTCTAATCTTGATTGGCATGCTCCTGGTTATCCCTTACTGGCTCAGTAGATGCCCCTGCGGTAGCCCCTGCGGGCTGCCCTGCGGGTCTGCCGAATAGTGGTCCTTGCCACGCAAACACCCGCTACGCGGGTTCTGAATGGGCCGCAGCCTAAGCGGGCTTGTGTAATCATTCCCTCCGGCTGCTGCAGCGGCGCGGGCGTTAGTGCCTGTGCTGACGAGACGAGAGCGAAGCCGGCGACTGTAATAGCGATCAATCTCAGCATTGTTTCCTACCTTTGATTTGTGCCTCTTGCCGACCCGACACTCGAAACCCGCGGGGCGCTAAGGGGAGATCTCCCGGGGGCCATCGGGCGGCAAACCTGCGGACTTCAACACAAGGCGAGCAGGTTGGTTGCGCACAGCGCGCAAAAAAAGCCCCTCCAAATGTATTTATATAGCCCGCCGACGGCTGCACAGTTGGGAGGGACGCGATCTGGCCGAAGCGATTTCTGCTACAATGGGATCAGCCGGGGCCATAGCCGTTCGCAGTTGACGTCACGGGCCGGTGGCAGAGACGCCTCGTAGTTGCAGAAAAAACCGGAATGGCGATGGTTTTTACGGACGCACAGGAACCCGGCCATGATCGGCCACAGGTTCAATTTTCTGATGGTGCACTGCGTCGATCCAAAGGCGCTGGGGCAACGCGACGAGAGCGACCGATGTTGGCTGATAAAATTCACGCGCATTTTCGGTTCCGCGAGCTGTTCGATCACGTTGTCCTATTAACTGCCGTCGCAGTCATTTATGTCGGGTTAGCAAAATTAAGCTTGGCCCTGGCTTCGATCCATCCAAGTGCCACTCCGATCTGGCCGCCGACCGGATATGCTTTGGCAATCATATTACTGTCGGGGTACCGAGTTTCTCCTGCTGTCTTCCTTGGTGCCTTCATTGCCAACCTCACAACTGCAGGATCGATCGGTACATCTTTCACAATCGCTACCGGCAACGTACTTGAGAGCTTAGTCGGCGCGTACCTAATTAACCGATGGTCTGACGGTCGAAGCACATTCGACACCCCTGTTGGAGTGGCTCGATTCGCGCTGATCTGTCTCTTCAGTACGGTGATCAGCCCCACGTTCGGCGTCGGCAGCTTGAGCTTTGCGGGTTACGCAGATTGGCCGAAGTTTCCCTCGATATGGACGACATGGTGGATTGGTGATCTGTCGGGGGCGCTGGTCATCACCCCCGCTATCGTACTATGGAGCACAACATCTTCTGGACGAATTGAGCTGCTTCAATCGTGTGCCGTCTACGCCGCAACCGTTGTAGTTGGGCTACTCGCTTTCAGCCCACTGCTTGAGCAAAGTCCTACTCAAAGTCCCTTGGCCTTTTTGGCGATATTGCCCCTCATGTGGGCTGCACTGCGACTTAACCAGCGTGATACAGCAACCACCGCCCTTCTCCTCTCATGCTTTGCGGTGTGGGGTACCACATCGAATCATGGACCATTTGTTGGCGGCAGCCTCAACGAGTCGTTTCTTCTTCTGCTCACGTTCATTATCAGCGTTTCAGTCCCAAGCCTGGCGTTGAGTGCAGACGCCGCAGTCCGACAGCGACACGAAGAGCACATCCATTTCGTCATGATGGAGCTTTCACACAGGTCAAAAAATATACTCTTTGTCGTACAGAGCATGGCACATCAGGTTGCTCGTCAGACTGATAGCTTCGACGATTTTGTTCTTGGGTTCAGCAGCCGCCTGAGTGCATTCGCCGACACCCACGATCTTCTCGTTACGGCCCAATGGGAAAGCGTCGAGATGAGAGAACTTATCAAAGTTCATCTAACGCCATTCCACAACCTGAGTGACAATTCAGTTTTTATCGAAGGTCCTCAATTGAAATTGAGCCCCAAGGCTGCCGAGCAGATCGGCTTGGCCTTACATGAACTCGCAACGAACGCGGTAAAGTATGGCGCGCTATCCGTTCCGACAGGCAAGGTCACGATTCGATGGAGCTTCGAGACCAATGAAAAGCACGATTCACTTCTGCGCATCATTTGGAAGGAAATTGGTGGTCCGCGTGTTGAAGAGCCTCGGCGACAGGGGTTTGGTGATATCGTCCTCACCAAGATTGTGCCGGTATCGTTGCGAGGCACGGCCTCGCTCGAGTTCGAACCTGAAGGGCTCAAATGGGTAGTTCTGGCTCCGTCCAGCAGTGTTGTCGCTTCAGCGATCACTGTGTTGGAGCGCGGGGGGTCCGCCAGATGACCCGCTCGGACATCGGCCAGCATCTCATGTTGCAGAAGCGAAGCCGGTTTCAGACACTGTCCAGGCGAGCCTGTTCAGGTGCATATCGCTCCCTAAATTGTGATAACCTCTACGCACTACACAGGGCAGGTTCCTCGTAGGCCCGGAATTTCGACAATACGAATAGCTGTCGGCGGCGGGCGAATGGCACGCAGCCCGATGTCCTGTTTTGTCACGCGCATTGCACTGCCCCCGACGTGGCGACCTATGGAGGTGACCAGGTGAAGCGGCGCGAGTTATCGGCATCGAAAAAAGCCCCGTAGAATCGGCACTTATTGCACCCAAAGTGTCAAACTCCGGTCGAGTTTGACACTTTGGATTCATCCTTCGTTCGCGCGTCATTCGATGACCTCGTCGGCGCGGGCTAGAAGCGCGGGCGGAACAGTGAGACCAAGCACGCGAGCCGTCCTAAGATTGATCACGAGTTCGAATTTCGTGGGCTGTTCAACCGGAAGATCGCTTGGCTTCGCACCCCGTAGAATCTTGTCTACGTATTCGGATGCTCGCCTAAACAGGTCCGGGAAATTCGGACCATAGGATACCAGAGCCCCAGCGTCGATGTGATCCTTCTCACTGGATACACTCGGTAGTCGAGCGCTTTGCGCGGCGGCATATATTCGGCCTCGATTAGTGCTCGTGAGTGGGTCTGAGCAAACGTAGAGGGCGTCGGCCTTGACTTGACTGGCGGTCTCGAAGGCGCGGGATATGTCGTCCGGTCCATCAACTTGCAACGTAACCACTTCGAGGGCGAGCGATCGTGCCTTTGACTCGACCTCTTGCACTTCGAGAACGATCATTGGACTACTCACATTGGCGATGATCGCCAGCCGACGAAGATCGGGAACTATCTCGCGCAACAGTTCCAATCGTTTCGAACCAACTTCGGCCTGTTGAAGCGATAAACCTGTGACGTTTCCACCTGGTCTGGCCAGACTTGCAACTAAGCCGCTCCCGACCGGATCACCAGATACGGCAAATACAATCGGAATACTCGAAGTGGCCTGCTTCGCCGCGAGAACTGGCGCGGTCGCTGCGGTGACAATGACGTCAACTTTAAGCCGGACGAACTCGGCAGCAATTTCGGCGAACCGGTCGTATTGACCTTCGGCCCAACGATACTCGATCGCGACAGTCTGGCCTTCAATCCATCCAAGTTGGCGCAATCGCTGAACAAACGCCGTTATTCGTGGTGCCCACGCCGAAGCGTTCGTGGTGACCAGCAGGCCAATTCGTGGAACTTTCTTCGGCTGCTGCGCCCGCGCCGCGAGCGGCCACGTCGCCGCCGCGCCGCCGAACAGGCTGACGAACTCCCGTCGCCTCATGCCGGGCATAGGGCTCCCTCCCAGGTGCCGCCGCCGATCATATCAGTTGGAACCGCCAGGCGCAGGCGGTTTGACGCATCAGGAGCCTGCCGGGCGAAAGGTCAGCCGGTCCTTGGGACAGACCTGAATTGTTCTGAAATCCAGCAGCAGGCTCGCTCGCCTTGCCCGTCATCCCCTACCTCACGAATCGCCTCTGACCAGAGTACCTTCTTGTCCGCTATACGGAGCGACTTCATGGGATTATGGAGGACGCGATGCGCCTTCAACTGCGCTGTCACAGCGACATCGACCTCAGCCAATCGGGTATGCAAGTAGGAATTCGCAGCCACATCGCGAGGTGTCTGCGCGACTACCCCAACGGCGGCGAGGGGGTGATCACTCTCGCCGGGGTCGAGCATTGTTTCATGTATGTCGTGCAGAACGACGTAGTCGATACCGCCATAGGACCGCCCGACTATATCGAGCAGGTCTTCAACGAGGGTCGGCAAGACATGCAAGAAGGGCAGTCTCCCCTGCCGCGTAAGGACCACGACTGAGCCGGTACAGCGTACTTGCCCTTGACTACCATGTCGGTGCTTTAGCTCGCGCCGGCCGCGCTCCAGCCACACCCTGAGGTTTGACATCCGCCATTGACGGCCGAGGGAAAGGCCCCGGATCGGCCAAGACACCAGGGCCTCCCACGTCCGTGTGTGGCTGACCCAGGAGGTGGATCTCCTAGGCCGGACGCACCTGAATATGTCGCTCCTTGGTGCCCGGTTCCAAGTGGTCAGCCTGTCGTTCTCAACCATAGCCAGGTGCGTTGCAGCCTGTTGCCCGTGACAACCGACGCAGTCAGCGGCGGTGCGCTCGTCCGTGGCTTCCACGGTGCCCAGGGGTTGCGCGCGCTGGCGCAATAGCCACGCACGCCAGTTGCGGAGCTTGGCGGCCTTGTGCGCGGCGGCGATTTTCTTGGGCTGCGACACGGGCGGTAATGTAGCCCCTATCCTTCTTTAGAACGACATCACCCTTACTGCGAACTCCATCGAGGAGATGCACGAGGCCGTTAAGCTGACACTCGTCGGATCAGTTATGGCCACTGTTGTATCCGCGCAGAATCTGTCCGCGAATGAACGGGTCAGGATCGCGACCGATGATCTTGTTGCCCGAGACCACGTCCGTAGGCTGAATGCGCTGGACCGGACCGAAGCCGTAGTTCGGGTTCGCCTGGGTGTTATAGCCGTACCCTGGAGGAAGATTATTCCATCGATTGTAGTTGGCCGCATCGGCGCCCTGCGAAATGACCAGCGTGGTGAGCGCGACGACCATGCCGAGGAGACCGAATAACACCGCGTGCCGCGTCGCCGCTATCATCCTCGATTTGGCGTCGGGCAGAGACCACACCTCCGACGCGCTGCCGGCAGCTTCGGTCAAAACCGGGACGGCAACGGTTGCCAGAGTCACCATCAGGACGAGCGCGTGCATCGGTGGGGAACCTATCCGCCAGCCTTGCGATCAAGCTCTTAACGACACAACTAGTGTGGTCCTTGCAGTGGGCGGCCGCAATGGCGCTGCCATAACCTCTTCGTATACATTGACACTCTCTTTAATTGAATCGAATCGGCCAGGATCGCCCCCGTGAGGGGCCATCAGTACACCATTGACCGCTGGGACGACGCGACCGGCGAGAACCTGGTCGAGGAGATTCGCGGGCGTGGGGTGCGGGTTTTGTTGCCGTCCGCCAAACATTTGGTTTTGGCGGCCATGCAGCCTTGAAGTGGCGCCCCGAAGTCCGCGCGCTGGGCTAAAGCGAAAACTGTCGGCTGGTTGTCTCAGTCGGCAACCCGGCTACACCCCTGGACCATGATCCAGTGGGCCATTATGGCATCGTGACGAAATGGCCTTGCCTGCCGTTATCGAGCCCTGCCTGCCATCGCCTGGCGAGCAACCGCCGACCGGGCCGGACTGGGTGCATGAGATCAAGCACGACGGCTATCGGCTGATGGCCCGCAGTGATCCCATCGGGATTCGGCTGCTCACACGCAATGGCAATGACTGGTTCGCCCGCTACCCCTTGATTGTCCAGGCGGTAGACCATCTCCGTGCGCGCTCCTGCTGATCGATGGTGAGGCTGCGGTCTGCGATGGAGATGGGCTTGCGATGTTCTCCCGCCTGCGGACGAGGCCAATGTGTTCCTGTTCGCATTCGACCTGAGCGGCCGCCGGCTTCAGCTTCTGGGCTGCACACTCTGCGCAGCCTCTACCATTAGCCGGCCAAGCTCTTGAGCCTGAAGAGCATAGGCCTGCATCTGCGTCTGTGCAGAGCGGCTCTGAATGGCCAGCAAATCCTGGATGTCCTTGGCATTGGCAAGCTCGCTCGCCGCTGCGAAGCAGGCCTCGGCGTTCTGCTTGGCGAACTGAATCGCCCGCTCTTGGACGACTTTGAACCCCGATGTCCCCTCGTTCGATGGCATCGCCGACATCCACATGCCCGTTGCTTGCGCCATGGCGTCCATTAACTGACCGTAAGCCGTACGTGCTTGCTCAACATTTCTCTCCGCAACCTCGCGGAGCTGTTGAGGGATCTCGAAGGGCTGGTTTTGGGGCATGATGTCCTCCCGGACTATATCATTTGCAATTCCGGCGGCTCTCAATGAAGCTACCCGATTTGGCCGTTCTAAACCATAAGCGGTCCAAGGGTCGAAGTAAGATGGGGCTTGAGGGCATCGTGTCAAAGCGGTTGGGCTCACGCTACCGCTCCGGTCGCACCAGCGATTGGCTCAAATTCAAGAACCCGGACGCTCCAGCCGTGAAGCGCGAGGCCGAGGAGGAGTGGGGACGATAGGCATGACGGACCGACGACTGCCGGAGCTAATCGGAATTTGCGTGTTGGCAGGTTTTTCCTGTGGCGTGGCATTGGCGTTTGATCGCGAATTCTTTGCCGCGATCTTTGCCATGGCTGCGGGTTTTGCAGGTTACGCAGTGCGCCAGGTCCTTCGGTGAAGGCGCGGCCCGCGATCGGGGCGAGATTTTCCCGGCAAGGCTGATCGGGGCTGCAGGGATGATGTCGCTCGCGGATGAACGAGCGGCGTGATCAAACCACTGCCGGGTTACCGAATGCTGAAGGGCATTCGCCGTTGCACGGCTTGGTTCATCTCAACAATCGGTCGCGCGAATTGTCGAGAAAATAGCCCTTGAGGTGCTGATGATCACCGAGCCGGAAGTCAATTTCCGAAAACGGCAACTCAGAGCGGTTGGTGAGAGTTTGCTGGGCGACGATCGGGGTTGGCTCGACCGGCGACTGAGCAACGGCGGTGACAGCGACCACTGTAATTCCAACCGCAACCGCCGTTCCGATGATCAACGTGCTGCTATTTCGCATGGTCGCCTCCATCCTTTGGCATTGCAGCAAGCTATGGGAGGCGCGTCTCTAGGGATGTGATAGCCATCACACGGATTGTGATTTTGGCGGGGTCCGCGCGGCCACCCTGGAGCAGGGCCAAGGCACAATTCAGCGCGAGCTGGGAAGCCTGGAAACGTGGGCGGAGTTCGACCAGATGCAGTAATTTGGCGAGGGACGCCGCGAGCGACGAGCGGTGAAGCGAGCGGCGCTCCGACGCGCGAGCACTGGGTTTTTTTGTTTTGGGCGTACCGCCTACACTCTGTGCGGGATTGCTCAAAAATTCATATTGCCGCACGGCATAACGGCGGGCACGTTTGCAATCGTGGTCGGATTTCCCTCCAGCCACATGGTCCTATAACCTCAGGCCCCGCCTCACCGCGGGGCTTTTCTTTACCGAGCCGGAAGTCGACTCTACTCTCGAGTGCGCCGAAGCCGCCCCTAGAACTGGCGCGCTCAAAGCCCCGCGTCCGAGCGTCTCCGAGCCAGGGAGGAGCGTTCCCGTTTGCCGAGCTTAGCCAGATGCTCCCGGTAGACGCGATCGATCTCGGCTTGCACCTCGGGATGCCTGCGCTTGATCAGGACGGAGAGTTCACCGACCAGCCGTCCAGAGCGAAACCACTCGAATAGGATTTCCTCCGCCGGGCGCTTGGCCAAGACATCGGCCAGGACAGTCAGTGCTTCTTTGAGGTGGGTCACGCGGCGTCCTCCAACCACGAACCAGCGCCCGTAGATTAGCGCGCCAGGCCGGCAAAGGCCGGGAAATCCCCAGCCGAATTATCGGCCTCTCGCGCGAGCACGCCGGCTCGCAAGCCGGGCGGAGTGAGACGCCGCTCTCTTGGCCGTGGCTGCAAATCACAAATGTCTGGCGGAAACGAACAAGCCGCGCGGAAGGGCCCCGACGACTAAGAGGCATGACGATCTTGCGCAAATACCATTCCGTGGCCCGATGCACCCTGCTGGGCGAAATGATTGAGGATACCGCGCACCGTTACTACTACCGCCCGCACGTCGGCGGTGAATTGACCTTTGTCGACAAAGAATCGCCGGCCATCCACCTCACGCCGTGCCCAGCGTGCCCGGACTGGCCCGCCAGCCAACAACGCGGCAGCGCCGTCGGGACGAACTCACGATGACATTGACCCTCGTCGTCGTCGGCCTGGTTCTGGCTCCGCCAACCGGTTGGTTGCTCGCCGCCTGGTTGGCCGACCTGACCTGATCGAGCGCGGGCTGGCCTAGCCCTCGTCCTCGGTCGCCCAGGCCACCGCCGCCAGCGCCGCGTCGAGCTCCGCGCCCGCAGACCGCTCGGCCAGGCACCGCCTCCCGAGGCCCGATAATTCCCCCCACTCAATTCCCGGCCTTTCCCGGCCTAGCGGCCCGTCGCCCCCCGACAAAGGCCGGAAATTCCCGCCATCCTGTGATGGCCATCACAGCGGGGCCTCCCAGGGTGAGCTAATTCACACCCAGAACTAAGCTCGAACCCGACGGGAGGACTGAAATGACCGCCAAGACCGGACTGTTCGCAGTCACCGCCGCCGCCGCGATCGTCACTTTCGCCGCAGGATGGGCAATCCCACAGGGCAAAGCCCGCATTGCCGGCGCACCGGGGCAGGTTGATACGTTCAAAATGATGACGACTGGGAAACAACTGCCTTCCGAGCACTTCGCAGATTATTCCTTCGTGTTCAATTGAGAGCCTTGAGATCAAACGCCCGCTAGTCTCGGCGGTGATCGACGGTGAGGTCGTGTGTTGCGACGAGCGGGGGTTGGCCACCTTTCAGCTCCTTCGCCACCGCCGAAACGAACCACAGGCATTCCTCTACGCCTTCGACCTGCTGGAGTTGAACGGGGAGGACATACGCAAGGAGCCGATCGAGGTACGCAAGTGGTGGGCGCTGACTGGGCTACGGACAAAGGTCATGACGCTGCACCCTTGCCGAGGCGACAACGAAACAGAAATCAGGCGCCGCTAAAAACTTTGTAGTCCCGAAGAAACCTACGTGCGGATCGAAGAAGCTGCTTGCGCAGAACCGTCGTCCTCTCTGCATCGACCCCATGCACCTGGAACACATTCTTCGCCAAATCTAAGCCGACCGTCGTAATCTCGTTCATGGATGGCTCCATGTCCGCTGATTGGTTCTCACCAACCAACACTTTGGCACCTAGATGCCGCAAGGGGGCCATCCACCCCATCATTCGATCACCTCGTCGGCGCGGGCGAGCAGCGTCGGTGGCACCTCCCGGAGGTTTCCGTTGCCTCTGACCCGTCGTTCTATACTTCGTACCGGCACGTTTGCCGCCGTTTCCTCCTTGTGTGGCCAAGTGCCCCGCGCCGCAACACCGGCGCGTGCGCAAAACTCCGAGCCCCAGTGGCGGCACGGTCTGTCGCTGTTCGGTGACCTCAAGTATCCGCCCGGTTTCAGCTATTTCGACTACGTCAATCCGCAGGCACCAAAAGGTGGGGGGATACGCCTCGTGGCGCTCGGCACTTTCGACAACTTCAACCAGGCAATAGCCGGGGTCAGGGGCTTGTTGGCTGCGGCTGCCCGTACGATTTGTGACACGTTGCTGGTGCCATCGCTCGACGAGGCGTCGACCCATTACGGGCTAATCGCGGAAGCGGTGAGTCACCCCCCGAGCTTTGCGTCCACCTCGTTTCGCTTGCGCGCCGCCGCCCGGCACCACGACGGCAACCCGATCACGGTCGACGACGTGATCTATTCCTTCGAGGCCTACCGGAAATACAATCGCTTCATCGGCGCCTTTTATCGCCACGTCTTAAGGGTTGAGCAGAGCGGCGAGCGCGAGGTCACTTTCACTTTCGATGCCCCCGGCAATCGGGAAATGCCAGTGATCCTCGGGCAACTCAGAGTACTGCCAAAGCACTGGTGGGAAGGAAATGACGCGTCGGGGAAGAAGCGCGATGTCGGCGCAACCACGCTCGAGCCGCCGCTCGGCAATGGGGCCTACCGCATCAAGGAATTCGTTCCCGGCCGCTCGGTAGTTTACGAGCGTCTAAAAGACTATTGGGCCAAAGAACTCAACGTCAATATCGGGCGCGACAATTTCGACGGAATTCGCTACGAATATTTTCGTGACTCAACCCTCGCACTGGAAGCCTTCAAGGCCGACCATGCGGACTGGCGCATGGAGAACAGTGCCAAGAACTGGGCTACGGCTTACGATTTTCCTGCGGTCAACGAAAAGCGGGTCATCCTTGAGGATTTCCCCCAGCGCGATCGGGGGATCATGCGGGCCTTCGCCTTCAACACGCGGCGCGACAAGTTCAAGGATGCGCGGGTGCGACGCGCGTTCAATTTCGCCTTTGACTTCGAAGGGATGAATAGGCAGTTCTTCTTCGGCCAATACAAGCGGGTGAACAGCTACTTTGAGGGCACCGAATTGGCGTGTTCCGAGCTGCCGCAGGGCGAGGAGCTTAAGATCCTAGAAGGATTGCGCGACAAGGTACCGCCCGAGGTCTTCACCACCCCGTATGCCAACCCGGTCGCCGGCACACCCGAGAACGTCCGCGCCAATTTGCGTGAGGGGATGCGGCTTTTACGCGAGGCGGGCTACGAGGTACGCGATTACAAGCAAGTCAACATCCGCACCGGCGAGGTGCTGAACGTCGAGATTCTCGGCCTAACGAGCGATCCTTCCGGAGCGGAACGCCTCATCCTCTTCTACAAGCCAGCACTTGTTCGTCTCGGTATCGACGTCAACGTGCGAAGCGTTGACGATGTGCAATACGAGAATCGTTTACGCGACTTCGATTTCGATATCATCATAGCCACATGGCCGCAGTCCCTATCGCCCGGAAACGAGCAACGCGACTTATGGAGTTCTCGGGCAGCCGATACGCAAGGCTCGCGTAACTATGTCGGCATCAAGAATCCTGCAGTTGATGCCCTGATCGACCGCGTAATTTTTGCCAAGAGCCGTGGCGAGCTGGTAGCAGCCACCAGAGCGCTGGACCGTGTCTTGCTGTGGAACCACTACGTCGTGCCGCAATTCGCCGATGACAGGTTGCGCGCGGTACGCTGGGACCGCTTCGGCCGGCTGGATCCGTTGCCTGAGTATGGTGGCTCGGCTTTTCCAACCGTTTGGTGGTGGGATGCCAAAAGGGCTGCAAAAACCGGGGTTCTCGTCGCGGATCCATGATCGTATGTAAGGGGCTTGGCATCACGCTACGCGCTAAAGGCCCTAACCCCGAGATTAGCTCTGTGTCCGTGCGATGCTCTCGCGATCGACCGACGCGGCCGAACTTCAACTGACCCGACCATTCGGCGGGAGCATCGCAGACAAGCCGGAGAGCATCCATGACACAAGCTGTAGAGCTTCTGGTGCTGGTACAGCGGTTACGCCGAGAGGCAGCCCGGCAGGGCGACAGCGAGCTGGCAATCGATCTGCGGTTAGCGTGTCGGCACCTGCGGCGATACGCGGCGCAATGGATCGCACTCGAGGCGGAGCGGACGCGCGACCTTGGCGCGCAGCGCCGGCCGATCGCAGAGGCGGCCGACTTGTTGAGGCAATGAATCTGGGCCGCAACCGCCGAAGTCTCTCCGCCCGTCGTGACGTTCACCGCGACCTGTCGCTGGACAAGATCAAGTGCCAGCGCCTGCACCCGGTCGTACTGGCCCTCCGCCCAGCGATACTCAATGACAACGTTGCGGCCATCGAGATAGCCGATTGCAAGCCCCGACGGAAACCGGCGATGAGATGGGTAAAAGGGCCGGCCGACGTCGTGCTGAGGAAGCCGATCACTGGCATCGCCGGCTGCTGCGCGCTCGCTAGCATTGGCAACGCAACCGACGTTGCGCCAAGCCCCGCAATGAACTCCCGCCGCCTCACTCGATCACCTCGTCGGCGAGTGCTGAGTTTGCAAAGGAACGTCGCATGTCGAACATGGGCTCCTACTCCACCTTCCAGCGCTTCAACCTTACGGCATGGCCACGTGTAGTCGGTCGCCGCACGGCCAGTGTCTCGCGGGCAGCAGGCAGCTATGTTGGTGTCAGCTTTACCCAGTTCCTTTTATAAACGAACGCCAGAACCCCACCTAGCAAACAGGCGCCAATCAAACCGCTCACGAGAATTAGCCAGCTGTTCCAGGAATAGGGACAGTTGTCGCGAATATGGCGGGCAGAAACTTGGCCGTTCACATATGACGCCCGGCGAAATGTGGCCTCAATACCACTCGCTCTAGCGAGATGTCTCCCGAACCTCACGAACGACTCATGCTCCTGAAAAACTTGACTCGAATCTGCACGCTTCTCCCCACGCATTTCGCCGGCAAGTACGTGTAGCAATTCGGCATACAGCAACGATTGATCGGTTCGCTGCTGGCCACGCTCTTGGCACAGTCCAAGTTGCGCACATGTTCTGTCCTCAACTTCGGAGACCACCTTCTCGCGCAATTTGGCGTCCGTAGCGATCCTATCGGCATATCCCTGGACACAGTAAGACAACCGATGCTGTATCGTTGCCTCGAATGGAATATTGGCGAGATATCGAACGCGCTCGATGAGGTCGCTTGGTTGAAACCCCAAATCTGAAACTATCTCATCAATAAACGTATGGTCCGAAGGGACGGCGGCGGTGTCTGCCCTCGCGATTGTCCAGGTTTGCAATAAAACAGCGCTGGCAATGATCTGCACGGTGATGGTTCGAATCCAGCTGCCCTGCTGCGCCCGCGCCGCGAACGGCCACGCCGCCGCCGCGCCGCCGAGCAGCGACATGAACTCGCGCCGTCGCATGTGGAGCATAACCCTCCCAGCCGTAATCGGTCGCCGGCTTCAAGCCGGAACGTATAGGCACAGGAAGGTTACAAGAAAAATCAGAGCCGAATAGAGCCCGACACCGCTGAGGACCCCGATGATGTCCGAAGCCCTGCTCTGCCTCTCGTCTACAACGCGCTCGCTCATGGTGAGACCTCCCACGAAAGTAGCCGGTGCGCCACCCTCAGACTGCCGCGGCATAGCCGGGAAGTCCTTGGGGCAGACCTGAATCGTTCTGAATCGGGGCGAGACGCTACTGAACCCGCGCCTGTGACGCCGCCCCAAACGAAAGCACACCCGGTGCGGCGGGGGACTGCTGCATTGCAGGATTTCCCCTGCTTATGTCGGCTCGGGGTGCGCCGCAGTAGACAACCTCGCTATTCGATCACCTCGTCGGCGCGCGCAAGCAGCGACGGCGGCACTTCGAGGCCGAGCGTCTTGGCGGTCTTGAGGTTGATCACAAAGTCAAACTTGAGCAGTGCTGCCGGGCTCTTCACTTTTCGGCAGCGCCGATTGCAGCCGCAATCCAGTGATGGGATCGCCAGATGGATCTCTTCATGGTCTTTGCACTCCTCTTCGAATGTGAACGTGTGAACGCCCGTCCAAGCCCCTTTTCGATCCGCTCGATCACTCCGGCAGCATGGTGAAGCCAGTCCAGCGACCGAAAATGACGACCAAGGCCCAACAAGTGAGCGAGATCCCTCCCGCGAGCCTCGCCGGCAGCGGAGGGGTCGGTTTAAGGTCCCATTTCTGCACGCCGCGAACCGTAATGAACTCGAAAATCAGCATGTTGATCCCGGCCAGGACCATGACGGACATCTTGATCCAGAACGTGGTGTTTACGAAATACTCGGTAGCCTGGCTGATGAACAGGAGCGAGCCTGCCATCATCGCGAGCACGAAGGCAGCCCAGGTCCACGGCAGGAGCCCCCTTGCGAGTTCAGTGAAGGGGCGCTTGGTCGAAGCGAGCCCGAGCAGGCGCAAGTCCACGATCGCGATCGTGCCGATCACAAGCGAAATCGCGAAGACATGAACCAACTCGATGGTCGTGAAGGCCCATGCCGTTTTGTGAATGAATACGGCCAACGACGAGGCTTGTAGCCATTCCATGAGCTTGGTGAGGGACTGCACGTTCAACTCCCCAGTTTGATGTCAGTTATGTTGTTTCTTGTTCTTTGTGGACGTGCGGCGAAGAGCATAGCATGTTACTATCGTGACCTCACCTGCTCAATCCGCGGATGTAGTCCCTGAATGAGAGGAAGGCGCCAAGCACCGCAGGGCCGCCGCCGCAGTAGTGATTAAGCCCGTGCGCTGAGCGCGCGCGATGGCGAACGCGGCAACGCGAGGTCGCGGGAGATCTGCTCCGTCAATGAAGCAAAGGAACCGAGGTTCGGCAGCATACCGACAGCGATTGCGACAAGGGTCGGGCCCATCGGCCCTGCGACGTATTCGAGATGGTTCAATCCATTCGATAATTACGCGCCACTCTGGTGCTTCGTCGCCGGGAGTGGGAGACGTGGAGGCGACGCCATGGACATAATATTCGACATCGTATCAGTCAGAACGTTCTGGAGGATCCTGCTCTTCGTTCACTTCCTGCTGGCGGTCGCCCTGCTGGCGGCTGTTACGCTTCAGGTGGTGGCCGTCATGATACCGGTGCGGCAGGCGGCGGGCAATTTCATTCAGCGCCTTCGTCCGGGGCCGGCAGCGTCCTACGCCGCCGCGATCGTCATCCTCTATGTGCCCACCTTCCTCCTGGGCGCGTGGATTTATATCAAGTACCGCACCTACGTCAGAATTCCGATGGAGCAATTCGGCCACTGGTGGACTTTGGGGTCCTTCGAATTCAAAGAGCATGTCGTGACTATGGGCATGGGCCTCCTTCCGGCCTATTGGTATTTCTGGCGGCAGCCTCTGTCCGAGGAACATGCCAGCGCGCGCAAGTGGGTGACCCTTTTCCTGGCCTTCACCGTCTGGTACGCCTTTGTCATCGGTCATGTCGCCAACGATTTCCGAGGGGTCGGTTCATGACACACACCTTGGATGTAAACGAGCGAACCTCCCATCTCGACCGCTCCCACGCGATAGACGCACCGACATCGGCGAGATCGACGACCTCGACGAGGGCGAGCAAGTTCGGCACCTTCGCGATCACGTTCGGCATTTCATTCGCAATCCTGTACACGGTCTTCGAACGGCTGAATTGGCCGCTTTTCACCTATCATCCGGCAGTCGGTAAGCTGGATTTTTGGATGCAGCGAGCCCGGAGCGGGGAAGGCCCGCCCATGTACTGGTATGGCTGGCTTGCGCTCTCCTTCCCCGGCGCGTTGGTGTTGGGCTGGATCGCAACGATGATTTCCGGTCGGTGGCTTCACCGCATGACCATCTTCTGTTGCGTGCTGGCCGCGCTCTGGCCGGCTGCCTTTGCGTTTGCGGCTTTCATCGCTGATCGGGCAATCTTTGATGCTGAATTCCTGAAGTCGGTTTGGATATCGGCAATTCCAGCGTTGGTAGGAGCGGCAGCCGTCAGCTATTTTGTCACCTCCCAATGGGCGCAACGTGTCTGGACCGGCTGGTTGTTGATCATGCCGATCGGCGGACTCATCGTCCTCGGCTACTCGCTCAAACAGTACTTTCTGCGGTAGCAATATGCTCGACGACCCGAAGAGTTATGCGGTAGATACGCCTCCTTCGAAGGCTCTTCTTTAGAATGCAGGTCCAAATAGCCTCGAAACTCGACCTCGCAGCAATCGTCGCCGCCGTATGTGGGATGCTGAGTATCGAGCACGGAAATCACATCTTCACGGACGCGCCCACGCGCACAGAACGGTCGGCGCTTGCAGCGGCAGCAGATTGCCCCGACAACGACAACATGCCCTATTCGGCGAGCTGCCTTATATTTTTGGAGAGAAAGCTCGAATCCGAGGTGCGGCGCCGGGGTGCGGCAGAGAGAGGCGCCGTGGCACAGCCTGCCGCAGTGAAGCAGCATGAATCGATCTCGCCTGGAGTAGAATGTCCCGCCAAAGACACCGTCCCCTACAGTGCGAGTTGCATCGCGTTCTTGACCGGCCGGTTCTGGCAGCCCAATTCATAGAAAAGTGCCACTGGTGCGGTTCAACCATGGTGACGAGCCAGCTCCTGTATTCTTTGGCACGAGATCGTCGGTGACTGTCGCCCTACTGGGATGAAGACCTCTCTGCGCTCGAAGGTCTACAAAACGTCAGTGTTGGGCGGCCTCGTCTAGGCGTTCCGAGACTACGAGCAAAAGAATGAAAGCGCGTGGCGTCGCTAGCCGATCATTCGATATGCTTCTGCGTTCATAACGGGTCGAGCGGCCTCTCCCCTCTATGCGGAGAGAGGCGATCTTAATCTTGACGCGACCGCGCCTTTAGTAGCGCGCTTCGAAGGTCGTCATCTTGGTCATGTCGGGATAGAGCACCCCGACCGCGCCCTTGATCGCAGAGCGCGGATTATACCAGATCCCACCCTCGCGGGTGATCTCGATCTTCGGGAGATCGCCGCGCTGCACGGCCGGATAGAAGGTGAACTTCTCGGTCTTTGGATCGAACTTGATGATCGCGCCTCCCATGGCGCCATCGGCGATCCACATATTGTTGTCCTTGTCGGGCCAGATGTCGTAGGGCTCGGCGAACGCGACCGGCATCTTGTATTCAACGGTTTTGCCGGTGGCCGGATCGATCTTGCCGATCTTGCCGTTGCTGAACACGCCGTACCAGACCATTCCATTCTTATCGACGCTGCCGCGACGGATCAGACAGAACTGGTCCTCCTCGTAGGCGGTGAGCGCCGGAAACTCGGTGAACGTCTCCTCCTTGGGATCGAACTTAGCCATCCGGCATTGCGTGAATTGCGAAATCCAGATGTTCCCGGCCTTGTCCTTGTCGGCCCCATACGGGAGCGAGTTGGGGGACGGGGGCTCGAAGAGTGAGATCTTCCCGGTTTTCTGGTCGTATTTGGCAAGCTTGTTGCCGCGGATCACCGTCAGCCAGATGTTATCGTCGTTGTCCACGATCGGATCATGGCCGCGGCCCTTGAGGCGGCCGCTCGGATCGATCGAATAGCGGTCCATCTTGCCGGTTTTGGGATCGAGACGGCCGAACTTGAAGCCGACGGTCTCGCCCCACCACACGACCCCTTTGGAATCGACGGTTACGCCGTGCGGGATGCCATGTTCGGGCAGCGGGTAATGCTCGAACTTCGCGGTCCGAGGATCGAGCTTGACGATCGCGTTCGGCGTACCGCGATCGGCGGTCCAGACGTTGCCGTCATTGTCGAAATACGAATTTTGTCCGATCGGGCGCCCATTGGCCCCGACCACCGGCATCTCGTATTCGATGTACATCGCCTTGCCGAGCGCCTCCTCGTCGAGAGGCATGTCGGCGTCGATGGCGAGCACACGTTTCTTCGAGTTGGGCCCGAAATTGGTCGCCAGATAGTCGAGCAGATGCTGCCGATCTTTCGGCGACATCTTGCCGTTGGGAACGGATGTATCCATACCGTCCATGCGCTTGCTCATCGTGTCAATGGCGGCGTTCCAGGCGGCGCGATCGAATTGTTTCACCGAGTAGAAGGTCGTGCCGTGGCACGACATGCACACTCGCTCCAGCACTTCGCGGCCGGTGCCGGGCGGATACACCTTGTCGTAGCCTTTGACGAACTCGACGTCCTTGTCGACGATCGTCACACGGCCGGGATAGGCGACCACGGTCGAGGGACCGTTGATGCCAGCTTTCGGCTCGGGACCGATATCCTTGAGGGCGAGATTGAGATTGAGCGTCTCGCCTGCCTTGACGGTGATCTTCTGCGGATCGGAGGCGAGGCCTCGGCGCGCCGCTCTCACCTCGTAGTCGCCCGGATACAGATTGATCGCCTGATACTTGCCGCCGGCGGTGTACACCATGAAGGTGGCGCGCTTCTCGGCGTTGTAGAGATAGACATGCGCCGCCGTGAACGGCTGCGGTGCGGTTACGGTGCCGGCGACGGCGCCGGTTCCTGGGATCGTGGAGTTCGCGGCCAGCGTCGGCCCAGTCGCCAAACCGAGGCCAAACACCGTCGCGACAGCAAGAAAGATCTTACCGACCATGGTATTTCCTCCAGCTCTTGTTGATCTCGCCAGCTTGGGGGGCGCCGTTATTTCCCGTCACCAGACTGCCGCTATTGCCGCCACCCACTCCGAGAGGGCTATCAGCGTGCGCCTTTTCGAGGAGAGCCGCAACAGCTTGGCGGGTCAGGATCGGGCCACACGGCATGACCAGCGCGGCTGATTTCGGCCTCGTCGGCGCAGCCTTCCACTGTTCATGTGGCAAACGCCGCCGTGTCTCGTGGACCTGCAAATTAGGCATCACACCTCTCCGCCAGCAACCTCATGAAGGCTGCCAGCAAAACGGCATACCCGGAAGCCAGTCTTGTACACTGTCGCACTAATGCCGGCATCGTCATCGCTGCGAGCAAGCTTGCAATAGCAAGGGAGCGCATAGGCCGTTTCCGTTCAGTAAGGGGTGTGGGCTCCCGGTAGACCAGGAGCCCATGAGTGCTTCAGGTGCAAATGGTGGTGCACATGCCGGCCATGCACTGGCATGGCTAACGTTTGCTGGAGGCACTCAAAGTCGTAGCCTCCAGCGTTTTGGGGGTTCGTACCGTTGTAGTGCTGCTGATGCTATCATTTGAAAGATAGTATCAGTCGTTATGGTCGTATCTCCAACAGCAGGTCGCGCATGCCAACCATCGGCAAGTCATCGAGGCCATGGTGGCTGGGGCCGACATTTCTAACGGTGATGCGCAGAATACTTCTCGCAGCTGTAGCCAAGACCAGCGTCTATTGGAGATGCCGAAGGTCGGCCCTGGCCATAAAGCCTGCGCACGAACACGCCGCGCCTAATTTTTAGCGCCGGCCAGAATGTAGATGAGGGCCGTCATTCCTTCAGGGCCGATGAGTTCTCCGCCCCTCCAAGCTCCGCAGCGCGGCCAGCCAGCCCGGCGATGATGCGCCAGCTCGGCATAGTCGCCTGGAGCCGAGAAGGCCGCCAGCTCGTAAAGTCGTCCTCGGGTCGCGGCAATGGCATCGCAGTCATCAACAGATATGTCACCTTCCACTTGATGCAACAGCCGACCGAGGGGATTTAATTGGCTGGCGCCTTGGCGCCGCGGGCAATCGCGCACATCAAGACTTGGAAGAGTTGATCAGTGTCACAGTGGTCCGCTTATTGGGGTGGAGCAGAAGTGTTCACTACTCGCCCGAAATGACGCGATTGATAGCGGAGCGAAATCGAGGATTACGATGCGCAACACACCGTCATGACGCCGCCGACACGGTGCAGGTTGTAGAGCGACTCGCGCCACGGCATCAGCCGCTTTCACATTATCGCAGTGGCCAAGCGAAGCTAAGTTCGTGACCATCCGGGTCGGTCAGGTGGAAGAACCGCTCGCCCCATTCGCCATCGCGCGGTGCCGTGTCTGGACGGTAGCCGGCCGCGACCACGCTCGCATGGAGGGAATCAACGTCGGAATGGTAGAAGATAACACGTCCCCACCAAGACCAATTTCGCTCGGCAGGTTGGGCGATGAGATTGAGATAGTTGGTTCCAGCCCGAAAGCTCGTAAACGCTGCGTCGTCACCACCATGAACGATCTCAAATCCCAGCATGCGATAGAAGCGGACGGCGCGCGACATATTGTGGGTGGCCAGCGTGATGGCACTGATGCTCTCGATCATCGCGGCAATGCTCTATTGAAGGTCCGGTCTTGTTGGGACGTTCCCGACACTCGCCAATCAAGGCCCCCCGCCCGCTCTGCGACATCTAGCTAGGAGCAGAGGCTCACCGCCTGGAATTGGGTGAGCACTCGTGCTGAAGGGGCGTCAGCTCGGTTCGGTGTCCTCGAGTTGCGAGAACCGCACCTGCAGAATCTCCCTCGTCGTCACCCTGCCGTTGCTGTGTTTTTCGACGAGGACGAGTTGCTGCGCATCGGGCAGGCCGGCAGGAACCACCATTTTTCCACCAGCTTTCAACTGATGGATCAGCGGCGGGGGAATGAGGTCCGGAGCCGCTGTCACGATCACCTTATCGAAGGGGGCGTGCTCGGACCAGCCATGATAGCCATTGGCAATCTTGAGCTCGATGTTGGTGCAGCCCTGCCGATGGAGTCGCTGCTTCGCCTGTCGCCCGAGCTCTTCGATGATTTCGATGCTGTACACTTTCCGAGCCAGCTGCGCGAGGATTGCGGCCTGATAGCCGAGACCGGTGCCGATCTCGAGGACAGTGTCATCAGCGCTGATATCAAGTAAATCCGTCATCAACGCGACAATAAATGGCTGCGAGATCGTCTTGTCGAAGCCGATCGGAAGTGGAACGTTGGCGTAGGCGTATGGCCGGAGTTCGATTGGCACAAACTCATGCCGCGGGACCTTGCCCATGGCCGTCATCACTCGTTCGTCAAGGGCCGCCTTGCCGATCAAGCCACTCACATGAAATGTCCCGGCGGAAATTTCCGCGAGCATATGTTGACGCAGGACCTCGAAGTCTTCCGCACTCATTGTGCCATCCCTATGGCCACAACAGGGACACTTCATCGTAAGTATCGCGCGAACTAATTTTCAGACCGCTTGCCTGCCGCCGGCATCGGCGCTGTCGCAAAAAGGACTTCGGCACCTGTCGCTTCTGAAAACTAGATTCGAGCGTATCGATGGTGGAGCCCGCCAAGGATCGGATATGCGACAACCTCTCCGAACCGCTCGATCGGTCGCACGCAGGGTGTGTCCTTCCCAAGCGAAACGTGAGTTCATACTTCATTCCGCGCTGATCCGGCGGATGAGCGCGGAAAATCCTGGGGTGCGCCGCGCATCCATGGCGAGCTGCTCAAGCTCGGCTTTGAGGTCGCTCAGTCCAGCGTCGCGAAGTACATGGTCAAGCGAAGCGGACCGCCCATCCGCAGATGCGGTTCACTGAGGAATCTTGGTGATTTCCGACCCAAAGGCGCCGGGAATCATTGAGTTTTCTCAGGCGGATGAGGGTCTTGAGAAGGGACACAGGGTATCATACCTCCCCTTTGGGCGCGGATATCGCTGCGGTGGTCCGTATTCCTTTCCCGGCCCATCGGTACTTTGTCGGGGCTGAGCACGGCGGGTCGCGGTGGAGAGGGATAACAATATGGACGTGGGGCCATGACCACTGCTAAGTCACGCCCACCGCTTGCGCCAGGTGAAACCCGACCTTATCCGGTGCTGCCGCTGCGCGACATCGTGGTATTTCCGCACATGATCGTGCCCGCTTTTCGTGGGACGTAAAAAATCGATCAGGGCACTGGAAGAGGTGATGCGGTCCGATAGCTTCATCCTGCTCGCCACCCAGAAGAACGCGTCCGACGACGAGCCGGCAACGGAGGCGATCTACGAGGTTGGCACGCTTGCGAGCGTGCTGCAGCTGCTCAAGCTCCCCGACGGCACCATCAAGGTACTGGTCGAGGGCGCTCAGCGCGCGAAAGTGCTCAAGTACACCGATCGCAGCGAGTATTACGAGGCCGAGGCGGTCGCGCTCGGCGACACGATGGGTGAGCGCGTCGAAGCGGAGGCTTTAGCGCGCTCGGCCACCACCGAGTTCGAGAGCTACGTGAAGCTCAACAAGAAGGTGCCGCCCGAGGCAGTCGGCGTGGTTCAGCAGATCGAGGACTATGCCAAGCTCGCCGACACCATCGCCTCGCACCTGGCCCTCAAGATTCCCGACCGGCAGGCGATCTTGGAGACCACGGCGGTCACCGAGCGGCTGGAGAAGGTGCTCGGCCTGATCGACAGCGAGATTTCGGTGCTGCAGGTCGAGAAGCGCATCCGCACCCGCGTCAAGCGGCAGATGGAGAAGACCCAGCGCGAGTATTTTCTCAACGAGCAGATGAAGGCGATCCAGAAAGAGATCGGCGACGAGGAAGGCAAGGACGAGCTCGCCGAGATCGAGGACAAGATCAAGAAGACCAAGCTCTCGAAGGAGGCGCGCGAGAAGGCCACCCACGAGCTCAAGAAGCTGCGGCAGATGTCGCCAATGTCGGCGGAATCCACTGTGGTGCGCAATTACCTCGACTGGCTCCTGTCGATCCCGTGGGCCAAGCGCTCCAAGATCAAGAAGGACCTCAAGCTTGCCCAGGAGGTTCTCGACAATGATCATTACGGTCTCGACAAGGTCAAGGAGCGGATCGTCGAATACCTCGCGGTCCAGCAGCGCGCCAACAAGCTGACCGGCCCGATCCTGTGCCTGGTCGGGCCGGCCGGCGTCGGCAAGACCTCGCTCGGCAAATCGATCGCGAGGGCGACCGGCCGCGACTTCGTGCGCTTCTCGCTCGGCGGCGTGCACGATGAGGCCGAGATCCGCGGCCACCGGCGCACCTATATCGGCTCGATGCCCGGGCAAGATCATCCAGTCGATGCGCAAGGCGAAGTCGTCGAACCCGCTGTTCCTGCTCGACGAGGTCGACAAGATGGGCGCCGATTTCCGCGGCGATCCGTCCTCGGCACTGCTCGAAGTGCTCGACCCCGAGCAGAACCACACCTTCAACGACCATTACCTCGAGGTCGACTACGATCTCTCCAACGTGTTGTTCATCACCACGGCGAACACGCTCAACATTCCGCCGCCGCTGATGGACCGCATGGAGATCATTCGCATCGCCGGCTACACCGAGGACGAGAAGGTCGAGATCGCGCGCAACCACTTGATCCCGCACGCGATCACCAAGCACGGCCTCGACTCCAAGGAATGGGCGATCGACGACGAGGCGCTACTGCACCTGATCCGCCGCTACACGCGCGAGGCGGGCGTGCGCAACCTCGAGCGCGAGCTCTCGACCTTGATCCGCAAGGCGGTCAAGGAACTGATCATGTCGAGGAAGAAATCGGTTAGGGTCGAGGCCAATAACCTCGTGGATTATCTCGGCGTGCCCAAGTACCGCTACGGCGAGGTCGAGGACAAGGACCAGATCGGCATCGTCACCGGGCTCGCCTGGACCGACGTCGGCGGCGAGCTGCTCACCATCGAAGCCGCCATGATGCCGGGCAAAGGCAAGATGACCGTTACCGGCAATCTGCGCGACGTGATGAAGGAATCGATCTCGGCGGCGGCGTCTTACGTGCGCATGCACGCGGTCGCCTTCGGCATTAAGCCGCCCTTGTTTGACAACCGCGACATCCACGTGCACGTGCCGGAAGGCGCGACCCCGAAGGACGGACCCGCCGCCGGCGTCGCCATGGCCACCGCGATCGTCTCGGTTATGACCGGCATTCCGGTGCGCCGCGACCTCGCCATGACCGGCGAAATCACACTACGCGGCCGCGTGTGGCCAATAGCCGGTCTCAAGGAGAAACTGCTCGCGGCCTTGCGCGGGGGCATCAAAACAGTGCTCATTCCCGAAGAGAACGCCAAGGACCTCGTGGAGATCAGCGAGAGCATCAAGAAAGGCCTCGAGATCATTCCTGTTTCGCGCATGGATGAGGTGCTCACCCGCGCGATGACGCGCAAGCCGGAGCCGATCGAGTGGGACGAGACCACGTACACCGCAGCGGCCGTGCCCGAGGAGGCCCCGGTCGAGGAGGAACCCTCGACGCTCACCGCGCATTGAACAATCTACTCCCCGCTCAAGCACGATCTCCGCGATCAGCTTTTTGATGAGGGCATTGCCGAAAGAATTGACGTTCTTCGCAATCATGATGAAAGCGCCGAGGCCGCGATGCTGCTGCCCGCGCCGACGAGGTGATCGAATAAAAGTGCCACCGTCAAGGGCCGAGGTACGACGAAGGAAGGTTGCTGTCGCCCGAGGCTTTCAATTGCTGTCGTGATCGCCAACTCCATCCGCGCTCAAGCCGTTAATAACTGCTCGACTGCTATTGTTCTTTACCTCCGGCACCCCCACCTAAAACAGGCAAGTATCGACTTGTCCGTGAGCTGCCCAAAAAACGGCGACGTGCCGAAGTCTTCGCTTCTTCCGATAGGTAGCCCTGGTGCCATCGGCAGGCACGATTTCAAAAATCGACGTTGGTTCGTACCGCGGGTGCCGTCGGCACCCGCATTCTACATATCCGTGCGCCAGTAGCCCGGGCGACTTGGCCATCGGTCCGCCCGCCGTCGGGCTCATCAATCCTCGATCGAAGGGACACCGCGTGCAGGTTCTCGTCCGTGACAACAATGTCGACCAAGCCCTCAAGGTGCTGAAGAAGAAGATGCAGCGCGAGGGCATCTTCCGCGAGATGAAGCTCCGCGGCCATTACGAGAAGCCCTCCGAGAAGAGAGTCCGAGAGAAGGCGGAAGCCATCCGCCGCGCCCGCAAGCTCGCGCGCAAGAAATTGCAGCGCGAGGGCCTGCTGCCGATGAAGCCGCGGGTGATCCCAGGGGCCCCGGGAAGAGGCGGCCCCCCGCGCGCGCCGCGCTTCTGATCTTCGGAGCCGCCAATTGAAACGCCGCCGAGCTCGGCGTGGTGTGTCAATACATGCATATCCTTAAGCGCGCCAGCTATTATACCACGAGCGAGTGCGTGAAAGACTAGACGCCATATGCGCCGAAGCTTCAGAGTCTCCGACCGAGCCTCGATACACATCAATTTAGCCGAAGGAACTTCCTGGTAGCTCTCATGCAGTCCCTTGATCTTCTTGGTCTGCAGAGAGACCGTCGCATTGCCCCAACCGAAGCTGATATTCGGATGATGGGCCTTCAGCTTCCGCGAGTTCACCAATCTCCTGAACAAAGGTAAGCGCCTGCCGGAAATTACGAAACCGGAAGCTCCGCTGGGCGCTGTCCGCTTCAATCACCTGCGCCGGGATTTGGTGAGAAGTATTGGAGTTTGTCCGGCTTCCCCTCCCACTCCTTAGAGTCGGGCGGGGGCGCTTTTTTGACCGTAATATTTGGCCAGACTTTCGCGTATTCCGCATTTAGCGACAGCCATTTCTCAAGCCCCGGCTCGGTGTCCGGCTTGATCGCGTCGACCGGGCATTCCGGCTCGCAGACCCCGCAATCTATGCATTCGTCCGGGTGGATGACGAGCATGTTGTCGCCCTCGTAGAAGCAGTCCACGGGGCAAACCTCCACGCAATCCATCAGCTTGCACTTGATGCAGCTTTCGTTGACGACGTAGGTCAATTAAGCGTCCTTTCAGCAGATCGCAGTGGTGAACTCATTCACGGTGTCCGTCCTCGCGGTGCTCGCTCTTTGGCTGAAAATGGACGCAGAGGAGACCAGCGTCCGCCGGCTCGATCGGAACGCCGAACAGTAGGCATTTGAGAGCCGAGGGGCTCGCGCTTGTCAGGTTGCAGCACATCTCTCCACCGAGGTACGTGCAGTCCTGGCAAACACCGAAGCGCCGATGCGCCCCACTCGCAGCGACCGTCGTCAGCACTTGGTGCAGGGCGTGGTGCATCGCGGTTTGCTCTTTGGCGTCGAGCGAGTCCACGGCGCGCACCAGAACTTCGAAGGGATCGCGCGCAAGCGCTTTCTTACCTTTGTTCGTCAGTCGCAGACTGACGCTCCGCCCATCCGCCTCGGATCGCTGTCGGACCAAGTACCCACCTGCCTCAAGCGCCTTAATGGCTTGCGATGCGGTGCCACGGGTCGTCGCTTGAAATTCCGCGAATGCCGACGGGGTCCGGGAGAACGAGTTCGCGCGGGCGAAGAAGCGCAGCGCCATCCATTGGGCAGGGCTGAGTTCGCCGTCATAGCCCTCGGCTTGCACGAGCCGACCCACCAGCAGCAAGAGCTCCGCCGTTCCGCGCGCTGACATGATTGCCTCTTCAGACACAATAGCGTTTCGAAATCAACTTGACAACCGATCGGATGCTGGTAGTTTTGTTTCGAAACTAGTTGGAGGGCTTGATCATGGCCCCCACCGCGGCCCTGCCGACCCTTACGGCCGAACCCGGCTTCACCCATTATGTTGAAGAAATCCGGGGGTTCCCGATGTTGGAGCGCCAGGAAGAATACATGCTAGCCAAGCGCTGGCGCGAGCACTGCGACCGCGGCGCGGCGCACAAGCTCGTCACCAGCCATCTGCGGCTCGTGACCAAGATCGCCAGGGACTATCGCGGCTACGGCCTGCCGATCTCCGAGGTGATCTCGGAAGGCAATGTCGGCCTGATGCAGGCGGTCAAGCGATTCGAGCCCGAAAAGGGTTTCCGCCTCGCGACCTACGCCATGTGGTGGATCAAGGCCGCAATCCAGGAATACATCCTGCGCTCGTGGTCCCTGGTGAAGATGGGCACGACGGCCAATCAGAAGAAGCTGTTCTTCAACCTGCGCAAGGCCAAGAGCAAGATCTCGGCGCTGGAAGAGGGCGATCTGCGCCCCGATCAGGTCAAGCTCATCGCCAAGCGCCTAGGCGTGACCGAACAGGACGTGGTCGACATGAACCGGCGCCTCGGCGGCGACGTGTCGCTCAACGCCCCGATCCGCGAGGACGGCAATTCCGGCGAATGGCAGGAGTGGCTGGTCGACGACGTCTCCGACCAGGAGACGCGGCTCGCGGAAAGCGAGGAATTGGACAATCGCCGGAAGGCGCTCGGCGACGCGCTCTCGGTGCTCAATGACCGCGAACGGCGCATCTTCGAGGCACGGCGGCTGGCGGACGACCCGATCACGCTCGAGGATCTGGCGGCCGAGTTCGGCGTGTCGCGCGAGCGCGTGCGCCAGATCGAGGTGCGCGCCTTCGAGAAGGTGCAGAAGGCGGTGAAGAACCGCATCGCCGCGATGGAGAGCCCGGCGCCCTTGCCGGTGCATTAGCTTCCAACCCTTTCCCGTGGTGGGAGAAACTGCCGATGGACGTGTCGCTATCGGTACGTTTTACGGCAACCGAACGATGCGAGAGGGGCGCCGCTCGCCGGGTGCTAATCGATAGGGGACCTGTGGAGCGAGCCCTCGCTCGACGATCCATGCACGGCACTTTGCGTCATCGATCGGGCGCCTAAGCCGCGCGCTGCAGATGGAAAGCTATCCGAAGTTTCATAATGAAGTCGGGGTGCCGATCGTGCGCATTGGCTGCCGCGAGTTCAAGTGCATTGGGGATAAGCCGCCGCAAGATCACCCACACATCTACCTCAATATGGGCGATGCCAGTGAGATCGGCTGCCCCTATTGCTCTACGCTATTCTGTTTCGATCCGAGCTTGGGTGCACACGAAGCTGATCCGGCAGATTGTGCTTACGGTGACATGGACTGAGTTGAAAAGCAGCAACCAGCGCCAGGCGCCATCGTCCTGCAGTCTCGGGGCGGTTCACGATGGCCACGAACGATCCGAGTTCGGCAGGACGCATACGTCACGACGGCCGAACCAACGATAGCGGTTGCGCGCAACGGCTTGTCACCGTCGGGCGACACTTCGCGGTGTTTCCCCGCGGTTCAACGCGGAGGCGTGCGTTGCAGCATGCAGCACGAGCTCAAACGGCTCGGCACGACGCCTTCGCAGTGGATGGTCGTGATCGGTGTTGGCCGCCCAACTTGTATGCCGCCCACCGCCCAACGCCGCCAGTCGCTCAGGCGAAGACGAGACGGATTGCGTTCGTCTTTAGGCAACGATCAGACCGGGTTCTCGTTTCTTCGCTTCTACGGCCACACGCGTTTCCGCCGGGAGCTGGAGCACGGTTGCCTCTTGGCCTTCATATAGGCGTGTGAGGAGCACAACCTTTCCATCGGGGAACTCTAGCGCATCGCGGTGGATTCTCTCCTGTCCTTTGTTGATCTGCCGGAAGATCGCGGTCTTATGAGGCGTTTTGACCCGGGCCCCTTTGATGAGGGACCGGATCGTCCAGTCTGCGTGCCTCACTTCACTTGCGAACGCCAGTTCCGTGCCAGGAAGAACACAGACGGCCGTGCTGGCATCAGTCACCGGAGCGAAGCCGCGAGTGCCAGTGCCAAAGTTCTTCGTCATCAACTTGTCGCCGATTTTCGCTGGGCGCGAGCGCACACTGTGTAAGCTGTAGTCACACATGGCAAGAACTCCTTTGCATGTGTCAGCCCACCCAACATGTTAATATAAGCCAGTGACTGAGCGTTGTATTGCAGTTTTTGATCGCACCAACGGGTCCAAAGTGGCCTGAACCCCGGTCATCGCGGAGGCGGCGGAAACGATGAACGCCACAAGAGACCACAGTTTCGAATTAGTCGGCGCGGAAACCTTAGAGTGCGAACTGAACCAGGTGCGTGTGGCCGCCGCCGGTTCCCTTGCAGGCATTTTCGGTCCTCGATCTATGACCTGGCGTGTCGACCGGGAGGCCGCGATCTTCTTGGGGGCGGGTCGCGCGCTGCTGCTTCAGCTCGCCCATCCCTGGATCGCCGCCGCGATCGGGCAGCACTCGGATACCTTTGCCGATCCAATCAGCCGCTTCCATCGCACGTTCAGCGTTGTCTTCACCATGGTGTTCGGGCGGCTCGAGCAAAGCCTCCACGCCGCCCGCCGCCTGCATCGTCGTCACGCCGCCATCAGCGGCACGATGCAGTTGGCTGCAGGACCGTTCCCCGCGGGCTCCTTCTATTGCGCGAATTGTGTGCCCGCGCTGCGCTGGGTGCACGCTACCCTCACGGAGACGGCTCTTATGGCGTACACGATTGTGCTGCCGGCGCTGACGCCGGAAGAGCGCGAGCGCTACTATGCCGAGAGCCGGCTTTTCGCTGCGCTGTTCGGTATTCCCCAAGCAAGTCTTCCAGAAGGCTGGGCGGCCTTCTCCGCGTATACCGAAGCAATGGCGCAATCCGACACACTGACCGTCACCGATTCAGCGCGAGCCATGGCGCACCGGCTGCTCGCTGGTACCGACACTTGGTTTCCAATTCCAGCCTCGTACAGGGCATTAACGGCCGAGTTGCTTCCGCCGCCGCTGCGGGAGGCCTTCGCGCTCCGCTATGACAAGGCCGAGCGACGGGCGGTCCAGAATCTTATTGGTTGGGCTCGACGGATCTATCCGCTCTTACCCTCTCGGCTGCGCTACGTTGGACCCTATCAGGAGGCTGAACAACGGCTTGCAGGAAGGCTGCAGCCCGACCTTGCAACGCAGCTGTCCAACCACTTTTGGATCGGACGGGGCGACCTGTCGAGATGAAAGGTTGATGTCCTCGAGTTAGAGCGCAGGTCAATCCCGCTCGCGCTGGGTCGGCCGCGCCGACGAGGTGAGCGAATGACCGTTGTCGCCCGCTTGTCTCTTATGGGTCTCAGAGCGGACCTCTTGCCATCGCGACATGCTAAGATGCAGACTGCAGGTGTTAATTAGGTGTCAACGTCTATCGTTCTTGGGCGCGATTGGTGTGTTCAGTCACGCTGAAGAAGAGGAGCATGACGCCATGAGAATGCAAGAAATCGAAATCCAGGACTACGCGCGGCAATTGTTGGAAGCACACGGTGACAAGGCCGTTGCCGAGGCCGCTCAAAAGGCGTGTGCCCTCGAAAAGCAAGGCGAAAGCGAACAGGCCGAAACTTGGAGGCACATCGAAGCGGCTCTGAAACTGATGCGTGGGCCGCACGAAAGCTGAAGTGGCGGCCGACGGGCGACAAGAGTTGCTCCCAGGTGAAGCGGCCCCGCGCCGGAGTGACGCTCCCGCGGCAATGATGCCGCTGACAGCGCGGCTGAGACCAAACTAGCATTCGCGCTGGGCCGCTTGGGGCTGATCAGCGCTCCAAAAGTCATCCCGGGAACCGCTCTTAGACGCGGGAGGAAACTCATGGTTCCAAACTGTGCCACGGCCGAGGATGTCCTTAAGACGATCGAGGACAAGAAAGTCCAAATGATCGATTTACGATTTACCGACTTGCCCGGCGTCTGGCAGCATTTTTCCATCCCGCCAAGCGCTGTGGATGCCGATGCTCTCAACGAGGGCATCGGATTCGATGGCTCTTCGATACGCGGCTTTCAGGAGATCCAGGAAAGCGACATGCTGGTCGTCCCGGACCCGACCACGGCCTTCCTCGACCCGTTCGCCACGGCGGCGACGCTCGTCTTGATCTGCAACATCAGGGACCCGGTCACCGGCCAAACCTATAGTCGCGACGTCCGCTACGTCGCCCAGAAGGCCGAAACCTACCTGAAGAGTACCGGCATTGGCGAGGCTGCCTATTTCGGCCCGGAGGCGGAGTTCTTCGTCTTCAACGAGGTGCGCTACGGGGAAGGCATAAACTACGCCATGCATGAAATCGATTCAAAGGAAGGCACCTGGAACACCGGCACAAAGGAGGCGCCTAACCTGGGCCACAAGCCGCGCCAGAAAGAGGGATATTTTCCAGTTCCCCCCGTCGACAGCATGCAGGATCTCCGCACCGAGATGGTCCTGACCATGGAGGCACTGGGGATCCAGATCGAGGCCCATCACCATGAGGTCGCGACCGCCGGCCAAGCCGAAATCGACATGCGCTTCACCACGCTGACGCGCATGGCCGACAACCTGATGATGTACAAATACGTGGTCAAGAACGTGGCCCGCAAGCACGGCATGACGGCGACTTTTATGCCCAAACCGTTGTTTGAAGACAACGCCTCGGGCATGCACGTCCATCAGAGTATCTGGAAGGGCAACACTAACCTGTTCCACGGCACGCAGTATGCCGAGCTGAGCGAGCTTGGCCGCTTTTACATCGGGGGCTTGCTGAAACACGCCTGGGCACTATGCGGGCTTTGCGCCCCGACCACGAATTCCTATCGTCGCCTGGTGCCGGGTTACGAGGCGCCGATCAACTTGGTCTATTCGCAACGTAACCGCTCCGCCTGCTGTCGGATTCCGATGTATTCGCCAAACCCGCGCGCAAAGCGAGTCGAGTTCCGTTCGCCGGACCCCTCCTGCAATGGATACCTTGCGTTCACGGCAATGTTGATGGCGGGCCTTGACGGCATCCAGAATCGCATCGATCCGGGCAAGCCCATTGACAAGAACCTCTACGACTTGCCGCCCGCGGAGGCGAAGGAGGTGAAGTCCACCCCCGGCTCGCTGGAGCAAGCGCTGGATGCGCTCGAAGGCGATCACGCGTTTCTGCTACGCGGCGATGTCTTCACCAAGGACGTGATTGAAACCTGGCTTGGTTACAAGCGGGACAAGGAGGTCGATGCCATCCGGCTGCGCCCGCATCCCCACGAGTTCCATCTTTATTACGACATCTAGACTAGTCCAAGGACTCGGCCTTAACCGCTCCGGCCGATCGCTGCACTGTCGCAACATGAAGAACCCGGAGGGCGGCTCGCGGGAATGGGCGGCTGCACCTAACGCAATGTAGGACGTGGGCTCGCTGGCCGTCGCGGAAGCGGCACGACGCCCCACGGCTCCGGTCGGCTCTCGACCCCGGACGACAGCGCAGCGGGGTCCGAGTACCAGTGCACGGGCGGCGCTCGGTTGCGAGATTCCTGCTCGGCCTCGATGGCTGCAATGGCGTGAGCCGGCTGCTGCTGCTGCGCCTCCGTGAGTTCCCGGACCTCGCTCTTTAGCGCCTCCACTTGGCTAAGGAGGCGGTCGACCAATTCGCGCGATTCAACTGGCGCCGTGTTTCGGGGCGAGGTTGGCGCCGACGACGCAATCTTCGGGCGCACGCTCCCATCTACGGCCAACCAGGCCAAGGTGAGCCCGCCGAGAATAGCCGCACCAAGCGCCACAGCGAGAAGAATCGAACGGGTCCTATCGAGCTGAGTAACGCCAGCGACCTGTCCGAACTCTTCGTCGAACCCATGGAGCGTTGGCATCTTCGCCGCTTCCAATTTGCTTGGCGTCACCAATTCCGATCGGAGATATGCAGGACGCATCGATGACATGGCGAATAGATAGGAACGCTGTGGCGGCCCGAGAAGCCCCCGGCTCGAACCATCCTGTCACGACGTCTTCCGGTGCCAGGGTCCCTGGCGAACGCCTGGGTGGCGGCCTCCCCCTCACGGCGGGAGCTACCCCCAGTGCCGGAAGACGAAGCGCCGGCGTGAGGGTGGTCATTTCGGATGCCGACTAGCTTGCCTTCTTTGCACGCGCGCTAGACCGTCCCGCCTTCTTCGGCGCGCGATGATCGCCCGCCCGCGGTGCTGGCTTGCGCCGTTCTCCGCCCGCACGTTCTGTCTCCACAGAACGGCGTAATGCGTCCATGAGATTGACGACTTTCGACGGCTCGCGTTCGCGCGGCGCCTCGATCTTTTGACCGGACTGCTTTTTCTTCAGCAACTCTTTTAGTGCGTCTTCATATTGATCTTCGAACCGCGCCGGCTCGAAGTGCCCTGCCTTACTCTCGACGATGTGCGAAGCCAGATCGAGCATGTCCTTTGGTATGTTTTCGTCTGGAATGTCGTCGAAGTATTCCGCTTCTTTGCGCACCTCGTAAGGGTAACGCAGCGTCACGCCAAGCAACCCTTTGTCTCGTGCTTCCAGCGCGATGATGTGCTCGCGTGAGGTGAAGACCACCTTACCGATCGCCACCATACCCTCTTTACGGATGGCCTCACGGATCACGGCAAACGCTTGCTGACCTACTTCGCCATCAGGCACGATATAGTACGGGCTGTTGAGGTACAGTTCGTCGATTTCTTTTTTTGGAACGAACTCGTCGATCTCAATCGTGCGCTTGCTCTCGATAGCGATCGCTTCAAGCTCCTCGGGCTCTAGCTCCAGGTACTCGCTCTTGCCGATCTGGTAGCCCTTGATGATATCGGTGGATTCAACCTCGTCGCCGGTCTCCGCATCCACCTTGCGGTACTTGATCCGATTGCCGGTTTGCTTGTGAAGCTGATGGAAGCTGATCTTCTCCCGTTCGGAAGTCGCCGGATAGAGCGCTATCGGGCACGAGACAAGCGACAGCTTCAGGTAGCCTTTCCAGTAAGCACGGGGGGCCACGATGTACTCCACATACTGAATGCCGCAATCTCCAACGAATGTGGACCTAGCGACGCTCCGAATCCAGGGTAGAGGGCCGCCGCTAGCGAGAATCTGTCCGCCGTCAGCGCTCATTGCACAGACCGGGTGGATTGAATAAGGGAGAGTTTCTGGCTCATCGTAACGTTCATAGGAGCGAAGATGAGACAGCAAACCCGACCATTGAAGGAACCGGCTGAGAAGGTTGTCCAGGACATCCGACGGGCGACGCGCAAGCATTATTCGGCCGAGGAGAAGATCCGGATCGTGCTGGAAGGTCTCCGTGGCGAGGACAGCATTGCCGAGCTGTGTCGCCGCGAGGGGATCGCGCAGAACCTGTACTATCGCTGGTCGAAAGACTTTCTGGAGGCTGAAACCTGAAAAACGGTTGGCCGCGCACCTATTCCGAAAGTCCCGAGTGGGCCTGCGGCTTGCCAGCCGTACAATCCGACTAACAGCCGGCTTGAGCGAGGCTACACAGCGACTATTTGGAGTTCGCGCGCAGCGCGTGCATGCCATCGATCCGCAGTGGCGGCAGGATGTGATTTGCGTCGCAGCCCTCGATGAAATGCGCTGGGGAGCGGTAGGCGGCTAATTTCGCCTTCGTAGAACCTGAACCAGAATACGGGCCTGTTCCATTTTGCCGGCATAGCGCTTGCACCATCTGCTAAGCCCGAGACGATCTCGAAGCCGCTTGACGTCCTTTTCTTTGGCGCCAATCTCTTTCTCGGTGAGCGGTGGTTTGACCAACCTCTGGAGCGCTAGCGCCTCAACGCCTTCCACGTCCGGCGTTAATCGCTCACAGGTGACAGAAGCAACTCTGGCAAAGGCGACCATTTCAGCAAAGGTTGCGCGACCAGGCTGTACGTCCTGCGCTGTCACTGCTGAGCCGCTGATTGCGAAATAGACTAAGACGACCTTGCCTGACGCTCGCCATGTGGGTGAAGTCATCGACATGTCCTCGAAACCGCAAGCCGCAAAGAGCGGTAACCCGCCGTGCCGGCCGAAAGCCTTAAGGAACCGGCTCTCGGAATGAAGTCAGGACGCACTTGCATTTCACGTGCTGCCCATTCAGATTGGGCGTCATTGGCGAGATAGCGCTGCCAGTGCGATAGGTGCTCGCTCTACTCAGCTTGTTCTCCTCTAACAGCGGCCAAGCCAATTCGCCAACAACGAGCACATTGGTCTGTCGCGTGACCGCTTGGCTGGGCCTTCGACCAAGTTCGGGAGCTCCCAGGCGGAGGTCCCCGATCCAGGCGGTGGGCCGTAAACGAAGGCCAGGAGGTTCGCGGATGATGATGCGCAAAACTTCCCTGATTCTCCTCGGTGCGGCGGCAGGCGTGGCCGTAACGCTGATCGCAACCCAGCCCCGCATCGTGTTCGATGGGGCACGCGCACAAGCGGCCGCCGCCGATACCTACCGGCAGCTGAGCCTGTTCGGCGATGTGTTCGAACGGGTTCGGGCGGACTATGTGGAAAAACCCGACGACAGCAAGCTGATCGAATCGGCGATCAACGGCATGCTGGCCGGGCTCGATCCGCATTCGAGCTACATGGATTCCAAGAGCTTCCGCGACATGCAGGTGCAGACCCGCGGCGAGTTCGGCGGCCTCGGCATCGAGGTGACCATGGAGGACGGCCTAATCAAGGTCGTCGCCCCGATCGACGACACCCCGGCAGCCAAGGCCGGCATCATGGCCAACGACATCATCACCCACCTCGACGAAGAGCCGGTGCAGGGGCTCACCCTCAACCAGGCGGTCGAGAAGATGCGCGGGCCGGAGAACTCCAAGATCAAGCTGAAGATCATGCGCAAGGGCCAGGACAAGCCCGTCGAGGTCACCATTACCCGCGCGCGCATCCAGGTGCGCTCCGTGCGTTCGCGCCTCGAAGGCGACGACGTCGGCTTTATCCGCGTGACCCAATTCAACGAGCAGACCACCGGGGACCTGAAGAAGGCGATCACCGACCTCTCCACCCAGGCCGGCGACAAGCTCAAGAGCTTCATCATCGACCTGCGCAACAATCCAGGCGGATTGCTCGATCAGGCGATCTCGGTCTCCGATGCGTTCCTGGAGAAGGGCGAGATCGTGTCGACGCGCGGCCGCAACGCCGAGGAAACCCAGCGGTTCAATGCGCGCGCGGGCGACCTCATCAAGAACAAGCCGGTCATCGTGCTGATCAACGGCGGCTCGGCCTCGGCCTCCGAAATTGTGGCGGGTGCGCTACAAGATCACCGGCGCGCGACCGTCATCGGCACACGCTCGTTCGGCAAGGGCTCGGTGCAGACCATCATTCCGCTGGGCTCCGGCAATGGGGCGCTCCGGCTGACCACCGCGCGCTACTTCACCCCGTCCGGACGCTCGATCCAGGCGAAGGGTATCTCGCCCGACATCGAGGTGCTGCAAGAGGTGCCGGACGAGCTCAAGGCGCGCACCGACACGAGCGGCGAGGCTTCGCTGCGCGGACACCTCAAGGCCGAAGGCGCCGAGCAGACCGGCTCGCAGTCCTATATCCCGCCGGATCCGAAGGATGACAAGGCGCTTCATACCGCGCTCGATCTCATCCGCGGCATCCAGAAGAACTCGGCCTACCCGCCGAACCCCAAGACGGCGGTCCCGAACTAGGTCGCGCTATCGCCCACGGAACACGGGGCGGCCCTGGTCCAGGGTTGATGCGACGCGACTCTCGACCGGCGCGGTATTGAATGATGTAGTGTTTGCGGCCGCTGGGCTGGACGCGCGTCGACGAGGTGGCGGCCCGCAGCCGCGCTGTGCGCGGGCAGCGCCCGTTGCGGATATTTGCGGCGCCGATGCGAGGGATGAGGAATATCGAAGCTAGTACCCTTGGTAAAGGACACCTCGCTTCAGCCGCACCCTGCACTTCTAGAAACTGGAGCGGCAGCGAAATTACCGCGTGGAGCCTGGGCGTGGGGTTGACGTACTAACAACGCTTACGGCTCTTCGGTGCCGCATTTTCGAGGATGGCAATTCGCTTCAGTCCTTCGACGCCGGCTTGGGGGCGGCTGATCTTAGGACGAGCGCTTGCATTTGCCATGCGAACGATCCGCACGAAGAGCACGACTTCCGACTTCGAAGCCGAGGGTCGCCCGACCCGCCGATTTCACGTCATGGATGAGGACATGTCCTGCCATCTCGCAATAATGGCACAGGCTGGATCAAGTTCCAATTGGAGCTCCAATTGGATTGTCCGTCCGCCGTGGGACAAGCGCCCCGATGGATCAGGGTTCCGCACTCCGGCACCGTGTCCCAATGTGCGCGAGATCGACTCGCCCACGCGCTTTATGGATTTGATGAGTTCCGGCGAAGGTTTCTCGGGGAGCCCGCGCATTGGGCCAATCACGCCGACCATCGCAGCCAACGTCGCCTGCGCGTCGAGCACAGGAACCGCGAGGGCGTTGAATCCGACATGACCTTCGTCCGGCACGACCGCCCAGCCCTGCTCACGAACGCGATCGAGTTCCCGTTTCAGCGCACGTGCGCCAGTTATCGTCTTTGTGGTCATCTTCCGCAGGGGCCGCGCAAGCACGTCAAGCGCCAACTGCTCCGGCCCAAACGCGAGCGCGATCTTGCCTAGCGCGGAGCAATGAAGCGTCCCGGCCGGCAGCGTGTTGCCCACCCGCTGCATGATGGCGAAGTCGGACGTTCCGAGCGCCACGTCGAGCACGCGGATGCTCTCTCCTTCCAGTTTCGTCAGGAGGGCGGTGTGGCCGAATTTGTCGCGCAAGGCGACCAGCGACGGCCGCGCCGCCGCGACCATGTTCGACGCCGTTCGCAATCGAATGCGCCAGCGACACCATCCTCGGGCCGATGCGATATTTCTCGGTGTCAGGATCTTGCATGACGAACCCGGCTCGCCCAAGGGTCACGAGATGGCGGTAGATGCGCGTCTTGGTCGCGCATGCAACTGCGAATTCTCGGTCACGCCGAGCGCCGACGGATTGGCCGCCAATGCCTCGACGATCCTGAATGTGAGGGTGACGGCCAGAATTCCGTTGTCGGAATTGGTGCCACCCGTGACGCGCGGCATAGCGGCTTCCTTGTCGGCTAGTGGCTAGCCAGGGAAGCGCATGCTCCCTTATAGCGGTCGAGGCGCTCCCTCGAGACTTCGGAATTGGAACTGCCGCGCGGGTATCCGGGTCGACAGCTATCGGCGTGAGCTTGGCGCGGAAGATGTCGCGGCCGCCCTTGCTGCAGCCTTGGATGATCAGATCGAAGGTCCTGGTGCGGACGTCGGCGACTACAACGGTCATGATGAACTCTTCGTCTGGCCAGAGCGGCCCCGTGAATTCCAGGGTAAGGGCGCGGGCCGGGGTCGCAAGGCCATGCCGCTGCTTCATGGTCTGGAGAGGACCTCCGAGCAACTCCGCCATGAACAACTCGAACGCGGATGCGACGTATTCGCAGAAGTTGACGGTGTAGACGACGCCGGCCGGATCGCATTCAGCCCACCGGGCCCGCCGATGCACCGTCAGCGGAGTCTGCTCCGATCACCTGCTCGGTGGCAAGGCCGAAAGTGGACATTGCCCGGGCCTATTCGAGAACGATGTTGGCGGGATCGTCCCGACCTCGCGCCATCGCTCGGCGTCTTCTCTCAGGAACTTCGTGACCTTGTCGGGCGACAGTTTCGGCACCCTGAAGCCCCGGTCTCCGCGCTCCGCACGAATTGCGGACGTTGCTGGGCTTCCGCGGCGACCTCACGAAGCCGCGACACGACGGACGGCGGGGTGCCGGCTGCGACGTAAAGACAGAGCCATGACTGGCGAAGAAGCCCGGCAGCACGCTGTCCATCGTGGGCACGCCGGGCAAAACGTCGATCGGTACGTGGCCCGCGACCGCAATGGCACGCAGGGTGCCCGCTTGGACGTGCGGCAGCGAGGAGATGGGAGAATTGAACGTGATCTGCACGACGCCGCTAACGACGGCCGTCGTTGCCGGGCTGTTGCCGGGATACGGCACGTGGCGTCATGTCGACCTTCGCCATCTCTGAACATTTCGCCCGCCAAATGTGGCAGCGATCCGAAGCCCGAGGTCGAGTAGTTGAATTTTTCAGGATTTGCCCGCAGGAGCGCGATCAGTTCGGGCAGGGTTTTTGCCGGCACGAAGGAATTGACCAGAAGCACGTATGGCGTGGTGCCGAGCAGCGAGATCGGAACGAAGTCCTTTTCGGCGTCGAACGGCACGTTCGGCTTCAGGGCGGGCAGGACGGACATCTGCGAACCAGTGCCGATCAGTACGGTATACCCGTCGTGCGGCGCAGACTTGACGAACTGGGCGGCGATAATGCCCGTGGCGCCCGGCTTGTTCATCACGACGAACGGCTGTGCGGTGATGCTTTGGAGCTCCTGCGACAGGCTGCGCGTCATGATGTCTGTCACGCCGCCGGGCGCAAAGGGAACCACTGTCGTCACCGGTCTATCCGGAAAGGCGGGCTGCGCGTGTGCCAATGTTGCGGCCGCGGTCGCCACGGCGACGGATTGAGCACGAGTCCGATGTAGGTCGAAAACGACATGGATTTCTCCTTGGACTTTGTCGCGGCATCAAGCGACTTCGAAAAGACCGGCGGCGCCCATGCCGCCGCCGACGCACATCGTGATCACGACCCGTTTCGCGCGCCGCCGCCTGCCTTCGATGAGCGCATGACCGACGAGCCGGCTGCCCGTCATTCCGAACGGGTGGCCGATAGCGATCGCCCCGCCATCCACGTTCATCCGGTCCTCCGGAATGCCGAGCCGGTCGCGGCAATAGAGAGCCTGCGAGGGCGAACGCCTCGTTCAGTTCCCAAAGGTCGATGTCGTCGACCTTTAACCCGTGGCGCCCGAGGAGCTTCGGCACGGCGAACACGGGCCCGATGCCCATTTCCTCCGGCTCGCAGCCGGCAACCGCGATGCCGCGATAGAAGCCCAAGACGTCGAGGTTGCGCTGCTCCGCGAGTTTCGCATCTATGACGACACATGCCGACGCGCCGTCGGACAGTTGGCTCGCGTTGCCCGCGGTGACAAACTGGCCATCGCCGCGCACTGTACGAGACGCGCGAGTGCTCGAGCGTCGTGTCTGGGCGGTTGCCCTCGTCGGCCGCCAGACAAACCTCTGTAGAGCCGGCCTCGCCCGAATTCTTGTCGATAACGATCTTTGTTGACGGCACGGGCACGATTTCGGCATCGAACCGGCCGGCTTCCTGTGCTGCGGCTGTGCGCCGCTGACTTTCGCAAGCGAACTCGTCCTGGCGGTCGCGGGTGATCTGGTAGCGTCGAGCGACGAGATCGGCGGTTTCGATCATCGACCAGTAGATTTCCGGTTTGTTGGCGAGCAGCCAGTCGTCGGTCTCGCGGTGATGATTTAGGTTCTTCTGGGTGAGGCTGACGGATTTGAGCCCGCCGGCAACGACGATCGGCACGCCGTCGACGATGATACGCTGCGCCGCGATCCCTATGGCCTGCATTCCCGAGCTGCAGAAGCGATTGATAGTCATCGCGCTTGCCGAAGCAGGAAGCCCGGTGAGCAGTGCGGCTTGGCGGGCGATGTTATTCCCGGTGGCGCCCTCGGGGTATCCGCATCCCAGACGACGTCGTCGATCTCGTCGAGCCCGACGCCGCGCGCGCGGCCGCCTGCTGGATGACGTGGCCCGCGAGCTTCGCCCCGTGGGTGTCGTTGAAGGCGCCGCGGTACGCCTTTCCAATAGGGGTACGCGCCGTCGAGACGATTGCCCGCTTCAACCATCGTTCCGCTCCTCAGCTGGCTCGCAACTCTTTTGGCGCCGCTCCGGCCGATTTCGCCGCTGCGGGGAAAAATGCCTCGGCGTTGCGGTGGAGCACTTTTTCGAGAACCTCCTGCGAATAGCCGTCCGCATGCCACGCCGGGATGACGCGCTCGAACAGGAGGCCCGGGAAGTCGCAGCCGAACATGATGCGGTCCTGCAGGCGCCCCCGGATTCCCTTCTTTAGTGCGGGGGTGAAATGCTGAGGACCCCAGCCATGCAGCTCGTAATGTACGTTGCCCTTGTGAAGGAGCACCGCGATCATCTCGTCTTGCCAAGGATATGCCGGACGGGCGGCAAGCACGTTCAATTCCGGTAAAGCGCGCGGCCACCGCGTCGATGTGGCGCGGATGTCCGTGGTCAAGCACGATGCCTTTCCCGCCCCTGTGTCCTTGGCCGATACCCGTGAGGCCGCACAGGATCATCACCGGCACGCCGACGTCGATCGATCTCTGTAGAAGGGATCCCAGAGAGGGTCGCTCGGCGGCACGCCGGTAACCTGGCCGTTGACGCAGGATCCACGAAACCCGAATTCGCGCCGAGGCAGCGCTGGAATTCGTCCAGCGACTTTGCCCCGCGCTGTGGCTCGAACTGGAGCCAGTGCCCAAATACCACTTCCGAAAAGCGCCTTTGATAGGCAAGCGCATAATCGTGGTGCCGTCGCATTTCCTCGATTGGGGCGTGTCCCGGTGTAGGACAGATCCAGAATAGTCCGCGCGTTATTGTTGCGGAAATAGTCGGCCTGTTCCTCGTCGCCGTAGGTCTTGCGCTCCATCTTCCAGATGCGCTGCGCGTGGCGCCAGTCCTCGTCGGTTCTCATCACCGATCGGCCTTCGGTGGCCCAATGTGAATGGCAGTCAAAAATTCGCATCGCCTCTGGCTCCGCTATGTTTTCTCAGCTTTTGCGTTTGTCGATCAGGCGGCGGACCTTCATGACGTCCGACACGCCTGTCAGGGTCGCCAGTCCGCCCTTGCCGACGACGCTGACTTCGAGCTTGACGCCCAGCGCCTCGTGGAAACGCCGGGACAACGCCGCCTGGAGTCCGGAGAAGTCCGTCTCCGCGCCCGCCGCCTCGACGAAGACTGTCATTCCCTCGCGCCCGGAGGCCGACGGCGGCTTCACGACGCAGATATATTCCCCGTTCGATTTTGGCGCATTCGGCAACGAGTAGCGCCGACGGCTTCGGGAAAAATGCTGACGCCGCGGAACTTCACCATGTTGTCCGCGCGGCCGAAAACCTTCGAGAGACGTCGGTGCGTGCTCCCGCAGGGGCATTCGCCCGGAACGAACGACAAGACATCATTCGTGTTGAAGCGGATCATCGGGGCGGCGTGTTTGAAAAGGGTGGTGAGGACCAGAGCGCCTTTCTCGCCGGCGGGCCGCTCTTCAAGCGTATTCGGATCGGCAATCTCGGCCACGAACGCGTCCTCGAAGACGTGCATCCCGGTCTTGTGTCTGCAGTCGCAGCACACCGTGCCGAATTCGTTCGTACCGTAGTTGTCGAAAACGTCAGTCCCCCACTGATCCTCGATCGGTTTGCGGTCGTCGACGCCAAGCCAGCAGAGCAGACCCTTGAGCTTGAGTTCGCGGACGTCAAAGTTGAGTTCGTCGCGCGCCACGTTGCCGACGTGGCGCAGGTAGGGAGCTAGTGCGGCGAAGAGATTGATGCCCCACGACCGCATGATTTCGACCTGACGGCGGCTTGGCGTCTGGCTGCCCGTGCCGGTGACGATCGGTACGGCGCCGGTGTATTTCCAGAGGCTCTCGCGCAGGAGAAATCCGGCATTGGGAAGTCCAGTCGCCAACGCGATCTGCACAC
>CAWIGD010000011.1:0-21945 GCA_963835165.1 uncultured Alphaproteobacteria bacterium
ATAGGTTCGCGATTTGCGTCCGCCGCCGCTCGCTATCTTGACTGATCCTGTGCCGGGTGGCGGTGACTCACACGTGGCGTAGCCGCTAAGGTCCACCAACGAGTTCGAAGCCAGCGGCCTTCCATCGTTGTCCTTTGATTGGGTCCGAGATGAACTTGATGAAGGCCAGGGCGGCTTCCGGCGTGGCATTGTAGGCAGGAATAGCTGTCCCGTAGACACCGAAGTTCTGCAGAGCAGGCGGTAGCAGTCCCACCAGCGTAATGCCTTTGATCGGCTGCACTTCGCTGACAAGATAGAGTCCTAAATCCGCTTCGCCCTTCACGACCAACTCTGCACCCCCGTGGATCACAGCCTTGACGATCAGTTTAGGCCGCAACTCATCCGCGATGCCGAGTTGCTCAACCGCCCGGTTGAGATGGCCGCCGATCGGAGTACTCGGATCCGGCCACGCAATTGATCGTGCATTAAGTAACATCTTGCGCACGGCTTCGACCGTCGAGATATCCGGCGGCATTGTACCCTGCCGCATGATGACTCCGATGCCAACGCGGGCCAGGACAATTCTGCCCTTCGGAGCGAAGCGGGACGGTCTTCTCCGTTGCAGCGATCAAAGGGGCCGGGAGCAAGATCAGGTCCGCTTTTTCGCCCGCTGCGAGTTTTTCCTGAATCTCGCTTACTATTCGGAAGGTGAACTCCACCCGGTCGCCGGTCGCCCGCTCGAATTCCGGGGCAAGATCCCGCAACGCGTTCTGAGGAGCGGCGCCGCTGAAACCCGAATTTCCGCCGACACTGCCTCCACGGTCAGCAACATGAGTGCAAGTACGGGCCCAATGATGGCCCGCAGCGCGACTTGGACGCATTGCTCCATCGGATTTGAGTCATGTTCCATCAGTCTCTCCCTCTGAGATGGCCCGCTCGATTTCAATGCAACACCCGGGTTAGGTGGCGGAAAGATATTGCTGCTGTCAAAATCTTCGTCCGAAACAAAGAATCGTTTGTAATGGCAATGGCCGCAAGGATCCTGACCGCGCTGCTGCCAGTGCAATCGTTCACGTATAGGCATAGCGCCAGTAGAGGACGAAGCGGGAACAAAGTCAGCCGGCACCACGATATGGCCTCGTTGCTTTCGCGAGGGCGACACGATCTCGGGGCAGTTTCTCGCCGCGTTTGGGGGGAGACTGCCAAATGTCTGTCTACAAGCTCACAGCGGGTGTAGTCGGCTTGTTGCTTGCCGCCGTTGTAGTGACCGCGGTGGTGGGCGTCGCCACCGTGTTCGCGGCCCCGGCGGCCATCCAAGAAAGCCGTCCCGACAACAGCCCATCAAGTTGGGGTTGCGCGCAAGAGCCGTGGCCCTACGGATGCCAATGGCGGGCACAGCCGGTGAAGCGGATCTTCATTCGTGGTCCGCGGCCGGCCTGAAGCACCGGCTGGAAAAGCGTTGCCCATTTTCGTATTTAATTTCCGTTCTCGTTTGGTGGAACGTTCCATCGGGGCCGGCGCTGTCATGTGTATCTCTTATGGGCTTCCTAGAATGGGCCGCGGCTTCCGGCTAGACCATCACGGAAGCTGTGTGGTCCTCGGCGGTTGTGGCCAACCGGCCGGGGGCCACTTTTAATTCCGCAAGGGAGGCGGCTGTGATCCGAACGTTGGCAATCGGAACTATCCTACTCTTGGCCGACGTCGGCGCATACGCGCAGCAGCCAGGAATCCAACGCAAGTCCTTACTGACGGAAGATGGGCCGCCCGGTTTCCAGACCATCGTGAACACATTGGAATTTGCGCCCGGGGCGCGCGAACTCAGACACACCCATCCCGGCCCTCTGGTCGGATATGTTTTGGAAGGAACGCTGGTGCTTGAACACGAAGGGCGCCCCACAGCCACTTACCGGGCCGGCGAGGCATTCTATGTTGAAGCCGGCAAAATTCATTTTGGCATCAATTCCAGCGACGCGCCGGTCAAGTTCACCGCGACCCTCATCGTAGAAAAGGGGAAGCCTTCATCGACCCCCGTTCCCCAGCAGTAGGGCCGCCTCGGTCAGTGGCCTCCATTCTCGGAGATCGTAAAAACACAGTGATTGATTCCCGATTTTCAGCCGGCCCCAAAACCAGTAGAGATTGAGACCCCCCTAGGCACGAGCACCGCCTGTCAGTAAGTAATTCTCACAGACCTGATGTGACGGCATGCGATCAAGTCGCACATGGTCGCAGGAACAAGGTGACGTAGCGCGTGCTTCGTATCGCCCGTCCGGTCGGAACTCTCATTTTCCTGTTGGCCTGGCTCGTGCCATGGCGTCCGGCATTCCGCACCCGAGCGAAACAATCGAAGCTGCCCTTCTTTGTGAGTCGGCGCGATATTATTGGTCGTCACATTGCTAAATACGGGACCCACGAGCCGCTGCTGACGCAGTGGATATGCGATCACTTGGCGCGCTCGCCGCGGGGCATCTTCGTCGATGTCGGCGCCAATCTCGGGTGGTATGCAGTGCATGCTGCCAAGCACAAGGCCGTGGAGACCGTGGTCGCCTTCGAGCCCGACCTGTTCAATGCGTGGCTGCTCGGTCGCAACCTGTCGCTGAATTGCATCGACAACGTCGTCGTGAGCACGTGCGCTGTGGGCGCGCGACGCGGCTTGGTTCGCTTGCACCGCTACAAGGACTCCAATCGCGGCCGCCACTCCGTCTTGGCGGACTACGGACGCGGGTCGCAGATTGTCCCTGTTACCGACCTCGATACGGAGCTTGAGAAGTCTCGGTCTGGCCGACCGCCCTGTCCTGATCGTGAAGATCGACGTGGAGGGCTATGAGCCAGAGGTGGTAACCGGTGCGAAACGGACGCTGGCCCGGGCCGATGTGGTGATCGTCGAACACTCGCCTGGTTTGAGCGAGGCAGGCGGTTTGTCATATGAGAGCATGCTCGATCAATTGTATGCCGCCGGTTTGACCCCCTACAGCCTCGAGGCGAACGAGTGGACCGAAGAGAGTCCAGTCGGCAGTCGCCCCTTCCAAGGCCAAATGGACGTGATCTGGATCAGGTCCGGCAAGGAGACGACTTTGTTGGGCAAAGGTGAAGTGAAGCTGACGCGCCTGACTGACAAGGCCGCGCTGGTGCGCCTCGCAGAGGTTTGGAGGCATTTGCGCGAGAAGGCTGCCAAAGCGGGTAAGGCGCCTCTCAGTCGCTAGCCTTTGACCTGCGTGGCAACGCGCACAACCCCGCAATTCAAATGTTGGGTCGGGAACCGGCAGCGCCGGGGCGCGCCGAATTCTTTTCCCACGCAGCGCGCGTGACGCTTCGTGTGTTGGGCAATGGTGGCGGCACTGTAGTAAGCTATCGCCAGCCGCACCTTCGGGCGCTCAAGGCGGCCGTGACGATTCTCGATTGGTGCTGCCTGAACTTACGACCTCTTCGCACGGATGAGGGCAGTGATCCTTTAGGGGAACTGGAGGTCGATCTCTCCCATGCCAGAACGGCTTGCCGAGCTTTTGCAGGAATGGGCCCTGGCGGCCGGCGTGCCTATTCCATTCGCGGTTGCGTTCGTCAGCATCGCAGCCGCGATTTTGCTCGCTGTGGGTTGGTCCTGGCTTAGAAAGCGCGCTGATCGCCGGCGGCCGGATCATCGGGACAGACCGGGGCGGGCGACCGCGGAGGAAGAAAATACAGATGCGCTGGACCGAATGGTCGCCTTAACAATTGGGGCAAGATGGACGCCGTTGAACGAGGCTGAGATCGCTGCTCTCAGCACCCGGCTCGCCGACATTCCAAAAATTCGCGTCCAGATCATGTACGAAAATGCCTTGGGGAAAGAGTTGGCCCAAAGCTTTTATGAGGCTTTCAAACTGGCGGAATGGGGTGGTGCCGCACTCGGCATCGGAAGCGGTTTGGGGCACGGCGTCACCATTGGACAAGGTTCTGGTACAGCCACCATCGCGCTGAAGAGCGCGATCGAAGCGACGACGCAGCTGAAAGTCGCGATCGTCAGACCCGATCAACCGCAATGGCCTGGGGTCATTTTTTTGGCCGTTGGCGTCAATCCAAGCTGAACCACGAGCATTCTTGCTTGGCGACATCGTCGATCACTGCTGCTACGCTTGGAACACCCTGATCGATCAACCGTGGAAAATCATGTCCGTCGCCCACCGCGATTGGGCGGTCGTCGGTCACTAATTGTGAGGGTTGGTATAAGGCTGCGGCAAAACCGCAAAGAACTTCTCGAGCGCCGCTTCAATGTCCGCTGGATCTCGGCTTCCAACCATGATCTGAGACACTATCGAGCTTTCGGCGCATCGCTTCGCACGCGGCAGGTCGCCGTCCTCAAGCGGGACATAGACGCCCGGACGATCGGCGGAATGGGCAGCCAGACCAAAGAGGTCCAGGACGCCAAGATAGCCATCGGCGATCTGAGCGAGGCAGATGGCATCTTGCAGAGCGAGTCCGTGACGGCGTGCGAATCGCACATGAGCCGGCCACTCCCGCCATTGCGACGGGGCGAAGCAATTGAGCACGACGAAGGCGGCCTGCGGATGCCGGGCGCGTAACGTGTCGATCAAACGCAACCAGAGCTCTAGCTCGTCCGGTTCGACGGTGCCGTCGTCGCGTTCCCGCAACGCGACCGCGACGATGAACCGGCCCGGTAGCGCCAGCTTCAAGAAGTCATTGGCATATTTGCGCCCGTGCGGGAGGAGCTTGAGGCCGCCTCGCGTGCCGTGAAGTTCGACTTGGCGTGTGATGTCGCGCGGCATTTTTCCAAGATCGCTCGCTTGTCCGACGGCGTGCCAGCGGCCCAATTCCCGCTCCGACATGAGAACTGATGCGGCCCCCGCGGCGGTCTCCTCGTCCCAGAACAACGCGAGACTGCGAAAGCGCGCGAGCATGAGCACGACGGAGACGAGATCGAACAGCCGCGGCTCGTTGTCCGATCCGCTCGTGAGCACCAGCGCGACGTCGGCCTGGCGGTCGTCATCCGGCCGCAGGTACGACGGGAGGACGTGATTCTGCCAAATCAGCAGGTTTCTCAGCGCTTTTTGATCGATCGGCCCCGCGAGACGTAACGCGAAATTGCACTCGTCGGAGCACGCGCGTTCACGCATCTCCGCATGGACCGAAAGCCGCAACACCAACACGCGACAGATGTGTCCAACGAACGGCTTGGCGATGGCGCGCCCATGGAGAAACTCGCGCAACCGCGTCGACGAGGAGAGCTGTTGAACGAACTCATCGCTTCCTTCGGGTGCACCTTCCTCCGCCTGCTTGGTGCCCAGCAGCGCAAGCCAAATTGTCGCGACCCCGAGAACGGCGGCTTGAGCGGCGCGGCGGATCATCCAATTGGGATGCCGCAACCACGGCTCGGCAAGCCTGTAGGGACCAAGCAGAAGACGGCCGATCATGCGCGACCAGTCCCGGTCGAACCAGGAGCGGCTGCCTGCCGGTCCGAGATCGCCGCTGTTCGCAGCTCTGTTGCGCGATCGGCGCGCACGTCGGAATAGAGTTCATTGAACAGCGACAGCAGCTCCTCGGTTGTTTCCTGCCGCCAGGTCAGAATCTGATTTGCCTTGGCAAACGGATAGTGCCGATCGTCGAGGCGAACTTCGGCGGGGGGCGCGAAATTGTGCTCGACGTTGGCGATGGCGTATGCCACGTCGGTAAACGTTGCGAAGGTGGCAAAGCCGCTCGATGTTCCCATGAACAGATTGGCGATCTTCAGGAGCGCGAGCTCGTGCGCAAGCCGCAAGCCGCAAGCGCGCGGAATGAAGACATTTCGGCGGTACAGCAGCCGGTGCTCCCATTCCTGAAAGCCGCCGACCACCACGAACAGCGCCTCCGGGTGCTTCTCCGCGACGGCATCGATGAATGCATGCCATTTGGATAGCGGCGCGTCGCGGTCGGTCACGGCGGGATTCTCGGTCAACGAGCTTTGACGCGGATTGATGATGACGAGTGGACGTCCGCCCAATTCCGTAAGGTGAAAATGCCGTGCCCAGCCTTCGTATCCGCGAGGGGCGGACAGCTCCGGAATATGACCGTGGCGCGCATGGAAGGCATTGATGCGGCGGTGGCCGATCGGAAAATCCTGCCGCATCTTGAGATGCGTCTTGAGGTCCGGCCACATCGGCATGCGGTTTCGGTGATGCAACGCAATCAGAAAATTGAACGTCTGGACGTCGCGAACCAGCTGCAATGACCGCAACAATGGATTGCACGCGAAGACCGGCATAATGTTGTCGAGATGGGCGATGTAATTGGCGCGCGTGACGAACTTCTGCTGGCGCGCCGACGGCCGCTCGGGATTGGCCGTAACGATGATGTCGACCTGACAATGTCCCTGCTCGATCGCCATGATCGCGAGGTTGACCTGGTTCGTCAGCAGATCGCCGAGCGCATAGTGCTGGTAGGAGAAATCGAAGATCCCCAGGAATGCGTCAGGCTTCGTCGCACCCGGCCCGCCCTTGGCGTCACTATCGTTGGGCTGCAATGCCATGTCGGTGGTCCCGATCATTTCGCCTCATCGCCTTGTCAAGAGCTACACGTAGTCGTCGAGATGGCCGATGATATTTCGAATATGGGACGCGGTCACCTGCCCGCCGTCGCCGAATTCCTGACGCAAGAGTGCTCGCGAAAGCACGTAGCGGCGGTCGGCCGTCAGGCGACCTATGCTTGACCGTCATTCTGTTGGGCGAGCGATTCAACGAGACATCGAGCTTTCCCTGAAATCTGAGTTCGGCGTAGAGGCCAGCGAAGCGATGAAGATGCTGAACCGCCCCGTATGCCAGGTCCAATAGTGCCACGGCGCCAGCGAGATAGTGCTTTAGACCTCCCGCGCGACCGTCGGAAGGACGGGTGAAGGTGCTCCAGATCCCGTCGATGATTTGTCGGGATGTCGTGTCGGGGAGCATGGATTGCCGAATGAGATAGTCCATGACGGCCGGCGAGAGCATCGGAGCAAGATACTTCAAGTGCACGAGATCGAAAACGCGTTGCATCTGGTCCGGCCGATAGGTCGCTCGGCACCGGGCATCGGCCGCCAGATGCTCGAGGGTCACGGCGCGGTAGTCCGCGTATTCGCGGAGCAGCTCTGCCGGCTGTATCGCAAAGAACTGGTGCGGATGCCATCCTTCGGTCGCGATCGAAGGAGTGGTGTTCCCGCCATGTAATAACGCGGCACGCGGTGCGCACCGCCGGCGATCAGAGCCAGGGAGGATGTCAGCAGCTCCTTCGCCCAGAGCGACTTGACGCGTCGAGCGACGGCCGGATGGACTTCATGGTGCTGGTGCGATGAACCCCATAGAAGATCGCCTGGTAGTCGCTCATCTGCTCGACGATTCATTTCAGCGCGTATCTCCAAGGTTGCGCTCGACCGCGGCGGCGGCAATCTCGGTCGGAAGATCAATAATGCTATGCTGCTCTGCAAAGCGCCGCTCGCCGGTTGGCTCAACCCATGAAGAATTCTGGAATACATACAATTCACAGCGCGGCCTGGTCGGGTGTTCGGGGGCCCCGGTGAGCGGTCGCGCATAGGCGGGGCGCTGGCCCACCTTTCTTGCTGCCCGCCCTGGCGATGGCGGAGCGGTCGAGGCGCCTAGCGGTCCGGTTTCGCGGTGAAGCTCTGCCGCGCCCTGTCGTACCATCCACAAGCCGCGAGAAACGGCATAATCAGCAGCACGAACGGCAGCACTACGATGACGATTGCACCCGCCCTGATGTAACGCAGAACCTTCGGCGACGTGGTGAGTTTTTCATCCGGGACGGCCGTCTCATAGGCGATCTTATGAACAATCTCGCGGATGCGCCATAGCCTCCTCTCGGCCGGGAGGTTGCGGTCTTCGATCGTGAGATCAATCTGGCGCTCAAGCTCGTTGAACACTTCGATCCATGCGTCGCGTTGGCGTAAGATTTCGTTGCGCTCGCCAATCGCCACATCCCGCTGACGAAAGAGCTCGTTGCGCTCGCGAATCGCCTCATCCCGCTGGCCTAAGAGCTTGTTGCGCTCGCCAATCGCCTCATCCCGCTGGCGTAAGAGCTCGTTGCGCAGCTGGCGCAGATACGCATCTCGTTCGGCCGATAAGTCTGTCACCTTCTCCTCGTCCATGCCGCGGGTAATAGCTCTTCCACACCGCTCGGTCCAGAGATGGTCGACGCTAGGCGTTGTCACAGCCATCTCAGGAATGAAGATCCGGCGGCACGGCTCGCTAGCCCCGCGGCGCGGACGCCATCACAGAACTGGCAACGGCGTCGAGCGCTTAGCCGATCGAATGACCGGCACGGATCACAGCGGAATGCGGGAACGGTGACGGCAGTTGCCAGCAGGGAGGCGTACAGCTTCGTCAAACTGTTTCCGTGCTTGATCTCACTGAGCAAGCACCGCACGAGCGTGCGACGCTGGGCAAGCATCTCCTGCTGCTTCTGCTGCGCTTCGGGACTGGCCAGCCATTCCTGCTCCAACCAGCGCCTGAGTGTTTACGAAACGCTCCTCCCGAACCGGATCTACACGGTTTCCGGCGCTGCATGGGCAGGCGAGACCGACGTGACTGAGATCGCAGTGAGCACTGATTGTGGCCAAACCTGGGCCGAGGCAGAATTCCTAGATCCTATGCGACGGCATGCGTGGCGACGTTGGAAATTCGATTGGCTTACACCGAAAGAACCGGGACAGTACACGCTGCTGGCCCGCGCCAAGGACGCGAGCGGTCTACTCCAACCTGACAAGCACGACCAGAACTACGGCAGCCTACGTGATCAATCACTCTCTCCCAATTGAAGTATTCGTAGACGATTCTGCACGCGACGGTGACGCCGGGTGAGGCGCTCACTCTAACGTCACTAGGTGCATTTGTTCGTGTTCAGGTGGCTGCAGCAGTACGCCGCAAAAGTGAGGTCACCGATCCTGTTTGCAGCATCGAATCCCCGACGCAGCAAATCGCGGCCAGCCCGGACATGTCTCGTCCAGGGCGTGACTACGTTCAATAAGTGGAGAGATCTCTCGCAGGACGGGCCAAGCGATCGAAAAGCTTCCGGAGACTGGTTGTCCGACGCAGCTCTGAGCGTCATTCGAGACCTACCGGGACCGGAGCCAACGCCATAACGTCATCGCGATCTGTTTTAAGCTTTGATGTAGGCTGCTCTCGAGATTCGTTCGATTGCGCGCCCGCGGCGCCGTCTGGCCCATGAATTAGAAAATACGGCGTGCTGCCACCTTCATAGGGCCGTGCCTGCCATCCCCCGCCGACAAGCCACCTTCCGGCTCAAATTGGATTCATGAGATCAAGCACGACGGCTATCGGCTCATGGCCCGTCGCGATCCCGTGGGCATCCGCCTTCTAACCCGCAATGGGAATGACTGGTCGGCGCGTTTCCCGTTGGTGGTCGAGGCCGTGAACCACCTAAAGCTGCGCTCCTGCCTGATCGATGGCGAGGTGGTGTGCTGCGATGAGAGGGGTCTGGTAATCTTCTCGACGCTCCGTCAGCGGCGGAACGAGGCGCGCGCCTTCCTGTTCGCCTTCGACCTGCTGGAGATGGACGGCCTCGATATGAGGCGAGAGCCAATCGAGACCCGCAAGGCGACCCTCGCCAGCCTCCTACGCAAGGGCATGCCTGGGGTGCGTCTGAACGAGCACATAGCGCATCCCAACGGCGCCGCCGTGTTTCATCACGCCTGCAAGCTGGGTGCCGAGGGGATTGTGTCGAAGCGCCTCGGCTCGCGGTACAGGTCGGGGCGCTCGCCGGACTGGCTGAAGTTCAAGAATCCGGAAGCACCGGCGGTGAGGCGAGAGGCGGAAGAGGATTGGGGTCGCTGATTATCACTCGGGGCTTGGCCGCAACGACTGCAAGGCCGTGTCGCATAGACGCTCCGGGTCGCGCTCACCAGCTTTCGCAAGCTCGATGATCTTTTTGGCGACCGCTTCACGGGTCGGGTTGACGATGCCATCGGTGCGCTGGAGGGCCACAAGGGTCATTTCGAAAGCGATGGCCATGAGACGCGTGGTCTCCGGGTCGAACCGAAGGCCGCCCAAGTATGCCCTGATCGGCATGACAGCGCTCAAGCTAGATGAGAACTAGAAACAGACCGGCCGTAAGGCTGCAACCAACCCGCTCCATGACGCGTTGACGCTCGTAGAAGCCCTTGAACCCCGTCGCAAGGGATCGTTTGCGTGTCGAACCTTTCGAAAAGACGAAATAGTATAGCGTGCCCACGCTGCAAGGCCACGATGGACGAGGTGGTCAGGATCGAGCCGCTGCAAAACGAGCCGGGGCTGATCGGATATGAGTGCCCATCCTGCCGCTACGTGACCAGCGTGTTTTGGCCCGCGTCGCAGCCCGACGATTCGCGGCGAACTTGAGCGCCTGTGACCAGCCCCGACATACCGCGCGGACGATACAGGGGCGAGCGCGTCGGCAAGCCTGCCACGGACGAGGCCGAGCATTTCATCCGCTGTCCGGCCTGCGGCGGGTGGATCGATTGCCGAGACCTGGCGTGCGTGTTCGAGCACGAAGGGCCGTTGCCCCATCCGGCGCAGGACCGACCGCAATGACCAAGAAAAAACGCCGCTACGAGTCGCGCGTCTTCGACGGCCGGATCATCCACTCGGCTGAGATCGAGTGCATCCATAGGGAAGTTCTCGACTTCGAACGCATCGAAGCCATCTCCAACCCAATGCGCGAGCTGATCGAGGACTTGTGGCCAGAGCTGGTAACCAAGCTACCGCCGAAGAGGCCGCATAGCTGATAGTGTCGCGGCAACCGACAGCAAGGGAGGGTGCATGTTCGGCATTAAATCGCGGCAAAAACTCGCGAGGGCTGAGATGGCTTTGCGGGAAGCCATGGCGCGACACCAAGAGTATCTGGGCAAACTCAACACTGCGCTTTATGAGCGCGACGAATATTTGCGCCAGCGCGATATTGCCCTTGGCGAGCGCAACGAGTTCCTGCGCCAGCGCGATGAGGCACTTGCCGAAATTGAGCGACTGAAGCAGCCGCGCTAATGGCATCATGCGCCCTGCGGGCCTTAGCTCTGGGATCGACCAGGACCGCGCCGACTACACCGTGTTCTGCGGCGAGTGGAATATCGGCTGCATCTACCAGACGCGCGGCGGTCCCGACAGTCTGCGCTGGTTCTGGTCGCTAACCATCAAAGGTCCGATGACGCGCTCGGATCGTGTGGCGACCTTGGAAGAAGCCAAGGCGCAGTTTCAGAAGAGCTGGGACGCTTGGAAAGCGTGGGCGAAGCTGGAAGAGGTGCCTTAGCGTCAGGTAGCAGACCGACAAGGGCGTCGAATCTTCGTAGGCTCACCCCGGTAACTCAACCTTTCGATGGTCCACTAGCCCCGCTTCGGCGGGGCCTTTTCTTTCCGGGCGGCGTCGCGGTCTCATTTGCCCGCGACGCCTGTATTGGATTAGCCCCGCTTGCTGCGCGCTATGGGCCTCCACCGACACGGTGTTTCTCCGCACCCCCAGCAGGTGCGAAAGAAATTCTTGGGTTAGGATGAACGTATCACTTCCTGAGGGACATCGTCGTTGCTTTGCGTCGGAACGGTTACGCCCTCAAGCCCCAACGCGGATTGCGTCCAGTCGTGGGCTAAAGTCAGGAGCTGCCTTCGCTGCTCCTCGGTGCGAGCCCTGGCGGCCCACCTAAGGCAATCTCGCGCGTACGTGTGATATTCGTTGACCGTGGACATGTCCCCCTCCACTGATGGTATCGGGAGCGCAACCGGTCTCTCAGCCACCGCACGGGTGGTCGAACATTATGCGCCTATCGCCTCTCAAATAGCGAGGCAAATCGCTTCGACTGAAAGAGGTGCCCTAACCTCGCTTAGCCCGCTTGCCGTGCTTCCGAACAGCAGCCGATTTTTTTCCACCACCGCGCCGACCGACTTCAATCCCAACGGCATCAGCGACATCCTCTGGCAAGCCAGCAATGGCACGCCCGCGCTCTGGCTGATGGACGGCACCACTGCGGTGTCAACCGGCGCCATCGGCTCGTTCAATCCGGGGCCAGGTTGGCAGGTCAAGGACTGTGGCGACTTCAACGGCGACGGCGATTCCGACATCCTGTGGCAGGGCACCGACGGGACGCCGGCGATCTGGCTCATGGACGGCACCAACGTCGTGTCGGCAAGTGCCGCCGGCTCGTTCAATCCGGGGCCGAGCTGGCAGATCAAGGCCACCGGCGACTTCAACGGCGACAGCAGATCGGACATCCTGTGGCAGGGGAGCGACGGAACGCCCGCGATCTGGTTGATGAACGGCAGCAACGTGTTGTCCAACAGTGCCGCCGGCTCGTTCAATCCGGGGCCGAGCTGGCAGATCAAGGCCACCGGCGACTTCAACGGCGACAACAAATCCGACATCCTCTGGCAGGGCGCCGACGGGACGCCGGCGATCTGGCTGATGGACGGCAGCAACGTGTTGTCCAACAGTGCCGCCGGCTCGTTCAATCCGGGGCCAAGCTGGCAGATCAAGGCCACCGGCGACTTCAACGGCGACAACAAGTCCGACATCCTCTGGCAGGGGAGCGATGGCACGCCGGCGATCTGGCTGATGGATGGCAGCAATGTGTTGTCCAACGGTGCCGCCGGCTCGTTCAATCCGGGGCCGAGCTGGCAGATCAAGGACACCGGCGACTACAATGGCGACAACAAGTCCGACATCCTGTGGCAGAGCAGCGACGGCACGCCGGCGATCTGGCTGATGGACGGCATGACTTTCCTCTCCGGGGGCGCAGCCGGCTCGTTCAATCCGGGGCCTGACTGGCACGTCATCTAATTAGCGCCGATGCCGTCGAGATGAAATCAGTGCCCGCAAGCTACGTGTGCTCCCTCCCCCAGGTGCGGTCGGAGCGGCTGTCATGTTCGCGCTGCAGTGGCTTGCCGGCGGCGGGCACTTCCCGAAGTCTTGATAGATCCGGCTTTGGCTGGGCGGCCTGCCCCTTACACATGCGGCGGCGCTGCGCGAAATTCCAGCAGGACGCCATCGCACAGCCGCCCGGGATCGCGCTCACCTCCTTTGGCAAGATCCGCGACCCTGCGTGCGAGAATTTCATTGGCGAGGTCGCCGCGATCAGCGAGGCGAAGCGCTACCAAGGCCATTTCATATGCGAGGCCCATGACGCGGATCGTCTCCGCGTCGAAGTGCGAGAAGACGTTGAAGAAAGCTAATAAAAATGGTGCTGCCGGTAAGGATTGAACTTACGACCTCTCCCTTACCAAGGGAGTGCTCTACCACTGAGCTACGGCAGCGCCGGGCCGGATGCTAATAGAGGAAATGCGGCCGCGAATGCGGCGATCCTTGCCATAAGGTCCAAAGCGGCGCAAGCACGGACCGCCCTCGGCACCCTCGCGCCGAGGCCCTTCCTTCGCCCCGCGCCGGTTCGTATCTTTCCCGCCATGGACGATCGGCCCAAAAGCACGGACAAGAGCAAGCAGAGAGCAAGCCAGCAGCGGCGCCTGGGCGCGGCGTTGCGGGAGAACCTTAGGCGTCGCAAAGCCCAGGCGAAAGGGCGCAGAATCGCGCCCGGGGCCGACCCCGAGCCCCCCGATCAGCCCCACGATTCCGCCGGAATTGCCGCACATAAGCAGCGCAGCTAGACCCGGGGCCGCGACCGTGCGGACGGGCTGGCCTTTCTGCATGGCGCCGCGGTTTCGCAAGGGATCGGCGGCGTTTGCCAGAACGGGGGACGGGGCATGGATCGCATTCGCATCAGCGGCGGGCAAAAGCTCAACGGAACGATTCCGATCTCCGGCGCCAAGAACGCCACTCTGCCATTGATGATCGCGAGCCTGCTCACCGATCAGACGCTCATCCTCGACAATGTCCCGCGCCTCGCCGACGTGGGCCTGCTGCAACGCATCCTCGGCAATCACGGCGTCGATGTCATGGTCGGCGGCAAGCGTCCCGGCGAGACCCAGTACGACGGGCAGACGTTGCACATCTCCGCCGCCAACATCATCGATACCACCGCTCCCTATGAACTGGTCTCGCGCATGCGGGCGAGCTTCTGGGTGGTGGCGCCCCTGCTCGCGCGCATGGGCGAGGCGAAGGTCTCGATGCCCGGCGGCTGCGCCATCGGTACGCGGCCGGTGGACCTTCTGATCATGGCGCTCGAAAGCCTGGGCGCCGACATCGAGGTCGAGCGCGGTTATGTCATCGCCCGCGCCAAGAACGGGCTCAGGGGCGGCGAGATCAAATTTTCCAAGGTGACGGTCGGCGGCACCCATACCGCGCTGATGGCAGCCTCGCTCGCCCGCGGCACGACCGTGATCGAGAATGCCGCGCGCGAACCGGAGATCACGGACGTCGCCGATTGCCTCAACAAGATGGGCGCCAAGATCACCGGCGCCGGCAGCTCGCGGATCGTGATCGAGGGCGTGGCCAAGCTCAACGGCGCGCGCCACCGCGTGCTGCCCGACCGCATCGAGACCGGCACCTATGCCATGGCGGTCGCCATGACCGGCGGCGACGTGCTGCTGGAAAATGCGCGCGCGGAACTGCTGCAGTCGGCGTTCGACGTGCTGGTGCAGGCGGGCGTGGAGATCACTCCGACCAATACCGGGGTGCGGGTCGCGCGCAACGGAGGCGGGCATCGGCGCGGTCGAGGTGACGACCTCGCCGTTCCCCGGCTTCCCGACCGACCTGCAGGCCCAGCTCATGGCGCTGATGACGCGGGCGAAGGGCACGTCCCACATCACCGAGACGATCTTCGAGAACCGCTTCATGCACGTGCAGGAGCTGGTCCGGCTTGGTGCGCACATCCAGCTCGACGGCGAACGGGCGACCATCGAAGGGGTGAAGGCGCTCACCGGCGCTCCTGTCATGGCGACCGATCTGCGCGCCTCGGTCTCGCTCGTTATCGCCGCGCTGGCGGCCGAGGGCGAGACCATGGTCAACCGCGTCTATCACCTCGACCGCGGCTTCGAGCGGCTGGAGGACAAGCTCTCGGCCTGCGGCGCCGCCATCGAGCGCATCAGCGGATAGTCGAGGTTGTCGGCTGCCAAAAAAGCGGAAGTCTACTTTCCGGAAAATGCTCTAAGGCATGCGACCGCCGCGCTGGGTCGCGCCCTGGCGATCCTGGTGCTCGCGCCGGCGCTTGCCGGCACTGCCGATGCCCAGCTGGTGGAGTGCCGCGGCGGCCAGAAGCCGACCCAGGTGGCGGAACTCATGTTCGGCCGCAATATCGGCGCGCGGTTTGCCGTGAGCGAGAGCCAGTGGGGCCGCTTCGTCGACCAAGAGATCATGTCGCGCTTCCCCGAAGGGCTCACCGTGTACGACGCCGGCGGCCAGTGGCGCGACCGGGCGAGCAACAAGATCCTGCGCGAGCGGAGCAAGGTCGTGCAGATCGTGCTGCCGGGCCATGACGAGGACGTGGCGCGGCTGAACGAGATCGCCGACGCCTACAAAGCCCGCTTCAAGCAGCATTCGGTCATCACGATCGTGCGGCCGGCCTGCGTGTCCTTCTAGGTACCGCCAAACACCGGGGCAGGAGGGTTGTTTCCCCGCTTGCACTGCCGGGGGCAGCTTCCTAACTACCTCCGTACAAGATCAAAATGCGACAGGACGGCAGGGAGCGTGCGTCATGGATCAGGTGAAGTTCGTCGCCCTCGACCGCGAGGACCTTGAGGTCGTTTCAACCCATCTGCAGGATGCCCTGGTGAAGGTGGCGGACGTGATCTGGCGTCCGCAGGAAAAGCGCCTCATCGTCGCCCTCAGCCGCTTCGACTGGCTCTCGGCGGAGGGAACAAGGCCCGAACTCCGGCGCTGCCGCTCGGCGCTGCGTTTCGAGCGGGTCAATTGCTGCAAATGTCGCCATGTCAATCCATCCGGCAAGGACGCGGTGCTCAACCTGCTCGCCGTGGAGTTTGCCGAGACCGATGCGCCTGCCGGGGTCGTGACCCTCATATTCTCGGGTGGGGGGATGCTTCGGCTCGAGGTCGAATGTCTGGAAGCGGAGCTTGCCGATCTCGGGCCGTCCTGGCCCGCAGCCGAGCGTCCGGTCCACCGGGACGAGGCCACCGACGCCCGGGGTTGACGCCCCCCCTCTCGCGCGCCATTGAGCGGTGACCCGGTCCGTGTGGTCCGGTAGGACAGGCCATGCCGACCCGCCTCGACAGCCGCGCTCCCGATTTTGCCCAGCGTTTTCGCGGTCTGCTCGCAACCAAACGCGAGGCGTCGGCCGACGTCGAAGACGCCGTGCGCGCGATCATCGCCGACGTTGCCGCCCGTGGCGACCGGGCGCTGATGGAGTTGACCCGGAAATTCGATCGGCTCGATCTCGACCAGGCCGGCCTCAGAGTGAGCGCCGACGAGGTCGCGACCGCCCACGCCATATGCGACCGGCGTGCGCTCGACGCGCTCGCCTTCGCGCGCGACCGGATCGAAGCCTATCACCGCCGGCAATTGCCGAAGGACGAGCGCTTCACCGACGCGCTTGGGGTCGAACTTGGGTCGCGCTGGACCGCGATCGAATCGGTCGGCCTCTACGTGCCTGGCGGCACCGCCGCCTATCCATCCTCGGTGCTGATGAATGCCGTGCCGGCCAAGGTCGCCGGCGTGCCGCGTCTGGTGATGGTGGTCCCGGCGCCGGACGGCAAGCTTTCGCCGCTGGTGCTGGCGGCGGCCAAGCTTGCGGGCATCGACGAAATCTATCGGATCGGCGGCGCCCAGGCGATCGCGGCGCTGGCCCACGGCACCGAGACCATCGCGCCGGTCGCCAAGATCGTCGGCCCCGGCAACGCCTATGTGGCGGCGGCCAAGCGTCTCGTGTTCGGCATGGTCGGCATCGACATGATCGCCGGGCCCTCGGAGGTGCTGATCCTTGCCGACAAGACCGGCAACCCCGGCTGGATCGCGGCCGATCTCCTGGCCCAGGCCGAGCATGACGCCAGCGCCCAGTCGATCCTGATCACGGACGATCCCGATCTCGCGCGCGAGGTCGAGAAAGCCGTGGACGCGCAACTCAAATCGCTTCCGCGTGTGCAGGTTGCGGAGGCATCCTGGCGCGATTTCGGCGTGATCATCGTGGTCGGCGGGCTCGACGAGGCGGTGCCGCTGGTCGACGCCATCGCGCCCGAGCATCTCGAGATCGAGAGCGAGAATGCCGAGCATCTGGCGCTGCAGATCCGCAATGCCGGCGCCATTTTTCTGGGCCCGCACACGCCCGAGGCGATCGGCGACTATGTCGGCGGTTCGAACCATGTGTTGCCGACCGCGCGTTCGGCCCGTTTCTCCTCCGGACTGGGGGTGCCGGACTTCATGAAGCGCACCTCGATCCTCAAATGCGGACCCGATCAGTTGCGCGCGCTTGCGCCGGCCGCGATCGCGCTGGGCGAAGCCGAGGGGCTCGAGGCGCACGCCCGCTCGGTCGCGATACGCCTCAATCGATGATGATTCCCGGCGCCCATCAGGTCCAGCTCCGGTTCGGCGCGGCCGCGAATGTCCGCGCCCGGCACATGCATCATCGGCGATGACCCGCTCGGAGCGCACATCCAACCAGAGATCCAACCGCCTGGTTGCGGTCACGCTCGATGAAAACTCGATCGGCCGCTCCAATCCCGATGTCGAGCACGAGCGCGCGGTGGCGATCTACGATCTGCTCGAGGACAACATCTTTGCCCCCAAGGACGACGACGGGGGGCCGTTTGCGCTGCATTTGAGCATCACCGGGACGCGTCTCGTGTTCGACATCCGGCACGCGGACGGGGCGCCGGTGGTGGCTCACCTGCTGTCGCTGTCGCCGCTGCGACGGATCGTGAAGGACTATTACATGGTCTGCGACAGCTACTACGCAGCCATTCGCACCGCGACACCCGACCGCATCGAGGCCCTCGACATGGGCCGGCGGGCGCTCCACGACGAGGGCTCCAATATCCTGATGGAGCGTTTGGCGCGCAAGGTGAAGCTCGATTTCGATACCGCGCGTCGCCTGTTCACTCTGATCTGCGTACTCCATTGGAAGGGATGAAGCGAACGCCATCGACGCAACGGCCGCAAGCGGTGCTGTTCGCGTGCGGCCTCAATTCCGTGCGGTCGCCGATGGCGGCGGCGCTGTTGCGGCAGGCGCTCGGCACCTCGCTTTACGTCGCCTCGGCCGGCGTTCGCAAAGGCGAGCTCGACGTGTTCGCGGCCGCGGTCATGGACGAGAGCGGCATCGACATCAAGGCGCACCGCCCGATGACCTTCGAAGAGCTCGACGATCTGGAGGGGCTCAATTTCGATCTGATCGTCACGCTCTCCCCCGAAGCCCACCACAAGGCGCTCGAGCTCACGCGCACGCTCGCGGCCGACGTCGAGTATTGGCCCACCGCCGATCCGACCGCGATCGAAGGGAGCCGGGAGCAGCGCATGAATGCGTACCGAGACGTGCGCGACCAACTGCTGCAACGGATCAGGACGCGTTTTTTCCCGCACCGGAGCGGCAATGAATGACGAAAGCCGCGTTGACCAGTTGTCGGATGGCCCTGATTCCGCTAGGTTTCGCGCCTTCCGGGCGGGGTGATCCGGAATCGGGACACTAGGCGCTGGGTAGCGGATGGCAAAGGAAGAACTTCTGGAATTTCCTGGGGTCGTGACGGAGTTGCTTCCGAACGCCACTTTCAGGGTCAAACTCGAAAACGAACATGAGATCATCGCCCACACCGCCGGACGCATGCGCAAGAATCGCATCCGCGTGCTTGCCGGGGACAAGGTTCTGGTCGAGATGACGCCGTACGATCTCACCAAGGGTCGTATCACCTATCGATTTAAGTAACAGCGTTGTCTCCAGCTCCACGGTCCGCTCCATGCAGTCGTTGCGCAAACAAAAATGATAGGCCGGCCGAAGCTCGTCCTCGCGTCCGGCTCGCCCCGCCGCGTCTCGCTCCTCAATCAGGCCGGCATCGAGCCCGACGGGCTCCGCCCCGCCAATGTCGATGAGACCCCCAAGCGGGGCGAACTGCCGCGCGCCTGCGCCAATCGGCTGGCGCGCGCCAAGGCCGAGACCGCGCTCGATCATCTGCGTGCCGACGAAGAACTCCAGGGCGCTTATATCCTCGCCGCCGACACCGTGGTTGCGGTCGGCCGGCGCATCCTGCCAAAGGCCGAGATGCTCGACGAGGCGGCGCAATGCCTGCGCCTGTTGTCGGGACGCAATCACCGCGTCCACACCTCGGTTTGCCTGGTCACTCCGAAAGAGGCCTATCGCCAGCGCCTGGTCGAGACCCGCGTCCGGTTCAAGCGCCTGTCGCAGGACGACATCGAAGCCTATCTCGCGTCCGGTGAATGGCGCGGCAAGGCCGGCGGATATGCCGCGCAAGGCATCGCCGGCAGCTTCATCGTCAAGATCGTCGGCTCCTACAGCAACGTGGTCGGGCTGCCGCTTTACGAAGTGACCACGCTGTTGTCCGGCGAGGGTTTCCCGATCCGCTCGGGCTGGCTCAATGCCATGTGACGCCGAACGCCTGAGAGCGTGACGCTTGATCGTGTGAACCTTGGCGCTCAGGCAACCGGCCACCATATCGAGCATCATGTCCGAGCACGCTGATAATCCCCGCACCGCGTCCTGCCCGATCTGCCGCAAGCCGGTCGTCGAGAAGTTCCGGCCGTTCTGCAGCAAGCGCTGCGCCGATGTCGACCTGAACCGCTGGCTCAGCGGGGCCTACGTGGTGGCTGGCAAGGAAGACGAGGACGAGGACGGCGCGCGCAACGACGGCGAGCCGTGGCGTAGCCAGAGCGAGGTGGCCCCTCCCGATTGGGGAAGGGTGGATGAGGGCGGTAGCAGATCAGGCTCGAGATCTAACTCCCTCCCCACCCCATCCCTCTCCGCGAAGTCGGGTCTCCGACTTCGGAATCAAGCCGCGCCGGGCAGCCGGGCGCGCGGGAGAGGGACCGGTGGGCGCCGCCCGTCGCAATCCCGCAGAGTGATTCCGGCTCATGGGCTCAAGCGTCCTACGGACACGCGGCGCCGCTGTCGATCCAGGCCTTGACCAGTTCGCCCAGCTGCTCCTGGGTGCCGGGCGCGGGGTCGCGACCGGGCCCCGGGTTCCAGGCCCAGCCGACGAGATCATCGTGCGCCAGATGCTCGTGCAACAACGCGAGATCACGTCCGCCGTTGCGCTGCGGGTCCTTGATCTGCCGGCAGATATCGCCGATCGACTTGCCCTCCCACGCCATCTCGATCGGCGCGAGACCCCAGCGCGAATGTCCCGGCAGGCTTTGGAACGATGTCTGTTGGCCGGCGAAAATCGGGACGTTGCGGTTCATGTGGCAGGCGCCGCAGGTGTTGCCGGGCACTCCGCCGCCGTCGGCTCCGCGCGTGACCGCGGGCGAATGCGGATGCATGTCGTTGCCTTGGGTCGGACGGTCGCTCGCCGGATGGCAGTTCATGCAGCGCGGATTCATGATCACCTTGGCGGCCTCGGTGAACAGCATGCGCGAGCGCTCCTGCGGATCGGAGATGGCGGCGAAGGCGGACGGCGGGCGCAGCTCGGCGCGGTTCTGGGCGTAAGTCGCGCCGCCGAGGTTCGTCACCGCCGCGAGGCACCAGAAGAGTGAGATGACCCGACCGCGCATCCGAACCGTCCCGTGAATTGCCGCACGGGAACAACGGCGAATGCGCCGGAAAGTTCGGGCTTCGGCGCGTTTTCCTCCCCCGGCCGCTCGTCTGGACAGCCCGGAATCGAGCCTCTATAACCCCCCGCGCTCTCCTTCGTCCGCCATCCGTGCGGGCGCGGCGCCCAGGTAGCTCAGTTGGTAGAGCACTGCACTGAAAATGCAGGTGTCGGTGGTTCAAATCCGCCCCTGGGCACCATTCCCCCTAGGTCAGTGCAGATGCTAGCGTCGCACTCCGCTGCGCCACGTCGCTGACTCCGTCAGCCCTCCTCGCGCGTGCGGCCTCGGTCGCGCCTACTTCGGCACCACGCCGCTTTCCCGAATGATCCTCGCCCAGCCGGCGATCTCTTCAGGGACGTACTTGTTCAGATATGCGGGCGTGCGGCGCTCGGGCGCGACGATCGCGGCGCCGACCTCACGCAGCCGCGACTCGACGATGGGCGTCTCGAGAGCGGACATGGCAGCCTGGGTCAGCTTCGCCGCAATCGGCTCCGGCGTTCCGGCCGGTGCAAAGATGCCGATCCAGTAGTTGCCTTGGATGCCCGGGAGGCCCTGCTCGGCCGCGGTCGGCAGATGCGGCAGCAACGGCGAGCGCTGGTCGGTCAGCACGCCGAAGAACTTGATGGCTTTCGCCTCGATGTGCGGCAATGCTCCCGCAGCGACCGGGCAATAGAGGTCGAGGTTGCCGCCGATCATGTCCTGAATGCCGGCGGCCGCGCTACGGTAGGGTACGTGCGCGAGCGTCACGCCGGCAGCGCGCATGACTTGCGCGCAGGCAAGATGCGTCGCCCCGCCGACACCCGAGGAGCCGAACTGCATCTTGTCCTGATTGGCCTTCATGTAGAGGATCAGCTCTTGCAGGTTGCTCGGCGGCAGGCCGTTGCGCCCGACCAGCACGAGCGGCAACTCGACGGCGAGCACGATCGGGACGAAATCGGTGGCGGGATTGTAGGGCGGCTTTTCGAACAGGGACTGGTTCTGAGCGAACGTATCCGCCCCTCCAATGACGATCGTGTAGCCGTCAGGAGCGGCGCGTGCCGCGCGTGCGGTGCCGATCGAGCCGCCGGCGCCGCCGATGTTCTCGACGATGATCTGCTGGCCCAGCAGCTCGGACATGCGTGCGACCAACAGGCGGCCGACGATGTCCACGCTGTTGCCCGGCCCGAACGGTACGATCGCCGTGATGTGTCTGGTCGGCCATTCCTGGGCCGCCGCGACACCGAGCTGCGAGAGCATCAGCACGGCGGACGCGACGAGGCGGCACAAGCTCATCAGGTGGCTCCTGGCAAAGTGGAGGCTCGCGCCGAGTCAGTCGGTCGGGCGAAGCTGCAAGTCTTGCTCGCTCGATTCTCCGCTCTCCCGGCCACCACGCAAGGCCAA
>CAWIGD010000012.1:0-119390 GCA_963835165.1 uncultured Alphaproteobacteria bacterium
ACTTGACTTCGTTACGTGGACAGTGTAGGTTCGCATAACTTCGAGAAGTGCGCATGAGGCCCGGGCGGACAACCGCCTCCGGGCCTTTGTGCTGTGCGGGAGGGCGATGCCAAGACCGCCCTTCGGGGGCGCGGCCTGGCGTGCCGGACGCGGCGGCGTCCTGTATTTTTCCTGTTATTTACAGGAAAGCGCCGCTCACCGACGGCGCAAGCCGCACGTCGCCATGAATTCCTCGACCAGCCGCGCGCATTCCGCCGGCTGCTCGATCTGCAGGAGGTGACCGGTCCCGGGCACGAAATCGTAGTCGTAGCCGTTCTCGGTTCCGAGCGCGTAGTTGGTCTGCGCCGTCGCCGGCGCGCCTTTCGCGTTCGGATCGGCGCCGATCAGCTTCACCGGCCCGCCGAACTCTTGCGCGCGCGGCCAGAGATTGAGCGTCAGCGCCTCGGCATAGATCGCGGCCTCGTTCTCCGGCGCGCACACCAGGGCGTAGCCGTTGCCATCGGGACTTTTGCGCAGGACCGAGCGCGCCACCAGTTCGTGCGCGCCTGATACCCAGCCCTTGGTGGCGCGTGACTGGAGATATTCCGCTGCCAGTTCCTCCACCGAGGCAAACCGGCGGCGGCGGTTGAGCGCCCAGTCCGTCAGCCGCTTCTCGAAGGCTTCCATCGGCTGGTAGCGCGGATGGTCGACCGGCGGGACATTGGGCGGATCGAACAGAACCAGCGCATCCCAGCGCCAGCCGATCTCGATGGCGTGCTTCATCGCGGTGCGGCCCGACATGGAATGGAAAATGCCGACCGTGGTCTTCTGTCCGAGCCGGGAGTCGATGGCATCGCGCACGCGCTCGAGGTCGCGGCTCAATTGCGCGTAATTGTGGTTGGCGGGCTCGACCGGAACATTCTGCCCATGATTGCGGAAGTCGAAGACCAGGACATCGTAATGCGGCGTCAGGCTGCTGCCAGAACGGCAGGTAGGCGTCGGACGCAAAGCCGTTGCCGTGGGTGACCGTGAGCCGCACGCCATCGCGATTGCCGTGCCGCCGGACGCGGATGCTCGCGCCATCCTCCAGGGCGACATCAAACGTCTCGCTCGGCGCCGGAACGACGAAATTCATTCTCTTGCTCTCCGCACTTTCGGATTGCGCGCCATGCGTTGCGCATGGATCGCGGGTGTTGGGTCGCGGTTTGCCTGCCCGCGCGATCACTTATACTATCGCGCTCCGCAGTCGTAGCGCGCCGAAGACGCGTGAACGCGGCTTTTGGCTCCATCCGGGCTGCAAGTCTTCATAAGACAAGTCTCCATAAGAGGTGAGTGGTGTCCCGATTTCTGGGCGTTCCGATCCTTCGGAAGGAAGATCCCGCCCTGTTGTCCGGGGCCGGGCGCTATGCCGACGACCTGCCGGTGCCGGCCGGAACGCTGCACGCCCATGTCATTCGCTCTCCGCACGCGCACGCCAAGATTGTCGGCATCGACGCAACTGAGGCGCTGGCGCAGGACGGCATCTGGGCTGTCGTGACAGGCGAGGACGTCCGCGCGCTGTCCGATCCGTTCCTGATCGCGCTCAAGGCGCCGGTGCATCAATGGTCGCTCGCGGTCGAGCGCGTGCGCTATGTCGGCGAGCCGGTCGCCTTCGTGGTGGCGGACACCCGCTATCTCGCCGAGGACGCGGCCGACCTGGTGCGCATCGACTACGAGCCGCTCGAGGCGGTGGTCGATCCGCTCGCCGCCTGCCGCAAATCGGCGCCGCTGCTGCATGCGCAAGCCAAGACCAACGAGATTTCGGTTCGCAAATTCTCCTACGGCGACGCCACGCGCGCGTTCGAGCAGGCCGATGCCCGCGTCGCGCTCACCTGCGAGTATCCGCGCAACTCGTTCACCCCGATGGAATGCTACGTCGTCGTCGCCGAGTACCGGCCGAGCGAGGGCAGCTACGACGTGCTGGCGAACTTCCAGGGCCCGTTCAGCACCCATCCGGTGATGGCGCGGGCGCTGCGCGTGGCCGGCCCCAAGCTGCGCCTGCGCATCCCGCCCGACAGCGGCGGAAGCTTCGGCATCAAGCTGTCGGTGTTTCCCTACATCGTGCTGGCCGCGCTCGCGGCGCGCATCACCGGCCGCCCGGTCAAATGGGTCGAGGACCGGCTCGAGCATCTGCTCGCCGCGAGCTCGGGCCCCAACCGGATCACCGAGATCGAAGCCGCCGTCACCAGGGACGGCCGCATCCTGGCGCTGCGGCTCGATCAGCTCGAGGACTACGGGGCGTTCCTGCGCGCGCCGATGCCCGGCCCGCTCTACCGCATGCACGGCGCGCTGACCGGCGCCTATGACATTGCCAATGTCGACGTGACCAACCGCGTGGTGCTGACCAACAAGATGCCGGCGAGCCTGATCCGCGGCTTCGGCGGCCCCCAGCTCTACCTCGCGCTCGAGCGGCTGGTGCAGCGGATCGCGATCGAGCTCAAGCTCGACCATCTCGATGTGCTCAAGCGCAATCTCGTCCCCAAGGCGAAGTTTCCGTACAAGGCGGCCGCCGGCTCGCTCTACGATTCGGGCGATTATCTGCGCGCGGTCGAGACCGCGACCGGGGATGGACGTCTCGCCGATCTCCAGCGCCGGCGCGACGCGGCGCGCGCCGCCGGGCGGCGCTACGGCATCGGGTTTGCCGCCGTGGTCGAGCCCGGCATGTCGAACATGGGCTATCTGTCCACGCTGCTCACGCCCGAGGCGCGCGACAAGGCCGGTCCCAAGAACGGCGCGGTCTCGATGGTCACGGTCAATATCGATCCGCTCGGCGCGGTCTCGGTGACCGCCGACGTCACCGTGCAGGGGCAGGGACATGAGACCGTGCTGTCGCAGATCGTCGCGGACGGGCTCGGCCTCACGCCCGACGACATCAACGTCGTGCTGGAGATGGACACGGCGAAAGATCAATGGTCGATCGCCGCCGGCACCTATTCCTGCCGCTTCACTCCCGGCACCGCGGTCGCTGCCCACCTTGCCGCCGAGCGGATCGCGGACAAGCTCAAGGGCATTGCCGCCAAGCAACTCAATGTGCTGCCGGACGACATCGAGCTCGTCGGCGGCAAGCTGCGCAGTCGCACCAACCCCGACAACGCCATGCCGTTCGCGCGCGTCGCCGGCACCTCGCACTGGTCCCCGGTCATGCTGCCGGAAGGCATGGCGCCGGCCCTGCGCGAGACGGCGGTATGGTCGCCGCCGGAGCTCGAGCCGCCGTCGAGCGACGACCGGATCAATACGTCGCTCACCTATGGCTTCGTCTTCGACATGTGCGGGATCGAAATCGATCCATTGACCTACCAGGTGCGGGTCGATCGCTATATCTCGATGCATGACGCCGGCCGCATCCTCAATCCGATGATCGCCAACGGCCAGATGCGCGGCGCCTTCGTGCAGGGCATCGCCGCGGCGCTGTACGAGGAATTCGTCTACGACGATGTCGGCCAGTTCCTGACCGGGACCTTCGCGGACTATCTGGTGCCGACGGTGGCCGAAATTCCCGCCGTCGAGATGCTGCACCAGGAAACGGCGTCGCCGCTCACGCCGCTCGGCGCCAAGGGTCTGGCCGAAGGCAATTGCATGAGCGTTCCGGCTTGCATCGCCAATGCCATCGCCGACGCGCTCGGCGTGAAGGAGGTGCAGCTTCCGGCGACGCCGCGGCGCATCCACGCGCTGATGGCCGGGCCGGAAGCCAGCCGGCCGCAGGAACTGGCCATGGACCTTGCCATGCCGGGCGGCGGGGTCGCCCGATGAAGCCGCGTCCGTTCGACTATGTTCGGCCGGATACGGTCGAGGAGGCGGTCGCGATCCTGGCCGAGCATGGCGATGACGCCCGCATCCTCGCGGGCGGGCAGACGCTGCTGGCCATGCTCAATCTGCGGGTGGTCGAACCCGTGATCCTGGTGGACATCACCCGCATTCCCGAACTCGATGTGATCCGCGAGATCGACACCCACGGGCATGGCGGCAAGATCGAGGTCGGCGCGGCGGTGACGCAGAACCGGCTGATGGCCTGGCCCGCGCTTGCGCGGAAGCTTCCCCTGCTGGCGGCGGCATTGCCCTTCGTCGGCCACTTCCAGACCCGCAACAAGGGAACGGTCTGCGGCTCGATCGCCCATGCCGACCCGACCTCGGAGATCCCGCTGTCGCTGGCGGTGCTCGGGGGCGAGGTGGTGCTGCGCTCGGCCCGGGGTACGCGCGTTCTTGCTGCCGACGACTTCCAGCAAGGCATGCTCGCGACCGCGCGCGAACCGGATGAATTGATCACCGCCGTTCGTTTTCCGGTCATGTCCGGCGGCGTCGGGTTCCGGGAGGTCGCGCGCCGGCACGGCGATTTTGCCATTGTCGCGGTCGCCGCCGTGGTCGAGGGCGCGTCCAGCATCCGCGTCGGGGTCGCCGGCATGGCGGATCGCCCCGCCGTGCGCCGCATCGAGGCCGACGGCGCGTCCGGCATCCGCGATGCGATCGAGCGGCTGGCGTGGGAACTCGAGGGCTACGAGGACGTGCACGCCTCGGCGCGCATGCGGCGCGACCTCTTGCGCGGCATCGCTCCGGTCGTCATCGAAGAGGCCAAGCAATGCGCCGCGTGAACAAGGGCGAGCGTGCCAGGCTCCGCCTGACCCTCAACGGCCGCAAGATGTCGGGCGAGGCCGAGCCCCGCATGCTGCTGAGCGATTTTCTTCGGCACGTGCTCGGCGCGACCGGAACCCACGTCGGATGCGAGCACGGCGTCTGCGGGTGCTGCACCGTGCTCCTCGACGGGACGGCGGTGCGTTCGTGCCTGACCCTTGCGGTCCAGGCCGAGGGCAGGGCGGTCACGACCGTCGAGTCCCTGGCCGGCGCCGATGGGGCGCTCAGCCTGCTGCAGCAGGCATTCCAGAACAATCATGCCCTGCAATGCGGATTCTGCACCCCCGGCATCCTCATGTCGTTTACCGATTTCCTTGAGCGCAAGCCCAATCCGTCCGAAGCTGAAGTGGTGGAGGTGCTCAGCGGCCATCTCTGTCGCTGCACCGGCTATGCCGGCATCGTTTCGGCCGTTCTCGAAGCTGCAAACCGTCGGGACAAATCCCAGTGAGGAGCCACCCATGAACAAGCCGCACGGCAAGCAAGACAGCGCGCCGGCCAAGCAGGTCTATCGCGAGCTCGTGACCATCAACGGCAAGAACGTCGTGCTGGCGCACAACGAGCCGCCGGTCATCAATGCCGGCGTGCTGGAGAATGGCGACATCTTCCGCATGATCAACATCTTCGCCGAGACGTTCACGCCGTCGAATCTCGACAAGGCCGACGGCACGCCGCTGCGGCTCTATACCTCCGACCGCGTCAAGGTGGACGTCTCCAAGCGCCGCAAGCACGACATGGGGTTCTGGCATCGCAACATCGACGCCCACGAGATCATCTTCTGCGTCAAGGGCGCGCTGAAGTGGGAAACCGAGATGGGCGTGAAGATCATGCATCCCGGCGACATGCTGTTCATCCCCAAGGGGATCGGCCACCGCTCGATGCTGTGCGAGGACTCGACCGACGAGAACGTGCTGATCGAGCTCAAGATCGCCGACGACCTCACCTATGTCGGGGAGAACAAGTAAGGCGCCCTTGTAAGAGGCTGCGTGTCCCGGATGCGGTGCAGCGCGAGCTGCGGCGAAGCGGTGCGCCGCTGATCCGGGATCTTCGCGAAGGCGGTGTGTGGAACGATCCCGGGTCTGCAGCGCATCATTCCGCCATAGCCCGCGAAGACGGGCGTAAACGCCCTTAATGCTTCATGCTGCGCAGCGCCCGGGATACGCCTCTAACCCAGCGCTATGGAAGTGAAGCCCGTGCATGACGGGCGAGTGCGCGTAACCGGAGTCCAGCGTGCAATCCGTCGATCTGCTCATCGCTGACATCGATTGGCTGATCACCATCGATACGCAACGCCGCATCATCCGCGATGCGACGGTGGCGGTGGACCAGGGCAGGATCGTCGCCATCGACAAGGCGGCCGAGATCGCGAAGCGCTTTACCGGACGGCAGCTGGTCGACGGCCGCCGCACCGTCGCCACGCCCGGCTTCGTCGATTGCCATCTGCATTCGTCATTTGCGCTGTCGCGCGGGCTCGCGGACGAAGCCAATGCACAATCGTTTCTGTTCGACCGCATGTATCCTTACGAAGCGGCACTCGAGGGCGACGACGTGCGGATTTCCGCCACGCTCGCGGCGGCCGAGCTGCTCAAGCATGGCGTCACCTGCTTCATCGATCCCGGCAACTATCACCCCGAGGCGTCGGTCGACGGCGTCATGTCGACCGGCATCCGCGCAATCGTATCGCGCTCGTCATTCGATCTCACCAAGTCGGTGCTCGGAATTCTTCCCGAGCGCATGATCGAGTCGACCGCGGTGGCGCTGGAGCGCGCCGAGGCCGTGCTTGCGCGCTACGCCAAGTCCGGCAATCCGCGCCTCGGCGCCAGCGCGTCGTTTCGCGGGCTCAACAACGCCTCGGATGAGTTGATCCTCGGCCTCGACAAGCTCGCCCGCGAGTACGGCACGCTGCTGCAGACCCACGCCTGCTTCAGCTATTCGACCCACGATTCCAGCGTGGCGCGCACCGGCATGGCCGAGATCGAACGGCTGGAGGCGCTCGGCGTGATCGACGAGCGCATGCTGATCGTGCATTCGGGCTGGCTCGAGCCGGACGAGGTCGCCATCCTGGTCAAGCGCAAGCCCTCGCTGGTGTGCGCGCCGAGCTCGAGCCTGCACAACGGCTACGGCAACTTCCTGTTCGGCAAGCTTCCGGAACTGCTCGCGCTCGGCGTCAACGTGGCGATCGGCTCGGACCACGCCAGCTCCGGCATCGTCGACATGCCGCAGGAGGTCCGGCTGGCGTGCTGTTGCTACAAGGAGACCCGGATCAACCCGCGCGTGATGCCGCCCGAGACCGGGCTCGAAATGGCGACGCGCAACGGGGCGAAGGCCGCCGGGTGGGCCGATCGGATCGGGGCGATCGAGCTCGGCAAGGAGGCGGACATCGTGCTGTTCGATACCGATCGTCCGGAATGGCAGCCGCTGATCAACCCGGTGTCCAATCTGGTCTACAGCGCGACCGGAGATTCCGTGCGCGACGTGTTCGTGGCGGGCGAGCACGTGGTCGCGAACGGACACCTGACCAGGATCGACGAGCAGAAGCTCTATCGGGACATCCCGGTTGCGGTCGCGCGCTTCGGCAAGCATTTGCAGTTCGACCGGATGGTGCAGCTGCGCTGGCCGGTATCGTGACGTTCGACCAAAGCCGGCGTGCGCCGGAACGAAGCCTGCGGCGCAAAGGAATAAGCCGAGGAGACGCCATGGCGAATGTGTTCGGCAAGCATCGTCCGGGGATTCCGTATCAGTCCGTTGCCGATCTCCTCGCCCGATACCGGCAGCGGGACCCGGACAAGCTCGCGATCGTCGACCTCGACCAGGAGACGTCCATCAGCTTCGGCGGGCTCGATCGCGGCGTCACCGACATCGCCGCGGCGCTCAAGGGCGCCGGCGTCGGCAAGGGCAGCCGCGTGCTGCTGCTGTCCGATGAAAATCTCGAGAAACTGCTGATCTGGCTCGCCGTTTGGCGGCTCGGCGCGGTGGTCGCCCCGCTCAATATCGAGCTCAATGCGACCCTGATTGCCGACCTCGCGACCGCGGTGTCGCCGGCGCTCACGCTCGTGCACAAGGAGCTCGACGGGCACGCGCTGCTGGCGGGACGGCCGTTCGTCCGTTTCGGCAGCTACCGCGCGGACGCCGATGATGCCGATCCGCAGGACGATTTCTTCCGCCTGATGGCGCGCGACGTTGCATCGACGGACCTTCCGGAGCGCAACGATGCCGCCGACATCGCCTGCATCTTCTGCACGTCCGGGACCACCAACCGGCCCAAGATCGTCGTCTATGACCATTGCGCCTATTGGCTCAACGGGCTTTCCACGCTGGAGTGCCTCGGACTGACGCCTGACGACCGCACGCTGGAATATCGCTCGTTCGGTTGGAACTCGGCGCAGGTGCTGAGCCTGATGCCGTTCCTCGAAACCGGCCTCACGTTGCATATCGCCAGGCGCTTCTCGCACAGTCACTTCTTCGATTGGATCCGAAAGTACGGCATCACTTTCGCCGCCGGCGTGCCTACCGTTCTGAACATGCTGCTGAACAAGCCGCTCGGCATCACCGCCAAGGACGTGCCGACCTTGCGGTTGATGACGTGCAGCACGGCGCCGCTGACGCTCGAGCAATGGCTGCGCTTCGAGGAGATGTACGGGGTCAAGCTGTTGCAGATGTACGGCATGTCGGAGGCCGGCTGGATGTGCGGCAACCGGCATTACGCCAACAAGATGGGAACGGTGGGCCTGCCCGCGCTGCATCAGGAGTTCGCGATCGTCGACAGCGCGGGAAGGCCGTGTCCGCCCGACGTCGAGGGCGAGGTCACCGCCGGCGGCCCGCATTGCGCCGTGGGCTATCTGCTCGACGACGGCAGCATCGAGCCGATCCGCGGCAAGCGCATCAAGTCAGGCGATCTCGCGATCATGGACGAAGATGGCTTCATCCGCGTGACCGGCCGTACCAAGGACCTCATCATCCGCGGCGGCGTGAACATCGCTCCGCTGGAGATCGACGAGGTGCTGCTCAAGCACCCCGATGTCCTCGACGCGGCCGCGGTCGGCGTGCCGGACCCGATCTATGGCGAGGAGGTCGTGTGCTTCGTGGTGCCGCGACCGGGGGCAAGCCTGACCGAAGCCGTCGTGCTCGATCACTGCCGGGCGAACCTGCCCGCCCCGAAGGTGCCCAAGCACGCCGCCATCGTCCCGGAACTGCCGAAAAGCGATCGCGGCAAGGTGCTGCGTGACAAGCTCAAGGAGGAGTGGAATCAACGCATGAAGCTGTCCGCGTAAGAGTGTAAAGACGCGGGTGGCCGGGAAACGCCGAGGCCACAAAGGCGGATTGGATCGATGGCGGCCTCGGGATAAATCTTGATCGCGCGCGCTCATCCCGCCATGCTCGCGCACAAAGCGATCGGGCGAGAGCACGCCCGCAGCCCAGGGGAGGGGTCATGACGGAAGAGCGCATTCGCGAGCTGACCAAGGCCATGCTGCGGAAAAAGCTCTACGTCGTCCTCTCCAAGGGCGGCGCGGCGGCCGAGGAGATCGCCAAGCACTTGCCGAGACATCTCGAATACATGATCGGTCTGGAGAAGAAGGGCGTGCTGTTCGCATCCGGTCCGCTGGCGGAGACCGACGGCAAGACCCGCGGTGACGGGCTAACCATCCTGCGCGCACCGAGCGCGGAGGCGGCGCGCAAGATTGCGGAAGCAGACCCGTTCGTCGTCAATGGATTGCGCAGCTTCGAGCTGCGGGAATGGACGGTGATGGAGGGGTCGCTCGGCATCAAGGTGAATTTTTCCGACCAGTCGCTCGAAGTGGCGTAACGTCGAGGGCACGGAAGCATCGGTATGAGTGCGAGTGTGGGTGAGAGCATGGAAACGGTCGGCTTCGTCGGCGTCGGGAAGATCGGACTGCCGATCTCCGAAAACCTGATCAAGAGCGGTTACCGGGTATTGGGCTATCGCCGCAGTTCGCTCGCGGACTTCGAAAAACTCGGAGGTATCGCCGCCCGCTCGCCGGCCGAGATCGGCGCGGCGGCCGACATCGTGTTCTCGTGCCTGCCGTCGTCGTCGGCGCTCGACGACGTCATGCAGGGTCCGCAGGGGCTGCTCAAGTCCGCCCGCGCCGGGCAGATCATCGTCGAACTCGGGTCGCATCCGGTGCCCGACAAGCAGCGGCATGTTGCGCCGCTCGCGGCCAAGGGCGCGGCTTTTCTCGACGGCGAGGTGAGCGGAACGCCGGGCATGGTGTCCGCGCGGAAAGCCGTGATCTACCTTGCCGGCGACAAGGAGGCGTGCGCGAAGGCCGAGCGCCTGGTCGGCGGCTTTGCCGATTCGTGCCTGTATTTCGGGCCGTTCGGAGCCGCGAGCCGGGTGAAGCTCGTCAACAACCTGCTCGTGGCCATCAACATCGCCGCAACCGCGGAAGCGATGGCGCTCGGCCTCAAGGCCGGCGTCGATGTCGACCTCATGATCAAGGCCATCGCCACCGGCAGCGGCGGATCCACCCAATTCGGCATCCGGGCGCCCTGGATGGCGCAGCGGCGCTTCCTGCCCGCGCAAGGCACGGTGCCCGGATTGCAGCACTACTTCGACATGATCGATGAATTCGCCGACAGCGTCGGGGTTGCAACCCCGATGCTCGATCGCGCGGTGGAACTCTATGAGAAGTTCATGGACATGGGCCTCGGCGAGAAGGATGGTGCCGCCATGGTCGACGTCATCGGCGCGTTGCCGCGCCGCAAGGCCTGAAATTCAACCGAACAAACAAGACCGGAGGTCTGCATGATCCGCGTGAAGAAGATCGCCCACGCCATTTATGAAATGCCCGATGTCGACAAGCAGACCGAGTACTACACGGAGGTGCTCGGGCTTACCGTTACCGGGAAGGACAAGGATGCGGTCTATCTGGCTTCGACCGTCGATCATCACTCGGTGGTGCTGCGCAAGGGGTCGAAGTCGAAATGCGCGCGTCTCGGCTTTCAGATTGCGCCCGAGGACGATCTCGGCGCGTTCGAAAAGCAGGTCCAGGGCCTCGGCATCAAGACCGAGCGCCAGAAGGATCCGGAGCCTTCGATTTCCGACATGGTCACATTCCAGGATCCGAAGGGAACGGTGATGGAGGTGTTCAAGCGCGAGGCATTCTCGGGTCAGCGCTTCCCCACCAAAGGTATCGTCCCGCACAAGCTCGGGCATGTCGCGTTCTTTGTCACCGACGTCAAGAATACGACCAAGTTCTATGTCGACGTGCTCGGCTTTCGCGAGTCCGACTGGATGGGCGATTTCTTCTCGTTCCTGCGCTGCGGTCGCGATCACCACACCATCAACCTGATGCAAACCAACGAGGACCGGCATTTCCACACCGCGTTCGAGCTGCGCGATTGGGCGCACCTGCAGACCGCCTGCGATTATCTCAGTCTCAACGGCTACAAGCTGCTGTGGGGTCCGGGCCGGCACGGCATAGGCCACAACCTTTTCGCCTATCACCGCGCACCGAACGGGCTGATCACCGAGCTGTTCGCCGAGCTCGACCAGGTGAACGAGGAACTCGGCTATTTCGAGCCGCGGCCCTGGCATCGCGACAATCCGCAGCGGCCGAAAGTGTGGGCGAAGAATCCGTCGGCCTCCAACCTCTGGGGCATCATGCCGCCGGACGAGATGCATCACTAGGATCGCGAGCTGCGGCGGCAGACTTTAGTCCGCTCCGTCTCCCCGCGCCGGGTTTGCCCGGGTCGTGTCTCGATCTGACGCAGGCCGGGCAGCCTGCGTGGGATCGCGCGGGAGTTGACGCTGGACGGCATTTCTCGCTACCTCTCGCGCATGGTGAGGCGTCGACACGTCTATCACGTGGCCGGATACGATCCGATCGACGCCGGCGCGCAATACCGGCGCTTCCGGCGTCAGCTCGACGTCTTCCAACGCACCTGGAACGTTCACGCCACCTTGTCCGACGTCGAGCAGTCGCAAGATCGAACGCGCGCCTGGTGGACGGTCGAGACGCGTGCCGGCAACTGGCAGGTCGCAGCGACGCACGAAGTGCTGATCTGGGATGATATCGTGCGCGCCGATTTCATCCGATCGCTGCCGGTGCGGCTGCTCAATGCAGCGCGGGTCTATGCCGATTTTGTCGCGACCGGCACGATGTTCCGCTACATCATGGCGAACCCGCGCTACGCCGGTTTTTTTCTCTTTCCCATCCTGTCGCTGGTCTTGTTCGCGGTCGGCGGATGGTTCCTTGCCTATCTGTTGACTGCGCTGCTCGGGCTCGAAGGGATCGTCGCCGGCGCGGTGGGCCTGGTGGCCGGCGTTGCCGCCTTTCTTGGTCTGCTCCGGTGGCCCGGCCGACGCTGGCGCGTGCAGCAGTTGTTGGACGACTGGATATTCGCCCACGATTATCTGCTCGGCCGCCGGCCCGATGTAGATGCCCGCCTCGATCGTTTTGCGCAGACGCTGGTCGCGCGCTCGCGCGAGGCCAAGGTGGATGAAATCGTGATCGTCGGTCACAGCCTGGGTGCGATGCTCGCGATCGACATGCTGGTGCGCGCGCTTGCGCTCGATCCCGATTTCGGCCGCCGCGGGGTGGCGATCTGCTTGCTCACCGTCGGCGCCACCATTCCGAAATTTGCCCTGCATCCGCGCGCGCAGGATATCCGCAGCAGGATCGCGCGCGTGGTGGCTGAGCCGTCGATCGCTTGGACCGAATACCAGTCGCGCGACGACACCATCAGTTTCTACAAGTTCGATCCGGTTTCGCTGAGACGCATCGCCGGTGACCGGCTCGACGGCAAGCCGGTGATCCGGCGCGTGCAGATCCACGATATGGTGACGGCGGAGACCTTCGCGCGCTGCCGCCGCAACATTTTGCGGCTGCACTATCGTTCGGTGATGGCCAATGATCGGCGCGCCCCCTACGACTATTATCTGCTGGCGTGCGGCCCGGCCGCCTTTCTCGACTGGACGGCCTCGCCCGAGGGTCTGCTGGATTTCGTGGCCGCGGACGGCACGTATCGGGATCCGCCGCGCTGCTCCACGAAGGTCGCCGAGCCGGCATCATGACGCCGCTCGTTGCCAAGGTGATCTGGCTGATCGGCGTCGTGGGCTGGTTCATCATCCGCTATCCCCATGAGCGGCGCGCGCGCCGCACGCCGAGGCTGCTGCGCAGCGATCGCGGCCGTGAATTGGTGCTGATGACGATTTCGGCCACGGGACTGGGCGTCATTCCCGATGATCTATGTGTTCACCGGCGCGCCGCGTTTCGCCAACTACCCGATGCAGCCGTGGCAAGGATGGCTGGGTGCGGCGCTGTTCGCGGCGTCGCTGTGGCTGTTCCATCGGACGCACAAGGACCTCGGGCGCAACTGGTCGGTGACGCTCGAAGTCCGCGAGCAGCACGCGCTGGTGACGAATGGCGTCTATGGCCGCGTGCGGCATCCGATGTATTCGGCATTTTGGCTTTGGGCGCTGGCGCAGGCGCTGCTGCTGCCGAACTGGATCGCGGGCCCCGCAGGTCTGGTCGGATTCGGGACGCTGTTCTTTCTGCGTGTCGGGCGGGAGGAGGCGCTGATGGCGGAGACCTTCGGCGACGAATACCGCCGCTACATGGCGCGCACGTCTCGGATCGTGCCGGGGATCTACTAGCGCGGCCGGATCGACATCAGCGCGGACGCTGCATCAGGCCGACGAATCGCGTCAGCAGGCTCTGCGGCAACAGCACGCTGATCGCCACGCTGATACGGTCGATCAATCGCGGAATGACGATGCGTTTTCCCGCTTTGAAACCGCGCCATCCCACTTCGGCAATGTCGGGGGAATTCGATCGCGGCATCAGCTTCATGAGACGGCTCTGCCCGACCGAGCAGCGCTCGAAGAATGCCGTCCTGACCACACCGGGGGTAAGGCAGGTGACGGTCACTCCGCTGCCGGCGACTTCGGCGGCGAGCGCTGCCGAGAACGAGTTCACATACGCCTTCGATGCGTAATAGGCCGCCATGTTGGGTCCTGCGACGTAACCTGTGATCGACCCCACGTTGAGAACGCCGCCGCGTCCTCTCGCCACCATTCCTGGAAGAAATCGCAGCGTCAGTTCGGTCAGTGCGCGAATGTTGACATCGACAAGGTTCAATTGCTCCCTGGGCGCGGCTTCGGCCGCGGGCCCGAACACACCGAAGCCGGCGCTGTTCACGAGCACATCGCAATAGAGGCTGCGCTCGGACAGCGCGCTTTCGATGCGGTCGGGGGCGCGGGGATCGAGCAGGTCGATGGAAAGGGCGGCCGCTTGCGAGCCGGCGGCCGCAAGCTCTGCCACAAGCTGGTCGAGCGCCTGCTGCGACCGGCCCAGCAGCAGCAGGAAGCAGCGATCGCGTGCCGCGAGTCGCGCGATGTCCCGCCCGATTCCGGACGAGGCGCCGGTCACGACGATGGCGGGCTGCAACGTCCCGTCGGTCTCCTTCACCATGCCCACCCCATATGCACGACGTGCACCCCCGATGTCATCGCTGCGAAGTCAGCGCCCGCCGGCATGAACGGCGCGCGCGAGTGCCCGGCCGACACAGTCGTAGCCGGCAGTCGAATTGTGCAATCCGTCCCATGAGACGAGAGCGCCCGCCGGCAGCCCCGCCTCGATCGAGCGGCGCATCAGGGCAAAGCGCGAAAACAGGCCGACCCGCTCCTGCCGCGCCACCTCGGCGATGATGGTCTGCATGGCCCCATGATGCGAAGAGGCGAGCACGACCGGCGCGTATTGCAGATCCATCAGGACCACGTCGGCGCCGCCCGCCTTCAGCGCGCGGACGCCTTCGGTGACCTGCTCTTTGAGGCCCTCGGCGCGGCCGCCCCAGGCCACATCGTTGGTCCCAAGTTGCCATATGACCAGATCGGGCTTGAGAGCGAGAACATCGCGGCCAAAACGGCCGATGCTGCCGGTGACCGTTTCGCCGACGCGGCCGCTGTTGATGATCTCGATGCGTGCCGCCGGGCGCAGCCTGGCGAGTTCGCGCCGCATCACCTCCGGATAGGTCGCGGACGGACTCAGCATCCACAAGCCGGTGGTCGAGGACGATCCGATGGCGACGATCCGCACCGGCTCGCCCGCGCTGAGGCGCGCCATGGTTCGCGGCAATGGGGCGCCAAGGGAAAGGCTTCGATTCGCCGCGAGACAGGCCTCGGCCTCCGGCAGGCTGCCCGGCGCTTGGGGGCGGGCATCTTCGGAACCTGCGACCAGCAGCGCCGCCGCGAGCCACCCTGGCCATGAGCGGCGAGGCCCGGCGCGGGACACATGGTCATCATGGGGCCGTGGGCGTTTCATCACACGCTTGGCCCGAGGCTCTCGGCCTCGGCTGCGCCGTACTTCAAGCGGGGGCCTCGGCCCTCGTGGGTCGGTTGGTGCCGGTCAATTGCTCGATCTTGTGGACGTGTGCGACCGCCTCGCGCGCGGCATCGCTGTGGGTGAACAACTCGAGCCGTTCGGTCTCGTCCTCGGTCACCGGCGTCATCGCCAGATCGGTGTAGGTGTACCGATTCGGGTCCTTCTTGACCCGCCGATTGGTCGCGTGCAGCCACAGCAGCAGTCGCACCGCGCGGGAATATTTGGTCACGAAGTTCCATGCGTATTTTGGATAGAACGCCCAGATCGGCTCGATCGGCAGGCCGGGTCGCCGATCCAGCCGGTATTTCCGGCGCAGCAAACCTCCCTGCAACGGGTGCGCACCCTCCAGCGGAACGGAGGAGCAGAACAGGAACACGAAGCTCACGAGCCGCGACATGCTGCAATCGACGGCCGCTCCGCGGCGGAGGATCGTCTCCATGTGCTCCGGGGTGTAATAGGTTTTCCACGCGGACTGATAAACCTGCTCCCATTCTTCCTTGCTCATCTTGGGATGATGGGCGACGGCGTGCTCGCCGTCGTACAGGTTCATGTCCTCGTGCATCCACTCGCCCTTCTGCCACAGCACCTTGTGGTCTTCCGAACCCGGAAGCGGCGTCAGGCAGAAGAATTCCAGGATATCGAGCGGCAGCTCCCGCTGGATGATGGCGATATCCTCGCGGATGGATTCGGGCGTATCGAACGGAAAACCGAGGATGTAACCCGCGGTCGTGATCGCGCCTGCGTTCTTCCAGGCGAGCAGCATCGTGCGGTATTCCGTGATCTTGTTCTGACGCTTCTTGGCCGCGATCAGGTTCGCGGCATTGATGCTTTCGAGGCCGACCAGCACCCGGTTGGTGCCCGCGCGTGCCGCTTTCTCGATGAAGTTCGGGATCTTGTGACACAGCGTATCGACCTGAACCATCAGCCGGATGTTCATCTTCTCGCGTTCACGCAACATGATGATCCGGTCGAAGATCGCTTCCCAGTCCTTGTTGCGGGCGAGATTGTCGTCGGTGATGAAAAAATGGCGGATGCCTTGCACGTAGTGCTCGCGGATCGTCCGCTCGACGTCGTCGGCCGAGCGGCGTCGTGATTTCCTGCCTTGGACATTGATGATGGTGCAGAACGAGCATTGGTAAGGACAGCCTCGGCCGGCATCGAAGCTCGCCAGGGCCTGGAAGGTTTTTTTCAGATGCGAGACGGGGAGGATGGGGGTCGGTTCGGACTCGAGCGACGGCAGATCCTTCAGGTAGTTGTAGATCGGCTTCAGCGTCCCGTTCGCGGCATCCTGCAGAATCAGGTCCATCCGGCCTTCCAGCTCGCCGGCGAACATGCTGATGCCCAGGTCGAGCGTCTTCTGCAGGTCGGCTTGCATTTCGGGCAGCATCGCGAGACAGCCGGACACATGAAATCCGCCGATTATCACCGGCACGCCCGCCGCACGGAACGGGCGGGCGATATCGAGTGCGCGCGGATACTGATTCGACTGCACACCGACGATCCCCACCAGGCCGAATCCGTCGTGACGCCGAAACAGGGAAAGCAATCTGTTGATTTTGACCCGGGTATGGATCTCGTCGATCACGGTGATGTCGATGGCCGTGTCGGGCCCCAGCACGGAGCGCAGCCCCGAATCCCGCCCCAGGCTGTAGAGCACGGCGAGCGTGTTCGACGGAACGAATGCGCGCATCCACTGGATGACATATCCGTCGTCGTCGTAATGCGACGGCTTGATCAGAACGAGCTGAAACCGCCGCGTCGATGCACCTGCCATGCCGTCATATCCCCACTCCCGGCGCGCTCGGCGGGAGGTTCAAGTCAACGGCTGCAACCTTAACATGATAGTGGTTTACGAAAAAAGGCCGGAATCAGCGGCAAACGCGGCGGCGCCGCGTTTCAGGCACCGGAAAAGTTCCCGATGACGCCAAACGGGTGAGTTGGTTGAGGATTGCGATTGCGTCCTCCGCCAACAAAAAAGCGGAGGCCTCAAAGGCCTCCGCTGTCGTCGACTTTGGTCTTTCGAGCCGTCTCGATCAGGTGCGCGGAGCGGCCTCTACGATCTGCCGCGCCGGAGCGGCGGGCTTCCTGGCGGCAACCGCCGGAGCCCGCGGCGTCGGAGCCGGAGCCTGCGCCACCGGCTGGCTCGCCATATAACGCCGCCCGCCGTTGAGCTCGCGAAGGCGGTTCACCCATTCCTCGGGATACAGCAGATGATTTCCTGGAACGCGCAGGCCCATGTGGCTCGCGATGGCCTGGATGAAAGCCACGCAGTTCCACGTGGCCGCATTCCAAACGGGTGAAGTCGCCTGCAGGTGCTTGATATATGCAAACACCTCCTTGGCCTGCGCCTCATCCATATAGACGCGGTAGCTGGCGGTGAGATAGTCCTCGTCGAGGTCGCCGTAGCTCTTGCCCGTTTCCGCCAGCACCGGCAGCACGTGCCCAACGATGTAGGGAATGACGCTCTCGGTTGCCGGATGAAGACCCGCGACTTCGATCTGGCGCTGCCCCGCCCGTCCAAACCACACGAAGGCGTGGCCATAGCTGGCGGCGGTACGCGCGCGGAAATCGACGTAATACATACCTTTGGTATTCGTGCTCTGCGGCTTCGCGCTGGTCACCGCGGTAGCAGTTGCGTCCTGCGCGCTCGCCGCCTGAATTCCCAGCCCGGCTGAGATCGCGACCGCACACAGGCCCACGAGAAAGCCAAGGCTTCCTCTTTTTGCCGGACGATGTTGCATTGTAGGCTCCCCTGACCATGCTCCGCTCAGCCACGACTGAAGCGGCAAGCGCACTAGCGGTCCCGAGCGGGTGCTCACGACTCTGCTACTTCGGGAGAAGAAAGCAGAGGACGCGAGCACCCCTCGTGACTTGCATTAGCCTCTGGCGGCCACCGGTTGCGGATACTTTCCGATCGGGGCCTTGCCGACCGGATACTTGCCGATCGGAGCCTTGCCGACCGGCGCTGCCGGCGGAGGTGGCTCCTTACGGGGCAGGTCGGCGGCGGCGGCTGCGCTCAGCATGGCCAAGGATGCAGCCGTTACGGTTAGAATCTTCAGCATGACTAATCCCCTTGTGTTTGGACAGCATCTCTGCGGAAACCCCGGATGAGGCAACCGAGGGACGCCCCCCTGTCTTCGCACCATCACTTAGCCAGAGCGGTTTCCACCGCTGCACGGTTAAAAAATGCTCTAATGGCCTTTCTGACACAATGAAAAACCGCTCGACTCACCGGCGCAACGGCTCGTTTTCAAGGGGGTGTTGCACAAATATCACCGGGCCGGCTTCGGGGGGGACTTTTGACGAAAAACCTGACTGAAATCTGCGCGTTCAGCGGCCAATTTTTGGTCACGCAGCGTCGCGCGCCGTCGTATTGAGCTACCGGCGCGACCGATTCTGGGTCTGCTCGCGCTCACATCGCTCCGGGATTCTCGCGGCAAGCACCTCAGGCCATAGAATCGAGTTCGGGGCCACTTCGGTGCGCTGAAGGCGGCGAAACGGCGCCGGCCGTCACGGGACGCGGAAACAGCCAAAAAAAACGGAACGATTCGGACAGGTCATCTCCATGGCGGCTTTTAACGGCGAGCAGATGGGGCGCACCGGCTCGATCGGGGATGGAAAGAGACAGGAGAGAAGGGTGTCGCGCGTCAGTCGCGCGCGCTAGAACTCCATAGACCGAATAGAGGCGGACGAGACGCGCAAGCGTCAAACGTCGATGCCGGACACCAGGCGGGAGGAGATCAGTCGATGTTTGCCAACACGAGACGCGTTACGCTGCGCTTGCTTGCAATTCTATGCGCCGGCGTATTTTGGGCCAATGCCCCGGCGCGGGCGGCCGATCCAATCAAGGTCGGCTTCAGCATGGCCTTGACCGGCGCGGTCGCGCCCAACGGCAAGCAAAACCTGCTGGCCCTGGAAATCTGGCGCGACGACGTCAACGCCAGGGGTGGATTGCTGGGGCGCCCGGTCGAGCTGGTCTATTACGACGACCAGAGCAACCCCAACAACGTGCCCGGCATCTACACCAAGCTGCTCAGCGTCGACAAAGTCGACCTTCTGCTCGGCCCCTATGCGACCAACATGATCGCGCCGGCGATGCCTGTCGTCATGCAGGCCAACAAGATGACGATCGGCATGCTGGGCGTGAACGTCAATCGCCAGTTCAACTATTCGCGATATTTCTCGATGGTACCCGGCGGAGACGAAGGGACGCTGGCGTTTTCCAGGGGGTGGTTCGAGATCGCGGCGGCGCAAACTCCCAAACCGCGAACGGTCGCTCTCATCGGGGCCGACGCCGAGTTCGGCAAGACGGCGTGTGATGGAGCGCGCGAGAACGCCAAAGCCGGCGGCTTCGACATCGTCTACGACAAGAGCTATCCGCCCGGCACTACCGACATGGTGCCGATCGTGCGCGCCATCCAGGCCACCAATCCGGATCTCGTCTTCGCCTGCAGCTATCCACCCGACACGGTGGGCATCGTCCGGGCTGCGAACGAAATCGGCTTGAACGTGAAGATGTTTGGCGGCGCCATGATCGGGCTCCTGGCCACGCCGATCAAGCTGCAGCTCGGCCCGCTGGTGAACGGCCTCGTCATCATGGAGAGCTTCATTCCCGCCCCTACGCTCAACTTCCCGGGCCTCAAGGCGATGCTGGACCGGTATCAGGCCAAAGCGCCCGCGCTCGGCATCGATCCGCTGGGTTATGGATTTACGCCGTTCGCGTATGCGGCCGGAGAGGTGCTGGCGCAGGCGGTCGAGGCAACGAAAAGTCTCGATCACAGCAAGCTTGCAGACTACATCCACGCCAACAAATTCTCCACCGTTGCGGGCGAAATCTCCTTCGGGAAGGATGGCGAGTGGACGAAGTCGCGACAGTTTTTCACCCAGTTCCAAGGCGTGACCGGCAACGATCTCGCGCAGTTCCGCGATACCACGCATCAGGTGATCTTGTGGCCTGCGGAATACAAAACCGGCACCCTGATCTATCCCTATCAGGACGCGAAGAAGAAATAGGAGCGCGTCGATAGCGGGCGTTCGCCGGTCCGGAACCGCCCACGGCACTTCGCTCCGCGCGTCGGCAGCGTCCTCGACGATGAGCCTCCGACTACAGGCGATCGCTCCAGCTTGCCCCCGTGCAAGCCGGAGCGCGCCCGGCACCCGGTGACGCCGACTTCGCGCTCACGTTTCGCCGACAGGCGATCGATGCGGCGTTGAACGCGTGCCGCCCGGCCATCGCTCATGGGTAAGGGGAACGGTGAGCTTCGCGCTCAATCCGTCCGTTCCGAAGGACTGCTCGACTTTCCCGTTGAGCTGGCGTTCGATCACCATGTTGATCAGGCGGGAGCCGAAGCCCGGGCGCCTGTTCCGCTTGGGTGCCGGGCCGCGGCTTTCCGTCCAATCGAGCACCAGCGTGAGGCCCTGCTGGGTGCGGGTGATCGACCACGTCACATCGACGTGCCCGGACGGATCGGAGAGGCTGCCGTGCTTGCTCGCATTGGTCGCGAGCTCGTGCACCGCCATGCTAAGGCCGAAGGTCGGGTCCGGCTCGAGGAAGACATTGGGGCCGCCGAACGAGATTCGATCCAGGAACGGCGCGAGGAGCGTGTTGAGCAGTTCGTTGAGCGAGGTCGATTTCCAGCCGCCTTCGGTAATCAGGCGGTGCGCATTGGCGAGGGCCAGCACGCGCGCTTCATATTTTGCGACCAGGTCGGCGACACTGCGCGAGTTCTTGGCGGTCTGCGAAAACAAGGCAAGCAGCTGCGAGAACAGGTTGCCCGAGCGGTGGCGCAACTCCCGGATCATCAGTTCGTGACGTTGATCCAGTTGCCGGCGCTGGATGGCTCCCGCCACCACGTTGGCCACCGCGGCCAGAAAGGACACGTCGTAGTCTTGAAACTTGCGCCGCTTTCCCGTGTGCGCGGCGAGCACGCCATAGGCGCGGCCGTCGCGGCCCGCAATCGGCGTGGCCAGCCCGCTGACCGCGCCGTGATCATGCAGCAGGGCCGCGCTCGAAAACCGGGTCTCGCTCGCGAGATCCTCCACGATCACCGGCCGCCCGGAGGCAAGCGTGTAGCCCGCCTCGGTATCGCGGCCGGTTGAGATATTGGCCGTTCCGACCAGCCCCGGCTTCCATCCAATGCCGGCTCTGAGCAGGAGTTCGGCGTCGCCGGGAAGCAATTCCAGGATATTCACCAGTTCGACGTCGAGAATCTCTCCGACGGTCGTGACCACTTCGTTGAAGAACTTCTGCAAATCGCTGTCGGTCAGTGCCCGCTCGCCGAGCCGCGCGAGCGTCTCCTGTTGGCGCGCGCGAATGCGCACCTCTCGGTTGATGCGCAGCCGTTCGGTGACGTCCCGGCACATGCCGAGCATTTGCACCGCTGCACCGTCCTGCACGATCACGGTGACCAGCGCCTCGAACCAGCGCTCATCGCGCTCCGGAGGGCCGGGCAAGCGGTACTCGAGGCGGCATGGCTCGCGGGTCTGCAGGGTCTTATGGATCGCGGCAAAGACGCCTGCTGCGTCCTGCGATGGAAAGTCTTGCGGCACGATCGAGAGCGAACCGTCGATGCTGTTCTCGGGGATGCCGTGGAAGTCTTCGAGCTTGGTCGACCACGTCATTCGATGTGATCGGAGGTCCCACGACCACACGCCGACCTGGCCCGCATCGAGTGCGGATCGAAACGATTCAAGGTCGGGGGGAAAAGGTGCCCCTTGCTCGGCAACACGGCTGTCCGCCGGTTTTCCTTGGTCTTGCGTTTCTGGCACTTTCACATCCACCGTGCGTTGGGTTTCTTTGATTTGCAGCGGAGGTTCGCGGCAGAGGGCGACGGCATTCAGGCGACGAGCGCAGCGCGCATGCAAATTCTTCCTTCAGGTCGAAGCGCGTCGGGCTTGCGCGGCAACTCTTTGCCATGCCCGCGCCTAGCGCAAGCCCTGTGGGGCGACCCGACACCAAACCAGTCTCCTCTTGGTGCCACACGGGCGGTGGCTACAGTCGAGCGCCAAGAGCCGTTGGTGTCCGCGTGTGACAGAAACGGAAGGCGAGAACCGCTCGCCTTCCCGAGAAAGCCGAAATGTGCGGGATGCAAGCGGCAGGCAGTCGCCGTTTGCCGTCCTGATCCTACAAGCCTCTGGCATTTCAAAGGTTCCGCCTGAAGAAGTCGTCTCGAACGATCGGCAGCCGCTGCCGCGCGCCCACGCACCGCGCTTTGGAATGATTGCAAAGAGCGCGCGCGCGAGCGCGACAACCGGCATCCCCTGTTCGCCAGGTGCGCGAGCTAAAGCCCAAAACCCGATCGCCCCGCACTGGGCGGGGCGATCAATGGGGAAGGGTAGAGTTAAGGGAGAAGAGTTAGGAGACGCACCGTCCGGCGATCTGTGCCAGCGGCGGCTGCCCAATGGCGCTCACCATCGGCTCGCATCCGTCGAGCAGGCGGGGCTTGGAAGCCGGCACGACCGCGGGGGCATTCGTTTCGACCGGGGTGTTCACCGCGTTGCGGCCATTCATGGGGATGAGGGGCATGCGGTCGCTTTTGAGCGTCCGGTTGATGGTCAGTGAGGTCTGGCTCGCCGAGGGTGCAGCCGTGGTGGCGGAGACTTCGAGGCCGATGAGGAAGCACGCAACGGCAAATGCGGCGCCACCGAAGCCGGCGAGATATTGCGAATGATTGCGCATGGAAAGCTCCCACGATCCCTATGCCAATTAGTCGCGGGAGCCATGGGTTAGGTTCATGCGCTTCGAAACGATTTTGGTGACCTCTCGGGGCCCCTGGCGCCCCACGGGGCCTAACCGATTGATGGAAAAGTAGTTCGCCGACGCGGCCGACAGCAGGTCCTGTCGGCGGCGGTTTGCCCGGGCGGAGCGGCCGCAAATAGGGCTCTCTGGCGCCGGGGGTCCCCGCAACCGGTGGCAGGCCTAATCAGGGGAAATAAGCCCTGAGTTGGATAGCTGGGGGCGACTCCGACGTCTTTGGGACGGATTCCGAGGAACCAACCTGCGGGCCGTGCATTGTACCGGCAGCCGGTCGCCCATTCCCCCCTCCCCGTGCTCGGCCGGTTATCTCGGGCGTAGTCGACATCGTCGGCTACGCCCCTGTCTTTTTCTACCGCAGATGCGCTTGGTCAGAGGCCAGATCAGGAGCGGAACTTTCGCTCACATCCCCGGTTTTCAAGTCATCTCAGGCATCCCGAGGGCAGGAGCAAGCGATGAATTGGGATCGTGTCGAAGGCAACTGGAAAGAGTTCAAAGGGAAGGTGCAGCAGCAGTGGGGCAAGCTCACCAACGACGATCTTGATGTGATCGAGGGCAAACGGACTGAACTCGCCGGGCGCCTTCAGCAGCGCTATGGTATGGCGAAGGACGACGCCGAGCGGGATATCGATGCTTGGCTCAACGGCGCCACCTGACGCGGGAAATCCCGTCGTTCGCTGGTTGCGTGAGGCTCTGTTGCCGCAAATGAAGCTTCCCCGCGGGTATCAAGCCGGCGGGTCCCGCAGTGTGCGTGGCCCGATCCGGATGGCGCGGGTTTCTTGCGCTTAATCGTTTTGCAGTGAGGCCCAGCCATGTTTTCACGATCGACTCGTTCCCGTTCTCGCGCAATCTCTGCCAATATTGGCGAAATCGAGCGGCGTCTGCGGACGCTGGAGAAGCACCTCGAGCGTATCGGGGGAAACACGTCCAAGAACGCCGCGCAGGCCGTCGATCGGATCGGCGAGACCGCTGACCGGGTCGCCGATACCGTCGCATCGGCTCTGAGCACGATGGCCGAGCGCTTTCGAGGTGGGGCCAGTTCGGTGAGCGATCAGGCGGGAAAGATGGGGAACGAGGCAGCAAAACTCGGCAACGATGCACTACGGCGGCTGTCCAGCGAAGTGGAGCATCGACCGCTGGTCACGCTCGCCGTTGCGGTGGGTGTGGGAATTCTCATTGGAGTGGCGAGCCGACGCCATTGACCGGGAACGCCGGGCTGATTGCGCCGCCCAGACGGCGGTGGCCCATACGTTCCGTACCGAGTGTCACGCTCCGCGCTAGGCAGGAATTCGGCGATCGCGCCGCTTCGCAGTCCGCTCGAAGAACAGGGCTTGGCTCGCCACTGCCGATACGGTTGCCGGCTGGAATGGCTTTGCGATCAAGAACGCCGGCTCGGGCCGCTCACCGGTGAGGAATCGTTCGGGATAGGCGGTGATGAAGATCACCGGGGCCTCGAACGTGGCAAGCAACTCGTTGACGGCCTCCAGGCCCGAGCTGCCATCGGCCAACTGAATATCGGCCAGGATGAGCCCCGGACGCTTTTTCTTGGTCAGCGCCAATGCTTCGGCATGGGTACGGGCGACACCGAGGACGCGATGCCCCAGTCCTTCGACCAGGGTCTCGAGCTCCATGGCGATGAACGTGTCGTCTTCGATGATCAACACTTCGGTCGCAATTTCGACCGCCAGCTCACGGCCGGACTCCTCGACCAAGCCGCGCAGCTTCATCACGTCGATATCGAGCACACGCGCCGCGTCCGGCTCGGAAAAGCCCTCGAGCGCCACCAGCAGGAATGCCTGACGGGGGAGGGGAGTGATGTTGGCGAGCTTCTGCTCGCCGGGCAAGGCGGCGTCGGGCAAGCCCGCGGTACCGTTAACCGACAGCGAATTCCAGATTTTCGTGAACAGTCGGTAGAGGGCGACACGCGGCCCCTTGGGGTCTTCGAGCACGGACCGATCGGCAATCAGCGCTTCCAGGGTGGCCGCAACATACGCGTCACCTGACGCTTGGTTTCCCGTCAGGGCCCGCGCATACCGCCGCAAAAAAGGCAGGTATTGTGCTACCGCAGCAGAGTTGGGCATAGACCCTCCCGGTTATTCCTGACGGACGTTACTCGGGAAAACGACCTCGCGGGAAAAAAGTTCCATGAGTGGGAACGAACGGTTTTGCAAGTCGTTATGCTTGAGATACCGAGGGGGCCCGGAGTCCGGCGCTGGGGGAGGTGAGATGAACGAACATAAGTCAGCTCGGCCAGAAGCGGCAGGGCACCAGCCGGTCAAGCCGGAATTTCCCGGCGCAAAAGCGCTAAGGCCAGAGGCGACAATGCATACAGACGCCCATGCACGAAAGGCTGGAGGGCGCCTGAGCCGCGAAGATCAACGTCGGCTCGGGGACATCCTTCAGCGGGTCTATGATGACGTGATACACCAAGGCGTTCCCGATCGCTTCAAGGACCTTCTGAGCGAGCTCGATCAGCGCGGAGACAAAGCTCCCGGCGACGCCGGGCAGGCTGCGCAGGGGCAAGTCGAAGGCAACCACGACCGTGAGCCCGATCGTATGTTCGCGGCCAAGGCCTCTGACAACAAGGGATCTCACTCATGACGATGCGACCATCGGTGCGCGATGCGATGCTCGCAGCGGTCCCGAGCCTGCGCGCATTCGCGATCTCTTTGTGCGGCAATGTCGATCGCGCCGACGATCTGGTGCAGGAGACGTTGCTGCGGGCTATGGCGAATATCGATTCGTTTCAGCCCGGGACCAACATGTCAGCATGGCTCTTCACTATTCTCCGGAATCTCTTCCGGTCTGAATACCGCAAGCGCCGCCGTGAAGTCGAGGACACCGACGGCAGTTATGCGGAGAGCCTGAAGTCGCATCCCGAGCAACACAGCCGGGTGGAGTTCGAGGAGTTTCGCACCGCGCTATCGAAGCTTCCTCCCGATCAGCGCGAGGCGCTGATCCTCGTGGGGGCCTCGGGCTTTTCTTACGAGGAGGCTGCGGCCATCTGTGATTGTGCCGTGGGAACGATCAAGAGCCGGGTCAATCGCGCGCGCACGCGGCTATCGGAGCTGCTTTCGATCGACGGCGCCGACGATTTCGGTCCCGATCATACCACCCGGGCGATTCTCTCCGCCGGTGGGCGAGGATAAGCCTCCTTAACAGGACACCAATTAACATTCACCCCGCCGCGACCCTGTCGCGGCGGGGTGAATGTCGTTCGAAGGCGGGGGACGCAGAAACGCTTTCGCCCGGCTCACGCCGGGCGAAAGTTGCGCGCGCGCCGAAGCGCGATTTAGGGGACAGTGGGCGAGCGGCCTCGCATGAGGCCAAAGATGGCCGAAATCACGAAGAGAATGATCGCCACGAAGAAGATGATCTTGGCGATCTCAACCGCGAATCCCGCGATACCGCCGAATCCCAGCACTGCCGCGATCAGGGCGACGATCAGAAAAGTCAAAGCCCAGCCGAGCATGGCGTTGCTCCTTGTCTCTGTGGAGTTTCGTGCAACCAACGCAGGATGGAACGCAATGTTCCGAGTTCCTGGGTCGGAACAGTTGCACTGATCCCGGCATTGTCCCCGCAATGGGCGCCTTCGGGCGCGCCCGGTTCGGCAGGAACAAAGATGGCCCAGAAGCTGGTACAGAGGCGATCCAAACCACAGGTCGCAGCCAATCCCGCCGCTCGGATATCGAACGGAGGCAAGACCACCGGCGGCTCATCCGGGAAGCAATCCGGCGCGAAGACATCAAACGGAGCCGGCAAGCAAAGCACTTGGTCCGCCATGTTCTCGAACATGGCATGCGGGGCGGCGCGCTACGCCGGCCATCCCCTGGCATTTCTGACGGCCGTCCTGCTCGTCCTGATCTGGGCCTTCACCGGCCCGCTGTTCAATTACAGCGACACTTGGCAACTTGTGATCAACACCTCGACCACGATCGTGACCTTCCTGATGGTCTTCCTCATTCAGCATACTCAGAATCGCGACACCCTCGCCGTGCAGCTCAAGCTGGCCGAATTGATCATGGCGGCGACGGGGGCTGAGGATCGCTTGGCGACTGCGGAGGATCTCTCGGAGGAGGAGCTTGAAGAGATGCACAAGGACTACCAGCGCCGGGCCGAAGATACGCTCGATCGTCTCAAGCAGCACAGGGCGCGGCTCAAGCACGCGAGCTGAGACGGCGAGGAGTCCCGCCTTAGGGATGCACGTCCTCGGTAAACCAATCGGTCGGCACCTCGTGGCCGAGGCCGCTCTCCTTGGCTTTGCGGTAGACGAGGGCGCCCGCCGCGGCAAACTGGAAGCCGAGCCCGATATTATTGATGAAGCACGTGACATCGGCGTCGGATGTGCGGCCGCCGACGCGGCCGAGCATTAGCTCCGGCAAGGTCGCAAGCTGCTTGAAGTCGATCTCCTCCGCGAGCTGCCAACCCCGCCCCTCAACCCTCTCTTCGATCACGACTCCTTTGGCCGCGACGTGAATAGGAGCGGGATCGTTCCAGTGGATGATGACCCGGTCGGCGCGCTTGATCGCCTTGACCTCGATCTCCGGCCGTTTGATGGAACTCAAATGCATTCCGGGCTCGATCCAGCGCTCGAAGAAAATATGATCAATGGAATTGCTGGCGCACATCACGATGTCGGCGTCTCTGATCGCCGCTTCCGGCTCCGTGACCGGCTCGACCCTGACGCCAAGCAGCGCCGTCATGGCGGCGGCAAACGTGTCGCGATTTTGCGGGTTCGGACTGAAGCAGCGGATCGTCTCGATATCGCGAACGGCGCAAGCCGCCGTGAGCTGCGCGCCGGCCTGCCAGCCGGAGCCGAGGATGCCCACGGTCTTCGCATTTTCGCGGGCCAGGTATTTGATGCCGAGTCCGTTGGCGGCGCCGACGCGCATGCGCTGCATGACGCCGTCGGGCAGAATCGCCAGCGGCTCGCCGTTCTCCACCGAGAACAGCAGCACCAGTCCTACATATCGATTGTTGGGTGCGGCCGGGACCTTCTCGCGGCGCATGTTGTTGCCCCGTTTCGGCCAGGTGATGATGTCGGAATTGATGCGCACCGCGCCGACGCCGAGCTTTGGAACCACACCGTCCATGGACTTGAGGCTGTAGAGCGCATCCGCGCGCGTCGTCGGTGTGAAGCAGTCGGAACGGGTGCGCGAGACCCCGCGCCCTTCCGCCAATTCGATGTAAGCCTCTGCCATGACCTCGATGCATTCGGGCATGGTCAAGAGCTTCTCGACGTCATCGTTGGACAAGATCAGGGTCATGCGGGCTCCACTGCGCGAGGTGCCACAACATAGCAGAACGCCGGTACCTGGAATGGCGTGTTGACCGGGGCCGTTGTGCCGTTTCCCAAACCCGCGTCGCAGCCGCCCAGAGTGACGCCACGGAAGCCGCCACAAGGTGCTCGCCTTGGGTCCGAAATGTTGCAGAATTACGCTGGGTCACGTTCGAAGATGGACACGTGGCCGAATACCACGAGGAACCGTTCGACGACACCACTCGCGGGCTTGAGCGGTAACCGCATCGGGGCGGCCGAGTGCATCAGTTTCGGCTGGGTCCTCCACGTGATCACGGGGCACACGAAGGTGATCGCGTCGGCTTAGATTTGTTTACCAAATCAGTGCAGTCTGTCCCGCAGTCGACCGTCTCGGGTGTCGACAAGTTGATCGACGTTGCGCGCACTCCGCGCTTAATGTGAGAAGAGAATTCAGCGAGCCGGAGCTGCCCGACAGGGCGAGAGTCAAAAAATCCCAGGAGAATGCCTTGCTACAATTCGCGTGGACGGTCCGCCTCCCGTCTTATGTTTACGCTTCGCGGGCGCTGCGTCGTGCTCTCGTCCCGGGCGTTGCCTCGGCCTTGCTCATGGGCCCGGGGAACTCGGCGAATGCTGCCCCGCGCGGGGCGTTCTTTAGTCCTTATGGCTGGTACGGCTATTTCAGCTATCCGGCAGACGTCCGCAGTCGCCGGCAGCGCGTCGCGCCGCGAAGGGAAAGGGCCGAACCGAACAAAGAGGTGGGCTTCGGGGAAATGCCGAAGGGCCCGCTGCAGATCGTCGTCTCGATCGATCATCAGAGAGTGACGCTGTTCAGCAACGGCGTGCGGGTCGCGCAGGGGCCGGTCTCGACCGGCGTGCCGGGACATCCGACTCCGATGGGCGTCTTCAGCGTCATCGAGAAGGACCGCTATCACCGCTCCAATCTCTACAGCAACGCGCCGATGCCGTTCATGCAGCGCATCACCTGGTCGGGGGTTGCTCTGCACGAAGGCGTGTTGCCGGGGTATCCGGCCTCCCACGGCTGCATCCGCATGTCTCGCGACTTCGCTCAGAAGCTGTGGCCGACGACCCAGCTTGGCGCCCGCGTGGTCATCGCGCGCGGCGAACTGGCCCCGGTCGACTTCGAACACCCCAAGCTGTTCGTGCCCAAGCCGAAACCTGAGCCACAGGTCGCGGGAAATGCGACGACAACCGACGGTCGTGATGTGGCGCAGATCGCCGTCGCGCCGGCGACGACACCGGGCGCCCGCGATGACGCCACCCCGGCCAGAGCCGCGACCGACGAGCGCGGGAACGCCGAGCGTGCGACGCCGTCATCGCAACCGATGAAGGCAGCGGAGGATGTCAAGGTGGCCGCGTCGATGGGTCTGCCGAAGCGAGCGACCCGACGCCGAAGGTCATGGCGGCGGAAGAGTCGTGGCGGCCCGCCGCTGCCGCCGCTCCGCTCGCGCCTGCGGATCCGGGCGACACGTCCGCGCAGCCGCGGTCCAATTCGCCGGCGACACCGGCGGAGGTCACGCCCATCACCGGCGAGCCGCGGCCGCCCGAGGTTGCGCCTGCGGGCAGCGATGGGATCAAGCCGGCGCCGACGATCGATCCGGTGAAGCCGAACGCACCGCGCCTGAGGTCAGCCGACCAGCCGGCCAAACGGAGCGGTCAGGTGGCGGTATTCGTCAGCCGCAAGGAGAAGAAGATTTTCGTCCGGCAGGGCTTCGTGCCACTGTTCGATGTTCCGGTCGTGATCGAGGAAGCAGATCAGCCGCTCGGCACCCACGTCCTCACTGCCATGGAAGTGACCGACAAGGGGATGCGATGGAATCTCATGACCATCCCAACCGACCCGTCGGCCCCCGCGGAGCAACGGGAACGCAGGAAGAAGCCGAAGGAGCCGTCCCGACCGGCCGTCCAGTTAAAATCTCCGTCGACCGCAGCGGAAGCGCTCGATCGCATTCAGATGCCGCAGGATGCGGTCGACCGCATCAGCGAACTCCTGATACCGGGTTCATCGCTGTTGATATCCGACGAAGGGCTCGGGCGCGAAACGGGCCGGTACACCGAGTTCATCGTCCTCTCCCAATAGTCGCCGCTTGACGGTGGTGGTGCGAAAAGCGATCGGCTAGGCTCCTGTGGCCTGCCGGTCGGCGACGCTGCGCGCCTCGGCGGGTTCGGGAGGAAAAAAATGCACAGATGGCGGAGCGGAGCTGGATCGGCTGCTGTCGTGATGGTGGCAACGGTCGCATCCGTGTTGATCATGATCGCGGCCGAGCCGCTGCTGGCTCAGGTTTCCCCGAGTCAGACCTGGCCCACGAAGAGAGTCCAGGTCATCGTGCCGTTCTCCCCCGGGAGCGCCACCGACCTCCTTCCGCGAACGGTGTTCGAGCACGTCTCTGCCAAGGTCGGCCAAACCTTCATCATTGAAAACCGGCCGGGCGGCGGTGGAGCAATGGGCGTCAGCGCCGTGGCCAAGGCCGAGCCTGACGGCCACACGATCCTCGTCCATTCCAACGCGCTGGTGACCGCGCCGGCGATCCAGAGCATGCCCTACGACCCGGTGCAGGACTTTGCCGGCATCACCCCGCTCGGCAACGTACCGCTGGTTTTGGTGATCTCCCCGGACAAGAACATCAAGACCCTCAAGGAACTCGTCGCAGCGGCCAAGGCCAAGCCGGGATCGATCAACTACGCGGCCGCCGGCATCGGGACGCCACCCCATCTGACCACGGAGCGTTTCCGCCTGGCGGCCCAGTTCGAGGGGCAGGTCGTTCCCTTCAAGGGCGCGCCGGAGGCGCTGACCGAAGTGCTCACGGGAAGAGTGGACTTCTACTTCTGCCCGATCGTCCCCGCGATGCCGTTCATCCGCGACGGCAAGCTTCTGGCGCTGGCGGTGAGCAGCTCGAAGCGGGCCTCTGCGCTGCCGGACGTGCCGACCACCGTGGAGGCGGGTTTTCCCAATTCCGATTTCGATTTCTGGATCGGCATGGTGGTGCCGAAGAAGACGCCGCGGGACATCGTTGCTCGCATGCACCAGGAGACCGTGAATGGCCTGCAAGATCCGTCAGTAAAGGAGAAGCTCGCCAAGCTGGGCGTCGAGGAGATGATCATGAAGCCGGAGGATTTCGACGCGCGGATCGCCCGCGAGGCTCCCATCGCGGTGAACCTCGCCAAGGCCGTCGGCATTGCCCCGAAATGATCCTTGAAAACCGCAAGTCGGGCTGACCCCGGCGTACACTTGGAGCGGCACGCTATCGTCGAGTCGCGTCGCTTACGTGACGCTCGCGAGCGATGAGGCCGGGAGCAAGGCATTCAGGCGATGTTCGAAGGCTTCACCCGGACGGAAATCAAGACCAGCGGCACGCGCATCGTGACGGTGCACGGCGGCAGTGGACCGCCGCTGCTGCTCATGCACGGCAATCCGTTCTCGCACGTGTCGTGGCATAAAGTGGCGCCCCGATTGGCGGACGAGTTCACCGTGGTGGCCACCGATCTGCGCGGCTACGGAGATTCGGAAAAGCCGCCCGGCGGCAAGGATCACAGCGGCTACTCGTTCCGCGCCATGGCGCAGGACCAGGTCGAGGTGATGGCGGCTCTTGGGTTCGATCGCTTCTGCGCCGCCGGTCACGACCGCGGCGCCCGCGTGCTCCACCGCATGTGCCTCGACCATCCGGGCACGGTGGCGCGCGCCGCCATCCTTGACATCATCCCGCAGCATTACCTGCTCAACAACGTGACGCGCCAGTGGGGCACTTTCTCGTGGCACTGGTTCTTCATGATCCAGCCCTACGACTTTCCGGAACGGCTGATGGGCGCCGATCCCGACTATTTCATCGAGAAGAAGCTCGCCAAGACCGAGCAGGGCCTGAGCTTCTTCGATCCCGCGGCGCTCGCCGAATACAAGCGCTGTTTCCGCAATCCCGCGACCATCCATGCCATGTGCGAGGATTATCGCGCCACCCATGGCGTCGACCTTGAGATGGACAGCGAGGATTTTGCCGCCGGTCGCAAAATCGGCTGTCCGCTCCTGTTGCTGTGGGGCGCGACCGGCGGCGTCGGCCGCAACCAGAAGTCCATGGAGATCTGGCCGCGCTATGCGGCGGATATCCGCGCCGGCAAGGCGCTGCCTTGTGGACACTATCTTTCCGAGGAAGCTCCGGACGAAACTTATCGCGAGCTTCGCGAATTCTTCACGGGGACGGCTTGAAGGGAGCCGCGGGTTTTGCCGATGACGACAGCGCGGCGCCCTTGGTACACCGTTCTCTACGTTCAGGATCGCCATCGCCGTCGGCATTATCATCGGCCATTTCTTTCCCGATGCCGGCGTCGCGCTCAAGCCGCTCGGTGACGGCTTCATTTCGCTCATCAAGATGATGATCGCGCCGGTCATCTTCTGCACGGTCGTGCACGGAATCGGCTCGATGCGCGACCTCAAGAAGGTCGGCCGCGTCGGCGTCAAGACGCTGTTCTATTTCGAGGCGGTCTCGACGCTGGCGCTGGTGATCGGACTGGTGGTCGGCAAGCTTCTGCAGCCGGGCAAGGGTTTCGACATCGTCATCAGCCGGTGGGAGGGCGAGCTCGATGTCGGGCGGTTGAACAAGGTCATGGCGCATCCGGTTGCGCTCGGCGAAGAGTTCGAAGACCAGCCCGCCTGATCCGGCGCGTACACTCCGTGCGCGCGGGAAGCACATGATTGCACGCGCCGCAAATGATCGCCGTGCGCATCCGACGGCGCTCACGCCGAGCATGACTGTGGCTGATCGACCACAACGCTCACAATCCTTCGGTCGCATCGGCCAAGGATGTTGACGCTATTGTCCGCACTCGACAGGATGGTCGGCGGTGGTTCCCGCAAGGGATCAAAAGGGAACGCGGTGCGTGCGCTTGCGCACAACGCCGCGGCTGCCCCCGCAACTGTAAGCGGCGAGCCTCCGACCATAAATGCCACTGAGAACGCGTGTTCTTGGGAAGGTGGTCGGCGGCAAGGACCCGCGAGCCAGGAGACCTGCCACCGCAGGAGTCACGCGCGGGCGCAGCAGGCGGGGTGTCCTGATGTTGCCGGACCGGTCGCACCGAACCGCGAAGCGGTAAGGCGCAAGCGGCGGCAGTTCGCGGTGACGGCTTCGTTGCCGCAGGTATCGCCGTGCCCGTCTGCTCTGGTCCTGACCTCGATCGGCCGCCCAGTCCCGAGACCCCGGGCGACGTCGCCGGCGCGTGCGCGCCGATCGATCCGATCGAGCTATATGCAGCCGGTATCGACAGCTCCGATTACGTCGCGCGCGTTGCACCGCTCGTCCGCCAGGGCGTCGGTGAGACCGGCGATCTGCTCGACGTCGGCGCCGGGGGCGGGCAGCTCGGATATGCGCTGCGGACGCCGGGCCGTCGATGGACCGCGATCGAGCCCTCGGCTCGCATGCGCGCGCGGCTTGCACGCTTCGATGATCCGCCCCGCGCCATCGCCAGCGGCTGGGATGCAGCCGACGTCCCTGCCGGCGGGCATGACACGGTTCTCGCCGCCAATATCGCCGCGCCGCTGCAGGAGCCGAATGCATTCCTCCTGCATTGTCTCGCCTGGGCACGTCGCACCGTGATTTGGGTCGTCCCGGCGCAACACGGCCCGCGCGGCATGTGTTTCGCCGGATGCCTTCCCGCCGCGTGGCACGGCGAGGATGAAACGCCAGGTGTCGACGTGGTGTTGCGCGCGCTTGCGCCTTCGGCGCGGCCGCGCTCGATCGCGGTCGTGGAATGGACGTTCTCGGGGATCGTCGCCGAGGTGGAGCAACTCGCGAACTACCTCGCCGACCGCCTCGGGTGGCCGCAAAGCCGTCGCGCGGACATGCGCGCGCATCTCGCTCGCCAGGCGAGACCCGATGCGGGCGGTTACCGGCTCGATATTCCGAGAAAATCCGCGGTTCTCGTGTGGGCACATGACAGAGGGGGCGTCGGTGAATAGGTCGAGGGTGCGATCGGTCGTGATGAGTGCGATGCTCTTGTCGTGCGCAGCTTGGCCTGAACCGGCGTCCGCGCAAGTCACTCTGGGTGAAGTTGTCGTGACGCCTGGGGGACGGCCCGAGCCGCGCAAACGTGTGACCGGCACGGTCCAGGTCATCGGACGCGACCTCGTCGCCGCGGATTCGCCCGCGGTGACCCCGGCGCCGGCCGCCGGCGGCCGCGCGGGCGCCAACGTGGTCGGCCCGGTGCAGATCATCGAGAACTCCGAGATCGAGCGCTCGACGGCGAAATCGGTGACCGATCTGCTTGCGCAGAACGCCGTGGGCTTCATGAGCGAATGGACGCCCGGTCAGACCTCGATCAACATCCGCGGCGCAGCCACCGATGGCCAGGGGCGCGATTTCAAGAGTCAGGTCCTGGTACTGATCAACGGTCACCGTGCCGGCACCGCCAATCTCTCCAAGATGTCGCTCGCCGACATCGACCGGATCGAGATCGTGCGCGGTCCATCCTCGGTCATCTACGGCAGCCAGAACATGGGCGGCGTGATCAACATCATCATGAAGACCGGTCGCACTGCGCCGGGCACATTCGTGGAAGGCAACGGCGGATCGTGGGGTCTCGAGCAGGGCAAGGCGCAGAACGGCGGAGTCCACAAGGGCTTCGACTGGTATGCGGGCGCCTATGGCGGCAAGCGCGACGATTTCCACATTGGCGGCGGCGGCAGCGAGCGCAACACCGCCTGGACCCGCCGCTCGGGATCTTCGTCGCTCGGCTATCAGATCGACGAGAACAATCGGGTCGATTTCAACATTCGCACCGACGGGGTATTCGACGTCGGATTTCGCGGCTCGAGCGCAAACATCTTTGCGTCCGACAACCGGTACAACAGTTCGTTCGACGTCAGCTTGACCGGCGGCGCTCCCGCCGAGCGGCTCAGCTGGTTTTTCCAGGCCTACGGCGTCAACGACGTCGACGATCTCAACAATCCCTCGCCCCTGAGCGCCGCCATCAACCCGCGCACGTCGCTCGATCGCAACAAGCGCAACCTCGACATCGTCGGCACGCGCTTGCAGCCTCGCGTCAATCTCTGGAGCAGCAACGAACTCCTGCTCGGGTGGGATTCCGAGCGAAACTGGCTGCGCTCGACGCGCGAGCGCGCCGGTCTCAACAACGTGATCGTGCCGCAGCTCGCGCCCACCGACAACAATCAGAACGAGAGCGTCAATGCGTTCTATCTCGAGGATGTGCAGACGCTGCTCGACGACCGGCTGACGCTGCGCGGCGGCGTGCGCAGGACTTACGGCGCGACGACGCTCGATCCCACGCCCTTCGCTCCCACGCTGATTCCGGGAAGCAAGCAATACCAGGCGACCACCTACGCGGTCGGTACGTCTTACCAGGCTCTGAATTGGCTCACCTTCCGCGCCGGCGCCTCGTCGGGCTTTCGGGCGCCGACCGCGACCGAACTCGGCGCCAATTTCACCACGGCGTTCACCGGCAATATCACCTTCGGCAACCCGGCCCTGAGTCCGGAAACCAGCAAACAGGTCGAGGTGGGCGCAACCGTCGCATGGAATGCCATGCAGCTCGACGCCGCCCTGTTCCAGAACCGGATCCTCGACCGCATCACGAGCGCGGTTCGCAGTTCGACCAGCGCGGTGACGATCTCCGACACCATCAACAATCCGGGCGAGATCATGCTGCAAGGAATTGAACTGCAGGCGCAGATCGACATGCTCAGGTTGTTCCACATTGCCGGCGGCAACTGGCGCTGGACCACCTTCAGCAACGCCTATTACAATTTCAACATGGTCGACAGAGGTGCGCCGCCGGCCGCCGGCACGACCCGCGCGACGCGCGTCTACGAGTACGAGGCCATGGCCGGAACGCGCTTCGGCGAGTATGGAACCGGCCGGGCGTGGGGCGACTGGAATTTGGAGATCCGCGGACTCCTGCGCGGGCCGATGTGGTACAATACCGAGGAGCGGCTTCTGCTTCCTGGCCAGCTGGTCAACGTTACCGCGTACCGCAAGAGCCCGTTCTGGGTCTGGTACACGCGCTACGAGGTCGGTGTCTCCAAGGGGATCACCCTGTTCGCGGCGGTCAACAACATCTTCGACATCAATCAGAACCCGATCTTCATCGCGCTCGACCAAACCCCTTGCATCGCGAATCCCGTCTTCCAGAATGGCGCATGCGGCAATTCGATGCCCGGACGCGAGTTCGTCGTCGGAATGCAAGGACGGTGGTGATGCGGGTCTGCTTTCGAGCGATTTTGGCGGCGGCGTGCGCTCTGGTGCCGGTCGTCACCGCCGCCGGCGATCCGATCACCTTGCGCGACGGGCTCGATCGCGTTGTCACGCTGCCCGCACCGCCGCAGCGGATCGTGACAATCTTCGCGTCCAATACGGAAATGGTCGCGGCTTTGGGCCTCGCCGATCGCATCGTCGGGATCGAGGCTTATACCCGCTATCCTCCCGAGGTGGTGAGCAAGCCGCTGGTCGGCGGCCGACTCGGCTTTTCGGTGGATGCCGTGGTGGGATTGCGGCCCGATCTCGTCGTCGTCACGCCGGCCCGACAGGCCGTCAATCAACTCCTCGATCCGATGGAGCGGCTGGGAGTGCCGGTCCTGGTTCTGCTGCAGCGAAACGTACCGGAAATCTTCGCCAACATCCGCCTGTTGGGGCGAGCGGCCGGCGTGCCGGACTGGGGCGAGGCCTTGGCCGGCCGGCTCGAAGCTCGTCTTGCCGGCATCACGCGGCGCGTGCAGGATCGCAAACCGCCGCGCGCCCTTATGATCACGGGCCGGCTTGGAAACGGTCTTTTGCTCATGGCGCGTCCGGGAACCTATACCGGCGATGCGCTCGAGCTTGCGGGCGGGCGCTTCGCGCTTGCAGGCCGCGGCGCGATTGCCCAGGTGTCGCCCGAGGCGATCCTGGATGCCGATCCCGATGTGCTGCTCTATGCCGGCTCCGCGACGGACCGCGATGAACTGATCAGACGGCCGGGCTGGAGCGAGATGCGGGCGGTCAAGACGCAGCGCACCTATACGGTCAGCCGCGCCGAGCTTCTGATTCCGGGACCGCGCGTCGTCGATGGCATTGAGCACCTTGCGGCGCTGTTGCATCCGGTGGCTGCGGTGCAATGAAGGTCTGGCTCGGTTTGGGGTTTGGCCTTGCCGGCGCAGCCGTGGTGGCCGCGTGCGCCGGACACGAATGGGCAAGCCCGATCGATCTTGCGCGCGCACTCGCCGGCGAGGGCAGCCTGCGAAGCCGCCTGCTGGTGGAATGGCGGATGCCGCGAGTGCTCGCCGCGGCTCTCGTTGGTGTTCTGCTCGGACTCGGAGGCGCGGTTTTCCAGGGCGTATTTCGCAATCCGTTGGCGGAGCCCTATCTGCTCGGGTCGGCCGGCGGAGCGGCGCTGGGCGCGACGGTCGCGCTGCTCGTCCCGCTCGGACTGCCGCAGTCGCTGCTCCTTCCCGTGTTGGCGTTTGCCGGTGCATGGGGCGCGACCGTCCTGGTCATCGGCGTCTCCCGGGTTGCCGGCGCGGTCGATGCCGCCGGGATGTTGCTCGCAGGCGTCGCCGTCGCCGCGGTGCTGGGAGCGCTGCGATCATTCACCATGCTGGCGCTGTCGGACGAGACCGTGAGCCTGCAGATCGTGCTGAGCTGGGTTCTCGGGGGCGTGCAGACACCCACATGGCCCATACTCGGGCTTCTCGCCATCTTGTCGGCCGCGTGTCTTGGTCTGACGCTGCTGTTTGCGCGCGGGCTCGACATGATCGGGCTCGGTGAAGTCATGGCAACCGCGTTCGGTCTCAATGTCAATCGCTTCGTCGCGCTCGCAGTGCTCGCGGGCTCCGTCGTCGTGGCGGCCGCGGTCGCCTTCGGCGGCCTGGTCGCGTTCGTGGGCCTTGCCGCGCCACATATCGCGCGCTGGCTGGTCGGGCCGATGCACCGTCCACTGCTGCCGGCTTCCGCGCTGGTCGGGGCTTCGATCGTCGTCATCGCGGACGCGATCGCGCGGGCGGCGCTGCCGCCCTCCGAAATTCCCCTGGGGTTGGTGACGGCGATCGCGGGAGGACCCTTCTTCGTTCTACTTCTCGCCCACAAGCTGCGCACATGACCACCATCTCGGCCGATGGGCTGTTTCTCAGGCGGGGCGGCGCGACCCTGCTGGCGGGGCTCTCGCTCTCGCTCGGGCCGGCCAGTTCGGTCGCCGTCATCGGTCCCAATGGCGCGGGCAAATCGATGCTGCTGAAGGCACTTGCCGGCATCGAGACGCCGACGGCAGGCCGGGTTCGTGTCGGCGATCGCGACTTGGCGCATCTTTCGAGTGCAGCCCGCGTCCGTCAAATCGGTTACCTGCCGCAGCACTTCGAGCCACATTGGGATCTCAGGGTCGCCGATCTGGTGCGGCTCGGCGCCGAACGCCTGGGGGAAGAGTCCCGCGCGGCGGAGGAGGGGGCGATCGCCCGATTCGACCTGGGTACCCTCCGCGCGCGCCGTTGGTCGACATTGTCAGGCGGGGAACGTGCGCGGGTGCTGCTCGCCATGGTGCTCGCGGTGGATCCGCCGGCCTTGCTTGCGGACGAACCGGCTGCAAGCCTCGACATCAGGCACCGGATCGATGTGGTACAGGCTTTGGTGGCGCGCGCGACCGATCGGCTCTCGGTCGTCGTCATGCACGATCTCGACCTCACCTTCCGCTTTTTCGACAACGTCATTGTCATGGACGCGGGACGAATCGTCGCGCACGGGCGCGCGCAGGACATATTCGATGACGAGCGGCTCGATGCGGCGTTCGGCGTGAGGTTCGAGCGGCTGATGACGACGCGCGACCGTCTCCTGCGGCCGATGTGATCTGCCGCCGGTTCAGGTTCCCGAAAGGCGCGCAATACGTGATCTTGCAATGGCTTGGTGAAATAAGAGTTTACGGTGCGATCGTACGTCTTCATCAAGTCTCGACCGGCGGGCCGGGCATCAGCTTCACCCTTCCAAGGCGTGCAATCTTCTCCTCACTCGCGCGTGAGCCCGGGTGCCGCTTCGTCTGGAATTCTTTGAAGTCTCTCTGGAGATTACTTTTGGTATGGGTATAAATCCGCTGCTGGCCGACCCAGCGGTTAGCCAGCGGAGGCGAAGCATTCGCCTTGCAAACGGGGGAAGCTCTTGGACTTCCGCTTCGCTGATTTCGAGATCGACATTGCGCGGCGGGAGTTGCGGCGCGGCGGCGCCGTTGTTCATATCGAGCCGCAGGTGTTCGACTTGCTCGTGCATCTGATCCGCAACCGCGACCGGATCGTGAGCAAGGACGAACTGATCGAGGTGATCTGGCAGGGGCGCATCGTCTCCGAGGCGGCGCTCAGTTCCCGAATCAGTGCGGCGCGCCGCGTCCTCGGCGACAGCGGCAACGACCAGACCCTGATTCGTACAATGTACAAGCGGGGATTTCGCTTCGTGGGCGACCTGGGCGACGGTGTGCCCGAGCGGGTCGTCGCGGGCGATCAGGACCGTTCGGCGGCGCCCGCCGATGATGCGGTCAAACTCGTGCCGCCCGCCGAACCGCTGCCGCTTCCTGACAAGCCTTCGATCGCGGTCCTGCCCTTCCAGAATATGAGTCGCGATCCCGAACAGGAGTACTTCGCGGACGGTCTCACCGAGGACATCATCACGGGTCTGTCCCGGCAGCGATGGTTCTTCGTCATCGCCCGCAACTCCTCGTTCACATACAAGGGCGAGGCCGTTGACGTGCGGAACGTGGCCGCCCAGCTCGGCGTGCGATACGTGCTGGAGGGCAGTGTACGCAAGGCGGACAATCGCGTTCGCGTTACCGGCCAATTGATCGACGCCGCCAACGGCAATCATTTGTGGGCGGAAAGGTACGATCGCGAATTGGCCGATATATTTGCCCTTCAGGACGACATCACCAGCCGCGTCATCGACTCGGTAGCACCGCAGATACTCGTGGCCGAGGCGGCGCGCGTTCAAAGGAAGCCACCGCAGAGCATCGACGCATGGGATTTGGTCATGCAGGCGGTGCCGCATATGTGGCGCATGAGCACGCAGGAGCATGGACGGGCGCAGGAACTGCTGCAGCGGGCCATTGCACTCGATGCCAACTACGCCCATGCGCACGCGTTGTTGGGATGGATCTACGTGACCATGTTCAATTTGGACACGCGCAGGCCGATCGGTGAATTCACCGACAAGGCGCTCGCTGCGGGCTCCATGGCCGTCACGCTCGATGACGACGACCCCTGGGGCCACCTCGTGGTCGGACTAGGTCACGCGCGCCGGCGGCGTACCGAACTTGCTCTCAGGCATCTCTCGAAATCGGTGGAACTGAATCCCAGCTTTGCGCTGGGCCATGCGGGACTCGGATACGCCTTGGCTTGCGGCGGTCAACCCGAACGCGGGCTGCAGGCGCTGGAGCAAGCGCACAGGTTAAGCCCGCGCGATCCGTTCCTGACAATCTACGCGCCGGTGGTGCGCTACATGGCCCTGTTCGCCCTCGGCCGATACGAAGAGACAATCGAAGTATGCCGCTCTACGGCGGAGATGTATCCGCATCATGCCGGTGCTTGGCGATTGATGACGGTGTCTCTGGGATTGCTCGGGAGGATCGACGAGGCGGAGGAGGCGCTCGCCCACACGCTCACGCTGCAACCCGATCTGTCCGGTGCGCACGTTGCGAACGATACGGTATTCGCGAACCCCGCGGATCGCTCCCGCTTTCTCGAGGGGCTTCGGAAAGCCGGGTTGAAGGCCTAGCGTCGATCCCGCGTCAGCTGCCGACCGCCGCCGGCGCCGCGAGGAAATTGCGCGTGGCGTACCAGAGCAGGTGCCGGTTGTTGCTGTAGCCCGGACTATGCGCGGTGTGCGGCAGGATCACGAACTGGCGGTCCCCGTTCGGCAGTTGCTGGAAGAAGTCGACGAGGTCCTCCGTCGTCGAGTTGCCGTCATGGATGCCGCGGATCATGAGCACCGGCGACAGCACCTTCTTCGGATCGACCAGCGGAAGATTGGCGGCCATGTCGAGATAGGTCCCGGTCGGCACCTGATCTCCGAACTTGAGTTCCATGGCCGCGATGGCCTCGGGCACCGCCGGATCGTAGCTCGAGGCATGGCCGTCGCGGGTAAAGATCGAGTGGATCATGGCGGCGTCGCGCTTGCGGCGATTGCTGCTGCGGTAGGCCTCGACCTGGCGCGCGCGATTGCCGATCTCCGGCGCGCCGGTGCCCTTGTAGGTGAAGGCGACCAGCACCAGCCGGTCCACCCGCGCGGGCTCGACCTGCGCGAAGGCGGCGGCGCGAATGGCGCCGGACGAGGTGCCGTAGAAATGCATCCTGGGCTGGCCGGTCTCCTGCGCCACCACCGGGATGGCGGCCTTGAGGTCCTCGACGCTGCTGGCGATGTCGGAATTGTTTCCCGAACTGCCCGAGTAACCGTAGCCGTCGTGGTCCATGGTCCACACGTCATAGCCGTAGCGCGCAAATACGTTCATGAAGGAGTATTCGCCCTTGCCCGCCACGGTGAGGTCGTAGGACGAGCGGGCGGAATTCGAGGAGCCGTGCACCAGGAACAGCAGCGGGAGCGGCCGCTCGCCCTGCTTCGGCGCGCCGACCCGCTTGCGCCAGAGATTGAGCGAAACGTTACCCTTCTTGGCCCAGTATTCGGCGCTCCAGATCGGCCCATCCTCGGCCGGCGCGACGCCCGCGCCGGTCGTCTGCGCCTGCGCAGCGGACGCAAGACCGGACACCAGCCCGGCACCGACGCCGAGGCCCGCCCCCTTGAGGACGGTGCGGCGTGCGAGCGCGTGATCGGGTGGAAGCGAGTCCTGGGTCATGGCGTTCTCCAATTTGCGGCCGGGCGTGGTGCCATTTGAAGGGCGCCGGGAGTGCACCCTGCCGGTTTCGAGCCGGTAGATGGCTGGAAATCGGCCAAGATCCTACCAGATCGCCAGGGCCGCGGGCAGGTGGGGCTTGGCGGCAATGGCCCGGGCGAGCCAGCGAACCTGTCGCAGCGCCAGCCCTCGCGTGCCCCCGCGAGTTTTGCTAGTCGTTGCCATGATCGGTTCGGAACGGTTATTGCGACGCCGGGATTGGACATCGGCCGTCGCCACGACGATATGTGGGTGGATGCGGAAATTCCCGGAAATCGCGTGACAGACCGACCGATGCAGCCCAGACCAGAGGACCGCGAGCGCACCGTGTTCGACGCGCTGCATCGGGCGGCGTTATTCTGCGATAAGAAGATCGGTTGGAACCGGCTGGGCGTGGTCCTCAGCGCCGCCATCATCGCGATTGCAGCGATGGTGCTCTATCGCATCCTGCGTACCATCAATGCCAGCGAGGTCATGGAAGCCGTGGTGACCACGGATTGGCACGACATCGCGCTCGCTGCCCTCTTCGTCGCCGGCGGCTACTTCACCCTGACCTTCTATGATCTGTTCGCGCTGCGCACCATCGGGCGGACCGACGTGCCGTACTGGGGGGCCGCGCTTGCCGGTTTCACCAGCTATTCGGTCGGCCACAATGTGGGCGCAAGCGTCTTGACCGGCGGGGCGGTCCGCTACCGCGTCTATTCGGCCTGGGGCCTCACTGCCATCGAGGTCGCAAAAATCTGCTTCGTAGCCGGACTGACCTTCTGGCTTGGCAATGCCACCGTGCTCGGATTGGGCATCGCCTATGCGCCGCTCGCCGCCAGCGCCATCGACCAGTTGCCCGCCTGGCTCAACCGGGTGGGCGCGTTGCTCATCCTGCTCGTGCTGGCGCTCTATGTCGCCTGGGTATGGCGGCGGCCGCGCATCGTCGGGCGGGAGGGGTGGAGCGTCGCCTTGCCCGACGGGCCCCTGACGCTGCTGCAGATCGGGATCGGCATCGTCGATCTCGGCTTCTGTGCGCTCGCCATGTACATGCTGGTGCCGGAAGAGCCCAATATCGGCTTTGTCACACTGGCCGTGATCTTCGTCTCCGCCACGCTGCTCGGCTTTGCGAGCCACGCGCCGGGGGGCATCGGGGTGTTCGACGCCGCCATGCTGGTGGCGCTGTGGCAGTTCGACAAGGAAGACGTGCTCGCCGGCCTGCTGCTGTTCCGGCTGCTCTATTACATCGTCCCGTTCGCGCTTTCGCTCTTGATCCTCGGCGGCCGGGAACTGGTGCTGGCGCTGCGGGGGGCACGGCCGCCGCCGATCCAGCCGCTGCCCTCGCTGGCGCCGACCGATGTGGCCACCGGACCGCGCGAGGAGAAGGGCGAACCTCGCTGACCGGACCTGCGGCGTGATCAGGCGGGAGCCCGTCCGTCATGTCCCTGCAATAGAAATCAGCGATAAGCGCGCCGTGGCCGCGCGCAGGAACACGGATGTCTGAACGGCTGTCGAGTGAACCCCGACGGGTTCGAACGCTGTTTCTGTCGGATATCCATCTCGGAACGCGCGGCTGTCAGGCGGACAAGCTTCTCGACTTCCTGCGCCACTACGAAGCCGACACCATCTATCTGGTGGGCGACATCGTCGACGGCTGGCAACTGAAGTCCGCGTGGTATTGGCCGCAGCTTCACAATGACGTCGTGCAGAAGCTGCTGCGGCAGGCGCGCAAGGGCGTCCGCCTGCTTTACATTCCCGGCAATCATGACGAGTTCCTGCGCGACTATTACGGCACGCATTTTGGCGGCATCGAGGTGATCGAGGATGCCATCCACGTGGCTGCCGGCGGCAAGCGTTATCTGATCATCCATGGTGACCTCTTCGACGTGATCATCCGCCACGCCCGTTGGCTCGCGCTCTTGGGCAACAACGCCTACGATCTGGCGATCTGGGTCAACACCTATTTCAACGCGATCAGACGCATGTTTGGGCTGACCTACTGGTCGCTGTCCAAATGGGCCAAGCTGAAGGTCAAGAATGCGGTCAAGTTCATCGGAGAGTACGAGAACACGCTCGCCGCCGAGGCCCGGCGCCGCGGTGTCGACGGCGTCATTTGCGGGCATATCCATCATGCCGTGATCCGCAATGATTTTGGCTTGTCCTACATCAATTGCGGCGACTGGGTGGAAAGCTGCACGGCGGTGGTCGAGCATTTCGACGGACAGTTCGAAATCGTGCGGTGGATCGGGCGGGAGCCGTGGACCGGTGGCCAGGACCTCGCGGTGCAAGCCCCCGCCACCGCCATGGATGAGCCGTTTGTGCGGCGATCGGTGGCGGGTCGTGTCGGCCCGCTTTTCGTCCGGTAAACCGGCGGTGCTGCGTCCTCCGCCGACTTGGCAGGAGAGCATCCCGATTGGCTTTCACGGCAACTGCATCAGCGGCTGCCCGACCCGGATGATGGCGCCCTCCCGCACATTGTCACACAGCGAGAATTGCCGGGGCGCGAGGACGATGACCGTCGATCCGTGCTGGAACCAGCCCATTTCCTCGCCTTTTCTGAACGGGGCGTTGCAGCCTATGAGATTGGGTCCACGGTGTTTCAGGCTCAGCAGCACGTCCAGGAAGTGCAGGCGGATGCTGGCGACGAGCACGGCCGCCACCAGGACCAAGGTGACGGAATCTCCGGTGGCCGTGAGTTTTGTCCTCAGGAGCGCGCGTTCGTTCTTGCAGAACAGCTTTTCGATCCGGCGCAGCGCGATCGGATTGACGTTCCAGGTATCGCCGGAGATGTAGGTCACCTGATCGACGCGGCAATCATGCGGCGCGTGGAAGCGGTGGTACATGCTCGAGGTCAGCCGCAGCGTGACGTAGCGGCCGTCGCGGTGGGCCTCGACCAGGTTGGGATCGCACAGCAGCTCCTCGAGCGAGTAGGGGAATCCCTTGACCTGGTAGAGATCGGTGCCGGCGATCGTACCGGTGGCGCCCACGATGGCGTCGCAAGGACTCACGAGGATCTCGGCGCTGCGATCGACGGGGCGCGCGCCGTCCTTCAGCTGCCGGATGAAGCAATCGTGCATGCTGCGGAATTGGGTATTCCGCGCGTCCCGCAGGTCGAGGTCGGAGAAGAAGCGCCACAGGCCGATGGAGATGTCCCGCACCAGGGGCTGCTCGATCTGGCTGAACCAGCCCATGAACTGCGTGAGCAGCCGGCGGGGAATCCGGTTGGTGAGCAGGAAATTGAGGTCCTCCTGCTCGAGCAGATCCAGAATCCGGGACCGCAGCGTCATGGTGCCGTTAACTCCATCGGATAAACCCCAATTCGATGGAATGGGGCAGCACGACCTTGGCATTCTACGGCGTGGGTGCCGCCGCGGTGGCGACCTCGCTGGTGACGTTGCGACGGCGGCTGCAGCTCTCGATGGCCAAGCACGCCTCGCTGACCGGGCACGCGCGGATGGCACGGTGGATGGCGTCGTTCGTGCCGTTCTACCAATACGACGACGCCCGGTTCTTCTGCTCGGACGACGCGCCGCCGGAGATTGCCGCCCTTCGCCGCGCCGGCCTCATGCGGCTGTCCGCCCTCTACAAGGCGCGCTTTGCCGAAACCACCCGGCGCACCGACGAGGCATCCGGCGGCATCTCCGACTTGCAGTTCACCGAGGCCTACCGGGTGCCGTTCCAGTATGGCGCCTTCCTGCGCCAGCACCTGACGTTCGGCGCCTTCGTCCAATCGTCGGCGGGCGTGACGGTCACCGACCTGGACGGCAATCGGTTCTACGACCTCACCGGCTCCTACGGCGTCAATGTCTTCGGCTACGACTTCTACAAGGAGGCGATCGCGCACGGCCTCGAACGCGTGCACGAGCTGGGGCCGGTGCTCGGCGCCTATCACCCGCTGATCGCCGACAATGTGCGGCGCCTGCAGGAGATCTCCGGTCTCGACGAAGTATCGTTCCACATGTCGGGCACCGAGGCGGTGATGCAGGCGGTGCGACTGGCGCGCTACCACACCCGCCGCTCCCACCTGGTGCGCTTCTGCGGCGCCTATCACGGATGGTGGGGAGACGTGCAGCCGGGTATCGGCAACCCGGTGCCGGCGCGCGAGACCTACACCCTCAACGACATGTCCGAGGATTCGCTGCGCGTGCTGCGGACGCGGCGCGACATCGCGTGCGTCCTCGTCAATCCCCTGCAGGCCCTGCATCCGAACGCGGGGGCGCCCGCGGACGCCTCGCTGGTCGACAGCTCGCGCCGCGCGCAATTCGACAAGGGCGCCTATGCCGATTGGCTCAGGCAGCTGCGGGCCGTCTGCACCGAGCGGAACATCGTCTTGATCTTCGACGAAGTGTTTGTCGGGTTCCGTCTCGCGGTGGGCGGCGCGCAGGAGTATTTCGGCGTCCGGGCCGACCTCGTCACCTACGGCAAGACGCTCGGCGGCGGGCTTCCAATCGGGGTTCTGTGCGGCCGCAAGGACCTGATGCGCCGGTTCCGTGACGAGCGCCCGGCCGACATCTGCTTTGCCCGCGGCACTTTCAACTCGCACCCTTATGTCATGGCGGCGATGCATGAGTTCCTGCAGCATCTCGCGACGCCACAGGCGGGCGCGGTCTATCGCGACCTGGATCAGGTTTGGAACGAGCGGGCGCGGCAGCTGAACCAGCGGCTGCGGGAGCAGGCGCTTCCGGTGCAGGTGGCGAACATGTCCTCGATCTGGACCGTCTGCTACACCCATCCCGCGCGCTACAATTGGATGCTGCAATACTATCTGCGTGCCGAAGGACTCGCGCTCAGCTGGGTCGGAACCGGTCGCCTGATCTTCAGCCTCAACTTCACCGACAACGACTTTGCGGCGGTGGCCGACCGGTTCGTGGCCGCGGCACGAGCGATGCAGGACGACGGCTGGTGGTGGTGCGACGCCGCGACCACCAACAAATCGATCAGGCGCCGCATCCTGAAAGAGATGATCGCGCACCGATTTTGGCCAAGGCGCGCGATCACCTGACGCCGACACGGTCAGCCGGCCCGGGGTGCCTCCTCGGCGTCCTCATCGATCCAATCCGCATGCAGGCGCGGATCGATCAACTCCCCGCGCATCAGATAGAGCGGGGCCTTGTGGTAGAGCTTGATGTCGTGGAACGGGTCGGTCAGGATCTTGGTCGCCCATACCAGGCCGGTCTGGACGTCCTTGATGAAGAACAACTGGATCGTCCGGAACAGCAGCCCGCCCAGGCCGACGACGAGCCAGATCTCGCCGACATGGCGCACGAATTCGAGGCTGCCGGTGTGCGGCGTGAAGATGCCAAAAAGCGTCGGATCGAAGTAGAGCGGAAGCGGCGACAGCGCCCAGATCGTCATCAGGACCACCTTGCGCTGCAGATTGTAGCCGACCTTGATCTCTTCCTTGTACTCGTGACTGGCCTGGTTGACGACGTCGTAGTCCTTGGGCTCGAAGAAGAAATGGCCGATCTGGCGGCTGGTCATCGCCACCAGCCAGCCGGCGAGCGCCGCCATGGCCGGATCCTTGAACATCATGACATAGGCGAACAGGAAACTGATCGCGCTCAGCAGGTGCAGCGATTGGTTGATCCTGCTGTGATGATAGTAGCGGTGGTCATCCCAGCGTTGCACTCTCAGAGCCTCGAGAAATCGGTCCATATTGTCTCCCGCCTTTCGTATTCGTCAGTGCTATGTCGATTCGATGAATCCGATGTGACAGCTCGGAGAGCCTGCCGGTCGCGCGGCGCTGCATGCCGCCGCCGGCGGGAACGCAATCAGACCGCGGCGCGTGTCGCGCGCTTTTCCTCGCGGGCGGCCGTCGCATCGGTCTTGGCGAAGCGGATGAGGGAGAAATGCCCGAACGGCGGCATGGCCCGCCGCTCGATCAGCCGCATGCCGCGCGTCCGCTCGGCCCAGCGCGCGTAGCGCTCGAAGGAGAATTCCGTGCGCCAGCCGAGCTTGCGCGCCATCGGCGTAAACCACTGCTCCAGGGCGCGCCGCAATCCCGCTTCCGCGCCCACCCGGCTGACCAGCACGATCTCGCCGCCGGGTTTGAGTATGCGGGCGCACTCATCGAGCGTCGCCTCGGGGTTCGGCACCGTGGTGATCACGTATTGGGCCACAACCACGTCGAACGAGGCATCCGGAAACGACAGATGCTCGGCGTCCATCACCCAGAGTCCCTCGACATTGGACAGGCCGAGCTCGAGCACGCGCTCCTGCGCCTTGCGCAACATGGGTTCGGAAATATCGACGCCGCAAATGCGGCTGGTGCGCGAATAGTCCGCGAGCGACATGCCGGTGCCGATTCCGACCTCGAGGATGCGGCCGCCGATGCGTTCTGCGGCGGCGACCGCGGCCTCCCGCCCGCGCTCAAAAACCGCGCCGAACACCAGATCGTAGACCGGCGCCCAGCGGGCATACGCCTTGGAAATAGTCTCTCTGTCGAGGTCGGTGCACGACAAATCGGTCACGAGCTTGCTCCCTATCTTGCGACGCGGTGGCGGCGAAGGTCGTTTGTGCGTTGTCATCCCCGTGCACCGGCTGTCGCCATCCCGGTGCTTGGCGCGCGACGGCCGCCTGCCGCCACGTTCTGGAGGTGCCCGATGAACTGGCGCGCGCTGCTTTCCCAGGAGTGTCTCAGCGCGAACGCGCGGCACGCTGCGCGAGAAATCCGCAGCGCCTCGACGCAGGCGACGCGCAGATCTTCGTTCAACACGCCGATCGGATGGTTGCCGACGACATCCTTCGGCCCCGTGACCGGAAAGGCCGCGACCGGGACGCCGCTGGCCAGCGCCTCGAGCTGCACGACACCGAACGTGTCCGTCAGGCTTGGAAATACGAAGACGTCGGCCGCCGCCAGATGCGCGGCCAGGGTTCCGTTCTCCAGCAGCCCGAGAAACTTGGCGTCCGGGAATCGCCGCTTCAGTCCCGCTTCCTCCGGGCCGGTGCCGATGACGACTTTCGTGCCTGGAAGGTCGAGCGACAGAAATGCTTCGAGGTTCTTTTCGATGGCGACCCGTCCGACCGTGATGAAGATCGGTCGTGGGAGGCCGATCTCGATGGCCCGGTCCGGCCGGAACAGATTGGTGTCGACGCCGCGCGTCCACATGCCGAGGTTGCCAAATCCCCGCCGGCCGAGTTCGGTCATCAGCGATGGCGTGGACACCATCGTGATGGCCGCGGCGGCATGGAAGCGTCGCAGCGCCGCATAGATCCAGCTTTCGGGGATCGGTACGCGGGCCGAGATGTATTCGGGAAATCGCGTCGTATAGCTGGTGGTGAACGGCCGTCCGCGCCTTCGGCAATAGGCCCGTACCATGTAGCCGATCGGCCCTTCCGTCGCGATGTGGATCGCGTCCGGCTTGGCCTGCTCGATGCGGCGCGCGATCTGCCTGCGGCTCGGCAGCGCCAGGCGCAATCCGGGATAGGTCGGCACCGGAACGGTCCGCAAACCGTCCGGGGACAGGAAGTCGATGCTGACGCCGAGCGCCTGCGCGCTGCGCGCGAGCGAGGTCAAGGTGCGCACCACCCCGTTGACCTGCGGGTGCCAGGCATCCGTCGCGACGAGGACTCGCATCAAGCCGATCTCGGCCGACCCCGTTCGGTCGGTTGGCGGGGGAATCGCATGCGACAACATTGCGATTTCATATTTCAATCGTATGACTATCGGCGCTCGCCATAGCTCGCCCCCGAACCTCCATGCGTCGGCTGCGTCGATCGGGCTTCGCCCGTCCGCGCCCGTGTAACAATGCTGTTACAGAGCGATGGGAGGTTGCCGGCGCGAATCGCTGCACCGAAGTCCGTCGCCGAAGGCCCCTGCCAGACAATGACGAACGCCATCACGGGCGCGATACAAGCAAGGGTCTGGAGCGGAATAGGCGTCGCGATCGGCCTGCTGATCGTGGTCATTGCCGGGGCTACGCTGTTCCGGCTGGTGCGCGATATCGACCCGGGCGAGGTGATCGCGGCGCTGCGCGCAAAGTCGATCCGGGAGGTCGTGATCGCCGGCGGCTTCGTGCTCGCCGGTTACGTCACATTGACCTTCTACGATTTCTTCGCCCTGCGCACGATCGGCCGGGATGCGGTGCCCTATCGGATCGCGGCGCTGGCAAGCTTCACCAGCTATTCCATCGGCCACAATCTCGGCGCGACTGTCTTCACCGGCGGGGCAATCAGATTTCGGATCTATTCCGCCTGGGGCTTGGGCATCATCGATGTCGCCAAGATCGCCTTCGTCACGGGACTGACGTTCTGGCTCGGCAATGCGTTCCTGCTCGGGTTCGGCATGTCGTACGCGCCTGCGGCCGCGAGCGCCGTCAATCAATTGCCCCAATGGATCAACCGCGTGATCGGGCTGTCGGGGCTGATGTTCATTGTCGGCTATCTGATCTGGCTCATGCCACGACCGCGCGTGTTCGGGCGCGCCGATTGGCGCATCGTCCTGCCGGGTCTGCGCTTGACCATGGTCCAGATCGGAATCGGGGTTCTGGATCTCAGCCTGGGAGCGCTGGCGATGTACATGCTGCTTCCGGATCACCCGTCGATCGATTTCATCACCCTGCTCGTTATATTCGTGACCGCGACGCTGCTGGGATTCCTCAGCCATGCCCCGGGCAGTCTCGGGGTTTTTGAAGCAGCGATGCTCGTCGGCCTGCCGCTGTTCCAGAAAGAGGGGCTGCTGGCGTCGCTGTTGATCTTCCGCATTCTTTATTTTGTTCTTCCGCTTTTTTTCGCCGCGCTCCTGCTCAGCCTGCGCGAGCTCCGGCTGGCCGCCGCGCCTGTAACCGGTCGCTGCGATCGCGACCAGCGGGAGGGCCGCCGCAAGTAACGTCTCGAGATTGATGCGCGGCCTTGCGCATCCGCGCGGGAAGGTGGTCATCACGGTAATGATGCTCGACCCGGCACCGTCACCGTTAGCTCAAGTGTTCTGGATTGCTCGGAACGGCCTTGCGGCCGCCGAGCGCAAACTTACAAAGGCGCATGCGACGGCTACGGGCGAATGCGCAAGGTGTTTTCCAGCTCCTTCAGCTGCAACTCGTATTTGCCGCTGAGGGCCTGCACTTCACCCTTGAGCGCCTGCAGCTGGCGTTCGTTGGCAGCCAGCTGGGCCGTGAGTTGACTATTGAGAACACGAATTTGATCGCCCAGGAGTTGGATTCGCTGCTCGATCTCGGCGAGGTTGCGCTCGCCGGTGGCGGCCGTGCTCTTCTCGCGTCGATCGATCTCGTAGAGCCCGGCGGTCAGGGCGATGAAGCTTGCGATCGCCACGACGATCGAAAGCCGCAGAGCTGCATCCCCATTACGCATACCGCCCAACTCCAAGGGTTTTCTTCAACATTTTCGACCGTGCTGATGTCGACAACGACAATTGGTCCGGCGAAATCATCGCCACCACAGTTTGGCCGCCAGTCACCGTTAGCCTTCGCTGATGGCAGGGTAGCTCAATCGGCAGAGCGCGTGTGTGAACAGCACGAGACGGTGGTTCGAAACCATTCCCCCGCCGCCATCCTGGCGCGCGTGCTGACTTTAGAACCGGCCCGGTCGTTTCAAGTCAACAATCTTTCGTTACTCCCGCCCCTGTCGCGAGAGTGGTCTGGCCAGATAGCGAATCTCGTTGCCGAGGAAATTGCCGATCCGCTTGGCGCGATTGCGCAGAACGCGCAGCGGCCCGGCGTCGACGAAATAGGTGAGCAGGATCGAGTCCCGGGTCGTCACCTCCGGTCCTACCGTGTCGGCGGAGTGCCAGGTATCGTCGGCGACGGCAAAGGCATAGCCGCTGTTGGGCGAGAATTTCATCTGCGTGCGCGTGGGCAGGCTGCCGTCGGGCAGCCGCTCGTGGAAGATCGTGCCGATGTGCGACATGGTGTTGTCGCGCGGCAGATAGAGCTGAACGGTGATCCCCTTCCAGCGCGAATCCGGGTGCGGCGGAATCTTGTAACCCGGAATGTCGCGCGTGAGAATCGGGATCGGATACATGCCGACCTTGGCGAAGTCGGCGCCGAAGCGCCCGCGCAATCCAGGCGCGAGCCGCTGGATGAACGCCTGCTTCACCGCCTCGGAGCAAAGCGCGCGGCCCACCACGTCCCAGACCGCACGTTTCTCGGCAGGGAGGCTGCGAATGTATTCGGGAAACAGGTCGATCTTGACCCGGGTGTGAGTCCCGTCCTGGAGGTCATGAGCCTTGCTGCGTCCCGACATGGGACGGTAGTCGGCTGCCACCGGCATCGCCGTCAGCATGGCGTTGTAGACGTCATCCGGGAAGATGCGGTCGAACACGAGGTGGTAGAACGGCGCCTCACTCGCGCGGCCGGCGTTGACCGATGACGCGATGAACTGGCTCAAGCGTTCGCTCGCGCGCTTGCGATCTGCCTGCCCCAAGATGAGAGACTGGTCCATTTATCCGGTCCTCCAAATCCGCTTCGCATCCTCGACTGGCAACTCGACATCCGGCGTCAACGCATGCGTGTGGCTGTCACCAAGCTTCATGTCGCGACGTGCCCCGGCCGCATTGGGTCCTCCGAGGCGTCCAGGCGAGTTCACCGCGGTGTTCCGGCGATCCCGGGGGACGAAGCCATCTGCTGTTCCATCAACCCGGGCCCCGCGATTGATACTGAAGTCGGAGCAGCCGCGCAAATCCGCTCGCACACGGCTCCGGCGGCCGACATAAGCCAGCCGCGCGCCGGCGCAATACCCTCACAACTGTGCCGGCCGCCGCCCGAACGCTGCAACCCCGTGCCAAATCGGGCGGTCATTTGTTCCGAGCATGACTTAATCGCGAGTTTCGCAATGGCGGCCGGGGATTCTTTCGGTTGGGCTGTGACAAATCTGTCACCCGGCAAGCGTGGCTCATGGTCTAGGATGGGCATGGATCGCGGTCGGGGGATTGCCGTGAAATATCGAATAGCGCTGGCATTTTTCGCCACGTCTTGCATGGCCGGGATGTCCTTCGCGGCCGACTTGCCGGTGAGCGGACCGTACCGGCCGGGCCCCTTCATGGTGCGTCAGCCGGTGGAATGGACCGGCCTCTATTTCGGGGCCAATGCCGGGTACGGTTGGGGACAGTACAGCTCGAACGTCATTTTCACCGGTAGTAGTGCTTCCAGTTTAACTAATTTAACTAATCCTGTTCCCGCTTTCGGCCCCCTGGGCAACATCATAGTGGTAGGCGGCCCGACGGAATTGAGCGGAACACGAATTGCCGGTTCGGGCAGCCCGAGCGGCGCCATCGCCGGAGGCCAGATCGGCTTCAACTGGCAGGCCGGGATGTTCGTCTTCGGCGCGGAAATCGACGGCCAGTGGTCGGGACAGGAGAACACCTTCACGGTCGCCTGCGGCGCCCGCTGCACCGCCACCGAATCGATAAAGATCAGGTCGCTGGCGACCGGGCGCGGTCGCTTCGGGTTGGCGTTCGATTGGTTCATGCCCTACGTGACCGGCGGCGCCGCGCTGGTGAACGGGCTCAACAATCTGAGCATGACGGTTGCGGGGACGACCGCGAGTTTCGCGCCGATGTCGCACAGCACGCTCGGGTGGACCGCGGGCGCCGGGGTCGAGGTGGCCTTGTGGAGCAACTGGTCCGCGAAGCTCGAGTATCTCTACATCAGCGCCAACGGTGCGACCAAGGTTGCGCCGATACCCAATGCCCTGGGCGTGGGCTTCGCCTCGACGCCCGGCGACTATCGAGACAATGTCGTGCGCGTCGGCTTCAACTACCGGTTCGGTCCGCGCGGCGGTCCGGGCGTGCTCGAGCAACCCGTTTCGGTGCGCGATGGCTTCGCCCGGAACAGCGATTTCCTGCCGAATTTGCAGTACGCCACCGACCGGGCAAACCTGCAGGTCGCGGCCGCCGCCAGGGCCAAGAGCCCGGATCGCGTGCAGGGCAAACCGACCGTCACCCAGGACGTTGCAATGCAGCCTGCTCCGGTGGCGAGCGAAGCTGCGCCGGTTGCGAGGCCGGCCGCTCCCGCTCCACGGCAAGTCGCCTCCGCCACGAACGAGCCGCAGTTTTTGATGGCCGATGACGATGTCATTTACACCGATGCCATCGTAACCGAGACCAAGCCCGCCCGGCATGTCGCGAAGAAACGTCCTGAAAGAGAAGAGGACGAGAGCGCCCGGATGAAGCGCATCATGGCGATCTGCTCGGGTTGCTAGGCCTGCCCAGCGCATTGTCGCTGCCCGGGTCCGGGCGTATACGGCCGCAATGACCGAACAGTCCGCCGCGCCGCCGCAGGCGTCGCCTGCCGATCCAAGCGCCGAATGCGCGCGCTGCCTCAAGCCGCTGGCGCTCTGCGTGTGCGAGGGAATCGCGCGTATCGACAACAAGGTGTCGCTGCTGATCCTGCAGCACCCGCAGGAGCAGGATCGCGAGCTCGGCACCGCGCGGCTCACCGCGCTGCACTTCAAGGACGCACTGCTCAAGATCGGACTGTCCTGGCCGAGCCTCACCAAGATCCTCGGCCGTCAAACCGATCCGCAACGCTGGGCGATCCTCTATCTCGGTTCGGTCAAGGCCAAGGCGGTGCTGCCCGATCGCGACATCGTGGTGGTGAACAAGAACGGCAACGCGGTCGATCACCAGGATTCGGCGCTGCGCGAGATCGAAGGCATCATCCTGCTCGACGGCACCTGGAGCCAGGCCAAGGCGCTGTGGTGGCGCAATGGCTGGATGCTCAAATGCAAGCGCGTCGTGCTCGGGCCGAAGCGGCCCTCGCGCTACGGCAGGCTGCGGCGCGAGCCCCGCAGCGACGGGCTCGCGACCATCGAGGCGGCGGCGATGCTGCTGGCGCGGCTCGAACGCAAGCCGGAGATCGAGACCGCGCTGCACGCGAGCTTCGAGCGGCTGCTCGCGCGCTATCGCGAACTGCGTCCCGCCCCGGGCGCGCGGCGCATGCGCTGATCTGCCTCCCGCGCGGTCGCCGCATGCGCATTAACGGCACCCGAATCGAGCGAGGGATTTCAATTGCTCGCAGATGCGCGCCGCGGTCACGTATCGCGCCGACGCGAAGCGATTCGTCCGCCCAATCTCTCGGCGTGGCCCGCTTTCCCCCAGCAGATACGGCATGGCTGCTGGTCGTCTGCACATAATTAAGGCGGTGGTCCGCCACCTTTTTGCCACGGTACAGGAGTGCGTTAGGGGGGTGATCAACCAGGGCGTGGTTGGGTCACACACGGGGGGCTACGATGACCAGAATCCTAACGGAAACGTTGCTGTTCTCCTGTCAGGCCGCTTTTGTCACGGGGATCGTGATCGCGGCTGCTAGCTATCTGATCTGAGAACACCCGAATGAAATAATAGAAGGGCCCGGCGGCCATGCTGCCGGGCCCTTTGCTTGCGCGGCATTCCACGCTCATTACGTTACGTTCTGTTCCATCATCAGCGAGCGCGAAGGGTCGTGCAACGCTCGACGGTCGTTGTACGATTACGATGCAATCGTCCGACTTTCCAATCGTCGAAGCATAGCGCGTGGCAAGCAGCGATACCGAGGTGGTGGTTGTCGGCGGCGGCGCGGCTGGCATTGCCGCATGCCGGCGGCTCAAAGAGGCGGAGATCGATTGCCTGCTGGTCGAAGCGCGCGCGCGGCTTGGCGGACGGGCGTGGACGATCGGCGACGACCCGCAAGCTCCCATCGATCTGGGCTGCGGCTGGCTGCATTCGGCCGATCGCAATCCGTGGCGCAAGATTGCCGAGGCGCAAGGCCGCTCGATCGACAAGACGCCGCCGCCCTGGGCGCGCTCTTCGGCGCCGATCGGCTTTCCGCTTGCGGACCAGGCCGCCTATCTGGAGGCGCGCGAGGAATTCTATGCCCGCGTCGCCGCGGCGGCGGAGAACGAGCAGGACGCCGCGGCCGCGACCTTGCTCGATCCCAACGGCCGCTGGAACCACCTGATCGGCGCGACCGGCACCTATGTCAGCGGGGCCGAGCTCGAACGGGTGTCGGTGCGGGATTTCGCCCGCTACCACGACAGCGGCGTGAACTGGCGCGTGGTCGAGGGCTACGGCGCGACGATCGCCGCGCATGGTGCCGACCTGCCGGTCGTGCTCGGCTGTCCCGTCCGGCGGATCGATCGGAGCGGGCGGCGATTGCGCGTGGAGACGGCGGATGGTTCGATCGCGGCGGACGCGGCGATCGTGACGCTCCCGAGCGCGTTGTTGGCGGAAGAGCGAGTCGTGTTCACCCCGGGCCTGCCCGCCAAGACCGAGGCGGCGGCCGGCTTGCCGCTGGGGCTTGCCGACAAGCTGTTCCTGTCGCTCTCCGATGCCGGGGAATTCGAGAAGGACAGCCGCCTGTTCGGCCGCACCGACCGCAGCGGAACCGCGACGTATCACGTCAGGCCGTTCGGCCGGCCGCAGATCGAAGCCTATTTCGCGGCGACGCTTGCCGCGGAGCTCGAGACCGCGGGCGAGGATGCGTTCCTCGATTTTGCCGTGGAGGAACTGGTCGGCCTGCTCGGCAGCGACTTCGCCCGCCGGATCAAGCCGCTTCACCTGCATCGTTGGGGCATCGATCCGCTCGCCGGCGGTTCATACTCCTACGCCCTTCCGGGCAAGGCGGATTGCCGTGCGGCGCTCGCCGCGCCGGTGGACGATCGTTTGTTCTTCGCCGGCGAGGCGTGTTCGACCAACGATTATTCGACCGCGCACGGTGCCTATCTCACCGGCCTCGCCGCCGCCGACCAGGCGATCGCCGCGCGGCGCGGCAGGCGGTCGGGATGAGGGCACCGCATAAGGACTTTCATCGCGGGCAGCGAGGGAATCGATGTCACAAGCCTCCTACGTGCCCGACACCGTTCATCTGGTCGGCAGCATCGGACTAGACGGCGTCGAGGATGTTTTCAGCATGGTCGGCCCGATGCTCGGCCGCCGTCTGCGGCGGATTCCGGATGGCGAACCGGGTCCGCGTCGCCTGTGGGTCAGCTTCCAGTATCCGCTCCTGCGCTCCAGTCCGTTCTTGCGACCGGATCCGAGCGGCGCGCTTCGCAAGACATCGGGCTTTCCGCTGCTGTGCCTCGCCGAGGACGCTGCTCCGAAGGACGTAAGCTTCGGGGAACTCGGTTATGCCCGTGAGGCACGTGCGTCTTACCTCGATTTCGTCGCGGCGCGCCATCGCGGAGACATTGCCCCCGGCATTCGGTTCCAGGTTTGCCTGCCAACCCCGATGAGCGTGATTTACGCCTTCTGCACCGCGCGTGACGTCGCCGCGATCGAAGCCGCTTATGAAACGGCGATGGTGCGAGAGGTCTCGGCGATCTGCCGCCACATTCCGCACGCGGATCTCTGTATTCAGTGGGACGTTTGCCATGACATGATCATCTGGGACGGACAGCCGCAGGACCAGTTTCCGCTGGTCAATGCGTCGAAGCGCGAGATTGCCGCGCGCATCGCCCGCATCTGCGCTCCCATTCCCGACGATGTCGAACTGGGCTTTCATCTTTGCTACGGCGATTTCGGCGGCAAGCATTTCTTCGATCCGGTCACGGCGCGGCATCTTGTCGACATCTCCAACGCTGTCGCCAGCGCGGTGAGGCACCAGCTCGCCTACATCCATCTTCCCGTGCCTTTACCGCGCGCAACCGACGAATTCTTCGCGCCGATGCGCGACTTCAAGCTCGCGCCCGAGACGGAAATCTATCTCGGCCTCATTCACGTTGCCGACGGCGTCGAAGGCGCGCGCAAGCGGATCGAGCTCGCGCGCAAATACGTTCCCAGGTTCGGTGTGGCGACCGAGTGCGGCTTCGCGCGCGCCCGCAAGCCTGATGTGGTGCAGCGCCTGCTCGCCATCCACGCCGATGTGACCAGGAAATTGCCAACGGACTGAATCTGGCAGCAGCGAACGAACTGGCTGCCGGCAAACGTTGCCGCCTGCCTCGCGCGCGCGGCCTGGTCCGTTCCGCCTGCGCGGGCTGGCGCCATGACCCACGGCATAGCGGTTGCGCGGCGGCTACGTGTATCGGGCCCCGAATTCCTCGCGAAAAATCCGCTGGCCCCTGGGAGTGATCATCACGGCGCGGGTGCCGTCGATGCGCCTGATCCATCCCTGCTCGAAGCTGTGGGTACAGATCGTCGCCCCGACCATGCCGGCGAGATGCGGTCGTCGCTCGCTCCAGTCGAGGCAAGGTCGGCAGAGGACGCGGCCGGATTTCCTCCCGTATCGCGTCGTCATGGCCTTCACATCGATTCCGATCCGGGCGAGAAATTCCACGCCGGTGTCCGTGACGATCCCGCCATCACCGGTGAGCTCTGCGTGTCCCGCCGCCACCAGTGCGTCAGCCAAAGCAACACCAAGCTGGCCGGCCAGATGGTCGTAGCAGGTGCGGGCTTTTCGCAGCGCCGCATCCCGCGGCCCGACCGCGAGCCGCTTGCGCGCCGGCGCCAGTTCGGAAGCGACCTGCATGATGCTTTCCAGCATGTGTGCCACCCCCGATGTGGCGAGGCGGTGATAGCGGTGCCGGCCCTGCTTCTCGACGGTCAGCAGGCCGATCGCCGTCATGCGGGCCAAATGACCGCTTGCCGTCTGTGGTGCGATCCCGGCGACATGCGCCAGCTCCGAGGCCGTCAGGGCGCGGCCGTCCATCAGGGCGTGCAGCATTCCTGCGCGGGCCGGATCACCCGCGAGCGCCGCGATCTCTGCAAACCTCGCATTGCTGGCCATGGATCGAATCCGCAAGAGCGCGTTCCGGCGAAGTGCGAACCGGTTTCGCCGCGAGCAAGCGCGGCAGACGCGGCGCACCTATCCTAGTCGGCGCGTTGCCTCGATGCTTCGGCCGTCACCGTACCATGCTCGCATTGTTTTCGACATAATGGCGCGATGCTCGAGGCCGAACGCCAGCGCGACATGTGTGCAGGTTCCGGCGGGCGCGGACCGACGCGGGCAACGACCGCGCAGGCGAAACCCGGCGCGTTCTACGGCTGGCGGGTCGTGGGCGCGGCCTTCATCGTGGCGATATTCGGTTGGGGTCTCGGATTCTACGGCCCGCCGGTCTATCTGCACGCCGTCCGCGAGCTGAGAGGATGGTCACTGGCGCTCGTATCCGTGGCCGTCACCGCCCACTTCCTGATCGGCGCGATCGTCGTTGCCAACCTGCCGAAGCTCTATCGCCGCTTCGGCGTCTCGGCGGTGACGAAGGCCGGCGCGCTTTCGCTCGGCGCCGGCGTCACCGGGTGGGCGCTGGCGCAGGCGCCTTGGCAGCTCCTTGCCGCGACCCTGCTCAGCGGCGCCGGTTGGGCCGCCATGGGCGCGGCGGCCGTCAACCAGATTGTCTCGCCCTGGTTCATACGCGCGCGCCCGGCGGCGCTCTCCATGGCCTATAACGGCGCCAGCGTCGGCGGCATCGTGTTCTCCCCGCTGTGGGTCGCCGCGATTGCGCTCATGAGCTTTCCGCTGGCGGCGCCGGCGATCGGCGTCGTGACGGTGCTGACCATCTGGCTGGTTGCCGATCTCACCTTGGCGAAGACGCCGCGGCAGATGGGGTTGCTGCCGGACGGCGATGCCATCGGGGTGGCTGCCATCCCGTTCGCCTCGCCATCTGCGAAGCCGCTGCCGGGTTCGCGGCTCTGGCGCGATCCCAAATTCCTGACGCTGTCCGCCGGCATGGCGCTTGGCCTGTTCGCGCAGATCGGATTGATCGCGCATCTGTTCTCGCTGCTGGTGCCGGCGCTCGGCGCCCAATCGGCGGGCCTCGCGATGGGGGCGGCAACCGCGGCGGCGATCCTCGGGCGCACGCTGGTCGGCTGGCTGATGCCGGCCGGCGCCGACCGGCGGCTGGTGGCATGCGCCAGCTACGGTGTTCAGATCGCCGGTTCGATCGCCTGTCTTGTCGCGGCCGGAACGAACATTCCGTTGCTCCTGGTCGGCGTCATCCTGTTCGGAGCCGGGATCGGCAATGCGACGTCATTGCCGCCTCTCATCGCGCAAGTGGAATTCACCAAGGAAGACGTCCCGCGCGTCGTCGCCCTGATCGTCGCCATGGCCCAGGGCGGTTACGCATTCGCACCCGCCGCCTTCGGGCTCATGCGCGAACTGGCGTCGCGGGAGACATTGGAATCCGCCGGCGCCGCACCCTACGTCTTCGCCGCCGCCGCGCTGGTTCAGGCCCTGGCAATGGCAGCGCTGCTAGTCGGCCGGCGGAGATGACAGACGCGGTCGTGATCGATCCGCTAATGGGATGGTTTGTGCTTCGGCTTCTCGCCGATTTCTTCTTTCGTGCCGACAACCTCGCCGAGGCGATTGCCGCCATCCGACCGGAGACCTTCATCGCTTCCGGGCATGCCTTCATTGCTGGCCGTCAGTAACTGACGCTCGTCCTGCTCCCAGGTGTTCAGGGCCTTCTTCTTTTCATGCTGGGACAGAGCTTTGTCTTGAACAATGTCCTTCGGCTTCTCGAATTGAGCTTTGGGGTTTTCAACTTTGTCCTTCGCTTTCGACCTGTCGGCCATCGGATGCCTCCTTTGCATGTGCAATCGAGCAAAACGTTTGGGCGGGGCTAAAATTCCTTCAGCCGGCCAGACGCTGCGGCGACGATTTCAAGTCGAAGCTCGCAGCAAATCCGGCGGGCGAAAAAGGCGCTCGGCGAGCGTCTCGGCTGCCTCGCCGCGAGCGGAGCAGGCGGCAAGCTAACTCCTGAACGTCAAAACGGTCCATAGAAGATCAAAAGAGGCGGAGCCTTCTGCTCCGGCGGACTGCCGCTGACCGCCGCCGAGCTCTCGCCCTGCAACGCAGCTTGTGTCCATCTGCGCGCCAGCTCGATCAGAGCCTGTTTCTCTTTTTCGGTAACGGTTGGGCGTGGCCAGCTCATCGCCTTGTCGGCGTTCTGCCGAAACTGATCAGCCTTGGACATGGACCTCCCCTGTTGCGAGCCGCCTTTAAGTCGACCGCTTTACGGGGGGCGGAGCCTGCACCCCTTTACCGCAACAGTCTGTGCAAAATTGCTCACCCGCATGCCGGCGAGGCCCCCGCGGCGGCCCGGGCAATGGCAAATCCACTGCTCCGGGTCGGGTTTTCGTCTGGAATTGCCTCCCCCTCATTCTCGCAGTACGGTCTTTCCGATTCGTGCGGGGCGTCCAGATATCGGCGGAGCATATCGGGCCATGCGCGCGACATTCGTTGCCTCATTGCTGTTGGTGTCCGTTATCCAGGGGGGAACTGCCACAGCGGGCGAGTGCCCTCCCGACGCGTTGGGGGTGGCCCGCACCATCGTGGTCGATCCGCGCGAACATCCGCGCATCGGTGCGTTCCAATACATCGAGACATTGCCGCTCAACGACAAGGAAGTCGTCCTGACCTTCGACGACGGTCCGGTGCCGCGCCACACCAGCACCGTGCTCGAGACGCTCGCATCCGAGTGTACCAAGGCGACCTTCTTCATGGTCGGTCAGATGGCGAACGCTTATCCCGCCATGGTGCGCCGCGTTCACGACGAAGGACACACGATCGCGAACCACAGCCAAACTCATCCCTTCACCTTCAGCAGGATGTCGGTCGAGCAGGCCGCGGCGCAGATCCAGGGCGGATTTGCCTCGCTGCGTGCCGCGCTCGGCGATCCCGATGCCGTCGCGCCTTTCTTTCGCATTCCCGGGCTGCTGCGGCAGGACTTGGTCGAGCAATACCTGGCCGCGCACGGCGTCATGACCTGGAGCGTGGATGCCGTGGCCGACGACTGGACACACATCAACGCCGCCGAGATTGCACGCCGGGCCATCAGCCGGCTGGAGGCCCGGGGCAAGGGTGTTCTCCTGCTGCACGATATCCACGAGAAGACCGCGCTTGCATTTCCGGTGATCCTCAAGGAGCTCAAGGCGCGCGGCTTCAAGATCGTGCACGTGGTGCCGGCGACACCCGATCGGCCCAAGACAGTGACTGCTCCGGAGCAATGGGCGGTGCACACGACGCCGGCGCAAAAGCTTTGGCCGGGCGTGGCCGACATCGACATGGCAACGCTGCCGGCACCGGCATTGCCGGTGCCGGGCCTGGAAAGCTTCGGCCTCGCCGATCCTCCCGGTCGGACGGTCGACGTGGCCTGGGCGCGAAGCTTTCCCCGGCCGCTGCTGCGCGCGGGACATCTGCCGGCGCCGATCTCGCCGTGGCCGAGTCTGATCCCTGCGGCGCCGGTCGAGGTCGCAGGGCTGGCGGTGCCCGCCGCGGAGAACTTCCAGTATGCCCATCTGTTCGCGCTTCCACGCACGGCCGGGGCAGGGGCAGCGGTGCGAAAACGCACGGCGTCGGCGGGACCGGTCAGACCGAAGACCCGCACCCAGCCTGTCGCGCGCGGGATAAACCCATTCGGCGGCTGGACCGGCACGCGTGCCGCTTCGCCGCCGCGGCTGTTCGGTCACCAACTGTAGGCGACGGGCGCCTCACTGCTGTCATGCGCACGCCGCTGTAAGCACGGGGTGGTCGCAATGTTCTTGTTCGCCGACAGGGGCTGGCGCGGAGACGGCGCGCTGTTGCCGTTGCATGACACGTCGCACAGAAACTTTCGGCACGAACCTTCGAATACCCGAAACTAACGGCGACGTTTTCTGGTGCTGACCAACAGGTGGACCAAGGCGCGGAAATTCGGGTCACGTCGAAAGCGGTGAAGCTTTGCATGGGACGGACGCGTGGGCCGCGTAAGAAGAGACACGGACTCCCTGGTTGCGTGCGCGTATCGACAACCGGACATATCATTCCATCCAGCAACCGCGTTGCGCCTGTCCTCGACCTCCGCTGCTGAGGCCAAGGACCGGGTCATCACATCGATTTTCCCATAAAGGAGATCGGGCGGGGTGCCCCTGAAGCTGGGCGAAGCTGCCAGAGGCCATGAGCTGGCTTGAACGGTGCGGCGCTGTCGCGTTCGCGTTGATGGCCCTCACTCTGCGCCCAAAGCCCTGACGGCGCCCGCCTTCTACAGGGACGCACTACCGGAGGCGGACGGAGCTGCACCGGGAAAAAGCATCTGATAAAATCTCCAGACACGCCCCGAAATAGGGAGGCCACCATGAGGACCATCGCCGTAGCAGCAGCAATGATCCTCCTGCTGACCGCTCACGCCACCTCGCAGAATCTGAACATGTTGGGTGGTTTGGGTGACAAGCGTCCTCTATCCGCGGAAGAGGTGGCGAAGCAAAAGGCCGCCGACGAGGCCTACAAATCGGCGGTCGGAAAAATACCCGATCAGAAATCCGCCGATCCGTGGGGAACTGTGCGTGGCGCCACTCCGTCGAAGAACAGTCAGATGAAGCCACAAACAGGCTCAAAATAGGGGCGGCGCTGTCCTGACCAAGGGGTGGGCCAGAGGCACGGCGGTCATCAAGACTCGGGCGGATCTGCAAAAGCTGCGTCAACATTGCTCGATCTACCGGTGATCGAGGTCGTCGCTGATGAACTACGCGAGCTGGTTGAGTCCGAGTGGCCGGACCTCAATCTGCCCCCGAGGGAGCCGAACGGATAGCGCCTAGATCCGATTTCCAACGCGGGAAATACATCGGCAAGCGCCTCGGCAACCGGCCACCGACGAGGCTGAGCATTTCATCCGTTCCGGCCTGCGGCGTCTGGATCGATTGCCGAGACTTGGCGTGCGTGTTCGAGCAGGAAGGGCCGCTACCCCGGCCGCCAGAGAATGCCGACTTACGTTGGTGGAGAGTTTACGGAGCTTGTCGATTCCAAAGTCGTGTCATGTAGGGCGTGAAGCCTTGCCGTCGGAAGAACGCGTGCGCGTCTTCATTGAAGGTCCAGACTTGCAGCGTCACAAGACTGACGCCGATTTCGCCGGCGGCGGCACGTACGGCGTTGAGCAGCGCGCTGGCGACGCCCTTTCTTCGATGGGCCGGCCGCACGCTGATATGGTGCAGATGGACCTCGTCCCAGGCGTGGCGGAGTGGCGATTCGGGCAGATGAACGACCTCGGCATAGGCGTAACCGGCCGGCTCGGAATCGACTTCGGCAATGAAGACAAGATTGCTGGGGTTAGCGAGCAGCCTACGCGCGACCGTTGCCGGGAACGTATCCGGCCCAGGTGGCTTGAAGTGCTCGGGCAGAGCAGACGCATGCAGGCTTTGGACGTCGGTATTGAGGAATGAAAGCACTTCAGCGTCTGCTTCGCTTGCACGTCGTACGGCGCCATTCATAATCCTGTCTCTCGTCCTGGCACTACCGCGGCAATGCTGACAACGGATTGCACGCGGCTAGTGTCCCGTTTCCGACGTTCGTATCATCTCGCAGCACCCGCTTTTACGAACGTCGGAAACAAAGGGACACTAGCAAGTCATAATCCTAGTGTGGCTTTGTATTTGACGTTCCTATGAAGGACTTGCGGCCAATACTGATAGGAACGTCAAATGCGCCACACTAGCGGCTCTCCTTCCTTTTCTTGTCCTCCGCTCTTGTCCGCCTCTCGCATTCTCGTATCCAGGTTGAGTCACTACCCGTGTGGCATTGGGCCAACAAATAATCCAAGGACCTGGTGTCGACAGGAAACGAGGATGCCGTTGGTCGCACCGCAAAGTAATAGATTGCGATAGCGATCAGTGTGACGAGCACGCAAGCAAGTTGGATCGGACGTTCGGCCGGGCTTTCTAATTGTTGTCCGCGAAGGGCCGTTGTTGGCTTGCGGCTGCCGAGTCCTTTTCGAGGAAGGTGCATGCCTGTCCGCCCGGCGCCCACTTGCAATTTTGTCAAGTCTGCGTGGGTCCAATGTCGTGCCCCCAAGGCGGTCGGATGGTCGACCCAGTCGACGAAACTGAGCAATTTTGCTCAGACTCACCGCGCCGACCGGCATACGATTTCAGGGCGCTCGAGAGGAAGTCTGTCGGTCCGCCGGAGCAAAGGGTCTGGCCACCACTCTCTCGAAACCGAGCGACGTTATTTGATCGTCATTTGCTTGCCCGCCGTCGGCGCATGGGCTGCAAGTGACAGGCCGGCCGAGGCGATCCACCGCCTCGGCCGGCCGCATCGATCGCGGGGAGATCCCGGTCAGATAGCTCAGGCGTGCCGAGCGCGCATGCATCGGCTCAAGCTCGCAGTCGGTCCGAGAAGATGGCGGCGGGTCGTGCGATGGCGGCGGCGGATGCGGCGGCGGTGGTGACGGATAACATTGCGAAAATCCCCTCCACGAGCCTGCGATCAGGCATGCCTCGGCGGTGATTGTTTCTCGCAAGGCAGCGCGAGTCATTTCACGAGCGGCCGCTGTTGCTCTGCCGCGACCTTCGATCTGTCGGGGGCGGGCGGCAAGGGGGATCCGAGTGGCTGTGTGACGGCCTTCACCTTCGCGATGCCGGGGTCGAGGCATAAAACGCCCGCAGCCGCGCTCAGGCGAGCGCGGGAACCTTTGGAGACTGAGATGAGGATGATCCTGCTGGTGTTTTCTCTCGTCGCGTTGGCCGCTCCTGCTTACGCCGCGCAGAAGCCGTCGCTGGAGAAGAAATGTCAGGAACTGGTCGGCCGCGAGGACCGCGAGGGCGAAGGCGGGCGAAGCCACGTCGGCCAGCTCCAGGTGCAGCGCTTCAGCGACTGCATGATGGGCGCGCCATATTGATCGGCCGGTAGCATGGCGACTCCAAGGGAGCGGACGGCGCTCCGCTCCCTTGCTACCTCATGGATTTATCTGCGCCGCGGCTCCAGGTCCCGACAACGGCGGGCATCCCGGCCCTAACCTTCGCCGCGATCATGCCTCGTGCCAGAGCCATCCACTCAGAATGACCGCCGCGACCATTCCTGCAAGCTGGGCAAGTATGAACGCGGCAATCCCGGCGGGCGCAAAGGGGCCGCTGGAAAACACGAGCGAATAATTCCGCCGCGGCCGGGCGAAATTCCAAGAGCCTCCCGGTCACCAGGCTTTACACAATGAAGGGCTGAAGCTCATCGAGTTGTTGGAGAGATGGTCTCCAGGGCGATGCTCCCGACTAGTTTTGCCTCTTGCGTGTTTGGTGACACACTCTTTGGAGTAGGGCGTGTACTCATAAATCGCGATTGTTCGGCAATCGCTGGCTGATATCCGCTTTGCCCCCGAAAGCGCCCAAATAACGGACATCGGTGGACGTCTCAAAAGTGCCGGGAATGGACTCCGGTCATTCGGCGGCGCCGTCAACTCAATGTCCCGTCACGCGATGACGTGCCAGTCATGCCCCGGATTGAACGAGCCGGCCGCGCCTCCGGCGACGAAGTTCAGGCCGTTCATCAGCCAGATTGCCGGTGTGCCGTCGTCGGCCTGCCATAGGATGTCGGACCTCTTGTCGCCGTTGTAATCGCCGGTGCCCTGGACGTGCCAGCTCGGACCCGGATTGAACGGCCCGACGGCACCCACCGCGATCGCATTCATGCCATTCATCAGCCAGATCGCCGGCGTGCCGTCGGCGCCCTGCCACAGGATGTCGGACATCCCATCGGCGTTGAAGTCGCCAGTGCCCTTGATCTGCCAGCTCGGTCCCGGATTGAACGAGCCGGCGGGGCCGTTGGACAGCAGGGTTGAACCGAGAACGAAACGGTCCGTCAGCCAGATTGCCGGCGTTCCGTCGGCGCCCTGCCACAGGATGTCGGACCTGCCGTCGCCGTTGAAGTCGCCGGTGCCCTTGATCTGCCAGCTCGGCCCCGGATTGAACGGGCCGACGGCGCCGAACGACGGTGCGCTTGTGCCGTCCATCAGCCAGACCGCGGGCGTGCCGTCAGTGTTCTGCCACAGGATGTCGGCCTTGCTGTCGAAGTTGAAATCGCCGGTCGCCTTGATCTGCCAGCTCGGTCCCGGATTGAACGGACCGGCGGGGCCGTTGGACAGCACGGTCAAACCGTCCATCAGCCAGATTGCCGGCGTGCCGTCGGCGCCCTGCCACAGGATGTCGGACCTGCCGTTACCATCGAAGTCGCCATTAGCCTTGATCTGCCAGCTCGGTCCCGGATTGAACGGACCGGCGGCACCAACCTCCACGGCATTCATGCCGGACATCAGCCAGATCGCCGGCGTGCCACTGCTGCTCTGCCACAGGATGTCGCTCCTGGCGTTGTTGTTGAATCGTCGGGCTTCTGAATGGCGTTCATGGTGACATCGAGGCCCCACTGCACGAGGCTGCCGGAATCAGGGCTGGTATCGTCCGTGACGTAAAGACTCCACGTCGTCGTGCCGTTGAGCAGAATGCCCGCAAAGGCTGAGTTGAGGGCAACGCCATTGTTCACAGGGTGATTGATGACGAGGCTCGGACCGAGGCCCCAGTTGCTGCTGCTTTCGGCCGCCCCATAGTCGGCAGGCCGATACGTGCCTGAGGCGATCCCGCCCGAAAACGGCAACGCCGAATCAGCCAAATCCGCAATCGTGAAATTGCCGTTGGAAATGGGCAAACTGCCCACGGCATCCGACCAGAACTCGAGATTGGCTCCGCCCGGGCCCACGAGCAGGAAATCCAGATCAGCGGGAAACGTGTGCGTCAGGCCAACGAGAGTGACCTTCAGGTCCACGATTCTTACGAAGTTGTCGCTACCGAGGTCATCGGAGCCCGAATCCGAAACCGTCCCAGACGGAGGGATCGTAAGGTTCGGAGTTCTCTTGATGAAATCGCTAATGGTAAAGATAGGCATTGCGGATACCTCCTATTGATCGGCAAGCCAACCATCGTGCGTATCGCGCGGGGCTTGGCCCCTCCGATTTGCATACTCCCAAATGGCTCACCCCAGTCGGCAGCGAGCACCTGCCGCATGTCGCCGCCACGAGACGGACTGGTCCCGGTCAACACGCAGGAATGAGCGTGAATCTGCCGACGCTGCCGCGCGCCAACATCAACACTCATTCGTTTGGTCCGTGGGCGTGTTCTGCCACAACAAATCGACCCAGCCTCGCCGTCGGCATCAGGGTCGCCGTCTTCGGCCTGCGGCCTTCGCGACGGAAAGTACCTTACGCTACTCCATGAAATCAAATTTGCAACGATGAATTGAGAAATCTCATGCACTATAGCTTTTCGTTATCGTGAAGCTGCAACTGAAGACTCGCGTTAGCCTCCCATGCTGCGATTGGCTACAGCTACCTGATGAAATCATGGGTGCTGATGGGTCCGCGCCTGACCCCAGGGGAGGCGGCCTCATACGCATTCATGGCGTCGCACGCCTCGAGGTCACCCGCGCCGCACAGCCAGACGGCCTCCTGATAATTCAGATAGGTCCGTGCAAGAGCACTGTGAGGGTAAACGAAAGGAAATAGGAAGATTGCCGACACGGCGGCAAACTTTAAACCTTTCACCATGACGGTGACTCCTCTTCGTGTGGCCCACACGATCTCTATGCTCACCGCATCACCGCGAAGGTGAATGGCGTCACACTTCATGCGAACTATTTATTGGACATAAATGGGGGCGGCCGTGTCGAGGAATCGAGCGCAGCTCGGCTCGACATCCGCTCCTGCGAGCCGCGATCGATTGCTCTGGACCGCTTCGGGCCCTCCGCCGGAACGCCGAATTCCGCTACAATTACATTTAAGCCGCTGCCCTAACGCAGGCGGCGCCGAACCGACGACCCAATCTGAAGCAGGCAAGGCATGGTCGAGCACATCGACGGACCGCTTTATTACGAGACGATGGGCAAGAGCGGCCCGGTTATGGCATTCGTGCATCCAAACCCGATGGACCAGTCGTGCTGGATCTTCCAGATGGCACAGATGTCCACCTGGTATCGCTGCATCGCTATCGATCTGCCGGGCTACGGGAAGTCGCCGAAGGCACGCGCCGGGCTCACCATGCAGGACATCGCACAGGCCTGCTGGGAGGCGATCGACGATGCCTATCCCGACGAGCGCGCCATCCTGGTCGGCTGCTCCATCGGCTCATCGATGCTGATCTGGATGTACAACCACCGCCCGCAGCAGACCGCGGCGCTGATCATGTGCGGCACCGGCTACAACCCGAAGAAGGAGTTCATCCCCCCGCGCATCGAGGCTTATAAGGAGCACGGCATCGGCTACCGTTGGGGCTACACCTTTGAGGACTTCAGCCCCGCTTTCCGCTCGACGCCGATGGCCCATTTCTTCGCCGACCTGTTCGCCGATCGCAACGTGTTCGGCGATGTCGACACCATCATCACCCAATTCCAGGCCTATCGGCAGCCCGAGCCCGAGGGCCATCACGCCAAGGTCGCCTGTCCAGCCATCATCATCACCGGTAGCGAGGACAACACGCACCGGACCGCCTTCGCGCTGCAGAAGCGCATCGCCGGCTGCGAGCTGAAGATCCTCTACGGCGCCGGCCATGCCTGCCAGATCGAGCAACCTGCACTGTTTAACCGCTACATGATCGAATTTTTGACCGCCCACGGCCTGTTCCCAGCAGCCGCACGCCGGGGCTAAGCTTCGTCGGGGAGGTGCCTCCGATGACCGCATTCGTGAAGCGCCGTGAACTCCTGCTCGGTCTTGCCGCGCTGCCCGTGGCATCGCGCATCGCCGTCGCCGAGACGTATCCGTCGCGTCCGGTCCGCATCCTGGTCGCGACCTCCGCCGGCGGCGGCACTGACCTCGTCGCGCGCTTCATCGCGCAATGGCTGACCGAGCGGCTCGGGCAATCCTTCTTCGTCGAGAACCGGCCCGGTGGCGGCAACAACATCGGCACCGAGATGGCGGCGCGTTCGCCCGCAGACGGCTATACGCTGTTCATGGCGAACACGGTCAACACCATCAACAATTCGCTTTATCAGAAGCTCAACTACAACTTCATCGCCGACTTCGCGCCGGTCGCGAACGTCATGGGCACGCCGCTGCTCGTTCTCGTGCATCCGTCGGTAGCGGCAAAAAATGCCGCCGAACTGATCGCGCTCGCCAAGGCCAGCCCCGGCAAGCTCAACCTCGCCTCGGGCGGCGTCGGCTCGACCGGTCACATGTCCGCCGAGCTGTTCCAGATGATGGCCGGCATCAAGTTCACCCATGTGCCGTATCGCGGCGAGGCGCCCGCGCTCACCGATCTGATCGCCGGCCAGGCGCAGTTGATGGTTTCGACCACCGGCTCGTCGCTGCAGTACGCCAGGGCCGGCACAGTGCGCGCGCTCGCGACGACGACCGACGACCGTGTGGCCGAACTGCCCGATGTGCCGCCGCTGTCGAAGACGGTGCCGGGCTATCGGGCCAACGCCTGGAGCGGCCTCTGTGCGCCGAAGGGAACGCCTCCGGAGATCATCACCTTGCTCAACAAGGAGGTGAACCTCGCGATGGCCGATCCGAAGATCAAGGAGCGCATCGCCAGCCTTGGCGGTGTCGCGCTGCCCGGCTCGCCGGCGGACTACGGCCGAACGATCGCGGCCGACACCGACAAGTGGGCCAAGGTCGTGCAGTTCTCCGGCGCGCACGTGAATTGAATCCCCTTGTGCTCCGGGGCGAGCTCTCGTTCCGTCATCCTGTGAGGTGCGAGCCGCGATAGCGGCCAGCCTTGCTGGACGCGGAACGCGCCGCGGGTGCTCTGGGGCAGGCAATGTGACTGTTGCTCAGTACGCGAGCGAAAAAGGGTATTTTGCACAGTGTCGAACCCTGCGTTACAAAGATCGCAAGCCAGTCGCGATCGCCAAGGAGCCGTGATCAGCAGCGTCAAGCGCTGGGACGGATCGCAAAGACCCAAGGCCGTCAGCGGCACGCCGCAGTGAGTGAAGGGCGAGACTGAACGTGGCGCAGTGGGACGTCGAGCAGCATATTCATTCCGCGCGACAAGCCGGCTGGCCTGATCGCATCCACGCGGTTTTCAAGCGTCACGCGATCAAGCAGGTCGGCTATGTGGCGGACAACGGAATTGCTCGCCTGATCGACCTCTGCGAGCGGGACAACGAAATCACAGAGGTGGCGCTGGCCTCGGAGGCGGAGGGCGCGGGCCTGGTGCTTGGGGCGGTGCTGGGCGGCGAGCGTGCCGCGCTGTTGATGCAATCGAGCGGCGTCGGCAATTGCGTCAACACGTTTTCGATCCTGAAGAACTGCGCCGCGCCATGCGTACTGGTGGTGTCGATGCGCGGTGAGTTCGACGATTTCAACTCGTGGCAGGTGCCGATGGGCTCGATAACCGAGCCGGTGCTGACGCTCTGCGGCTTCTGCTGTTACCGCGTCGAGAACGAGGCGGACGTCGAGTCGACCACCGACGCCGCCTGCAAAATGGCGTTCGGCGGGGGCAACCCTCTGGTGGCGATCCTGCTGGCGCAGCGGATGGTCAGTCGCACCAAGCCGAAAGGTCACTGAGGTGGACCGACGGAAGCTCGTCTCGCGCCTTCTGAGTAATCGAGGTAATCTTCTGGTGATTGCCAGCATCGGCTCGCCGACCTACGACGTCGCGGCCTGCGGCGACAATCCGCGCAACTTCTACATCTGGAGCGGGCTTGGCTGTACGCCGACGGTGGGGCTCGGCCTCGCGCTGGCGCAGCCGGACAAGCGCGTGCTGATCGTGACCGGCGACGGGGATGTTTTGATGGCGTTGGGCTCGCTAGCCACCATCGGCGTCAAACAGCCGAAGAACCTCGCGATCGTCTGCCTCGACAACGGCCACTACAGCGCGAGCGGCATGCAGCCGAGCGCAACCAAGGCCGGAGTCGACCTGGCCGAAGCCGCCCGGGCCTGCAAGCTGCGCGTCGAGGCGGTGTCCGATCTGTCTCGCGCCGACGAACTGCGCGACCTCCTGCATTCCGGTGAAGGCCCGCTGTTCATCCATGCCCGCGTCGATGCCGACGACCAGCCTCGTGTCATACCGAGCCGCGACGGCGTCGCCATCAAACACCGCTTCATGCAGGCGATAGGGACATTGGCTTAAATCTCACCGCACGTGCTTCCCTTTCCCGCGGGGTGGATCGCGCGGGCGAAGCGAGCGCGATGCCGGTGAGGGTCAGCGCGTCATGTAAGGCCGCTCGTCATCCGTCCTGGCTCAGCTTCGTTCCGCTCGGATACCACGTTGGCGAATGTCACTCCGCCTTGGCGCCGGAAAACTCGATCACCTTGGCCCAGCGCTCGATCTCTCCCTTCAGATAGCGGCCGTAGTCTTCCGGCGTGCCGATTAACACCTCGGCGCCAAGCTCGGCCAGCCGCGCCTTCAGCTTCGGCTCGGCGAGCACGGCGTTGATCTCTTTGTTCAGCTTGTCGACGATCTCACGCGGCGTACCGTTGGGCGCCGAGATGCCGTGGAACGAATAGGCCTCGTAGCCCGGCACGAACTCGTTCATCGCCGGCACGTCCGGCAGCGCGTCGGACCGCTTCTTGGAGGTGACCGCGAGGCCGCGAATCTTTCCGGCACGGATGTTCTGGATCGCCGCGGGCAGCGTGTCGAATAACACCTGAATTCGTCCGCCCAGCAGATCGGCTGTCGCCGGCGCGACGCCGCGGTAGGGAATGTGCACCATGTCGACGCCGGTCATCATCTTGAACAATTCTCCCGCTACATGCGGCGACGAGCCGATGCCGCCCGAGCCCATGCTGATCTTGCCGGGATTGGCCTTGGCGTAGGCAATGAACTCCGGAATGGTCCGGGCCGGCACGTCTACGTTAATGTCCATGACATTTGGCACGACGTCGATGCTGGCGACCGGGACGAGGTCCCTGAGCTGATCGTAGTTGAGCTTCTTGTAGAGCGTCGGGTTGATCGCATTGGAGACGCTCTCCGCCATCAGCGTGTAGCCGTCAGGCTCCGCGCGCGCGACCGTCTCGGCGCCGAGATTGCTGCCGGCTCCGGGCTTGTTGTCGACGATGAAGGTCTGGCCCATGCGCTCGGTCAGCGCCTGCGCCACGAGGCGCGCCACGATGTCGGCCGAGCCGCCGGGCGGAAAGCCGACCACGAGCCGCACCGTGCGCGTCGGGTAATCGAGCGCATGCGCGGGCTGCGAGACGGCGAGAGCGGCCAGCGCCACGGCGGCAAGCTGCAGAAGCTGTCGGCGAGCGGTCCTCATGGTGTTTCCTTCCATTGTTCTTGTCAGCGGATAGCCGGACACGTGATTCAAGCGCGCGCGGGCTTCGCTCAAAATGGGGGAGGCCAGCGACTACTTGACATGGACGCGTTGCCGATCACGCGGCGGGGCGCTTTTCGCCTTTTGGCCCCTTAGGCATGGTTGCCGTTCTTGCGGTGCAAGTTCGGGAACAAGAACACCAGCGGAAGCGCCAGCGGCCCGATAATCGCAGCAATCCATGCCCAAATTTTGAAGCTGCGTCCTCGACGCTCAGCAATTCGACCGGCAAGATAGATCGAAACGATAAAACCGATCATCACCAACGCGAAGGTAATATTGGTGCTCATTCCGCAAGCTCCGATGCTGCTTTGCGCTAAGCATAGCATGGAGTTGGTGGCGGGCGGAGCCACGTCGGCCAGCTCAAGGTGCAGCGATTCAGCGACTGCATGATGGGCGCGCCATATTGAGCGGCCGGGAGCACGGCGACTGCAAGGGGGCGGACGGCGCTCAGCTCCCTCGCTACCTCATGGAGCACGCTCCTTCACTCCTAAGGCGTGCGGCTGCCACGATCGCCGGCAAGTCCCTGCGGCCGCATGAGGGAGAACACGACCAAGGCCATCACCGTGATGGCAGCGACCATCAGATAGGCAAAGGCCCATGAGGCCGGTGTCTTGCCGCCTGACAGATCAAGGATCCAGCCCACCACGAGCGGTCCCAAGAAACCCCCCGCATATCCCAGCATCGAATGGACGGCGAGCGTGGCGCCGCGGCGCTCAGGATCGGCGCTGCCCGCAGCACCCGCCGTGAGTGATGCCGAGTCCAACGAGATGAAACCCCCGTAAAGCAGAAGGAGCGCGACCGAGAGCATGTAGGAGCGAGGTCCGAAGACACCGAGAAGCGCGGCGCATAGCGCGGACGCCATCAAGGCAAAGGCGATCAGGCGGCGGCGCCCAAGCCGAATGGCGGCTTCATTGCCCATCACGCTTGTCACGGTCGCGATCAGCCCGAGCAGGGTAAGAGCCAAGGGCGGAGAGAGAAAGAATTCCGAGCCGGTCGTCCCGGCAACGAAGGCGAGGAAAACCACGCCCCACCCGCGCACCGCATGAAACTCGAAGGTGTGAATGCAGTAGGTCAGCGCGTAAGCCATCGCCGACCGATTGCGGAACACCGGGCGGAAATCGAACAGCGCGTGTTGGCCTGTTTCTGCTGTACGCACACGCGACTGGCGAGGAAAGGCTAGCGCGATCAAAAGCCATGCCACCCCCGCGCTGAGTGCCGCGGCAAGGAACGCGGCACGCCAGCCGGCGAGATTGGCGATCAGATCGGCGCAGGCGAAGGAGAGCGCCCCTGAGATGCCAATACTGGCGGCGTGTCCTGCCGTCGCGCGGGACATCAGTTTTCCTTCGACTTTATCCGCGAGCAGCTTGAGCCCTGTCATGTAAGTGCCGGCCCAGCCGACGCCCGTAAGCGCCCGCGAGAAAAAAGCCGACCAGAAGCCATCCGCGAAGATGCTGAAGAGCAAGTGACCCGTTGCCGTCAGCGCGACACCAACCAGGTAGACGGTTCGCGCATCAAAACGGTCGGTGAGGGTGACGAGCACCGGCACCGACACCATGTACGCTCCAAAGAAGATTGCGGTGATCCAGCCGGCTTCGCTGTTCGACAGCTGCCAGTGCGCGATCATCTCCGGCAACAGGGCAGGCCAGAACGAAGCGCCGATCTGAACGAAAACCTGGGCGATGCAAACAAGCGCGACCAGAGATTCCGGCGATCGGAGCTGGGCGCGCATGGGTTCGCGTGGTGACGTTAGAATGATCCAGCACCAGCGACGATGATTCTAGCCACACCCGCAACCTTTTTCGTCTTGCGCCTTGGCGACTTCGTCGGCGACGCAGCAGGCGGTTACATTCTCTTTGGCAGGACCGCCGCAACAGTCCGCTCGCTCAGCCACTGCGACTGGACGGCTGCACACGCCCGTCTCCGGCAAAGTCAACTCGACGCGCTCGGCCGCTTCGCGGTCGCCTGCGATATCGGCGACGATCGAGCGCACCTGCTCATAGCCAGTCCGCATCAGGAATGTTGGGGCGCGGCCGTAGGATTTCATGCCCGCGAAATAGAAGCCGGGCTCGGGCTGGGCGAGTTCGCGAGCGCCATGCGGTCGCACCGTGCCGCAGCTATGTTCGTTAGGGTCGATGAGCGGGGCGAGCAGGGGCGAGCATTCAAGCGCCGCATCGAGTGCGATGCGCAGCTCCCGCAGAAATGACAGGTCGGGCCGGAAGCCGTCGCAACGACCAACTCGTCCACCATGACCTGGGGGCCGCAACATGCGGTGCCTGCGCCGATCCGCAGACGATCACCTTGCATGGACAGGTGCTTCACTCGGAAGCCCGCTTCCACCGCGATCCGGCCTCCTTTCACCAGCTGCGCGAACGCCGCGCCGAGTTCGCCGCGCGCCGCCAACTTATCGTTGACGCCGCCGCCGAACGCTTTCTCCGGCGTGTCACCGCGCAGGAGCCAGATCACCTGCGTGTCCGGCGCTTCGTCCTTGAGGCGCACAAGATCGATCAGAGTGCCGACCGCGGAGTGGCCACTGCCCAGCACTGCGACCGTCTTGCCGGCGTAGCGGCCTCGCTCGGCGCCCAACACGTCGGGCATTGCATAGGCAATGTGAGCGCGCGTCTCTGCCTCGCCAATAGCCGCTAGACCATTCGCGCCGGCGGGATTGGGCGATGACCATGAACCGGATGCGTCGATGACCGCATCGGCGTGCACCGTTTTCGGCCCCGCGCCGTTCTGGTAGCGGAGTTCGAAGCGGGCCTGTTCGCGCCCCTTGGTCTTCACTTTGTCCAAGCCGACGCGGCTGATGGCGGTCACACGGCTTGACGTTTGGATGTGATCCCTCAGCGCCGTCCGGGTCGCCAGCGGCTCAAGATACCGCTCCACCAGCTCAGCCCCGGTCGGGTAGTGGTGCGGGTCCGGCGAATTCCAGCCGGTTGAGACCAGAAGACGTTCGGCGGCGCGGTCGATGTTGTATTCCCAAGGCGAGAACATTCGCACATGCCCCCACTGCCGCACGGCGTGACCAATCGCCGGGCCAGCCTCGAGCACGAGCGGCTTCAGGCCGCGTTCGAGCGCATGGGCGGCGGCCGCGAGTCCCACAGGCCCCGCGCCGATGATGGCGATCGTCTTTGGCTGGTCACTCATTGTTTTTATCCTTCTAGAATGATGGAATAAAAGGGCAAATCGATCAGGCGGCTTTGCCCTTTGCTTGCGACGGCGCGCAGGCGGCGTCGGCGCAGCATTCGGCGACCAGAAAATCGACGAGCCCGCGCATCACGTCGTAATTGGCGCGACAGATCAGCGTCGTGGCCTGCCGCTCCTGCGTCACCAGACCGACAGACAGCAACGTCTTGAGGTGATGCGAGAGCGTGGATGCGGGAAGGTCGAGCTTCGCTTGCAGCTTGCCCACCGACATCCCGGCCCCGCCTGCGCGCACCAGGGCGCGATAGACTTGAAGGCGTGTCGGATTGCCGAGAGCTTCGAGGCGGGCAGCGGCGTCATCGGTTTTCATGGGCAGGAACGTCCCACGTTCGCAGAGGCATGTCAACCGTATTTCTAGAATAACGGAAATAGAGATCGAGCTCCATGGCGCTTGGCTATTCGGGATCATTGAAACTATATGGCAAGCATGGCGCTGGCGGCGGAGGTTCCCCACTTGATTGCAGAATCGACGATCACATGTCCGCAATGCGGCTACCGGGCGACGGAAAAAATGCCCACGGACGCCTGCCGGATCTTCTACGACTGCAAGGGCTGCGGCGAGCGCTTGAAGCCATTAGCGGGAGATTGCTGCGTGTAATGTTCCTACGGATCGGTGCCGTGCCCACCGATCCAGGCTGGCAGTTCGTGCCATCAGCCGTAGCGGTGGGTGCGATCGCTCAGGACGGCGCAGCCAATCCGTTCTATCCGGTCGAGTATTCCTCCGACTTGAACGTCAGATGCCGCACGGCTTCGGGGGCATCCGCGATCTTGCGGATGCCGCCCCAGGTCTGTTTGTAGTTCGGGATGATGAACTCGTTGACCCCGGGAGACACCACGTTGCCCTGCACGCCGGTGGGATACGCGAACAGCATGAAGGTCTGCTTGCGCTTGGCGCTCGCCACTGGATAGACGATGGCTTGGGTCGAGCCGTTGTCGTTGTACACCTCGACGAGATCGCCCTGCTTCACGCCCAGCTCCGTCATGTCCTGCGGGTTCATCTGGATGAAGGGGTAGGGGAAGCGATCCATCACGAACTCGTTGTCCTGGTCGAGATAGGCATTCTGCCAGACGATGTTCGTGCGGCCGTTGTTGATCAGGAACGGCCACTTGTTCTTCTCGGCTTCCTTGCCGGCTGCCTGCAGCCCGCGCCATTTGGTTTCCATGAACGTCGCCTTGCCGTCCTTGCTGCCGAACTTGCCGTCGGCAAACAGTCGCTTGGTGCCGACGATCTTGCCGTCCTTGAAGTCGACAGCCGGCTCCTGGAAGCCGTTCGTGCCCATCGCTCTCAGTCGAGCATAGGTGACGAATTCGCCGCCCTTCTCGTGCTTGGCGTATCCGTCCATGAAGGCGTCTTCTTCGGTCTTCCAGTCGAAGCCCTTGAACTGGTCGGCGACCTGCGCCTTGCCTTGCTCGCGCAACACGCGCTCCATGTGGTTGGCGATGCGTGCCGCGATGAGGCAGTCCGGCATCGCCTGGCCGGGCGGGTCCATGTAGCGCTCGGTGAGCCGCATGCGCCGCTCGCCGTTCATCGATGTCAGGTTTGCTTCGCCCGATGTGGCGGCCGGCAGCCAGACATGGCACGCCTGCCCGATCTGGGTCGGCACGATGTCGACATCCACCGCGAACAGGCCGCCGTTCTTGATGGCGCCGGCGATGGCGTTGATCAATGCGACGCGGTCGCCGTAAGGCACCGCCGACATTGCATCCTTCACCATGTCGGTGCGCTTCTTGTAGGCCTGCTTGAACTTCAACGCATTGAGCGTGGTCTTGTAGTGATCGCAGCCCCAGATGTGATGCACGCCGCCTTTGCCTTCGATCAACAGTTGATCGACATACGCGGCCGGCCGGCCGACATGGGCATCCGAAGGCCGGGAGTACCCCTCCTGGTGGCCGCCCATGCGCACGCAGCCGCCACCAGGACGGCCGATATTGCCGGTCGCAAGCGCAACGTTCACCAGCGCACCGTTGGTGCGATAGTTGTCGTTGCCCCAGATCAGGCCCTTCTCGTAGGCGAACATCGTGCGCCGGCGCGCGCCGCCCTGTTTCGGCTGCGCAATCCAGTCGGCTGACTGGCGGATCTGATCGACGGTCAGGCCCGTGATCTGCGCTGCCTCCTCGAGGCTCGTCTTGTTGCCTGCCGCCGCCTTGTCGAAGTCATTAGTCGAGGCGGCGATGAAGGCCTTGTCCGTCAAGCCCTTCTCATTGATGTAGGTGAGCCAGGCGTTGAACAGGGCGAGGTCGGTGCCCGAGTTGATGGCAAGGTGCATCACGCGGTCCTTGCCGGCTTCGACCTCACAGGCATTGACGGTGACGGTGCGGCGCGGGTCGACGATGATGACGCGCGCCGCGGCAACCGGCTCGGAGCCGAACTCGGCTCGTTTCTTGTCCATCGAGGTGCCGCGCATATTCGGCACCCAATGGTTCAGGAAATAGTTGGTCTGGGTTTCGAGCGCGTTGGTGCCGACGGCCACGATGGTGTCGGCAAGCTCGGCATCTTCGTAGCAGTTGTTCAATTCGCCCACGCCCATGTCGCGGGTGGCATGGACCTCGGAATTGTAGGCCGGCCGGTTGTGAATCCGGATGTTCTTCACCTTCATGGCGCCGAAATAGAGCTTGCCGGTGCCCCAGGTGTTTTCGTAGCCGCCGCCGGCTCCGCCGTGGTCAAAGGCGGAGACGAACAATCCGTCTTCCCCCATGTCGTTGATGACCGCGACGGTGACGCGCGCGACGAGATCGAGCGCATCGTCCCAGCTCGTCGGTTGCATCTGGCCGTAGCGCCACACCATCGGATCGGTGAGGCGTTGCAGTTCGGTGTTGCGCGCGCGGGAATAGCTCATTTCCGCCATGCGCGCGCCGCGCACGGAGCCGAGACCCGAATTCACCACGCAGTCCTTGTCCGGCTTGATGACGATGTGAACGTCTTCCCCGTTCTGCTGGACGATGTTGTACATCGAAGGGGAGTACCAAGCGGCGGTTTCGGCCGGCTGCTGCTTGCCGAGATCGACGCCGAACTTGTTCTGATCCGCGGCCGCACCGCCCTGCTTGTTCACGGGCCAGCTGTAGGCCTTGTAGCCGCAGCCGACGATGCAGTAGTGGCAGGTGACGTTGAACTCCTTCGCATCCTTCGGGATGATCGGGAGGCGGTCGATCTGACGTTTGTAAGCCATGGTTTCCTCCCTCAGAGCACGTTGGACAGCCGGCCGTACAGAAGCTCGTCGACGCCTTCGGCGTAGATGTCGCCATTGCCGTCGATCCGAAGCGCGTACTGCGGGAGGTTCTGCGTCGCCTGGCCCCAAATCTGCTGGCCGCCGGCGTCGCAGTCGAAGCGGGAGTAATGACCGGAGCAATTCAGGGTGTGATCGGACTTGCTGTAGCTCAGCGGAAATCCCTTGTGCGGACAGATCGTCGAGAAGCCGACGATGTCGCCGTCCGGACCAACCCCGGTGGGCACGCGCGTCCCGAGTTTCAACAGCACGCCCGGCGCATCCCGGTCGGGATAGGCGACGTTGAGGGGTTCGTTGGGCTTGAGGTCGCGGACATTGGCGAGCCGGTTCGACGGGTATTCGACGCGAGCCGGCGCGGGAACGCTTTCAGCCGGCGAGGGCACGACGGTTGCCGCCGCCATGCCGGCTGCGGCCAAGCCGGCTCCGCTCAGAAATTTCCGGCGGCCGGCATCGATCATCTTCGGGCAGCTTGTCATGATTTCCTCCCTGCTTTTGCCTTGGCGGCGCTTCGGCCGAGGTTCCCGACACGCCTGTCGTCGGGACACGGCTTGGACGTTCGACGACTTGTCGAGATATCTCGAATTAAACGATACTAGAAATCTTCCAGCTTGTCATGGCGCCGGCGGTAGATTAATGTCGATATGTCTCGAAATCCGGACATATTTGGCTGCCCAGAAGATGCTTTGGTTGCGCTCGGACGGTCCGACGAGTACGTCGTGCCAGAGATCCTAGTCCACGAGGCGGGAATTGATGCGAAAAAGTTCTTTGGCCGTCGTCGGTCACATCGGTCCCGCAGCGCGCGGCGACAAAATCTCGTCCCCTCACGCGCTCGCCGCGCTCGCCGCGCTCGGTCAGCCCACCAGGCTCGAAATTTTTCGGCTCCTGATGCGGCGCGAGCCGGGCGGGCTTGCGGCCGGCGCCATCGCCGACGCCGTCGGCTGTGCGCACAACACACTTTCAACCCACCTCAGCATTCTCGCCCGTTCCGGTCTGATCCGTGGCGCGCGCGATGGTCGATCCATTGTCTACCGCGCCGACGTCGAAGGAATGCGGGCGTTGATAGGCTTCTTGATCACCGATTGCTGCGACGGCCATCCCGAAGTTTGCAATCTTCAGGAGGCGCTGCGTGAGAACGATTGCTGCCCGCCCGCGCCGCGGAGCAACCAACGCAGGAAATAGTCATGCCTGACGCTCCCAACAGAGAGTCATTCAACGTCCTCTTTCTCTGCACCGGCAATTCGGCGCGCTCGATCATGGCCGAAGCCATCCTGAATCGGGAGGGGAGGGGAAAATTTCACGCCTACTCGGCGGGCAGCCAGGCGAAGGGCCGAGTTCACCCTTATACGATCGATCTCCTGCGCAAGCTCAATTTCGACGTCAGCGGCTTTCGCTCCAAGAATTGGAGCGAGTTCGCCCGGCCTGACGCTCCGAAGCTCGATTTCGTTTTCACGGTTTGCGACAACGCGGCGGCCGAGGCCTGCCCGGTGTGGCCGGGCCAGCCGATGACCGCGCATTGGGGCATCCCCGATCCCGCAGCGGCCACCGGCAACGAGGCTGAAATCCGCCTCGCCTTCGCCGACGCGTTCCGGATGCTCAACAATCGCATCTCGATTTTCGTCAGCCTGCCGATCCGCTCCCTCGACAAGCTCACCCTGCAGAAGCAGCTCGAGTCCATCGGCAAGTCAAAGGACGCCGGCGACACCCCGGCCACCGCCGCCGAATGAGCAAAGAACCGTTCCCGCTCTCGCGGCGCCTTCTGGCAGAGGCGCTCGGCACCGGCATTCTCGTCGCCGCGGTTATTGGTTCCGGCATCATGGCCGAACGGCTATCCGGGGGTAACCAGGCGATCGCGCTCCTCGGCAACACGATTCCAACCGGCGCGATCCTGGTGGTGATCATCACCATCCTCGGTCCGATCTCGGGAGCCCATTTCAATCCCGCCGTGACCCTGGTGTTTGCCGGCCGGGGCGAATTCCCTTGGGGCGAGGTCATGCCCTATGTCGTCGTCCAATGTCTCGGCGGCATTTGCGGCACCGTGCTGGCGCATTTGATGTTCGAGCTTGCGCCGCTGGCGATCGGCACGACGACCCGCAGCGGGCCGTCGCAATGGCTCGCGGAGGCCGTGGCCACGTTCACGCTCATCCTGGCGATCCTTGGCGGCATCCGATACGCCCCACAGGCGATCCCGTGGCTGGTGGGCCTCACCATCACCGCCGCCTATTGGTTCACGGCATCGACCTCGTTCGCCAATCCGGCGGTGACCCTGGCGCGCGGATTTACGACGACCTTCGCTGGAATTGCCGTCAATCACGTGCCGGCTTTCATCGTCGCGCAATTGGTCGGGGCTGCGATCGGTGGGTTCGTCGCGTCGGCCTTGTTCAGACCGGCGATGCCGGCGAGAGCGGACGCTCGAAACAGCGAGCATCAACAACCAGAATGCCAATATAAGTGAGCGCGAAGCGGGTTGCGGGCTAGGTTTTGTCCTTGCGAGCAACGATGTTGAGCGAGGCGAAACCCCGCCAGAATCTGCATGGCCGAGCCAAATATGACAGACATTCTCGGCATCCAGATTCCGTCCACTGATCCCGTCTTCCTGACGATTGTCGGGTTTCATATCTTGATCGGTCTTGCCTGCGTCATCTCGGGCGCGGTCGCGATATTCAGCCGAAAAGGCCGAGGGCGACATTCCCGCTTCGGAGCGCTCTACTTCTGGCTGCTGGCCGTGCTGTTTGGCTCCGCGTCGATCCTTTCCCTGATGCGATGGACGGACGACTACCACCTGTTCATCCTAGGGCTCCTGTCCTTCATGTCTGCAATGTTTGGACGGTCAGCGGCTCGAGGTCATTGGCGTCGCTGGCCAAGACTTCACCTCACAGGCATGGGCCTATCGTATATCGTGATGCTGACCGCGTTTTTGGTGGACAACGGCAAGTTCTTGCCGGTCTGGCGAGAGCTGCCGCCGCACGCGCTCTGGTTTGTTCCAAGTCTGATTGGGCTGCCGTTTCTCATCCATGCGCTGCTTCGGCATCCCGTAGTCATCGGCTACGATCGCTTGCGCTCCGCGCAGACAATTCAAGCTGACCATTCGCGGCCCGGAATCTGTTAGCTTTTTCAAACTCGCGATCGATCATCAGAGTGTCGTTCCTGGGTATGACCTAGCAAGGTAGTGAAGAAGACGCTTGCGATCAGGCCCGCGTCAGGGACTTTTGATGTTTCGGCGAAAGAAGCGGCCGCAGCTCGCGAAGAATATCATCGCCGAGAGCGAGCGCGTCATTGAGCTCGGTGAGGACGCTTCGTATTCGCTCGGTTCTACTGCCGACTGAGCTTTCCGAGACAGGCTCCGTCGCGAGCCGCGTGAGGTCGTCCCGGATCGACGCGATCTGCGCATAAAAATAGGCGATCTTGCGCGGCACGGGTAACGGCAGCTCATCAAGCCTGGCTGCATCCGCTGTATAGATCGTGAATGCCGGCAACGTCAGGTTTGGAAGAGCCACAGCGCTACCGGGAGCATCCAGCGCCTTCTCGACCATTGATACGACATCGTGCGTTTCGATCAGGTGCAGAATGGCGGCGATTTCGCCGACGAACGCAGATGCGACGCTTCGAATTTCCCGTCGATGCGTGAGGTCGTGCAAGCTCCAATTCGAGAGAGACGCCATATTTGTCTCCTCGCGTAACCGCTCGGAGAGCGCGGCTGGTCTTCTGATGGCGCTTTGCGCTCCTCGTGCGACGCTATGACAGCATAACACCAAGACCACGGGAGCGACAGTGGAACAGGCAGCACGGCGCATGGGCGAACATTCCGCCGGGACGAAACCGGAAAGAGCCGATCTGCTTCAGTCCTCACCTCAATCGCGCCCGTAGTTTGGTCGAGCGGTTCTCCCGAGCATCTGCTGGCGGCGGCCGCGTACCTGCTGGCCGCGTGCAAGAAGCAGACGACCCCCATGACAGCGCCGTGCGTCGAGTCGAAACCGACGTCGCCGGAGAGCGCGACGGGGGCGGGCGCGATCGCCGATGCCCGTCATTGTCGCTGCGCAGGCAAAGCCGTATGAGTTCGGGGTGACATGACAGCGACTCACGATAGCGTCCCGGTGGGCCGATGGGTCGAGCGGCTCAGGCGCGTGCGCCTGGTCCTGGTGGCCGCGGCGATCGCCTTCGCCGGCCTGTGGATGCTCGATGCCATCGCCGCGCTGCCGGCGCTCGCGGGTTTCGTGCTGGTTGCGGCGGCGGCGCTGATCGCAAGCGCACGCGGCGACGTGATGCCGGCGGCGCTGGCAAGGGACGAGCCGCGCGCGCCCCGCATCGGCGACCCCTTGATCGAATCGGTGCTGGCCGGACTGCCGGATCCGGTCGTCGCGCTCGACCGTCGCGGCGACGTCGTCGCGCTCAATGCACGGGCGATTGCGGTGGCGCCCGCACTGCGCCCGGGCGAGCCGGTTTCGCTCGGGCTGCGGGTGCCCGAAGTGCTGGAGGCGGTCCGTCGCGCCCGCGCCAGCGGAACCGCGCAGCGGGTCGAGTTTTCCGAACGCGTCCCGCTCGATCGCTGGTACGAGGTCATGGTCACGCCGATATCGTCGGCGGGCCTCGCCGCCGATCCGGGTCTCGTGCTGCTGGCGTTCCACGATCTCACGCCCTTGCGGCGGGTCGAGGAGATGCGCGCCGATTTCGTCGCCAATGCGAGCCATGAGCTTCGCACGCCGCTCGCCGCGCTGTCCGGCTTCATCGACACGCTGCGGGGCTCGGCGCGCGAGGATCCGGCCGCCCGCGAGCGCTTCCTCCCCATCATGCAGGCGCAGGCCGACCGCATGGCCCGCCTGATCGACGATCTGCTGTCGCTCTCGCGCATCGAGCTCAACGCGCATCTGCGGCCCGACAAGCAGGTCGATGTCGGCGCCATCGTCCGCCAGGTCGCCGACAGCCTGCAGACCTTGGCGCGCGACCGCCACGTCGAGGTCAAGACCATCGGCGCCGCGGCGCCGCTGCTGGTGCCGGGCGATCGGGACGAATTGATCCGGGTGTTCGAGAACCTGGTGGAGAACGCGCTGAAATATGCCGCCTCGGGCAAGCGGGTGGACATCGCGCTGTCGCTCGGCGAAGGGTCGGACGGCAACCGGGAGGCGCGGATCGCGGTGCGCGACCGCGGCCCCGGCATCGCCCCCGAGCATCTGCCGCGGCTGACCGAGCGCTTCTATCGCGTGGATGTCTCCGAAAGCCGCGCCCAGGGCGGCACCGGCCTGGGACTGGCGCTGGTCAAGCACATCCTCAACCGCCATGGCGGGCGGCTGACGATCGAAAGCGCGCCCGGACAAGGGGCGACCTTCACCGTCCATCTGCCCATGGCCGGGATTCCGGCCGGTGGAAATTCGGCCCTATTCACAAGAGCTTAGTGGCTACTCGCTGGCCCGCACGCGCGCGCGGCCGGGGCTATGTTTCCGGCGCCCGGGTGATGGCCGCGGCGGCGAAATCGATCGCCGCGCGGAGTGGATCGGTTTGATCGCGTGCGGCGCTCTGCTAAACCTCTGACGTAAGCAGGAGAGGGCATTGCAGTTCTTCCGCACGTTCACGGCAGCGGGCTTGATCGCTGCCGCCGCGCTTGCGCCTGCGGTCGCGGCCGACATTTCGGGCGCCGGCTCCAGCTTCGCGTATCCGATCTATGCGAAATGGATCGAAGCCTACAAGCAAGAGACCGGCATCGGCGTGGACTATCGCTCGGTCGGCTCGGCCGACGGCATCAGGCAGGTCCAGACCAAGCAGATCACCTTCGGCGCCACGGATATGCCGCTGAGTGCAAGGCAGCTGGAGGACGATGGTCTCGTCCAGTTCCCGACCGTCATCGCCGGCGTCGTGGCGGTGGTCAACATCGAGGGCGTCAAATCAGGCGAGCTCACGCTCGACGGCCCGACCTTGGCGCGGATCTTTCTCGGCGAGATCAGGTCTTGGAACGACGCCGCGATCCGCAAGCTCAATCCCAATACCAAGCTGCCGTCGCAGGCCATCGTGGTGGTGCGCCGGTCCGACGGTTCCGGCACCACGTTTGCCTTCACCGATTTTCTCGCCAAGGTGAGCCCGGATTGGAAGTCCAAGATCGGGTCGACCGTCGCGGTCGAATGGCCGACCGGCATCGGCGTCAACGGAAATGAAGGCGTGGCCAACAGCGTCGCGCGGACGAGAGGTGCGATCGGCTATGTCGAGTATGCCTATGCCACGCAGCACCGGCTGACCTACACCAAGCTCATCAACCGGGACGGCAAGGCGGTCGCTCCTGCCGTCGCGGCATTCGCCGCCGCCGCCGCCAACGCGAACTGGGAGGCGACGCCGGGCTTCGGCGTGGTCCTCACCAATCAAGCCGGGGCGGCGACGTGGCCGATCGCGGCTGCGACCTTCGTGCTCATGCACAAGCAGCCGAACGATCCCGCCGCCACCAATGCCACGTTGAAATTTTTCGCCTGGGCCTTCGCCAAGGGCGGCAAGATGGCCGAGCAGCTCGACTACGTGCCGATGCCGGGCAAGGTTGTCGGCGCCGTGCAGAACCTTTGGGCGGCCCAGATCAAGGACCCCAGCGGCAAGCCGGTCTACGCCATTTCGCGGTGATTGCTCCGCCCGCGTCCTGAGCGGCGTAGGGTGGGCATAGCGCGCAAATTTCCGACGGCGCTTCGATCGCAGGCGGCTGTATGCGCACCGTGCCTACGCGGAAGTGGTCACGATGAAACGACGACGCGTGGGCAAGGCGCCCCAAAGAGGGCGTTGTCTAGGCTCGACTCGTGCGGCGCGCCTTGCCCACCCTACGCGATTGGTTGAAGCGGCGTCAGCAACATACAGCGGCGCGGAGCGCGCGTGTCATTGAACTGTTATGAAATGATCATACAGCCATAACATCTTCCCGCGGGGCGGCGAGAAACCCGGCCAACACGGCGGCGGCCGGGTCCGATGCTGGCTGCCCACCGTCTTGTTCACGCCAACGCCACGATCTCCGATGACGCGAACCTTCTTGCAGATCCTTACGGCAGGCGGGTGCCTTGCCGCGTGCGCGATCGGGCCCGCCGTCGCGGCCGACATTTCTGGCGCCGGCGCGACCTTCCCGTTTCCGATCTACGCGAAATGGGCCGACGCATACAAAAGGGCGACCGGTGTCGAGGTCACCTATCGGCCGATCGGCTCGGGCGACGGCATCAGGCAGATCCAGGCCAAGGAGGTGACCTTCGGCGCCTCCGACATGCCGCTCAATGGCGCGGACCTGGAACTGCACGGTCTGGTGCAATTCCCGACCGTCGTCGGCGGCATCGTGGCCGTGGTGAATATCGAAGGCGTCAAGACCGGCGACCTCACCCTGGACGGTCCGACCCTGGCCAGGATCTTCCTCGGCGAGATCAAGTCGTGGAACGACGCGGCGCTGCGCAAGCTCAATCCGAGCGTGAAGCTTCCGTCGCAGGCGATCACCGTGGTGCGTCGCTCCGACGGTTCCGGCACGACCTTCGCCTTCACGGATTACCTCTCCAAGGTGAGCGCGATTTGGAAAACGCGGGTCGGATCGATCACCTCCATCGATTGGCCGGTCGGAATCGGAGCCGGGGGCAACGAGGGCGTTGCCGTCACCGTTGCCCGCACCAAGGGATCGATCGGATATGTCGAATACGCCTATGCCACGCAGAACAGGCTCACCGCGACCAGGCTCGATGAACAAGGCCGGCAAGGCCGTTGCGCCCGGCATCACATCGTTCGCGGCCGCGGCCAGCAACGCGAATTGGGAAGCAAGCCCCGGCTTCGGCGTGATCCTGACCCACGAATCCGGCGCCGAGTCTTGGCCGATCACCGGGGCCACGTTCGTGCTCATGCACAAGCAGCCGACCGATCCGGTGGCCGCGAGCGAGGCCCTGAAATTTTTCAACTGGGCCTATGCCAGCGGCGGCAAGATGGCGGAGGAACTTCACTACGTCCCGATGCCGGCGAGCGTGATCGGCGCGGTGCAGAAGCTTTGGGCTTCGGAGATCAAGGACGCGGACGGCAGGCCGTTGTTCGTCATTGCGAAGTGAATGCAGGCGGGCTGCACCGGCTCGATTCGCGTCAGGGGCAACCAGGTGATTTTCGCGCAACGCCGGTCGAAACCGTCCGGTTAACAGACACATAGCGTTTTCCGGGCTTCTCGGGGCTGCCGGGAAATCTGCGCGTATCCACAACGGCTTAGGCTGTCATCCAACTGTCATGGAGCGATCATAGAACGATGACATGGGACGCGTAGGGATGCGGGCAGCCGCGGAATGGACCGCCACTGGACGTGCCAGACCGGCCATTCTCGGGCGTGTTGCTAAGTCAGACCCCATCGACCGTAACCAGGGACGCCAAGATCCGAGCCGTGGGCGCATGCCTGCGTCGGCTCGCGTTTTCGTCTCGATCAACAGGAGAGAGCCTTGAAACTTTTCCGTACGCTGACCGCAGCCGGTGTGATCGCCACGGCCGCGATCGTGCCCGCCCTCGCCGTGGACATCTCCGGCGCCGGCGCCACGTTTCCCTATCCGATCTATGCGAAGTGGGCCGATGCCTACAAGAAAGAGACCGGCGCCGGACTGAACTACCAGTCGATCGGCTCAGGCGGCGGCATCAAGCAGATTCAAGCAAAGACCGTCACCTTCGGCGCCACCGATATGCCGCTGAAGGCGGAGGAACTGCAGCAAGTCCGGTCTGGTCCAGTTCCCGACCGTGATCGGCGGCGATGGTTCCGGTGGTCAATCTGGACGGCATCAAATCCGGCGACATCACGCTCGACGGGCCGACGCTCGCCAAAATATTCATGGGCGAGATCAAGACCTGGAACGACCCGGCGATCGCCAAGCTCAATCCATCGGCCAAACTTTCGGCGCAACCGATCGTCGTCGTCCACCGCTCCGACGGGTCCGGCACGACCTTCATCTGGACCGACTACCTCTCGAAGGTGAGCCCGGAGTGGAAGTAAAAGGTCGGCGTCAACACCTCGGTCGAATGGCCGGTCGGCCTCGGTGCCAAGGGCAACGAAGGCGTGGCCAATAATGTCAGCCATACCAAAGGCTCTATCGGTTACGTCGAATATGCCTACGCCAAGCAGAACAAGCTGAACGACGGCCAGCATGATCAACAAGGACGGCAAGACGGTCGAACCGAACCTCGAGGCCTTCCAAGCGGCGGCCGCCAGCGCCGACTGGGAAAAGGCCGCCTGGCTTTTACGTCATTCTGACGGACGAGCCGGGCGCCGGATCATGGCCGATCGCAGGAGCGACCTTCATCCTGATCCACAAGCAGCCGGCAGGATGCGGCCGCCGCAACCGAGGCGCTCAAGTTCTTCTGCCTGGGGCTACGCCAAGGGCGACAAAATGGCCGAGGACCTCGACTTCGTGCCGATGCCGGACAATGTCGTCACCGCCATCCAGAAGGTCTGGACGGCGGAGATCAAGGACGCGTCCGGCAAGCCACTGTTCACGGCCTCGCCATTGATTGCGGCTCGTTGGAGAAGGCGCCACACGGCGCCTTCTCTCCCTTCCTGCCTCAATTGAGAACAATGCCTTGTGTCGCGGCCCTACCGCCGCTTGAGTCGGCTCCCGAGAGAATTGGCAGACAGGGAGTCGGTGATGGGACCTGCCGGGAGACCTCCCGTGGTAGATGTTGCGCTGCGCGGTGAAGCGGCAGTCGAGCCCGAGGTGTCCTCGCGCGCCAAGGTGATCGCGCGCCTGCGTCTCGGCGACACCGCATTTCGCCTCCTGACCAAGAGCGCGGCGGTCGGTGTCCTGATCATCCTCGGCGGGGTGATGTTCTCCCTCATCGATGGTTCGCTGCCGGCGCTGCGCACGTTCGGGCTCGATTTCCTGCTCGAGCAGCGCTGGAACCCGGTCACGGAAAAGTTCGGCGCGCTGGCGCCGATCTACGGCACGCTCGTCACGTCGCTCATTGCCATGCTGATCGCGGTGCCGGTCGGGCTGCTGATCGCAATGTTTCTCACCGAGCTTTGCCCGATGTGGCTGCGGCGGCCGATCGGGATCGCCATCGAGCTCCTGGCCGGCATCCCCAGCATCATCTACGGCATCTGGGGCCTGTTCGTGTTCGCGCCGTTCCTGCAGGATACCCTGCAGCCGTTCCTGATCGCGACCTTCGGCAATATTCCCGTGCTGTCGGCGCTGTTCGCCGGCCCGCCCTATGGCATCGGCGTGCTGACGGCCGGGCTCATCCTCGCCATCATGGTGCTGCCGTTCATCACCTCGATCTCGCGCGACGTCTTCGATGCCGTTCCGCCGGTGCTCAAGGAAGCCGCCTACGGCGTCGGCTGCACCACCTGGGAGGTGGTGCGCAACGTCGTGCTGCCCTACACCCGGGTCGGCGTCATCGGCGGCATCATGCTGGGACTCGGCCGCGCGCTCGGCGAGACCATGGCGGTGACCTTCGTCATCGGCAACGCGCACAAGATCTCCGCCTCGCTGCTGGCGCCGGGCACCACGATCTCCGCAACCATCGCCAACGAGTTCACCGAAGCGGTGGGGGACCTCTACACCTCGTCGCTGATCGCGCTGGGACTGATCCTGTTCGTCATCACCTTCATCGTGCTCGCGGCGGCGCGCTACATGCTGCTGCGCATCGAGCGCCGGATCGGGTGACGCCATGAACAGTGACGCCATGAAAAGCCTCTACGCCGCCCGCCGCCGCCGCAACGCGATCATGATGACGCTTGCGGTCGGCGCCACCCTGCTCGGGCTCGGCTGGCTGGTGGTGATCCTGGGCGAATTGTTCTGGCAGGGATTCTCCGGCCTTTCGCTCGCGGTCTTCACCGAGATGACGCCGCCGCCCGGCGCCGACGGCGGCCTGCTCAATCCGATTATCGGCAGCCTGATCCTGACCATCCTGGCGGTGGCTGATCGGCACGCCGGTCGGCATGCTGGCCGGCACCTACATGGCCGAATACGGCCGCCACGATAAGCTGAGCTCCGTCGTCCGCTTCATCAACGACATCCTGCTCAGCGCGCCGTCGATCGTGGTGGGCCTGTTCATCTACGAGGTCATGGTCGCCCCGATGGGGCATTTCTCCGGCTTGGCGGGCGCGGTCGCGCTCGCGGTGATCGTCATCCCGGTGGTGGTGCGCACCACCGAGGACATGCTGATGCTGGTGCCGGACCAGTTGCGCGAGGCCGCCGCTTCGATCGGCATGCCGCGGGCGTTCATCATCATGCGGGTGTGCTATCGCGCCGCCAAGGCCGGCATGATCACCGGCGTGCTGCTTGCGATCGCCCGCATCAGCGGCGAGACCGCGCCGCTGCTCTTCACCGCGCTGAACAACCAGTTCTGGAGCACCAACCTCAACGCGCCGATGGCGAGCCTGCCCACCGTCATCTTCCAGTTCGCGCTTTCGCCCTACAAGGACTGGCAGAAGCTCGCCTGGACCGGGGCGCTGATCATCACCCTCACCGTGCTCGCGCTCTCGATCGTCGCGCGCGCCCTTTCCGCGTCAGAGAAAACCGTCATGAATGTCGCCTCCGCCTCGGTCGCCGTTCCCAGCGTCACCCACGCGCCGGTCAGCACCGTCGGCCTGGCCGAAAAGGTTTCGATCCGAAACCTCGATTTTTACTATGGAACAAGCAAGGCGCTCAAAGGCATCAGCCTGCCGCTGTACGAAAACAAGGTGACGGCCTTCATCGGACCCTCCGGCTGCGGCAAGTCGACCCTGCTGCGCGTCCTCAACCGGATGTACGACCTCTATCCCAACCAGCGCGCGGAGGGCGACGTCCTGTTCGACGGCGAGGACATTCTTTCGCCCAAGCAGGATCTCAATCTGCTGCGCGCCCGGATCGGCATGGTGTTCCAGAAGCCGACGCCGTTCCCGATGTCGATCTATGAGAACATCGCCTTCGGCATCCGGCTGTACGAAAAGCTGCCGCGGTCGGAGCTGGACCGGCGGGTGGAGACCTCGCTCCGCCGCGCCGCGCTCTGGGACGAGGTGAAGGACAAGCTCAGCGCCAATGGGCTGAGCCTCTCCGGCGGACAGCAGCAGCGCCTGTGCATCGCGCGCACGGTGGCGGTCCAGCCGGAGGTGATCCTGTTCGACGAGCCATGCTCGGCGCTCGATCCGATCTCGACCGCCAAGATCGAGGAGCTGATCGACGAGCTCAAAGAGGACTACACGATCGTGATCGTCACCCACAACATGCAGCAGGCGGCGCGCGTCTCCGATTTCACCGCCTTCATGTATCTCGGCGAGCTGATCGAGTTCGACACCACGAGCAAGATGTTCACCGCGCCGAGCGATCGCCGCACGCAGGACTACATCACCGGCCGTTTCGGCTAGATCGCACGGTTCGCCAGCCAGGATGAAGTAGATGGTAATGCCCGAACACACCGCAAAAGCCTTCGACGTCGACCTCCAAGAGCTCACCCGGATGGTGGCGGAGATGGGTGGTCTTGCGGAAAGGCAGATCGCCGATGCGGTCGATGCGCTGGCGCGGCGCGACGCCGACCGCGCGCAGCGCACCGTGGCCGGAGATCCCAGCATCGATGCCCTGCAGGCGGAGATCGAGGAAAAAGCGGTGCTGACGATCGCCCGCCGGCAGCCGATGGCGGTCGATCTGCGGGAGATCGTCGGGGCGCTGCGCGTCGCCAACGACCTCGAGCGGATCGGCGACCTCGCCAAGAACATCGGCAAGCGCGTGCTGGCGCTCGACGGCGAGTTTCATCCGCCCAAGCTGATCCGCGGCGTCGAGCATATGGGGGCGCTGGTTCTCACCCAGCTCAAGGAGGTGCTCGACAGCTATGCCGGGCACGATCTCAAGAAGGCGATGGTGGTGTGGAACGGCGACGAGGAAATCGACGCCATGTGCACCTCGCTGTTTCGCGAGCTGCTGACCTACATGATGGAAGACCCGCGCAACATCACCTTCTGCATCCATCTCATGTTCTGCGCCAAGAACATCGAGCGCATGGGCGATCACGCGACCAATATCGCCGAGACCGTCTATTACATGATCGAAGGCCACGCCATCGCGGACCAGCGGCCGAAAGGCGACACCACCAGCTTTGCGACGCTGGCCGCGGAGAAATGATGAAGGGACGCTGAGCGGATGAAGGCCAACATCCTGATCGTGGAAGACGAGGAGGCGCTGACGCTCCTCCTGCGCTACAACCTCGAAGCGGAAGGCTATGGGGTCGAGACGGTCCCGCGCGGCGACGAAGCGGACCTGCTGCTCAAGGAGCGCGCGCCCGACCTCGTTATCCTCGACTGGATGCTGCCGGGCCTTTCCGGCATCGAGCTCTGCCGCCGGTTGCGGGCGCGGCCCGAGACCAAGCAATTGCCGATCATCATGCTGACCGCGCGCGGCGAGGAGAGCGAGCGCGTGCGCGGCCTCGCCACCGGCGCCGACGACTACATCGTCAAGCCGTTTTCGGTGCCCGAGCTGAGCGCGCGCGTGCGTGCGCTGCTGCGCCGCGCGCTTCCCGAGCGGCTCGCCGACGTGCTCTCGTTCGGCGATCTCGAAGTGGACCGGGAGAAGAAGCGGGTCTCGCGCGGCGGCCGCCCCATCGATCTCGGGCCGACCGAGTATCGCCTGCTCGAATTCCTGATGGAACGGCCGGGTCGCGTGTTCTCGCGCGAGCAGCTGCTCGACGGCGTGTGGGGGAGCGAGATCTATATCGACGAGCGCACCGTCGACGTCCATGTCGGGCGCCTGCGCAAGGCGCTCAATCGCGGCCACGAGACCGACCCGATCCGCACCGTCCGCGGCGCCGGTTACGCGCTGGACGACCGGTTCGGGAAGGTGGCCTGAGAGCCACTGCTCTCGTGGATCCAGAGCGACCGGCAAGCGTTGCGAGGGACTCGGGATCGACGCGTCGTGTTGCACTGGGTCCCGGCTCGCGCTCGCGCGCGGCATCGTGCTCCGCTCATGCAAGCCGGCGCTCGCTTGGCCGGGACACGCCAAGTCTGTGGCGGAAGCCTACCCGCGGAACGGCCGCCGGTCGCGGCGCATGTTGGGCGGCTGGTAAGCGACGCGCGAGTGAAATGCGCAATAGGGCAGGCTGGTGATCGTCCGGCCGCCGCAGAAGAAGAAGTCGGCCTGGCCCGGGTCGCCGATCGGCCAGCGGCAGGTCTCCTCGGTGAGCTCGAGCAAGGTCCGGCGCTGGCCCATGGGGACGACGTTGTCGACGAGCTCCGGCTCGGGCTCAGCGTCGAGGTCATAGGCATGGGCGAGGGCGGTGTTGCCACGCGCGGACGGCCGCGAGACCCGCATCATGTGCTGATGCTGGCGGGCCTTGCGCGGCCGCGGCGCCGCGGAGGAGGGCGATTTGGCGCGGCCGGAGAGTCCGAGCCGGTGCACCTTGCCGATCACGGCATTGCGGGTAATGCCGCCAAGTTCGGCGGCGATCTGGCTGGCCGACAGTCCGTCGGTCCATAGCTTCTTCAGCGTCTCGACGCGCTCATCAGTCCAGGTCATGGCCTCAAATCCCTCGCCGGTCGGCGCGGAGAAATCCGGACAGAGTCCGACTATGGCCGGGGCACCGACGCTTTGCCCCCGACGCCTACTGCCACCACGATGTACGCTAGTGACTTGTCCGCCGCACGATATGTCGTAGCTGCTGATCGAAAGGCTACAATATGGCGAGAGTCAGGCGCAAGAGTCCGGGCCGCCTGCGTCCACATGTTCATCCACCGCTACGCAATGCATCCACACTTATCTGCGCATATGGACGGGCCGCGAACTCGGGACCCGCCGCCAGGACCTCCCGGATCATGTTGACAGAGGACCTTGCCGCAATAAAATACCGTCCCGTGCCGCCCCGGAGGGGCGGCACATTTCATTTGAATGGATTGTTCCGGTGTCGATGAAGAGCGCCCAGGCATCGCATCTGCTGCCGGTCTACGCGCGCGTCGATCTCGCGTTCGAGCGCGGCGAGGGCGCGTGGCTGGTTGCCACCAACGGCGAGCGCTACCTCGATTTCACCTCAGGCGTGGCGGTCAACGCGCTCGGCCATGCCCATCCCCACCTGGTTGCGGCGATCACCGAGCAGGCCAAGAAGGTCTGGCACGTTTCCAATCTCTACCGCATCCCCGAAGCCGAGCGGCTGGCCGACCGGCTGTGCGCGGCAAGCTTCGCGGACGTGGTGTTCTTCGGGAATTCCGGCGCCGAGGCGATGGAATGCGCGATCAAGATGGCGCGCAAGTACCAGTCGGTGAGCGGCCAGCCGGAGCGCTACCGCATCGTCACCTTCGAGGGCGCCTTTCACGGCCGCACCCTGGCCACGCTCGCCGCCGGCGGGCAGAAGAAATATCTCGAGGGCTTCGGTCCGGTGGTCGAGGGCTTCGACCAGGTGGCGTTCGGCGACCTGGAAGCGACCAAGCGCGCCATCGGGCCCGAAACCGCCGCCATCCTGATCGAGCCGATCATGGGCGAAGGCGGGGTGCGGGTGGTGCCGCCCGAATTCCTGCGCGCGCTGCGGCGGCTGTGCGACGAGCGCGGCCTGCTCCTGGTGTTCGACGAGGTGCAGACCGGCGTCGGGCGCACCGGGCAGTTGTTCGCCTACCAGCAGTCGGGGGTGAGCCCCGACATCATGGCGCTCGCCAAGGCATTGGGCGGCGGCTTTCCGCTCGGCGCCTGCCTCGCCACCGCCGAAGCCGCCAAGGGCATGGTCGCCGGCACCCATGGCTCGACCTTCGGCGGCAACCCGCTGGCGATGGCGGCGGCCGGCGCGCTGCTCGACGTGGTGCTGGCCGACGGCTTCCTCGCGCGCGTGCGTCACACCTCCCTGATCCTCAAGCAGAAGCTCGCGGAGATCAGGGACCGCTATCCCGCGGTGATCGCCGAGGTGCGCGGGGAGGGGCTTCTGGTCGGCCTGCGCGCGGTGGTGCCCAGCGCCCAGCTGGTCGACGAGTTGCGGGCGGAAAAGCTGATCACGGTGGCGGCCGGGGACAACGTGGTCCGGCTGCTGCCGCCGCTGATCGTGAGCGAGGAGGAGGTGGCCGAGGCGGTGCGGCGCATCGAGCGCGCCTGCGCCCGCATCGCGCAAGCGCAGACGGGACCGCAACGGCAGGGAGCGGCCGGATGAGCACCAACGGCACCCGCCATTTTCTCGACCTGATCGATATCCCCGCGCAGGAGCTGCGCTCGATGATCGACGCCAGCCGGGCCATGAAGGAGCGGCGCAACAGCCGCCGCGGCGCGCCCGAGGGCAAGCCGCTCGAGGGCAAGACCCTCGCCATGATCTTCGACAAGCCCTCGACCCGCACGCGGGTCTCGTTCGACGTCGCCATGCGCCAGCTCGGCGGCGAAGCCATCGTGCTGACCGGCCAGGAGATGCAGCTCGGGCGGGGCGAGACCATCGCCGACACGGCGCGGGTGCTCTCGCGCTATGTCGACATCATCATGATCCGCACGCTCGATCACGACACGCTGACCGAACTCGCGCGCTACGCCACGGTGCCGGTCATCAACGGGCTCACCCGGCGCTCGCATCCCTGCCAGGTGCTGGCCGACGTCCTGACCTTCGAGGAGCACCGCGGGCCGATCCGCGGCAAGACCGTCGCCTGGACCGGCGATGCCAACAACGTGTTGGCCTCCTGGATGCACGCGGCCGAGCGTTTCGAGTTCCGGCTGAAAGTGGCGACGCCGCCGGAGCTCGCTCCCAAGAAGTGGCTGCTCGACTGGATCAAGAGCTCGGGCGCCCCGATCCATGTCGGCACCGACCCCGACGAGGCGGTGGCCGGCTCCGATTGCATTGTAACGGACACGTGGGTCTCAATGGGTGACAAGGACGGCCAGCGCCGCCACAACCTGCTCACGCGCTATCAGGTCAATGCCGCCCTGATGGCGCGGGCGAAGCCCGACGCCCTGTTCATGCATTGCCTTCCGGCCCACCGCGGGGACGAGGTAACCGACGCCGTGATCGACGGCCCGCAATCGGTAGTGTTCGACGAAGCCGAGAACCGCCTGCACGCCCAAAAGGGCATTTTGGCCTGGTGCCTGAACGCGCATTGACGACGAGCCGCTCGCCCGCACGCGGCTCCTCCTCCACCGGGAAAACGAGGCGAGGGAGGGGTCAATTTTTCGGGCAGCGCCCTTATATCTAGCCGGTCATGTCCGATCCCCAGCTCGAAATTCCGACCCGCGCGCCGGCGGCCACGTCCGCGGACGACACGATCCTGCCGTTCCAGGTCGAGGCCCTCGACCTGCGCGGCCGCGTCGTGCGCTTCGGCCCCGCCATCGACACCATCCTGTCGCGGCACAATTACCCCGTTCCCGTGGCTAAGCTGCTGGGCGAGGCCATCGTGCTGACCGTGCTGCTGGGGTCGACGCTGAAATTCGAAGGCCGCTTCATCCTGCAGACCCAGAGCGACGGGCCGGTGCGGATGCTGGTCATCGATTACACCACCCCGGGCAAGGTGCGCGCCTGCGCCCGCTTCGACGCCGCCCGCGTCGCCGCCGCGATTGCATCGGGCGCGGCCGATCCGGGCGCGCTGCTCGGCCACGGCCATCTCGCCATGACCATCGACCAGGGACCGGATACGGCGCGCTACCAGGGCATTGTCGCGCTCGAGGGCAAGGACCTTGAGCACGCCGCGCACGAGTATTTCTTGCGCTCGGAACAGATCCCGACCCGCGTGCGCCTGGCGGTGGCCGAGGAACTGCGGGCGGAGACGGACGGCGCCCGTCACCGCTGGCGCGCCGGCGGCCTGCTGCTGCAGTTCCTGCCGCAGTCACCGGAACGCGCGCGTCAGCCCGATCTCGATCCGGGCGACGTGCCGGAGGGGATGGAGTTCCACGCCCAGCCCGAGGACGACGCCTGGGTCGAAGGCCGCTCGCTGGTGGCTACGGTGGAGGACCTGGAACTGCTCGACCCCGATGTGTCGGCCGAGCAGCTGCTTTACCGGCTGTTCCACGAGCCGGGCGTGCGCGTGTTCCGCAGCAAGGACTTGCACGCGGAGTGCTCGTGCTCGCGCACGGGCGTGGAGCGCATGCTTCGCAGCTTTCCCCAGGATGACCGCGACCACATGGTGGAGAACGGGAAGATCACCGTCACCTGCGAATTTTGCAATTCGACTTACGTGTTCGCGCCCATGGACGTGCATGAGCCCGAACCGTCCTAGCTCCCTCGCCGCGTGCGGGACCCCGGCCGGCGGGCCGGGCAAACCGGCGCGACGCAATCGGGGGACCGCTCTAGTTGATCGTGCGCTCGCGCTGCGGCGTGTCGAGCGAGAAGGCGGGAATATCGACGTCGAATGTCTCGCCTGCCGCGGTCACCATGCCGTAGGTCCCGGTCATGAAACCCGACGGCGTCGGCAGCGGCACGCCGCTGGTATATTCGAAATTCTCGCCCGGCTTGAGCACCGGTTCCTCCCCCACCACCCCGGCGCCGCGCACCTCCTGCAGGCGTCCCTGGGCGTCGGTGATGCGCCAATGGCGGGTCTTGAGCTGCACGGTCTCGTCCCCGAGATTGGTGAGTGTGATGGTATAGGCCCAGAAGAAATAGCCGTTCTCCGGCGAGGAGCGGTCGGGCAGGAAGCGCGGGCTCGCCTTGACCTCGATCTCGCGCGTCACGGCTCGGTACGCTGGTTTGACGGTGTTCATGGCCAAGCCTTCAGCCCCCATCCGGGCGCTTTGTCGTGTATGTTCCGACGTAGTGCATAGCCGTAAGTCCATCGCTTGCAAATGTCGCGCTGACGTGATCCCAAGCGGCCGGGAGGTTCACTAGAGTTTGGAGACATCCATCGCCGACGGAAAGATCGCCGGAATGCACGCCCCTGTGGTCAGCACTGGACGCGACCTGCGGCTCGATCTGTTCCGCGGGATCGCGCTCTGGCTGATCTTCCTCGACCATATCCCTTCGAACCTCGTGGCCTGGGGCACGCTGCGCAACTACGGTTTCAGCGACGCAACCGAGATCTTCGTCTTCGTCTCCGGCTACACCGCCGCCTTCGTCTACGGCAAGGAAATGCGCGAGCGCGGCTTCATTATCGCGGGCGCCCGCATCCTGCGGCGGACGTGGCAAATCTATGTGGCGCACGTCTTCCTGTTCGCGATCTATCTCGCCGAGATTTCCTACGTCGCCACCAGCTTCGAGAATCCGCTCTATGCCGAGGAAATGAATATCCTCGATTTTCTCAAGCAGCCCGACGTCACGATCATTCAGGCACTGCTGCTCAAATTCAAGCCGTCCAACATGGACGTCTTGCCGCTCTATATCATCCTGCTCCTGCTGTTCCCGCCGACGCTGTGGCTGCTGCAGTTTCGATCCACCCTGGCGCTCGGCGCCTCGGTGCTGCTCTACGTGCTCACCTGGGAATTCAACTGGAACATGCCGAGCTATCCCAGCGGGCATTGGTACTTCAACCCGTTCGCCTGGCAATTGCTGTTCGTGTTCGGCGCCTGGTGCGCGCTGGGGGGAGCCCAGCGTCTCTCGACGGTCCTGCAGTCTCCCGTGACGGTCTCGATCGCGATTGCATATCTGGTGTTCGCGTTCGTCATCTCGCTCACGTGGTATGTTCCCGGCCTGGGCCAGTACGTCCCGCACTGGCTGGAAGAGGTGATCTATCCGATCGACAAGGTTAATCTCGACGTCCTGCGCTTTGCGCATTTCCTCGCGCTGGCGGTGGTGACGGTGAAGTTCGTGCCGCGCGACTGGCCGTTTCTCAAATCGCGGTGGGCGTGGCCGGCGATCGTCTGCGGCCAGCACTCGCTGGAGATCTTCTGCCTCGGCGTGTTCCTCTCCTTTGCGGCGCATTTTGCCATGGTGGAGGTGTCGGGCGCATTCTGGATGCAACTTCTGGTAAGTGCGGTCGGCATCCTCATCATGATTGCCGCCGCCTGTCTGATAAGATGGTATAAGGTGGCTGAAGGACGTAGCCCCGGGTCGCGTTCGATGAAAACGCCTGATGCGGACCTCGCCGGAGGCGAGGCATGAAGACGCCTGTCGTGTCAGCCTTGGCGGGGCTGTCGCTGGCGCTCGGCCTGCTGGCAGGCGCTGCTGCCGCCGCCGAGCCGTGCGAGGTTCCGGGCTATTTGTGGTTCGGTAACAACGACCTAAAGCATGTCGCCGAGGCCGTTAAGAAGGACAAGCGGCTGACCATCGCGGTGGTCGGAACCGGCTCCTCGATCCTCGCCGGCCCCGACGGGCCGCCATCGGCCTATCCGGCCCGCCTCGAGGCCGCGCTCAAGCAGAAGCTGCCATCGGTCGCGGTCAAGGTCGTGACCCTGGTCAGAACGCGGATGACGGCCCAGGATCTCGCCCAGGGGATGGGGAAATTACTGATCGACGAGAAACCCGATTTGGTGATATGGCAGACTGGAACCCTTGATGCCATTCGCAGAATCGAGCCTGATGACTTCAGGGCTGCGCTCGACGAAGGGGTCGAGACGTTGCACCGAGGCGGCGCGGACGTCATCTTGATGAACATGCAGTACAGCCCGCGGACCGACATCATGATTGGGCTCGGTCCTTACGCCGACAACATGCGCGTCGTCGCCCAGCAGCATGAGGTTCCGCTGTTCGACCGCCTTGCCATCATGCGGCACTGGTCCGACACCGGCGCCTTCGACCTCTACGCCGCCGGCAAGGATAATGTGCTTGCTCATCGCGTGCACGACTGCATCGGCCGTTCCATTGCGTCCATGATCATCGACGCCGCCCACCTGCGGCCAGCCGACCTCAAGGTCGGCCAGTAAATCCACGAAATAAGAAGGCGTAACAAACACTTCCAACAGGGACGAAACGCATATCCATGTATCGCCATCTCCTGCTGCGCCGCGCGGCCATGTCCGGGGCCATTGTGGCGTTAGGTTTCCTCGCACTGCAGCCGGCCTACGCACAGACGCTGGGTGCGGCACCGGCCGCCGCCACGAACGCCGGCCCGCCGGCCGCCTGCAACGTGACGCTGGATCAGGTCCGCCTCGACCTGCCGCTGGTCCATACCGCAAGGGTGCTCGCCAGCGGAAAGCCGCTCAAGATCGTCGCGCTCGGATCGTCGTCGACCTACGGCGCGGGCGCGAGCACGTCGGCGGCGTCCTATCCGAGCCGGCTGGCGGACGAACTCGCCCGGCGCTTCCCGGGCCACGAGATCGCGATCCTGAACCGCGGCGTGAACGGCAACGAGGCCGCCGACATGCTCGCGCGTCTCGACACCGCCGTCATCGCCGAAAAGCCCGATCTGATTTTGTGGCAGGTCGGCACGAACTCCGTGCTGAGGGACAAGCCGCTGCAGCCGCACGCCCCGCTTCTACATGAAGGGCTGGCGCGGATGAAGGCGACCGGCGCCGATGTCGTGCTCATCGATCCGCAATACGCGCCGCGAGTCATCAGCAAGCCCATGTGCGAGGGCATGGTCTCGCTCATCGCCACGACGGCGAAGGCCGAGCATGTCGGCGTCTTTCATCGCTTCGAGTTGATGCGGCGCTGGCGCGAGACCGAGCAACTGCCGTTCGAGACGTTTGTCTCGACCGACGGGTTGCACATGAACGATTGGAGCTATGCCTGCCTCGCCAAGGCGCTCGGCGTAGCGATCGCCGAGGCCGCGACGCGTCCGACCGCGACTGCGATCGGGCCGCACCCCGCGCCGGCCAACTGATCGGACCGGGGGCGGCAAGCAACGACGGCAGGCGTCAATCGCCCTGCCGTCGCTCGTTCCTTATCCGGCGGAGCTCATACCGCCTTCAGCGCCGTGAGCAGGTCCTCGACGATATCGTCCGGATGCTCCAGGCCGCATGACAGCCGCAGCAGGCCGTCGCTGATGCCCAGTTCCGCGCGCGCGGCCGGCGTAAGGCGCTGATGGGTCGTGGTTGCCGGGTGGGTGATCAGGCTCTTCGCGTCGCCCAGATTATTGCTGATGCGCACGAGCTTGAGCGCGTCCTGAAAGCGGAAGGCCCCGGCCTTTCCGCCCTTGACCTCGAAGGCAACCAGCGTCGAGCCGCCGCGCATCTGCCGGTGCACGATGTCGGCCTGCGGATGGTCCGGCCGGCCGGGATAGATGAGGCGTGAGACCTTGGGCTGCTCGGAGAGCGCGACCGCGACGGTTGCCGCGGTGTCGGTCTGCCGGCGCACCCGCACGCAGAGCGTCTCCAGCCCCTTGAGCAGAACCCAGGCGTTGAACGGCGACAACGACGGCCCGGTCTGGCGGATCAAGTTGTGAATGTGGTCCTGGATGAATTTCTCGGAGCCGAGGACGACGCCGCCGAGGCAGCGGCCTTGGCCGTCGATATGCTTGGTGGCGGAATAGACGACGCAGTCGGCGCCGAGTTCGAGCGGTCGCTGAAACAGCGGCGTCGAGAACACGTTGTCGACCACCAGCGTCGCGCCGGCGGCGTGCGCGATCTCGGCGATCGCCTGGATGTCCAGCACCTCGAGCGCCGGATTGGTCGGGCTCTCCAAAAAGAAGGTCTTCGTGTTCGGCCGCACCGCCTTGCGCCACTCGTCGAGATCGTTGCCGTTGACCAGCGTCGAGGCGACGCCGTAGCGGGGGAGGTGGTCCTCGACCACGTAGAGGCAGGAGCCGAACAGCGCCTTGGATGCCACGATGTGATCGCCCGCCCTGACCTGGCCCATCAGCGCGGTGGTGACCGCCGCCATTCCGGTCGCGGTCGCGCGCGCCGCCGCCGCGCCTTCGAGCGCGGCCATGCGCTGCTCGAACATCGTCACTGTCGGGTTGGAGAAGCGGGAATACTGATAGCCCGGCTCTTCGTTCTTGAAGCGCCGTTCCGCGCTCAGGGCGCTCTCGTAGACGTAACCCTGGGTGAGGAAGAGGGCCTCCGAGGTCTCGCCGAACTGCGAGCGCAGGGTGCCGGCATGCACGAGCTGGGTCTCGGGGCGGTAGTTTCGCTGCGCGGACGCGGACATCAGGGTCTCCTTTGCCCAACAAAAATCCCGGCCGGAAATGCTCCGCCGGGGCCCAACGCGTCCCCGGCCTTTTAGCGATTTGTTTAACGTGGCTGCAAGCCGGCCGGCTCAAATGACCACGGGATAAGCCAAGCTGTAGCGTGGCCGACGGCTTTTCGTCAAGCTGGTCATCGGCTAGACGGTCGGACGTCATCGAGGAATTGCCCCTTGCCGCTCGCCTTTGCAGTCGACCAAAGAGGCATCCTGCCGGACCACATGATCGCGGCGCTGGCGCAGGATGGTGCGATCCTGCCGGCCTATGATTTCGTGCCCGACCAGATCCAGCCCGCGAGCCTCGATCTCAGGCTCGGCGAGGTGGCCTATCGCGTCCGCGCAAGCTTCTTGCCGGGTCCGAACACGACGGTCGCCGAGCGTATCGACGAACTCAAGCTGCACGAGATCGCGCTCGGCGACGGCGCGGTGCTCGAAACCAACTGCGTCTACATCGTGCCGCTGATCGAAGGGCTCGCGCTGCCCGACGACGTTGCCGCTGCCGCCAATCCCAAGAGCTCGACCGGCCGGCTCGACGTCTTCACCCGGGTGATCGCCGACGAAACCCGCGGCTTCGACCGCATCAAGCGCGGTTACCACGGTCCGCTCTATACCGAGATCAGCCCGCGCACCTTTCCGGTGCTGGTACGCGAGGGCTCGCGTCTGTCGCAAATCCGCTTCCGCCACGACAATGCGTTGCTCGATGCCGAAGCATTGCGCGCCCTGCACGCGCGCGAGCGCCTGGTCGACGATGACGATGCCGACGTAAGCGAGGGCATCGCGGTGAGCGTCGATCTTTCCGGCCTGGGCCCCGACGGCCTTGTCGGCTATCGCGCCAAACGCCACACCGGCCTCATCGATGTCGAGCGTCGCGCCGGCTACGACGTGACCGAGTTCTGGGAACCGATGAAGGCGCGTCGCGACCAGAGCCTCATCCTCGACCCCGACGAGTTCTACATTCTGGCCTCGAAAGAGGCCGTGCAGGTGCCGCCCGACTACGCGGCCGAAATGGTCGCGTTCGATCCGCTGGTGGGTGAGTTCCGCGTGCACTATGCCGGCTTCTTCGATCCCGGCTTCGGCTACGCCGGTGCAGGCGGGCGCGGCGCGCGCGCGGTGCTGGAAGTGCGCTCGCGCGAAGTGCCCTTTATCCTGGAGCACGGCCAGATCGTCGGGCGGCTGGTCTACGAGAAGATGCTGGGGCGGCCAAAGTCACTCTACGGCGAGCGCATCGGCTCGAACTACCAGGCGCAGGGACTCAAATTGTCGAAGCATTTTCGTACGGAATCGTAGAGCGGTGTGCATGAATGCGGTCGAACGGAGTTGCAGGCCGTTCCCGTACGATGCCGCCAGCCTGGTGAAGTTCGCATCAGAGGGTGCCGCAATGATGTGCGAACTTCGGAATCGGGACACGAGGTCATTGATTGGCCGCGGATGCCAAGATCGTGGGCGGCGGCATCGGCACATTGTCGACACGCGGTAGCTCAGGCTGCTGGCCGTAGAGCCATGTCATGTCGAGGCTGCCTTCCTCGCTCCACTCGCGCAGCAGCTTGTTGCGCAATTCACGATTGACTCCGCTGGCGTGATAAATCTCGCCGAACACCCGCGCCATGAGCTGAACGCGAGCGGTGCGGAGATAACGCAGATCGCGGTACTTCTTGAACGCGGCCTCGTAGTCGCCGCCGCTCGCCTCGATCTGGATCGCGAGGCAGACGGCATCCTCCATGGCCATGTTGCCGCCCTGCGCGAGATACTGGAGCATCGGATGCGCGGCGTCGCCGAGCAACGTGATGCGGCCCTTGCTCCAATCCTTGATCGGCGGGCGATCGCACAGAACCCACATCTTCCAGGCGTTGACCTTGGTCAGAAGCGTGCGCACCGGTTCGCACTTGTCGACGAACCGCGCGTGCAGCTCGGCCGGGTCGCCGTAGGTGTCCCAGCCTTCTTCGTAGCGGTCGGAATGGAACACCACGACGAGGTTGAACAGCTCGCCGCGGCGGAGCGGGTAGTGCACCAGATGGGTCTTCTCGCCGCACCAGACGATCATCTTGGGCAGGCGGTATTCCTTCGGCCACTCGTCCGTCGGCATGACGGCGCGGTAGGCGATGTGGCCGGAAACGACCGGCTTGCCGTCGCCGACGATCTTCTCGCGCACCGTGGACCACAGCCCGTCGCAGCCGACCAGCGCCGCGCCCTTGTAGGTCTCGCCGGTTTCGGTCCTCGCCGTGACGCCGTCGCCGGTGTCGTCGATCGAGATCACCTTCTGCGAGGTGGCGAGCTTGATCAGGTTCGAGTTCTTGCAGGCGTCGAGGATGACATTGAGCATGTCGGCGCGGTGAATGACGCCATAGGGAGCGCGGTATTTGTCATGGAAGCGCTTGTCGATCTTCAGGTCGACGATGGTTTCGGTGGTGATCGAATCGCGAAACTCGAGCCCTTCCGGGAACGCCGCCCAGTGGAACATCTGCTCGGTCAGCCCGAGCACCTCGAACATCCGGAACACGTTGGGTCCAAGCTGGATACCGGCGCCGATCTCCTTGAACTCGGGCGCCTGCTCCAGCACCTGCACCGGGATGCCCTTGCGCGACAGCGCCAGCGCCGTCGCCAGCCCCCCGATGCCGCCGCCCACGACTAAAACGGGCGGCCGATTTTCGTTTGCACTCATCACTCTTCACTCATCAGTTTGATATCTAGCGATCGCCGCTTGAACCAACAGACGGCGACCGTCGATATCTAGATCATCTGGCCATGAGACGGCCAGAGCGGTTTCAGATTTGTTGGCTGGCGGCCGGTTGCCCGGCGCGGCGCCGAACGATCGGACTAACCGCTGGTCTGGGGCCGCCGTCCCGAAAGTTCCGCGCGCAGCTGCGCCACTTCGGTACGCAAGCTCCTGACCTCGGCCAGAATAGGGGCCGCCTGTTCTTGAATGATTTCCCTCTCGGCCTCGAGCTCCTCGGCGTCCGCCTTGCTCGCCTCCTCCTGCATCGCGTTGACCACGACGCCGATGAACAGGTTGAGCACCATGAAGGTGGTGATCACGATGTAGACCACGAAGAACACCCAGGCATAGGGATGATTCTGCATCACCGGCCGGGCGACGTCGTTGGTCCAGCCTTCGAGCGTCATCACCGTGAACAGCGTGAACAGGGAGTCGCCGAGCGTGCCGAACAGATTGGGATTGTCGTCGCCGAACAGTTTCGTCGCCATGATCGCGAACACGTAATAGATCAGGCCGATCAGGAAGACGATCGAGCCCATGCCCGGCAATGCGGCAAGCAGTCCCGCGACCACGCGCCGGAGTGTCGGCACCCCGGTGATCAGGCGCAGCACGCGCAGGACCCGCAGCGAGCGCAGCACGCTGAAGGTCTCCGTCGCCGGCACCAGCGCGATCCCGATGACCACGAAATCGAACACGCTCCAGGGATCCCGGAAGAACGCCACGCGATGAACGATCACGCGGGCGGCAATCTCGACGACAAACACCGCCAGGATGATGTGGTCGAGGATTTCCAGCAGCCACCCATGCGATGCCATGATCGTCTTGCTGGTCTCCAGGCCAAGGATGATGGCGTTGACGACGATGAGCGACATGATCACGCGCTCGGTGCGCGGATCGTTGACGACGGTACTGAGCCAGGCGAGCACGGTTCCCCCTTGCGGCGATCGTCCGACGGCAGTCGGCAGGACTTAATCCACGACAATATTGTTCTTTTTGATGATGTCGCTCCAACGCCGTGTCTCTTCGGCGATGAAGGCGGCCATCTCTCCCGGGCTGTTGCCGACCGGTTCGACGCTTGCGGCGCGGAATTTCGCCTGCACGTCGGGCGTCTTGATGGTCTCGACCGCGGCCCTGGCGATCTCGGAGGCCAGAGGCTGCGGGGTCTTCGGAGGGGCGGCGAGCGCAAACCAGCCGGTGGACACGAGGCCCGGCAGGCCGGCTTCCGCGGTGGTCGGTATTTCGGGCAGCACAGGCGAGCGGCGGGTGTCGGCGAGCGCCAGGATCTTCACCCTTCCGTCCCTGAACGGCGGGCCGCCTGCCGCGATGTTGCCGAAGAAAACGTCGACATGACCGCCGATCATGTCGTTGAGCACCAGATTCTCGCCGCGGTAGGGCACGTGCACCATGCGCGTATCGGTCATGCCCTGAAACATCATGCCGGTCAGATGCGGGGTCGCGCCGTTCCCCTGGCTGCCGAATGTCACCTTTCCCGGGTTCGCCTTGACATAGTCGATCAGCTCCTTGAGCGAGTTCACCGGCAGCTCTTTGCGCACGATCACGACATTCGGAACCGAGCCGACCACGGTGATCGGCACGAATTCCTGCGGCTTGTAGGACAGCTGCTTGTAGAGGCTCTGGTTGACCGCGAGCGGCCCCGGCGGGCTGAGCAAGAGCGTGTAACCGTCGGGCTCCGACTGGTAGGCGAGCTCGGCGCCGATATTGCCGCCGGCGCCGGTCTTGTTCTCGATGACGATCGGCTGTCCCCACCTGGTCTGCAATTTTTCCCCGACGATGCGCGCCAGCACGTCGTTGATGCCGCCGCCGGGGAAGGGGACGATGAATCTCACCGTTCGAGTGGGAAACGTCCCTTGCGCACAGGCAAAGCTCGCCGCAAGCGTCGCGAAGATTCCAACCGCACACGCCGCCAGGATTCTTTTCATTGTTGCCTCCCCACTTCGCTGCATGCATCGCTCCTTACCCGTGCCGAGACGTGAACCCATGCACGCGATCAAGGCTGATAGCGGCCACCGAAGGCCGGCTGGCTCTGGCCCAGACCGGGGAGCTCCCAGACGCCGGCGCCGCCAGGGTTCTTGTCGGCGCTGATATTGGCATTGATGAGATACGGCCGGCGCGCCCTGAGCGCAGTCCGCAATGCTTCGGAAAGATCGGCGGCGCGGTCGACGTTCACGCCCTCGACGCCCGCCGAGCGGGCCATTGCGGCAAAGTCGGGATTATAAGGTGCGCCGGTCTCGGGATGGCGGAAGTCGGTCGCCAGTTCGCGGCCACCGAGATAGCCGCGCTGCAATCCGCGGATCGAGGCATAGGCAAAATTATTCCACACCACCCAGACCACCGGCAGATTGTACTCCACCGCGGTGCCGAGCACGCTTGCATGCATGAAGAAGGCGCCGTCGCCGCAAACCGAGACGCAGGGACGGTCGGGTGCGGCAAATTGCGCGCCCAGTACGCCGGCCACGCCGAATCCCATCGGGCCGAAGCCCATCGAGCCGATGAGCGAATCCGGCCGCCGCGGATTGCAGAACTGGATAAGCCAGTTGTGGTGCACGCCGATGTCGCTCACCAGGATGGCGTCCTCGGGCAGCGCTCTGTCGATCTCGTAGGCGGCCCGTTGCGGATGGATCGGCGTCGCATCATCGGTAAAGCCCGGTGCGATGAACGCATTCCACTGCTTGCGATAGCCGTCGATCGTGCCGAGCCAGTTCGCCCGCGCCGGCGTCTCATGCAGGTTCCGGCGCGCATCGATTTCCGCCAGCAGCTGGCGCAGGAATGTGCGCACGTCCGCCATCAGCCCGAGCGCGACCGGATAGTTGCGGGCAATCTCGTCCGGGTCGATGTCGACATGAATGAGCCGGGTCGGCGGGATCGTGAAGGAATAGCCCGGCAGCCAGGAGCTCGATGTGCGGTCATCGAAGCGCACGCCGAGCGCGAGCAGCACGTCGGCCGTGCGCGCGGCATGGTTGGCCTGATAGGGGCCGTTGCGGGCGACGAGGCCGAGCGCCAGCGGGTGATGGGAATCGATGGCGCCCGTGCCGCTCGCCGACCAGGCGACCGGGATGCGCAGTCGCTCCGCGAGCCGCAGCAAGTCGGCCGCCGCGCCGCCATACTTGACGCCCTGGCCGACCAGGATGACCGGCCGTTCGGCCGCAAGGAGCATGTCGAGCGCCGTCTTGACCCCCTCGGGATCGGCGCCGCAGCGCGACGAGATGTTGGCGTTCCACTCCTCCGGTCTCGGGGTTTCCTCCGCCGCCGCCTCTTTGAAGATATCGAACGGAACGTCGAGCACGACCGGCCCTGGCCGTCCGGTGACCATCGTCTTCCACGCCTGGCGGATCGCAAGCGGGACCATGTCGCCGCGGGTGGGCTGGAATACGCGCTTGCAGTAAGCGCGCACGGTGGAGGGAAAGTCGGCCTGATAGTGCCGGTAGAGCTCCTGAAACGCGCCGCGGTTGAACTGGCTCGTCGGCACGTTGCCGGTCACCGCCAGGAACGGGACGGAATCGAGATAGGAGTTGGCGAGCGCGATCGGCAGGTTGGCCGAGCCCGGGCCACAGGAGGTGAACGTCGCCGTCGGACGCCCGCAGACGCGGTAATACACGTCCGCCATGAAGCCGGCGACGGTCTCGTGGTGGACCGAGATGGTCTTGATCTCGTCGGAGCGTTCGTAAAGCGCGTCGATGAACCCGATATTGCCGTGGCCGCACAGGCCGAAGACGTAAGGCACCTTTTCGCGAACGAGATAGTCGACGATCACCTGACCGCCATCGAGCATGTTCTGGGACATCGGGTTCCTTCTCGGTTATTCGGGCTTGATATTCGCGTCCTTGACGATCCTGGTATAGACGGACAGTTCGGATTTCAGGTAGTCGGCCCATGCTCTCGGTTGGGTAGCGAGCGGCTCCATGCCTTGCGAGGCCAGCGTCGAAACGACATCCGGGGCTGCCACGGCCTTCGCCACCTCGTCGCGCAGGCGTTGGGCGATCGCCGGCGGCGTGCCGGCGGGCGCGAGTATGCCGAACCACCCCGCCATCTCGTAGTCCGGCACGCCCGACTCGAGGATCGTCGGGACATTGGGCAGGGCCGGGGAACGCGTGGTGCTGGTGACCGCGAGCGGCGTGACCTTGCCCTCCTTGGCTTGTGCCACCATGACCGGCATTGCATCGAACATCCCGTCGATGTGCCCACCGAGCAGATCGTTGAGCGCCGGCCCTGCTCCGCGGTAGTTGACGATGGTGATCTTGATCCCGGTCTTCGCCTTCAGCAGTTCGGTCGCGAAATAGAGGGAGCTTCCGGTCCCGCCACCGGCACCGAAGCTGAGCTTGCCCGGATTCATCTTGGCGTGGTTGATCAACTCGCCCAGCGTCTTGATGCCCAGGCTGTTCTTCACGACCAGGATCAGCGGTCCGGTCGCGACTTGCGTGACAGGTGTCAGTTGCGTGAGATCGAACGGATAATCCGGATGCAACGGCTGGGTGATCAGCGTGCTGGTCGAAATGAAAAAGAGGGTATGGCCGTCGGCCGGAGAGCCCGTGAGTTCTCGCAGAGCCGGAATGAAATTGCCGCCGACTTTGTTCTCCACAAAAACCGTGGTGCGGAGGTTTTCGCTCATCTTCTGTGCGACCAGGCGCGCCATGACGTCGGTCGCGCCGCCGGCCGCCAGTCCGACGAGGAGGCGGATTGGCTTGCCGGAAAATTCCTGCGCGTCGGCCGATCCGGACGGGCCGGAGAACAGGATCGCGCACGCGATGAGAACTAACGCCGTTCGACGTTGCATGTGTCCCTCCCTCGATCTGTTTCTCGCACTTTTTAGTTTTCGGCCAACAGCGTCGCCATGATGCGCTCACGCGTCAATGGCAGGGCGCGAATGCGTCGGCCCAGCGTGCGCGCCACCGCATTGCCGATCGCCGCCGCGGTCGGGCCCAGCGAGGCTTCGCCCAAACCCAGCGTCGGCTGATGCCGTGCCTCGATGAAGCGAATGTCGATCTCCGGAACCTCGGAAAAGTGCAGGATCGGGTAGCTCTCCCAGCTATCGGAGGCGACCCGCCCATCCGCGAAGCGCACGCCCTCCTTGAGGGTCCAGCTCGCCGCCTGGATGATCCCGCCCTCGATCTGGTTCGCCGCGCCATCCGGATTGATCACGAGGCCGGCGTCGACGGCCGCCCACACGCGCCTGAGACGAACCTGCTCGTCGACCTCGACCTCGGCCACGACAGCCGCATAGGCGGCGCGGTTCTTGTAGCGGGCAAAGCCGAAGCCCCGTGCGCGACCGTCGTGCGCGGTGGTGCCGAACCAGTCTGCCATCTCGGCTGCCGTCTCGATCACCTGCCGCCCACGCGGATCGGACATGAGCGAGAGCCGGTAGGCCACCGGATCCTCGCCTGCGGTCTCGGCGAGCTCGTCCATGAACGACTCGATGGCGAAGACGTTGGCAAAGGCACCCAGCCCACGCAGCGACGATGTGCGCACCGGGACGTGAGGAAGGAGATGGTGGACCAGCTTGTGCCGCGGCAGGTCGTAGAGCGCCTGCGCGTTGCGCGTCGCACCGCCACCGGCGTCGTCCGCAACGTCGTTGATCTCGGCGGGCGGGGACGGAGCATCCGGCAGCGCTTCCGCGCCGAGCAGGTTCGCGCTTCCATTCATGCCCGGACGTTGCGCGTGGACCGGGCTCCAGAATCTCGATTGTCCAATCGGCGGGCCGCGAATTGGCATCGAGCACCGCGCGCAGCCCGACGACCATGGCCGAGCCCATCGGCGCGGCCGAGAACTCGTCCTCGCGCGTCCATTGCACTCGCACGGTGCGGTTCGGCGTTCGCATTGCGACGAACGCGGCATCGAACGCAGCGTCATCGGCCGAGTTGTGCCCGTAGCAGCCGGCGCCCTGCCGGTGCAAGACCGTGACCTGCGCGGGATCGATGTGCAGTGCATGCGCGAGCCATTTGCGCAGCTCGAACACACCCTGGGAGTGGGTCCAGACCGTCAGCGCGCCGTCCCTGTACTCCGCCAGCGCGCATGACGGCCCGATCGAACCATAGGCGAGGAACGGGCGTGAAAAGCTCGCCTCGACCACGCGGTTTCCCGCGGCGCCCACCACCGCCCCCGTTTCCACGATGCGATCGCGCGCGTGCTGGCTGCGGATCCAGTTCGGTTCGCCCGCGTCGGAGGGTGGCTGGGCGCCGCCGGTCCACACCGCAAGTCCGCGCGCGGATTGCGCTGCCCGCATCACCGCCACATTCATCATCGGATGTGAATGCAACGAGGTCGCCGTCGCGCACGATGTCGATCGGCGCACCGGCCGCCCGCCGGACCGCGGCTTCATCGAAGTCCGCGAGCGTGGCCCCCGGCCACGGACGACGCAGCATGCGCGCATGCAGCACGTCATCGGGCGCGAGATCATGGATGAAGGCTGCACCGGTCACCTTGTCTGCGAGGTCGAGCCGCGACAGGCTCTGCCCGACGATGCGATAGTTCGACGGCGGCTTGGGCGCCGCATCGCCGGCCGCCGGGCGGGCAAGGTCGACCTCCGCGGCGATCGACCAGTAATCCTGACCGATGTGGCGACCCGCGCGCAGGAAACGGCCGTCCTCGATGGCGAGAGCCCCGATCGGGCAGGCGAGGCGATCCGCAACATAGCGAAGAAAGAGCGCTCGTACCTCGGCGCAGACGAGGCGAATGGAGCTGCCCGAGATGGCGATCGAATTGCTGCCTGAGGTAAAGCCCTCCCGCGGGCTTGTCGGGGTCTCGCCGGAAACGATGCGCAGCCGGGCAGGCGAGACGTCCAGCTCCTCGGCGGCGATCTGCGCCAGGGCGGTCAGGACGCCCTGGCCGATCTCGACCTTGCCGGTCGCAAGCCGCACGCGGCCCGTCTCCTCGAAGCCGATCCATGTGCCGAGCAGCGGATTGTCGAGCAGGCTCTTGGGCAGCGTGGTCACGGACGCGCTCCGATCAGGGCGCCGGCGCGCGCCACCGCCCGCATGATCCGGTTGTGCACGCCGCAGCGGCAGAGATGGCGGTCGAGGGCGGCGGCGATCTCGCTCCGGCTGGGCGTGGGATTGCGCGCCAGCAGCGCCGTGGCCGAGATCAAGATGCCCGAGAGGCAGTAGCCGCACTGACCGGCCTGCTCATCGAGGAAAGCCTGCTGCAGCGGCGAAAGCGAACCACCGGGCGAAAGTCCTTCGACCGTCGTGACGCTCTTTCCGGCAAGGCTCTCGATCGCACGCGCGCACGAGAACGAGGGTTCGCCGTCGATCAGCACCATGCAGGCGCCGCACTGTTCGGTGCCGCAGCCGAACCGGCTGCCGCGCAGCCCAAGCTCATTGCGCAAGACCGAGAGCAGCGGCTTGGTTCCGTCGCCCTGCACATGAACGGAATTGCCGTTGACGATGAGGTCATATCCGTTGCTCACGCCAACTCCTCGCTCGCTCCGCAACCCGCGTCATTCCGGCCGGATCCCATGGCTGTCGATGAACTTCGTCCAGTTCCTGATTTCGTCTTCGAGCTTGGTTCTCAGCACCGGAGCAGGCGCGAAGCCGGGTGTGATGTCGAGCTTGGCCAAGCGCTCCCGCACACGCGGGTCGGACATCACGGTCGCCACGGCCTGTTCCAGCTTGGCCTTGACGTCGTTCGGCATGCCCTTGGGTCCGAAGACACCATACCAGAACCCCAGTTCAACCTCGGCGGCCCTCATGCCTGCCTCCTTGAGAGTCGGCACATCGGGCAAGGCCGGGGATCGGGCGGGGCTGGTCACGCCGAGGGCCTTGATCCTGCCGCTCTCCACCAGGCTCTTGGCAACCTGCACCGAGGTCATCGCCATCGGAACGTGCCCGGCGATCACGTCGCCGATCGCCTGGCCGCCGCCCTTGTAGGGAATATGAATGGCTTCCATCCCCACGCCATCCTTGAACACCTCGAAGCTCAAATGCGAGACGCTGCCGACGCCGGCGGATGCGTAATTCATTTTCTGCGACACGGTGCGCGAGAGCGCCACCAGCTCCGCCACCGTGTTCGCGGGAACGTTGGTCGCAACGACCAGAGCGGAGGGAGAGGTCGCCATCGCCGCGATTGCATCGTACTGCGTCAGCGGATCGAAGCTCGATGTCGCCTTCTTGTGCAAGGCCTGGCTGATGCCAAGCGCGTTCTCGGCGAGCAGCAGCGTATAGCCATCGGGCTCCGAGCTCGCCACATGATTCCAGGCCAGATAACCGTTCGCTCCCGGCCGATTTTCCACGACGACGGTCTGGCCGAGCGCCTCCTTCAGGTCGTTCGAAATCTGGCGCGCCAACGTGTCGGTCGCACCCCCGGCCACGAACGCGACGACGAGACGGATCGGCCGATCGGGATAGGACGACGGACCTTGCGCTTGCCCCGCAGCCGGAGCGGCGAGCAAGGCGCACACGACTGCCCACTTGAATAGCTTGCGCATTGCGGCCGCCTCCCTGTTGCATCGCCGTTTGCCGGCTGATTGCCCGTCTAGTGTCCCGAATCCGAAGTTCGCACACCCTTGCGCACTAGCAGGAGCCTCATTGGATCACGCGTAGCCGCCCGCGTCGACGGGTGCGACGTCGGCTCGTTCCGGATCCTGCGCGGGCGTTGCCGCCAGGACCAGAGTCTGATGAAGCGGCGCTTCACATATTTGCGAGCAGCCAGTCGCCGATATAGTCGACGCCAAGCTGGCGATGGTCGACCTGGCAGTGCTCGGCGCCGCCCTCGTCGGCGGTAAAGATCTTGATGTGCTTTCGCTTCGAGCCGACCGCTTCGTACAGCTTCTTCGCTTCCGCCAGCGGAACGATGCGGTCATTCTCGCCGTGCAGCACCAGGAATGCGCAGGCAATTCGTTGTGCGACGCCCTCGAGCGTGAACTTCTTCGCCCATTCGAGCGCGGTGGCGTTGTCCGGCGCGCCCACCACCCAGCGGAACTGGAAGATCGAGGTGGAGCTCGTGCGGGGATCGACCGCGAGCCTGGCTTTGTTGCCGGCAACCCAGTCGTAGATGCTCCAGTGCATGGCGCCGAAGGCGACGGCGGCGGCGTAGCGCTTCTCGAACGCGACAATGCGTGGCGCGTGATAGCCGCCGAAGCTGTAGCCCATGACCGCGACGCGCTTGGGATCGACATCCGCGCGCGACGCGACGTAGTCGTAAGCCGCGGTGCCGGGCACCTCGTAGTCGTAACGACTGTGGATGTTGCGAAGACGCAGCGCCTCGGCCTGGCCCGGCCCATCGATGGCGAGCGTGTTGATCCCGCGTTTGGCGAAATCGAGACCCGCGAAGATGACGCTCATTTCCTTGGCGTTGTCCATTCCGTCGAACAGCACGACAGTCGGGCGCCGGCCGCTGCCCGCGCCCTTCACGAAATAGGCGGGCAGGCTCGTGTTCTCGTAGGGAACCTCGACGCGCTCGATCCCGGGATGCAGGCGCTCCATGGCCGCGTGGTAGGCCCGCAGCGCCTTGTGATACATCGCCAGCTTTTCCGGCCCGGGCGGGATGAAGCGCTCGGCGCTGTAGTAATAGTTGCCCGCGCGCATGTAGTTGTTGCCGGCGGTGATATGGTGTTGTTCGCGCCGCGGCGGTGTCGGCGACGGCGACGACCCGATCCGCCATCGCGGCCCATTCCTCGCGCCAGACGCGATCGAGATCGGCTTCCCCGGCGCGTGCCTCGAGCCGCCGGCCGATCCGATCGACCTCGTCCATCGCAATCGCACCGTAGGGCGCCATCCCTTTGACGATCTGCATGGCGTTGCTCCAGCGCAGATTGCCGGGAAAATGCACGGCCCAAGTACTTCCCAAAGCACGTCCGTCGGGGCGGACGCCGCCGCTGTCATCAACCGCGATGCCGCCCGTATCCGTTGTCATTGCTCGCTTCCTCCGTGACAAATTTTTTCGCCGCTGCTGCACAGCTTTGACCTTGCATCCGCCGGGATCAAGGGCGCTCAGGATCAGGGGCCGACGCTCGTCTTGCTTCTCGTGCGCGTGTGTTTATGAAGGGCGCCCGCTTCCGAAGTCGGGGGGCCGCAAGGGCGGGCGAGAGTTCTGCATTTCGCCCGCCGCGCGCGGGCCATCCAGCGCAATCTCTTAAAGGTGGTTCGTGGCCCCGAAGCATGGATTGGACGAAGTCACCAAAGCCAAGGCGCTGCTTGTGCTCCTGGCTCTGGTCTGGGGCCTGAGCTGGCCGATCATGACGATCGCGCTGGCCGAGATCAGCGTATGGACGCTTCGCGTCCTGGGATTCTCGCTCAGCGCGTTGTCGCTGTTTGCATTGATCCGGCTGCAGGGCCGCAGCGCCGCCATTCCACGCGGCGTAACATGGCTGCATATCGTCGCGGCCTCCATGTTCAACGTCGTCGGTTTCGGGCTGTTCAGCTCGTTTGCCTTGCTCGCCTCTTCCACCTCGCGGGTGGTGATCGTCAATTATTCCATGCCGATCTGGGCGAGCCTGATGGCCTGGCTGATCCTCGGCGAGCGCCTGAGCATCAGAGCGGGTCTCGGGTTGGTGCTGTGCATCAGCGGATTGACCGTGCTCGTTTATCCGGTGGCCACGGCGCCGTCGGCGGTCGGGCTGCTGCTTGCGCTCTGCTGCGCGCTCAGTTGGGCCGCCGGCACGGTCTACATGAAATGGGCGCGCATCGCCGGTGACTTGCTTGCCATCACCGCATGGCAAATCGCGCTGGGCGCGCTCGTCTTCGGTGCAGGGCTATTGATATTTCAAGGAATGCCGGTGCCGGCGGCTGTGTCGCTCAAAGCGGTTCTGGCGGTGGTCTACAATGGTCTGATCGGGACCGGTTTCGCCTATATCCTGTGGTTCGCCATTATCGAGCGCTTGCCGACCGCAACAGCCTCGCTCGGTTCGCTCGCGACGCCGGTCGTCGGCGTCTCCAGCTCGATGCTGATGCTCGGCGAACGGCCGACGACCGAGGACATGATCGGCTTTGCGCTGATCTTTGCCGCCGCCGTGTGCGTGCTGACGCAGCCGGCAGCGAAAGCCGGCCGCATGGACGCCGTGAGCGTATTGGCGAAGCCCCGACCGCCGCGGCCCCTGGACCAGGAAGGCCCATCCACCCCTGGGGAACGGCTGCTCCCATCTCTTTCTTGGAACGCTCAGGATGCGGACGGAAGCGCTCGCTCGACCTAACAGCAGTTGCGAGCCACGCCCGGCGCGCTAGGGTTGCTCCTGCTGACAGCGAGGAGCGACGATGGAAGATCAGATTGCCGGACACTCACCTGCGCAAACCATCGCGGGCGCTGCTGCGCCGGTGGCGTGGCGCGATCTTCGCGAATGGCTCGATCTGGTCGAGGCCAACGACCTCCTCAAGCATATCGCGTCGCGGGTGGAGCCGGACGAGGAACTGGCTGCCATCACCTTGCTGGCCACCCGGCGCGAGGACGCGCCGGCGCTGCTGTTCGAGCAGCTTGCCGGCGACCGCTCGCAGGCCCGCATTCTGTGCAACATGCTCGGCGCCAGCAAGGAGCGCTACGCCCTCGCCGCCGGCATCGACCCGGATTCTTCGATCGCCGACATGATCGCGGCGACGCGCACCGTCATGACGCGGCGCATTCCGCCGGTCCGGGTCGCCAAGAGCGATGCGCCGGTGAACGAAATCGTTCTGACCGGCGAGCAGATCGATCTCACCGCTTTTCCGGTGCCGAAATTCTGGCCCGGCGACGGCGGCCGCTATATCGGCACCGGCGACATCACCCTGACCTCGTCTCCCGACGACGGCCGGCTCAATGTCGGCGTCTACCGGCAGATGCTGCAGGGCCCGTCGCGCATCGGGCTCTACTGCTCGCCGGGCAAGCACGGCCTGCTCGACCGCGAGGGATGGTGGGCGCAGGGCAAGCCGTGCGAGGTCGTGGCGGCCTACGGCATCGATCCGGTTCTTTTCATGCTGGGCGCGCAGGCGTTCGGCGCCGGCCAGTCCGAGCTGGACGTCGCCGGCGGCATGATGGGGCGGCCGGTGGAATTGACGCAGGCCGAGTTTGTCAGCCTGCCGATCCCGGCCCGCGCCGAATTCGTGGTCGAAGGCCTGCTGCATCCGGGCGACCTCGAGCATGAGGGCCCGCTCGGAGAGTTCACCGGATATTACGGACGCGAGCGCTCGCCGCAGCCGGTCATCGAGGTGAAGGCGGTGCATCACCGCCGCTCGCCGATCTTCACCCATGCCTTGATGGCCAAATATCCCTCCTGCGAGATCGGCGCCTATTACGCGATCATGCGTTCGGCCCGCATTCTCGACGACCTCGAGCGGATCGGCGTGCCGGGCGTCGTGGCCGCCTACGCGCATCCCGCGGCGGCCTCGGGCTGGGGCATGGTCGTGGTCTCGCTGCAGCAGAAATATGCCGGCCACGCGGCGCAGGTGCTCGCGCTCGCGGCGCAATGTCCGGCCGCCGCCTATTACACCAAATGGGTCATCGTGGTGGACGAAGACGTCGACCCGACCGACATCAACGATGTGCTGTGGGCGCTGAGCACGCGCTGCCACCCCGCCGACGATCTCGACATCCTGCGCACCACCTGGTCCACCGGGCTCGATCCCAGCCAGTTTCCGCCGGAGGCGCGGCCGTACGGATCGAAGGTGCTGATCAACGCGTGCAAGCCGCACCAGCACCTCAAGCAGTTCCCGCAATCCACCCTGCTGCGCCGCTCCACCTACGACCGCGTGGCCGGGCGCTGGCAGGAGCTGGGCTTCTCCGGACCCGCGCCGAGCCTGAACGTGTTCCACCCGGAATAGCGCATTCGCAACGAGCGGCGCCGAGCGACGCAAGAGCTCGCAACCGGGCCCGGAGTCCGGGTGCTGTCTTCGCTGTGGCTTGCACGCCCCAACTTTGATATTCAGTGCGCCTGCGGTTGGCGAACGGCCGGAGTTGCGGGCGTAGTTCAATGGTAGAACGGCAGCTTCCCAAGCTGCATACGAGGGTTCGATTCCCTTCGCCCGCTCCAAACATTTCAACGGGTTACCCGAAGACCTGCTTCCCAAGACCAGACTGGGAAGCGCATGGGAAGCGCGCTGGCGCGTTTTGGCGTCGGTGGCGGCTGCCCAAACCCCGCAGCTAAGAAAAACGCACGAGCGGGGCTCGTAGGGCCTTGGCGCGGTGCTGCGCGCAGCAAGCGTTCCTGTGCCAGCTCACGGTCGACCTCATTACCCTCGAAATCGTAACTGCCGAACGCGAGAGCCTCGGCGATACTGCCAGCCATGATCGCGCAGATCGAGGGCGCGCCGTGATCGATGGGAACACGCGCATAGGGATGCGGCGCGACGCACGCCTCGCCACAGCGCAGCCCCAGCAGCCTGCGCAAACGCTATGGCCAGCCTCGTGCGTAGCGATCCGAAGCCAGTGGCCAGTGCAATGCGCCGAGCGCGCTCGCTGTGCGGATTTCCCACATGCTCGACAGGTGTAAAACGTTGGTTTGTCAGCACGTGGCGGGACCCATGTTGCGCCATGTCGCGGACCTTTGAAGCGGTCGACCGAGAAAGGAGAAGCCGCCGACCGCCAAGGAGCAAAGCAGATGAACTACCTGCGGGTTTTGGGCGGCCGCGCAAAGGCCGATGTTTGTTCGCGGCACGCCCCGCGCGGTCACTTGTCGGCTTGTCCGCTCGCCGCGAGGAGAAGAAACAGAAGACTCGCGACTATCCCGGAAGCTTGCCGCTCGAAGCCGCCCTACTCAACTGCCGCCGCATCCTCCGGCAAACTAGCGGCGGGGCTGTGTGGTCCGAGCAAGGTTCAGTCGGTTGACGAACGGATGCGCCTGGAATGCGATGTCGGCTTTCGCCAACTGCGGACGTGCCGTCGCACACGTCCGGGGCAGCTATTATGTGCCACTTTCGGACATCGGCCGTCCTTCATCCGTTGCCGAATCCGTGATCAGCTCTTCAGCTCGCGCTTGAGCTCGTTCCAGTGGCGCCAGTCCGTGCCGTCGGCGAGAAATTCTGTTCGGGCTTGACTTGATCATGCCCACTTCGCGCAGCCGCAATGAGTAAAAGCGGACCGCATCCTCGGGATTGTATTCCCGCCACCGTGCGTATGGAATTTCCTTGAGCGTCTGCAGTGCATAATCGTAGCTGGGGGTGAATCGGCATCCACGATCTGCCGCGCCACTCAGTCGGCTCGCTCGCGCAGAGATCGGCGGCCTTCACGATAGCGCGCAGTACACGCTTGGTCGCGACCGGGTATTTGCGTATGAACGCTCGATTAACCCCCAGCACGCAACAGAAATACTGGGACCATGGACGGTCAAGGACGCTGTTGACGATCACGCGTCCGAAGTTGCGGCCGCGCAGCTCCTGCGGCTCGGGCGGAAGCCCAAGAAAGGCATCGATCTTCCCGTCCGCAAAAAGCTCCATCGGCTTTGGTGACGTGCTCGTAACCCAGTGAATGTCCTTGGTCGGATCAAGCCCGACGTGGGCAGCGATAATGCTCAGAAAAACGTGTTGAACTCGAGCCGATAGCTTGCACGCCCACGTTCTTACCCTTGAGATCCAAGATGCTACGGATGCCCTCTCTGGCAAAAACTTCGAAGCAGCCGACGTGCTCGCCGCCGACAATCGTGATCGGTTCGCCAGCATCGATTGCAATAGCCAGTGGCGGTGCGTAATTGGTCGTGAAATCGAATTCGCCGCGCGCAAGCGCGAGAGCGCCCAAAATGCCTGCCTCCGTCGCAACATAGCGGA
>CAWIGD010000013.1:0-60263 GCA_963835165.1 uncultured Alphaproteobacteria bacterium
TGTCGGCGCGACCAAACGGCCGTGGACGCAACCGATCGGTTTCCAGCACGCGCTGTTTGAGATCGCGATCGACGTGCTCAAGCGCTCGAAGACGTTGGACCCCAAGGCGATCCTCGATGCGATCGTCGCGACCGACTACAAGTCCATCGTCGGCCCGGTGAAATGGACAGGTCAGCCCGTGAAGAACGTGACCAAGACCCCGCTCGTGGCCGGGCAGTGGCAGCGCAAGGGCGACAAGTTCGACCTGGTCATCACGACCAACAAGACCGCGCCGGAGATCCCGGTGGGCGGCCGCTGCAGGTGCTGTCGTAGCCAAGGCGGCATGACCGGGCCAGCCACGGTTGCGGTGATGCTGGAGTGGTCTTCTCCCGCGGTTGCGGCGAAGGGACAGGGAGGGGGAATGCATCAGGATCGTTCCCGGCGTGCCCCCGCCTCGGCCCTCGCCCGCAAGTGGGAGAGCAGGCGTACCGGGTCCGCGGGCTAAGCGAGAACATGCCCTCCATCCTCGCCTTCGATAAAGTCTCGAAGCGATTGGCGCGGTGATCGTGGCCCACGCGATCGACCTCGCGGTTGCCGAGGGCGAGGCGCTCGGCATCATCGGACCTAACGGCGCCGGCAAGACCACGCTGTTCGGTATTGCGAGCGGCACGGTGCGGCCCGACGCCGGGCGCGTCATCTTCGCGGGCAGCGATATCACCCGTCTCGCGCCGGAGCACCGCTGTCGCATGGGCATCGGCCGATCGTTTCAGATTCCGCAGCCGTTCAATGGCATGAGCGTATTCGAGAATCTGGTCGTGGCGGCGGCGTTCGGCGGCGGTCGTGGCGAGCGCGACGCCTATCCCCGTTGCGTCGAATTGCTCGAGCAATGCGGCCTTGCCGACAAGGCGAAACAGGGCGGCTGGCAGGCTCACGCTGCTCGATCGCAAGCGACTCGAACTTGCACGCGCACTTGCGACGCAGCCGCGGCTGCTTCTCCTCGACGAGGTCGCCGGCGGCCTGACCGAGCATGAATGCACGGCGCTGGTCGATCTGATCCGAAGTATTCATCGCAGCGGCGTCTCGATCATCTGGATCGAGCATGTCGTGCACGCGCTCATTGCGGTGGTCGATCGCCTGCTCGTGCTGCACGGAGGCGGCTTCATCGGCGAGGGCGATCCGAAGACCGTGATCAAGTCTGCAGCCGTTCGCGAAATCTACATGGGAATTCCCGCCGATGCCTGAACCGCTCCTCGACGTGCGGGCGCTCGACGCCTTTTACGGCGACTTTCAGGCGCTGTTCGGCGTCTCGCTCCGCGTGGAGCCAGGCGAGGTGGTTGCCGTCATCGGCGCCAATGGCGCCGGGAAGTCGACCCTGCTCAATTGCATCGCGGGGGCCATCAGATCGAGTCGTGACGCGATCCGGTTCGACGGCGAAGCGATCGGAGACCTGCCTGCGCATGCGGTGGTCGGACGCGGTATCGCGCTCGTTCCCGAAGGACGCCGGCTGTTCGCCTCGCTCTCGGTCGAAGAGAACCTGCTCATCGGCGGCCAGGTCGGGCGGCAGGGACCCTGGAACCTGGCACGGATCTACGATCTTTTCCCGGTGTTGGCGGAGCGACGCCACGTACCGAGCACTTCGCTGTCGGGCGGCCAGCAGCAGATGGTCGCAATCGGGCGCGCGCTGATGTCCAATCCCAAGCTTCTCCTGTGCGACGAGATCAGTCTCGGCCTGGCACCCATCGTGGTGCGCGAAGTCTATGCCCGCTTGTCCGCGATCGTCGCGGAAGGCAGCTCGCTCATCATCGTGGAGCAGGACATCGTGCAGGCGCTCAAGGCGGCCGGCCGCGTCTACTGCCTGCAGGAGGGGCGCGTTGCGCTGACCGGTTCCGCCGGAGCGCTGACGCGCGAGGCGATCTCTGCCGCCTATTTTGGCGCGTGAAGGTGCGAGCACGTGGAGTCACTTTAGGACGTAACCGCGATGGAATGGGTCAACATCATCATCCAAGGCGTCCTGATCGGCGGGCTCTACGCCATGTTCGCCGCCGGACTTGCCCTGATCTTCGGGGTGATGCGGCTCGTCAACATTGCCCATGGCGATCTGATCGTGCTCGCCGCCTATGTCGCGCTGATGACGACAGACACGCTGGGGCTCAATCCCTTGCTCGCCATCGTCGTGGTCGTGCCGATCATGGCCGCGATCGGCTATGGGCTCCAGCGCGGCCTGCTCAACCGCACGCTCGGCGACGACGTGCTGCCGCCGCTGCTGGTGACCTTCGGGCTCTCCGTCATCATCCAGAATGCGCTACTGGAGTTGTTTACGGCGGACAGTCGCCGGCTCAAGGCTGGTGCCATCGAGGTCGCGAGCTTTCAGGTCGGGGAGGGCGTGTGGATCGGCGTTCTTCCGCTGCTGCAATTCGCGGTCGCCATCGCGGTCATCGCCGGCCTGCAGCTCCTGTTCTATCGCACCGCGCTCGGCCGCGCCTTCCGCGCGACGTCGGACGATCAGTCGGTGGCGCAATTAATGGGTTTGGACAACCGCCACATCTTCGCGTTGGCCATGGCGCTGTCGCTTGCGGTCGTCGCCGTTGCCGGCGTTTTTCTCGCCGTGCGCACCAACTTCGACCCGGCGATCGGGCCCGCCCGGCTGATCTTCGGGTTCGAGGCTGTCATCATCGGCGGGCTCGGCAGCATGTGGGGCACACTCGCGGGCGGCATCATTCTCGGCGTGTCGCAGGCGATCGGCGCGCAGATCAATCCGGGGTGGCAGCTGCTGGCCGGGCATCTCGCCTTCCTTGTGATTCTGGCGGTGCGGCCCGAGGGCCTTTTCCCGAAGGTTCAGGCATGAGCGCCGCATTCCAGGTCGAGCATGCGAGTCGGTCGAGCCGCATCGGCATGGCGGTGTTCGCCGTCGCTTTGATAGCGCTCGCGGCGGCGCCGGCCTGGGGCGGCCGCGACGATCTGCGGCTCCTGTCCGAGATCTATGCCTATGTCGCGCTGGCAAGTCTCTGGAACCTGCTCGCGGGATATGCCGGGCTGGTCTCGGTCGGTCAGCAGGCTTATGTCGGGCTCGGCGGTTATGTCTTGTTCGCATCGACCATTCTGTTCGGGATGCCCCCGCTCGTGGCCGTACCGGTCGCAGGCGTGATCGCGGCCGTGGTCGCGCTGCCGGTCGCGGGTCTCATGTTTCGGTTGCGCGGCCACTACTTCGCCATCGGCACCTGGGTCGTTGCCGAAGTCTTCCGGCTCCTTTCGTCGCAGGTCTCCGCTCTCGGCGGCGGTTCCGGGATCAGCCTGCCGGCGGGAATCGTGACCTCGATGGCGTCGAGCCGGCAGATGCGGGAGTTCCTGATCTATTGGGTCGCGCTGGCCCTCGTGGTCGTCGTGCTCGCCGCGATCGTCCTGTTGCTGCGCTCGCGCTATGGCCTTGCGCTCACCGCAATTCGTGACAACGAACTGGCTGCGCGATCGAGCGGGATCGACGTCACCCGCACCAAGCTCGTCGTCTATGTCCTGACCGCGTTCGGCACCGCGATGGTCGGCGCGCTCATTTTCCTGCAGAAGCTGCGGATTTCCCCCGACACCGCCTTCAGCGTCAACGATTGGACCGCCTTCGTCATCTTCATCACGGTGATCGGCGGGATCGGGCGGGTGGAGGGACCGATCATCGGTACGATCGTATTTTTCCTGCTGCGGCAGACGCTGGCCGATCTCGGCAGCCTGTATCTGCTGATGCTCGGCGCGGTCGCAATCGCGGTCATGCTGTTTGCCCCAAAAGGGATCTGGGGGCTGCTGGTGGAGCGCTTCGGCTGGCAACTGTTGCCGCTGGAACGGCGCTTGCGCCTTGCCGCGGATCCCCGCACAAGCTGATCCTAAGACTTATCTTTGCGAATAGACCGGGAGACACCCATGGCTGCGAAATCCGACAAGGTCATCATCACCTGCGCCGTCACCGGCGCAATCCACACCCCCACCATGTCGGATGCCCTCCCGATCACGCCCGACCAGATCGCGGAGCAGGCCATCGCCGCGGCCGAGGCGGGCGCCGCCATCCTCCACCTGCATGCGCGAAACCCGCAGGACGGACGTCCGACCGGCGACCCGGCGATGTTCATGCAGTTCCTTCCGCGCATCAAGCAGGCGACCGACGCGGTGGTCAACATCACCACCGGCGGATCGCCCACCATGGCGGTCGAAGAGCGACTGGCCGGCGTCATGAAGCTGTCGCCGGAGATGTGCTCGCTCAACATGGGTTCGATGAATTTCGGGCTCTATCCCATGGTCGCGCGTTACAAGTCATGGAAACACGATTGGGAGAAGCCTTACCTGCTCGGGACCAGCGAGACCATCTTTCGCAACACCTTCGCCGACATCGAGAAGATTTCAAAACTGATGGGCGAGGGGCACGGCACCAAGTTCGAGCACGAATGCTACGACGTCGGGCATCTCTACAATCTTGCCCATGGTGTCGACAAAGGCTGGTTCAAGCCGCCGATCTTTCTGCAACTCATCTTCGGTATCCTCGGCGGCATCGGAGCCGACATGGAAAACCTGATGTTCATGAAGCGGACCGCCGACAAGCTGTTCGGCGACGACTATCAATGGTCGGTGCTGGGCGCCGGCCGTTTCCAGATGCCGTTCGCCACCCAGGCGGTGATGATGGGCGGCAACGTTCGGGTCGGCCTCGAAGACAGCCTGTTCATCGGCCGCGGAAAGCTCGCCACGAGCAACGCCGAGCAGGTCGCGAAGGTGAGACGGCTGATCGAGGAACTCGGCTATCAGGTCGCTACGCCGAAGGAAGCCCGCGAAACGCTTGGGCTGAAGGGGCCGGATCGCACCAAGTTTTGAGCAGCGGCTACGGCGCGGCGACCGAGCCGCTTGACTCGGCGCCCGCCTGATCCTTCCTGACGGACGCTTGCGTAGAAGGTAACTTCCATGGCCAGTGACACGATCGTCGACATTTATTGCCACATCATGCCGGAGAAGTTCTCCGCGGAGATGAGCCGCATTGCGCCGAGGTTGGGCAATATCGCGGCGCGGCTGCGGGGCGTCAAAAAGCTGTTCGATCTCGATGAGCGCTTCCGCGAGATGGACCAGTTCGGCGATTACCGCGAAATCGTCTCACTGCCGAACCCTCCGATCGAAGACCTGGCGGCCGGCGATGTCGGCCTGAACTTGGCGCGGATCGGCAACGACGCCATGGCCGAACTGTGTGCGCGTCATCCCGAGCGCTTTCCGACGTTCGTCGCCGCGCTGTCGATGACGGACGTTGAGGGTTCGGTCAAAGAGGCCCGGCGCGCGGTGAAGGAACTCGGCGCCGGCGGCGTGCAGGTTTTCACCAGCGTGGCAGGCCGGCCGCTCGACGATCCGGCCTTCGAGCCGATCTTCGCCACCATGGCGGAGTTCGACCTTCCGGTCTGGCTGCATCCGGCGCGCACCGCCAGCATGCCGGATTACCCGGCGGAGCAGAAGTCCCGGTTCGAGATGTGGTGGTGCTTCGGCTGGCCGTACGATACCTCGGTGGCCATGGTGCGGATGGTGTTCGCCGGGCTCCTCGACCGCTATCCGGGGCTCAAGATCATCACCCATCATCTCGGTGGGATGATCCCATACTACGATGGACGGATCGGTCCGGGGCTGCAGGTTCTGGGCAGCCGCACCAGCGACGAGGACTATTCGAAGATTTTGCCGTCGCTGAAGCGGCCGCATCTGGACTATCTGCACGACTTCTACGGCGATACCGCGCTGTTCGGCGGCGGCATCCAGGCGGTGCGCTGCGGGCTCGAATTCTTCGGCAGCGACCACGTCGTGTTCGCGACCGACACGCCGCTCGGCCCGATCGCGCCGACGATCGACACCATCAAGCGGCTCGACATCGCGGACGAAGACCGACGCAAGATTTTTGTCGGCAATGCCGAGCGGCTTCTGAAGATGAAATTGTCCTGAACCAAGAGGCCGCCATGTCGATGAACGCGCTGTTGCGCCCCGTGTTCCGCACCTCCGCCGTGATGCTTCTGCTCGCAGCCTCGGGCGCGATGCTGGCGTCGTCCGCTAGTGCGGCGGAAAAGCTTCGCGTCGGCAAGGCCGTGCCGGAGGCGTTTTCGTTCGTGCCGCTCGATATCGGAATACGGAAGGGGTTCTTCGCCAGGAACGGGCTCGACATCGAGTCGATCGCCTTTGCCGGCGACGCACGCATGCAGCAGGCGATGGCGTCCGACAGTCTCGACATCGCGCTCGGCTCCGGGCCGGCGATGGCGTTCATCGTCAAGGGCTCGCCAATCAAAGGGGTGGCCGCCATGGCCGGGCCGCCGCTCTTGCTGGCCATCGTCGTGCGACCGGACGGTCCGAAGACCGCCGCCGATCTCAAGGGCAAGAAGATCAGCGTATCGACCGCCGGCTCGCTCACCTATTGGCTGGTGAGCGAAACGTCGCGGCGACAGGGCTGGGGTCCGAAAGGAATCGAAATCGCGCCCATGGGCGCCATGCCCGGACAGATCGCGGCGATGAAGCGGGGCGACATCGATGGCGCCATCATGGATATCGGCAACGCATTCGAACTGGAGAAGAGGGGTGAAGGCCGCATCCTGGTCCGCTTCACCGACATCAAGGACTTCCACATCCATGTGATCTTCGCCGCCGACAAGCTCATCGCCGAACGTCCGGAGGCGCTTCGCGCATTTCTGAAGGGATGGTTCGAGACCATCGATTTCATGCGAAAGAACAAGGCGGAGACCGTGGCCATCGCCAAGGAAGTCACGAACAAGGACGATGACATCACGTCACGCGTCTACGACGAGTTGATGCCGATGTTCTCCGACGATGGGAAATTCAGCCCAAGCGCGCTCGCCACGCTCGCCAAGTCATACGTCGAACTGCAATTGCTGCCGTCGGAGCCGGATCCGGCGAAACTTCACACCGAAGCATACCTCCCGGCTAAATGACGCGATCACGCCGTCTGCCCGCAGGTTCTACGGCTTGATCGAGTCTTTCGCCCGCTCGACGGTCGCCTTCGGCGTGGCGTAAAGCTGCTCCACGAGTTGCTGCACTCTCTCGCCCGAGGACGGCTCCACGTCGATGCGCGCGCGCTCGGCGTCGGCAAGGAACTCCTTGTCCTGCATGGTCGTGGTGAAGGCATCGCGCAGGATCTTGAGTGGCTCCGCCGCCACGCCCGGCGGTGCGAGATAGGGCCGGCCGAAGACCTGCTGGCTGATGATCAGCTCGACCGCTTTCCTGTCGTCCTCGCTCCGGATGAATTTCCAGATCTGGGGGACACCCAGTTTGGCCAGTTCGGCCTCCGGCTCCAGATTGATCTGGGCGAGGATGTTGGCGGTCTTGTTGCGAACCCAGTCAGGCCGTTGCGATTTCAGGCTCGCCCAATCCAAGCCGCACATGCCGTCCACCTCGCCACGCTCCATGGCCAGGAAAATGTCGGCGGTTCCCTTGTAGCCGGCGACCATGTCGAACATCGCCCCTGTCGTCTTCTTGAGCATATTGACGTAATCGCGGGTAGACCCGCCGGCCGCGCTCGCGCCCATGATCGCCTTGTGCTGGAGTGTGTCCTCGAAGCTCTTGATCCTGGAGCGCTCATGGCTGATGCAGACGCGCGTCGCGTTGTCGGCGCTGCCGAGATATCGAAACTTGGTCGGGTCATAGAGCGCCTGCGCGCGATCATCGAGCAGCGGACCCATGATAGCGCCGGGAAAGACCGCGCCGATCACCGAGCCGTCCTTGGGCGCGACGCCGTAAAGATAGGATGCGGCCCGTCCGCTGCCGGCGCCCGGCTGGTTCTTGGTTACGATCGTCGGACTGCCGGGAATGAAGCGGTGGAGATGCCGCGCCAGCACGCGGGCATAGATGTCGTAACCGCCCCCGACATCCCCGCCGATGAGAAGATCAATGGCCTTGCCGGCGTAGAAATCCGCCGCCGGCGCCGGCGCTGCCGTCAGGCAGGCGGTCAGTGCCGAGACGGCGACGACAAGGCCGGCGCGCGCGCACACAGGCCGGGCGAACATTCCAAGCTCCGTCGTTTCCTCGTGCCTCGGGTATTGTTGTCATTTGCCGAGGGATCGTCCGTCGCAACTGTCGTCACTTTTCAGGTGTCGTCATTCTACAAGAAAACGGACGGCGCAAGATGCGGCCAATGCGCTCCCCCGTTCAGGCCGTGCGCCGGCCCGACATGCCGAATGCGACGGTGGCGATGGCGACGATGGCGCAGGCCGCGATGTAGAGAAACACCGCGCGCGGATGCCCATGATCGAGCAGCTGCGCGAAAATCAGCGGCGCCACCATGCCGCCGATATGGAAACCGGTGGTCACGAAGCCGAACACCTTGCCGAACGATCCGGGGGGCGTGACCGAGCGCACGATCATGTCGCGCGACGGCATCGTCAGGCCACTCGCGAAGCCGCTCAGCGACACGATCAGGACCAGCAACAGCGCGCCCGGATCCACAAAACCGATGAGCGTGCTGACCGCGCCCGTCACCAGCAGCCCGCCCGCAGTCACGAGGGTGTGATGGGTGGTGCGGGTGGCGAGCGCGCCTCCGACCAATACGCCGATCGCGCTCATGACGAGCAGGCCGGTGAGCGCGGTATTGGCGAGCGCGGGCGGGGTTCCATAGAGCGCGCCCAGTCCCACCACCAGATATTGGTTGAGGCCGCCGCCGACCATTGCCAGCAGAACGAAGAAGACGAGATTGAGCAGGATCGGTGGCGACAGCAGGAGCCGCCAGCCGTCGGCGGCCGCGCTCGACGGATCGTCGCCGCGCGGCTTCGACACCTGCATGGCGCGATGGCGCGGCGGCGGCTCACCCTGCAGCGCGAGAATAAGCGCCGCAATGATCCCGAGCGCTGCGGCGCAGACAAAGGCGCCGCGCCACCCCACCAGGCTCTGCATGAACAGAAGCGTGCCCGGCGCGACGGCTGAGCCGATCATGCCGGAGCAGGTGTGAAAGGAGAACACCTGCGGGACGCGCTGCGGGGTGACCCGCTCGGACAGGAGCGCGTAATCGGCGGGATGATACACGGTGTTGGCGAGCCCCATCACGGCGAACATCGCGATGAACACCCAGAACGAATCGACGAGGCCCGCCGCCGCGACTGCAGCCGAACCCAACAGCAAGCCGCCGATCAGATTGAGGCGCGCTCCGAAGCGGTCGACAAAAAAACCGACCGGCGTCTGCAGGACCGAGGACACCACGCCGAAAGCCGCGAGCGCGAGGCTGAGCTCGGTATAGGTCACGCCGTAATCGTCCTTGATGAAGACGAACAGCGGCGCCAGCAGCATCATGTAGTAGTGGCTCACGAAGTGGGCGATGCACACGCCGGCGATAAGCTTGTCTTCGCTCGCGCGCGCAGGAACGAGAATTTCGGCGGCCTGGGTCATCTGCTGGCTTGTTCGGACGCGCGATCAGGCCGCGCGCGCGGCCTTGGCATCTTGAATCGCGCGCCAGACGCGGTAGGGCGTCGCGGGCATATCCATGTGGGGGATGCCGAATTCGGACAGCGCATCTGCAATCGCGTTCATGACCGAAGTCAGCGAGCCGGCGCAGCCCGCCTCCCCACATCCCTTCACGCCGAGCACGTTGGTCGTGGCCGGCACCGGATGGTCGACGACCGCAACCTCGGGCGAGTCGCTCGCGCGCGGCAGGGCATAATCCATGAACGAGCCGGTTAGGAACTGGCCATCCTCGTCGTACACCGTCATTTCCATCAGCGCCTGTCCGATGCCCTGGATCACGCCGCCGTGGAGCTGGCCTTCGACGATCAGCGGGTTGATGACGGTACCGAAGTCATTGACCGAGGAATATTTGACCACGGCGATCACGCCGGTGTCGGGATCCAGTTCGACTTCGCAGACATGACAGCCGTTGGGATAGGTGGAGGCACCGGGGCCGTCGCTGACGTGTCGGATGTCGAGCGTGGACGGTACCCCCTCGGGCAGATTGAGGCCGGAGCGGAGCTTGTCGGCGAGTTCCATGATCCCGATCGAGCGGTCGGTGCCGGCGATCACGAACCGTCCGTGCGCAAACTCGATGTCGGCGGCCGCGGCTTCGAGCACATGGGAGGCGATCTGCTTGCCCTGATCGATCACCTTGGCTGAGGCTTCCACGATGGCGGTGCCGCTGTGCATGATCGATTTCGACCCGCCGGTGCCGCCGCCCGCGAGCAATTCGTCGCTGTCGCCCTGGAGCAGGCGGATGCGTTCGAACGGGATGCCGAGTTTGTCGCTCAGGACCTGCGCGAACGGCGCGGCGTGTCCCTGGCCGTAATCGAGCGTACCGGTGATGATGGTGACGGTACCGTCGGCTTCGAAGCGGATGCCGCCCATCTCCTTGCTCGGCGGTGCGGTTACTTCGAGAAAGCTGCCGATCCCGAGCCCGCGTATCTTCCCGCGCTTGCGGCTCTCGCGCTTGCGGCGGCCGAAGCCTTTGATGTCGGCGACCTCGAGTGCGTGCTTGAGCACACCGGGAAAGTCGCCGCTGTCATAGGTGCTTCCCGAGGCGGTCTTGATCGGGATCTCGCGCGGCCGGATCTGGTTGCGCCGGCGCAGTTCCACGCGATCGATCCCCATCTCGGCCGCCGCCGCATCGATCACCCGCTCCATGTAATAATTGCCCTCGGGCCGGCCCGCGCCGCGATAGGCGGAGACGTGCGAGGTGTTGGTGAACATGCACTTGGTCGAAACCTCGATCAACGGCGTGCGGTAGACGCTCTGCACGTTCTTGACCGTGTTGAGCGTGGAGGGCATCGGCGCCACCTGCGCGAGGAAGCCGCCCATATTGCCGAAATTGGTGATCCGCAGCGCCAGAAAGGTCCCGTCGGCATCGAGCGCAAGCTCGATGGTGAGGTCGTGGTCGCGGCCGTGACTGTCCGACACGAAACTTCCCGAGCGCTCGTCGGTCCATTTGACGGGACGGCCGAGCGCCCGCGCGGCATGGAGGACGCAGACATATTCGGGGAACGGCGCCGACTTCATGCCGAACGAGCCGCCCACATGACCGGTCAAGATGCGAACCTGCTTCGGCTCGACCTTGAGAATTTCCGCCATGTTGCCCCTCATGCCGAACGCGCCCTGGGAGGGCGCATGGAGCGTGAAGCGTCCGCTCGCGGGGTCATGTATGCCGATCGCCGCGCGCGGCTCCATCGCGTTCACGACCACGCGGCTGTTGACGAGCTTGAGCCGGGTAACGTGCGCGGCCTTGGCGAAGGCGGCGGCCACCTGCTCGCTGTCGCCGAAGTGATAGTCGAGCGCGACATTGCCGGGCGCTTCGTCGTGGATGAGCGGCGCGCCCGGGCGCGCCGCTTCCTCCGGCCGCACCACGGCCGGCAGCGCATCGATGTCGACCTCGACCGCCTCGGCGGCGTCCTTTGCCTGCAGCAGGGTGTCGGCGACGACGAAGGCCACGGGATCACCGACGAAGCGGACCTTGTCGGTCGCCAGTGCCGGCCGTGGGGGCCGCTTCATGGGGGTGCCGTCCCGGTTGTTGAACGGGACGATGCATTTGAGCGTGCCATAGGCGGCAAGATCGGCGCCGGTATAGACGCCGAGCACGCCCGGCATGTTGCGCGCCGCCGCCGTATCGATGCCCTTGATCACGCCATGGGCAATGCGGCTGCGGACCATCACGGCATAGGCTTCGCCGGTGAGCTTGATGTCGTCGGTGTAGCAGCCCTCTCCACGCACCAGCATCGGGTCTTCGGTGCGACGCACCGGCTGGCCGATGCCGAATTTCATCAGCGCGAAACTCTGCGGGTCGTTTTGCAGATTCATAAATCAAGGCCTGATCAGTATATCGCCTGCAAGCCGGGTCGGCCGCAGGCGAGGGGGGCACGGATATCTCCCGCCGCCGGCAATCGGGCAAGGCGGACGGCGGAGACGACCTGAGATAAAGGACGCTGACCCCTTCGACAAGGACGTCCGGCCCGCGCCATGCGCTCAGCGCGCATCTGTTGCGCGAGCCTCCCCCGTGTTACACTTGCGCCGATATCGTCGGGACATGGCCGCTGCCGTTGAGCTTGGATGGCTTCGGCGCGGCAGGAAGGAACTGGATGAAGGACGAGGGCCGGGCAACCGGCGGCCTCGACCCGGACCATGATCGGCCGCGCCAGCCGCGGGTCCGGTGGGGTCGGCGGTCACGTTACGGCTACCCGCGTTACGACCGCGGGCAGGGCGAGACCGGGCATGCGGGTCCGACCTATGCCGCGCTCGATCTCGGCACCAACAATTGCCGGCTCCTGGTCGCGCGCCCCACCGGCGACAGCTTTCGTGTGATCGACGCATTCTCCCGCATCATCCGGCTTGGGGAGGGCGTATCGACCTCCGGCCGCATCAGCGAGGCCGCGATCGCCCGCGCAGTCGAAGCGCTCGCCATTTGCCGCGACAAGATGCGCAATCGCGGCGTGGCGCGGGCGAAGCTGATCGCGACCGAGGCGTGCCGCACGGCGATGAATGGCGCCGAATTCCGCGCCCGCATCGCCGAGGAGGTCGGGCTCGAGCTGGAGATCATCGATCGAGAGACCGAGGCGAGGCTGGCGGCCACCGGCTGCACCCCGCTGATCGACCCGCAGGCCGATGGCGTGCTCCTGTTCGACATCGGTGGCGGCTCCTCGGAATTGGTCCGCCTCGAGCGGTCGCCGCCGACGCGGCGCGGTCCGCCGGTGCCCAGGATCAAGGCGTGGGTGTCGCTTCCGGTCGGCGTGGTCACGCTCGCGGAGCGCCACGGCGGACACTTGGTCACGCGCGAGATCTATGCGGCAATGATCGCCGAGGTCGCCGCGCTGCTCGACCGGTTCCTCGCCGAGCATGGCGGCCTGGGGGCCGGTCAGGTCCATCTGCTCGGCACGTCGGGAACCGTGACGACGATCGCCGGCGTGCATCTCGAGCTCAGGCGTTACGAGCGCCGCCGCGTCGATGGCTGCTGGATGGTCGACGACGAGGTGACCCGCGTGATCGAACGCCTGCTGGCGTGGAGCTACCAGGATCGCGTCGCCAATGCCTGCATCGGCGCCGAGCGCGCCGATCTCGTGCTCGCCGGTTGCGCCATCCTCGATGCCATTCGCGCCGCCTTCCCATGCCGACGCCTGCGGGTGGCCGATCGCGGGCTGCGCGAGGGGATGCTGGTGCAGATGATGCGCGAGGACGGTGTATGGGGCGCTGAGGCACGGACCCCGTGACGACGCGCGGCGCCGGACGCGATCTCAAGGTCCGGGTCAAGACGGGCAAGCGTTCGCTGTCCTCGAAACTCTGGCTGGAGCGCCAGCTCAACGACCCCTACGTCGCGCGCGCCAAGCGCGAAGGCTTTCGCGGCCGGGCCGCCTTCAAGCTGATCGAGATCGACGACAAGCATCGGCTGCTCAAGAATGGCGGACGGGTGGTCGATCTCGGCGCCGCGCCCGGCGGGTGGAGCCAGGTGGCGGCGAAGCGTGTCGGCGCGGAGGCGGGGAGGGGAAAGATCGTGGCGATCGACCTCCTCCCGATGGCGGCACTGCCGGGGGTGGAGTTCATCGAACTGGACTTTCTGGCTCCGCACGCGCCGGACGCGATCAAGGACCTGCTCGGCGGGCCGGCCGATGTCGTGCTTTCGGACATGGCCGCGAACGCCACCGGCCACCGCAAGACCGACCATCTCAAGATCATGGGGCTCGCGGAGGCCGCGGCCGACTTCGCGCGCGAGGTGCTCGCACCCGGCGGCGCGTTTCTCTGCAAGGTGCTGCAGGGTGGGACCGAGACGGCACTGCTTGCCGCGCTCAAGCGCGATTTCGCCAGCGTGAAGCATGTGAAGCCCTCGGCGAGCCGGACGGACTCGGCGGAGCTCTATCTTCTGGCGACCGGGTTTCGCGGTCCGGGTTCGCCGTGAGCGGGGTCCCGCGCCCCGCGCCACGCCGCATGCGCAGCACGATGCCTCAGCTCAGCTTCTGATCCGCCGCCTCGGTCGGGCCCGCCGTCGGCGCGGGCGTTCGCCGCGCCAGTTCCGCGCCGGCATCCGCCGGCATCCGCGCGAACACGAAGAAGGCGCTGCCGGCGATCACGGCGATGGCAAGGAAGGCCGGCTGGAAGTCGGCCGCGTCGGTAATGATCGACTGGCCGCGCGCCCACAATGTCAGATCGACCGCGAGCGCGCCGATGGCGACCCCGACCGAGATCGAGACCTGCTGAGCGACCGCGACCAGCGAGGTGGCGCGGCTCATGCGGCGGTTGTCGACGTCGGCGTAGGCGATGGTATTGAGGCTGGTGAACTCGAGCGAGCGGAAGAAGCCGCTGACGATCAGCACGCCGACGATCCACGCGAATGACACGCCCGGTGTGAAGGTGGCGCAGGCGGCGACCAACGCCGCGCTGATCAGCGCATTCACCACCAGCACGCGGCGGAACCCGAACCGTCGGAGAATGATGGGGATGACCGTTTTCATGCCCATGGCGCCGACGACATTCGAGAGCGTGACCAGGCCGGACTGGAACGCAGTGAGACCAAAGCCGAGCTGGAGCAGAAGCGGAAGCAGGAACGGCATCGCCCCGATGCCGGAGCGATAAATGAAGCCGCCGACCACGGCGGCGCGCATGGTCGGGAGCTCGAGCAGCGCGAGATCGAGCACCGGCGCGGGCGTGCGTCGTGCGTGCCGGACATAGGCGTAGGTTGCGACGGCGCCGACGAAGATCAGCGCGATGACCACGCCGATGGGGAGGAGATTGAGACCGAGCAGGGAGCCGCCGAAAACGAGACCGCCGATTCCGAGGCCGGCGAGCACCGCTCCGAGCGCGTCGAACGGGTCCGGCGTTTCCGCCCGCACGTCCTCGATGAAAATGGTCGCCAGCACGATGCCGACGAGGCCGATCGGGATGTTGATCAGGAAGATCCAGTGCCAGGAGATGTAGGTGGTGATGAAGCCGCCGAGCGCCGGGCCGAGCAGGGGGCCGATCAACGCCGGCAGCGTGACCCACACCATGGCGTTGATCAGCTCACGGCGGTCGACGCTGCGCACGAGGATCAGGCGAGCGACCGGCGTCATCATGGCTCCGCCCATTCCCTCCACGATGCGCGCGGCGACGAATTGAGACAGCGAGCTGGACAGAGCGCAGCCGATCGAGCCCAGCATGAAGACCGCGATGGCGCTGCGAAATACGGTGCGCGCGCCGAAGCGATCGGCGGTCCAGCCGCTCACCGGGATGAACACGGCGAGCGACAGCAGGTAGGCGGTGACGGCGAGCTTGAGCGTCAGTGGGCTCGTCCCGAGATCGGCGGCGATCGCCGGCAGCGAGGTCGCGATCACGGTCGAGTCCATGTTTTCCATGAACAGGGCGACCGCCACGATCAGCGGCACGATGCGTTTTGCCAACATGCGGGGCTGGACCGTAAGGCGAAATTCCGTGGGGGCAAGCTAACAAAGTCGCCGCCGGTCCGGATCGCCGGTATTGTCCGTCGTTTGACGCAACCCCACATGGGGGACAGATCGTTCGGTGGATTGCCGCCGGAGCGCTAGGATTCGCCGGCGAGCCGTGCTAACGACCGGCGCCAACCCAAAACGGGGTCGTCGAGTCGCGCGCGAGACTGCCGTTTCGCCGCAGAGCGGGCGCTATCTCGCTTCCGACGGTGCCGGCGACCGAGCCCGCAAGCCGGGTGACTGGAGTGGCAATGAACCAGAAATCCAACGGAACCCTGCGCGAAGCGCTCACCTTCGACGACGTCCTGCTCACGCCGGGATTGTCCGAGCTGCTGCCGTCCGATGCCGATATCCGCACCCGCCTCACGCGCGAAATCTCGCTCAATATCCCGATCATCGCCTCGGCCATGGACACCGTGACCGAAGCCAAGATGGCGATCGCCATGGCGCAGGCCGGGGGCCTCGGCGTCATTCATCGCAATCTCGAGCCCGAGGCCCAGGCCGCGCAGGTCCGCCAGGTCAAGAAATTCGAATCCGGCATGGTGGTGAATCCCGTCACCATCGCTCCCGAGGCCACGCTCGCCGACGCGCTCACGCTGATGCAGGACCACGGCATTTCCGGCATTCCCGTGGTGGAGGGCGGCGGCAGCGGGCGGGCCGGCAAGCTGGTCGGCATTCTCACCAATCGCGACGTGCGCTTCGCCACCGACCCGCGCCAGAGGGTTGCCGAGTTGATGACCAAGGAGCGGCTGATCACGGTGTCCGAGAGCGTCGGGCAGGACGAGGCCAAGCGCCTCCTCCACCAGCACCGCATCGAGAAGCTGCTGGTGGTCGACGACGAGTACCGCTGCGTCGGGTTGATCACGGTGAAGGACATGGAGAAGGCGGTCGCCAATCCGCACGCCTGCAAGGACGAGCAGGGCCGCTTGCGCGTCGCAGCTGCGACGACCGTGGGAGACAAGGGCTTCGACCGCACCGGGCGGCTGATCGAGGCGGGCGTCGATCTTGTCGTCGTCGATACCGCGCACGGCCATTCGCGCGCGGTGCTCGACGCCGTCACCCGCATCAAGCGCCTGTCCAACAAGGTGCAGGTCATCGCCGGCAACATCGCCACCGGCGAAGGCGCCAAGGCGCTCATCGATGCCGGCGCGGACGCCATCAAGGTCGGCATCGGCCCGGGCTCGATCTGCACCACCCGGATCGTCGCGGGTGTCGGCGTGCCGCAGCTCACCGCCATCATGGATGCGGTCGAGGTCGCGCGCAAATCCGCAACGCCGGTCATCGCCGACGGCGGCATCAAGTATTCCGGCGATCTTGCCAAGGCGCTTGCCGCCGGCGCCGACTGCGCCATGGTGGGCTCGCTCCTCGCCGGCACCGACGAGACGCCGGGCGAGGTCTTTCTCTATCAGGGCCGCTCCTACAAGACCTATCGCGGCATGGGCTCGGTCAGCGCCATGGCACGCGGTTCGGCCGATCGCTACTTCCAGCAGGACATCAAGGACACCCTCAAGTTGGTGCCGGAGGGCGTCGAGGGCCAGGTGCCGTACAAGGGCGCGGTGGCGACCGTGCTGCACCAGCTCGCCGGCGGCCTGCGCGCGGCCATGGGTTATGTGGGCGCGAAGGATTTGCAGGAGCTGCACGCGAAGGCCCAGTTCGTGCGCATCTCGGGCGCCGGCATGCGCGAGAGCCACGTGCACGACGTCACGATCACCCGCGAGAGCCCGAACTATCCCTCGAGGGTGTAATCGCTGCAGCAGATTGACCATCAGACGCGAACCCCACCCGGCCGCCAAGCGGCCACCTTCCCCTGGCGGGAGGGGATAGCGCCGCGCCGCGTGACCAGCTTGGCCGCCGCCCTTGCGGAGGAAATCCAGCCATGTCGATCCAAGCCGTTCTGCTTCCGCTGTTCGTCCAGGTCATATTGACCTTCGTGCTGCTCTACTGGATGGGCTATCTGCGCGCCGACGCCTTCAAGACCGGCGCGGTGAAGGCGCGTGATATCGCCTTGCGCGAGCCGAACTGGCCGCCGCGGGTGAGCCAGATCAGCAATGCCTTCCACAATCAGCTCGAAGTGCCGGTTCTCTTCTACGTATTGACGATCCTCTCCTTGATGACACGCCACGCCGATCTGCTGTTCGTCGTGATGGCGTGGATATTCGTGGTGCTGCGGCTGGTCCACGCCTATATTCATGTCACCGACAATTACGTCAGCCGGCGCGGCCTCGCCTTCATCCTGGGCGCGGTCGTGCTGAGCCTCATGTGGGTGATCTTCATTCTGCGCATCCTCCTCGGCATCTGATGACGCCCGCCGCCCGGCTCTCCGCCGCCATCGAGATCGTCGCCGATATCGAGGCGCGGCACCGGCCGGCGGCCGATGCGCTCAAGGACTGGGGGCTCTCGCACCGGTTCGCCGGCTCGGGCGACCGTGCCGCGCTCGCGGGCCTGGTCTACGACGCGCTGCGCCGGCGTGCGTCCAGCATCCATGTCATGGGCGACCCCGGCCCGCGCGCGGTCCTGCTCGGCATGCTGCGGCTCGAGCGCAAGCTCGAGCCCGATGCCATCGCCGCGCTGGCGAATGGCGGACGCTTTGCGCCGCAACCGTTGAGCCCGGACGAGCTGGCGCGGCTTGCGGCGCCCGATCTCGAGGGTGCGCCGCCCTGGGTGGCCGGCGATTACCCGGAATGGCTCGATCCGTATCTCGCCCGCGTGTTCGGCGACGAGCGCGCCGCCGAGGGCGCCGCGCTTGCGAGCCGGGCGCCGCTTGATCTGCGCGTCAACGACATCAAGGGCGAGCGCGAGGACGCGACCGCCTTGCTTGCCGACCTCAATCCCGTGCCGACGCGCTGGTCGCCGTTCGGGCTGCGGATCGCGCTCGAGGCCGATGCCAAGAATCCTGCGATCCATGCCGAGCCTGCGTTCATCAAGGGCATGGTGGAGGTGCAGGACGAGGGCTCGCAGCTCGCCGCGCTGCTTGCCGGCGCAAAGCCGGGCGAGCACGTGGTCGATCTGTGCGCCGGCGCCGGCGGCAAGACGCTCGCGCTGGCGGCGGCGATGCATAATCAAGGACAGCTCTACGCCACCGACACGGACAAGCGCCGGCTCGCGCCCATCCATGAGCGGCTGGCGCGCTCCGGCGCCCGCAACGTGCAGGTCCGCACGCCGAAGTCCGTCGGCACCGAGCTTGCCGATCTCGCGGGCCGCGCCGACCTCGTGCTCATCGACGCGCCCTGCACCGGCATCGGAACGTGGCGGCGCAATCCCGATGCCAAGTGGCGCGTGCGTCCCGGCGCGCTCGCGGTGCGGCTCAAGGAGCAGGCGGCCGTGCTCGACCGGGCGGCGGGCCTGGTCAAGCCCGGTGGTCGCATCGCGTATGTCACCTGCTCGGTGCTGGCGGAGGAGAACGGCGATCAGATCCAGGCGTTTCTCGCGCGCGAGACAGGTTTCAGGCTCGTGCCCCCCGGCGAAGTGGCGAACGCGCTGGGAGAGCGCGCCTACCTCTTCCGCCGCGCCGCGCTGATGTCGGACGAGGGATTGCTGATGACCCCGCGCCGCACCGACACCGATGGATTTTACCTCTCGGTGCTGGCGCGGTCTTGATGGCCTGATTCGCCTGCCGGACGTCGGCCGGCCTGTGCCCAGCCCCCACCGCCGTGTGGTGGCACCGCCTTGATGAGCCGATCACGCCCGGATTTGGGACTTTGCAGGCTCACCGGCGAAAACTGGGCAAAATACCGGTGTGTTTCTGCAACACTCGCCCGAAAACCATCGACCAACGCCCGGAAAAACGCAGTTTTTGATTGTGCAAAGCGGGCGGTCAGAGCATCTCTTTACGGTACAGCGGGTAATAAACGCTGGGGGCTGAGTGATGGTGCCAGGAAAGCTTGGCATCGCTCTCGGGTTAAGCGTTCCGGGGCGTTCAAGAGATACTCGAAACACAAGGGGATGAGCCATGTTGAAGATTCTGACCATCACTGCGGCGTCGATCGCGATGTTGAGCGCCGCCGCCGCTGCCGACCTGCCGCGCAAAGAGCCGCCGCCGCCCGCAGCTCCGGTTGGCAAAGCGCCGATCGGCAAGTATCCGGTCGGCAAGGCTCCGATCGGCAAGTATCCGCAGCCGGTCGTGAGCAAGGGCTGACCGCAGCAAGAATTGCGTGACGCTGATAGAGGCCAGCCATGGCAGTGCGGGGAATCATATTTCTTTTGTCGGGACTTCTGCTCGGCGGATGCATGCAGGCAACGTTGGACCCTGTGTCCGATGCCAGCTTCACCGCGCGCGACAGGAAGCTCCTGGCGAATCCGCCCTATGAGAAGGCGACGATTCCTCTCACCTATCAGCGTCACGTCGTTCAATATCACCGCAAGGAAGCGCCGGGCTCGATCCTGGTCGATACGGCGGAACGCTATCTCTACTACGTCCTGCCCGACGGGAGGGCGATGCGCTATGGCGTGATCGTCGGCGAAGACGCGCAGGCCTGGTCCGGCGTGGCCAGGGTCGGCCGCAAGGAAGAATGGCCGGGCTGGACGCCGACCGAAGGTGAGAAGAGACGGCTCGGTCCGCTTCCCAATTACGTCGAAGGCGGAGCCCACAATCCGATGGGCGCCCGGGGGATTTACCTGTTCTCCGGCAACCAGGACACGCTGTTCCGCATCCACGGGACCAACCAGCCCCAGTATATCGGGCAGGCGATCTCGTCCGGCTGCATCCGGTTGACCAACGAGGACGTGATCGATCTCTACAATCGGGTCAAGATGGGTGCGATCGTGGTGGTGCTGGGTCCCAAGGGAAGCGAAAACCGCGTCGCATCGGCTGCTACCGGCCGCCCGGACTAATACCGCCGCGCGGCTCGCATTTGCGACCGGGGCGCGCCCATCGTTCCGATCGCGTGCCTGTGATCGACGCGCAACGTCTCATGGCTGCGCGAAATCTCGTTTCAATCTGAGACGATTTCGTTCCCGTTGCGGCATGCGACCGGGTGCCACCAACGGATTGGCCTCAATTCCTTTGCGACCGTTTTTCTCGAAGCACGACTCCAGACGCTCGAGCGCCAGCGCACTCTTGTCCAATGTGAAGCGTCGCGCCTTCTGCGCGCGAGGCACGAATTCTCGCCGACGATGATCTGGATCGAGCACGACATGCAGCTGGTCCGCGACCTCGCCGACAAGGTGCTTGTGCTGCATTACGGCAAGGAATTGGCATTCGGGTCGCCGGATCAGGTGCTGTCCGATCCCGAGGTGATCGAGGCCTATATCGGCAAGCACTGACCGGCCACGGTCCTGGATATCGCCGGCCCACTGCCGGCCCACCGGTAGCAAACCTCTGCTTGGTTGTACTAGCCTTGTCAGGAGGCGGCTGTCCGAAGAACGACAAAGACTCGCGGGGCCGACCGAGAAATCGTGAGGGAGGACATCATGACGTGCGTGCAGGCCGCGATTTGGCGAAACGTGTGCGGGCGAGTGTCGACGATTAGTCTCGTTGCGCTTGCGTTGTATGCGTTAGGGTCCATGGCCCCGCTGCAAGCGCAGGAGCCGATCAAGATCGGATTCAGCGTATCTCTGACCGGTGGCCTCGCCTCGTCGGGCAAAGCCCACCTGCTGTCCAAGCAAATCTGGGCCGAGGAGATCAACGCCAAGGGTGGGTTGCTCGGCCGTCCGGTGAAGCTGGTCTATTTCGACGACCAGACCAATGCCGCCAACGTTCCCGGCATCTACTCCAAGCTCATGGACGTCGACAAAGTCGACCTGCTGATGGGCGCTGCCACCAATCTGATCGTCGCCGCCATGCCCCATATCATGGCCCGTAAGAAGATGGTGATGGTGCTGCTGGCGCTCGGCTCCAATGCAGAATTCAACTATCCGAAGTATTTCCAGAGCGCGCCTTTTGGGCCGGACCCCAAAGGCGTGCTGTCCAATGCCTTTTTCGAGGTCGCAAAGTCGATCAAGCCGGCGCCGAAGACGGTGGCGCTCGTCGGCGCGGATGCCGAATTTTCCAACAACGTGCTGATCGGCGCCCGCGAGAACGCGAAGAAATTCGGCCTCCAGATTGTCTATGACAAGAGCTACCCGCCGTCCACGGTCGACTACTCGCCGATCGTGCGCGCCGTCCAGGCGACGAATCCCGATATTGTTCTGCTGGCCTCGTACCCGCCGGACTCGGTTGGGATGGTGCGGGCGGCGACCGAAATCGGGTTGCGAACGCAGCTCTTCGGCGGCGCGATGGTGGGCATGCAATATGCCTCGCTCATCGGGCAACTGTCCGAGAAGCTCAATCGTGTCGTGAACTACCACTTCTTCGTTCCAAGCCCGAAGATGAGTTTTCCCGGTATCGAGGAGTTTCTGAAGAAGTATCAGGCGCGGGCGAAGGACTCCGGCGTCGACCCGCTCGGTTTCTATCAGCCGCCATTCGCTTACGCCGCCATGCAAGTTCTGGAGCAGGCGATCAAGGCGACCGGCACCCTCGACGATGACAAGCTCGCCGACTACATCCACAAGAACACGTTCAAGACGATCGTCGGCGATATCCGCTTCAACGAACTCGGCGAATGGGCGGACGCGCGGGTGATCATGGTGCAGTTCCAGAACATTCAAGGCACCGGGCTGGAGCAATACATGACCGGCCACAAGCAGGTGATCGTCTACCCGAACGACTTGCGCGATGGGGACCTGGAATACCCGTTCTCCAGGTAAGTTCGTTCCATCGATCGGGCGCGCGCCGGCAAAGCGCGCGCGATTCCGTCCAGAGGTCAATTCATGCAGATTGTCGCCGCCGTCGCGCGCGAAAGAGCGGGAAATTTCAGCATCGAACAGCTGGAGCTGACCGATCCGCGCGCGGACGAGCTTCTGGTCAGGATCGTCGCGAGCGGGATGTGCCAGACCGACCTGCACGGACGCGACGGCTATTACAATACGCCATTGCCGGCGGTTTTCGGCCACGAGGGAGCGGGAGTCGTCGCCGCGATCGGAAACAGTGTGACGAACTTCGCGGTCGGCGATCACGTCGTTTTGTCATTCCCGTGGTGCGGCGCATGCGCCAATTGCAAGCGCCAGATGGAATTTCATTGCCAGAATAATTTCGAACTGAAGATGCGCGGCACGCGTCCGGACGGCTCTACGCTCATGAGCCAAGGCGGCGCGCCGGTCTATGGCGCCTTCTTCCAGCAGTCATCCTTCGCCACATACGCGATTGCCCACGAACGGTTCGCCGTCAAGGTCAGAAGGGATGCGCCGCTCGAACTGCTGGGACCATTCGCCTGCAGCGGCCAGACCGGGGCCGGGGCGGTGCTCAATGCGATGCAGCCAAAAGCGGGCGACGCGTTCGCCGTGTTCGGGGTCGGGGCCGTGGGCCTGTCCGGCCTCATGGCGGCCAGGATCGCGGGCTGCGATCCGATCATCGCGGTGGACGTCCACGAAAAACGTCTGGTGCTCGCGCGCGAGCTTGGCGCCACGCACGTGATCAACCACACGGGCCGGACCGACGTCGTGGCTGAAATCCGAAAGATCACCGGCCCCGGCGTGCGCTTTTCGCTGGAGACGTCCGCGCAACCCGCGGTCTTGCGCGAAGCGGTAGAGGCGCTGATGCCGGCCGGCACTTGCGTCCTGCTCGGCAGCGCGCGCAGCGGGACGGAAGTCTCGCTCGAGATGCCGTTTCTACAGTTCGGCCGTGTGCGTGCGCGGTATCATTCAAGGCGAAAGCCACCCGCGCGAGTTCATCCCCAAGTTGGTCGATTTTCTGCTGCAGGGCAAAATGCCGGTCGACCGGATGATGACGTTTTACCCCCTCTCCGAGATCAACCAGGCGGCGCGGAACTCGTCCAACGGGACCGCAATCAAGCCGGTCTTGCGCATGATGCATTGATCTCACGCAGGCGAAGGAGCGTGAGACTGTGCGGAGACGGTGGCGTTAAGAGTGTGCCCCGGAGCAGTTGCCGCGCGGCGTACATGCCACGCGGCAACCGGCAATGGCCGCCCGCATCACACCATGCGGGACGCTTCCTCTTCGGTCGGTATCCGGCCGTGGGGCGTGAGTTGATCGACGAAGCCCGGGAGTTGATGCCGCAGCGCCTCGAGCAGCTCGTTCTGTCCCATGCCGGTCCGCTGGCTCAGCGTCTTGAGCGTATCGCTCCCGAGCGCATCGGCCAGGTCGTTGGGCGCAATCTCCTTGTTGGGACCGGTGCCAACCCAGGACTCCGCGGCATGACCATGCCCGCTGTCCTGGAATCCCTTGATCAGGTTGCCGAGGCCGCCGCTCAGGACGCTCCCGGCCGCGGCGCCGCCGAGCAGGCCGCCCAGTCCGCCCGAGAGAACGTCGCCCGGGTTGCCACCCGACCTTGTGCCGGCGGGTGCACCGGCCGGCTTCCCGCCGAACAGTCCGCCGAGAATATCGCCGAGCCCGCCGCCCGCATTGCCGGGCTGTGCCGAGCCGCCCTGCGGCAGGCGGGCTGTCTGGCCAGCACCGCCGGCATCGGCGGCCTGGCCGCCACGGCCCTTGGAGGCCTTGTAAGCAAGCAGCCCCAGGAGGGCGATCACGATCGGCGACATGCCGCCGCCACCACCGCCGCTGCTGGGCTGGGGTTGGCCGCGGGGGCCGTTCTGCATTCCGGTGAGGATATCGCGCAGTCCCATATCTGTCTCCTTGTTGTCTGATGTCTGCGCTCCGCTCCGAACATGAAGGGGAGCGCGGTGAAGCGCGGATTCCGTGGGCGCAAGAACGCGCCGCCGTTACGGCCGGTTGGTCGGCCCGGCGTTGGGGCCGGACCCGCCTGGATCGCTCACAACGTGGTGGACGACCAGTCGGTTCCAGATGAACAGCACGAGCAGCGCGCCGACGGTTGCGCCGATCAGGCCGGCGCCCTGGTCGAGCCGGTACCACCCGATGGTCTGACCGATGAAGGTGGCGAGGAAAGCGCCCGCGATCCCGAGCAGCGTCGTCAGGATGAAGCCGCTCGGCTCGTTCGGCCCCGGCGACAGGAAGCGAGCGATGATGCCGGCGACGAATCCGATCACGATGATCCAGATGATGTTCGACACCACGATCTCCCGCGCGTTGATGCCCGCGCCCGAGCTTCGGGCAAGGGGATTGTCTCAGAGTCCGGCGGCGTGCAGGCGTGCAAGCACCGATCGATGTTGCGCCGACGGGCGCGTGAAGGGCATCACAAGTCCGTGAAACGCGGATGAATGTGCGTCAGATGCGCTGACCAATCTCGCGACTGATGATCGATAACCAGCGGCGAAAAAACTTTTCGAATCTATTCATTTGAAACGCCTTTCCGTGGCGCGATCAGCGTGCGATGGTGACCACGCCGCAACACGCGCTTGATTGCATCCTCCTCGCCCCGGGCTCCAGAATGTTCCGACGATCGAAAGCGCGGCTGCCTTGTCGGCTGCGCGGCGAAAAGAAAAGAAGCGTCCGTGTCAACAGGGCAGGAAGTTCCACATAGGAGAACATCATGAGCGTATTCGGCAGCATCGTGTCGGCCATTTTCGGTTCCAAGCATGCGCCAGGTGCGACCCCGTCCTCCGGGACGTCGTCCGGGCCGTCGGCATCGGCCGGGACATCCACGCCCGCGGATCGGCGGCAAAGCCGATCTCACGCGCCGACCTCGAAGCCATCCTCAAGAAACTCGACGACGATCAGGACGAAGATTTCGAATGGGGAAAGTCGATCACCGATCTGATGAAGCTGTTGAAACTGGACAGCAGCCTTGGTGCCCGCAAGCAATTGGCGAAGGAGCTCGGCTACACCGGCGCCCTCGATGGCTCCGCCGAAATGAACGTCTGGCTGCACAAGCAGGTCATGACAAAACTCGCCGAGAGCGGCGGCAAGGTGCCGGACAGTCTCAAGGCATAGGGGTAAGGCGCCGCGCCCGGACCCCTCAGAGGTCCTGAGGCGGCAGGGCAAGCCGTGCGCCCATTGAAGCATCACGCCGCAGCGCGTCCCGCATCCGGTTGAGCGTGCCGGCCACATCGGTCGTTGCTGCTCGCTCGAGGAGAGTTTGTCTGCTGCGGAGCTTCTCGACCGCCTTCGTCCAGGCCGGGGAGATGTTGGCCAACGGCTTGGCTGCCGCCGGCGTCACTCTGAGCGCGATCGGTCTGCTGTTGAGTGGTGTCTTGACCGCGGACAGCCGGTCCGAAATCTGTTCCGCTGCCCTTCGCTCCTGGAGAGCCGTCTGCCTGCTGCCGAGCTTCTCGATCGCGTTCGTCCAGGCCGGGGAACTGTTGGCCAACGACTTGGCTGGCGCCGGCGTCGCTCTGAGCGCGATCGGTGTGCTCGTGATTGGTGTCTTGACCGCGGACGGCCGGCCCGACGTCCGTTCCGCTGCCTTTCGTTCCTTGAGAGCCGTCTGCCTGCTGCCGAGCTTCTCGATCGCTCGCGTCCATCCGCTCGGGCCCGCAGCCCGCGCGGCCTGAAGCTTGATGGCCGGCGCCTCGGTCGGCGTCGCTGCGACAGGCAGATTGATGCCGGACATTCTGGCGCGGTTGAACATCAGCCGCTGCGCACTCTGTGGGCAGGCCGAGCACCTGAAGATGTGGCGCTCAATTCCACACACCGTGGCGGTGTCGGTTTGCACCTGCATCAGGCGCATCGCCGCGCCGCATGCTACGCACTTCATCACGCCCCCCGAACTACGCGTGCACATGGAACCCATCGGCCGCAGGCTGTCAAGCGGTCGCCACGAATTGCGCAGGGATGTGGCCGCAGGGCCACGCATGGCCACTAAAGCTTGCGGTACATGCTCTCACTCCGACAAGATGAATGCATTTGTCGGGCCCCAACGGCACCTCCTGGCCTATGCGAAATTCCCCTAGTGTCGCCTCGTCCTTGCAACTTCAGGTGGCCTTCCCAAGGACCGCTGGCAGAGCCTGTCATTCCGCAACCGCCCGGTGGCGCCGTTCACTGCGCAACCTGATGACGCAATGATGACGCTGTTGGGCCCGCGCGCGAGCAGCCGGCAGGCCACCAGCGAGATGTCGGTTCGCCGTCGAAGGGTGTAGATTGTCGGGTCCGTTACGGCCGGCTCATTGTGCGAACCGCGCATCTGCGCCGGCGATTGATCGCGCAGACCTGACCGGTTGATGCCGCCCGCGCCGGTTGCGCCCCGCCGCATGCGATGGAAATCCGAACGGAGGTTGCGATGTGGGAAGAATTCAAAAAATTCGCGATGCGCGGCAACGTGATCGATCTTGCCGTCGGCGTCATCATCGGCGCAGCGTTCGGAGCCATCGTCACCTCGCTCGTCGGCGACATCATCATGCCGATCGTCGGCGCCGTCACCGGTGGGCTCGACTTCTCGAATTACTACACGCCGCTGTCGGCGAAAGTCGACGCCAGCGCCGCTTACGCCGACGCCAAGAAACAGGGCGCGGCGCTCGGCTGGGGCCAGTTTCTGACCGCCGCGATCAACTTTCTGATCATCGCCTGGGTTCTCTTCATCGCCATCAAGGGAATCAACAAGCTCAAGCGGGAGGAACCCGCGGCTCCCGCCGAGCCGACGGCGGAGGTCAAGCTGTTGACCGAGATTCGGGATCTATTGCGAAGGTAGGCGCGGTACGCTGCGCCATCGTTTGCGAATCGGAACGTTCGACGTCCCATATTGAGTTCGTCCACCATCATGATGGAGACAGAGAATGAAGCGGATCCTACTCGCGGCCCTGGTTCTGTCGCTGAATCTTTCCGCCGCCGCCTTCGCGCAGGAGACCTGCGAGAGCAAGGCCGTCAGCCGGGAGGGCAAGCCGCTCGCGGGCGCTGCCAAGACCAGTTTCCTCAAGAAGTGCAAGCGCGACACCTGTCAGGTTAAGGCGGTGGGCAGCAACGGCAGGGCGCTCGCCGGCGCCGCCAAGAAAAGCTTCATGCAGAAGTGCGAGCGGGAAGCATAGACGCGCGGCAGGGAAGGGGCGCGCCCCGCGCCTTCACGGGTCGAAGGGAAACACCTTCTTCCAGTCGCGCTTCATGTCGACCACGGTCCAGCCGCGCCTGACCGCTTCATCCCAGGCCTTGTCGAGGCGTCCGACCGGCGAGTTGCGGTCATAGGCCCATTCGCGCGCGGCGTCGGTGTGATGGACGAGGCCCATGAAGCGGGCGCCGCTTCCGGCCGCGGTCCATTCCAGCATCTCCTTGTCGCCGTCGGAATTTCCGAACGCGAATACCGGGCGCCGGCCGATGAAGCGGTTGATGCCCGCGGGCTTTCCCGCCTTGTCGTCGACGAACTCGGTCTTGCGCTCGCGCAGGAGCACGGGGATGCCGTCGGGGCGCATCTGGTACTTGGTCATGGCCGACGAGCCCACCACCTGCTCGGGCGGAATGCCGTAGGTCTTCTCGGTCCAGGGGCGCATGAACTCGATGCCGCCGCCGGAGACGATGAAGGTCTTGAAGCCGTTGGCGCGCATATAGGCGAGCAGCTCCAGCATCGGCTGATAGACCAGATCGGTGTAGGGCCGGTTGAAGCGCGGATCGCGCGCGGTGGCGATCCAGTCGGTGACGATCTTGGCGAACTCCTCGGTGGTCATGCCGGTATGGGTCGCCGCCATGATCTGCAGAAATCCCGGCTCGCCCAGCGCCGCCAGCGCCTTGCGATCGTCCTCGAGCGCGGCCTTGAACGGCTGTTTCGTTTTCCAGTCGGGATTCTTTGCGGCCAGCGCCTTCACCCGATCGATGGCAAAGACGATCTGGACGTACATCGGCTGCTCGGCCCATAGCGTGCCGTCGTTATCGAAGGTGGCGATGCGCTGGTCGAGCGGCACGAAATCCGCGGTCCCAGGCGTGGTCACGCGCGGGACGAAGTCGGTGATCGACTTTTTCACCGCGCCGTCGTTCCAGGAGGGCAGGGGATCCGGCGCCTGCGCCGCCGCGCCGTGCATCCAGAACAGGGTTGCGATCAGGGTCGCCAGCAAGGCGCGCCGGCCGATGTTGACGAGCAAGGCGAGCAATGTCGTCTCCCTTCGGGTGGAGCTGAGGAAGGCTAGTGTGGCGCATTTGACGTTCCTATCAGTATTGGCCGCGAGTCCTTCATAGGAACGTCAAATGCAAAGCCACACTAGGATCATGGCGTGCTAGTGTTCCTTTGTTTCCGACGTTCGTAAAAGCGGGTGCTGCGAAATGGTACGAACGTCGGAAACGGAACACTAGTTCCCGGTGCGGAGTTTATCAGTGCGCCGGCCGCAATTCGCCAGCCGGCGCTACCATGTGTATCGTATCGTCCCAGTGCCGGCGTAGGTGGAGCGATCGCCATGCTCCGTCACCGCCGCCATCAGCGCAGACCCGGCGCGCCATTGTCCTCCGGGTCAGCAGGCGACAGCGCAGGCCCAAACCAGCGCCTGGCACCATCCCCGGTGCACGGAAACGGCCCCTCCAGGCTGTGGTGAACGGTATCCGGCGCCTTGACCGGAGGGCCCCCCGGCCGCACATAGGTCTAAATGACCATCCTCGATTCCTCCCTCGTGCGCGGCGCCGGCTCCGACCGGCTTGCCGGGCACGACAAGATTCTGATCGTCGATTTCGGGTCGCAGGTGACCCAGCTCATTGCCAGGCGCGTGCGCGAGGAGAAGGTCTATTGCGAGATCGTGCCGTTCCAGAAGGCGGATGAGGCCTTCAAGGCCCTGCGGCCGAAGGGCGTGATCCTCTCGGGCGGACCGTCCTCGGTGCTCGATCAGGGTGCGCCGCTGGCGCCGGCCGCGATCTATGACGCGGGCGTGCCGGTCCTCGGCATCTGCTACGGCGAGCAGGCGATGGCGGCGCAGCTCGGCGGTGTGGTCGAGGGCGGGCATCACCGCGAGTTCGGCCGCGCCGAGGTGCTGGTGACCGAGGAGACGCCCTTGTTCGAGGGCGTGTGGCGCAAGGGCGAGCGCTATCCGGTCTGGATGAGCCACGGCGACCGCGTCACCCGGCTGCCCGAGGGTTTCCGCGTGGTCGGCACCTCGGCGAATGCGCCGATCGCCATGATCGCGGACGAGCGGCGCAAGTTCTACGCCACCCAGTTCCATCTCGAGGTCGTGCACACCCCCCACGGCGCCGCGCTCATCCGCAACTTCGTGCGCAAGATCGCGGGCTGCAAGGGCGACTGGACCATGCGCGCCTTCAAGGAGGAGGCGATCGAGAAAGTCCGCGCGCAGGTCGGCAGCGGGCGCGTGATCTGCGGGCTCTCGGGCGGCGTCGATAGCGCGGTCGCCGCCGTGCTGATCCACGAGGCCATCGGCGAGCAGCTCACCTGCGTGTTCGTCGACCACGGCCTGCTGCGCCTCGCCGAAGGCGAGAAGGTGGTGGCGCTGTTTCGCGACAGCTACAACATCCCGCTCGTCCACGTCGAGGCCGAGGCGCTGTTTCTCGATGCGCTCGCCGGCGTTACCGATCCCGAGCTCAAGCGCAAGACCATCGGCAGGCTGTTCATCGACGTGTTCGACGCGGAAGCGAAGAAGCTCGGCGGCGCCGAATTCTTGGCGCAGGGCACGCTCTATCCCGACGTGATCGAGAGCGTGTCGTTCACCGGCGGGCCTTCGGTCACCATCAAGTCGCACCACAATGTCGGCGGGCTGCCCGCGCGCATGAACATGAAGCTGGTCGAGCCGCTGCGCGAGCTGTTCAAGGACGAGGTGCGCGCGCTCGGCCGTGAGCTCGGCCTGCCGCCGGCGTTCGTCGACCGCCACCCGTTCCCGGGACCGGGCCTCGCCATCCGCTGTCCCGGCGAGATCACCCGCGACAAGCTCGACATCCTGCGCCGCGCCGACGACATCTACATCGAGGAGATCCGCCGCGCCGGGCTCTATGACGAGATCTGGCAGGCGTTCGCCGTGCTGCTGCCGGTGCGCACCGTCGGCGTGATGGGCGACTACCGCACCTACGACTACGTCGTCGGCTTGCGCGCGGTGACCTCGACCGACGGCATGACCGCCGACTTCTACCCCTTCGACATGAAATTCATCGGCCACGTGGCGACGCGCATCGTCAACGAGGTCAAGGGCGTCAACCGCGTGGTGTACGACATCACCTCGAAGCCCCCCGGCACGATCGAGTGGGAGTGACAGTACAACAACGGAAATGCTTTGATGCACTTCCGGTGAAGTTGTCACTCGATTCGTCGAACTCGGTCCGTTACTGTCTCAGAGTTTTACCTCCGCGTTGCGCCTTGAGTGAGCTGGAGCCGCTGACAGTAGGATGAGTGTCATGTCACCGCGCGAAGTCGTCGAACGCTGGGTCGAGAGGTTCAACGCCGCTGACGCAGACGGCTGGGCTGACCTCTACCAACGGGACGCCGTCAACCATCAGGTGACGCAGGCGCCAGTTGAAGGCCGCGACGCGATCCGGGCGATGTTCGAACGGGAGTTTGCTTCTGCTGATATGACTTGCATCGTGGAGGCGATTCACGAAGCGGGCGATGTTTGCATTGGTGCTCGTCAAATCTGTGCGGCAATCGTCAGAAGACGCGAACCTATCGACGCAAGCATCGCGAATTGCCTTAATCCGTGAATCGCCTGAGCTCGGGGTGCGACTCCTTGCCGAGCCGGTGTCGCCACGTTGAGCCGGTTCCAGAGGTTAATGACCCCGATCGACACGACGAGCGCGCTGAGCGCGATCTCGTCGTCGTGCCGCGTGGCATTCCTTGATTTTGACGCGCGAACCACGATGTGCCGGGTGTCGTGATCGCGTTGTCCCGAGAGACCATGTTATTTCGGGCTGAAATTAGGTCCGCCAGGCTCCGTTGTTCATAGAACCCTACCACTCCGATGGGGTTCCTGAAACGATGGCCACAAGCTCGATTGACGAAGAGATGCCGATGCCCCCCAGTCCAGCGGATCCACATCCAAGAGACCGTATCACCGTCCTCGATACTGAAATGAGTTACGTCTCGGTCGGCGAGGGAGACCCGATCGTCTTCCTGCACGGCAATCCGACTTCCTCTTACCTCTGGCGGAACATCATTCCGTATGGACGCTCCGCGGGACGGTGCCTTGCCCCCGACTTGGTGGGCATGGGACGCTCCGGGCCATCGCCCGATCGCGCTTACCGCTTTTATCGATCACGCCCGCTATCTTGATGCTTGGTTCGATGCGCTCGACATTCGCCAGGATGTCACCCTTATCCTGCATGACTGGGGTTCGGCCCTCGGGTTCCATTGGGCGCGCCGCCATCCGCACAGGGTGCGCGCCATCGCCTACATGGAATCGATCGTCTTGCCGCGCCGGTGGCAAGATCTCCCTTCAGAACGCGTCCAGATTTTCAAGGATCTCCGCTCGAACCTGGGCGAGCACATGGTTCTGGACGAGAATTTCTTTGTCGAAAAGTTGCTGCCCCGGCTAGTTCTGCGACCGCTGAGCGAAGCTGAGATGGACGCATATCGCCGTCCCTTCCCTGATCGGGAGTCGCGCCTGCCGACGCTGGTATGGCCCAGGGAACTGCCTATCGACGGCGAACCCGCCGACGTTGTAGCGATTGTCGAGGACTACGGCCGTTGGATGGCCACCAGTTCCGTCCCCAAGCTCTTCATCAACGCCGAGCCCGGTTCCCTATTGATCGGGCGCTCGCGCGACTTCTGCCGCGCCTGGCCAAATCAGCACGAGGTTTCCGTCAGGGGAATCCACTTCATTCAGGAAGACACCCCGACTGAAATCGGAGCCGCACTTGGGGAGTTCCTACGGGGCACATCGTCGCGATAGGCGAGCGACGCCGTCCCGTATCGGGCCGGCGACACGCTCTGCCCGCGCGAACTCGCTGGCTAAAACCGGGAGTTCCCAGTTTCTTGAGAGGATTCAATCGTGACCATTCGCGCTGCTATCGGAGTTGTGAACCCGTGATGACGGCTGACGGTATATCGCGAGCGCGAGGGACCGATCATGGAAGACATGAAAGTCACAACCACCGGGTGCGACTTTCGGCCTGCGCATGCCGCCATGCAGCGGTACGTTGATGGGAATCTTCTTTCCGGATTTTCTTCCGCGATGCTCGTCGGTAGAGATTTGCTAGATGTGACATGCATTGGATGGGCCGACAAGGAAGCGCAGATACCATTGCGGGTCGACCACATATTCCGCGTCTTTTCAAATACAAAGCTGATTACGTCCTGTGCTGCGCTTCGTCTGTTCGAAGAAGGCCGCTTCCAACTGGATGATCCGATTGAGCAGTTCATTCCGCAGCTCGCGAACCGTCGCGTGCTGCGTTCCCGCGCGACGTCGTTGGACCAGACCGAACCCGCTGTCAGGCCTATCACCATTCGCCATCTGATGAGTCACAGTTCGGGGCTGAGCTACGGTCTTCTCGAGCCGGGCACGTTGATTTTCAAAGCATACAAGGAGCGAAAAGTCATCAATCCCGCCACCACGCTTGCGGAGATGATGGACGTGCTGGCCGATCTGCCGCTGGTGTTTCACCCAGGAACGTCATGGGAGTATTCAGTGGCCACTGACGTCCTGGCGCGGCTTGTCGAGGTGATCAGCGGCCAGCGTTTCGATGCGTTCATTCAATCGCGGATTCTAGGCCCGCTTGGCATGACGGACACTGGATTTATGGTGTCAGATCTCGACCGTCTCGTCGCCTATTATGTCGGCGCCGATCTGGTCGATCCTATGAAACCGGGGCTTACGCGCGCAGACGACGCGCCATATCCGGGGGCTTATGTGCGTCCCTTCCCAAGGCAGAACGGGGGTGCCGGGTTAGTCTCAACTTTGCCGGACATGGTGGCGCTCATTCGAGGCCTGCTTCCGGGAGGCCCAACCTTGCTTCAGCCGGACACGATCAAGCTGATGATGACCAACCAGTTGCCTGAGGCTGTCTGGATGCGTTTTCCCTTTTACGGAGAACTTCAAGGCAAGGGGCACGGCCTCGCAGGCGCGCTGATCGTGGAGCCTTCAGCGTATGACCATCCGGACGCACGAGGCGAACTCTTTTGGGGCGGACGTGGCGGCACCCAATGGTGGCTTTCGCCGAAAACGAATACCGCAGGCCTGATCATGGCTTCGCGTGAGATGGGGCATCCATTTGTGGTCGAGTTCAAACGGCTCGCGTACGAAGCGGTGAAGCGCAAAAGCTGACAAAAGTGGCTTTGCGCGCGCTGCATGAGTCCGCTTCTGGCCGATGCTGCTGAACATGGCGGGCGCGAACGCCTGGCGCCATGGGCGCTGACGGTATTTTTCATACTGGCGCAGGATGCGCTGTGTGATCGACGGCGCGAAAAATCGACCGATCGATAGCGATAGTGGTTCAAACCGAGGAGTTTTCAGATTGTCGAAATTCTCTTTTGAAATCAAAGGCGCAGATTTCCGATGGATCGCAGAGTCGGTTCTTCGGGGTGCGCAGAAAAAATTTGCGGCAAAAAATCAGTGCGTTCCCATGACTCAAAACAATCGAGTGGGAGTGAGGGAGCGTACCGGATAGTAGAACCGGACAGAACAGCGTACCGAAGGCCGTGTTGTTGCGGCGACAACAATCGATAATTCTCACATCGATCTGTGCGCTGCATGAAGCATTGCGCTGCAGTCAACTCAATCGCGCATCGCAGCTTGGCGATCAGGTCCCGCTCGGCAATGCGACCTAGTGGTCAAAATCTGACGCTTGAGTCCCGGCGGTCCGGTGGCGATGCTATCGATCGAACTTCCGGTTTCGGGCCGGAAGTCAACTGTGAGAATCGACCCTAGCCGTGTGTCGCAGAGTCCGATTTGGGCGAGGTCGACCTAGTGCGCAGCTGCCCCTCGTAGTCGCGCTTGCCAAGCGGCACGCCCCGCGAGCGCAGGATGTCATAGGCGGTGACGGCGTGGAAATGAAAGTTGGGCAGCGAAAAGGAAAGAAGGAAAGTCTCCGACGTGAAAGCGAGTTGTCGCGGCGCCCAGGCCGAGGAGCGATCATCTTCGTCGAGCGGGCGGGAGAGGGCAATGTTCAGCGCCTTGCCGGCCCAGCCATTGACCTCGGCGGGCGTGAGCGCCTCCAGCGCCGCTATCGCCTCGTCTACCAACGCCCGCAGCCCGGCGAAAGGCATCGCCCCGATCAGCGCCGGCGGAGCGAAGACGCCGGTCTTCACCGCCTCAAGCCCCCACACCGAATGATGCGACAGGGCTTCGATCTGGAAGTGAAACGGCGCCATGTCGGCGATCAGTCGCGCATGCACGAAGTCGTCCGGGTCGGCGCCGGTCTCGGCGCAGTGCTTCGCGGCGCGCTGAAGGAAGCCCGCGACGGCCCTAACGGTCTGCAAGAAGGTTGGCACGCTGAGGTCGTAGAGTGATGTCGCCATCGTCTCCCCCTTGGTTGGACCGGTCCACGCTAGTGGATGAATTTTAGCATTTGAATCCCGTAGGGGGATTCCTGTTTGGGCGGGGCATGTGAATCTGTTGGATGCGCACAGGAATATCCCTCACCGTTACGCCTGCCATCCGTCGCCATCTGAAGGCTGTGGCCGCAAATCGCAACAGTCCCCAGAAGCATGTGTGGCGAGCCCAGATCGTCCTTCTGTCTGCTGCGGGGGTCGGCACCAACGAGATCATGCGGCAGACCGGTAAATCGAAGACCTGCGTTTGGCGCTGGCAGGAACGCTTCATGGCGGAGGGCTTCGACGGTCTGTTGCACGACAAGACACGGCCCTCGCGCGTTGCGCCCTTGGGGGCAGATGTCGCCGAGCGGGTCGTGGCGCTGACCCAGAGTGATCCGCCCGCCGAAACGACGCATTGGACCGCTCCCATGATGGCCAAGGAGATCGGTATCAGCGCCAGTTCGGTTCAACGCATTTGGCATGCGCACGGGTTGCAGCCGCACCGGTTCCGTCGCTTCAAGCTCTCCAACGATCCCAACTTCGTCGAGAAATTGCGCGACGTAGTGGGGCTTTATGTCGATCCGCCCGCCCACGCCATCGTCCTGTCGTTTGACGAGAAAAGCCAAATCCAGGCGCTCGACCGGACCCAGCCGGGCTTGCCCATGAAGAAGGGCCGGGCTGGAACAATGACCCACGACTACAAGCGCCATGGCACCACGACCCTGTTCGCCGCCCTCAACGTGCTCGACGGAACCGTCATCGGCCGCAACATGCAGCGGCACCGTCATCAGGAGTTCATCCGCTTTCTGAACACCATCGACGCCGAGGTTCCGGCCGGAAAAGTCGTCCATCTCATCCTCGACAACTACGCAGCGCACAAGCATCCGAAGGTGCGCGCCTGGCTCGACCGGCACGAGCGCTTCGTCTTCCACTTCACGCCGACATCGTGCTCCTGGCTCAATGCCGTGGAAGGCTACTTTGCCAAGCTGTCCAAGCAACGTTTGAAGCGTGGCGTCTTCCGATCCGTCGTCGATCTCCAGGAAGCCATCAATCGATACCTCGCCGAAACAAACCAGGCGCCAAAGCCCTTCACATGGACCGCGGACCCGGACAAAATCATCGCCGCCGTCAAACGCGGGCACCAAGTGTTAAATTCCATCCACTAGTAAGGCGACCCATCCTTCCGTCTGAACGCCCACCTGTCATTTTCACGCACCGCAATGAGATCGTCCGCCGGATAGGAAACCTCATCGTCCGCTGAGCGATCCCCTATCTCCAGGTAGATGCCGACGGCGGCGGACCTGTTGGCGATCTGGTGGGCCGGCCCGCCGGCCGCAAAGCTGGCGCACATTCCCCGCGTAAGGACGACCTCGCCTTCGTCCGTTACGAGAGTGAGCTCACCCTCGAGCACATAGATGAATTCGTCCTGGCGGCTGTGCCGATGCAACAGCGACGAGACTGCGCCGGGCGTCAGTTCGGTCAGGTTCACACCGAAGTTGTGCAGCCCGAAGAGGTCGCCAAGCGGATGCTTGACGCGGCCCGCCATCCGTTCCGCAAGCGGCGACGGATAATTCGACGACTTCACCCGGACCCGAGCTTCCGAGGCGTGGATCGCGAGAAGGCGTTGCTGTTCGATGGCGAGCCTTTTTCCTGATTGATCGGCGGGGCTCATACGATCTGGCCGACCAACACCTTGGCGACGAATCGTGATGTCGCCTTACCGCACGTTGGCCGCGGCGATTGGCGATGCGCTCCTTGCCGTGATGATCGTGAGCGCGGATGCCACGGCATTGGCGATCGCGCTGGCCGCAATCGGCACGAAGTAGCTGTGGCTGGCGTCGAACATGAAGCCGGCGGCGCTCGGCCCGACGAGCGTTCCGATCGCGACGCTGGTGTAGAGAACACCGATGATGCCGCTGACACGACGCGCCCCGAAATGATCCGTGACGACCGCCGGCAGGATGGCAACCCAGCCCCCGTAGAAGAGCCCGAACGCCAGGGCGAACACGATGAGCGCCGCGAAGCCTCCGGCCACTGCCCAGATCGCGAGAGATGCCGCCATGCCGAAATACGTGGCGACCAGGAAGGCGTCCCGCCCCATGCGATCGGCGAAATTGCCGAGGAAAAATCGGCCGATGGTACTTCCCACGCCGATGGCGCCGAGGAGCAGCACGGCCATGGTCGGTTCGAATTTGTGATCGATGGCGTAGGGCACAAGGTGCACGAACGGGACGAACGCGCCCAGCGAGCCGACGAGGCAGGCCGTATAGAGCCCGAGGAACCGCGTGGTCCGAACGGCTTCCTTGACGGACAAGCCTTGCGCGGCCCCTGAGGACAGGACCGTTTCTGGCGCACTGCCGTCCGGCCCGAGTCCACGTTGTCGGGGATCGTCTTCCATCAGGGCGGCCGCGCCAACGCCCACGATCGCCACGAGGATGCCTAGAACGAGATACGCGTCCCGCCATCCGAATGCGGCAATGAGCGCTGTGGCTAGTGGCGGCATCGCTAAGGTTCCCACGCCGATTCCGCTGACGGCGAGCCCGGATGCAAGCCCGCGGCGCTTGACGAACCAGCGCTGCACGGCGCCGAGGATGGGAACAAAGGCACAGCCGAGGCCGAGGCCGATCCCGAGCCCATAGGCCGCATAGACTTCCATGAGCGTTCTTGCTCGTCCGGCCAGAATTAGACCGATGGCGGCAAGCAGCATACCGGCTATGGCGATCCGCCTGGCCCCCCAACGGTCGGCCATCGGCCCCGATATCATGCCAATGCCGAAATACAGGAATCCAGCCAATGAGAACACCAACGAGACTGAACCGCGCGACGCCCCGAAGTCCTTCTCCAAGGAGGCGACAAAAGAGCTGAACGTGTAGGCGCTTCCGAAGCCCACGAAAGTGACGGCAAACGCGGCGGCGACCACGATCCAGCCGTAGAAGATGCGAGCCCTTTGCGCTGTCGTGACGCTGTTTGGAACGTTGGCCATGCGAGTGCTCCATCGTCCAACACCATCATAATATGTTAACTGGTGTCCATTGAGTCAACCGGCAAACGGTATATGTTGGTGTTTATGTGGCTATCCCAAAAGCATGCCGTTCCGGAGGAACTTGCCCTTCTCTACGATTTTGTGAACACGCTCGATTGCCGCCGCTATGTCGAGCGAGGCGTGGCTCACACGGGCGGAGACGAGTTCGAGACCCGGAGCCAAATGGAGGCGTGGATGCGGAGGCGCCGCCTGTTGCAGCCTGGCAAACGCATTGATGCACATGATTATCGCCGTGCGCTGAACCTGCGCGATGCGCTGCGCAACTTCCTGCAACTTCCTGCTGGGGACCGGCGGAAAGATTCGGACGCGGCGCGTAGGCTGACAGTAGCGGCCAAGGATTTTCCGCTGGCGCTGGTCGTTACGAACAAGGGTGCCGTCACGCTGCAAGCTGCATCAGGTTCCAGCGCGCTTGGTTGCGTCGTGGCGGAAATGTATGGCTTGGCCAAGACGGATCGACTTGCGCGCCTAAAGACCTGCGCGTCGGAGGAGTGTCGCTGGATTTTCTTCGATCGTTCCAAGCCTGCCAATCGGCATTGGTGCGCGTCGAACCTGTGCGGGAATTGTCAAAAGACGCGCACCTATCGACGCAAGCTTCGCGAACAGTTTTCAGACTTGAATGGCGTGGACCGGTGACGGGATCAGTTTCCGCTGACGGTCCTTTCCCGATCAAGCCGGCCAAGTCGTTGTTGCCGGAGACACTGGGAAATCGACCGATCGATGTCGATAGTCGCTGAAGGCGAGCAGGTTCCGAATCATCGGAATTTCCATTTGAAATCAAGAGCGCAAATTTCTGACGGATCGGGGGATCGGTCTTTGACCACGCGCAGAAAAAGTTTGCGGTGCTAGATCAAGGCGTTACCATGCTTCAGAATAATCGAGTGGGAATGACGGGGAGTAGAATGGGCTAATTTCGGATAGTGCGGGATAAGATTGCGGAGCGAGATCAACGAACGTTTTCGAAAGTCGCTGGTACGCACGCACAGTTTCACGATCTATCGCCGCGCCAGGAACGCTCGTCCTTCGAAGATCGCAGGCATCGCCTTCTCGATCCGCGCGGTCCGGGTCCCAGACTGCTTCGCGCCGGCAAAGTGAAACAGGTATCCCCTTTGCCGACCCGGCGTCAGCGCCTCGAACGCGCGCTTGAACCGCGGATCGTTGCGGAACTTCTCCTTCAACTCCTCGGGCATGGGAAACTCTCGGGGCTTCGTCTCGACCTTCATTCCGGCCTTCTCGGCCGCCATGGCCTCGCGCACGTAGGCCTTGATGGTGGGCGCCTTCGTCGCAATCTCCTTGGCGCTGGTGAACTTCATCACCCGCGCTGCCTGAACCTGCCCGAGCTGCACCAGCAGCTTCTTCGGGTCCTTCAGCAGCGCACCCTGAAAGAAGCCCAACGCGCAATATTCTTTGAAGCCCTGAATGATGACGACGTTTTTTCCATCCATTGTGTAGCAGGGCTTTCCCCACTTGCACTCCTCGCTTAAGTCAAACCCAGACAAGATCCTTTGCAGCTCGGCAATCTCCGCCTGCCACCGCTCTCGATACGCCATCTCCATGCTGCACCTCCGTTGTTGCAAGTTGCCGTGAGGCTGATAGTCGTTCGAGGGTTGCGTATGTAGAAAATCGGCCGATCGATGTCGATAGTCGCTGAAACCGAGCACATCGCGTATCGTCGAAATTCGTGTTTGAAATCAAGAGCGCAATTTTCTGACGGACTGGCGAAACGGTTCTTTCTCGTGCGCGGACTTCGGTAGCTTCCGAAAGTCGACGATCACGCACGTGGCGTAGGGCACGCCAGCCGAAATCATAAGACCGTCAGATAGAGCGCATAGCGCTGACGGTCTTTTCCGTAGGCTGACTTATGTACGAAAAGTTGCATCTCTATCTGAGCAAATGCCGGGTGAAAAGGAAGCATTTCCGCCGGCGAGAGGGCAGTAGGGTAGCGTGGAGTAGAAATCGGCGGGTTGTCCTTTCGGGTTGCCTATCCAAAAATTGGGACGCTCGGAATTGCCGAGTGTCGGGTGTAGAGGACGGGGCTACGCGCGTCTCGCCGCTTATCCATAAGTCGGTCGCTGAGGCCAACCGGGTGGGGAGTCCTCGAAGTCCTGCTGGCGTCCATAGGGCGTCACGTCAAGCAGGCTGCGAGCGTTCGTGAGGGGTTCCGTGCCTCGCGCGTAGACCGAGTAAGTGTGGAACACGTCATCTCCGAGGTTAAAGAATACGCTGAGCCCGTGCTCTTCTCCCTTCGTAGCGTTGGGAGCACCGCTAGCCTCCAACTCGGCCTTGTTTCGATAGTTGTATTCAACGGGTGCCACTTCCTCGTCATTTGTTACGTGAAAGTCGTAGTTGAAATCGCTGCCAAAGGAAGAAAACCAGGGAAGTTTCCAACCTTTTTCCGCCTTGTAGGCCTGGAGCTTCGGGAGTGGGGCGCGTGACACGAGTACGAAAGTAGTGTCGAGGTCGTTCAGCCGCGACAAGTCGCCGATCGCATTGACATGCCCCGTGCAAGCCGGGCAGCCCTTGTCCCAGCTCGGATCGAACATGAAGTGATAGACGATGAGCTGGCGGCGGCCCTCGAAGAGAGATCCGAGATTTTGTTTGCCGTTCGGCCCGTCGAAGACATAATCCTTGTCAATCTTCACCATTGGCAGCTGGCGCCGCTCCGCATTGACGTGATCGCTGTGTTTGGTCAGCTCCTTTTCATGCGTCAGCAGTTTCTTCCGCTCGACGAGCCATTGCTCTCTGGTCACCACTAGAGGATGCGGGATATTGCTCGATGTCATTCTTGACTCTCCTATCGGTGCATTGGTTGCTCGAGACGCCAAACTCGCGCAGCTTACGGTCTACGCGTGATCCGCCTGGTAACTGCGTATTGTGAGAATGCCCTGTGTCTCACGATGCACGACTGCGGCAATGCCTGATCGTGCTGTGGCGGCGCGTGGCAACCGCAACCCCGCAATTGCCGCAACGACGGAGAGACTGGCAGAGGCGCCAATCGCCACTGCAAAGCCTTCGCTGAAAGCCTGGGCAGAGTGAAAGCTGCCGGTGTGCGCAAACACTGCGACAAGAACGGCAATGCCGAACACCCCGCCGAGGTAGCGCAGCATGTTGAACGTGCCGGACGCCTTGCCGATCTCACTGCTTGCGACCGCATTCAAGACAGCATTCTGAGCCGCGGGCATCGCCATCGACACACCCGCGCCTGCAAGGATCAAGGGAATAATAAGCTGCATGTAGGCGAGGCTCGGCGCGACGATCAGCCCAATCCACGCCATACCGAGCGCTTGCAGGAGAAGACCGACGACGACAAGCGGCCGTTCGCCAATCCGGTTGACCAGTTTTCCAGCGAACGGTGCCACCACGAACAGCGTGGCGGTCCAGGGCAGCAGTCGCAGGCCGGCGGCAAATGATCCGTAGCCCTGCGCGGTCTGGAGAAACTGCGGCAAGAAGAACAACACGCCATACATTGAGGCATAGAAGAAGAAGCTCGACGCGATGCCCGATGCAAAGGCGTGGGATCGGAAAAACCGCATCGGGACCATTGGTTCACGCGCGCGCAGCTCCCAGCCGACGAAGGCGGCAGCTAGCAGAAGACCCGCTCCGAGCGTTGCGACAACCTCGAGGCTACTCCAACCCGCACTGTTCCCGCGCATTAGGCCCCATGCCAAACCGAGCGCGGAGCCGGTCACCATCGCAATTCCCGGAATGTCGATAGTGGCACTTGGTCCGAAGCTCTCGTCGATGCGACGCGCCACCAGCGGAATAACGATTGCGGCTATCGGCAGATTGATCCAAAAGATCCACTGCCACGCTAGGCCCTGCGCAATAGCGCCGCCGACGACCGGTCCGGCGATGAGCGCGACGCCCGTGACACCACTGAAGATCCCGAGTGCCGGCCCGCGCTCTTCGCGAGGAAAGGCTACACCTAAGAGTGCCATTGCGAGCGGCACGACCAGAGCCGCGCCGGCGCCCTGGAGGGCGCGCGCGGCGATCAGCCAGCCGACGCTGGTCGCCAGCCCACAGGCGGCCGATCCACCGGCGAACAGCCCAATGCCATAACTGAACATGCGCCGGCGCCCGAAGCGATCGCCGAGCGCGGTGCCCGTCAGTAGCAGCACAGCAAAGCTCAGGTTGTAGGCGTTAACGGTCCACTCGAGCGATTCGAGCGAGGCGCCAAGGCCGACGCGGATGGAACTCAAGGCTGTCGTGACGACCAAGGCGTCGAGCGCGACCATACATGACGCGATCGACGCGAGGGCTAACACCCAGAATTTCTTCGCTTTTTCATTCATCTCTGTCATGGCAACCTCCTCAAGACCGCAGTTCAACGGTCCACGCCATGAAGACGAACCGTGATGGTCAAAGGATTCGGAGGAGGAGATTTTTTTGCGCGCCCGAAATCTTTTCGTGCATTCGAGACGTCCTTGGAGGTGACGATCGAAATCGCAGTTGATGGAGGATGCTATGAAGCTGACCGTGGTACGCTACAGGACGAAGCCTGAGATGGCCGAGGAGAACGCACGCTTGATCCAGGCAGTGTTTCAGGAGTTGCGCGCGAAATCGCCAGACGATGTCCGGTACCTGTCCCTAAGGCTCAGCGATGACACGTTCGTCCATTTCAGCATCGCCGAGACCAAGGACGGGGCCAGCCCGATTCCGCGGCTGGACGCGTTTCGGTCCTTCCAATCGGGTCTCAAAGAGCGGTGTATAGAGCCTCCGCAGCAAACCGAGGCGACCATCGTCGGTAACTACCGGATGGTTGGCGAGCCATGAGAGCATGAGAACAAGTCATGAGCCCATCGGGAAGCGGCACCGAGGAAGCCCGAGCGGCCTTCGACAGGTCTCTCGGCGAACTGCGGCCAAAGCTACACCGCTACTGTGCGCGAATGACAGGTTCGGTCATCGATGGCGAGGACGTGGTCCAGGAAGCGCTGATGAAAGCGTTCAACGCGTTCCCTCACGCCGGATTGATCGCCGATCTCGACGGATGGCTGTTTCGTATCGCTCACAATGCTGCGCTGGATTTTCTGCGCCGACGGCGGCGGTACGAGGCCATCCACTCCAATGAGGAGTCAGAGATGATCGCTGCATTGGTGAACCCCATATCCGATCGTCAGACTGCGGCAGCGAGCCTGGCGACATTCATGCGGTTGCCGGTGACACAGCGGAGCTGTGTCATCTTGATGGATGTGCTCGGTTACTCGCTGGACGAAATCAGTCAGGTGACGGGGACCAGCGTCCCGGCCGTCAAGGCAGCGTTAAATCGTGGCCGCAAGCGCCTGCGAGAGATCGCTAACGAACCTCAGGATCTATCCACTCCCGCCTTGGCAGTGCCTGAGCAGTTGCTCCTGGCTAAATACGTCGACCGCTTCAACGCGCGCGACTTCGATGCTGTCCGCGACATGCTCGCCGATGAAGTGCGGTTGGAGCTCGTCAACAGGACACGCATGAACGGCAAGCGCGAGGTTGAGAGATACTTTCACAATTACTCTGACGTCGACGATTGGCATTTTGTCCCCGGGCTGGTTGACCGACGCCCGGCGCTCCTCGTTCGCGATCCTCGCGATCCAGCTGGAGCGCCAGCGTATTTCGTTCTGCTACAGTGGGCGGGGGACAAGCTCACGAATATCCGAGACTTTCGCCATGCCCACTACGCGATTGAGGGCGCGGAGGTCGTCGTGCCAGGTTGAACAAAGTACGAGGCGCGAGTTTGCGGCGCCGTGTCGGTACGCGGAAATCGAGTGGGAGTGAGGGGTGTGGGATACTCCGGTGGGATCGCGGAAAATACCGTTCGGGCACCCGCCGCCCGCATGACACTCTTTTCTGGATCTAACCACGCCTCGGGGTTTGTCTCCTCGCGGGTTTGCATTATTTACGCGCGTTGAGGCTCGGATATCATTCCTCCCTTGCATTCGAGCCCTTCTGAGGGTTCGCCAGGCATCGAGAGGAGGTAACCGTGAAGATTGTCGTCATCGGCGGCACCGGCCTGATCGGCTCCAAGACCGTCGCCATTCTGCGCCAGGGCGGCCACGAGGTCGTCGCCGCCTCGCCCAATACCGGCGTCAACAGCCTCACCGGCGAGGGCCTCAAAGAGGCCATGGCCGGCGCGCAGGTGGTGATCGATCTCGCCAATTCGCCCTCATTTGAAGACAAGGCGGTGCTGGAATTCTTCGAGACCTCCGGCCGCAACCTTGTCGCGGCGGAAACCGCGGCCGGTGTCCGGCATCATGTCGCGCTGTCCATCGTCGGAACCGACCGGACGCCCGAGAATGGCTATTTCCGCGCCAAGGTCGCGCAGGAGAAATTGATCGAGGCCTCCGGCATCCCCTACACCATCATCCGCTCGACCCAGTTCCTGGAATTCCTCGGCGGCATCGCCGCTTCGAGTGCGGATGGAAACAAGGTCAGGCTTTCGCCCGGCCTGTTCCAGCCGATCGCGGCGGACGACGTTGCCGCCATCGTCGCCGACGTGGCGCTCGCGGCGCCGCGAAGCGGCATCGTCGAGATCGCCGGCCCGGAACGTGCACCGTTCAACGAAATCGTCGCCCGCTATCTGAAGGCGATCGGCGACCCGCGTCAGGTCGTGAGCGACCCCGAGGCCCGATACTGGGGCGGCCGGGTTGAGGAGCGCTCGCTCGTGCCGTTGGGCGAGGCGCGTCTCGGCCGCATCGGTCTCGACGAATGGCTCCGCCGCTCACAGGCACGAGCCTGATCCTGCATCCGCCAACCGAAGGAAAGGGCGGCTCCATGAAACGCATCCTCTACTCGCTGCTTGTCGCCGCCCTGCCGTTCGGCAGCGTCCTTGCTGAGGCGCCGAAGGCGAAGAACGCCAAGGTGACTCTCGTCTACCAGCACGAGCTGCCGAACGTCCCCGGCAAGAGCATCAAGGGTGTGCTCGTCGAATATGGCCCGGGCGGTTATTCGCCTGGCCACACGCATCCCAAATCCGCCTTCATCTACGCGACCGTTCTTGCGGGGGCGATCCGCAGTCAGGTCAACGACGGACCGGTGACGACCTACAAGGCCGGACAGAACTTCTCCGAGCTGCCCGGGGACCGCCACGGCGTCAGCGCCAATGCCAGCAAGACGCGGCCGGCCAAGCTCCTCGCGGTGTTCGTCGTGGACACCAACGAGACGGACCTGACGATCCCATTCGGAAACTAGGTTTGATGCTTTCCCGTCGGAGATATTGCGTCGCGAGATAGTGCGGGACGCCGATGCCGCGTTCCCATGACCCGGAATAAGTCGAGTGGGAGTGAGATGCGCACATCGAGCCGTATCGCCACGCTTATTCCCAGCTCTCCATCCCGACCGACTTCAAGAAGATTCTGATGGTGCTTGCTGGCGGGCGGATCGAAACCCTGTCCGGGTGAGGGCTCATCGCGCCGGTAGGTTGGGTCGAGCGCTGGCGAGACCCAACACCCCGAGGGGCTGTTGGGTCTCGTGAAGAACTCGACCCAACCTACGTTCTGCTGCTCGCCGCTTAGCCTCGCTTGGGCCGGCGCACGGCCCGCACCGTCCCGCTGTTTCCGCCGCCGCAGAAGAACCGATCGCCGCCGTCGGACTCGAGGCCCGACACGGCTGTTCCGGCCGGCATCTCGAGCCGCTCCAGGACTTCTCCCGTTCGCGGATCGACCCGGTTCAAATCGCTCGCGTCGCCTTCCCATGTGCCGTGCCAGAGCTCGCCGTCGATCCAGGTGACCCCGGTGATGAAGCGGTTGGTCTCGATGGTGCGCAGGATCGCCCCGGTCTCCGGATCGATCTGATGGATCTTGCGGTCGCGATACTGCGCCACCCAGAGCGACCCTTCCGCCCACGCGAGCCCGGAGTCACGGCCGCCGCCGGGCGCCGGGATCGTCGCGAGCACACGGCCGGTCTTCGGGTCGATCTTCTGGATGCGATCCTCGGCGATCTGAAACAGGTGCCGGCCGTCGAAAGCCGTTCCTGCGTGCGCGGCCACATCGATCGAGCGCAGCAGCTTGCCGCTCGACGGATCGAGCGCGTTCAGCTGTCTCACCGGCGGCAAACCAGACGTGCTGACCGTCGAACGTAACCCCGTGCACGTGGTCGACACCGGGAAAGGGTCCATATTCGCGGAGGATTTCGGCTGCTGATTGTTTCATGCTTCGAACCTGGTACCGATTATCGTTGAAGAGTGAGTCTATGACCGCTTGTGGCGCGGTCGCGCGACTTATGATTTCGGATCTTAGTCGCTCGGCAGCGGACCCGGGAGTAACAAGGTTGTCGTGAAACCCGGCACGGGCGGGGTCGTCCACCGGCGCGCCCGCGCGCGCCCGTACGACTGCACCTTGCCTGCTGCCGCAAGCTGGTCGAGTGCCCGCTGCACGGTGCGCTGGCTGGCGTCAAGCGCAAGCGCCAGGGCGGAGCTCGACCACGATTCACCGTCGGCGAGGAAGGCGAGCACCGCCGCATGCTGCTCTTCGACCGGCCGCGCCAGCACCACGACCTCGCGTGCGCGGCGCGGCACCAGCGCAAACCCTCGCTTGGTCGCGCTCACGCCGGCCAGCGTCCGCAGCGCCGTGCGAAGCCGCCCGATCTCCACGCGCAACCGTGCGCGATGCGATTCATCGGCGTGCTTTGCCCGGAATGCCCGCGTGACGAGCGTGCCCCTCGGCACGTCGCCGGGCCACGCCTCGCCCAGCGCGCGTGCGAGCGCGAACAACACCGGACGCCTGGCGAGCGAGACCACCGTGCGTGCGTCGCGCACGACATGACGGCACCCGTCCACGACCAGCGCCTTCGACGCCAGCAGCGCCTCGACATCCGCGAGCAGGAGGAGCCGCTCGTCACCACGCGCAATCAGGCGCGCAGCGGGCGTGTCCAGGACCAGGGATGCGCTTTCGACCTCCGCCGTCAGCGCGGGGATATCCGCATCGCGCGCGGCGCGCCCGGCCCGCGCGAGCGCCGCGCGCGCCGTCTTCGTCCGCAGGCGTCGCATCGCGATCCCCGCGACGACCAGCTCGTGGGCCGCCTTCAACGCCGGCGGGAAGGGCGCGGGGTCGAGCCCGGCGAGCACATGCTCGGCCTCGTCGAGGCGGCCGATCAGGAGCAGGCGGCGGACCTCGAGATTGCGCGCATGCGCGGCGTTCACGCGGTCGCCGTGCGCTTCGAGCGTCGCCCGCGCCGCGTCGAGCGCCTTCGCCGGCCAGCCCAGGTCGCGCGAGACCAGCGCGATCTCGGCCTCGGCGACGACACACCTGGCGCGGGCCACCGCTTCTTTCGGACCGAAGGCGCGCGCCGCGCTTCGCAACAGAGCCTTCGCGCGAACGAGATCGCCGAGCTGCGCCATCGCGATGCCTCGCAGCGCGAGCGCAGGCGCGTCGTCACGCAGGGCGACCCGCTTCAGTGCGCCGAGGGGATCACCCGTTGCGAGTGCGCGCGCCGCGGCCGTGATCAGCGAGTCCATCGGAATCCCGCCAAACTTGTAACTCCCATCGTTTCGATATCCGACGCTAGACCGTGTCCCGTAGAAATGGAATCAGCTCGAGCGGCCGTCGGGACACGCCCTAGACGAAGGAAGGACATAAAGCGATGACGAAACACATGACAGGGACGCGTGAAGAGTGGCTTGCAGCCCGGCTCGGGCTGCTCGAGGACGAGAAGGAGCTCACGCAGCGCGGCGACGAGCTGGCGCGGCGACGGCAGCAGCTGCCGTGGGTCCGGATCGACAAGGCGTATCGGTTCGACACCGATGAAGGCAGCGCCTCGCTGGCAGACCTCTTCCGCGGGCGCTCGCAGCTTCTCGTCTACCACTTCATGTTCGGGCCCGACTACAAGGCCGGGTGTCCGTCCTGCTCGTCGATCGCGGACGGATTCAACGGCGTCGCCGTCCACCTGGAGAACCACGACGTCGCGTTTGCGGCGGTGTCGCGGGCGCCGCTCGCGAAGCTGCAGGCGTACAAGCGGCGGATGGGCTGGACGTTTCCCTGGGCATCCTCGTCCGGCAGCGACTTCAACTCCGACTTCAACATCGCCTTCACCGAGGAGCAGCAGCGCAAGGGAGGCATCGAATACAACTACCGGCGCGAGACGGCGTTCGAGTGGCGCGCGGGCCAGGAGGGTGGCGGCGAGGGGGCGGAGGCCCAGTTCGCGGCCATGTGCGGAACCGACGCGGCCACGTACCAGCGCGATCGGCCGGGCATGAGCGCGTTCGCGCGCGAGGACGGCGTCGTCTACCACACCTATTCCACCTATGCGCGCGGACTGGACGGCCTCTGGGGCATGTACCAGTGGCTCGATCGAGCGCCGAAGGGACGCAACGAGACGGGCGTCTGGTGGCGCCGCCACGACGAGTACGACAAGCGCTGAGCCAACCGGCAGGTGTCGTCGTGGCCCGACCGCGCTTTACCGCAGGAGACAAGACATGAGCGAGGCTTATACACGGCGGAAACGCGGCCGCCCTCGGCGCAGCCGACTGGCTGTGCCTCGCGGCCGCGCCGACCTTCGCAATCATGGCGCTGCTGACGGGCATTCTTGGTGGCGGCCCGTCGGATATGTTCTGCGCGGGCGCGCAAGATGCGTCAGTGCTGAGCGGAATGGTGCCGATGTACGTGCTGATGAGTGCCTTCCATTCGGCGCCCTGGCTGAAGCTGATCTCCCAGCCGACGAAGCGGTGCCCCCCGGTCCTGATCCGGCGTTCGCCAGATCGAGGTGCCGAACCTTCCTCGCCCGTGAACACTCTCAGGGGTGACGAGCAATGCTGCCTTGTCGGGGTGAGGGGAAGCGGCGACAACAGCACAGGTCGGTAGCGACGCGCGTTGGCGGCTGCGGGAAAACGGCCGGCCACGACATGCCGGATTCGATTGCGGGGCAAGAACCGGAGTTCGTGCGCTGCTGGATCGGACTACCCCTTTGCTCAGGCCATCGACGGAAGTCGGTGACCCTCGCACGAGTTCAATCGAGAGGAACTCACATGAGCAAAGAACAGGACAACAAGGCCGTCGTCGGCCGCTGGTTCACCGAATTCTGGGGTGAGACCTGCAACCTGGCTGTTGTCGACGACATCGCCGCGCCGGACATGCTGCTGAAGTACTCGCTGCACGAGCCGCGCCGCGGCCGGGGCGACATCAAGGCCTTCATGACCGACTTCCGTGCCGCGTTTCCGGATCTCAAGTTCTGGGGCACCGCCGATCTGATCGCTGAAGGCGACTATGTCGTCGGCCAGTGGGAAGGCGGCGGCACGCACACCGGTCCGGCCTTCAGCGACTTCCTGGTCGGCTCGCTGCCTGCCGCGACCGGCCGGAAGATGCACTTCACCGGCACCACCGTCCTGCGTCTCAAGGGCGGCAAGATCGTCGAGGAGATCGGTCTCGACGACGGCGTCACGGCGCTCACCCAGCTCGGCCTCATGAAGGCCGTTTGATCGAGCACAGCCGTCGTCGGTCATCGACGACTGGCGGTCGCTTGATATCAAAAGAGGCTCGCACGTTCCGCCCGTGCGAGCCTCGACTGTTTCCGTCGCAAGGTTGACGGACCTTCGCCGCGCGATGCGCGGCGGCATGACGCCGTGGCCGCTCGTGGCGGCCGTTCACATCGTCTTGACGTGCGCGACGAGCTGATCGAGCGCCTTGCCCCAGCCCTGGTAGAAGCCCATGTCCTCGTGCTTCTTTCGTCCAGCGTCATCGCGGTGGATGGCGACGGCGGTGTACCGGGTGCCCTTGCCCTGCGATTCCAGGGTGATGATTGCGGTCATGAACGGATTCTCCGCGGGGCGATATCCCGGCAGGAGCGCGTCGGTCCACACCAGCCGCTCGTTCGGAACGACCTCCAGGTAGCAGCCGATATTGGGAAACTCCTTTCCCTCCGGCGAGCGCATGACGGTTCGAAAGATGCCGCCGGGGCGCAGGTCGATCTCGCAGTCCGCGACGGTCCACGGCGCCGGCGTGAACCATTTTCTCAGGTGCTCCGGCTTCGTCCAGGCCGCCCAGACCAGCTCGCGCGGTACGTCGACGACGCGCTCGAGCACGAGGTCGAGCTTGGGATCGGGTTTCAATACGAGCGACGGCGTCATGGGGCTTTTCATGGGCGCTTCTCCTTGAGCTGGATGAGATAGGCGTCGAGCTGATCCAGGCGGCGCTCCCAGAACGCGCGCTGCCGGGCGAGCCAGTGCTCCGCCAGCATCAGGCGCCTGGGCGCGAGGTGGTAGGTCCTGACGCGGCCGGTCTTGCGGGAGCGCACCAGTCCGCACCCTTCCAGAACGCGCAGGTGCTCGACGAACGAGGGAAGGGCCATATCGAACGGCTGGGCGAGGTCGCTGACGGAGGCCGGGCTCCTGCTCAACCGTTCCAGCACGTGGCGGCGCGTCGGATCGGACAACGCGCGGAAAACGCTGTCGATCGGCCGGCTGCTCGCGCCGGCGGCTCGTGCGGTCATGGCTGATTCCTCTTGCTTCCCTCGCAGGAGCCACAGGGGGCGGCGAAACGCATCGACCACCTGGATCGCGAAACGATCTAGCGCAATCCAATACTTAGGGCAAGACCTAAGTGTCGCGGGCGGCACCAGAGCCGCACGCGCCGTTATCGGTTTTGACGCCGAAACGCCAGCGGCTATTGTGAGCGTATCGGGAGTCGATCGGGTGGGAGCGAGGTGCAAATGGCCAAGGTCGTCACGATCTACGGCATCAAGAACTGCGACACCATGAAGAAGGCGCGGGCCTGGCTCGACCAGCGCGGCGTCGCCTATGCCTTCCACGACTACAAGAGTGCCGGCGTCGCGCGCGGCACGCTCGAGCGTTGGGCGCGGGAGACGGGGTGGGAGACGCTGCTCAACCGCGCCGGCACCACGTTCCGCAAGCTTGCGGACAAGGACAAGGAAGGGCTCACGGAGAAGAAGGCCATCGCGCTGATGCTCGCCCAGCCATCGATGATCAAGCGCCCCGTGCTCGATATCGGCGGCAAGCTGCTGGTGGGGTTCCAGGCCGAGCAATACGCCAAGGCGTTCGGCGGTTGAATATCCGTCGTCGCTGCCCCGGTCCGCGGAATGACGGCCGGGCCTGCAGGTCGCCAGCGAGCGTCAGAGCTTGGCGACCACCGCGGCAAGCCGGCTCCGCCACCGGCGTGGTGTAGGGTGATCGCGCGGATCTTTCCGCCGTCATTCCGGGGCGCGGGCTTTAGCCCGCGAGCCCGGAATCCATAATCACAGCCCTAGCTTGCGATCCCCGCGTAGAGATCGGCCCATTCCGGATTGGAGCTCTCGATCAAGTTGATCTTCCATTCGCGGCGCCACTTCTTGAGCTCCTTCTCCCGCGCGATGGCGTTGAGGACGTCGTCGTAGCATTCAAACCAGACAAGAAGGTGAATCCGGTATCGAGACGTGAATCCGCGAGCGGCATGCGTCTTGTGCTGGTACACGCGCCGGACCAGATCGTTGGTCAACCCTATGTAGAGTGTCCCATGTTTCCGGCTCGCCAGGATGTAAACGTAGTACACGACACGAGCCGTCCGAGGTTATGGATTCCGGGCTCGCGGGCTAAAGCCCGCGCCCCGGAATGACAGCGGAGAGATTTAGTGCAAGCGATAACAGCCTGTCGAGGCTCCACAGCGCGCTCACCGCATGCGCTTGAGCAGCTCGTAAGCGACCGGACTGTCGGGGCAGGCGGCAAGCCCGCATTCCAGCAACATCGAGATCACGTGCTCCCGTGGTGTCGATCCCTGGGGTGGGCATGGCGCGCCCTCGGTTCTATCATCCGCAACTGCTGCGAACGCGCAATGCCCGCGCGTTCATGGCGCAGCGAGCAAGACGCAATGCCCAAGCGCACCGTCATCGTGAACGACAAGATGCAGAAGGGCTACCGCTACGTGCGGACCGCCGCAATCGGCCGGAATTTCGATCCGGAATTCAAGCCCGAATTGACTCCGCGGCAGATGCTGCGGCTCGGCGTGTTCTGCGGCAAGTACATGACCGATGCCCGAAAGGAGTTTCCGCCGAACTGGTTCGCGCGCGCCAGGCTCTCGCCGCGCGGTCGCGACTGCGCGCTCAATTTCTTCGGTGTCGACGCCAGCCAGCCGCTGTCGGTCTGGCGCAACAAGGGATGGCTTCACCCCGATGATCCGCGCGGCTGGTTCCAGTGGTATTGCCGCTATTACATGGGCCGCCGGATGCCGGCCGAAGACCGGCGGCAGATCAAGCGCTGGAAGGCCATCCGCCGGCATATCAGGCAGATCGAGCGGCACTGCGAGCCGGGGGATCTGACCTGCCGGCCGCGCCAGCGACAGGCCCTTCTGCATTGGGCCTATGACAGCCGCAAGATCTGAAGCTTCGGCATAAGGGCCGCTGCGTCCGTGCCGGCTTCGCTGCTTGCGCAATAATCCTTGCCGGGGAGATTGTGGGTGAGGCCTCGGGGCAGGTAGGAAGTTAGGCCGCGCCCGCGGTCCGGGCGCCTTCGGGAGGATGGAATGGAAGTCAGTCTCGCCGGCCGCACGGCCGTGATCACCGGCGGCAGCAAGGGCATCGGGCTTGCGATCGCCAAGCGGTTCGCGGCCTCGGGCGCCGATGTCGCCATCATCGCCCGCGGGCGCGGCGCGCTCGACGAGGCCGCCAAGGGCATCGGCGCGGGCGCGAAGGGACGCGTGGCCGCGATTGCAGGTGACGTCGGCGTCGCCGCCGACATCAAGCGCGCCTACGACGAAGCCATGGCGGCGTTGGGCAAGATCGACATCGTCGTGAACAACGCCGGCACCTCGCGCACCGGGGCGTTCGAGGAGATCACCGACGAGGTGTGGCGCGACGACTTCGACCAGAAGCTGTTCGCCGCCATCCGGCTGACGCGGCTGGTGTGGCCGCAGATGAAGGAGCGGCGCTGGGGCCGGGTGATCAACACGCTCAATATCGGCGCCAAGGCGCCGCGGGCGCGCAGCGCCCCGACCTCGATCACGCGCGCCGCCGGGCTCGCCTTGACCAAGGTGCTCGCGGGCGAAGGCGCGCCGCACAACGTGCTGGTCAACGCGCTCCTGGTCGGGTTCATCGAGGCCGACCAGCATGTGCAGGCCGCGGCCAAGGCCGGGATTGCGCTCAAGGACTACATCGCCACGCGCGCCAAGGAGGTTCCGCTCGGCCGGATCGGGCGCGCCGAGGAGTTCGCCAACATCGCCTGTTTCCTCGCCTCCGATGCGGGCTCCTACATTACCGGCACCGCCATCAACGTCGACGGCGGGCGCTCGCCGGTGGTCTAGGGGCGCCCCGGCGTCGCGCTGGTCCTGACCGGTGTCGACCGCCCTCGCGGAGGATATCCGAGGCATCCCACCGCTCCAGACCCAAGAGCGGACGTCGCAGCGACATCGCCGTATGTCGCACAAGTGCCATAGCCGGTTATTGGCCGGGCCTCATTCGATCACCTCGTCTGCGATGGCGAGCAGCGTCAAAGGCACTTCCAGGTCGAGCGCCTTCGCAGCGTTTAGGTTGATGACGAGCTCGAATGTGGTAGGCCGCTGAATAGGCAGATCTGCAGGATTGGCTCCGGCTAGAATCTTGCCGACATAATCAACGGCGACTTTGCGATAAATGGCCCGGCCGGCGGCGTAGCTCATCAGCCCGCCATCAGAGACAAACGCGACTTCAGGATAAATTGCGTCCTGCCGCCCAGCTAATCTCCGAAGCCGGCGGGATCTTGCTGCATTTCTGCCGGCTGACCGGGCCTAGCAGCGAGCGCCATATAATCCAACCCAAGCGCGAGTAGCGTTTGTGCGATGCTGGGGACAGAGCTCGCAACGGCGAGCTGTGCGCACCGATCTGCCATCTGTCTGTAATCTTCAGGAGTTGGCATCGTCCGTCCTCCACAATGACGGCCCAATTGGTCGGTTGGCCGCAAGCTCAATCTCCCGCAAACCTGGCGGCAGGTCCTTGGGGCAGACCTGAATTGTTCTGAATCGAGGTGCTGCGGGCGCTCATGCTCGGCCGGAGCATAGCCCAGCACCGTGTGCCTGCCCGTCGAAGAGGTCCGTTGTGGGGTCGTCAGTCCGTGGTTGGACCACATGTTCCGCCTGCACGTCCCCCGGCGAATATGCTAGCTTTTGATCCCCGACCGCCGGATATACGCCGATGAGGCGGGTTGAATTCTCATGATGAAACGCCGCGAGTGCATATCGCGGCGCGGCGGCCTGTGTGGCCGCTCGCCGAGCCCGCGCAGCAGGGCGGCGATCGGGTTCCTCAAGGCGCATCGCCGGGTCCATTCGTATTTCGTTGCGGCATTCCGCCATGGGCTGCGTGAAATGGATGAGGTCGAGGACCACAACGTCGCCATCGAGTACCGCTGCGTCGAAGGCCAAAACGATCGACGTCCGGCGCTCCCGGCGGAAGCTGGTGTTCGGGACTAGTGTCCCGATTCCGAAGTTCGCATCATTGTGCGGCACGCTCGCTTGCGAACTTTCGGAATCGACGGACACTAGCAACTTATTGACCTAGTGTGGCTTTGGTTCAGAAGTCCGCATTTCAAACTTGCCGCGGAAATGATGCGGACTTCTGAACCCCACACTAGGTGAGGACTCAGGGAAAACGGAGGGGACGATGAAAGAATGGTTGGTAGCCGCAACGGCTTTGGCGTTCGGGGCTGCCACAGCGGTGCAAGCCGCCGATACGCCGCCACCATGGGCCTATGGCTTCACAACGCCGGTGCCATCCGGAACTCCACCCGCGGAGCCCACTCCGCAGCAGGTGCTGGACGACGTCGCGCTGCACACCATTCCCGGGTCGAAATTCTCGTTCACCCGCGCGCAGATCGCCAATCGGTATGGTCCGGCCGACTGGTTCCCAGAGGACCATCCGGCGATGCCGGAGATCGTCGCCAAGGGCAAGATATACGCGCAGCCACAGGTGTATGCCTGCAGCCTGTGCCACTATCCCAATGGCAAGGGCCGTCCGGAGAACGCCAACATCACTGGCCTCACCTACGAATATTTCATGCAGCAGATGATGGATTTCCGCAGCGGCGCCAGGAAAACGTCCGATCCGCGAAAGGCCAATACCGGCCTGATGACGCGCTTTGCACAGATGATGACGGACGACGAGATCAAGGTCGCCGCACAGTACTTCACGGCGATCCCCGCCACCCCCTGGATCACGGTGGTGGAACGGGCGACTGTGGCAAAGACCAAACCCCAAAACGGGATGTTCCTCACGCTCGAAGGCGAGGGAGCCGGCGTCGAGCCGATCGGCGAGCGCATCATCGAAACGCCGGAGAAAGCACACGACAGCGAGTTCCTGCGCAACCCGCGATCAGGCTTCATCGCCTATGTGCCGCCTGGCAGCCTCAAGAAGGGCGAGGCTCTGGTCGTAAACGGAATCACTGCCGATGGCAGCAAGGTCACCGCGTGCACGGTTTGCCACGGCGGTGATCTGCGCGGACTCGGCCCGGTACCAACGCTTGCGGGACGCTCGCCGAGCTATCTTGTGCGGCAGCTCTATGACATGCAGCGTGGCAACCGGAACGGGGTCTGGACTCCGCTCATGGCTTCCGTGGTTGCCCACCTCGGCCCGGAAGATTTGTTGACCGCGGCCGCTTACCTCGCATCGCTGAAGCCGTAGGACAAGCTGTGAACCGTAGCTCACGACGGCGAATGACGCTGCTGTAGCAAGAGTTCAGCTCCGAACGTCCTGACAGTGTAGTCCGCCGCGTAGGCGCGCATGCGTACCGAAGGCCGGACCACCCGGAGCGCGGCGATGTCGCAGCTTCATTCGATCACCTTGTCAGCACGCGCGAGCAACATCGGCGAAATGTCGAGGCCGAGCGCCTTGGCGGCCTTGAGATTGATGACCAGATCGAACTTGGTCGGCTGCTCTACTGGCAGCTCGCTCGGCTTCGCGCCGTTGAGAATTCGATCCACATAGGTTGCGGACCGCCGATAGAGATCAGTGTCGCTCGGACCATAACTCATGAGGCCTCCCTCCTCCGCAAACTCTTGGAAAAAATACATCGCCGGCAGTCGGCTCCGTGTAGCAAGGTCCACGATCTTTCGTCTCTGGCTGAAAAAAATCGGGTCCGTGAGAATAATGAGCGCTCGAGCGGACGACCTGCTCATTGCCGCAAATGCTTCCTCCCACGTATCTTCAGGTGAAATTTGGATGGGGTGAAGCTGCAGCCCCATCGCCCGTGCTGCAGCCTGCATCTCTTTCAATTCGAATTGGGACTGTGGATTCCTGGTATTCAGCATCACCGCCACCGGGGATACCTCGGAGACGATTTCTTTGAGCAACTCGAGTCGTTTCCCACTCAAATCTGGCGCAACAATGCTGAACCCGGTGGCATTCCCACCTGGCCGCGCAAGGCTCTCCACAAGACCAGCCGCCACCGGATCGCCGATGATTGCCATGACAATCGGTATCGTTCCGGTCGCGCTCTTGAGTGCCTTGGCTGCCGGCGTTCCACCTGTGACAATGACGTCGACATTGCGCCCCACAAGCTCGGCGGCAAGCTCCGGAAGCCCCTCGGCTCTGTCCTGCCCCCATTTCCATTCAATCGCGATTGTCTGCCCCTCGACGTAGCCAAGGTCCCGCAGCCCTTCGAGGAATGCTTTGGTGCGAAGCGCAAATGAGGCGGCCGTGCCGGGAAGTAGAACACCGATCCGAGGCACTCTTCGAGACTGCTGCGCACGCGCCGCGAGCGGCCACGCGGCCGCCGCGCCGCCGAGCAGCGTGATGAACTCGCGCCTTCCTATGCCGAGCATGGGGACGTCCTCCCCCGAAGTCGGTCTACGGCACGCCAAGCCTGCCACAGGGCGAGGCACGAACATCACCCGATTTGCCGTCTGCTCGCTAGCCGGATGGGGTTTTCGGTAGGGACAACCAGGTCAGCCACGGTTGGAGATATCTTGGAGCCTCGCAGCCGCGCCTCGTCCAACCATTCTTGCGCCACCTTGAGCCACGTCTCGCGATATTCCGACAGATCCGTCAGGTAAGCCGCTCGAACGGACTCCGTTGCGTGGTATTCGGCCAGTTCCCTGAGATTCCTGCTCGGCATGACTTCTACTCCGAAACGGAGCGGATTCATACTGAACCCACGCTGAACTATGGCATCAGGCGGCGCATTACGTCCTTGGGACCATTCTGAATCGTTCTGAATTCCCCGGTGGGCAATCAATTTTTGAGGAGTCGCTCGACCCATTCCCACTTGCGCCAGCCTGACGTCAGCCGGCCGGTCATTCGACCACCTCGTCGGCGCCGGCGAGCAGCGTCGGTGTGACTTCGATGCCGAGCGTCTTTGCCGTTTTCAGGTTGATCACCAGTTCGAACTTGGTCGGTTGCTGCACGGGCAAGTCCGCCGGCTTGGCCCCCTTGAGAATTTTATCCACGTACAGTGCCGTTTTCCTGGACAGATCAGGCAGATTCGCTCCGTAGGACATCAGGCCGCCGGCATCCACTCCCTCCCTCGCGGCGTATATCGTCGGCAGCCGATTGTCCGCGGCCAGGCCTGCGATGCGGCCGTACTCGGCGAACAGCATCGGGCTGGGAAAAACACTGAGAGCCTCGGCGCGCTCCATGGTCATCGCGGCGAATGCACCGACGACATCCGCGGGGCTGGCCACTGGCACAAGTTGAAGCCGCATGCCCATTGTCTGGGCCGCGCGCTCGATCTCCTTCAGCATTCCAGTCATCGTGCGCTCGCCGTATGCACGTGGATGCCAGAGGACAGCCACGCGAGACAGTTGCGGCACGAACTCCCCGAGCAGCTGTAGGCGCTTGGCGACCAACTCCGGGCCAAGAAAGGTTGTCCCGGTAACGTTCCAGCCCGGCCTTGCAAGGCTGACCACCAGTTCGTCGTCGACTGGATCGGCCATTGCAATTGCAACGATGGGAATGCGGCTGGTCGCCTGTTTGGCCGCACGGGCAGCCGTCGTGCTCAAGGCGACAATGACATCAACCTGATGCTCAACCAGTTCAACGGCGACTTTACTGAGCCGATCTGGCTTGTATTCTCCAAATTTGCGCTCGAAGCCGATATTGTCTCCTTCGGTGTAACCAAGCTCTCGCAACCCTGCGATCAGGGAATTGAGAGTCACGCGACTTGCGTCGGGGCCCTCGGAGGGGCCGGGTGCCAGGACGCCTATCCGCGCTATCTTTTGTCCCTGCTGCGCACGCGCGGCGAGCGACCGCGCTGCCGTTGCACCACCGAGCAGCAGGCTGATGAACTCGCGCCGCTTCATTCGATCACCTCGTCGGCGCGTTGCTGCAGGAACCAAGGCACCTCAAGGCCGAGTGCCTTAGCTGTCTTAAGGTTGATCACAAGCTCGAACTTCGTCGGCAGCTCAACGGGCAAGTCTGCTGGTTTCGCTCCGAGTAGAATCTTGTGTACGAGGACGGCACTGCGCCGAAATATTTCGGGCACATCGGCACCGTACGAGATCAGACCGCCCGCGAGCGCGAATTGCCGTAGTACCGAGGCTGACGGCAAACGGTACTTAATCGCGAGGTCGGCAACAGTCCTAGAAAAGAAAATGCCTTGAACGACAACGGCTTCCGCCCCCTCTTCTCTCATCTTAGCGAAGGCGGCCTCTACCTCATCAGGGCCGCGTACCATGGCGACGGGGGAGATCGCGATGCCGGAAGTCCTGCCAGCGAGATGGACCTGCTGCAGGAGCGGCCTAGTGAATGGATCGTCCGGGTTTACCAGAACCGCCACACGGCGAAGCGAAGGCAACGTGTCCCGCAGCAATTCGACGCTCTTTCCTGCCGTCTCGGCGGCCATATTGGAGAAGCCCGTGATGTTCCCGCCGGGACGTGCCAGACTCTGCACGAGTTCGGCGCCAATCGGATCAGCAACAGCAGCCATGACGATCGGGATCGTCGTTGTCGCCTGCTTCGCTGCCAGGGCGCACGGCGTGAAGGTCGCTACGATCACGTCGACGGGCAGACGAACCAGTTCCGCCGCCAATTCCGGTAGCCGATCGGTGTTCCCGTCCGCCGAACTCACTTGGAGGGAAAAGTTCTGTCCCTCAATATAACCTTGCTCGCGCAAGCCGTCCCGAAGTGCCCTGCTAAGGCCCTGTGCATCTGCGCTCGTCAGCACAAGGCCGCCGATCCGCGCCGATTTTCCCTGCGCGACTGCCGCAATTGGCCAAGCCACCGCACCGCCGAGCATAGTGACGAACTCGCGCCGCTTCATTCAATCACCTCGTCAGCGCGGGCGAGCAGTGCCGGCGGCATCTCGAGACCAAGCGCCTTCGCGGTCTTGAGGTTGATCGCCAATTCATATTTGGTCGGCGCCTGAACCGGAAGGTCGGCCGGTTTCTCGCCCTTGAGGATACGATCGACGTAGCCGGCCGCGCGTCGGTGCGGGTCGATCGAATCGGCCCCGTAGGACATCAGGCCGCCGTCGGTGACGAACAAGCGATTGGAATAAACCGCCGGCAAGTTGTGCCGCGCCGCCAGCGTGATGATCAGCTCTCGATGAGCGAGCGGCAACCCGCCCGACACCACCAGCAGGCCGCCATTGGCGGTGCGCGAGAAGGCGGTGACGGCGCGCTCGATCTCGGGCGCGTCGCGCACGTCGATCGGGCGCAAATCTACCCCGAGCGACGGCGCTACGGCTTGGAGGACAGCGAACTGCCCGATTCCCTCCGGTATGGTCGAATCTCGAAGGACCGCCGCCCGTGTCACGCGAGGCGCAACCTCCTTGAGCAGCTCCAGCCATTTCGAGCTGATTCCATATTCGAACTGGGTGAATCCGGTGGCATTGCCGCCCGGCCGCGCCAAGCTCTCAACGAAGCCGGCGCCGACCGGGTCGGGGGTCTGTGTGAACACGACTGGCACGGCGCGTGTGGTCCTGAGCAACGGGCCTAAAACGGTACCACCGGAGGCGAGGATGACGTCGGGCGAAAGTGCGACCAGTTCTTCCGCGCCTTTGCGCATGCGCTCGGCATCGCTGGCGCTCCAGCGGGCGTCGATCCGGACGTTGCCGCCGTCGGTCCATCCCAGTTGCTGCAACTTTTGCTGAAACGCCGTCATACGGGCCTGCCCTTCCGGGTCTTCCGCGGCGGTGCTCATCAGCGCACCAATCCGCTTCGCACGGTCGGGCTGCTGCGCGTGGGCGGCGAGCGGCCACCCCGCGGCTGCGCCGCCAAGAAGCGTGATGAACTCACGCCGTCTCATTCGATCACCTCGTCGGCGCGGGCGAGCAACGTTGGCGGAATTTCGAGCCCAAGGGCCTTGGCGGTTTTGAGATTGATCACCAGCTCGAACTTGGTCGGCTGCACCACCGGCAGGTTGGCCGGCTTTTCGCCCTTGAGAATCCGACCGGCATAGACTCCCACTTGGCGGTAAGTGTCGGCGAGATTGTTTCCATAGCTCATCAGGCCGCCGGCCGCGGCGAACTCCCGAAACTGATAAATTGCGGGCACCGCATGGTGAGCCAACAGGGCGACAAGCTGACCGCGTCGGCTGATGAAGAATGGGTCGGACGCTACGATCAGCGCTCCGGCTCGTAGCTGCGCGACACTCGCAACCGCGGTATCCAAGTCGTCTTCGCTGCTGGCATTCAGTACATTGAGTTTTACGCCGAGCGTGCGTGCGGCGGTTTGCATGTCATTGATGATTGCATCGGTCCCGGGAAAGGTCGGGTTCACGAGCAGCGCGAGCACGGTGGCCTTGGGAACCAGCTCGTGCAGAAATTCCAAACGCTTTCCCTCCAGCGCGGTGCTG
>CAWIGD010000014.1:0-13024 GCA_963835165.1 uncultured Alphaproteobacteria bacterium
ACGATGATGGCGGCCTTGCGTCCCTTGCTCCGGATCGACGCCGCAACCTCTTCGAGCGCCGCCTTGTCCCGTCCTGTGAGCAGGAGATCGCAGCCCTCGCTTGCGAACGCCTCGGCAATGCCGCGGCCGATGCCGCGGCTCGATCCGGTCACGAGCGCGACCTTGCCCGTCAAGCCCAACTCCATTCGCCGCTCCCCCTGCTGCCGCGCCAATGTCGATGTTATCGCATTGGCGGGAGCAGGGATGAAGGGGCAAACGGAGCCAGGAAGGCGATACGCCCGCGGCAACCGCGATCAGCGCGGTGCGTCGTCCATGCGGATCGGGTCGTACTCGATCTTGTTGGGATCCCAGACGATGAAATTATCCCGGTTGGGCATCTTCACCCGCGGCAAGCTGTTGGCGTCCATCACCTCGTCCTCGCCGATGATCTTGTTGAGGAAGAGAATGTAGGCGGACAGCGCGTAGAGTTCGTCGTTGGTCAGTGTCTTCGGGATCGGGTAGGGCATCGAACGCCGCATGACGTCATAGAGCGTGGTCGCATATTTGTAGTACGGCACGGTCTTCATCGTATCGATGCGATCGAATTTCGACGGACCAACCATCGGTGCATAACCGGGCCGCGGATTCACGCCGTTCTCGCCGTGGCATAGCGCACACTTCTGCGCATAGATCGCCGCCCCCAGCTTGGCGTTGCCGGTGCCGGGCGGGAGGCCCTTGCCGTCCGGCAACGCCTCGATGTTCCAGGCGGTGATGTCGGACTCGGTGATGGGCTGGCCGGGCCTCGGCGTCTGGGCCACCGCAGCGGCGGCGCCGAACGCGAGGGTGAAGGCGAGTGCAAGAGGCAGCTTACGCATAGACATGCTTGATCCCTCCTGAACTGTCGATGCCCCAGCTGGTAATGCTGTTGTAGTGCTGGTTCGGGAATGCGAGCGGGTTTGCCACCGGCTTCTCGGTCTGCCCACGCGCGGACACGAACTCCGCGCGCAGCGGCTGCACGTTGCCGGCTTCGTCCCACGCGCGACTCTGCAGCACCACCGGTTGCCCGTCCCAGCGCCACGGCATCCGAAAGCGAGTGAATGCCTTCGGGTTAACCGGTCCTTGCAGTGCCGCCTCGGCCCAGCTCTTGCCGCCGTCGGCCGAGACCATGACCTTGGCGATGCGACCGTTGCCCGAATAAGCGACACCGGAAATCTCGTACTGGCCCGGGCCTTTCAATGAATGGCCGAAGGACGGATGCGTGATGAAAGATTTGACCTCCATGGTGAAGTGGAACAGCCAGCTTTTGCCGTTTGGCAGGATTTGCGAGTAGGTCTTGGCTTCGTAGAAGGTCATGGCCGGTTGATCGATAAGCTTGAGCCGGCGCAGATATTTGACATTCATATTGCCCTGGCAGCCGGGCACGAGAAGGCGCATCGGATAGCCGTTGCCGGGCATGACGCGCTCGCCGTTCTGGTAGAGCGCGATCATGACGTCATCCAACGCAAGCTTCATCGGCACGCTGCGCGATAATCCCAACGAATCCGCGCCTTCAGCCAATATCCATTTTGCCTTCGGATCGATGCCGACGTCGTCAAGCAGCGTCGAGAGCAGCACGCCGGTCCATTCGCCGTTCGACGCAAGGCCGTGCAGAGCCTGCGCGGTGACCTGCATTGGCTCGCTCGAGAACATCGGCGCCGAGTTTCCGGCGCATTCGATGAAATGCATGCGCGACACCATCGGGTAGCGCGCCAGCGATTCGACGGTGTACACCATGGGCTGCTTGACCAGCCCATGGACCACGAGCTTGTGCTGGGCTGGATCGATGTCCGGCAGACCGGAATGGCAGATGTTGAAGAACAGGCTGTTGGGCGTCACCGTGCCCTGCAGCAGATGATGCGGCGTGCGGGCATGACTGTTACGCAGCTCATTGTTCGGATTGCTGAGCGTGCGCACCACGCCCTTCTCGAAACGGGACGCTGTCTGCAGGGGCGGAACGGCCTCACCCGTCTCCAGGCTCCATTGGTCGTTCTTGAGCGGCTCGGCGGCGGCGCTGTTGAGCGACGCGCCGGCGCCGGTCGTCATGGCGCCTGCCAGCACGATGCCGCGCCCGAGCAATGCGCGGCGGTCGAGCAGGCCATTGCCTGCCACGGGTTCCAGCGGCGGAGGCTGGTTGCGACGTTTGCGAATTCGCATGGATCCTCTCCCTAGTCGATCAGCGGCTTGTTGATGCGCCGGCTTGTCGGAGCTTCGTCGCACGAAGAGACCGATACTGTCCGCGCGGGGTGCTGTTCCTCTTCTTGTTACTGCGGCAAGACCGGCGTGGATGAGACTTGAAAAGATTGCGCCTTTTCCAAAGTGCTTGCAACGAAATGGGACAGCGTGCCTGACCTATCGACCGTTACCGTCGAGCAGCCAGCCGAATTTCTCGCGCGCCTTGCGCGTCACCTCCGGGCTCGGCGCATTGGTGGCGGGAAACTTGTCGCGCCAGTGCCACGGCTTGCAGGCATTAATCAGCGCCACCGAATGGGTCATGTTGCCGGCGGCGCGGCGCTCCGGCGGCAGCGCCGGATCGGCGCTCGAATCCCATGAGCCGGTGATGAACTGGATCGACTCCTTGGGATCGGTGCGCGTGAGCATGGCCCACAACAGATGGTCGAGGCTGGTCACGTCCACATCGTCGTCGACCACGACGACATATTTCGAGGCATAGGCCGACGCGCCGCATTGGGCGGCGACGTGCGCCGCCTGCACCGCGTGCCCGGGATAGCGCTGGGTGATCGAGAGTGCGTGCAGCATGCGCGCGCCGCCGACCTCGTGGCACCACACGGTCTGCACGCCGGGAACGCCGGCATTGGCGACGTTCTGCTTGATCGTGGCCGAGCGCATCACCGCGCGGTAGCGGGCCATTTCGTCCGGTCCCCCGCCCATGGGCGGCACGCCCAGGACGATCGGATCGTTGCGGTGGTAGATCGCCTTGATGTCGAGCACCGGAATGTCGCGCACGCCGCCGGCATAGTGCCCGGTCCACTCGCCGAACGGCCCCTCCGCATGGAGGCGATCCGGCGGGACGTAGCCTTCGAGCACGATCTCGGCATTGGCGGGGAAGGGAAGGCCGGTGACCTTGCCGCGCACCATCTCGACCGGCCGGCCGCGCAGGCCGCCGACGAGGTCGAGCTCGAATACGCCGTAGGGCGCCTCCAGCCCGCCGAAGAAGAAAGCGATCGGATCGCCGCCCAGAACCATGACCACCGGCAGTGGCTCGCCGCGCTTGAAGGACTTGTCGCGGTGGATGCGTCCATGATGGCCCGCGGCCATCACGATGCCGACGGTTTTCTTGTCATGCACCTGGGCGCGGTAGGCGCCGGCATTCAACCAGTCCTCCTCGGGGTCGCGGGTGATGCTGTAGGTGCCGGTGCCGATATAGCGGCCGCCGTCCTTCTCGTGCCATTTCGGCGCCGGAAATTTGGTGACGTCGACATCGTCCCCCATCATGACATTTTCGAGCACCGGCCCGTCGTCGACGATGACGTGCGGCACGATGCGCTGCTCCTGCAGATAAGCCTCGCGGTAGGCGTCGCTCAGCTCCCACTTGGTGAGGTGCTCGGGAAAACCGAGCGTCATGTTGCGACGGGTGCCGGCAAACATGTTGAGCAGCAGCCGGAAGCCCTTCGGGCAGCCCTGGATATCCTCGAACACCACGCACGGGCCGTGTTCCGCGCGCAGCACCGCTTCGGCGGCGAGCCCGATGTCCTCCTCGCAGTTGGCGCCCTTGACGGTGCGGACCTCGCCCAGACGCTCGGCCATCGCGAGCCATTCGCGCAGATCGTCATAGGCGATGTTGCCGGCGAAATTTCTCTGATCAACCATGGACCGTCAGCCTTTCTGCTCCGCGCGGGTGTCGGCGCATCATAAGTTGTTCTCAAGCGTGCGTCGCCGCTTGAATGAGCGCCCGCAACCGCGCCGGCGTCACCGGCAACTCCCGGATGCGCACCTTGAGCGGGCGCAGCGCGTCTTCGATCGCCGAGACGATGGCGGCCGGCGCGCCGATGGTGCCGCTTTCGGCCGCGCCCTTGACGCCGAGCGGATTCAACGGCGTCGGCGATTCCATGTGATGAATTTCGATCGGCGGGACGACATCGACGGTCGGCAGCAAATAGTCCGCGAAGGTGACGGTGAGCGGCTGTCCCCCGCGATCGTAAAGCATCCATTCCAGCAGGGTCGCGCCGATCCCGTGCACCACGGCGCCATGCACCTGCCCCTCCACCATCATCGGATTGATCATCCGCCCGCAATCATGGACGATCACGTAGCGCGTGAGCCGTACGCCGCCGGTCTCGCTGTCGACTTCCGCCTCAACCACATGGGCGCCGTTGGTGTAGGTCAGCGCCGGGGGCTGAAAATCGGCAGCGGCCGCAAGCCCCGGCGCCATATTGCCGGGCAGCGCAAATCCGGGCACGCCGCTGAGCGCATGCGCGACCTCGGCCAGCGTGCGCTTCATTTGCGGGACGCCCTTGAGGCGGACCTCGCCGTCGACCAGCTCCAGGTCATCGGCGGCGACCTCGAGCATGGTCGAGGCCGCCCGGCGCGCCTTGTCGGCGACCATCAGGGCGGCCAGATGGACGGCGTTGCCGGCGGTCACCGCCTGCCGGCTGGCATAGGCGCCAAGCCCCAGCGGGCTTGCCGCGGTGTCGCCGTCGGTGACGTGAATCTGCCCCGGCCTGACACCGAGCACGCCGGCGGCGAGCTGCGCCAGCATGGTTCGTGTTCCTTGTCCCTGCGCGGCCGCGCCGGTCGTGACGAAGATCTTTCCCGATGGTCCGATGCGGACCGCGGCGCTTTCGAACGGGCCGCGCCCCGTTCCCTCGACGTAGTTGCCGAGGCCGATGCCGAGCCGGCGGCCTTGCTTGCGCGCCGCCTCGCGGCGGGCCGGGAAGTCCGCCCAACCGGCCGCTGCCAGCGCGCGGCGCTGGCATTCGGGATAATCGCCGCTGTCGTAGGTCATGGGCAGGCCGTCGCGGGTCGTGACCGGCGTGACATAGGGCATCTGCTGCGGCGTAATGAGATTGCGACGGCGAACCTCGTCGCGGCCAAGGCCAAGCTCGTCGGCGATGCGATCGAGCAGCCGCTCCATCACGAACGTGCCTTGCGTGCGCCCGGCGCCGCGCGTCGAGGTCGCCGCCACCAGATTGGTGAGGCAGAGCGAGACCTCGAGCCGATAGGCCGGCAAGACATATGGGCCGATGAGATTGGTGGCCGAATTTTGCGGCAGCGAAAGTCCGGACGGCGTGGTGGCGCCGTGGTCGTGGCGGAGATGGCCGCGGATCGCGAGCAGCTTGCCCTCGCGGTCGACCGCAGCTTCCATCTCCCAATCCTGCTCGCGCTCGTGATTGGTGGCGGTGAAACATTCGCGGCGATCCTCGACCCATTTGACCGGGCGGCCCAGCACGAGCGCGGCCGCCGGGATCGCCAACTCTTCCGGATAGAACGGGTTCTTGGGTCCGAAGCCGCCGCCGACGTCGGGCGCGATCACCCGGACCTGCTGCTCCGACAGCCCCAGCGCTTCAACCAAGACCCGCTTGGTCTTGTGCGGCATCTGCGTGCTGTCCCAGACCGTGAGCAACTCGTCGATCGCATCGTAGCGTGCGAGGACTCCGCGCGCCTCGATCGAATGCCCGCCGCCCTTGTGGATGCGAAAGTGCTCCGACAATCCGATGGGCGGCGCCGGCGAATGCGCGCCCGACGTCGCCATATTCCACCACCCAATGGGCGACCAGATTGTCGGAACAGTCGAGCCGCGCCCTGGGCGCACCCGGCTCGAGTCCGGCGCGCGGCTCGAGAACTGCGGGCAGGGGGCGCAAGTCGAGCTCGACCAGAGCCGCGGCGTCCTCGGCTTGTTGTCTGCTTTCGGCCACGACCAGCGCAACGGGCTCGCCGACGTAACACACCTCCTGCCGGGCGAGGATGCACGGATCGACGTGAAACCGCAGCGCCGGGACCGGCAGCGCAAGCGGGATGCGATCGCAGGTGAGCACCGGCCGCAGATCGGCATAGGTCAGCACCGCCCGAATGCCGGGCATGACCCTCGCCTTGTCGATGTCCACGCGTTGCAACAGCCCGTGGGCGATCGAGCTGCGGACGAAGGTCGCGTGCAGCAAGTGCGGCAGGTCGATGTCGTCGACGAACCGTCCAGCGCCGCGCAACAGCTTTGCATCCTCCAGGCGGGGGACCGATCGGCCCATGAAAGCCGAAGCCAGCTCAGTGTGCATGGTCGCGCCTGCCGAGGGACAACAGACTGATCCGCATATTAGGGCTGCGTCTGGATCCCGATCGCTTGGATGAGCGGGGCCCAGCGGGCGGTTTCTTCGCTGAGGTAGAGCGCGGCCTGGTCGGGCCCGAGACCGAGCATCGGCTCAAATCCCAACTCGATGAGCCTTTTCTGGAACTCGATATCGCTCCACCTGCTTTGGGTCACCTGGTTGACCTTTTCGAGCACCGCTTTCGGGGTGCCCGCGGCGGCGAACAAGCCGAAGAATGTTTGCGAGACGAAATTCGGAAGTCCCGCTTCGGCGGTCGTGGGGATGTCCGGCACGGCTTCGAGGCGCGCCGGCGCATTGACCGCAAGGATGCGGATCTTTCCACCACGATGCAGGGCGACCACTTGCGCGGTGATATTCACAAAGCCGACGGCGATTTCTCCGCTGAGCAGGTCGTTCATCGCCGGCGCCATGCCCTTGTAGGGGATATGAACGATGTCGAGGCCGCCGGCCATCTGCTTGAACATCTCGACAGTGATGTGCGTGATTGCACCGGTCCCGCCGGAGCCATAGGAGAGCTTGCCCGGATGTGCCTTGATGTGCTCGATCAGCTCCTGCACGGTCCTGGCCGGTACCGATGGATTGACGGTGATCGACGTCGACGTCGTGGCGAAGATCGACGCCGGAACCAGGTCCCTGGCAGCGTCGTAGACGCGATTGCCCAGACCCTCCCGCAGCACCAGGTTGCTCGTGCTGCCCAGCAGGAAGGTGTAGCCGTCGGGTTGCGACTGGGCGACGGCATTGATCGCAATCGAGGCGCCGCCGCCGCTGCGATTCTCAACGACGACCGAGCCGAGCGATGACTTGACCCGGTCGGCCCAGATGCGCGCGATGACGTCGTGGACGCCGCCCGCCGACGACGGGACGATGAGGCGGACCGGACGGGTCGGATAGTTCTGCGACGTCTCCTGGGCCGAGGCCGCGCCCCGTATCAGGGCAACCGCGGCGGCCACGCTCATACCGACAACGTCGCGCCGTCGCATCGTTTTCTCCGGAGGAGGTGCGAGCGGCGCGCGGCCGCCAACGATGCGCGAACTATTCCGCGGCAATGGCGTAATGCGCAGGCGTATCCAGCCGAGGCAGGCCGAAAACGAGAATTTCGGTCGGGGTCTCGGCCTCGACCGCGGCCTCTTCCTCCCGTTCGCAGAACACCGTGGTATGGCGGCGATAGGCCTGGCCGCCCACTTGTCCGTCGCCGGTGAGCACGAAATAAATCTTTCGTCCGGTCGCGCGAATTCGGGCCTGCGGCGCAAGCCGCAGAAAGCGGGCCTCGCAGCGCCGCTCGGTGAACACCCCCATCAGCTTTTCGCACACACCCGGGGCGCCCTCGACCGGCACCCACTCGAAATGTTCAGGGCTCATCATGATGGGATCGTGATAGCGCTGCGCCGGATAATTCATCGGCCGCTTGTTCACGTGTTCCCAAACGGCTTGATAGCCGTCGACGTTGCGTTTGCCTTCCTCGCCCTCGTTGCGACGGAAGACGCCCTTCTCGAATGTGCCGTGGGTCTTGAGCTCGGCGGTGCCGGCTTCCAGCTGCTGCTGGGTCATGTAACCGTTGCCGCTCGCGCCGCCGAACTGCAGGACCAGCGTCAGCGAGCTCACGCTCGAGCTCTGCGGTCCGTAGGGTGTACCTTCGGGAAAGTAGCCGATGACACCCGGCGCCATCTTTCCGTTGCGGTCGAAGTCGAACTCGCCTTCGAGCTGATAGCGGAACTGATCGAAGTTGTGCCTATGGCGCGGGGAGAAGAAATCGTCGGTCGTGCGCACCATTTCCAGGATGAAATTGCCCGGGGTGCCGGGCTCGCCGGCGGCCACGGTGCGATGGCGGAACATGCCCTGACGGTGCTGGTGCAGGCGGATCTTCTCCTCGACCTGATCTCCATGCACGATCCTCATGGTGTTCCTCCGGTCCCGCGTTCGCCCGCTGCGCGCAACCTTGCGGGCGGGCGAAAGCCTAATGTACAAGGTCTGCATACACAACGTGCGATCAACGCACGGTCGACGGGAGGGAGGATCATGCGGTTCCATGCCACATTCGCGAGCGCTGCGATCGCCGTGGCCTGCGCGGTGACGCCCGCCTCCGCCGCGAAGATCACGGTGAGTCAGTACGGCCGCCTGGTGGCGACGCTGCCGTGGGCGGTGGCGCTCGAAAAAGGCATGTTCAGGCAGGCGGGCCTCGACATCGACGGCATCACGGCGGGCGCCGGCGGCGGGACATCGTTGCGCAACATGCTTGCCGGCGAAGTGCCCTACGCGGAGATTGCGACGTCGGCGGCCATCGCCGGGTTGCTTGCGGGCGTCGAGCTCAAGGCGGTGGCTTCGTCCTCGAACCACATCGGCGAGTTGACCTGGGCGGCAAAGCCCGATGCCGGCATCGCTTCGATCAAGGATCTCGTCGGCAAGAAAGTCGCCTACACCAGTCCCAAGTCGATCACCGAGATGGTGATCCGCACGGCGCTCAAGCAGGAGGGCCTGGCCGGCAAGGTGGAGGTTCTTCCGCTCGGCGGCCTCGGGCCGGCCTTGACCGCGCTGGCGCAGGGCGCGGTCGCGGCCGCGCCGTTCAACGATCCGGCGCTGACCATCACCCCGGACAAATACAAGGTGCTGTTCTACGGCCACCAATACTATCCCAGATTCACCTGGCAGGTGGCGGTGACGACCAAGGAATTCGCCGGCAAGAATCCGCAAACCCTGCGCAAGATCCTCGACGTCCATCGCAAGGCGGTCGAGTTCGTCTACGGCAACCGCGAGGAGACCGCGCGCATCTATGCCAAGGTCTGGGAGGTGAGCCTGGCGGAAGCGAACGCCATTCTTCCGAAATATTACGAGTGGCAGCACTGGAGCCGCGGTGATTTCTCCAAGGAGGGATTGGCCGCCGTCACCGACGGCCTCATCTCTGTCGGCGAACTCAAGGAGCCGTTCGACTGGAGCAGGCTGATCGACCAAAGCCTGCTCGATGAAGACCTGCGCCGCCCGCTCTGATGGCGAAGGCCGCGCTCACCCTCGAGACCGCGGCACCCATGCCCCACACCGCCAGCAGCCTGCCCGATATTCACCTGGCGCTGCGCGGGGTCTCGCACACCTATCCCGCCCGCGCCGACCAGGGGCCGGTGCCGGCGCTCGGCCGGCTCGATTTCGAGTTTAGGCGCGGCGAGTTCTTCGGCGTGGTCGGACCCTCGGGCTGCGGCAAGAGCACGCTGCTCGAGATCATTGCCGGGCTGGTCACGCCGACGTCGGGCACCATCGAGATGGAAGGCCGCGCCATTACCGGCACCGTCGCCGACGGAATCGGGGTCGTGTTCCAGGAGGATGCCACTTTCGCCTGGCTCAACGTGTGGGACAACGTCGCATTCGGCTTGCGCAGGGCCGGCACCGACGGCGCGGAAATTGTTCGGCGCGTGGACCAGGCGCTCGCCTTCATGGGTCTCACCGGTTTCCGCGGCGCCTATCCGGCGCAATTGTCCGGCGGCATGCGCCAGCGCGTCTGTATCGCACGCACGCTGGTGCTGCGCCCGCGCCTCATTCTCCTCGACGAGCCGTTCGGCGCGCTCGATCAACAGACGCGCCTGCTGATGGGCGAGGAACTGCTGCGGCTCTGGCGCGAGACCGGAGCGACGGTGATGCTGATCACGCACGCGCTCGACGAGGCGGCGCTGTTGTCCGACCGCGTCGCGGTGATGTCGGCGCGCCCCGGCCGCCTCATCGACATCGTGACGACCGGCTGGCCGCGCGAGCGGGACAGCACGCTGGTCGCGGACCCCGCCTTCGGCGCGCTCACCGGCCGTCTTTGGGCGCTGCTGCGCGACGAGTCGAAGAAGGCGCTGGGGGTCTCATGATCCGCGTGCGCGCTTTTCAGCTTGCGCTCGTCGGCGGGGCCATCGTTGCGCTCGAAGTGCTCTGCCGCGCCGGGATCATCGATCGCTTTACCATGATCCCGCCGTCCGAGATGCTGCTTGCGCTGGTCGGCGTGATGGGAACCGAGCCCTGGTTCTGGCCCGACGTCTCCTACACGCTGGGCAATCTCGCCGCGGCGATCGCTCTGTCCGTGGCCGGCGGCTTTCTGATCGGGCTGGTGGTGCATGCGATCCCGCGCCTTCGCCGCGTGCTCGATCCGATTTTCACGTCCTACTATTCGGTGCCGACCTTCGTGCTGTATCCGTTGCTGATCGTGTTTTTCGGCATCGGTCCGGCGTCGCTCATCGTGCTGGGTGCGCTGTTCGGTATCGTCGCCATGATCGTCGCCACCGTGACGGCGATCGACCGCATTCCGCGTGTGCTGTTGAAGGTCGCGCGCGTGTCGCGGCTCGGACCGGTCCGCACCGCGCTGCTGATGAAACTGCCGGCTGCGTCGCCTCATCTGATGACGGGGCTGCGGCTCGCTGTCGCCTACAGCGTGATCGGCGTCATCGCCGGAGAATTCATCCTCTCGACCGAGGGCATCGGCAGGCGCGTCGCGCTCGCGTACAACAATTTCGACAATCAAACCATGTATGCCCTGCTCGTGCTGATCCTGGCGTTCGCGATCGCCGTCAACGCGGTGCTCGGCTCGCTGGAGCAGGCGCTGCACCGGCGCTGGTACCGGTCATGACGGCGCGCGCCCGCTTGCTCGATTACGTCTTGCTGGCCGGGGGTCTGTGGCTCGCCTGGATCCTGTTGTTCCAGTGGGCCGGACCGGAGGCGCTGTCGCCGCCCGGCGCCACCTTGCGCCGGGTGGGAGAGTATCTCACCAGCGCGCAGTTCTGGCCGCACGTCGCGGCGACCGGAATTGCCTTCGCCTATGCCTGCGTGATCGCGTTGGTTGGCGGGCTGGCTTTGGGATTCGTCCTCGGCGCCAACCGCCTGGCGGGTCAGGTGGGCGAGCCCATCCTGTCGTCGCTTTATTCCATTCCCAAGATCACGCTCTATCCCGTCATCCTGCTGGTGTTCGGGCTCGGAATTTCCGCCAAGGTCGCGTTCGGCGCCTTGCATGGACTTTTCCCGGTCGCGCTCTTCACCATCGGCGCGCTCAAGAATACGAGCCCGGTGCTGATCAAGACGGCGCGCGTGCTTCGCCTCGCGCCGCTTGCGACGGCTCGCACCGTGCTGTTGCCGGCGGCGCTGCCGGAGATCGTCACCGGGCTGCGTATCGGCTTCTCGGCGACGCTGCTCGGCACCCTGATCGGCGAACTCTTTGCATCCGATCAGGGCCTGGGCTTCATGCTGATCCGCGCCATGGAGGCCCACAAGGTCCTCGATATCATGGCGCTGACATTGCTGCTGTTCGCCTTTGCCGCGGCTGCGAACATGCTGTTGCTGGCGGTCGAGCGCCGCATGCGCCGGCGCTGAGCGCCGCTGTCACGATCGCAGCGCCATATTCTCGATCTGGGCCATGGCCTCCTGCTCGATCCCGTCCAACTCCCGGTGCTTGGGCTTGCGCGGCCCGACCAGGATCATGAGACCTTCTATCTGCGTCGTGATCAGAGCGGCCCGGAGCGCGCGCGTCCCGGGACCGCGTGCTCAGCGCCGCCAGAGCGGTGGCGCTGCGTTTCTCGGACTGATGGCGCGCCCGCGCTTGTCGGCGGGCGCGGTCAGAGGGCAATTCTGCGTGTGTCTCCGCTCTAGGCGGTCTTCGGCGCCGGCGGGATGCTCGGATCGGAACGTGCGTGCATGGCCATCGCGATCAGCGCGGTGCCGCCGAACAGCATGTTGATGCCCACGAGCAGTCCGAGCGCCCACGCGGCCGTGCCGGGCAGCCCGGCCAAGATGATGGCTGCAAGGATGAGGTCGATGATGCCGCTCGTCAGCATCCAGCCCCATCGGCCCGACAGGTCCTTCTTGTGCTCGAGCGCATACATGATCGTGACAACGCCTTCGATGGTGAAGAACACGATCAGCAGCAGCGTCAGCGAGACGGCGCCGCTGACGGGCCATGCCAGCAACACGATACCGGCGGCGATCGCGAGCGCCGCCGACAGGAGCGACCACCAGAATCCGGGAGCGTGGCGTGCCCAGAAAGTGGTGACCAGGCCTACCACCCCGCTGATGAGGAACAGCCAGCCCAAGAAAATAGTCACCGCAATCGTGGCAAGCGGCGGGATGATGATTGCCAGGAGGCCGAGCACGACGAGGACAATTCCCTCGATCAGAAACAAGGTCCAATGCTCGCGAATCGATTGCGCAAGCGCGCGCTGCAACTGATTGGCTTCGCCCGAGTCGATTGACATGTCAGACCTCCCTAGCCGTTGATGCGCCTACGCCGGAAATCCCAACATGAACGCGCGCCGGAATATATCTGCTCGGGCGCGCAAGCGCCACGCTGCAGATTTGGATGGTCTGCTCGCATCTGCGGTGTCGGTTGCATCTAGGGGCGGGGAGAACGCGCCCTGCCGAAGCCGCACGCCAGGCAGATTGATCGCGATCTGTCCCGCCTTTGGCAACATCGCGCGCGCACGCGTCGCGTCGCCGCGCACTGCCGCGGGACGCGGGGATTTGCCTCGTTTCGTGGGCAATTTGGTTGATCGTGGCTCCGCGGGCAAACCTTGGAAATCGCCGGAAATTTATGAGCCACACGTTTTCGTTATCTAAATCCCGCCTAAAGATCAGGACGCACGCTTCCCGACCCTCGCAGGACGAAACACCCTCCGGGTCACCAATTGGTTAACCATATTTGCAGGAGAGCGGCACCGTTGCGCGGAGCAGAGGCTCGTGAGCGCGGGCTTACGAGTTGCAGGTTGCAGGCTGTTTTTCGG
>CAWIGD010000015.1:0-125269 GCA_963835165.1 uncultured Alphaproteobacteria bacterium
GATTTCTCCGGGCTGCATTAGATTTTCTGATTCTGAAGGGGCTCAGAAAATGTTGCGTCCGTCGGCTTTCGGGATCGGCTCCCGATGCGAGCCTACTGCGCTCTGGTCCAGATGCGACCGTAGTGAGATGGTATGGTCAGCGCGTACTCCTGGAGCGCCGGCACCCCTTTGAGATCGAGAGCGCCGCCGTGCAGTTCTTCGACATAGTCGCCGCCCACTGGAAACCAAAATGAGACTGTTTGCTCGTTATCCGTCGTGTTGACTGCGACGAGGGTGTATTGCGCTCCCTCGTAGCGGGCAAACAGGAGCAGTCCAAGGCTCTGGTATCGCTCCCAATGGTTGAAGAAGAAGAACGTTCCGCGCCGAATGTGGCTGCGAATGCCCCGGATCCGAAGGAGTTTTCTGACCAGCGCGATGGTCGAGCGGCCGGGTTCATCGTAAAAATAATCCCAACGAAGCGGTCGAAGCAATGAAACACGGCCTGCCCCGAAGTCAGGCAGGAAGTAGTTTTCGGCGAACTCCTGACCCTGCCACAGCATCGGGATGCCTTTGCTCATGAGCAAGGCAATGAGATAAGGCTGCAGCATGTACCAACGGCTGCGATCACCCTCGAGGAAGAGGGGGTTGCCCGCTTCGTCAGGATTGACGAGTCCGAAATTGCACAAGAAGCGTTCGTGATCGTGGTTCTCTATGTATTGGAGGGCCGCTTTCGGGATGACGTCGCCGTTCGTCGTTTCCTCGTCCGGGTAGCCGAATAGACCGAGCGACAATCCCCATTCGGCGAGTCGTCCGCGGTCTCCGCGCGCTGCCGAACGGGCCGCATCGAACGTCTTGTTCTGCCAGGTACTGTTGGAATAGGTCGTGCGCAGGACGTCCTCCGGACCTTCCAACTGCTCCGCCATCTGGATGAGCCGCATCGGCTCGGCGGCACCGGCATCGAAGCGGCGCCAATGGGATTGGCCTGCGGCAATTCCGCGCTTGGCGAGCTGATAGGTCTCGTACACAAGACTGGCGTATCCGACACCCAGAGGCCCGTCCCAGTAGTTCGGCACGCAGTCGTAACGGAAGCCGTCCACATGGTAGACCTCAAGCCAGTGGTTGCTCACGCTGAAGAAGAAGTCGCGCGTCAGCTGCCGTCCGAAGTCGGTGCTTTTTCCGAAGCTGCTGAAGTAGTCTTTTGCAAACGGGCCCATGAACGGATTTTGGTCGTACTTCAGCCGCGTGTAAGCATCGTAATAAGGAAAATCCACGCCGGTGTGGCCATAGACCACGTCGACGATCACGGCGATGCCGTGCTGGTGCGCGATATCGACGAGCTGCTGGAAGTCCGAGCGTTTCCCGAGCCTTTCATCGACTCCGAAATATCCGATCGGGAGATAGCCCCAGTCGACCGAAACTCCCACGTTGGAGAGCGGCATGACCTCTATCGCGTTCACACCGAGATCGCTGAGATAGGCCATAACGTTGCGCGTGCGCTCGAGGTCGCCTCCGAGCTCCGCAACGTTGATCTCATAGAGGATGAGGTCCGTTAAAGGCGGCACGCGCCACTGTGCTTCTGCGGCGCTCCATTCGTACGGCTGATAGCCGAGCGTGAACGCGGAAAGCTTGCCTACCCCGAACTCGCGCGCAAACGGATCGATGATCCAATCGAGGGCGCCCACGTTCGGGTTCACAATCGTGTAGCGATATACATAGCGGCCGGGAGTGCCCCAGGCCGACCCAGGTGCGGAAGGCGCCGTGCCGGCGATCGGGACCGTGGTCGACCAAAAGTCGCCGTACGGAGCACGGACGCTGTGCGTCAGCGCAAACTCCCGGGCCGGCACGCCCTCGAGGAATTGGTCGGCCTCGTGAATGATCTTGACCGTGAGCGCATTGCCGTCGCCGGCGGATACCCACGGCAGCCACAGCCCAAACGTCACTGCTCCATTGCTTTCGACGGCGCCAAGCGCGGACATGGGCAACAAATTCAGCGGCATTTTCTTACAAGGCCTTCCATTGCAGCCGGCGGAACAGGACTTGGCCGGTGTGTGTCTGCAGGCCAATGAAACGCGGCTCCTGGGGCGTTGAGGGCAGACCACGTCGTGGGGACTGGGGATCGCCGGTGAAGTGGAACCGGTTCACGACCTGGCCATTGAGCGCGACCGTGAAGTCAGCGCCGTCGACCGTGATTTCGTAGTCATTCCACTCTCCGACGGAATGCACGACGAGCGGTCCGTCGGTGGGCCCCTTGAACGAGTAAATCGCGCCGGTGCGATGGATTGATGCGTTGTCCGGACGTGCGAGCTCGTCAATCTGAACTTCGAAGCCGAAGTTCACTCCGACATACGCGGTGTTGTCGTAGCCCTGCTGGGTCGGATCGGGGAAGTTGAGGAAGATGCCGGAGTTGTCGTCGAACGCCGTCATCATCCATTGCAGCCGCAAAACATAGCGTGGTGGCGCCGGGCGCGTGAGCCACAGAAGCCCAAGGTCGGTACCGGGGCGCGCCTCAAGGGCGCCGCGCCGGACCAGGAACGTGCCGGGGTCGTCGCGCCCGGGCTGATTGCGGATGGTCGACATTCTCCAATCACCGAGCGCCGCTCCGTCAAAGAGAGATTCGAAACCGGCATCTGCGACAAACGGAGGCGGCGTGATCATCCGGTCGCCGCTGCGCCGGGCAAGCGCGACGCCGGTCAGCATCGGGTTCGGCGATCCGATACTGGGAAAAAGCGACGGGCCAGCGGCGTACAGGTTCTCGGTGTAGTGAAAGCGGCCGTCCTCGTTGGTTACGCTAAGCGTCGGGTCGGCTCCCATCCACAGCGTTCCGGCCTCGTGGTGCGTCGTGCCCAAGCCGTCGCGGATGACTGGTGGGGATGCCCCGCCGGAAAACAGCGTCGCGACCTGCTGCATCGTTGTATCCATGACATTCCACAGCTCGTTGTCGCGCGGCCCGGGTGTCAGTGTTACGAGGGCGCGTCGGATGCCGTACTCATCGGATCGAGGATCAAGCTCGACCCAACTCGGGTGAGCCGCCAGGTCGTTTGGATCAGCCGGCTCCATTTCACCAATGCCGCGAATGGCAATCGCGACATCTGTGTCGGTCGACGTCCGCAGCTGGTCAAAAAAGTCAACGTCGGGGATCTTTCGAAACAGCTCGTCCTCTGCACCGACCGTGCTGCCGCCGCCGGTTGCCGTAATCTGCAGGTGAAAACGTCCGAGCAAATCGCCATTTGGGCGGGTACCACGGCACTTGACGAAGAAGGACGCCGTCTGCACCTCGTTGACGACCGCTGAGAGCCCTGGGATCGCCGTTCGCGGGACGCGGATCACCACGTTTGAACGCAAGTGAGCGATGAGGTTCTTGCCAATGAGGGGCAAGGTCGGCAATCCGCTTCCGTCGAAGGAAACCAAGGCGAGACGGGCGCTCTCGATCGTGCCCAGCGCGATAACAGCCACGCCAGCGGGGGCCAATTCCATGAAGCCGTTGCTGGTGTCTACGCCAGTAATCCGCCAAGTGCCCGCGGCTGTCGGTGTCGTGCGCAAGGAGACGGCGTGCGTGTCCGGCAGAACCATGAACTCCTTGTTGGCATCGATGCCGTGCGAATCCGAAGAGGCGGTGCGCGCGGCTTTCATCAGCAGAGGCACCGTGCTGAATTTGTTCAGCGGAAAGAAGCCCGCGTGGGGCGGGCGGGCCTGAACCGCGAGCGGCGCTTCCAGCTTCAACAGGTTGAGAAGATCGGCTTGCGACAGGCCGCCGGTCGAGCTCAGACCGAGAAGCTGCGCCGGGTCCGCACCGGGCTTGAGCAGCGGCGAGGGTGGCAGCGTGGCGAGGGCAATAGCCGCCGGTACCGTGGCGAGATTGTCAAACAATTGCCTGCGCAGCGCGTTCTGCAACTCGCCGAAGATAAAGTCATTCGCCTCGTCGACGCCGATTTGGCGCGAGCTCTCATCGAAATACCGGCTCTGCAGGTCACTGACAGTAGGCGTCGGCCAGGACGTCATTTCCTCGTCGAGCAAGCGGGGCGACCATCCACCCCAGTACAGCGACCGGCCGCCGATCGTGTACGCAAGGCCTTTGAACGGAATGGACGATTTCCACGGTATCCCCCACACCTCGTTGCGCGGGGGTTCCGGCTGCTGGGCGTTCTCGTTGAGAAAAAACGGCGCGGACGGGTCGCTGAGCCCCAGGATGCCGGTGTTCTGCACATGCTCCGGGATCGTAAAAAGCCCTGCTTCGATGACCAGCGTTCGAAGCCCGCCACCGGCTTGCTTTTGCCGGAACCAGATATGTTCGGCGATTGCCGAGCCGAAAGTGCCGCCCCCGACAACGATCACGTCGAATGGCCGGCCTCCAGCCGATTTCCAGGCATTGACCTCGGAGACGTCATTGCACAGGTAGCGGCCTTCCACGTCCTTCGTGAAAGACGTTCGTTCTGTAAGCTTCGCCATGTTCCACTCCTCCTGGTGAGAAGCGCCATGGTCAGCCGCCCTAAGCGGAACAATTTACCATTCGGAGATGTAGGTCGGCTGCGGCCTTCCAACAGCGCCAACTCTAGGCCGTTTGACTTTCGCGTCTGTGCTTCCACTCACACTCGCTGGGATCATTTCCTTCGCGTCACCATCGTGTATCGAATCAATGGACCGGCCTGAGGGTCGTCTCCCTCGAAGTGGACCACCGCACCCGCCGGAGCTTCGCGATGCTTTCCAAAGTCGGCGACGTGGGCTGCTTCAATCACTTGCGCGGAGGGGTCGCGCCTCCTGCTCCTCGGGCGGCTTGATGTGGCGGAACGAAAACAGCAGCGAAACGTCGTAGACGATCTTCAACACGCCGCAGATGACGAACGGCAACGCTGCAAACGACGTCGAGAGCAGCGCGCCGGACAGGGCCGGGCTGATCGCCGATGCCAGGCTGCGCGGAACCGCGGTCACGCTCGCGGCCGCGGTTCGCTCGGCCGGGGTGACCACCGCCATGACGTAGGACGTGCGCGTCGGCACGTCCATCTGTGACAGCGCCGAGCGCACGAGCAGCAGGCCGAGCACGATCGTGAGATTCGGCGAGAACGCCGCGAGAATGAGACAGATGCTCGATGGAATGTGGGTAAAGACCATGGTGTTGACGAGGCCGAAGCGCCTGCCGAGGCGCGCCGCCACCGGATACGAGAAAGCGGTGAGAACATTGGACCAGAAAAAGAACGCGCTCGCGGCCGCAAGCGAGAGTTCGAAACGTTCGAACAGCCAGAGGGCGAGGAGGGATTGGATGGCAAAGCCGCCGGCAAACGAATCCAGACTGAATAGTGCGGCGAGCTTGTAGACGGTCCGTCGCGAGGGACCCAAGGCGGCTTGCGGCGCCGCCGGCCGTGCCTTGGCGTGCGGAAGGCGCGAATAGAACACGGCTCCCAGCAGGCCGAGTGCGGCATAGAGATAGAACATCGCCTGCAGCGCGCCGATCTTGTCCATCCCCCACGCCACCAACCAATCCGGGGCGCCCGCCGCGAGCGCGCCGGCGGCGATGGATAGTGCCCCGATCAGGCTGTAGCGCGCGAAGATGTGGGTCCGGTCCTTGTCCGATGCGCCTTGCGCGAGCGAGGCCTGCTCGAGCGGTATGTGCACCCCGATGTCGCCGGTGGTGGGGTTCATCGTGCCGACGAAGGCAATCGCCGCGATGAAAACCAGGTGCTGGACATTCGGGATCGCGATCCCGGTGACGATCATCAAGACCGCACAGACCAGGAGCAGCGTGCGCACGTCGTAGCGCGGCGCCAGATACCCGATCGCCATGGTCGTGGCGGCCGAGCCGAGAAGCGCGGCGGTTGCGACGATGCCGATCTCGAACGGATTGAACCCGATCTCCAGCAGATACGCCGGCAGGATGATGGCGGCGAAGCCGTCGCCGAACCCGCGCGCCGCGCGTGCAGCGTAGAGGTAGAAGACGTCCGACCGTCCGCCTGCGCCCAGACGTTCGAAGACACCCGCGCGACGACGCAAGTCCGGCAACTGCGCCATCGATCAATCCGCCGGCGTCACGGTGAAGTCGTCGAAGTACACATGGCTGTCGGCCTTGGACCACAGGCCGATGCGTCCCGAGACCGGCTGCGGCAGGACATGCTCCAGGTAGAGCTTGCCGTCGAGGTAGCCGGCGACCTTGGCCCCCGCGATCCGCACCTTGAGGTCGTGCCACTGGCGCGTCGCGGTCGGCGTGTTGCGAATCCAGGTGACCGACGAGCGCTTGCCCTTCTCGAACTTCCACAGCACCAGATTGTTTTCGAGCGGATTGGCGCGGATCGTCAGGTAGTCGCCGTTGGGCTTGAGGTTGAACAGGATGCCGGCGCCCTGATCGATGCGGCCGGAAATTCCTTCGAACCGCACGGAGATCTCGCCGTCGCGGAAGTCGGTCACGTCCTTGGCCACGATGTAGGGGAAATAGGCATAGGCCTGGACGCGATCGAGGAACTCGGCGTAGCGGTCGCCGTAGAGCGCGCGCGCCTTGTCGGCGATGCCGGCCGACGTCTGTCCCTCCTTCCACTGCCGCCCGTCGACGGCGAGCACCTTGTTGTTTCCCTCGGCCTCGATCCGCCAGACGCCCACCACGCTCACGAACGATTTCGGCTCGGCCCCGACGGTCTCGTCCGAAAAGTCGATTTTCAGCGGCTGCGCCGCGTTGGCGTAGATCAGCAGTGCAGCGAGCGCCCCGCAGGCGACAGCCGTTCCGATCGTGCTCTTGATCTTGTTCATGCTTGACCTCCCTCTTTGATGAGTTGTGCAGGGATCTGTGGTGGGCGGCGGCTCCGCCACCAGGCGATGACGATCAGCAGCGGGAGGCCGACGAGGAACCACGGCAGGGTCCATCGTCCGTCGGCGACCAAGGGGTAGCCCGGATACTCTTCCCCGGTGCCCGGAGGCGGTGTCGGCTTTCCCGCAAGCGCATAGAGCAGCGGCAGGATTTCGCGCGGGCTGGTCGAGCGGCTCTTGTCGGCGCGGCCCGCATAGGAATACTCGATCTCGCCATAAGCCTCGTCGCTGCTGCTGCCCACGACGCTTTGGCCGCTCGTGGCGAGGCGAATGCTGACGTCGGGAAGCGCCCGCTCGAGCTTGGCCAGAACGTTGCGACGCAGATCGACATAGCGCGGGTCTTCCGGCGCCAACCGAACGGTGACGAGCAGCGGCTCGCGAAGCCCGGCGAGCACCCGCTGATCGGCGGCTGGAAACGAGTTGCGCCGATCCTCGGTGAGGTCCACCGATGTCCTGACCTGCGTGGCCAGTGCAAGCACGGCCGCAACGGCGGCCACGCAGGCGATCGAACGCATGAACCTGGTGCGCGGCGGCACCCCGGGATGCAGCCACACCGCGGACAGCGCGGCAAAGCCGCAGATCGCGGCCATGACACCCAGGAGAAGACCCGGCGACAGAAGTCCCTGCTCGAAGGTGCGCAGCGTCTGCGTCAGCGACAAGCGCGAAAACCACTCGAGCGCGCCCGGTTGGCCGGCCAAGGCGAAATCCAGAACCCAGGAGCCGATGGTGAAGGCCAGGGCGATGATCGCCGCCGTCGCCGAGCTTTCGGAAATGCTCGCCGCAAACAGCGCAATGGCGCCGACCAGCAAGCCGTAGAGCAGATGCCCCAAAACCAGATTGGCGGTCTCCGGGACATAGAGGTGCCCGCCGAGCATGGCCCAGATCACCACGGCCGAGGCCGTCGGAATGAGCGCGACCAGCCAGGCGCCGAAGATCGCCGCCATCTTGGCCGCGATCAGCGTCGGCACCCGGTAGGGCAACTGCAGCAGCAGACGCAGCGCGCCCGTTTCCTTTTCGCGGCCGAGGCTGCGAATGGCCACGAACGGAAACAGCAAGGTCACGGCGACGTAAAGCGCGCCGAAGGTGGGGACCAGCACGCCGTCAAGGGGCGAGAGACCGCTCGCAAGCACGGGCGCATCCCGCGCCGCCGCGCTTGCCTCGCCGTAGAGGACGACGGCCTGCCAGAAGCTGTAGCCGACGAGCGGGCACAGGATCAGCAGCATGGTCCACAGCGCGCGGCCGCTCACGATCTCCCGCAGCTCCTTGGCCAGCAACGGGTGAAGGGGAGCACGCCGAACGACCGCGGCCTCAGGTGAGCGCAAGGAAGACCTCCTCCAGTCCGGCGGAGGCCATCGCGGTCTGCGCGCGCAGCTCCGCGAGCGTGCCGACGCCGCGGACCCGGCCGTCCGCGAGCAGCACGAAGCGGTCGCAGACCCGTTCGGCGTCGATCAACTGATGAATGGCCAACACCAGCGTGCGCCCATTGCGCGCAACGTCGCGAACCACGGCCATGATCTCGCGCGTCTGCCGGAGGTCGAAGCCATCGAAGGGCTCGTCCATCAGCAGCAAGGGTTGCGGCGTGATCAGCGCCAGCGCCAGCATGAGCCGGCGGCTGTACCCTTTCGACAACGCGCCGACCCGCTTGCGCAAAACCGGCGCGAGGCCGAGGGCGCCGATGGCATTCGCCGTGATGCCTGCAGGCCTGCCATAGGCGGCCGCGAAGAATTCGATCACGCGTGCAACATACTCGTCTTCCCAGGGGCGCAGCCCGTCGGGCAGGTAGAACATGAACTCGCGACGGTGCGGCAGGGCAGGGGACGTACCGCGCCAGAGAATGCGACCGTCGTCCACGGGCACCAGGCCGGCGATCGCTTCCAGCAAGGTGGTCTTGCCCGCCCCGTTGGGTCCGATCAGGCCGAGCACCTCGCCTGGATTTACCGCAAACGAAATGTCGGCGAGCGCACGCTGCTCGCCGTACCGCTTGGTCACTCCCGACACTTCCATCAGTGCCGGCGCGTACGCCGCCGTGCGGTCGCTGCTGGATGGCAGTCGATCCGGTCATTCCCGCACCTAGTTTCGGCGAACAAAAAGGATGAGCCGGACGACGTGTTCGTTCTTGTCGGTCTGGTCCGTGCTCAGCGTGATCGAAAGCGGGCGGCCTGCATGGTGCAGGACGACATAGCGCGGGGATGAGCGATCGCCGGCCTCGCTCCAGGCTTCGCCGAGGCAGGCTTGGATGTCATGCATGGTGCTTGCCTGCGCGGTCTCGGCGTTTTCCGCGGTGGCGAGGGGCTGCGAATCGCAGGTATAGGTCGCCGGTCCATAGAGCGAGCAATCCCGCCAACCGGTAAGCTCGAGGGTCGTGTCCCGAAAATTGCCATCCCGCGGTTTTCCGGTGATGGAGGCGAATTTCTCCTTGGTCACTGCGAGGGCAGCGATCCGCTTCAGTTCCGAGCAATAGGCTGGCGCTTCAGGTGCCACGTCCTGTGCCAAGGTCGTCGCCGGCAAGCCGGCCAACGCCAACGTCAAGAGCAAGAGACGGTTCGCCATTTGCCGGTCCGCTTTATTCAGTGTCGCGCGGTTTTGCAGGACCGTCGCCGGGCCGTTGGATCACGACCCGGCGTCACATGCCGACACTTGGCCGTTTAAGCTCAGCTCTTCGCGCTCGCGGTCTTGTCGAGCGCGGCCCGCAGTCCCTTGGCGAGCTTGACGGCGTCGTCGTTGGCCCAGAAGTGCATGAAGATGAGACGGGGCTGCTCGGTGAGCATGTGGCTGTGGACCGCCGTCACCTCGATGCCGTTCTCCCGCAGCGCCTTGATCACCGGGTTCACCTCCTCGCCCGTGAGCACGAAGTCGCCGGTGATGGCGGCCTTGCCGCCGCCGGTGGGCTGGAAGCCGATCGCCGTCGCCACGCCGGTGGGTCCGGGGGGCGTGAGCTGCATTCCGTTCTCGGTGACCGGATCGCGGCGCGGCACCGCGAACTGATAGACGCCGCCATTGGCTTGCCCCTTGACGCCGATGATCTGATCGAGCTGGGCGGTGTCGAGATCGATCGCCGGCGGCGTGGCCGGGGGCGCCGGCGGTGTCAACGGCGTCTTGCTCTCCGCCAAAGCGGTTCGGATCGCCGTGGCCAGCTTCACCGGATCGCCATGCCCGCCGATATGCATGTAGAAGGGCAGGGGACTGCTGCGCAGGACGTGATTGTGTACCGCGGTCACCTCGAGGCCATTCTCGATCAGCTTGGCCATGACCGGATTGATCTCGGTCTCGAGCAGCACGAGATCGCCCATCACCATCGCCCCTCCGTGCATCGGCTTGAACGCCGCCCAGCCGCCGAGCGCCAGTGCCGGCCTGATGGTGACGCCATCGAGCGTCACCTGCAGGTCGGTGCGCGGAAAGCCGTAGCGATGAACGTCGCCGGACACGGCGGCGGTTCGTCCCAGCGCTTCGTCGACCTTCTTCCAGTCGATCTCCTGGGCGCTGGCAGTCGTGCCCATGGTTGCCATTGCGCAGATTGCAAAGACGTGAACAGCACGCATGTTTATCTCCTCTTGAGTTGAGCTAATTGCCCGGTTTCGCTCCCTCGCCCTGACCTTGCGTCATTTGAACGACCAGCCGTCCAGCGTTGTTCCAGCAAATCTCATTGATCGATGGAGTGTTCACTCGATACGACAACAGCGTTTCTCCGACGCCGGGAAAGTCTCGATCTCGAGCCGGTCAAATCGCGTGACGTTGTCCTCTTCGGTCCACAAGCCGACCTGTCCGTCGCCCGGCAAGGTGCTATCCCGCGCGGTGAACAGCCAGTTGCGGTCGAGAGAAATCGTGAATTGGTCGTCGTTGGCTTGAAGCTCGAGCAGATGCCAACGGTCGCGGACAACGTCAGCATCCGTTCCCCATATCCGTTCTTTCTTGCCGTTGACGATCCGGAACAGGTCGACCCGCTCTTCCAGCGCGCTCGCAATGACGACGTAGTAGCTGTCAACATCCAGAAAACGGGCGGCGATGCCCGCGGCCTGCATCGTTCCCTTCATGATCTTGAATCGAACGCGCAGTTTGAAGTCTTTGGAGGAAACGGGTGCGTAGATCGCGAGCGAGAACCGATTCTCGTGCTGGTCCGTACTGACGTGTTCTATTGCCGTCCCGTCCATGGCGGTCGTGTCGCGCACCACGGTCCATCGTCCGGGCTCGCCCTCTCCGGTTTGCAAAAAGTCGAAGTCGGGGGGCGGCGTTCCAAATTCACTTTGGGTAATATCGAACGTCGTCGTCGTGCCCACCGTCCGGCCGGGGTGGGGAGCGGACGCAACGACGGCCGCCATCCCGATGGTCGCGGCAAGCGTGACGAGACGCCTCACGTGAGAGCTCCCAAAAGATACAGCGCCAGTCCGACGCCGCAGCATGCTGCGAGCGTCGGAATCATGCCGACCTTGAAGCGAAAGATGGCGACGGCGGCGGCGACCGAGAGCGCGAGCGCGAGCCAGTCCACGCTCGCCAGCCTCGGCGCATCAAACGACAACGGAAAGGCACGTATCGGGACGGTGTCGCGAAAGATCGAATGGATCGCGAACCAGATCGCAAGGTTCAGCACGACGCCGACCACGGCGGCGGTGATGGCGGACAGCGCGCCGTTCAACGCCCTGTTGCCGCGCAGGACCTCGATGAAAGGCGCGCCGAGGAAAATCCAGAGAAAGCAGGGCGTGAAGGTGACCCAGGTCGCGAGCAGGCCGCCCAGCGTCCCGGCCATCATCGGCGAAAGCGAGCCCGGATCGCGGAATGCCGCCATGAAGCCCACGAACTGCAGCACCATGATCAGCGGCCCCGGCGTCGTCTCCGCCATTCCCAGGCCATCGAGCATCTCGCCGGGCTTGAGCCAGCCGTAGTTTTCGACCGCCTGCTGGGCGACATAGGCGAGCACCGCGTAGGCGCCGCCGAAGGTGACCATCGCCATCTTGCTGAAGAAGACGGCAATCTCGCTGAAGACGTTCCCCCTGCCTAAAGTAACCAGAAGCGCGATGACAGGAATGAGCCAAAGGGCGAGCCATACGCTCGACACCCGCAAGGCTCGCGCAACGGTCGGCCGCGTATGTGCGGGCAGCTCCTCGCCGAGGAGGCTATCGACCACGCCGCCATCTCGCTTGCCATCGCCATGACCGCCCTTGAGTTGAAATGAGGCGGCGCCGGTCGAAGCGCCGACAAAACCGATCAGCGCCGCGCCAAAAATAATGATCGGAAACGGAATATTGAAAAAGAAGATGCCCACAAATGCGGCCGCCGCCAGCGCGCGCATCACGTTGTTCTTGAGCGAGCGCTTGCCGATGCGGACGACCGCCTCCAGCACGATCGCGAGGACCGCGGCCTTGAGCCCGAAAAACACCGCCGCAATCGCCGGCACGTTACCGTAGCCGGCATAGACGTAGCTGAGCGCCATGATGGCGACGAGGCCGGGGAGCACGAAGAGGACGCCGGCCATGATGCCGCCGAGGGTGCGGTGCATCAGCCAGCCGATATAGGTCGCGAGCTGCTGCGCCTCGGGCCCGGGCAGCAGCATGCAATAGTTGAGCGCGTGCAAGAAACGGCTCTCCGAAATCCAGCGCTTCTCCTCGACCAGAATGCGGTGCATCACCGCGATCTGGCCGGCGGGGCCGCCGAAGCTCAGCATCGCAACGCGAAGCCAGACCCGGAACGCCTCGCGCAGCGACACGCCGTGTCGCGGCGCGTATTGATCGCCTTCCGCGATCGCGAGTTCAGCCACGCCGGGCCTCCTTCACGCTTGCAGCCGGCCAGTTGTGGGTTTCCGCCTGGAGATTGCGACACCAGGCATAGAGCGCGTCGTACATCACCATGCCGTGTCCGAGCATTTCATGATCGTCCGGAAAGTTCGCGGACAGGCCCAGCGAGATGGCGAACAGGCCGCCGCACTGCGGGGTCAGATCGTGACGCGACGTGTCGGCGCCTCGGACTATTTCGGCCAGATGGTCGAGAGCCGGATCCTTGATGCCGTAGATGCGCAGGATGGTATCGAACGAACAGCGCTCACCTTCGTGGGTGAATTCGACCCCGTCGATGTCGTAAGGAGTTCCACCCGTCTCTTTGGCGACCTTGAGCACGTCCTTGGTCGGGACGTAGATGAACTCCGCCTGCGGATCGATGAAGCGCCGGATCAGCCACGGACAAGCGATGCGGTCGATCTTCGGGTGCTCTCGCGTCACCCATTTGCCCGGCGTCGCGCCTATCGTTCGGTGTGTTGGCAGACCTTTTGCAATCCAGCCCTCAATGCCGTCCTGCAGGTAGACTGCGTCGACGCCTGCCGCGCGCAAGGCAGCGGCTACGCCTTGGCTGACCTCACGCCCATGCACGCAGTGCACGACCACCTTGCGTCCGCTGGGCAAGTCCTTCCGCCAACGCTCGACGTCATCGGGCGGCCGATGGAACGCAGATACGATGAGCTCCCCCGCCTTCGCAAAATCGGCAGGGCGTCGAACGTCCACAACGATCGGCGCAGAGGCGGTGCCAAGCCGGGCATGAAGATCGCCTGGCGAGATAGAAGGGGGAATTTGTTGCATGACAGTTCACCTCGGTTGCCTCGATGGCGAAGCGTTCTCGCCCGGCATCGCGTTTCGTGCCGGCGGGTGCGGGGCTTTCCTCTATCGCCGCTTCTTCTTGAAATAGTCGTAGAGACTGTTGAAGACCTCGGTGCCGCGCGCAATCCGTTCCGAGTCATCCTCGGTCGCGATGCTGATGCCTTCGACCAGTGTCCTGATCCCTGCGACCTCGGTGCGGCCGAACTTGTCGTCCTTGAGGTCGATGTCGTGGATGATCTCCGCGATGGCGCGCAGCGCGGGGTCTTTCAGCGCGCCGCGCTCCAGCAGCACTTCGAACGTGCACTTGTCGCCCTCGTGCGTGAACTCGGCCTCGAACATGTCGAAGCGCAGCTCGCCAGCCTGCGGGCGATACCCCTTGCCGGATACGAATTTGAAGCGAGCTTGCGGGTCGATGAAGCGGCGTATCAACCAGGCGCTGGCGATCCGATCCACATAGACGCCCTGCCGGGTGACCCAGGTTCTGTCGCGCAGCGTCCCGAATGCACTTTCCCCGGAATCGATTTGCTTTGTCCTTCACGGCCTCGCCCTCGCTTAATCGAGCCTCTACGCCTCTGAGCAAGCCCTCCGCTTTCTCGCGACCGATGGCGCCGAAGAAATCGATGGAAACCACTTGCGCGAGGCGTTTGCGCAACCGCGCAACCTGTATGCGACGCTCGGCGATCGCGTCCGGCTTCGCATTGGCGCGCAACTTCGCCAAGGCGCGCACGTCCTTGGCCACGTCTTCGTAGTCGGCGTCGCGCGCCTGGTCGAAGAGCGCCCGGACCTCCTGGTCCGATAGGCCGTCGATCAGCCGCGCCTCGCAGACCACGGCTTCGCCGCCGCCTTCGACGATCTCACGCAGCAGCCACTCGAAGTCCTCCTGGGTCTCCTCGTTCATCGGCAGCGCGTGCACCGCGTTCTTGACCGCGACCGCGCCGAGGTCCTGCAGCCGCCGCCAGATCTTGACGCGCAGATATGCGGGCTTCGCCGGGAGCTGATGGATGAGCAGAAGCCAGCTGTAGGCTAGCGTCCTTTGTGCGCCGGCGTTCATGCGATCAAGACCGTATCAAGCTCGGAACGAGGATGCAACACGTGTATCATTTCAATTTCCCGTGTATTCCAGACCGCCGGACCGTGTCGCGCGTTTGACAGTTGCGTGCGGAGGGGCGGGCGTGCGCCGAAGGTTCTATGCCCGGACATGACAACAGTCAGTCGGGCGGGAAGCAAACGACGTTGTGATCCAGGGCGACGCTGCAAACCTGACAAAGTGGAGAATTGCATGCGCAGAATTCCAGCTCTCATCGCCGTCCTCGGTTTTGCCGCGTCCGCAGCCGGGGCGCAGACGCCGGCCGACTCCGCCGCGTCCAGGAGCGCGCTTCTGACCCTCGATCAAAAAACAAAGATCTCCGAGATGATCACGAAGCAAACGCCCCCGCTCTCAGGCCCTGCATTTCCGGTTTCCGTCGACGGCGTCGTGCCATCGGAAATCCAGCTCAAATCACTTCCTTCGGAAGCGGAAGAATTGGCGCCACAACTTCGCGGCTTCAGTTATGTTGTGGTCGAAGAGCTGGTTGCCATCGTCGACCCGCGCACCCGCAAGGTGGAAATCGTATTTCCGAGATGGGGGAAGCAGTAAGCTGGCATGACAGCCCATCCGAAGGAGACGGAAACGATTGCTGCAACCCGACGTTTTAAATTGGTCTCGCAGCGGGCCGCCGGGTGCTCGGACATGCATCCACGTCGCGTCACTTCGATGATGCGGGAAGCTCGATGTTCTCAAGTCGAGAGAACGCACGATCAAGTTGAACAATGAACGGTCATCGCGATCCGGACGACCACCCGCACGATCATTCGGCTGGCCATGGACACACCCACGGCATCGTCGATCCCTCGATCACGACCAACGATCGGGGGCTGTGGGCGATCAAATGGTCGTTCGTCGGTCTCGCCGCCACGGCCATTCTGCAGCTGGTGGTGGTCTTCCTCTCCGGCAGCGTCGCGCTGCTTGCCGACACGATTCACAATTTTGGGGATGCTGCGACCGCGATACCGCTCGGGATTGCCTTTTGGTTCGCCCGCAAGAAGCCGAGCCAGCGGTTCACTTTCGGCTATGGGCGCGTCGAGGACCTGGCAGGGCTCGCAATCGTACTCACGATTCTCGCGAGCGCGATCGTCGCGGGATATGAGAGCATAGAGCGGCTTCTGCATCCCCAGGACATATCCTATCTGGGCGCGGTGATAGCGGCCTCGATCATCGGCTTTCTCGGCAACGAGGCTGTCGCCATCTTCCGCATTCGCGTCGGCCAGGAGATCAACAGCGCGGCGCTGATCGCGGACGGATACCACGCGCGCGTCGACGGCTGGACGAGCCTGGCGGTGCTTTTCGGCGCCGTCGGGGTGTGGCTCGGCTACCCGCTTGCCGACCCGATCATCGGCCTGCTCATTACCGCCGCGATCCTCGGCATCGTCATCCAGAGCGGGAAGTCGATCTTCTTTCGAATGCTCGACGGTGCCGAGCCGAACGTCATCGACGAACTGCGCCACGCCGCCGAGGATGTGCCGCAGGTGAAGGAGGTCACCGAGGTGCGCGCGCGCTGGCTCGGGCACCGCCTGCATGCCGAGTTGAATGTCGCGGTCGATCCCGAGCTGACGATCGCACAGGCGCACGCGATCGCGGCCGAGGTCCGCCACCAGCTCCTTCACCATCTGGATTATCTGTCGCTCGTCGTCATCCACGTCGATCCGGCGGATCAGTCCGGCGAGTCGCACCATCGTATTGGAGAGCATGCCCACGACGGGCTGCCGATACACTCGCATGGTTGATAAGCGTCAGGTCCCCGGCTTCTCGAGCTGAGCGAGGTCGTCGGAACGGATCACAGGAAGCACCTCGTCGCCGTGCAGCGACGAACCCTGTTCTCCAAGTTCGCTCAGAGATAGGTCATCATCCCCATGAACCCTTCATCCTGATGGTCCTGGTGATGGCAGTGGAGCAGCGTAAGCCCCGGATCGTCGGCCACGAAATCGAATTCGACGGTGCTGAACCGCGTCATGTTGACGGTGTCTTTCATGACGCCCGCCGTGGGCTTGTCGCCTATCCTGGTGATTTCGAAGCTGTGGCGGTGCAGGTGAACGGGATGGTTGTCGCCACTCTTGTTGGTCATGACGAGGCGATAGCGCTTGCCGCGCTCGGTGCTGAACAACGGATTGGTGCTGGGCCATGACCTGCCGTTGATGGTCCAGCGGTTGTAGCCGCCGCGGCCGCCTGGCACTTTCTCGAACAGCAGCTCGACACGTTCGTCCGGCGCCGGCACCGGCCGGTCATTGCGGCCGAACAGCGTGTAGTCCCAATCGGAATTCGGCGCCGCCGTCCACTGCGGTTCTCCGCGCTGACCGGCATACTCGACCACGATGCCGAGCCCTTTCTTGCGCTCATCGTCACTGACCTCGCCCAAGATCCAGACGCCGGGCCGGTTCATCTCCACGATCACGTCGGCCCGTTCCGCGGGCGCCAGGAACAGCACATCGACGCCTTGCGGCGAAGGCACGCGATTGCCGTCGAGCGCGATCACCGCGAGGCGATGGCCAGGCAGCGCCAGCCTGACATTCTCCGTCGGGCTGGCGTTGAGCAGGCGGAACAGCACGCGCTGACCTTCGCGCACACGCACCGGCTCGCCGTGGCCCAGCATCTTGTCGTTGAAGGAGGCCGATGCGTACATCACCTCGAGACCGTTGTCGGGAGGCGGACCGCGACGGATATCCTGCATGCTCACCCATGAGCCCTCCCAGTGGTGGGCGGCGAGCAGCACCTCCTGGTCATAGCGGCCGGGATCGCTCGACGGCTCGACGAGCAGGAAACCGTACAGGCCCGCGTACAGGCTTCGGCGCAGATCAGGTCCGGCCATGTTGTGACTGTGGTACCACCGGGTGCCGGCAGGTTTGGCGACGAACCCGTAGCGCTGCATGCCGCCGCGCGCCACCATCGGCGACCCTTCCTCCATCGCGCCATCGGACTGCGAGGGCAGGTACAGACCGTGCCAGTGCACGATGTCGTCGACATCGGTGTCGTTGCGGATATCGATGCTGACGGGGCTGCCCTCACGAAGACGAAGAGCGGGACCCGGAACGGTGCCGTTGTAAGCAAAGGTGTCGATGACTTTTCCAGGGGCGAGCTCCAATCGCAGCGGCGCGATCCGCAGCGAATGGTCGGCCCGCGATGCGATCTGCGTATACGCCGTTCCGCCGGCTGCCCCGAGCGCCATTCCGACCGCTCCGGCGCCAAGCACAAAACCGCGACGATCCAGCCATGATTTCGAGCCGGGATGACCTGCGGATCCAAATGATTTCATTGTGAGATCCTAACCTGGCGCCGATCGAACTCGAAAACGGAGCATACCAGTTACGGGCGCGCGCTTCTCCGCAGCTTTTTTCGGGTAACAACTCGCAATCATGGTCGGTTCCGATCGCCGCGGTTTTCTCGGCATCAACAGGAGCGGCGTCGGCCTCCAGCCGGACGCCGTATGCGGACGTTCGGGGGCGTCAAGGGCGGTCGCCAGGGACGCGGGCTGTGGCTTGCGTCCGCATCGCGCAGTCGCTACATCCCGGCGGCACCAATGATTTTCTCCTGGCGGGTGAGCCATGCGCGCAGAAGTCCAGCACGTCGTCGATGAGATCAAGCAGTCGGTCGGGCTGCTGAGGAGGCATCTTTGACTTCGACGCGGCGCGCGTCCGGCTTCAGGAGCTCAACAAGCTAGCCGAAGACCCCACGCTGTGGGATGACCAGCAGCGGGCGCAACGCCTGATGCAGGAGCGCACCGCGCTCGAGGATCAGCTTACCGCCATCGGCCGTATCGAGCAGGAGCTCGCCGACCAGCTCACCATGATCGAGCTGGGGGAAGCCGAGAAGGACCAGAAGGCCATCACCGACGCCGAAGAGGCGCTCAAGACGCTCAAGGCGGAGGTGGCGCGGCGCGAGCTCGAGGCGCTGCTGTCGGGCGAGGCCGACTCGAACGATTCCTATCTCGAGGTTCATGCCGGCGCGGGCGGCACCGAAAGCCAGGACTGGGCCAACATGCTGCTGCGCATGTATACGCGCTGGGCCGAGCAGCACGGCTACAAGGTCGAGTATCTCGAAGAAACGCCAGGGCGAGGAGGCCGGCATCAAGTCGGCGACCGTCGAAATCAAGGGCCGCAATGCCTTCGGCTGGCTCAAGTCCGAGGACGGCGTGCATCGCCTGGTCCGCATCTCGCCGTTCGACTCGAACGCGCGCCGCCACACCTCGTTCGCGAGCGTCAACGTCTATCCGGTGATCGACGACCGCATCATCGTCGACATCAAGGAGGCGGACGTGCGCACCGACACGATGCGCGCGAGCGGGGCGGGGGGACAGCACGTCAACAAGACGGAATCGGCGATCCGCCTCACCCACATCCCGACCAACATCGTGGTGTTCTGCCAGAACGACCGCTCGCAGCACCGCAATCGCGCGCAGGCGTGGCAGATGCTGCGCGCGCGCATCTATGAAATGGAATTGAAGAAGCGCGAGGCGCAGGCCGCCGCCGAGCAGGCCGCCAAGACCGACATCGGCTGGGGCCACCAGATCCGGTCCTATGTGCTGCAGCCCTACCAGATGGTGAAGGATCTGCGCACCGGCGTCTCCACCTCCGCCACCGGCGACGTGCTCGACGGCGACCTCGACCAGTTCATGGAAGCAGCGCTGGCGCAGAAGGCGTTCGGCACCGCACCGGTCGAGGTGGAGGACGTGGAGTAGGGCTTCGTTCCACGGCGCCAATCCCGCATGACGACCTGTAAAAGCGGTAGGTGCCGATGACTACAATACGAAGATTTATATTGACTACGTAACGAATTTGAGATAGGGATAGGCATGCTCGCCAAGTGCGGGCATTTTTCATGCTCGCCCTCGTGCACGGCGCGCTGCGGGGCTGGCGACAAAAGCGTGCATCGTGGGCAGACACTTGCGCGCGGGGGAGGATCGCGCGCGGCTGCGCTCGTTTGCTGCCTCAGACGAAGGGTGCACTCCAAGCCGCCGCGTCCTGTTATTTCCCTGTTATTTACAGGAGCGCGGGGTGGGAGAATCTCAAGCCGGCCGCTCTCGTGTCCCGGGCGAGCACAGCGAGACCCGGGACCCAGGGGCTACACGACGGATCGCCACCCGAATCCATATTGCGCTTCGCGCTTTTTTACGCTGGGTCCCGGCTCTCGTTCCACTCGCGCAAGAGCGCTCGCTACACTCGGCCGGGACACGAGATTGTCGCTACGCCACGCCGGAGCGCAGGAGATCATGGAAATGCACGACACCGACCGGCTTGCCGCCGTCGACCACCATCAGCTGCGTCTTCTTAGACGATCAGGTCATGCGACCGGGCGAATCCTTACGAAATCCCGATCCAAGCGGACGCGATTTCGCTCAGATGGTGCCGTCGAGCTTTTGTCCCGCGCGCAAGAATTTGTTCGGGTCCACCGCGTCGCCGCGCACCCGCGTCTCGTAGTGGAGGTGCGGGCCGGTTGACCGTCCGGTCGAGCCGATCTTGCCGATGATCTGCCCGGTCCTGATGGACTGACCGACGCGAACGTCGATCGACGAGAGGTGGCCATAGCGGGTGGACAATCCGTTGCCGTGGTCGATGTCGACCACCCGGCCATAGCCGCCGCTCCAGCCCGCCGCCGTCACCTTGCCGTCGGCGGTGGCGCGGACGGGATCGCCGGTCTCGCCGTGCAGATCGAGTCCGGTATGCATCGCCGGCGAACTCGTGAACGGGTCCATGCGGACGCCGAATCCGGACGCCGGCTCGATGTCGCCGTCGACCGGCTTGCGCACGGGAACGCTGCCGATGGTGCGGGTGAGCCGCACGATCTGCGCGCGCGCGGTCCTGATGCGATGAAGCTGTCGCTCGAAGCCGAGCCCGTCCTTGGCCATGGGCGCGGGGATGAATGGGCCCCCAATGGCGCCTCCGGCGTCGGCGACTGCCACCTTGCCGAGGTCGAGGCCGAGCTCCGCGAGCACGCCACGGATGCGGCGCGCCTTGGAATCGTAGGTCTCCGCCAGCGAATTGACCGTCGCGTTCTGGCGCTGCTCGACCCGATCGAGCGACGCCTGCAGGCGGGCGATCGCTCCGCCGACACCGCCGACGCCCTTGGCGAGGACGCTGGTGCGCGGATCGGCCGGCGTTCCCCGATCGAGCGGCACGAGGAAGGCTCCCTTGTCATTGAGCAGGGACGGCTTGAGCGGGATCGCCCGCGGCTCGCCGGAACGCGCAGGCAGTTTGACCGAGCCGGTGGCCTCGCCGACACCGTTCATGGCGCTCGCACGCGCTTCCAAAGCGGCCTGACGGCGCAGAATCTGCTCGAGCTTCTGCTCGTACTGCTCCTGGTCGATCAACTGGCGGCCTGCGATGCGGTCGATCCGGGTGCGCAGTTCGGCGATGCGGTCCTCGTAGCCGAATTGCAGCTCGGCCTGCCGGGCGAGGAGCCGCGTGAGCACGTCCTCGCTGAAAGCAAAATAGGTGGCGGTCGTGATGCTCCAGGCCGCCATGATCACCAGTGTGCCGACCACCACCCAAAAGGCCATGGGGCCGAGCCGCAACTGCCGCCCCGCATGGGCAAGCGTGTAGCCCGCCGCCCACCGTCGCACGGACGCGTCGGCGGGCCTGCCCGGACTGGCATGGCTGGAACAATGACTGTGCTGGTGCTGTGCAGTCGACCGTCGAGGCATTCACGCTTCCCCTCGGGTCCCCTACATCACCGCACCTTACCCCAGTACTAACCGCGTCAATTCGAGCCGGTCGTGGTTAATGTTCCACAAATGACGAATGTGGACCTGGCGCCGGCGACCAGCCGGCGATCCGAATCGACGCGTGGGCTCAGCGCGGAAGGAGCTTGGCCGCGGCCAGGACTTCCTCGGCATGGCCGTCGACCTTGACCTTCGGCCAGATGCGGGCGATCCGCCCGTCCGAGCCGATCAGGAAGGTGGCCCGGGTAATCCCCATGAAAGTCCTGCCATACATGGATTTTTTGCCCCAGACGCCGTAGGCCTCCAGCATCTTGTGGGTCTCGTCGGACAGAAGGGGTATGCCCAGGCTGTGCTTCTTCTTGAACTTGTCCTGGGCCTCGACCGGATCGGCGGACACCCCCAGAACGTCCACCCCGGCTTTCTGGTATTCGGCCCGAAGCTTAGAGAAATCAATGGCTTCGCGGGTACAGCCGGGGGTATCGGCCTTGGGATAGAAGTAAAGCACGAGCTTGCGGCCGTTGAAGTCGGCAAGGGAAAGGGTGCCGCCGCCGTCACGCGGCAACTTGAATGCGGGGGCCTTTGCCCCCTCGGCGAGTTCCGTGGGCATGCGCCTTCCTTTCGTCCCTATTTCCGGCTCAATGAAGCTCTAAACAATATGCGGGAGACTACTGTCAGGTCGATGGTTGTTCCGGGGGACACGTCGATCGCGGCAAGGGGGCTGGTTCGTCGCAGACGTGTGGCAACGACGTGCGGCGGAATCGGTGGTCGAGGGGACGCCAAGTCGGGGCATGGCGGTTCAACAATCCAATCGTGATCTCGAGGCTCTGCGCAAGCTGGAGGCGAGCCTCAACGCGGATCTGTGCGCGCCGCAAATCCGCAGCCACAACAGAGTTCGCCCCGCATCGCGGCCGACATGCACGCTCTCACGTCTCATGGGACTGCGTCTGTGGGGACCGCGCCTGCGCAAATTCGTCCTCATCAGCGGTTCGCTCTGCGGTCTCGTCCTGGTCGCGATGGTCGCCCTGTGGTGGCGGCTTTCCAGCGGTCCGATCGAGCTCGATATCGCGACGCCGTGGCTCACCGCGGCGATCAAGGAAAATTTCGGCGCGGGCCATGACGTCGAGATCGGCGGCACCCAGATCGAGCGGGACGCGAACGGACGCACGTCGCTGCGCATTCGCGACATCGTGGTGCGGGATGCCGAAGGCACCGTGGTGGCGAGCGCGCCGAAGGCGGAAGTCGGCGTCTCCGGCACGGGCCTGCTGACCGGACGCATTCGCGCCGAACGCCTGAGCCTCGTCGGCGCCGAAATGGCGGTGCGGATCGAGTCCGACAGCAAGGTCACCGTCTTCGCCGGCGGCAACAAGCGCCCCTTCGTTACCGCGTCGGCCAATGCTGCTCCCGGGCTCTCCGGACCCGCGCCGGCGGCGGCGAAGCTCGAACGCGCCGCGGCGCTCGGCGCGGCCGCGCCGCCCGTTCCAGGCACGCCGACCCCGCCGGCGGCGTCAGCTGTCACCCGCAACGGCGTTCCCGACTTCGCCGTGCTGCTGGCCTGGATCGAGAGCCTCGATGCCAGCGGGCTCGATGGCCGCGATCTCGCCGAGATCGGCCTCAAAGGCGGCAACCTCACCGTCGACGATCAGCGCAACGGCAAGCAGTGGACGTTCACCAATATCGATCTCGGCGTGATGCGGCCCAAGAGCGGCGGCATCGCCGTCACGCTGGGGTCTGAAAACGTCGAGCGGCCTTGGCACATGCGCGCGGCCATGACCCCGGGACAGGAGCCGGGCCACCGCATCATCGACGTCGAGGCACAGAAAGTCTCGGCCAAGGATCTCATGCTCGCCCTGCGCGTGGGCGAGAGCCAGTTCGAGCCCGATCTCCCGCTCTCGGCGCGCATCCGCGCCGATATCGGACCTGACGGCATTCCGCACATGCTCGACGGAAAGATCCTGGTGGACAAGGGCGTCATCATCGATCTCGACGATCCGCTCGCGCGCATTCCGATCGACCGCGCCGAAATCAATCTCGATTGGGACGCGACGCGCCAGGCGCTGGTCATGCCGTTCCAGGTGGTGTCGGGCGGCAATCGCATCACCCTGCTGGCGCAGTTCGACGCGCCGCGCGAAGGAAGCAGCGTGTGGGGCCTCCAGGTCTCCGGCGGCACGGTCGTGCTGGCCTCCGCCGCGCCGGTGGATCCGAATGCGCTCATCCTCAACCGCATCGCGCTGCGGATGCGGATCGACCCCGCCAAGCAGCGCATCGACCTCGATCCGAGCGAACTGGGCAATGCCGATCTGGGTGTCGCGCTCACCGGCAGCCTCGACTTTTCGACCGACGATCCGCGCCTGGTGCTCGGCATTGCGGGCACGCGCATGTCGGTCGCGGCGATGAAGCTGCTGTGGCCGATCTGCACGGCGCCGAAGGTCCGCGCCTGGGTGCAAGAACATGTGCTGGCCGGCACCGTAGACCGGCTGGACATCTCGACCAACGCGCCGTGGTCCACACTCAAGACGAGCGGCCCGCCTGTTCCCGACGACGGTCTGCTGATCCAGATCGTCGGCAACGGCGCGGAAGTCCGCCCCGTTGCCGGCCTGCCGGCGATTCGCGACGCCGACGTCAATCTGCGCATTTCCGGCCGCACGGCGGTGATCAATGTCGGCCGCGGCAATGTGGAAATATCGCCCGGCCGCAAGCTCTCCATCACCAACGGCGTGTTCGAGGTGCCCGACACGTTCCCGAAGGGGCCGCCGGCGAAGGCGCGCTTCCGCCTCGACGGCTCGGTACCGGCGGCGGCCGAGCTCCTGGCAATGGAACGGCTGCGCGAATATTCCGGCACGCCGATCGATCCCGCCACCAGCCGCGGGACGCTCACCGCGCAAGTCACGCTCGCCCTCCCGCTCAAGGAGGATCTCGCGCCCGGATCTTCGATCTACACGATCAACCTCGACATCGCGAACTTCGTTGCCGAGCGCATGGTCATGAATCAGAAGGTCGAGGCGGCGCTGCTCAAGGTCAGCGCCAACAACCAGGGTCATTGGATCCGCGGCGACGTCAAGATCAACGGCGTTCCCGCCGCGCTCGACTACCGCAAGCCGCGTGACGCCGACGCCGATGTCCGCATCCAGGCCACGCTCGACGAAAGCGGACGCAGCAAGCTCGGCTTCGATCTCAGCGGCTTCCTCATGGGGCCGGTGCCGATCAAGCTCAGCGGACGCATTCCGGCGCAGGAGAGCGACACCCGCTTCGCGATCGAGGCCGATCTGACCCAGGCCAAGGTCGACAATCTGCTGCCGGGATGGTCGAAAGCCGCAGGCCGCGCGGCTCGCGCGACCTTCACGCTGGTGAACAAATCCCCGGGCACCCGCTTCGAGGACCTTGTGCTCGAAGCGCCCGGCGCTTCGGTCAAGGGCGCGATCGAGGTGGATGGTTCTGGCGACGTGGTGTCGGCGAATTTCCCCGTCTTCAGCCTGTCCGACGGCGACAAGGCGACGCTCAAGGCCGACCGCAGCGCCGACGGCACGCTGCGCGTGACTGTACGCGGCGACGTCTATGACGGCCGCGGCTTCATCAAGTCGACGATGAGCGGCGGCGGTGCGAGCAACCGCAAGCAGAAGCACGACAAGGATATCGATCTCGACCTCAAGCTCGGCGCGGTCGTCGGCTTCCACGGCGAGACCCTGCGCGGCCTCGATCTGAAGCTGTCGCGGCGCAGCGGCTCGATCACCAGCTTGGCGGTGAACGGCAAGCTCGGGCGCGATGCACCGCTGACCGGGGACCTGCGCGGACGCGGCACCAACGGGCGCCAGGTGGTGTTCGTCGAGACCAACGATGCCGGGGCGTTTTTCCGGTTCAGCGACATCTATCCCAAGATCTTCGGCGGCGAGATGTGGGTGGCGCTCGACCCGCACAGCGCCGATGCCGCGCCGCAGGAAGGTATCCTCAACATCCGTGACTTCGCGGTGCGCGGAGAAGCCGCGCTCGACCGCGTGGCCGCTGCTCCGCAACAACCCGGCGGCCCGCCGCCCGGCGTCGACTTCTCGCGCCTGCGGGTGGACTTCACCCGCTCGCTCGGCCGCTTCACCGTTCGCGACGGCCTGGTAAAGGGGCCCGCGATCGGCGCGACGGTCTCCGGCTATATCGATTACAACCGTGACGACGTGCGCATGCAGGGCACGTTCGTCCCGCTCTACGGCCTCAACAACATGTTCGGCCAGATCCCGATCGTGGGGCTGTTCCTCGGCGGCAGCAACGAGGGCTTGCTCGGCGTCACCTATGAGGTGGTCGGGCCGCCGAGCACGCCGGTGCTACGGGTCAATCCGATATCGGCCGTGGCGCCCGGCCTGCTGCGCAAATTCTTCGAATTCCCGAGCGGCAACGGCGTGGCGCCGCAGAGCTACGCCGAACCGAACCGGTAGCCGGACGACGGCGGACGCGGCGTGGAAGCCGCAACGATATGAGCGCACCATCAAAGACCGATGCGACGACGCCCTGTCCGCATTGCGCGGGCACCATGACGATCAGCATGATCGGGCCGATACCTGCCGAGCCCACGTTCATGAATCATACTTTTGCTTGTCCCGCGTGCGGCCACTCGGCGGAATTCAAGTTCAAGAAGAAGGACATGGCGTAACGCGATCGCGGCCGACGCGCGTCGTCCCGGTCGGTCACACCGGCTTGAGCAGGACGTGGCGCTTTCGTCCGAGCGAGAGCTTGATGACGCCTTCGGGCGTGAGATGGCTCGGCGTGAGCACCATCTTCTCGTCGGAGACGGTGACGTCGTTCACGCGCAGTCCGCCACCCTTGACGTGCCGGCGCGCCTCGCCGTTCGACGAGACAAGTCCCGCTTCCACGAAGGCAGCGAGCACGCCGAGGCCGGCCTCCAGACGGGCGCGCGGAATTTCAATGCTTGGAAGCGTCTCCGCGAGCGCTCCCTCCTCGAAGGTCCGCCGCGCGGTTTCGGCGGCCTGCTCCGCCGCCTCGCGGCCGTGCAGCAGGGCGGTCGCCTCGGTGGCGAGCACCTTCTTGGCTTCGTTCAGCTCCTGGCCCTTGAGCGCGGCAAGGCGTGCGATCTCGTCGAGCGGCAGGTCGGTGAACAGCTTGAGCAGCCGGCCGGCGTCGCCGTCCTCGCAATTGCGCCAGAACTGCCAGTAGTCGTAGGGGCTCATCATCTCGGCGTTGAGCCAGACCGCGCCGGTCTCGGTCTTGCCCATCTTGGCGCCCGAGGCGGTCGTGAGCAGCGGCGTGGTCAGCGCGAACAGCTCGGCACCGGCGAGGCGGCGGCCGAGGTCGATGCCGTTGACGATGTTGCCCCACTGGTCGGATCCGCCCATCTGCAGAATGCAGCCGTGGCGGTTGTGGAGTTCAACGAAATCGTAAGCCTGCAGAATCATGTAGTTGAATTCGAGGAATGTCAGCGGCTGTTCGCGATCCAGCCGCAGCTTCACCGAATCGAACGTCAGCATCTTGTTGATGGTGAAATGCCGGCCGACGTCGCGCAGGAAGGGAATGTAATGCAGCTGGTCGAGCCAGTCGGCGTTGTTCGCCATGATCGCGCCGGCGCCGAAATCGAGAAAGCGCGAGAACACCGTGCGGATCGAGGCGATATTGGTGTCGATCTGCGCGGCGGTCAGCAGGGTGCGGCTGGTATCCTTGCCCGACGGGTCGCCGATCTTGCTGGTGCCGCCGCCCATCAGCGCGATCGGACGATGCCCGGTCTTCTGCAGCCATCGCAGCATCATGATGGTCAGCAGGTTGCCGATATGCAGGCTGGGCGCGGTCGCATCGAAGCCGACATAGGCCGTGACCGGGCCCGCGGCCGCCTTGGCGTCGAGGCCGGCGGCGTCCGATACCTGGTGGATGAATCCGCGTTCCGCCAGAACCCGCAGGAAATCGGATTTGTAGGCGCTCATGACCTACCGCCTGTTGGTGTCGCCTCTTCGGGGCCGGTGGTGTAACAGGTCCGACGCGGGATTCAACCAAGGACAGTTCCAAGGACAACTCCATGTCGCGCGTCACTGCCATCGGTCTGATGAGCGGCACCTCCTATGACGGGGTCGACGTCGCGCTGCTCGAGACCGACGGCGAGGAGATCGGCCGCCTCGGCCCCACCGGATACCGGCCCTATAGCGACCAGGAACGCGACCTGCTGCGGCGCGCGATCGCGGTCGCGACCAATCTCAACAACCGCACCGAGCGGCCCAAACTCCTCGCCCAGGTCGAAGAACTCGTGACCGACATGCATGCCGAGGCGGTGGAAGCGTTCCTGGCGGCCAACGGGATGGCGCCGAGTTCGATCGGCGTGGTCGGTTTCCACGGCCAGACCGTTCTGCACCGGCCCGAACGCGGCCTCACGGTCCAGCTCGGCAATGGGCGGGCGCTCGCCGCCCGGCTGGGGATTCCGGTGGTCTATGACTTCCGGGCCGCCGATGTCGCCGCCGGCGGGCAGGGCGCCCCGGTCGTGCCGGTCTTCCATCGCGCCCTGGTGCGCCTGCTCAAGCGCGCGCATCCCGTCGGCGTGCTCAATCTCGGCGGCGTCGCCAACGTGACCTTCATCAACGGCAATGCCGATCTGATCGCCTTCGACACCGGCCCCGGCAATGCGTTGATCGACGACTTCGTGCGGCTGCGGACCGGGCAGCCGCAGGACGACGAAGGACGCGCGGGGGCGGCGGGCAAGGTCGACGAGGACGCGGTCGCGCGGGTTCTGGCACACCCGTTTTTCGCCAAGCCTCCACCCAAGTCGCTCGACCGCAATGCCTTCCGCCAATGGGTGGTGGAAGAAGGACGGCTCGCCAGCAAGAGCACCGAGGATGGCGTGGCGACGCTCACGGCGATCACGGCGGCGGCGGTGGCGCAGGCGACCAAGGTGTTGCCGCGCGCGCCGGCGGGCTGGCTGGTCGCCGGCGGCGGCACGCGCAATCCGACCCTGATGCGAATGCTGGCGCAGCGGCTGGCGCCGGTCGGCATCGAGACCGCCGGCGCGGTCGGCTGGTCGGCCGATGCGCTCGAGGCACAGGCCTTTGGCTATCTCGCGGTACGGACGCTCAAGGGCTTGCCGCTCACCTTTCCCACCACCACGGGCGTGCCGCGGCCCCTCACCGGCGGCGTGCTGGCGCGCAAATCAGATGGGGCGTCGGGTCCGTCCCGGGCCTAAGTGCGTTGATTCCGAAGTTGGCGTCAGGGGTGCCGCGAGAGTTTGCGAACATCGGAAACTAGAGCGACATCCCCGATGTCGAAGCGCGGCCAAGTCTTTGCCTGACCGCGCGTCGACCGGAGGTGCTCAGGCCGCGCTCGGCTTGCGCTCGATCTTGAGACGCTTGTCGAGATAGCCGCTGATCGCCTGCATCAGCGGCTCGACCTTGCCGTCAAAGAAATGGTTGGCGCCCGGGATCACCTTCTGCTCGATCACGATGCCTTTCTGGGTCTTGAGCTTGTCGACCAGGCCGGTGACGTCCTTGTGCGGCACCACGGCATCCTTGTCGCCGTGGACGATCATGCCCGAGGACGGGCAGGGGGCGAGAAACGAAAAATCGTAGAGATTGGCGGGCGGAGCGATCGAGATGAAACCCTCGATTTCAGGCCGCCGCATCAGCAGCTGCATGCCGATCCAGGCGCCGAACGAGAAGCCGGCGATCCAGCAGCTGCGCGCCTCCGGGTTGATCGACTGCGCCCAATCGAGCGCCGAAGCCGCATCCGACAACTCGCCCTGACCATGGTCGAACGAGCCCTGGCTCCTGCCGACGCCGCGGAAGTTGAACCGCAGCACGGAGAAGTTCCGGTGCACAAAAGCGTAGTAGATCTGGTAGATGATCTGATGGTTCATCGTGCCCCCGAATTGCGGGTGGGGATGGAGCACGATCCCGATCGGCGCGTTCTTCTGCCGGGCCGGATGATAGCGTCCCTCGATGCGCCCGGCCGCGCCGGTGAAAATGACCTCGGGCATGAATGTTCGAACCTCGATTGGACGGTTTAGCTCTGGCCCGCCGCCGCACACCCGTCAGAGCATGCTTGACGGCAGCAGTGCCTGTACGTAACTATCTAGAACCATTCTAGAATTTGGCGAGCAGGACCGCCGACGGCAGGCGCGGGTGGTCGCGGCGGGCGCTTTTTAGCACGGGTGCGGGGGCAAAAAGCAAGTGTTTCGAAGGGTGTTGGGCTTGCCATCGGCTTTGGACTACAACGGGGCCGCACCGCGATCAGAGGCCATGACCGACCGTATCTACCTCGACTGGAACGCAACCGCTCCGCTGCGGCCGCAAGCACGCGCCGCCGCGCTGGCAGCGCTCGACAGTTCCGGCAATCCGTCCTCGGTGCACGCCGAGGGCCGCGCCGCCCGCCGCCTGATCGAGGAGGCCCGGGAAAAAGTCGCCGCGCTCGTCGCGGCCGAGCCGCGCAACGTGGTGTTCACCTCAGGGGGCACGGAAGCCAACATGCTGGCGCTCACGCCGGCAAGCGGACCTGATGGGAAGGCGCCTGACAGACTGCTGATCTCGGCGCTCGAGCATCCGTCCGTGCTGGCCGGGGGACGGTTTGCAGCCGCGGCCGTGCAGAGGGTGCCGGCCACCGGCGATGGGCGGATCGACCTCGCCGCGCTTGCCGATGCCCTGGCGGCGCTGGAGGGCCGCCGGGCGCTGGTTTCTCTGATGCTCGCCAATAACGAAACCGGCGTTGTTCAACCGGTTTCTGAGGCTGCTCGCCTGACCCATGAAGCGGGCGGCGTCCTGCACGTCGACGCGGTCCAGGCGGCTGGAAGAATTCCGTGTGATATCAATGCTATCGGCGCCGACCTTCTTACGCTTTCTGGGCACAAGATCGGCGCGCTCAAGGGCGTGGGCGCTGTTGTCAGGCGCGATGCGGCGGTGCCGTTTCCGGCTCCGCTGATCAGGGGCGGCGGCCAGGAGCGCGGCGCGCGGGCAGGGACCGAGAACGTGGCCGGCATCGCTGCCTTTGGCGCGGCGGCAGCGGCGGCGCTCGTGGACCTGGGCGCTGAAGCCGGGGACATGAGGGCGCTGCGCGACCGGTTCGAGGCGGGCCTCAGGTCGGCTTCGCCCGACATCGTGGTGTTCGGGGCCGGGGCCGAACGGCTCCCCAACACCACACTGTTCGCCCTCAACGGCATGAAGGCGGAGACCGCGGTCATTGCCTTCGATCTAGAGGGGGTGGCCGTGTCGTCGGGCGCGGCCTGCTCCTCGGGCAAGGTCCAGCCCTCGCATGTGCTCGCGGCCATGGGAGTTCCGCCCCAGCTGGCCCGCGCCGCGGTGCGCGTGAGTCTCGGCCCGACCACCACGCAATCCGAGATCGATCGCACGATCCAGGCTTGGATTAGAATCTCTTCAGTATTACGTAAGGAGACACGAGGCATCGCCGCCTGAAGCGAGGTCTAGGCACGCCACAGCGACCACGACCATAACCGACTGATCCAACCCGCGGTCCTTGAAACCGCGGCGGAGGGAAGAATGCCGGCCGTACAAGAGACCGTCGAGCGGGTCCGCCGCCTCGACGTCGACCAATATAAATACGGGTTCGTGACGGACATCGAATCCGACAAGGCCCCCAAGGGCCTGTCCGAAGATATCGTCCGCTTCATCTCGGCCAAGAAAAATGAGCCCGAGTGGATGCTCGCGTGGCGGCTCGACGCCTATCGGCGCTGGCTCACCATGCGCGAGCCCCTGTGGGCGCGCGTGAACTACGGTCCGATCGACTATCAGGACCTCTATTACTATTCGGCGCCGAAGAAGAAGGACGGCCCGAAGTCGCTCGACGAGATCGACCCCGAGATCCTCAAAACTTACGACAAGCTCGGCATTCCGCTGCGCGAGCGGGAGGCGCTGCTGGGCGTGCAGCGGCCGGCAGGGGAAGCAGACGAGGGCGAAGGCGGAACCGGCTACGGCCGGGTCGCGGTCGACGCGGTGTTCGATTCGGTCTCGGTCGCGACCACGTTCCAGGCGGAACTTGCCAAGGCCGGCGTCCTGTTCATGCCGATCTCCGAGGCGCTGCACAAACATCCCGACCTGGTGAAGAAGTATCTCGGCACCGTGGTGCCGAGTTCCGACAATTTCTTCGCCACGCTCAACGCGGCGGTGTTCTCCGACGGTTCCTTCGTCTACGTGCCGCCGGGCGTGCGCTGCCCGATGGAACTTTCCACCTATTTTCGCATCAACGAGCGCAATACCGGCCAGTTCGAGCGCACCCTCATCATCGCCGACAAGGGCTCCTATGTGAGCTATCTCGAGGGCTGCACCGCGCCGATGCGCGATGAGAACCAGCTGCACGCCGCCGTGGTCGAGCTCGTCGCGCTCGACGACGCCGAGATCAAGTATTCGACCATTCAGAACTGGTATCCCGGCGACGCCAACGGGCGCGGCGGCGTCTACAATTTCGTCACCAAGCGCGGCGACTGCCGCGGCGTGAACTCGAAGATTTCCTGGACCCAGCTCGAGACCGGCTCGGCCATCACCTGGAAATACCCGAGCTGCATCCTGAGAGGCGACAATTCCCGCGGGGAATTCTATTCGATCGCCATCTCGAACGGCCATCAGCAGGTCGATTCCGGCACCAAGATGCTGCATCTGGGCAAGAACACGACCAGCCGCATCATCTCCAAGGGCATCGCGGCGGGCCACTCCGACAACACCTATCGCGGGCTCGTCACCGCGCACCGCCGGGCGAAGGGCGCGCGCAACTTCACCAACTGCGACTCGCTCCTGATCGGCGACAAGTGCGGCGCCCATACCGTGCCCTATATCGAGGCGAAGAACTCCTCCGCGGTGTTCGAGCACGAGGCCACCACCTCGAAGATCTCCGAGGACACGTTGTTTTATTGCCGGCAGCGCGGCCTTTCGGCAGAGGATGCCGTCGCGCTCGTCGTCAACGGTTTCGTCAAGGACGTGCTGCAGCAGCTCCCCATGGAATTCGCCGTCGAGGCGCAGAAGCTGATCTCGATCAGCTTGGAGGGCAGCGTCGGCTAGGACGGGTTAGCCCTCGTCCTTCGAAGACGCCGCCTTCGGCGGCCCCCCGGGACGAGGATCAAGGCAAGGAAGTCGTTCGAATGCATCTGCTGGAAGTGAAAAATCTGCACGTCGAGGTCGACGGCAAGCAAATCCTCAACGGGCTCGAGCTTTCGATCGGCAAGGGCAGCGTCCACGCCATCATGGGCCCCAACGGCTCGGGCAAGTCGACGCTCGCCCATGTGCTCGCGGGCAAGGCCGATTACGTCGTCACCCAGGGCGAGGTGCTGCTCGACGGCGAGGACATTCTCGCCCTTGCGCCCGACGAGCGCGCCGCCAAGGGGCTTTTTCTCGCCTTCCAATATCCGCTCGAAATTCCCGGCGTGGCCACCATGACGTTCCTGCGCACGGCCCTCAATGCGCAGCGCCGGAAGCGCGGCGAGCCCGAGCTCCTGGTGCCCGAATTCGTCAGGCGCGTGAACGAGGTCGCGGGCAAGCTCGGCATCGACAAGGACATGCTCCGCCGCGGCGTCAATGTCGGCTTTTCCGGCGGCGAGAAGAAGCGCAACGAGATTCTGCAGATGGCGCTGCTGGAGCCGCGGCTCTGCGTGCTCGACGAGACCGATTCCGGGCTCGACATCGATGCGCTCAAGGTCGTGTCCGACGGCGTCAACCGGCTGCGCTCCCCCGACCGCGCCTTCGTGGTGATCACGCACTACCAGCGCCTGCTCGAGTATATCGTGCCGGACGTGGTGCACGTGCTCTCGAAGGGCCGCATCGTGAAGACCGGCGGCAAGGCGCTGGCGCTCGAGCTCGAAGCCACCGGCTACGCCCAATACCGGGACGAGGCGGCGTGAGGTTGCGATGAACGTCGAGGTCCGCCCGATCAAGACTGGGGCCGAAACCGCGCTGGCGACGAATTTCGCCATGGTGAAGCGTGCGCTTCCGGGCGCGGCGGCGGTCGCTGCGTTGCGCGAAAATGCTTTCCGGCGGTTCGAGACCGAAGGGCTGCCGCACCGCCGCGTCGAGGAATGGAAATATACCGACCTGCGCGCGCTCATGCGCGACGCCAAGCCGCTCGCGGGCGTGCCCGATGCGGCCGCGAAGGCGCGCGCCAGGCAGGCGATCACCACGCTCCCTTCGATCGATGCGCGTGCGATCGTCTTCGTCGATGGCGCCTTCGTGCCGGAACTCTCCGATCTTGCCGACCTGGAAACGGGCCTCACCATCGGCTCGATGGCGCAGCGGCTCGCGGGCGGCGATCCGCATCTCCTGGCCCATCTGGGCAAGCTGGTGCCGACCGACGACGTGGCGGTCGCGCTCAATACTGCGTTCATGGGTGACGGCGCGGTGATCCATGTCGCGGAGGGTGTCGCGCTGGCGCGGCCGATCCATCTCATGTTCGTGAATGCGGGCAAGGAGCCGGCCTCGATATTCGTCCGCTCGCTTGTCGTGATCGAGAACGGCGCGCGCGCCATGCTGGTGGAAAGCCATGTCGGTTCGAATGCCGGCGAGGACCAGGTGAATGCGGCGCTCGAGCTCAAGGTCGGCGACGCGGCGCACGTCGACCACATCAAGATCACCGGCGAGGGCGCGGGCGCCCTGCATGTCTCCAGCTTGATGGCGACGATCGGCGCGCATGCCCGCTTCAACGAGTTCCTGTTCACCACCGGCGCCGCCGTGGTGCGCAACCAGATGTTCGTGCGCTTCGCCGGGCAGGGCACCGTCGCCGGGGTCCGGGGCGCGAGCCTGCTCAGGGGCCGCCAGCATACCGACACGACACTGGTCGCCGATCACGCCGTTGCCGACTGCACCAGCCGCGAGGTGTTCAAGTCGGTGCTCGACGACGAGAGCCGCAGCGTCTTCCAGGGCAAGATCATCGTGCGCCGGCACGCGCAGAAAACCGACGCCAAAATGGCGACGCACGCGCTGCTGCTGTCGGACACTGCCGAGGCCGACAACAAGCCCGAACTCGAGATCTTTGCCGACGACGTGCAGTGCGGCCATGGCGCGACCTCGGGCGATCTCGACGAGGATCTGTTGTTCTATCTCAGGGCGCGCGGCATTCCGGCCATGGAGGCCGAGGCGCTGCTGATCCAGGCCTTCGTCGGCGAGGCGGTGGAGGGAATCGAGCACGCCGGCCTGCGCGACGCGCTGATGGATCAGGTCGTCGCCTGGCTTGCGGCACGGAAGTAACTCACCGGCCGTCCTCCTTCGAGGCCGCCTTCGGCCAGCACCTCAGGATGACGGGCACAGAGGCGAAACATGCACGAAGCCGTCACCAACGGCGCCTATGACGTCAACCGCATCCGCGAGGATTTTCCCATCCTCGCCATGCCGGTTTACGGCAAGCCGCTCGTCTATCTCGACAACGCGGCCTCGGCGCAAAAGCCGAAGGCGGTGCTCGACCGCCTCCAGCACGCCTACACCGCCGAATACGCCAATGTGCACCGCGGCCTGCACTACCTCGCCAACGCCGCGACCGAAGCCTACGAGGGCGCGCGCGAGAAAGTCCGCGCCTTCCTCAACGCGGCGCGCACGGAAGAGATCATCTTCACCCGCAACGCCACCGAGGCCATCAACCTGGTCGCCTACACGTTCGGGCGCGAGCGCATCAAGGCCGGCGACGAGATCGTGCTCTCGATCATGGAGCACCATTCCAACATCGTGCCCTGGCACTTCCTGCGCGAGCGCCAGGGCGCGGTGCTCAAGTGGGCGCCGGTCGACGAGGACGGCAATTTCCTGATCGAGGAATTCGAGAAGCTGCTCTCGCCGCGCACCAAGATGGTCGCGATCACCCACATGTCGAACATGCTCGGCACCCTGGTGCCGGTGAAAGAGGTGGTGCGCCGCGCCCATGCCCGCGGCATTCCGGTGCTCCTGGACGGCGCCCAGGCCGCCGTCCATCTCGACGTCGACGTGCAGGACATCGGCTGCGATTTCTATGCCGTCACCGGCCACAAGCTCTACGGCCCGACCGGCATCGGCGTGCTCTACGGCAAGCACGAGCATCTCGAGGCCATGCCGCCGTTCAACGGCGGCGGCGAGATGATCCGCGAAGTGTACGAGGATCGCATCACCTACGGCGAGCCGCCGCATAAATTCGAGGCCGGGACGCCCCCGATCGTGCAGGCAATCGGGCTGGGCGCCGCCATCGACTATATCAATTCGGTCGGCAAGGCGCGGATCAGAAGCCACGAGGCCGGGCTCCTGGCCCATGCCCAGGAGCGGCTGCGCGAGATCAACTCGCTGCGCATCTTCGGGACCGCCAAGGACAAGGGCCCGATCGTGTCGTTCGAGATCAAGGGCGCCCATCCGCACGACGTCGCCACCATCATCGACCGTTCGGGCATCGCGGTGCGCGCCGGCACCCATTGCGTGATGCCGCTGTTGTCCCGCTTCGGCGTGAGCGCCACTTGCCGGGCCTCATTCGGCCTTTACAACACGCGCGCCGAGGTCGACGGGCTTGCGCAGGCCTTGATCAAGGCGCAGGGTTTCTTTGCATGACCGATGACGAAAACCAAACTCCTGCAACGGCCGCGGCCCCGTCGGCCGAGGCTTCGCCCGCGTCCAGCGCCGGCGCGCCATCCGCGTTGCCGGAAGAGGAGTTGACGCGGCTGACCGACGGCATCATCGCCGCGCTCAAGACCGTGTACGATCCGGAAATCCCGTCCGACATCTACGAGCTCGGTCTGATCTACAAGATCGACATCGCCGACGATCGCGCCGTGGCGATCGAGATGACGCTCACCACGCCCAATTGCCCCTCGGCGCAGGAGCTGCCGACCATGGTGGAAAACGCGGCCGCCAGCGTACCCGGGGTCGGCGAGGTCAAGGTCAATATCGTGTGGGATCCGCCCTGGGACCCGAGCCGGATGTCGGACGAAGCCCGCGCCGTCCTCAACATGTGGTGAGGCGTGAAGCTCGACCGCGTGATCGAGACCAGCCTCTATGTCGATGATCTCGACCGTGCGGCGAAGTTCTACGAGCAGGTGCTGCGGCTTCCCGCGTTGACCAGCGACAAGCGCTTTCGCGCCTACGACGTCGGCGGTCAAAGCGTGCTGTTGTTGTTTCGCCGCGGCGCCACCCTCGAAACGGTGCACATGCCCGGTGGAACCATTCCCCCGCATGACGGCCATGGGCCGCTGCACATCGCATTTGCCGTCGCGGCGGACGCGCTGCCGCAGTGGGAACAAAGGCTGCGGGACGAGGGCATCGAGATCGAAGGCCGCACCGACTGGTCGCGCGGCGGGCACAGCATCTATTTCCGCGATCCCGACGGTCATCTGCTCGAACTGGCGACGCCGGGATTGTGGACGATCTACTAGTGTCCCGATTCCGAAGTTCGCACACCCTCGCGGCCCTAATAATAGGAACTTCAAATCCGCCGCACTAGCGCGGATTCGCGCCATGTGTGGCCCTGGAATTCATCCAATAACCGCGGCGGCGCGGGAGCCCGGCCTTCACAAGACCAAATTCGTTGTTATTTTAACCCCATAGTGGATTCCGCTGCCGGGCCTTGAACCCGGCGACAGGAGAGACCCGAAATGGCCACACCCCGGCCCAGACTGCAGGCGATCCGTCTGACCGACGCCGCCGCCGAGCGTATCAAATACGTGATGGCGAATGCGGTGCAGCCTATCGTCGGGGTGCGCGTGGGCGTCAAGAACGGCGGCTGCGCCGGCATGGCTTACACCATGGAATACGCCGAGCGGGTCGAAGCGGCGGACGAGGTGGTCGAGGACAAGGGCGTGCGCGTGCTGATCGATCCCAAGGCCGTGCTGTTCCTGATCGGCACCGAGATGGATTACAAGACCGAGAAGCTGTCCGCGCAATTCGTGTTCAACAATCCGAATCAGACCTCCGCCTGCGGCTGCGGCGAATCGGTGCAGCTCAAGCCCGCGGCCGAGGCCCATTAGGTGCCTGACGGCCGGCCGCATCCGTGGCTCCCGACGATTCAAGCGAATACGAACGCTGGGAAGGCCGCTACCGCGCGCCGGGCTACGCCTTCGGCAAGGAGCCGAACTATTTTCTGGCAGCCTGCAGGACGTTGCTGCCGCGCTCCGGCAAGGCGCTCGCGGTTGCGGACGGCGAAGGCCGCAACGGCATCTGGCTGGCGGAGCAGGGGCTCGACGTGCTCTCGATCGACTTCTCACCGACCGCCCAGGAAAAAGCCCGCGCCTTGGCGAAGCAGCGCGGTGTGAGCCTCACGATCGCACCGGCCGACGTCCACGCCTGGGATTATCCGGATGCTGCGTTCGACGTCGTGGTCGAGATTTTCACGCAGTTCAGTTCGCCTGCCGAGCGCGCCAAGAAATGGGCGGGGATGCGAAAGGCGCTCAAGCCCGGGGGCTTGCTGATCATCCAGGGCTACACGCCCAAGCAACTGCAATACGGCACCGGCGGGCCGAAGCAGGTCGAGAACCTTTACACGCGGGCGATGCTCGAAGCCGCCTTCGGCGATCTCCGGGACGTGACAATCGTTGAAGAAGAGCTCGAGATCCACGAGGGCACGTCGCACGGCGGCATGTCCGCGGTCATCAATCTGACCGCGCGAAGATAGCCGCCTGCGCAAGAAAGGTTGGAGTCGATGCGCCGGTCGGAGTCTTGATCCGCGGCGCGCCTTCCATGATGAAGAGGTCCCGTTTGGCCCGCAGTGCTCAGGCCTTGACGCGGAAGGGACGCAACAGAAAAGCCGGCAAATGCCCGGCGCTGTCATCGACATCAGCCGCGACTTGGGGTGCCGGCTTGGGCGCGCGCCGTGGCCGCACGTCATCGAGACGGGCAACCGGCGCCGGGACGCTGTCGCGTCGCGGCGGCGAGCCGCGTCCGTGCCGGCGACCGCCGCCTTCGCGGTGTTCGCCGTTCCGCTGCCGGCCGCTGCGCTGCTCGCCGTTGCGCGGTTCGGCGTTGCGGGATTCGCCGTTGCGGATTCGCCCCTGTTCGGTTCGCTGTCGAGGTGTTCGGCCACGTCGGCGCGCTCGGGGACCGAGGCGCGCGCTTCACCACCCATCCAGGGAATGCTCTGACCGATCAGCTTTTCGATCGCTGCGACGCTTTTCGTGTCGGAAGGGGCCACCACGGTAATGGCGGTGCCGGTCCTGCCGGCGCGTCCGGTGCGGCCAATGCGATGGACGTAATCGTCGGGGTGGTGCGGGACGTCGAAATTGAAGATGTGGCTGACCGCCGGAATATCGAGACCGCGCGCGGCGACGTCGGAGGCGACCAGCAACGTCACTTCGTTCTTGCGGAATTGATCGAGCGCGGCCGTGCGCGCGGACTGGTCCATGTCGCCGTGGAGCGCGATCGCCGAAAAGCCGTGGCGGACCAGCGAGCGGTGCAGCGCGGCGACCTCGCGTTTGCGATTGCAGAAGATGATCGCATTGGTCAGGCCTTCGGATGCGCGGATGAGGCGGCGCAGGGTGTCGCGCTTGTCGTGCGGCTCGCGACCGGTCTTGACCAGCAATTGGGTGGTGGTGGCGACCGTGGTCGCCGGGCGCGAGACCTCGACCTTCACCGGGTTGTGCAGGAACTGCTCGGTAATGCGCCGGATCTCGGGCGGCATGGTGGCGGTGAAGAACAGCGTCTGGCGGGTGAACGGCACGAGCTTGCAGATGCGCTCGATGTCCGGAATGAAGCCCATGTCGAGCATGCGGTCGGCTTCGTCGATGACGAGCAGCTCGACTCCGGTGAGCAGGAGGCGTCCGCGCTCGAAATGGTCGAGCAAGCGGCCAGGCGTTGCAATGAGAACGTCGACGCCGCGCGTGAGCTTGGTGTCTTGTTCGTCGAACGACACGCCACCGATCACCAGCGCGACGTTGAGCTTCTGGCCTGCGCCGTATTTCTCAAAACTTTCCTGCACCTGCGCGGCAAGCTCGCGCGTCGGCTCCAGGATGAGCGTGCGCGGCATTCGCGCGCGCGCGCGGCCATGCTCCAGCCGGGTAAGCATCGGCAGCGTGAAGGCGGCGGTCTTGCCGGTGCCGGTCTGCGCAATGCCGAGCACATCGCGGCGCGCCAGCACGTGCGGTATCGCCTGTTCTTGAATGGGAGTGGGGGTGGTGTAGCCGGCCGCTTGAACCGCGGCGAGAACTTTGTCGGACAAGCCGAGCTGGGAAAAGGACATAAAACCTCGAGTCGGGACCGTCCGGAGCCTAGCCGCGCCGGATGACGGAACAACGACTAAAGTTGCGCGGGGACGGACGGTCGAGTGGTACGGATCAAACCGTTCGCCGGGAACATAGTCATTCGGGCCTCAAAGTCAATCCTGCTGCACTGCAATAAGTTGAATTAGAACCTGATTTTTTCCGTCCAGACCGAACGAAAGGACCGCTGAATGCCCGAGCCGCTTCCCGTCGTTCTCGTGCCCGGCCTGAACTGCTCGGCCCGGCTCTATGCCGAGCAGGTCCCAGCGCTGTGGCGATTCGGGCCGGTGCAGGTTGCCGACCACACTCGCGATGACAGCATGGACGCGATCGCCGCCCGCATTCTCACGCAGGCACCGCCCCGCTTTGCGCTCGCCGGACTTTCCATGGGCGGATACATCGCGCTCACGATGGTGCGTCAGGCGCCCGCCCGCGTGTGCAAGCTCGCGCTGCTCGACACCTCGGCGCGGCCCGAAACGCCGGAGCAGAGCGAGCGGCGCAAACCGCAGATCGCGCTCGCGCAAGGCGGGCGCTTCGCCGAGGTCCCGGCGCTGCAGTTTCCAGTCTTCGTCCATCGCAACCGCCAGCATGACGAGGCACTCAAGCGGCGCGTGCGGGTCATGGCCGAGGAAACCGGTGCGGAAGCCTTCCTGCGCCAGCAGAAGGCGATCATGACGCGGCCCGATATGCGGCCGCTGCTGGCCTCGATCGCGTGTCCGACGCTTGTGCTGGTGGGCGATGGCGACGAACTCACGCCGCCGCAATTGTCGGAGGAGATCGCCGCCGGCATCGCCGGATCGCGGCTCGTCGTCGTCGCGGATTGCGGACACCTCTCGACCATGGAGCGGCCGGACGCGGTGAACGGCGCGCTCTTGGAATGGATGGCACGCTGATCGCCAGGGCGGGGGCTGCCGGCTCGCCCCACGCGATGCTATAGGTCGCCATGGCATCGGTCCTCGACCTCATCGGCAACACGCCTCTCATCGAGGTCACCCGCATCGATCGTGGTCCCTGCCGGCTCTTTCTCAAGCTCGAGAGCGCGAACCCGTCCGGTTCACTCAAGGACCGGCCGGCGCGCACGATGATCGAGGCGGCGGAGGCCGACGGCCAGCTCAAGCCCGGCGGCACGATCGTGGAGGCGACGGCCGGCAATACCGGGCTCGGGCTCGCCCTGGTGGGAGGCCGCAAGGGCTATCGCACGCTGCTGGTCGTGCCCGACAAGATGGCGCGGGAGAAGGTGCTGCACGCCAAGGCCATGGGCGCCGAGGTCGTCACCACGCGCTCGGACGTCGGCAAGGGCCATCCCGACTACTATCAGGACGTGGCCGAGGCGATCGCGCGCCGCACACCCGGCGCGATTTTCGTCAACCAGTTCGCCAATCCGGCCAATCCCCGGGCGCACGAGACGACGACCGGCCCCGAAATCCTGCACCAGATGGACGGCGACGTGGACGCCATCGTGGTCGGCGTCGGCTCCGGCGGCACGCTGACCGGGATCGGCCGGTTCATGCGACAAGCGTCGCCCAAGACCGCGATGATCCTCGCCGATCCCGAGGGCTCGGTGCTTGCGTCTTATATCGCGACCGGTCGAATGACGCAGGCAGGGAGCTGGGCGGTCGAAGGCATCGGCGAGGACTTCGTGCCCCCGAATGCCGATCTCACGTTGGTCTCTGAGACCTTCACGATTCCCGACGCCGAGAGCTTCGCCACCGCGCGCGAACTGTTGCGCGCCGAGGGCGTGCTCGCGGGCTCCTCCTCGGGCACGCTGCTGGCGGCCGCATTGCGCTATTGCCGCGCCCAGCCGGCACCGAAGCGGGTCGTCAGCCTGGTTTGCGATTCCGGCGCGAAGTATCTGTCCAAGGTGTTCAATCCCACCTTCCTGGCGCAGGAGGGCTGGAGTCATCCCGATCGCTACGGCACCGTGCGCGACGTCGTGGTGAGCCGCTACAGCGAAGGCACCGCCGTGTTCGTGCGCCCGCAGGACAATCTGCGCACGGTCTTCGCCCGCATGCGTTCGGCCGATGTCTCGCAACTGCCGGTCATCGACGAGAACGGACGCGTGGTCGGCCTCGTCGACGAGAGCGACGTGCTCGCGGCGCTGCTCACCGAGGGGGGCGATCCGAACAAGGTGTTTGCGCGGCCGGTGAAAGACGTGATGGTGACGCGGCTCGAGACGATCTCCGCCGATGCGCCGATCGCCGACCTGGTGCCGCTGTTCCGCAAGGACTACATCGCTATCGTGATGGACGGCGATCGGTTCGTCGGCATCGCGACCCGGCTCGACCTCATCAACTATTTCAGGATCACGGTATGATGCCGCCGAGCCGCAGACCGGGCGCCGTTCCGGTCTGTGGCGGTTCCGGATCAGCGCTGCACGCGTCCGGAACGCGTTTGTGTTTCAGGGGCTTGTGAATGACCAAATCGAACCGACTCGACTTCGCCACCCGCTGCATCCACGCCGGGCAGGAGCCCGATCCGACCACCGGCGCCGTCATGATGCCGATCTACGCCACGTCGACTTACGTGCAGCAGAGTCCGGGCGTGAACAAGGGCTACGACTACGCGCGCACCAAGAATCCCACGCGCATGGCGTTCGAGCGCTGCATCGCCGATCTCGAAGGCGGCAGTGCTGGTTTCGCCTTCGCGTCCGGCCTTGCGGCCATTTCGACCACGCTCGAATGCCTCGACCACGGCTCTCACGTGATCTCGGTCGATGACCTCTACGGCGGCTCGCGCCGCCTGTTCGAGCGGGTGCGCAAGCGCTCGATGGGCCTGGAGGTGAGCTATCTCGACCTCGCCGACCCGGGAGCGATCGAAGCGGCGATCCGGCCCAACACCCGGCTGATCTGGGTCGAGACGCCGACCAATCCGCTGCTCAAGCTCGTCGATCTCGAGCGTGTCGCCGCGATCGCCCGGCGGCGCGGCATCTGGGCCGCCGCCGACAACACCTTTGCCAGCCCGTACGTGCAGCGCCCACTCGAACATGGCTTCGATCTGGTCGTGCATTCGACCACGAAATATCTCAACGGCCATTCCGACATGGTCGGCGGGGTGGCGATCGTCGCCGACAATGCGGATTTGGCCGAGCGGCTCAAGTTTCTGCAGAACGCCGTCGGCGCCATTCAAGGCCCATTCGATTCGTTCCTGGCGCTGCGCGGCCTCAAGACCCTGGCGCTGCGCATGGAGCGCCATTGCGCCTCGGGGCTGAAGATCGCCGCCTGGCTCGAACGCCATTCCAAAGTGCGGCGGGTGTTCTATCCCGGGCTTGCGAGCCATCCGCAGCATGCGCTCGCCAAGAAGCAGATGCGCGCGTTTGGCGGCATGATCTCGGCCGAACTCAACGGCACGCTCGATGATGCGCGCCGCTTTCTCGAGCGCTGTCAGCTGTTCGCCCTGGCCGAAAGCCTCGGCGGGGTCGAAAGCCTGATCGAGCATCCCGCGCTGATGACCCACGGCTCGGTACCAGCGGACGTGCGCGCCGCGTTGGGCATCAGCGACACGTTGGTGCGGCTCTCGGTGGGCATCGAGGATCCCGACGACCTCATCGCCGACCTCGATGCGGCACTGGGCTGAGCCGCGTCGCGCGAATGCCGCTTCGGGGGTGCAGGACATTCCGCCGCGATCCGCCGAAAGTGCAAGGCAATCCCACGTCCGTCTCTTCTCGCCTGCGACTTGCCATTGCAATGAGCGCAACGGAAGCGCCCCAAAGGAGAGCTGAATGCGCACGCAGGTCGGTATAGTCGGCGCCGGGCCGGCCGGGCTGATGCTGTCGCATCTCCTGCACCTGGCGGGCATCGAGTCCGTCGTGCTGGAGAACCGCAGCCGCGACTATATCGAGAGCCGCATCCGCGCCGGGCTGATCGAGCAATGGGCGAGCGACCTCCTGGTCGAGATCGGCGTGGGCGCGCGCATGCAGCGCGAGGGCATGTTCCACGACGGCGTCTATTTCGGCTTCGGCGGCGCCTTGCACTACATCAATTTCCGCGAGCTCGTGGGCAAGGGCGTGACCATCTACGGCCAGCAGGAGGTGGTGAAGGATCTGATCGACCGGCGCCTCGCGGACGGCGGCCAGATCCTGTTCGAGGCGAGCGACGTCAGCGTTCATGACTTCGCCGGCAAGACACCGAAAATCCGGTTCCGGCACGGCGGCAAGGACCAGGAACTCGCCTGTGACTTCATCGGCGGCTGCGACGGCTTTCACGGCATTTGCCGGCCGAGCATTCCGGCCAACGTGCTGACGGCCTATGATCGCGAATATCCGTTTGGCTGGGTGGGAGTGCTGTCGGAATCTCCGCCGCCCGAAAATGAGCTCATCTATGCCTATCACGACCGCGGCTTTGCGCTTTACACGATGCGCTCGCCGACGCTGGCGCGGCTTTACCTGCAATGCGCTCCCGACGACGACATTGAGAACTGGTCCGACGCGCGCATCTGGCAGGAACTGCATGCGCGGCTCGCGGGCACGCGACCGCTCGCCGAGGGCGCCATGCTGCAGAAGGGCATCACCGCCATGCGCAGCTTCGTGGTCGAGCCGATGCAATACGGCCGGCTTTTCCTCGCCGGCGATTCCGCCCACATCCAGCCGCCGACCGGGGCCAAGGGCATGAATCTCGCCTTGGCCGACGTGATGGTGCTCTCGCGCGCCATCGTCGAATTCTATCGCGCCGGTCGCACCGATCTGCTCGAACGCTATTCGGCGACCTGTCTGCGGCGGGTCTGGCGGGCGCAGCGCTTCTCCTGGTGGATGACGCAGCTATTCCATCTCGATCCCAGTCACAACGCCTTCGATCGCAAGCGCCAGCTCGCCGAGCTCGACTACGTGACCAGCTCGGAAGCGGCGGGGCGCTCGCTGGCTGAGAACTATGCCGGGTTGCCGGTCGAGATCTAGCTTTTGGTGCGGGTGCAGGGCGGATGCAGGTCCTCGTGGTCGGAGCGGGCGTGGTCGGGCTTGCGGTGGCGCGCGCCGCGGCGATCGCGGGGCACGAAGTGGTCGTCGCGGAAGCAGCCGGCGCGATCGGCACCGGCGTTTCCTCGCGCAACAGCGAGGTCATCCACGCTGGGCTCTATTATCCGACCGGCTCGAGCCGTGCCTATCACTGCACACGCGCGACGGCGGATGCTGTATGCGTTCTGCGCCTCGCACGGCGTGCCGCACCGCAAGTGCGGCAAGCTCGTCGTCGCCACCAACGAGAGCGAGCGCGAGCGTTTGGCCGCTGTCCACAAGCAGGCTGAGATCAACGGCGTCGAAGGCATCGAGATCATCGACGCCGCGGCCGCCAAGCGGCTGGAGCCGGAACTCGCCTGCGTCGCCGCGATGCGTTCGCCGGAAACCGGAATCATCGACAGCCACAGCTACATGCTGGCGCTGCGGGGCGATCTCGAAGATCACGGTGGCATGATCGCCTTCGGCAGCCCGATCGAGCGCCTGCGGCCGACGCGAGGCGGCTGGGACGCCGCCATCGGTGGTAGCGATCCGCAATGGCTGAGCTTCGACGCGGTCGTCAATTGCGCCGGGCTCGGTGCCCAGCAACTCGCGCGGGCGACCGAAGGCTATCCAGCCGAGCGAGTGCCGCGGCTCGTGCTGGCGAAAGGCAATTATTTCAGTTTTGCCGGACGGCCGGCATTCTCTCGGCTGATCTACCCCGTGCCGGTGCCGGGTGGGCTCGGGGTGCACGTGACGCTTGACCTCGCCGGGCGCATGCGCTTCGGGCCGGACGTCGAATGGATCGAGGCCGAGAATTACGACGTCGACCCCGTCCGTGCCGGCGCGTTCTATGCGCGCATCCGCGACTACTGGCCGAGGCTGCCGGACGACTCCCTCGCAGCGGACTACGCCGGTATCCGGCCGAAGCTGACGGGACCAGGCGAGACCGCGGCGGATTTCATGATCGACGGTCCCGGGCAGCACGGGTGCGAGCGGCTCGTCCACCTGTTCGGGATCGAGTCGCCGGGGCTCACCTCCGCGCTCTCGCTCGCGGAAGAGGTCACGAGCTATCTCGCGAGCTGAACACGCTTGTTCTTGCGGGCAGACGGCGCGTTGTCACCCTGCTTGACGCCGGATTTTCGGTCGCCTCAGAAATAGCGCCACCACACATAGATGTGGCTGATGGCGATCGAGACGATCATCATCGGCATGCCGTAGAGGATGTAAGTCACAAAACGGAAGGGGACGCCATTTCGTTCGGCGATGCCGGCAACCGTCAGGTTGGCCGACGCACCGATCAGGGTCCCGTTGCCGCCAAGGCAGGCCCCGAGCGACAGGCACCACCACAGGGGCTCGATCTTGTCCATGCCGCCAAAAGCGGGAGCCATGCTCTTGATCAGCGGAATCATCGTGGCCACGAACGGAATGTTGTCGACAATTGCCGACAAGAAGGCCGATGCCCACAGGATGGCGTAGCCGGCGGTCGCCAGGTCGCCTCCGGTGGCGGCTACCAGCGCATTGGCGAGAAGGTTGAGCAGGCCGCCGACCTCCACGCCGTGCACCACGATGAACAGGCCCACGAAGAAGAAGATCGTGATCCATTCCACATCGCCGAATGTCTTGTGCACGTTGGCGGATTGCTTCTCGTTATGATGTTGCCAGTTGTCGAGCAGCATCAGCAATGCTGCGCCGCCCATCGCGATGGTCGCGGGTTCGAGGTGGAGTGGGCGAGCGAGCACGAAGGCGGCGATCACGACGGTCAATATCACAAGCGATTGCTTGAGCAGGGTCCAGTCGACGATAGTCTCTTTCGCGCTCATTCCCATGACGAGAGCCCGGCGCGCCGGCGTCGATCGGAGCGCTCGTCCCCAGAGCAGATGAATCATGAGGGCCTGCGCCGCCATGATCACAACGATCACCGGCGCGAGGTGGATGATGAAGGCGTTGAAGTCGAGGCCGACAAGCGAGCCGATCAGGATATTGGGGGGATCGCCGATCAGGGTCGCCGTGCCGCCGATATTGGAGGCGAACACTTCGGCGAACAGGAAAGGATAAGGCGGGACGTCGAGTTCCTTGGTGATCGCGAGCGTTACCGGCACCACCAACAGCACTGTCGTCACGTTGTCGAGCAGCGCAGATACGACGGCGGTGGTGATCTGCAGCAGCAGAAGGATGCCGGCGGGGTTTGCTTTCGCCTTCTGGGCCGACCAGATCGCGAGATATTCGAACATCCCGGATCGGCGCGAGATCGATACCAGGATCATCATGCCTGTGAGCAACCCGATGGTGTTCCAGTCGACGCCCTTGAGGGCCTCGTTCTGGTCGAGCGCCCCGACGATGATCATGAACGCAGCGCCGAGCAGCGCCACGATCGCCCGATTGAGCTTGTCCCAAATGATGACGCCGTAGGTGACGCACAGCACGACGGTCGAGACCATCATCGGATCGAGGTCGAAAAAGACGTGCGGCACGAAATGTTGCGAAGGCACGCGTTTCCCCCAGGGTGGCGCGGGCAGGCTCGGGGAAGCGCCGCACACTGTCAATACGAGCCAGTGCCGCACGGTGCTCGCGGTCTAGCGGCGCAGTGAGTCCGATTCGGGGGCAAGGGCTGCCGCGCCGAAGCGCGAATGCGGCATGCGAGCAGCCGGTCGCTGTCAGTGCCTCGCGGCCAAAACGAAACTGAGTATGGCGAAAACCGGCAACAGCACCAATGCCGACCAGATCATGTAACCGAAAAAGCTCGGCATTTTCACGCCGCGCTCGGTCGCAATCGCATAGACCATGAAGTTGGGCGCATTGCCGATATAGGTCATGGCGCCCATGTAGACCGCCCCCATCGAAATTGCCGCCAGCGTCGTCGCCAGCGGCCCCATCAGCTCGCCCGCATCGCCGCCCGCGAGCTCGAAGAACACGAGATAGGTGGGCGCATTGTCGAGCAAGGCCGAGAGCACGCCCGTCAGCCAGAAATAGGCGAGGTCGTGCGGGCTGCCGTCGCGCGCCGTGACGACGGCCAGCAGCCAGGAAAAGGCGCCGTCCTTGCCCGCTTGCAGCACGGCGAGCACCGGAATGATGCAGGTGAAGATGCCGGCGAACAAAATGGCCACTTCGCGAATCGGTTCCCATGTGAAGTCGTTGGCCTCGCGGTGCTCGTTCGGCGTGAGCGCGAGCGACAGTGCCACGATCAGGAGCAATGCGGCGTCGCGCGCCAGGTTCTGCAGCTCGACCCGGGTGCCGTAGAGGTCGAAGCCGATGCCGGGCCGCCATGTCGCCGAGGCGAGAATGGCGCCGACGATGGCTGCGATCAGCAGGAAATTGATGCTGCCGCTCACCGCGAGCTTGGTCGGCGGCTTCGTCTCCCCGACCGTCGTCACCAGCCGGTCGTTGCGGTAGTGCCGGATATCGATCACGACGAAGATCGCGAGCACCACGCCGGCGACGAGCGCCGTCTCGAACCACAGATGCTGCAGCGTCCAGAAGAAATCGACCCCGTGCAGGAAGCCGACGAACAGTGGGGGGTCTCCGAGCGGGGACAGCGCGCCGCCGATATTGGCCACGAGAAAGATGAAGAACACGACCACGTGGACGTTGTTGAGCCGGTCCGCGTTCGCGCGGATGAGGGGACGGACCAGGATCATGGCCGCGCCGGTGGTCCCGACAACGCTCGCGCTGAGCGTGCCGAGCGCCAGGATCGCGGTGTTGACGAGGGGCGTGCCGCGCAGGTTGCCGGTGACGAGAATGCCGCCGGCGACCACGTAGAGCGCGAACAACAGCACGATAAAGCTCAGATACTCCGCCAGCATCGCATGCACGAACGCGGCGAGCGCGGCCGGCGCCCCGTGCAGGGCAGCGAGCGGCGCGAGCGTCAGCACGCTCCAGGCAAAGGCGAGCTTGCCGTAGTGGTGATGCCAAACTCGCGGAAACAGCAGCGGGCCGGTCGCGATGGTGAGGAGGATGCCGATGAAGGGCAGCGCCCACGGCCAGCGCAACGCCGCGCCGTCGAGAGCAGGCGGCGGCCAACGCGCTATCGGGCGTAAGGCCCGCAACCAGAACAACCAAGACGAAGGCGGTTTGCCGCATCATCGGATTGTCATGCCCGCGCAAGCGGGCATCCAGTAGACGCTGATTCGGATTCTGGCGATCCCCGCGCCACGCAAGTCTGCCGGCTACTGGAGGAAGGGCTGCTTTCGAGACTCTGGCCAGTATGGCTGGAATTTCGATCGAGCACACCGGCGTTCGCCACTGGCGACTCATCCGCGGATCAATGCGCCTCGTCCCAATTGTGCGCGGCGCGGGCGTCGACGGCGAGCGGCACCGCCAGCGAGAGCGCCGGCATCGGCGCGTCTTCCATCACCTTCTTGACCACCGGCAGTGTCTTCTCAACCTCGTCGTCAGGCACCTCGAATACGAGTTCGTCGTGCACCTGGAGCAGCATCTGGGCGGACAGCTTGTTCTTCGCGAGCGCCGCGTCCATGCGCACCATCGCGCGGCGAATGATGTCGGCGGCGGTGCCTTGTAGCCGCGCATTGATCGCCGCGCGCTCGTTGAAGGCGCGGATCGAAGCATTGGAGTGGACGATGTCGGGGTAGTGGCATTTGCGCCCGAACAGGGTGAGCACATAGCCGTTCTTCTTGGCGGCCGCCTTGGTCTCGTCCATGTAGTCGCGGATGCCGGGGAAGCGTTCGAAATATTTCTTGATGTAGGCGCCGGCCTCCTCGCGCTCGATGCCGAGCTGGTTGGCGAGCCCGAACGCCGAGATGCCGTAGATGATGCCGAAGTTGATGGCCTTGGCGCGGCGGCGAACCTCTGCCGGCATGCCCTTCACCGGTACGCCGAACATTTCGGACGCCGTCATGGCGTGAATGTCGAGGCCCTCGCGGAAGGCTTTCTTTAGCTGTTCGATGTCGGCGATCTCGGCCAGCAGCCGCAGCTCGATCTGCGAATAATCGGCGGAGACGAGCTTGTGGCCCTCGATCGCGATGAAGGCGCGTCTGATCTTGCGGCCTTCCTCGGTGCGGATCGGAATGTTTTGCAGGTTCGGCTCCGAGGAGGACAGCCGGCCGGTCGGCGTCGCCGCCAGCGCGTAGCTGGTGTGGACGCGGTGGGTGCGGGCGTCGACGTAGCCCGGCAGTGCGTCGGTATAGGTCGATTTGAGCTTCGAGACCTGTCGCCAGTCGAGGATTTTCCGGGGGAGCGGGTGCCCCTGTTCGGCCAGCTCGTCGAGAACGCGTGCGCCGGTCGACCACTGGCCGGTCTTGGTCTTGGTGCCGCCGGGCAGTCCGAACTTGCCGAACAAGATGTCGCCCAGCTGCTTGGGGCTGCCGGGATTGAGCGGCTCGCCGGCCAGCGTCTGGATTTCCGCCTCGAGCGCACCGGCGCGCTGCGCGAACTCGCCGGACAGCCGCGACAGCACTTGCCGATCGATCGAGATGCCGCGCCGCTCCATGCGCGCGAGCACCGACACCAGGGGGCGCTCCAGCGTCTCGTAGACCGTCGCGGTGTGCTCGGCAGCCATCCGAGGCTTGAGCACATACCACAGCCGCCACGCCATGTCGGCGCTCTCGGCAGCGTATGCGGCGGCCTTGTCGATAGGGACGCAGTCGAACCCGACGCGCGATTTTCCCGATCCCGTGACTTCGTTGAAGTCGATCTTGGCATGATCGAAGTAGCGCTGTGCCAGCGGATCAGTCCCGTGGCTGCCACGTCCGGCATCGAGCACGTAGGACATCAGCATGACGTCGTCGTAGGGTCCAAGCTCGATGTCGCGCAGCGCGAAAATCTGCAGGTCGTATTTCAGGTCCTGGCCGACCTTGAGGACGCCGGGGTCTTCCAGCAGCGGCTTCATGGCGGCCAGGGCCGCGGGCTCCTCGATCTGGTCCGGCGCGATCGGCCCGGCGAACAGGCCATCGCCGCCACCGTCGCCGCCCTGGCGATGGGCGAGCGGCACGTAGCAAGCCTCGTTCGGCGCGACCGCGAGCGAGATGCCGCACAACGTGGCCTGCATGGGGTCGAGACTGTTGGTCTGGGTATCGAGCGCAACCACGCCGCGGTCGCGCGCGCGCGCGACCCAGGCGTTGAGCCGGTCGAGGCTGCGCACGATCTCGTAGCGCGAACGGTCGACCTTGGCGTTGCGGGCGGCCTCGACACGCGCGGTGGCGAGCGCCTGCGGGGTCAGTTGAATGTCTTCGACGGCGGTCGCTCTTTCCTTGCTCGGTCCCGCGCTTTCGTCATCGAGCGACAGGCGCGGGGAGGGGAACAGATCGCCGGTCTGGCCAGCCGCCGTCGACTTTGCCCTCGCGGCGGAAACTGACGAAAGCTTGCCATCCGCATCGATCTGCGTGGCCTCGACGCCGGAGAATTCGGCCACTCGCCGCGTGAGGGTGCTGAACTCCATCGCCTTGAGGAAGGCGATGAGGCGCTTGTAGTCGGGCTCGTGCACCGCCAAGTCGGCGAGCGGCACGTCCAACGTCACGTGATCGTCGAGGGTGACGAGCCTTTTGGACAGCCGCGCCCGGTCGGCATTGTCGATGAGCGCCTGGCGCCGCTTTTCCTGCTTGATCTCGGTTGCGCGCGCGAGCAGCGTTTCCAGGTCACCGTATTCGCCGATGAGCTGCGCCGCGGTCTTCACCCCGATGCCCGGCACGCCCGGCACGTTGTCGGTGGAATCGCCGATCAGGGATTGCACCTCGATCACCTTCTCCGGCGGTACGCCGAACTTTTCGACCACCTCCGGGACGCCGATCCGGCGATCCTTCATCGTGTCGTACATGACGACGCAGTCGTTCACCAGCTGCATCAGATCCTTGTCGGAGGACACGATGGTTGCGCTGGCGCCTGCCTCGCAGGCGAGCCGCACATAAGTCGCGATCAGGTCGTCGGCCTCGAACCCGATCTGCTCCAGGCACGGCAGGTCGAAGGCGTGCACCGCTTCGCGGATGAAGGCGAATTGCGGGCGCAGATCGTCGGGCGGCTCGGTGCGATTGGCCTTGTACTCCGAATACATTTCGTTGCGGAAGGTCTTCTCCGACTTGTCGAACACGACTGCCAGATGAGTCGGACGTTCCTCCGGCTTCATGTCGCGAAGGAGCTTCCACAGCATGTTGCAGAAGCCGAGCACGGCATTGACCTGCAAGCCGTCCGACTTGCGGTGGAGCGGAGGCAGCGCGTGATAGGCGCGAAAGATGTAAGACGATCCGTCGACCAGAAAGACGTGATCGCCCTTCTGCGGCGGGCGGGCCTGGACGGCAAATTCGACATTTTTGGCGCTGTCAGCGCGCTTTTCGGCTTTGGCTGGCATGCCTTCGACTTAACACTTGAACGGCGATTTCGCCACCGGCCCGGCCGCGCTATGCACTTGTCTTCCACGCGTGCTCCCTCACCGGGGGAGGTCAGCAGAGTGCCTTGATGAACGAGTTCGCACAGTCGCTTCCGATCGATGCCGCGCTGCCGGAGCTGACTGGCGCTCTGCGCGCGGGGAACGTCGCGGTTCTGGTCGCGCCCCCCGGCGCCGGCAAGACCACGCGGGTGCCGCTCGTGCTGGCGGGCGAGGCCTGGGCGGGTGAAAAGAAAATCCTCGTGCTTGCGCCGCGCCGGCTCGCCGCCCGTGCCGCCGCCGCGCGCATGGCGGCGACATTGGGCGAGGCGGTCGGCGTGACCGTCGGCTACCGCGTCCGTTTCGCCTCCAAGGTCTCGCGCGCGACCCGGATCGAAGTCGTGACCGAGGGCATATTCACCCGTCTCGTTCTCGACGATCCCGCTCTCACGGGCATCGCCGCCGTGGTGTTCGACGAGTTCCATGAGCGCTCGCTCGACGCCGACCTCGGCCTGGCGCTTGCCCGTGACGTGCAAACGGGTCTGCGCGAGGACCTCAAGCTACTGGTCATGTCGGCAACGCTCGACGGCGCGCGCGTCGGCAAGCTGCTCGGCGATGCGCCGGTGATCGAAAGCGCCGGCCGCGCGTTCCCGGTCGAGACGCGCTATGTCGGGCGCGATGGGCGGCAGCCAATCGAGCGGCAGGTTACCGATGCGGTCCTGCGCGCCTTGCGGGCCGATTCCGGATCGCTTCTGGTCTTTCTGCCGGGCGCCGCCGAGATCAGGCGCACCGAAACTTTCGTGCGCGAGCGTATCGCGGAGTCGGACATCGATGTGGTGGCGCTTTATGGTGCGCTCGACGCAGAGATTCAGGATCGCGCGATCGCGCCGCCCCCGGCCGGCCGGCGGAAGGTCGTGCTGGCGACCTCGATCGCGGAGACCTCGCTCACCATCGAGGGGGTGCGCGTGGTGATCGATTCCGGGCTCGCGCGCGTTCCGCGGTACGAACCCGACGTGGGGCTGACCAGACTTGAAACCGTGCGCGTGTCGCGCGCCTCCGCGGACCAGCGACGGGGGCGGGCCGGACGCACCGAGCCCGGCGTGTGCTACCGGCTGTGGGACGAGCCGCAGACGGCCGCGCTCGAGCCCGCCAACCAGCCGGAAATTCTTGCCGCGGATCTGTCGGGCTTCATGCTCGACCTCGCCTTTTGGGGGGTCGCCGAGCCCGCGGCGCTTGCCTTCCTCGATCCACCGCCGGCGCCGGCGCTGTCGGAGGCGAGGGCGTTGCTGCTCGCGCTCGGCGCCGTCGACCGCGACGGACGTATCACCGACGAAGGACAAAGGCTGCGCCGTCTGCCGCTGCCGCCGCGCCTCGCGCGCATGGTGGTCGATGCTGCCGACCTCGGCGAAGCCGAGCTTGCCGCCGAGCTCGCCGTCGTTCTCACCGAGCGTGGCCTCGGCGGCAATGACGTCGATCTCGCCCACCGCCTCGAGGCCTTGCATCGTGAGGGTTCCCCACGCGCGCGGGATGCGCTGATGGTGGCGAAGAGGTGGGCCAGCATCGCGGACGAGGGGCTTCCCGCGCGGGGAGGGAAGCAGGGCGAGGCATCGCGGGACCGGAATGGGAAGGCGCCGTCGGTCGGCTCGCTGCTTGCGTTGGCCTATCCCGAGCGCATCGCCAGGAACCGCGGCGCGGGGGGCGCGTTCCTGCTCGCCAACGGACGGGGCGCAAACATCGATCCGACCTCGGCGCTGGCGCGTGCGCCGTTCATTGCCGTCGCCGAGGTCACCGGCACGGCCGCGCAGGGCCGTATCGTGCTGGCGGCCGCGCTCGGCGCGAACGAGATCGAAGCACAGTTCTCCGATCGCATCGAAAGCCGCGAGGAGATTGTCTTCGATGCGGCGAGCGGCAGCCTGCGCGCACGCCGACTGCGCCGTCTTGGCGCGATCATGCTCGCCGAACAGCCCATGCCGGTGACGCCGAGCGAGGAGACCGCACGCGTGCTGGCGGATGCGATCGCCGGGCTCGGGATGGATCGGTTGCCATGGACCAAGGCTCTGCAGCAATGGCGCGACCGCGTCCGATTTCTGCGCCGCGTCGATCTCGGGTCCGCCCGAGATCGTGAGTTGACGGGCCCCAGCGCGGCTAAAGCCGACGGCGGCGAATGGCCGGACCTCTCGGATGCCGCGCTGGCGGCAAGCACAGCGGACTGGCTTGTTCCCGCGCTTGCCGGCAAGACCGCGCTTTCCGCCTTAAAAAGCGACGAACTTGCCGAGGCTGTGCAAGGCCTGCTGCCGTGGAACTTGCGCCGCCGCCTCGACGCCGAGGCACCCACCCATTTCGCCGCGCCGTCGGGTTCGGTGGTGCCGATCGACTACGCGGCCGAGGAGGGTCCCAAGCTTGCCATCCGCGTGCAGGAGCTGTTCGGCCTTGATCGCCATCCCGCCATCGCAGACGGACGGGTCGCGCTGGTGGTGGAGCTATTGTCGCCGGCACAGCGGCCGGTGCAGGTGACGCGCGACCTGCCGGGCTTCTGGCGCGGCAGCTATGGGGCGGTCAAAGCCGAAATGAAAGGTCGCTATCCGCGCCATCCCTGGCCGGACGACCCGCTCGCAGCGGCACCGACCCGGCGGGCCAAACCGCGCTCCGCATAGCTGCACTGACGACAGCGCCGCGGCCGGTGGTCCGGCCGCCGGGCCCGAATTTGACGACGGTATCGTCTTACGTGTCGCCAGATCGAACTCGCCGACCGCAGCCCGTTGCCCATCGGTCGGGCCTGATGCGTGCGCCATTTGCTTCTCCCCTTGGGCCGCATGCGCTATATGGCTGCCGCGCATCGCGGCGCCGGTAGGATGCGTGATGTTCCCCAAGCCCAAGCCCGCGCTAACCCCCAATACCTACGCGTACGAATCCGAGCCGCTGGTGAAGCCCACCGGTTTTCGCGAATACGACGCGCGATGGCTTCTTGGCACTGAAATCAACCTCATGGGGGTGCAGGCACTGGGGCTCGGCCTCGGCACGCTCATCCACGAACTTGGCGTGAAGCCCGAGATCGTGACCGGTCACGATTTTCGATCCTATTCGGCGTCGGTCAAAACGGCCCTGATATCCGGTCTTCTGGCGGCGGGCTGCAAGGTCCACGACATCGGCCTTGCGGTCACGCCCATGGCCTACTTCGCCCAGTTCGACCTCGATGTGCCCTGCGTGGCCATGGTCACCGCGTCTCACAACGACAATGGCTGGACCGGCGTGAAGATGGGTGCCAATCGCCCGCTCACCTTCGGGCCGGATGAGATGACCCGCCTCAAGGAAATCGTGCTCGAGGCCCGCTTCGACATGCGTGGCGGCGGCTCGTATGCGTTTGTCGAGAACTTCCGCGCCCGCTATATCGCCGACCTCACCAACCGTCCCAAGATCAAGCGCCGCCTGAAGGTGGTCTGCGCCTGCGGCAACGGCACCGCCGGGGCGTTCGCGCCCCAGGTGCTCGAAGCGGTCGGCTGCGAGGTTGTCCGCCTGGATTGCGAGCTCGACCACACCTTCCCGAAATACAATCCCAACACCGAAGACATGAGGATGCTGCACGCCATGCGCGACGAGGTGCTGCGCGTGAACGCGGATGTGGCGCTCGGCTTCGACGGCGACGGCGACCGCTGCGGCGTGGTCGACAACGAGGGCGAGGAAATCTTTGCGGACAAGGTGGGCGTGATGCTGGCGCGCGACATCTCCGCGCAACTCAAAGGCGCGAGCTTCGTCGCCGACGTGAAGTCGACCGGGCTGTTCATGACCGATCCGGTGCTGCGCAACAATGGCGCCACGACCGACTATTGGAAGACCGGCCATTCCTACATGAAGCGTCGCGTCAACGAGATCGGCGCGGTGGCGGGCTTCGAGAAATCCGGCCATTTCTTTTTCAACAAGCCGCTCGGCCGCGGCTACGACGACGGCCTCATCTTCGCGCTCGCGGTCTGCGACATGCTCGACCGCAGTCCGCAAAAGAGCATGGCCGACCTCAAGAACGCGCTGCCCAAGACCTGGTCGTCACCGACCATGTCCCCGCATTGCGCCGACGAGATCAAGTATCGCGTGGTCGACGATGTGGTGAGGCACTTCGAGGCGGTGAAAGCCAAGGGGGAGAAGGTCGCGGGGCAGCCGGTGCGCGACCTGGTGACGGTCAACGGCGTGCGCGTGACCGTCGAGGATGGCACCTGGGGGCTCGTGCGAGCTTCCTCCAACAAGCCGGAACTGGTGGTGGTGGTGGAGAGCCCGGCATCGGAGGCGCGCATGCACGACATGTTCAAGGCGCTTGATGCCGTGCTGCGCACGCATCCCGAGGTGGGGGAATACAACCAGACGATCTGACGCGAGGAGCGTCCTGGCGTCGGATGACCGATCTGCGGCGCGACGAACGTGCAAGGCGGCAATCAACGACCAGCGGGGGAGCGCGTCTCGACGCTTGGGTCGGCGCGGGTCTTCGAGACCCGCGCGCGCAACTCCGGCTTGCCGGATTTGGGGCTTTTCGATCGGCCGGTCTTGGCGGGCGGCGAGATCGTCTGCTGGCGGCCTGCGCGGCTTTGCATGGCAATGCTTCCGGCCTTCCGGCGTGCAGTCAGACGCGCGTTGAGATCCGCTCGGCCCGTGAGCACTTCGATCAGCGCGGTGAGTTTTGGCGAGACCGCACCCTTGCGCCTGATGAAAACCGTCGGAGCGATATTGAATTCCGGTGGCAGGGCATGAACGCTCAGCAGCTTCACGTCCGGGAACGTCTTGAGGACGATCCGCGGAACCATCGAGATCCCCATTCCCGCCACCGCACAGCCGAGAATCGCGTGATACGAGGAGGTCTCGATCACGCGATCGGACATCTCACCACTGCTGGCGAACCAGTCTTCCATGTATTGGCGATAGGGACACCCGGCTTCGAAAGCGAGCACGGGCCGGCCATTGACGTCGTGTGGGGATTTGACCGGCGGATGGTTCGCCGCCGCGATGATGACCAGCTCTTCGTCATAAAGCGGGATTTTTTCGAACGGCGCGTCGGGGATGGGTTCGGCCACCAGCGCGGCGTCGAGTTCGCCCTCGCGCACGGCGGCCGCAAGTTCGCGCGGCGTGCCAATTCGCAGTTCCAGGGTCACCTCCGGGTAACGCGACAGATATTCGTTCATCGGCACCGGCAGGCGCACCGACGCTGTGCTTTCCATGGAGCCGAGGCGCAACAGTCCCCGCGGCTTGGCGTCGTGCACGGCCTCGCGCGCTTCCTGCGCAAGGTCGAGCAGCCGGTCCGCGTAGTCCAGCAGCAGCCTCCCTGCGGATGAGAGATGCAACTTCTTGCCGTCGCGGACGAACAGTTCAACGCCAAGGTCGGCCTCAAGCTGCCGCACGCGGGTGGTGACATTGGACTGCACCCGGTTGAGTTTTTCCGCGGCGCGCGTCACGCCGCCGGCTTGCACCACGGAGCGGAAGATGTGCAGGTCGCCGAGATCCATCGTTCTCATCCTGAGATGGATAATATCATAATTATTCATTTTACGTGATGGTCGCCGCTTCGTAAAGCCTGCGCAACGTCGCGACCGATGGAGCGGGTAATGCGAGATGACAGCGATTTCAACTACCGCAAATTGACGCCGGAACAATGGGTGGAGCTTACTGGCCGCGTCAGGCGCGAGGCGCATGCCGCCCGCGCGCAGAGCCTGCGGACGCTGTGCTGGGCGGGGTTGGTGGCCTTGCGATCGGCCGGCGCGGCAGTGCGGCGTCTGACCGGCCGGCTTGCTCCGTCGTTTCGCCGCCAGGGCTTGCGACTGGTGGGCTGCGTATGACGCTTGGCTGGAACGCAGGAGGGCAGTGCGCGCCTTGGGCGCGCTCGATGACCGCTCACTCAAGGATATGGGGCTGCATCGCTCCGAGATCGAATCCGTGGTTTTCGGGCGAAATTCCGCGGTGCTGACACTGCGCAGCGCCGCCCCGGTCTCCGTCCATGCGCTGCAGGGCAAACGGAAGGGCGATGCCGGGCGTGAACCAAAGCAGCTGGTTCATTGTTCCGCTGCAGCCTGAGATCTCCCGGCGCACGCGCCGGACGCCGGGACCTCCGAGGGGATTTCAGTCGATCGATTCTGCGAAGGTCCTGCGGAAGGGATGCGCCGGATAGACGCCCAGGATCTTCATTTCCTTGGAGTAGAACGCAAGCTCCTCGAACGCGAAGACCAGGTTGCGCTGTTCGGGGTGGCCCTCGACATCGGCATAGAACTGCGTGGCGAAGAAATTGCCTTCGATCATATAGCTTTCGAGCTTGGTCATATTGACGCCGTTGGTGGCGAAACCACCAAGCGCCTTGTAGAGCGCCGCCGGCACGTTTCGCACCCGAAACAGGAAGGTGGTGATCACCGGCCCGTCGTCACTCTTGGCCCATCTTGCATCGCGCGAGAGCACGATGAAGCGGGTGGTGTTGTGGGCTTCGTCCTCGATGTCCTGCACCAGGATGTCGAGGCCGTAAATGTCCGCCGCCAGCCGCGTGGCGATGGCAGCGCGCGTCTTGTCGTTCGCTTCCGCAACTTCGCGCGCGGACCCCGCGGTGTCGGCCGCGACGATCGGTTTGATGCCGAGCTTGCGGATCACCTTGCGGCATTGACCCAGCGCGTGGACGTGGCTCTCCACGGTCTTGATGTCCGCGAGCGCTGCGCCCTTCGGCGCCAGCAGTTGATGGCGCACCGGCATGAAATGCTCGGCGACGATATGGAGCCCCGAATGAGGCATGAGATGATGAATGTCTGCGACCCGGCCGGCGACCGAGTTTTCGACCGGAATCATGCCGAGCTCGGCTTCGCCGTTGGAGATCATGGCAAAGGCATCTTCGAAGGTCGCGCACGGCACCGGCGCATAGTCCGGATAGACTTCGCGCGACGCCAGGTGGGAATTTGCTCCCGGCTCTCCTTGGAAAACGATCTTCTTGGCGGCCGTCATGGCCGTTCCGGTACGCACGCCGACCGTCCAAGTCAACGGGCTGGCACCTGCCTTTCACCTTCGAGCAGGCGCTTTGCGCCCCTCGTTCAGCGCGAGGATGCCCCGAGAATTTCGCGTGCACGGTCCAGATCTTCGGGGGTGTCGACGCCCAGCGGCACGCTATCGACAAGGGTGACGTCGATCCGCATTCCCGCTTCGAGCGCGCGCAATTGCTCGAGTTTTTCCCGCCGTTCGAGCGGTGACGGGGCAAGCCCCACGAACCGGGCGAGCGCGTCGCGGCGAAAGGCGTAGAGGCCGATGTGATGATAGAGCGGGCCGTCGCCGAAAGGTGCGGTGGCGCGGGTGAAGTAGAGCGCCCGCAACCTGCGCTCCGCAATGGGGGTGCCGACGACCTTCACCACGTTCGGGTTGGTGCGCTCGTCCGGCCGGTGGATTTCGGCCGCCAGGGTGGCGATGTCCACGGCCGGATCGGCAAGGGGCACGATTGCAGCGGCGATGTCTGCCGACGCGACGGTGGGAAGGTCACCCTGGACATTGACGATAATGCCGGCGCGGCGGTGCGGGTCTGCCGCTTGCAGCGCCTCGAAGATGCGGTCGGAACCGGAGGCGTGATCGGCGCGGGTCATCACGGCATGACCGCCGGCCTTCTCGACGCAGGCCGCGATTGCCTCCGAATCGGTCGCGATCACGACCGGGCCAAGCCGCGCGGTCTGCGCCCGCCGCATCACGTGAACGATCATGGGTTCGCCCGCGATATCGGCGAGCGGCTTGCCGGGGAGCCGGTGCGAAGCCATGCGGGCCGGGATAACAATGAGAACGTCGGCCATCGGTCTGCCTTGGCGGTCCGTCCTGGCCGCTCCGGCCCGCGCCAAAATGCATCGTGGGTTGGCCGGTTATACGGGTTGCCAGAGGCGAGGCAAACCGGCTATTTGTGCGCCGCCGCAACCTGCGGCGGCCGCTGGAGCGCGGTCAGCAAAAGTAGGGCTTCCAGTCTTGCTTGCGAACGCGCGCCAACAGCCAGACGTCAGCGCAGCCAACCGGTTGCCCGATAGCCGGAAAGCGCGTGCCGCCCTCGATCCACTTCCTTCCGCGCGAGCCTTGAGGCGATGGACTCCTTCGAACTGAACAAAATCCTCGGTGCGGTTCTGGCCACGTGCCTGGGCGTGTTGTCGATCAACATCGCCGCCGGCGCCATCTTCGCGCCCGGGAAGCTGGCCAAGCCCGGCTACGATATCGTCGTTCCGGAGAAGGCTCCGAGCGGAGCAGCCAAACCCGCGGAGGATAAACAGGAACCGATCGAGCAACTGCTCGCCAAGGCCGAGGTTGGCCGGGGGGAGAACGCGGCCAAGAAATGCGCGGCCTGCCACACCTTCACCAAGGGCGGGCGCCCTCTCGTGGGTCCCAACCTGTGGGGCATTGTCGGGCGCCCGAAGGCCTCGGAGGCCGGCTTCAACTATTCGGCCGCGCTGAAGGCCAAAGGCGGGAACTGGTCGATCGATGACCTCAACCAGTTCATCAACAATCCGCGCGGCTATGTGCCGGGCACCAACATGACCTTCGCCGGCGTTTCGCGCGGGTCCGAGCGCGCCGACGTCATCGCCTACCTCAACACCCTGTCCGACAATCCTGCGCCGCTTCCCAAAGCGGCGGAGGCCACGGGTGCCCCGAAGGCACAGTGATCTCGATCCGTCCTCCAGGTGTTGCCCCCAGCCTGGATGTGCGTCGGCCCCAATTCAGACGGCTCGGTCGGCTAGCGTCCCGATTCCGAAGGTCAGTCGCGCGGAGCGCGCAGTTTAAGTTTTTGTAATGAACGCGCGCGAGCGCGCTGGTTCCGTGGCGTCAGTGCGATCGCAGTCCTAGCTGTAAAGTGATGGTGGTCGCGCACATGTCAGTGCCCAGCCATCCAAAATGGGACATAATCCCTGGACTTTTGGCTCCGGAGGTTTCCTTGCGCCTGACCCGTCGATCCGTCGTTCGCACCGGCGTTCTCACAGCTCTTTCCCCCATCCTTGGCGGCGTTGGAGTACCGTTCCTCGGCAGCGCAGCGCGGGCGCAAGAATCCGCTCCCGCGGGGAACGCCGGACGCGATTGGAAGCATGGACTGTCGCTGTTCGGACAGCTCAAATATCCGCCCGGCTTTAAGCATTTCGACTACGTCAATCCTCGGGCACCCAAGGGCGGCGCCGTGCGCATGGTGGCGTTCGGCACCTTCGACAATTTCAACGAGGTCGTTTCGGGCCTGAAGGGTTCGATCGCCATGGGCGTCGGAATGATCTCCGACACCTTGGCAGTGTCATCGCTCGACGAAGTCTCCACCGACTATGGGCTGATCGCCGAAGCGGTCAGCCATCCGCCGGACTTTTCGTCGGCGAGCTTCCGCTTGCGCCCGGCAGCGCGCTATCACGACGGCAAGCCAGTCACGGTCGACGACGTGATCTTCTCCATGGAGGCGTTCAAGAAGTACAGCCCGATGATGGCGGCGTACTATCGCCACGTGGTGAAGGTCGAGCAGACCGGCGAGCGCGAAGTCACCTTCGTATTCGATGCGCCGGGCAACCGTGAAATGCCGGTGATCCTCGGTCAGCTCAACGTGCTGCCCAAGCATTGGTGGGAGGGGACCGACGCCGCGGGCAAGAAGCGCGACGTCGGAACCACCACGCTCGAGCCGCCGCTCGGCAACGGCGCTTACCGCATCAAGGAGTTCGTGGCCGGCCGAACCGTCGTCTACGAGCGGGTGAAGGACTATTGGGGCAAGGATCTCAACGTCAATATCGGCCGCGATAATTTCGATGAGATGCGGTTCGAGTATTTTCGCGACCAGACCGTCGCCATCGAGGCGTTCAAGGCCGACCATGTCGACTGGCGCACCGAGAACAGCGCCAAGAACTGGGCGACCGCCTACGATTTCCCGGCCGTCAAGGACAAGCGCGTCCTGCTCGAGGAATTCCCGATACGCGACAGGGGAATCATGCAGGGATTTGCGTTCAACACCCGGCGCGACAAGTTCAAGGATCCGCGGGTGCGGCGCGCGTTCAACTTCGCCTTCGACTTCGAGGAGATGAACAAACAGATCTTTTTCGGCCAGTATACGCGCATCAACAGCTATTTCGACGGCACCGAACTGGCCTCGTCCGGTCTGCCGCAAGGGCAGGAACTCGAAATCCTGGAAACCGTGCGCGACAAGGTGCCGCCGGAATTGTTCACCACGCCCTATACCAATCCGGTCGGCGGCAACCCGGAAAACGTGCGCGCCAATCTGCGCGAGGGAATGCGGCTCCTGAAGGAGGCCGGCTACGAAGTGCGCAATCAGAAGCAGGTCAATATCAAGACCGGAGAGGGGCTAACCGCCGAGATTCTCGCGCAGACCGCCGATCCCGGCGCGGAGCGCATCATCCTGTTCTACAAGCCCTCGCTCGATCGTCTCGGCATCAACGTCAATGTACGGAGCGTTGACGACATCCAATATGAGAACCGGCTGCGCAACTGGGATTTCGACATCATCATCGCCTCATGGCCGGAGTCTCTTTCACCGGGCAATGAGCAGCGCGACTACTGGGGTTCCCCGGCTGCGGACACGCCCGGTTCGCGCAACTACATTGGCATCAAGAACCCTGCAGTCGATGCGCTGATCGAACGGGTGATCTTCGCCAAGGACCGGGCCGAACTTGTCGCCGTCACCAAGGCGCTCGACCGCGTGCTGCTCTGGAACAACTACGTCGTGCCGCAATTCACTTATGGCAAGAGCCGCACGGCCCGCTGGGACCGGTTCGGCCGCCCGGATCCGCTGCCGAAATATGCCTCGGCAGCGTTCCCGACGGTGTGGTGGTGGGATGCCGAAAGGGCGGCCAGGACCGGGACGCGGCAGTGACCGATTTCCGCGATGTGACACGCCGCGAGACGCTCGTCATCGCCGCCAGCGCGGTTGCATCGGCGATGGTGCGGCCCGCCCTGGCGGGGGAGGACCCCGAGCGGCACGGCATGTCGGCGTTCGGCGACCTCAAATATCCTGCTGACTTCAAGCATTTCGACTACGTCGACCCGAACGCGCCCAAGGGCGGCGCGTTTTCCCATATCGGACCGAGCCGCGCCTTCAATCAGAACTTTCTCACCTTCAACTCGCTCAACAGCTTCATCCTCAAGGGTGACGGCGCGCAAGGCATGGAGCTCACTTTCGCGAGCCTGATGGCGCGCGCCGCGGACGAGCCCGATGCCATGTATGGGCTCGCCGCGCGCGCGGTGCGGATTTCGGAGGACCGGCTCACCTACCGCTTCCTCATGCGGCCCGGCGTCACATTCCACGACGGCAGCGCGCTCACCGCCCACGACGTCGCGTTCTCGCTGAAAATCCTCAAGGACAAGGGTCACCCGATTGCCCAGCAGTTGCTGCGCGATTTCGCCGGCGCGGACGCGCTCGATGACTCGACCGTGGAGGTGCGGTTTGCGCCGAACCGGGCGCGCGACGTGCCGCTGTTCGTCGCGTCGCTGCCGATCTTCTCCCGCGCCTACTACTCCGGGCGTCCATTCGATGAGACCACGCTCGAAGCGCCGCTGGGCTGCGGTCCCTACAAGGTCGGACGGTTCGAGGCCGGGCGCTATATCGAGTACGACCGCGTCAAGGACTGGTGGGGTGCCGGCCTGCCGGTATCGCGCGGCACCAACAATTTCGACGTCGTCAGGTACGAGTTCTACCGCGACCGCGATGTCGCCTTCGAAGGATTCACCAGCAAGAGCTACCTGTTCCGCGAGGAGTTCACGTCCCGCATCTGGGCGACGCGCTACGACTTTCCGGCGATGCGGGACGGACGGGTCAGGCGCGATATCATTCGCGACGACACGCCCTCGGGCGCGCAAGGCTGGTTCTTCAATACGCGACGCGAGAAGCTCAAGGACAAGCGCCTGCGTGAGGCGTTCATCTACGCCTTCGACTTCGAATGGACCAACAAGACCATCATGTACGGGTCCTATGATCGGACCCATTCCGTGTTCCAGAACTCCCCCATGATGGCGATGGGCAAGCCTGACGCGGACGAATTGGCGCTGCTGGAACCGTTCCGCGGCAAGGTCGCTGATGAGGCGTTCGGCGAACCCTTCGTGCCGCCGGTCTCCGACGGTTCGGGTCAGGACCGCGCGCTCCTGCGCAAGGCCAGCGCGCTGTTGCAGGACGCCGGCTTCGTGATCAAGGACGGCAAGCGCGTGACCCCGCAGGGCGAACGGATCAGTGTCGAATTCCTGCTCGATGAGCCTTCGTTCCAGCCCCACCATATGCCGTTCATCAAGAACCTCGGCACGCTGGGGATCGAGGCGACGCTCCGCATCGTCGATCCCGTGCAATATCGCAAGCGGGTGGACGATTTCGACTTCGACCTCACGGTGCAGCGTTTCAGCTTTTCGAGCACCCCCGGCAATTCGCTGCGGAGCTATTTCTCCTCCCAGGCCGCCGCCCTGAAGGGCTCGCAGAATCTCGGTGGCATTTCGGACCCGGTCATCGATGTGCTGATCGAACGCATCGTCGCGGCCAACGACCGGGCCAGTCTGGTAACCGCGTGCAAGGTGCTCGACCGGGTGATCCGCACCGGTCGTTATTGGGTTCCCCACTGGTACAAAGCATCCCACTGGCTCGCCTATTGGGACGTTTTCGGCCGGCCAGCGGCAAAACCGCGCTACGCGCGCGGCATTCCCGAGACCTGGTGGTATGATCGCGACAAGGCTGCGAAGCTCGAGCAGCGGGGATAGAGCTTGATTGGCTACGGGATGAGCACGTCGTTGTACCTCGAGCGCCCAGGAACGCCCCCTGGCGCGGATGTGGCTGCTATATGAGCGCGTACATCATCCGGCGCATTCTGTTCATGATCCCCACGCTGCTCGGGATCATGCTGGTCTCGTTCGTGGTCGTGCAGTTCGCGCCTGGCGGGCCGGTCGAGCGCGTGATCGCCCAGCTGTCGGGCTCCGATACCGGCGCCACCTCGCGCATCTCGGGCTCGCCGGGGGGCGACCTCGGCATGCGGGGACAACCGGGCGGCGCCTCGGGCGTCGACGCGGCGAACTCCAAATATCGCGGCGCCCAAGGGCTCGACCCCGAATTCATCAAGAGCCTGGAGAAGCAGTTCGGGTTCGATAAGCCGGCTTACGAGCGCTTCTTCCTGATGCTGTGGAACTACGCGCGGTTCGATTTCGGCAAGAGCTATTTTCGCGACACCACGGTTCTGCAGCTGATCAAGGAAAAACTGCCGGTATCCATTTCGCTCGGTATCTGGCTGACGCTTCTGACATATCTGATCTCGATCCCGCTTGGCATCCGCAAGGCGATCAAGGACGGTTCGCAATTCGACGTCTGGACGTCGGGCGCCATCATCATCGGCTATGCGATACCGGGATTTCTGTTTGCAATTCTGCTCATCATTCTTTTCGCCGGAGGCTCGTTCTTCAATCTCTTTCCGTTGCGCGGCCTGACTTCCGACAATTGGGAGCAATTGTCATTGTCCGGAAAGGTGCTGGATTATTTCTGGCATCTCGTGTTGCCGATCACGTCCATGGGGCTGGCGGCATTCGCCACGATGACGCTGCTCACCAAGAACTCGTTCCTCGACGAAATCCGCAAGCAGTATGTGCTTACGGCGCGTGCCAAGGGCTGCACCGAGCGCCAGGTGCTCTACGGCCACGTGTTCCGCAACGCCATGCTGATCGTGATCGCCGGTTTTCCCAGCGCGTTCGTGCACGCCTTTTTCTCCGGATCGCTGCTGATCGAGACGATCTTCTCGCTCGACGGCATCGGCCTGCTCGGATTCGAGAGCGTGCTCAACCGCGACTATGCCGTGGTGTTCGCCACGCTCTACATCATGTCGCTGGTCGGGTTGTTGGTGAACCTGATCTCCGACCTCACCTACACCTGGGTTGATCCGCGCATCGACTTCGAAACGCGGGAGGTGTGAGGTGGACGACCGCACGACCATCACCGTCCCGGAGACCACGGCGCAGACGCCGATGGGGCTCGGCGTGCTGCCGGAGCGACATCGTTTCGCGGTTTCGCCACTCAACCGTCGCCGCTGGCTGAGCTTCAAGGCGAACAGGCGCGGCTACGTGGCCTTTTGGATCTTCATGGTGCTGTTCGTGATCTCGCTGTTCGCCGAATTCATTGCCAACGACAAACCGTTTTACGTGAGCTTCGAGGGGAAGTCCTATTTCCCCGCCGTGGTCACTTACCCCGAGACGGCGTTTGGCGGCGATTTCGAGACCGCCGCTGATTACCGCGACCCGTACCTGCAGAAACTCATTGCCGAAAAGGGTGGCTATATGCTGTGGCCGCCCATCCGCTATTCGTACAACACGCACAATCTCGATCTGCCCACGCCCGCGCCATCGAAGCCGACCTGGCTCCTGACGGAGGAGCAATGCAAGTCGGTGGTCGAACGCAAGGGTCTCTCTGGCTGCAGCGACCTCGAATACAATTGGCTGGGCACCGATGACCAGGGTCGCGACGTGGTGGCGCGTCTGATCTACGGTTTTCGCCTGTCGGTGTTGTTCGGGTTGGCGCTCACCATCATTTCCTCGGTCATCGGCGTCGCCGCCGGCGCCGTGCAGGGCTATTTCGGCGGTTGGACCGATCTGCTGTTCCAGCGTTTCATCGAAATCTGGACCTCGATCCCGTCGCTCTATCTTCTGCTGATCATCTCCTCGGTCCTGGTCCCAGGCTTTTTCGTGCTGCTTGGCATACTCTTGCTGTTCTCCTGGGTATCGCTGGTCGGGCTGGTCCGCGCCGAGTTCCTGCGCGGGCGCAATTTCGAATATATTCAGGCCGCGCGCGCGCTTGGCGTGTCGAACCGCACCATCATGTTCCGGCACCTCCTGCCCAACGCGATGGTTGCCACCATGACGTTCCTGCCGTTCATTCTCTCGTCGTCGGTGATGACGCTCACCGCGCTCGACTTCCTGGGGTTTGGCCTGCCGCCCGGATCGCCCTCGCTTGGCGAAATGCTGTCCCAGGCGAAAGCCAACATTCAGGCACCCTGGCTTGGCATCTCCGGCTTCCTGACGGTCGCGACCATGCTCTCGCTCCTGATCTTCATCGGCGAAGGCGTGCGCGATGCCTTTGATCCGCGCAAGACGTTCGGGTGAGGGCGATGGAGGCAACTTATCAAACGCTGCTCGAGGTCGTGGACCTTTCCGTCGCCTTCCGTCAGGGTTCGCGCGATACGCTCGCGGTCGACCGCGTCTCGTTCGAGATCAAGAAGGGTGAAACCGTCGCGCTGGTCGGCGAGTCGGGCTCGGGCAAATCGGTCACCGCGCTGTCGGTGTTGAAGCTGCTGCCTTATCCCTCCGCGCATCATCCATCCGGATCGATCCGTTTCAAGGGCCAGGAACTTTTGGACTTGCCGGAAGACAGGATCCGGCACGTGCGTGGCAATGACATCACCATCATTTTTCAGGAGCCGATGACCTCGCTCAACCCGCTGCACACGATCGAGAAGCAGATCGGCGAGATCCTGTTGTTGCATCAGGGACTGACCGGAGCGGCAGCGCGCACACGAACAATCGAACTCCTGACCCAGGTCGGCATCCCCGAGGCTGAAACCCGGCTCGCCAGCTATCCGCACCAACTGTCCGGCGGCCAGCGTCAGCGCGTGATGATCGCCATGGCGCTCGCCAATGAGCCCGATCTTCTCATTGCCGACGAGCCGACGACCGCATTGGATGTGACAGTGCAGGCGCAGATCCTCAGCCTCCTGAAGGAACTCCAGCGCCGTCTCGGCATGGCGATGCTCTTCATCACCCACGATCTCGGCATCGTGCGCAAGCTTGCCGACACGGTGTGCGTGATGAAGGAGGGCAAGATCGTCGAGCGGGGACCGGTCGAGCGGGTCTTCACCGCGCCGGAGCACCCTTACACCCGCGCCCTCCTGGCCGCGGAGCCGAAGCCCGATCCCGCGCCGATCAATGCCGACGCGCCGGTGGTGGTCGAGACCAAGGACCTCAAGGTCTGGTTCCCGATCAAGCGCGGCGTGATGCGCCGGGTGGTCGGCCATATCAAGGCGGTGGACGGGGTGAGCATCGCGGTACGTCAGGGCGAGACGCTCGGCATCGTCGGCGAATCCGGCTCCGGCAAGACGACGCTGGGGCTCGCCATTCTGCGGCTGGTTTCGTCGGACGGGCCGATCGTTTTCCTCGGAAACACGATCGCCGGCCTGACGTTCCGCCAGATGCGGCCGTTTCGGCTTCACATGCAGATCGTATTTCAGGACCCCTACGGCTCGCTCTCGCCGCGCATGTCGGTATCCGACATCATCGAGGAAGGTCTGTGGGTGCATCATCCGAAGCTGACGCGGGCACAGCGCGAGGAGCGCGTGGTGCAGGCGCTGCGCGACGTCGGGCTCGATCCGGAGACCCGCTTTCGCTACCCGCATGAATTCTCCGGCGGCCAGCGGCAGCGCATCGCGGTTGCCCGCGCCATCGTGCTGGAGCCCACATTTGTCATGCTCGACGAGCCCACGAGCGCGCTGGACATGCTTATCCAGGCACAGATCGTCGATCTTTTGCGTGCGCTGCAGAAGCGGCGCAACCTCACCTACATGTTCATCTCCCACGATTTGCGCGTGGTCGCGGCGCTCGCGAGCCGGCTCGTTGTCATGCGTCACGGCAAGGTGGTGGAGGAGGGGGCCGCGGCCGAGCTTTTCGCCCGTCCCAAGAGCGATTACACCCGCGCGCTGTTGGCCGCCGCCTTCAATCTGGAGACTGCGCCCGCGGGCGTGGTGGCGCAGTAAGGATGCCGCGATGACGCGGCTCGCGCACCCTGTGGACGCTCCGGTCGCGGATGATCCCGCGGACGCCGTAATCTCCGGCGGCAAGGTGCTCGCGGACGGTTTCCGGCGCTATGAGCGCTTCCACGTTATCCGCGGCAACGAGAATGCGCCGCGACCGATCGACGTCCTGCGCTCCGGCCCCGCGGCGGCGGTGTTGCCGGTCGACCTCGGCCGCGACGAGGTCGTGCTGCTGCGGCAGTTTCGCCTTGCGGCTCATCTCGCCAACGGCAACGGCAATCTTGTGGAGATCGTCGCCGGTCACGTCGAGCTGAACGAACAGCCCGCCGAGACTGCGCGCCGCGAATGCGTCGAGGAGATCGGCGTGGCCCCGGACCCGCTGGTTGAATTGTTCACCTATCTGACCACGCCCGGCATCTGCGACGAGGAGATCACGCTGTACCTCGGCGTCGTCGACGCCTCGCGCGTGCCGGAGCGGGCGGGCGCCGCTGTCGAGCACGAAGAAACCGTGCCGATGCGCGTCCCGATCGATACCGCGCTGGCCGCGCTCGCTGACGGCACCGTGCGCAACGGCCCGCTGATCATCGCGCTGCAGTGGCTTGCGCTCCACCGCGGGCGACTGGGCGAAATCGTGCGCACGGGCGCCAGCACACGCTGATGGGCGCGATCCTGCTCGCCGTCACGGGGCTCGATCCGAAACCCTGGGAGGAGCGTTTCCGGGCTCTTGCCCCTCGGCGCGACATCAGGGTGTGGCCGGAGCGGGTCGGGGAGCCCGGCGAGGTCGCTTATGCTTGCGCCTGGCACGCGCCGCATGGCCTGCTCGCGCACTTTTTGCATCTCAAGATCGTCTTTTCGCTCGGAGCGGGGGTCGATCATATCGTCGCTGATCCGCATCTGCCGGATGTGCCGGTCCTGCGCATGGTCGATGCCGACCTCACCATTCGGATGACGGAGTACGTCGTGCTGCACGTGCTGATGCATCACCGCCGCCAGCGCCTTTACGAGGCCCAGCAACGCGAGCGCGTTTGGCGCGAGCACGAGCAGTCAGCGGCGAACGAGGTCGCGGTCGGCGTCATGGGCCTCGGCGTGCTCGGACGCGACGCGGCATCGGCCCTGCGCCGGCTGGGCTTTCGCGTAGCCGGCTGGAGCCGGACACCGAAGTCGCTGGCCGACGTGGAAACGTTTCACGGGGAGGGTGGGCTCGATCCCTTTCTTCGGCGCACCGAGATCCTCGTGTGTCTGTTGCCGGCGACGGCTGCGACGCGAGGAGTGCTCTGCCTCGCGCTCCTGCGCAAGCTGCGACGTGACGGCGCGGCGCGCGGCGCGTACTTGATCAATGCCGGGCGCGGCGCGTTGCAAGTCGATGCGGATATCCTGGCCGCGCTGGAGGAAGGATCGCTCGCGGGGGTCACGCTCGACGTTTTTCCCACCGAACCGCTGCCGGCAGCGAGCCCGCTCTGGACGCATCCAAAGGTGACGATCACGCCGCACAATGCCGCGGCCTCGGATCCGCGCGCGCTGGTGGCCAATATCCTGCGCCAAATCGAACGCTTCGAGGCCGGCTTGCCGCTCGAGCATGCGCTCGATCGTGCCGCGGGCTACTAGTGCCCGGTTTTCGAAGTTCGTGATACGGTGCGGCACCCTCGGGCACGAACTTCGAAAACCAAAGGGCACTAGCAACTCTATGATTCTAGTGCCGCTTTTCGATTTGAAATTCCTGAGGTGGACTCGCGTCACGGGTGCAGGAATTTCAAATCGGCGGCACTAGAGCAGTCGTCCGCTATTCCACCACGTCAAGCTTGACCTTGGCGATGCCGCGCCCGGAAATTCCCAGCGTTTCGGCGGCAGAAGATGAGACGTCGACAATGCGTCCGGGAACAAACGGACCGCGGTCATTGACCCGAACCGTCACCGACCGTCCGGTGGCGACGTCCGTGACCCGCACCCGCGTGCCGAAGGGCAATGTGCGGTGCGCGGCGGTCAATTCCTGCGGATTGAATTTTTCGCCGCTCGCGGTCTGCGATTGATGCCCGTAAAAGCTGGCAAGCCCATACGATCCACCCGCTGTCTCGGCCGCCCGCTTGTCGGTTTTGTCGCTCGCGGACGAGGCATGCTTTCTCGCGGCGCCAAATGATGACGGTTTATCGGCGACGACCGGGGCCTGGGCACAGGCTGCCAGCGTCGCCACGGTCAGAGCAACGGCCAGACACCGCAGAACGGGCCCGATACCGGGGCGCGCGATCCTGGGCTGACCAGGAAGGATTCGATTGGCGCCTCCGCCGAGGCGCGAGGCTGCGTCGCAACTGATGAAAGACAAGTTCGCACTCCCCACCCGTGTCTGCTCCGGTTTGAGAGGGGAACCATGGCCCGATGACGGCAAACCCCACGGCGGTCACGACAATCAATTTGGATGTGACTATTTCGCCACACATGGTTAGCAAAGCCTTGGGGCAAGCCCCTCACGTCGCGGCAAGTTTCGCGCCGCTGGCCTCATCGGAATGCTCCGCACCTGAAGAGTGTGCGTCGTCTAACCGAGCCGTGCGGGCTGTTCGAGCCGCCGCACGCTGGTCGGCTCGCTGCCGGCCGCGCGGATGCGCGCGATCGCTTCCGCGATCGGCTCGGAGACGACCGCCATATGGTGGGCGTTGGCGTGGATGAGCGTCGCCGGGCCACGCACGATGGCGACGTGGCCTTTCCAGAACAGAAGGTCCCCGCGCCGTAGCATGGACATGTCGGGCGAGGGCGCAATCAACGTCCCGAGCGCGTGCTCCTGCATGTCGCTGTCGCGCGGGCAGGGCGCTCCGCAGGCGGCGAGTGCAATCTGCACCAGTCCTGAACAGTCGAGGCCGAGGTTGGTCTTTCCACCCCACAGATAGGGCGCGCCCAGGAAGCGTTCGGCGACCGCGACGAAGTCGGTTTCGTTGCTGTCGAGCGGAACCAGGTGGCCCGCCGGTACATAACCACCGGAGGCGGTGACCGCGAACGGCGGTTCGCTGCGCGCAACCGCGAGGCGGCATCCAAGCGCCAGCGACGCCACCGGGGGAAGCTTGATGTTGGGGCCGGGGAATACCAGCGTGCGCAACGCGGCGACCTTGTGGGTCGGCCTGGAGCCGGGATCGCGAAGCGCGCCGGTGGGGAGGAAACCCACATAACCGTCGGCTTCGAGTTGGCCCCAGGCCCAGCCTTCCTCGGTGGTCTCGTAGACCATCACGCGCTCCCCCATGAGCGCCTCGGTGTCGAGCGGCGCGTCGGGGGACGGAGCATGGCGCAGGGGCGCGGCGGGGTCCCCCACCTCGTACAGGCGACCATCGCCGGGTCGCACGCGCACGGGCGCCTGTCCGCCCGGTCGCGGCCGCAGCGGGGTGACGCGCGGGTCGAGGGCCGCGGCTGGCTCAGCCATAGCGCGACACCAGCAGCGCATAGAGCGCACGCGCGGCTTGGCACTCGCCGCCTTCGGGCCGGCCGGGCTTGGCGGTCAGGTTCCAGGCGTAGATATCGCAATGCAGCCACGCCTTCGCTTGTGAGACGAAGCGGCGCAGGAACAGCGCGGCGGTGATCGACCCGCCGAAGCCGCCGGACGCGACGTTGTTGATGTCCGCCACCTTGGAATCGAGCAGCTGGTCATAGGGCCGCCAGAGCGGCATCCGCCAGAGCGGATCGTTCTCGCTGATCGCGCAGTTGGCGAGCGCCGCAGCCAGCTCATCGTCGTCGGTGTAGATCGGCGGGATCTCGGTCCCCAGTGCGACGCGGGCGGCGCCGGTGAGGGTCGCCATATCGGCGATCAATTCCGGCTTCTCCTGGTCGGCCAGCGCGATGGCGTCGGCGAGGATCAGCCGGCCTTCGGCATCGGTGTTGCCGATCTCGACGGTGAGGCCGTTGCGAGCGCGGTAGATATCGCGCGGGCGAAAGGCCGAGCCGGAGATCGCGTTCTCGACCGCCGGAATGAGCACACGCAGTCGGATCTTCGTACCTCGGTCCATCAGCATGTGCGCGAGCGCAAGCATGCATGCCGCCCCGCCCATGTCCTTCTTCATGTTGAGCATGCCGCTCTCGGGCTTGATATCGAGGCCGCCGGTGTCGAAGCACACTCCCTTGCCGACCAGCGTGATCTTGGGATGGCTTGGATCGCCCCAGGTGACGTCGATCAGGCGCGGCGCGCGGGCGGCGGCGCGCCCGACTGCGTGAATGAGCGGGAAGTTCTCTTTGAGGAGGTCGTCTCCGACGATCGAGCGCACATCTGCGCCGTGGCGATGCGCGAGAGTGCGCGCGGCCTCTTCGAGCTCCGGCGGACCCATGTCGTTCGCCGGCGTGTTGATGAGATCGCGCGACAGGCACACGCCTTCGACGATGCGGGAGAGGTCCTCGCCATCGACGTTGCCGGGCAGTTCGAGGAGTAGCTCTTTCGCGTCCTGTTTGCGGTAGCGCGTGAAGCGATATGCGCCCAGCGCGAAGGCGAGCGCCGCGAGTTTCGAATCGTGGGGGGCATTGGCGAAGCGATAGGCTCCGGCCGGCAACACGCCGGACAGCGCTCCGGGCGCAAACAGATCCTTGTGGGCGGCGCCGGGAGCTTCGAGCGCCAACAGGACGCCGGCAAGCCCGCCGTCTGCCGCTGGCAAGAGGAGGTGGCGGCCTGGCTTCGGTTCGAAGCCGGCGGCGTCCGCGAAGGCGCGCGAGCGCCCGTCAAGGCGCTCGCGCTCTCCAGGCCAGCTCTCCGCGGTTACGAACGTTACCGGGGTCGTGCGGGCGGACTGCCCGCGGGGAATGAACATCGGATGCATGGAAATACCGTTCATTAACGCGCCCCTGCTACCACGCAGAGTGGCATCGGTGAAGGCGAGCGCGGGCAACAAGAACGGTCGGCCGTTAACGGCCGTTAACGGTTCCCGAATTAACTTCTCATTAAGGTTAACGCTTTATTGCCGAAGCGTGGGTGGAAGGCCCAATGGGGCTGTGATGACTGGATCGATCCGCTACCAGAGGTGCGATTCTCTTCGCCGCTTTGCGCCGGTCATGCTTGTGGCCGGGTTCGCGCTCACGCTCATGGGTTGCACGACCACGCAGCCGACCGAGCCGACCGGCGCGCTTGGCATCGCTGCGGCAGCCGACCGTAACGTCGACGGGCGACGCTCGGCGGATGCTTGGGGCGAGCGCTACCGGGCCAATCCGGGCGATCCGGAAGCGGCCCTCAACTATGCGCGGGCGTTGCGTCGCAACGGCCAGCGCCCCCAGGCCGTTGCGGTGCTCGAACAGGCCGCAACCCAGAATCCCAAGCACAGAGGCGTGCTGGGCGCGTATGGCCGCGCGCTCGCTGATGGCGGGCAATACAAGCAGGCCGTCGATGTGCTCGATCGCGCCCAGGCGCCCGGGCAACCCGACTGGCGCATCCTCTCGGTCCAAGGCGCCGCCCTCGATCAGATCGGGCGGCACGAAGAGGCGCAACGTTACTACGGCACCGCGCTGAGGATCGCGCCGGACGAACCGTCGGTCTTGTCCAATCTCGGCCTCTCCTACGCGCTCTCCAAGGACCTCGTGCGGGCGGAGGCCACCTTGCGGCGGGCGGCCGATCAGCCGCGCGTCGATCCGCGGGTGCGCAAGAATCTCGCGCTGGTTGTAGGTTTGCAGGGACGCTTGTCCGAAGCGGAGGGCATCGCACGCGCGGAACTGCCTTCCGATGAGTCGACCACCCATGTCGCCTACCTGCGGCAAGTGCTGGCCCTGCAGAACGGCTGGAAGCAGTCCGCGGATACCGACAGGCCCGTCGTCAGGGCGCAGGGAAGCTGATCGTGTCAAAGGCCGCTCCCGATTCGGCTGCAGGCGCACGCCCGGCGGCGGCGAATCCGAACGCGGTGATCAAAGCGACCAGCAGCGCGGTGCGAATCAGCGATGCATCTCCCATTTAGGTCCCCCGTCGTCCCTTGATTCTAGCGCGGTCGGGCGCTGTAACGGCGACATCCCCGTTACCGCCAATGGCATCGGCCATTTCGGCCGGGAAAGGACCGCCTGAACGGGCGAAGCCGATCCGGCAGCCCGGCAATCGACGCGACGATGCTGTCGGCAACTTCCCCACATTGACAATCATAAGCGTGGCTTCGCTTCCCACATCAGTCGGATCGCGCGCCGCCCCGGGCCGCAACCGCCGACGACGCCGATGCGTCATCGTGCTGCTGATTTCAGCAGCGAAAGGTCAAGACATGGTTAATGCGGCGTATCCAAACCAAGTTAATTATTGGTAGCTCAATTTGTGGCGCGAAGCAGGAATCGACGGACTGGGAAGGAACGTTCGCCTTCAGGTTCCGCGGGTCGGCGCGCGAGAGGCCAGCCGACCGCGCCGGCGTTCACATTCCGAACGCCATCCACGGCGTGTCCGGATAGATGGCCAGGGCCGCTGCGGCGAGCGCGATGCCATACGGCACTCCGCCTTCCTTACGATGCAGCCGTTGCACCCAGTCTTCGCTCGCGAGCCAGATCGGGAGGGGCGCCAGTCGAAACTGAAGCAGCACCAAGGTCAGTGCGCCGCCGAATACCGAGGCATAGATGACATAGGGCAGGAGGTGCTCGAAACCCAGCCACAATGCCGTCGCCGCCGCGAGCTTGGCGTCGCCGCCGCCGATCCAGCCGCGGGCAAAGAAACCGAAACCCAGGAGGAGAACGACACCGCCGGCGCCGAGATGCAACAATATCTCCGTCGTGCTCATGCCGCCAAACACGGCCAATGCGAAGAAGCCCCCGGCAAGGATCAGGGACACCCGGTTGGAAATGGTCATGGTCAGGAGATCGCTCGAGGCGGCGAAGGCCATCAGCGCGGGAAACAGCATCAGCTTGATCGCGTCGGCCACCATGGAGGGGTCTTCGTCGAGCGAATCGGTTCGCGCGGAGGCGCGAGCGCGCCAAGTGTAGATGGCACTCCTTGCTGTTTGGTTAGCGCGCGACGGCGGGGGGAAGCTGCCGTCGCGCGCGAACTTGCAGAACGTTCGTAAGGTGGCGGGGAGGCTGAGGTCCGAGCGCCTACTTGAACGCGCTCTGCATGGTGGTGTTGAGCTTCGAGCCGAGGCCCTGCATGACCGCGATGATCGCGACCGAGATGCCGGCAGCAACCAGGCCATACTCGACGGCGGTTGCGCCCGACTCATCTTTTGCAAAGCGCTTCAGGAGAATCGTCATGGTTGCCTCCGTAGGTCCACACTTGGCTGTCTGCGCGTGGTTCGGGGAGCCGTTATTGCCCGGCACTCCCGAACACGCAGGAACCATAGCGAGCCCTACGTTGCGAGTCGGTTAATATCCGCGAGTTGACCTCAAGTTATGCGACTGCAATACAGTGTCGTTAACGATATATTTTTCCAGTTACTCTTTGGTTAACAATGAATTTTTCCACGGTTTTGACTTTGCCATCTATATTGTTAATCCATTAAAGCGCGATAGAATCAAGTTCTATCGCTCAATTTGTTATCGAATACTGAACGAATACCCTGAGTATTAATCATTGAACTGAGAGCGTGTCCCCCGGTGGCGGCATTGGCAGCGATTTCATATCCAGAGGTCTGGCGCGCCCGCCCGGCTAAGGGATCGGCAACGCCGTCGTTGCTTTGATCTTCTCCATGGCAAAACGGGAGGTCACGTTCTTGAGCGGCACCGCGGCGATCAGTCGTTTGTAGAACGTGTCGTAGCCTTGAATGTCGGGCACGACCACCCGCAGCATGTAGTCCACGTCGCCGGCCATGCGATAAAACTCCATCACCTCCGGCATGGCGCCCACCTCGGCGGCGAAGCCGTCGAGCCATTGCTGGGAGTGGTCGCCGGTCTCGATCGAAACGAAGACGGTGACACCGAGCCCGAGTTTGTCCTGATCGACCAGGGCAACCCGCTTCTGAATCACGCCCTCGGCTTCCAGCCGTTGAATCCGCTTCCAACAGGGCGTGGAGGAGAGGCCGACCAGATTGCCGATCTCGGCGACCGAGTGCGAAGCGTCTTGTTGGAGGAGAGCGAGAATCTTGCGGTCGATGGCGTCCATGGCCTGGTTCCATATCGGCATATAAATGCGCTTGTGCCGCGGCCTGTAGAATTATTTCGTTGCGACGCGGCGTTTTTCCAGCTCTATCTAGGAAACTATTCTATCGCAAGGGGAATGGTCAGTTCCGGCCGCAGCCGGGGACGCGACAACCGATCCGTGCCTTTGCTCGCAGCAGCACGCCGCCGTATCCTGTGGCTGACAAAAAAGTCGGAGGACGACGCGATGCTGACACGACGCGCAATGCTGGGTCAGGCGAGTGCCGCCGCGAGCGCAGCCTGGGTGATGCGGGCAGGGGTCGCCGCAGGTGCTGTCGGCGGCACCCCAGTCGATTTCGATGTCCCGCGCGGCGCCTGCGATTGCCACGTCCACGTGTTTGGCGACCCGACGAAGTTTCCATTTGCGGAAAAGCGCATCTACACGCCGCCGCAGGCTTCCGTCGAGCAGTTGCTCGAGCTCCAGCGCGAGCTGCACCTCGATCGCGTCGTGGTGGTGCAGCCGAGCGTCTACGGCGCCGACAACGCCTGCACGCTCGACGCCGTACGCCGCCTGGGGGCGCGCGCGCGTGGCGTTGCGGTCATCGACAGGACCACATCGCGCACGGCGCTCGAGGAGATGGCGGCCGCGGGAATTCGTGGCGTGCGGCTCAATCTCGAAACCAACACGGCGGGTCGGTTCGATCCAGCCGATGCCAAAGCCGTCCTCGACGCGACCGTCGAGCAAATCCGCGGGCTGGGCTGGCATGTGCAGATCTACACTCGCACTGCCGTGATCGCGGGGCTGAAGGATCACCTCGGGCAGATGCCGTTCCCGGTGGTGGTCGACCATTTCGGCCGCGGCAATCCGGGACAAGGCCCGGACCAACCGGATTTCGTCGCGCTGCTCGACCTGGTGAAATCCGGCGCTGTGTATGTGAAGATCTCCGGCGCCTATCGCGTCTCCGAGCGGGCGCCGGATTTTGCGGATGTGACGGCGTTGGCGCAGGCGCTGGTCGCGGCCAATCCCGATCGGATTGTCTGGGGTTCGGACTGGCCGCATCCGAATTCGGATGCCGGGCGTGGAAAGCCGTTGACCGAAATTTCCTCACCGTTCCCTATCGACGATGGCCGGTTGCTCAACCAACTGCCGAAGTGGGTCCCGGATGCAGCGGTCCGCAAGAAGATCCTGGTCGACAATCCGGCCCGGCTCTATGGGTTCGGGGCAGTCGCTGGTTAGGGCGCCGCGAGCAAGGCGTCGACCTCGGCGCGGTGCGGCGCCCCTGCGCTGCCGCCGAGGCGCGCACATTTGAGTCCCGCCGCGGCCGCGGCGAAGCGCATGGCCGCGATTTCGGTCTTGCCCTCCGCAAGCGCGAGCGTGAAGGCGCCGTGGAAGACGTCGCCGGCGCCCAGCGTGTCGACCGCATTTACCGCGAACACCGGGCTCCTGCGCAATGTTGCTCCCTCGCGCCAGAGTACGTCCTGCGCGCCCTGCGTGACGGCGAGAAATGACGAGGTGAGGTCGGCGATACGGGCGAGCGCCGCGGCGAGATCGTCGAGACCGGTCGTAGCGCGCAGGCATTCACTGGAAAACACCACATGGGTGGCAATCCGGAACAGGTCGTCGGACATTTGCGTCGGTCGGTCGGCGTCGAGCACGACGGGAAGGCCGCGATCGCGCGCCGCCAGGCAGATCGGCCGCACGAAGTCGGGAAAGCGATTGTCGGCAAGCACCGCGTCCACTGACGCCACCAGGCCGGTGGGGTCGTCGGGCAACATCGCCTCGAGGCGCTCATCGCAGTAGGTCACGATGACCCGATCGCCGCGCGCGTCGATAAAGATCGCTGACAACGCGGTGGATACGCCGGTGCGCCGCGGACAGCCGGTACAGTCGACGCCTTCGCGCGCGAGCGCGGCAAGCACATGGTCACCATTCGAATCTTCGCCGGCGGGGCCGCCGAGCGGGCCGGCGAGCGCCGCCCGCCCACCGAGTCGCGCGACTGCGACGGCGGCATTGGCGGCGCAGCCGCCATTGACCACGAAGAAGCTGTGCGCTGCCGCTTTGGCGTCCGGCTCGGGAAAACGCTCCACCCTGAACACTTCGTCGAGCACGATGATCCCGGCGCATAGGATTGCTGGGCCTCGCGCAATGGCGCTCGCCCCAGCGGAGTTCCGCATCTCTCCACTTGTCATTGGTTCAAGCGCTTAGCAGGACGCAACAAGACGGTCCCGCAAGTGGCGCAGGAGCCGAAATTGGCGAGGGGACGATGGGCCGGGGGTGGGGCCGCGCGCGCAGAGGCGCAATGTTGATTCTGATGGCGACGGTTGAGACGCGTGCGGACCTATTCGTCGGGTTCTCTGACGACCGCCTGGTCGAGATCGTCGTCCGGTTCGGCGTCTTCATCCTCGTCCTCGTCGTCGTCGTCGTCGGGATCCCGCGGCGGCGGCAGCGTACTGCCCATGACGGTGACGCCGTGCCACTCGACCAACCAGGACGACGATCTCTCGGGAATGCACAGGGTCACGTCGGGCTCCTGTCGGATGTCGCGACATTCACGCAGGATGTTAGCGCGCGAGCTGCCGCTCGGTAAAGCGTGTGCATCGTTATCCGATCGGCTTGGCGGCAGGCGGCGCGCTCGCAAACCGGGCGCTCTGATAGGGCGGCGTCGAAACGACTGCGGATCGAGGCTAGCTTCAAAATCACCGACGGACTGCGAACGTCGCAAACTAGGAATTAAACGAAACCTCTTCCTCCACCCAGGCGCGAATGATGTGATAGGCGATGGCCACGGTCGGCGGCGTGGTCAAGCCGTCGGGATGACACCGCAGCAGCATCGTCGCAACCTCTTCGCGATCGAACCAGCGGGCGTCGTCGAGTTCCACGCGATCGATCACGATCTCGTGCGACAGCGCCTCGGCGTGACAGCCGATCATCAGCGAGGTGGGAAATGGCCACGGCTGGGAGGCGAAATAGCTCACGCGCCCGCAGATGACGCCGGCCTCTTCACGGGTCTCCCTCCGCACCGCGTCCTCGATTGCCTCTCCGGGCTCGACGAAGCCTGCAAGGCAGGACCACATGCCGGGCTGAAAACGATGCGAGCGGCCGAGCACGCAACGCTCGCCCGCGACCGGGAGCATGATCGCTACCGGATCGGTGCGGGGGAAATGCTGCGCGCGGCAGGACGGGCAATCGCGTCGCCACCCGGCTTCAACGACGTTGGTGGCGGAACCGCAATTCGAACAATAGCGATGACGTCCATGCCAGTTGAGAAGCGCCTTGCCTTCGGCCAGCGGCGGCAAATGGTTGGCATCGACGAGACCGCGCACGGCGATCGATCGCAGATCGGTCACGACGAATTCGTCGTGCGTCTTGAGCGCCTCCGCAATCGCGGGATCGAGCGCCACTGCGAATCTTGGCGCGCCGTCGAGCAGGCCGAGAAAGACGATTTCCGCCGGTCGCCCGAGGTCGCGGGCTTCCGCCAGGGTGAACAGGGGATCGCACACCTCGGGCGCCCGTCTCAGCACCACCAGTTCGCCGCCGATCACGTAGGCGCGGGCCCGGTTGTCGTTCTCCAGCGTCGCGAGCGCAGCCGCATTGGTGCGCAGTTCGGCCGCCCGCTCGATCAGACTTGCGGTATAGCCGAGACGCGGCTTGGGCCCGAGATCGGGGCGAGGGGACATTCAACTACTCCGGCGGGGCATTGACGCTCGCACAGCGGGATGGCTGTGCCATGTCGATGGTTCACAACGCAAGCTCATCAAAGAAGGCGCCTCGTCCGGGAGCGACGATCACCATGCGGCACATATGCGATGAGATATATACCAGTTCAACCGCGCGCCGGACGCTGCGGGGACGACATAGGAGGATCATTCATGAGCGCGAATATGGGTGAGGATACATCGCCGTTCGTCGACCAGCTTGCCGACGGACCGGGCGTCTCCCGAATAGATCCGTCCGACCCCGCCGCGCCGATGTATCGGCTTCTCGCCTTGATGCGCTCGCCGGTGGCGTTGCGCGACCTCATGATCCAGCCGGTTCGCACAGGCTATATCGGCCAGGAGAAGCCGATCGATCCCGCGTTGCTTCCCAAGAGCGCAGCCGAACTCTATCCAGATATTCGCGTGTCCGAACTGGACGTTCCCTCGCCATTGGGCCGCATTCGCTGTCAGGTTTTCAGCCCGCCCGGCGTGGCTGCGGAGCGCTCGATGATGCTCTACGCGCATGGTGGCGGCTTCACGCTCGGGCAGTCGGAGGATACCGCCTATATCACCAGCAGGATCGCTTCGGAAAACGGAATGGTCGTGATCAGCGCGAACTATCGGCTTGCGCCCGAGTGGCCATTTCCGGCGTGCCTCGATGATTGTCTCGAGGTGTTGCAATGGATGCAGAAGAACGGTGCGACGGTCGGCGGCGACGGAGCGCGCATCGCGGTGGGTGGCGATTCCGCAGGCGGTAATATCGCGGCCGCGCTGCCGCTCAAGGCGCGCGACGCTGGCCTGCCGGTGCCGCAGGCCACGGTGCTGCTCGCCCCGATCACCGACTTCTTCTTCGAGCAATATGAATCGTTCGAACGCCTGGCGCCGCTCGGCATCGTCTACGACGCCGCCTTCATCGGGTTCATCCGCGGCGCCTATCTGGTCCATGGCAAGAACTGGGGACATCCGCACGCCAGTCCGGCCCGGGCAAATCTGCGCGGATATCCCGCCACGTTCATTGCCACCGGCACGGCTGATCCGCTCGTCGACGACAACCATGGCTTCGCGCAGAAGCTGCGTGCGGCCGGCGTTACGGAGGTCGAGCATCTTGTCCGCGAGGGGATGCCGCACGGTTTCTATTTCTTTCCCGGAATGTTCAAGCAGGGCGACGAAGTCTTCGCGGCTGTTGCAAAATTTCTCGAGCGGACCGGTCTGGCCTGACCCACGTGAGAGCGGCAAGATCCGGCTGTCGAGGGCGGTGGACCGCGCCGGCCGGCCGCTTGCATTCCCGCTGCGTTCCGCCGATATAGGGGGCGGGAGGTTGGCGGTGGACGAGCCACTCGCCAACCGGGTCAGGTCCGGAAGGAAGCAGCCCTAACGAGCGCGGTTCGGGTCGCTCGTCAGCCTCCCACTATTCCCTCAGGCGAGCAGCGAGGACCCGCGTCGGGGCGGCGGACCGGATGGCATTATGAGCGACGGTACGAATCAGCCTGATCCGGGCCTCGAAGGCGAGGCGTCGAGCAACGGCTCGTACCGCGTGCTCGCCCGCAAGTATCGCCCCGCGACCTTCGATGACCTGATCGGCCAGGACGCCATGGTGCGTACGGTCTCGAACGCGTTCGAGGCGGCGCGCATCCCGCAAGCCTGGATCCTCACCGGCGTGCGTGGCGTCGGCAAGACGACGACGGCGCGCATTCTCGCGCGCGCCCTCAACTTCGAACTGCCCGACGGCTCCATCACCGGCCCGGCGATCAGGATGCCGGTCATCGGCGTGCATTGCCAGGCGATCATGGAGAGCCGGCACATCGACGTCATCGAAATGGACGCCGCCTCGCATAACGGCGTCGATGACGTACGCCAGATCAATGACGCGATCCGCTATGCCCCGGTCAGCGCCCGCTACAAAGTCTACATTCTCGACGAAGTGCATATGCTGTCGACGCAGGCATTCAATGCGCTGCTCAAGACCTTGGAAGAGCCGCCGCCGCACGCCAAATTCATCTTCGCCACGACGGAAATTCGCAAGGTCCCGATCACCATTCTCTCGCGCTGCCAGCGCTTCGATCTCCGTCGCGTCGATGCCGGGCTTTTGGTGACGCATCTCCAGGCGATCGCGGGGAAGGAGGCCATCGAGGTCGAGCCGGAGGCCCTCGCCTTGATCGCACGTGCCGCGGAAGGTTCGGTGCGTGACGCGCTTTCGCTATTGGACCAGGCCATCGCGCACGCGGCGGGATCGGTGCAGGCCGAGCACGTGCGGCAGATGTTGGGACTTGCCGACCGAGCGCGGGTGATCGACTTGTTCGAGGCGTTGATGCGCGGCGATATCGCCGCGGCGCTCAACGAGCTGCGTGCGCAGTACGACATCGGCGCTGACCCGGCGGTGGTCCTGGCCGACCTCGCAGAGTTCACCCATTTCGTCACCCGCGTGAAGGTGGTTCCGTCGGTTGCCGATGATCCCGCGCTGATCGAGATCGAGCGGACGCGGGGACGGGCTTGTGCCGAAAAGCTGTCCATGCGGGTGCTTTCGCGCACCTGGCAGATGCTGCTCAAAGGGATGACCGAGGTTGCCGCCGCGGGCCGCCCGCTCGCGGCCGCCGAGATGGTTCTGGTACGCATCGCCTATGCGGCCGATCTGCCGACACCCGAGGACGTGATCCGCTCGCTCGACGAGAACGGGCAGGCCTCCCGCGTGCAGGCGCCCGCGCCGGCGGCGGCGCCTGCCGCGGCGGCTTCCCCGCCACGCTTCGAGGCGCCGCGTTTCGAGGCGTCGCGCGTCGAGACCTCGCGTGGCGGACCGCGCGCTGCGCTCGCGCCGTCCAGCGACCCCAGCGCGCGTCTGCCGGCGTCGGCGGCTGAGCCCAGCGCGCCGGCGCTGGTGGTCGGGCGTTTCGAGGATCTGATCGCGCTCGCCGCGCAGAAGCGCGACCTCGGCGTCAAGCTGGCGCTCGAGCGCGACGTGCGGCTCGTGCGCTGCGAGGACGGCCGGCTGGAGATCGGACTGCAACAAAGCGCTGCGAAGACGTTGGTGAACGATCTGGCGCGAAAGTTCTCGCAATGGACCAACCGGCGCTGGATGGTCGTGGTATCCGCCGAGCAGGGTGAGGCGACGGTCAAGTCGCAGAGCGACGCCCGCCAGGCCGAGCTCAAGACTGGCGTGCGCGCCGACCCGCTCGTGCAGGCCGTCCTCGCGCGCTTTCCCGGCGCCGAGATCGTGGACGTGCGCAAGGGTGAGATGCCATTGGTGCCGCCGCCGGACGATGCCGGTGATGGAGCGGAACTAGCGTCCGATGAGGGTCGTTCTGGCTTCGAGGATTATGGACGGGCGGCCGATGTCGAAGACGATCTTTAAGGCCGCGGCTTTGACGCGCGGCTTGCGGCACAGGAGAGGTGAGCGATGGCAGATTTCCTAGGCCTGATGAAACAGGCCGCTGAACTCAAATCCAAAATGGAGTCGATGCAGGCGGAGCTCGACCAAATCGAAGTCACGGGCACGTCCGGCGGCGGCCTCGTGAGCGTCAAGCTCTCCGGCAAGGGCGAGATGAAGAGTGTCAAGATCGACGACACCCTGATCAAGCCCTCGGAGAAGGAGATCGTGGAGGATCTCATCGTTGCTGCCCACGCTGATGCGCGGCGCAAGGCCGAGGCGCTGCTGCAGGAAAAAATGAAGGACGTCACCGGCGGTCTGCCGCTGCCACCTGGCATGAAATTGTTTTGAAGTTACCCGACCGCTGGCAGACCCGGCGGAACACCGTCGGATGGAGGTTGCCAGTGGAAAAGGACGTCGACATGCAGGCCCTGTCGGCCGCGATCGCGGGATTTTTGGCGTGTCATATCCTGACCTGTCGCTTCCTGGTGCAGGAGGGGGTGGTCGATCAGGATCGCTTCTCGTCTTATCTGGAAACCGCCATGGCGGAGATGGCGCCCGGCATCGAGGACAAGCGGACCTTGTTCAGCTTGCGTCAGTTGATCACCGCGTTGCGCGCACCGGTGACCCCGAAGCCTGTGCAATAGCGCCTCTCACCAGCGACTCCCACACGCCATGCCCGCCGCCGCCGGACCCGAGATCGAGCGCCTGATTCAATTGCTCTCGCGCCTGCCGGGGCTCGGTCCGCGCTCGGCGCGCCGCGCCGCGCTGTTTCTGATCAAGAAGCGCGAGCAGATCATGACGCCCCTTGCGGCAGCGATGCAGACCGCGCTTGAGAAGATCGAGATCTGCCAGGTGTGCGGAAATATCGACAGTCAGAATCCGTGCACCGTCTGCACCGACGTGCGGCGCGATCCCGCCATCATCGTGGTGGTCGCCGACGTCGCGGACCTCTGGGCGCTCGAGCGCGCCCATGCGGTCAACGCGCGCTACCACGTGTTGGGCGGTACCCTCTCGCCGCTCGATGGCATAGGTCCGGAAGACCTATCGATCGATGCGCTGGTCTCGCGGGCGCATGCTCCGGAGGTGACGGAGATAATCCTCGCGCTTAACGCAACGGTCGACGGCCAAACCACGGCGCACTACATCACCGATCTGCTGCACGACGCCAATGTGAAGGTGACGCGGCTTGCGCATGGCGTGCCGGTCGGCGGTGAACTCGATTATCTCGACGAAGGCACATTATCGGCGGCCATCCGGCAACGCACGACGTTCTAGTCGTCCATCACGATGCGGGTGGGCTTGACCAAAGTCTTGAAGTGTCCGCGCTGTTGCAGCCACACCAGCAGCACAAGGCTTGGCAAGGCGGTCAGCGCGCTGATGACGAAGAAGATGGGCCAGCCCGTACGCTCGGCGACGAAACCCGCCCCGGCCGACAGGTAGGTGCGCCCGACGGCGGCGAGCGCCGTGAGGAGCGCGTATTGTGTCGCCGTGTGCAGCGGGTTGTTGCACAAGGCAGAAAGATACGCGACGAAGATCACGGTGCCGATCGCGCCGGTGAAATTCTCGACAATGATCGTGACCGTCAATGCCCATAGGTTCACGCCGACGAGCGCCTGCCAGGTGAAGACCAGGTTCGAAGCCATCTGCAGAAAGGCGCCGATCCAGAGGCTCGTGACCAGCGGATAGGCGCGCGCGAGCGCGCCACCGGCAAATCCTCCGATCAGGGTGGCCGCGAGCCCGACGCCCTTGACGATGGCGGCGTAATCGTTGCGGGAGAATCCGAGATCGATCACGAAGGGCGCTGTCATGGCGCCGGCGAACGCATCGCAAAACTTGTAGAGCACCACGAAGACGAGAACGACGATCGCCATGTCCCGGGTGAGAAAATCGGCAAAGCTGGCATAGGCGGCCGTCGCCACGCGCACCAGTGGGTTCTCTCGCGCATGCGCGGCGTGCTCGATGGCGGCGGTGGTGGACTTCTCCGGCTCGGTGGCGATGAGCGCGGTTGCGATGCCGATGACCACGAGCGCCGCCATGGCGAGATAGCCCGCGCTCCAGGCGGCGTCTTTGCCGAAGCCGAGGCCCTCAAAGCCGCTCACCAGAAACAACGCGCCCGCGGTGGAGGCCAGCATGCCGATCCGGTACGCGGCCACATAGGAGGCCATGCCGGCGGCCTGCTCGCTCTCGTCGAGACTTTCGATGCGGAAGGCGTCGATGACGATGTCCTGCGTGGCGGAAGCGGTGGCCACGAGCAGCGCACCAACCGCCACCCACCAGGGAGAAGCCACCGGATCGCAGAAGGCCAGGAATGCGATCGCCGCGATCAGGAGAAGCTGGGAAAACACGAGCCAGCCTCGCCGTCGCCCGAGCAGCCGCGCCAGCACCGGCACGTCGAGCGCATCGACAATCGGCGCCCACAGGAACTTGATGGTGTAGGGCGTGCCGACGAGCGCAAACAGTCCGATGATGCCGAGGTCGACGCCCGCTTCCCGCATCCAGACCAACAGCGTCGAGCCCGACAGCGCCAGCGGCAGCCCGGCCGAGAAGCCGAGGAACAGCACGATCAACACCCGCGGCTTGAGATAGACCGCAAGCGTGTCAGCGAAACGCGGCCGGGCAGGTGCGGTCTCAGGCGTCGCGGTCATCGGTGCAGCTATGATTGAATCGCCGCATGGACACAAGCCTGCGATTGCGGCGAAAAGGCATCGAGCATAGCCTGCCGCTGATCGTCAGGCCGATCGCAGAATATCGGCAAGGACGGAGGTAAACGCCATGAAACGCAACGTCTTGAGGACGGTACTGGCGGCCGGATTTGCGCTCGCGGCATCAGTCGGGGCGCAGGCGCAGAATTTCCCGGCGCGGCCGGTGACCCTCATCGTCCCTTGGCCTGCCGGTGGTAGCACCGACGTCGGGATGCGCGCGCTCGCGAGCGCGGCCGAGAAGCATTTGGGGCAACCGATCGTGGTCGAGAACCGGCCCGGCGGTTCCGGGACGCTCGGTCCGGGCCAAATGGCGGCGACCGCAAGACCCGACGGCTACACGATCGCGCAGATTCCGATCACCGTCTTCCGTTTTCCCTTCATGACGAAGACCACCTTCGATCCAAGCACGGATTTCACCTACATCATCGGCGTGAGCGGTTACACGTTCGGCGTGGTGGTGAGGGACGACGCGCCGTGGAAAAGGTTCCAGGACCTCACCGCCGATGCCAAATCCAATCCCGGCAAGATCAATTATGGCACGCCGGGCGCCGGTACCAGCCTGCACATCACCATGGAGCAGATCGCCAGGCAGCAGGGGATCAAATGGACGCACGTGCCATTCAAGGGCAACGCCGAGTCCATGAACGCGCTGCTGGGCGGCCATATTCACGTGGTCGCCGATTCGAGCGGTTGGGCGCAGCTCGTCAATGCCGGCCGTTTCCGGTTGCTGGTGACCTGGGGTGTGGCACGAACAAAGAACTGGCCCGATGTGCCGACCTTGCGCGAGATCGGCATCGACATGGTCTCGAACTCACCGTTCGGCATCGCCGGTCCCAAGGGCATGGACCCGAAAATCGTCAGGGTTCTGCATGACGCATTCAAGAAGGGACTGGAGGAGCCTTCCTATGCCGCGGCGGTCGCAAACCTGGACCAGGAGCTGTTCTATTTGAGCAGCGAGGACTACCAGAATTTTGCGATGCGGCAGATCGAGGAGGCCAGGCGCTTCATCACGGAGCTTGGGCTCGGCCCGAAGCAGGAATAGGCAACGTTTCCGTGGATTGACGTGGGTCCGCTATTCGCCCCGGTGCAGCCGCAGCGGCATCGGGGCGGGGATGACCACGGCATCGGTGGCGGGCCGGTCCTCGCCCCCGAACTCGACCTCCTGGATGCGCGTTCCCCGCCGTTCGATCTTTTCCGCCGAAATGAGAATTTGCCGGACGTCCTCATTGGCCTGGCCGAAATGCTGCTGCAGCTTCAACACGCGCTCGTGCAGGCGCTTGAGGTCGTCCATGAGATGCCCGACCTCGGCATGGATCTGGTCGGCGGCTTCGCGCATGCGGGAATCGCGTTGAATCTGCTGGACGACCTGGATCGCGAGCATCAATAGCGACGGTGAGACGATGACGACTTTGCTGCGGAAAGCCTTTTGCACGACGTCGTCGAAGCCGTCGTGCAAGTCGGCATAGATCGACTCCGACGGCACGAACATCAGGGCCAAATCCTGCGTCTCTCCCGGAATGAGATATTTGTCGGCGATGCTGCCGACGTGCCTGCCGAGATCCTGGCGCAACCGCGCCGCGGCTTGCTTGCGCTCGTCTTCGCCCTTGGCGTCACGGAACGCCGTGATCGCTTCGAGCGGAAATTTGGCGTCGATCACCAGGGGGCGCCTGTCCGGCAAAAATACGGCGCAGTCGGGTCGGCTCTTGTTGGACAACGTGAACTGGAATTCGTAGCAGCTCTTGGGCAACCCGTCCTGAACGATGAGCTCCATGCGCCCCTGGCCGAAGGCGCCGCGCTGCTGCTTGTTGGTGAGCACGCCTTGCAGCGAGGTGACCTGCGATGCCAGGTCGGTGATGTTCCGCTGCGCGGTGTCGATCACCACGAGCCGCTCGTTGAGCTTTTGCAGGCTCTCGACGGTGTGCTGCCGGCTCGTGGTCATGGATTGGTTGAGGTGGTGCGAAACCGAATCGAGCCGCTCGTTGACCGCGCGGTGAAGCTCGGCTTGGCGGCCGGCGAGCAGGTCACGCATGCCCTCGATGCGCACGGCGGTCTCCGCCTGCAGCCGGGCAAGCTCGACAAGCTGCTTGTCGGCGGCTTCCGCGTCGTGCCGGCGCAGCGCCCGCACGGCAACCACGACCAGGGCGGCCAGCAGCGCGAGCCCCGCGAGCACGATCACGACCGCAGCGGCGAGGGGAGCGAGGTTGTCCATCATGCCCGCATGTTACATCGATTCGCCGCATGTGAACAAAAAGGGAACTTGAAATCAATCCCGGGCCGTACGCCACACCCCCCGTGCCGAGGGCGGACCGGATTGACCGATTTCGGTCGACCGCTTACATCGCGGCCATGGCGCTGCGCGAAATTCTCATTCTGCCGGACAAGCGATTGCGGCAGGTTTCCGAACCGGTGAAGAAAATCGACGCCGGTATCCGTAAGCTTATCGAGGACATGTTCGAGACGATGTACGACGCGCCCGGCATCGGGCTCGCCGCTATCCAGGTCGGCACCCCCAAGCGCGTGGTCACCATGGATCTCGCCAAGAAGGAGGATCCGAAGAACCCGCAGGTCTTCATCAATCCGGAAGTGCTCTGGACCTCGGAGGAAAAGAAGGCCTACGAGGAGGGCTGCCTGTCGATTCCGGAATACTATGGCGACGTGGAGCGGCCGGCGCAGGTGAAGGTGAAATATCTGGATCTCGAGGGACAGTCGCAGGAGATCGAAGCCGATGGTCTCCTCGCCACCTGCCTGCAGCACGAAATCGACCACCTGAACGGGGTCTTGTTCATCGACCATCTCTCCAAGCTCAAGCGCGACCGCGTGCTCAAGAAGTTCAGCAAGGCGGCAAAGCGCGCAGCGGAGTGAGCAGCCGCGGCGGTTCCTTCTTCGAATGCGTGGGGGCGACCGCTCGATCGCTATTTCAGGACAAGAAACTGTTCGGTGTAGGTCTTGCTCATGTCGGGTTTCGCCGGCAGCAGCTTGAGATCGACGTATGATCCCGCGAGCGTGTCGAGCGATCTCTGCTCGAAACGGCCGGTACGCGAGATGAGCGGGAGGACGAGGTCGTAGAGCTCGGACACAATGTCCTCATCGTGATTTGTGACCTCGCGCGCCACTTGCAGGGTCTCTCCCTTGCGTGCGCTGACATAGTCGAGGGTCTCGAACCACGCCGCGAGGAAGCGCCGCACCGTCTCGGGTTGCTCGGCGATCATCTTTTCGGACGCGAAGATCACGTACATCGTGAGATTTTTCACGCGCTCGCTGAAGCGCACGACCACCTTGGCGTCGCCGCGCTTCTGCGCCTGCAACCCGCTGCCGAGATCGGTCGTGATGCCGTCGATGTCCCTGGTCTTGAGCAGCGCAAAAGCCGGCCCGCTCGCCGACGGGACGAGCTGGATTCCCTCCGCACCCCAACCTTCCTGGCGCGCGAGTTCCCTGGTCATCCATGCGGTCATGGCAAAGGGGCTCGACACCGTGATGCGCTTGCCCTTGAGATCGGCCGCTGACGTCACGGCAAGGTCGGGTCGCACCAGGAGGCAGAGGTCCAGTGGGGAGTCGGACACCAGGCCCACGGCGCGCACGGGGGCGCCTTTGAAGATCATGGCCATGTCCGGGCCGGTGTTGAACGCGATGTCGATACTGCCGGCGGTTTCGGCCTGCACCAGCCGCGTGCCGCCGGTGAAAGCGCTGATCTCGATGTCGAGGCCATGCCGTTTGAAGATGCCGGCGCGGACGCCGACATCGAGCAGGGCGAACGTGAACGCGCCCGCGACCGGCTTGCCGAAGCGCACGATTTCGGCCGAGCAGTTGCTCACAAGGGGCAGCTGCGCGACCAAGCCCAGGAAAAGCATCGCTTCAGCGGCTCGGCGGCGATGACGAGTCATGGGCGTTTCCCCTGCGGCGGCGAACACTGGCCTTCACTCGCAAATGTGTCAATCTGAGCGGGCGCCGCGGCGCGATGCGCAGACCGCGGCGGCCGTACTTCAGCGAAGGAAGAGGGATGACGGACGAGTCCTCGGAATTGGCGAAAGCACTGGACCAGATCCAAATCTTCAATGTGCGGCGGGCATGGGCGTTCAGCCTCGATCTCGGGGAGTGGGACAGACTGCGGTCATGCTTTCATCCCGATGCCAGCATCACGGTGTCGTGGTATTCCGGACCCCTGGATGGTTTCATCGATCGTTCGCGGGCATTGATGGCCAGCCGCAAGCCGGAGGAACATCGCAAGCATTGGCTCGGCAATATGCGCAGCGAGATCAATGGAACGCGCGCCGTGCTGGAAACTGACGTGCTTATCCTGATCCGGGAGTTTATCGACGCCACTCTGTTCGACTACACATCCTATGCACGGTTCTACGATTTGCTGGAGAAGCGAGCGGGCGTCTGGCGCATCGTTGAATGGAACTGCATCTACGACAAGGATCGCTTGGATCCGGTCGCGCCGCCCCGTGAGTGGGCACCCCCGGGCGCGCAAGCGGTGCTGGAGGGGCCGGAGAGCGGGTTTGCATTCATGAAGCTGCGACAATCCAAACGGGGCCGAACCATCCCGGAATCAATCGTGATCCGGGACACCGACGGCGAACGCAATCTTCGCCGGCGGGGCGAAATCTGGCTTGCTGGCACGAACGAGTGAAATGTCGCTGCGAATTGTATTCATGGGCACCCCGGACTTCGCGGTCCCGACGCTGATCGAGATCGTCGGCCGCGGACACGAGGTCGTGGCGGTCTATACGCGCGCCCCCAAGCCCGCCGGTCGACGCGGGCTCGACCTCACGCCGAGCCCGATCGAACGCGAGGCGCGCCGCTTCGCGTTGCCCGTGCTCACGCCGACGACATTGCGTGGCGCCGATGCCGAAGGCATTGCGCGCGGTCATGGCGCTGACGTGGCTGTCATCGTGGCCTACGGACTCATCCTGCCTAAGCCGATCCTCGACGCATGGCCGCTCGGTGCGTTCAATCTGCACGCCTCGCTGCTGCCGCGCTGGCGGGGCGCCGCGCCGATCAACCGCGCGATCATGGCGGGAGATGTCGACACCGGCGTGATGGTGATGAAGATGGAGGAGGGGCTCGACACCGGCCCGATTGCCATGGCCGAGCGCGTGCCCATCGCGTCCGACGCGACCGCGGGCGATCTGCACGACCGGCTTGCCCGTCTGGGGGCCGATCTGATGGTGCGCGCGCTCGGGGCGATCGAGCGCGGCTCGCTCACGCTCACCCCGCAGCCGGAAGCCGGGGTGACCTATGCGAGCAAGATCGGCAAGGACGAGACCCGGATCAGTTGGGCGCGGCCGTGGCAAGAGGTGCACGACCACATCCGCGGCTTGTCGCCGTTTCCCGGTGCGTGGTTCGAGATCGCGGGGGAGGGCACCCGCATCAAGGTGCTGCGCACCACCAAAGGCGAGGGTGCCGGCGTGCCGGGCACCGTGCTGGACGACCAGCTTACGGTGGCCTGCGCGGACGGCGCGGTGCGTATCCTCGAACTGCAGCGCGCCGGCCGTCAGGCGATGAAGGCCGGCGAGTACCTGCGCGGTACCAGCGTTGCCGTCGGGACCCGGCTCGGTTAAGTCCCGTCATGCCCCGTTACAAGCTCACGATCGAGTACGACGGCCGGCCGTTCGTCGGCTGGCAGATCCAGGACAACGGCCCCTCGGTGCAAGGCGTGCTGGCAGCCGCGGTCGAAGCCTTCTGCGGGGAAGAGGTGAGCGTGCACGGCGCGGGCCGCACCGATGCCGGCGTGCATGCGCTGGGCCAGGTCGGTCACCTCGATCTCGCCAAGGAGTGGGAGGAAGACACGGTGCGCGACGCCTTGAACGCGCATTTGCGGCCGCATCCGGTTGTCATCCTCAAGGCCGAGCGGGCGGCGGACGGCTTCGACGCCCGCTTTTCTGCGATCAAGCGGCACTATCTCTATCGCATCGTCAATCGCCGCGCGGGCCTGACCTTTCAGCGCGGCTGCGCCTGGCGCATCGCCAAGCCGCTCGACGCCGCGGCGATGCATGTCGCGGCGCAGCGCCTCGTCGGCCAGCATGATTTCACCACGTTCCGCAACGTCGAATGCCAGGCGAAATCACCGGTGAAGACGCTCGACCAGCTTGACGTGCAGCGGAGCGCGGACGACATCCAGGTGCTCGCCTCGGCGCGCTCCTTCCTGCACAGCCAGGTGCGCTCCATGGTCGGTGCGCTCGCGCTCGTGGGCGAGGGCAGGTGGACGGCCGACGACATCTCGACGGCGCTTCGCAAGTGTGACCGCGCCGCGTGCGCGCCAGTTGCGCCGCCCGACGGGCTTTATCTGGCGAGGGTCGATTATGCATGACGAGGAGTCCGGCCGCACGGATTTGGCTTGGTCACGCATCGATCCGGCGGGCACATTCGACATGACAAGCCGGAGCAAGGAGAAGCGCATCGTGCCGAGATCGTTGTGGATTGTTCTGGCCCTTGGCCTGTCCGCGTTTGCGCCGTCGGCTCATGCGCAGACCTTTCCCGGCGGGACGGTACGCATCATCGTTCCATTTCCGGCGGGAGGAGCAACCGACGTCCTCGGCCGCGTGCTCAGCGTGCATTTGCAGAACCTCTGGGGTCCTCCGGTCGTGTCCGAATATCGGCCAGGCGCTGCCGGCCTGCTCGGGACGCGCCAGGTGGCGAGTTCACCCCCCGATGGATATACGCTGCTGATGGCCTCGACCGGTGCCATCCTGGCGCTCGCCGGCGACCGCCCCGGGGCCGGATCGTTCGACATTGCCCGCGAGTTGGCGCCGGTCTCGTTGATTGCGGCGCCGCCATACATCCTGGTGGCCAATCCCTCGGTGCCGGCGAAGACCACCGCCGAGTTGATTGCTCACGCCAAGCAGAACCCCGGCAAGGTCTCGTTCGGCTCCTCCGGCGTGGGCTCGGCATCGCACCTGTCCGGCGCCCTGTTCCAGCAGATGGCCGGCGTCGACATGCTGCACGTGCCCTATCGCGGCACCGGACCCGCTGTCACCGATCTCCTTGGCGGCCGCATCGACGTGATGTTCTCGCCCGCATTGACGGTCACCCCGCACATCGCCGCGGGGACGCTGCGTGTGATCGGCACCACGGGATCGGCCCGCTCGGCGCTGTTCCCGGATTTTGCGACGGTGGCGGAAACCGGACTGCCGGGCTATTCGTCGCTCGGCTGGTTCGGCTTGTTCGCGCCGGCGAACACGCCGCGCGAGATCGTCGCCAAGATCAGCGCCGATACCAGGACCGTGCTGACATTGCCCGATGCCAAGCAACGGCTCGCCGAGCAGGGCGCCGAGCCCGAGCCGAGCACGCCCGAGGCGTTTGCCGCTTTTGTCAACGCCGACATCGCCAAATGGCTCGACCTCGCGCAGAAGGCGGGCATTAAGCTCACGCCGTAGCCGGCGTCGCCGCAGTCGCTATTTGAAATATCGATCGAGGATCGCGCGATACACCGTCGTCAGCGTGGTGAGATCGGCGACGGGCGTGCGTTCGTCCACCTGATGCATGGTCTGCCCGACCAAGCCGAATTCGAGCACCGGGCAATAGTCCTTGATGAAACGGGCATCCGACGTGCCGCCGGTGGTCGAGAGCTTCGGGTCGTTCCCGGTCACGTCCCTGATCGCGCTGGAAACAAGGTCGATGAACGGCCCGGGGTCGGCCACGAACGAGTCGGCGTTCGAGGGCTCCCAGTCGATGTGCCAGCGGATGCGCGCCGCGGCCGCGTCGGCGGCATGCTTCTCCAGGAGCATCTTGAGTGAGGCAAGGCTGTGATGATCGTTGAAGCGGATATTGAAGCGCGCTCGCGCCTCGCCCGGAATGAGATTGACGACCGGATTGCCGATGTCGATCGAGGTGAATTCGAGGTTCGACGGGCCGAACCGCGCGCTGCCTTGGTCGAGCGGCGTCGCCATCAACGCGCTCATGAGCGTCACCAGCCCACGCACCGGATTGTCGGCGCGCTCCGGATAGGCGACGTGGCCCTGCTTGCCGGTGATGACCAGCGTGCCGTTGAGGGATCCGCGCCGGCCGATCTTGATGGTGTCGCCGAGCGTGGCCACATTGCTCGGCTCGCCCAGGATGCAATGGTCGAAGGCTTCGCCGCGTTCGGCCGCCCATTTGAGCAGTTTCACCGTCCCGTTCACGGCGATGCTTTCCTCGTCGCCGGTGATCAGGAAGGAGATCGACCCCTTGGGCTTGCCGCCGCGCGCGGCGAGGTGATCGAGCGCGGCGGCCAGCGCACAGGCGACCGCCCCTTTCATATCGACCGCGCCGCGGCCATAGAGCGTGCCATCGGCGATCTCGCCCGCAAACGGCGGGTGAGTCCATGTCGCCTGCTCGCCCGGCGGCACCACGTCGGTGTGGCCGGCGAAGACGAGATGCGGGCGCACACTGCCGATGCGGGCATAGAGGTTCTCGACCGGGGCCGTGCCCGGTTCGGCGAAGGTGACGCGATGGACGTCGAAGCCGACGGGTTTCAGAACATTTTCGATCACGCCGAGTGCGCCGCCGTCCGCCGGCGTCACCGACGGGCAACGGAGCAGGTCGCGCGCGAGCGCGGCGGGATCGGCGATCGGCACATTCATCGCGGGCGGCTTTAGCGGGCGGCGAGCGCTCTCGTCAATGCGCCTGTCCCGGGACGCCGGCCGGGCCGAGCGCGGCGGGCTCCACCGGGTCGGGGCCATACTGGTTCGGCCCCACCGTGCCGCGCAGGCAGCCGAGTTCGACGAAGGCCCAGACCGTGATGGCGAAGCTGACCAGATGCAGGACGAAGCCGAACTCCATTTGATTGGCGAGCGAACTCAGGATTCCCGGAACCACGTAGAACAGGACGAGCCACCACGCCGACTTGTCGCGATCGTGAAGCCGCTTGGCGCCCAGAGCGAGACTGACCCAGATCAGTGGAATGTAGAGGATGACGAGAAGTGCGACCGTCAGGCCGGCAGCGGCGAAATCGCGGTCCGCGAACATGACGACGGCCAGGATGACCAGAAGTATGACCACGACGCCGACGGCGATGTTGGTCAGCCAGTAGGGTTTCCGGTTCAGGCGGCCTTGAAATGAGAACAGCAGTTGAGTCATCGACATGGCTCAAACCCCTTGGTTGTTTCCCACAGCAATGCTTTCGCCCGATTCTAGCGACCAGCGCTAGCTCTGCGGGCATGCCCGGCCGCGAGGACCTGATCGCGCGCGGCTCGGCTCAATCCCGCAGCAACTCGTTGATCGAGGTTTTCGCCCGCGTCCTCTCGTCGACGCGCTTGACGATCACCGCGCAGTAGAGGCTCGGACCAGGTGCGCCGGCCTTCGTGGTCTTGCCGGGCAGCGAGCCGGGAACCACGACCGAATAGGGCGGCACTTCGCCTTGGAACGTTTCGCCGCTTTCGCGATCGACGATCCGGGTCGAGGCGCCGATGAAGACCCCCATGGAAAGCACCGAACCCTCGCGCACGATCACGCCTTCGGCCACCTCCGAGCGCGCGCCGATGAAGCAGTTGTCCTCGACGATCACCGGTCCCGCCTGCAGCGGCTCGAGCACGCCGCCGATGCCCGCGCCCCCTGAGATGTGGCACTTCTTGCCGATCTGCGCGCAGGAGCCGACCGTGGCCCAGGTGTCGACCATGGTGCCGGAATCCACATAGGCGCCGAGATTGACGAAGCTCGGCATCAGCACCACCCCGGGCGCGATATAGGCCGAGCGCCGTACCACGCAGTTCGGTACCGCCCGGAAACCCGCCTCACGGAAATGCGTGTCGTTCCAGCCGTCGAACTTGGAGGCGACCTTGTCCCACCATACCGCCTTGCCAGGGCCGCCGGCGATCACGCTCATGTCGTTGAGACGGAACGAGAGCAGGACCGCCTTTTTGAGCCACTGATTCACCCGCCAGTCGCCGTTCGCTCCCCGCTCGGCGACGCGCGCGACGCCACGGTCGAGCAGGTCAAGCGTGGCCTCGACCGCGTCCCGCACCGGGCCTTTGGTCGACGGTCCGATGGCATCGCGCTGCTCGAAGGCGTCGTCGATGGTCTTGGCAAGCTCGGTATGCGACATGGGTGAAACCTTGGCGACAACGCCTGGAACGAGGTCGGTTTGTCGGGAATAGCACGCAGCGAGTCAAGCGCGCCCGGAGGTCGACCGGGTATCCGGCAATCTCCGGTCAGGGCGCCTTGATTCGCTCCAGAAACCCGACCAGATCGTCGGTCACGTGGTCGACATGGGGTGCGTCGCGTCCTTCGAGTTCCCAGCCTTCGCGAAATACCTCGCGGGTGTGCTCCGGCACCACGAGCACGGTGGTCATGCCGAGCGCATGCGGCACCGCCAGGTTGCGCGCGAGGTCCTCGAACATCGCGGACCTTCCCGCGTCGACGGCGTGCGCCTTGAGAAAGCGATCGTAGGTCTGCGGCGACGGCTTGGGATCGAGCTCGGCCGCGACGATATCGAACACGTCCTCGAAATGGCGGTCGAGTTCGAGCCGCGCGAGCACGGCGTCGGCGTGCCGGCGGGTGCCGTTCGTCAGGATCAGCTTGCGACCCGGCAGATTTTCGATCGCCGTGCCCAGCGCCGCGTTGGGCGTGAGCGGCGAATGGTCGATCTGGTGCACGAAGTCCAGAAAGTCGTCGGGCTTCATCCCATGCACGGTCATCAAGCCGCGCATCGAGGTGCCGTAGCGCTTGTAATAATCCTTCTGCAGGTGGAACGCTTCCTCGTGCGTGATCTTGAGAAAGCCCGCGATGTAGTCGCGGATGCGCTCATCCACCTGCTGCCAGAGATTGAGATGGTGCGGATAGAGCGTGTTGTCGAGATCGAACACCCAGGTCTCGACGTGGCCGAAGGCGCGCGGGGCGGAGCGGGAAGGAGAATTCATGGCGCTGTGGCGATCCGATCCCTGATCACGTTCCTGAGCGGGCGTTCGAACGCCAGGATGACGAGGCCGGCGATCAGCGCGATGCCGGCGATCATCAGGAAGAACATCGGCTTGTCCATGCGGCTCCAGTAGCTCCCGAGCCAGCCGGCGATGAAGTTGCCGGCGAAGCTCGTCGCCAGCCACACCCCCATCAGCATCGAGACCATGCGCGCCGGGGCGACTTTCGACACCAGCGACAGCCCGATCGGCGAGAGATAGAGCTCGCCGATGGTGATGACGACGAAATAGCCGAGCAGCCACAGCCAGCTTGCGTCCGGTGCGCCTGCCGCCTGCCAGGCCGCGCCGACCATGATCAGGTTGGCGAGCGCGACGCCGAAGCAGCCGAGCGCCATCTTGGTGACGCTCGAGGGCTCCGCGCGGCGCCTGGCCTGCCACGTCCACAGCGCGATGATGAAAGGCGTGAAGGCGAAGATCATGAACGGGTTGAATGCCTGGAACCAGGTGACCGGGATTTCGCCGCGCCAGATCAGCAGGTCGATCGTCCGGTCGGTATAGTCGTCGGCCCACAGCGCGATGGTGTTGCCCTGCTGCTCGTAGGTGGCCCAGAACAACGTGGTCGGCACGAACAGCGCGAGCAGCGCCAGGATGCCGAGCCATTCGCTGCGGTCGAGCGGCTGCTTCTCCAGCCCGGAGTCCATCGCCTTGTGCAGCTCGTCCGGCGGCAGACCGGGCAACGCGTAGAGATAGATCGCAAGCGCGATCGTCATCCCGACGCCGGCCGCCGTGAAGCCGTAATGCCAGCCGAGCTCTTCGCCGAGCGTCCCGCACACCAGCGGCGCGAGAAACGCGCCGACATTGATCCCGACGTAGAAGATCGAATAGGCCCGATCGCGGCGCGGGTCGCCGGGCGCATAGAGCCCGCCCACCTGCGCCGACATGTTGGGCTTGAACGCGCCGTTGCCGAGAATGAGCACGGTCAGGGCGAACAGGAACAGCGACTCGAACGCCATCATGAAGTGGCCGATCGCCATCAGCGTCGCGCCGAGCAGGATGGTGCGATGCTGGCCGAGCACACGGTCGGCGAGGATGCCGCCGAACAGGGGCGTGAGATAGACGAGGCCGGTATACAGACCGTAGATGTGCGAGGAGAACGGTTGCGCGCCGAGCGGCCCGAACATCAATTCGTACAGGTGCCTCAGCGCGCCGAGACCGATCACATTCTCGGCATGCTCGGGCAGAAGCAGATATTTCACCATGTAGAGCACGAGCAGCGCGCGCATCCCGTAATAGGAGAAGCGCTCCCACATCTCGGTCGCGAACAGGAATGTCAGCCCGCGCGGGTGGCCGAAGAGGTCGGTCTCGCTGTCCGTCGCGCGAGGGCTTGGGTCGGCAGTCGAAAGGGTCATGATGGAATTCTGCTGCCGTTTGCGGCCTCACGCGCCAGGTCAACTCTTGCGGACTTGCGGCGCTTGCTGTGCGGGTCGGCGGACCCTAGAACGCGGGGCGGTTTGCCGTCAAACCTCGGGTTGGGTCGTTGCCTGCGGCAGCCCGACCGTCGCGCAAGCCTTGCGGCACTGCTACACTTGACGTCGCCTGCCATTTGAGAAAAACGCTGCGGTCACAAACAGACACGGACGGAGGAACGCCAATGATCGGTTTCAAACGCGGTTTGCTGACGGCGGCGCTGGTGGCGCTTGCCGCCGTGGCCGCCCGGCCGGCAGCGGCGCAAGGCGACGCCGCGGCGAACTTTCCGAACAAGCCGATCCGCGTCATCGTCGGCTTCGCCGCCGGTGGCGGCAACGACATTTTCGCGCGCCTGGTCGGGCAGAAGCTCTCCGAAATCCTCAAGCAGCCGGTCGTGATCGAGAACAAGCCCGGCGCCGGCGGCCGGATCTCGGCGGAATACGTCGCGGGCCAGCCGGCCGATGGCTATACGCTGATGGTGGGCGCCAGCGGCATGATGTCGATCGCCGCGGCGACCTTGCCGAAGCTCTCCTACCATCCGACCAAGACCTTTATTCCGCTGGCGATGATCGCGAATTTTCCGCTGATCATGGTGGTGCCGGTGAACAATCCGGCAAAGACCGTCAAGGAACTGGTCGAATGGGCGAAGGCGCATCCGGACAAGGCGAACTACGCCACCACCTCGCCCGCCTTCACCATCACCAGCGAGCTTCTCAAGCTCAAGTCCGGCATGCCGGGCGTCGCCATCACCTACAAGAGCAGCAACGAGATGCTGCTCAGCGTGATCGGCGAGCAGACGCTGCTGGCCATTGCCGACGGCCCGCCCACGGTGCCGATGGTGCAAGGCGGCAAGGTGCGCGCGCTGGCCGTGACCGGCGCCGTGCGCTCGTCCGAGCTTCCGGACGTGCCGAGCATGGCCGAAGCCGGCTACCCCGACGTCGATGTCTATCTGTGGAGCGGGTTCTTCGCGCCGGCCGGAACGCCGCCCGCCATCGTCGCCAAGCTCGAGGCCGCGCTGCGCCAGGCGATCCAGGATCCGGATGTCAGCAGCAAGCTCAAGGCCATGGCGGTCAATCCGGGCGGCGGCAGCAGCGAGGAGTTCCGCCGCATGATCGACGCCGATATCCAGAAGTTCGTCGACGTGGTCAAAGCCGCCAACCTGACCTTCGCCGACTAGTACGCCAGCGCGCCATGCGACGCTTTCGCCTCCTCGCGCCGCTTGCGGTGCTCGCCGTGCTCGCGGCGGGCGCCGGCGGGCGCGCGTCGGCACAAGGCGATATCGGCGCGAGCTTTCCGAACAAGCCGATCCGCTTCGTGGTGGGATATGCGGCCGGCGGCGGCAACGACATCTTCGCGCGCCTCGTGGGCGACAAGGTCAGTCAGTTTCTGGGCCAGCCGGTGGTGATCGAGAACAAGGCCGGCGGCGGCGGCAGGCTCGCGGGCGAATACGTCATGGGCCAGCCGGCCGACGGCTACACCGTGCTGGTGGGCGCCGCCGGGATGATGGCGCTGGTGCCGGTGATCTATCCCAAGACCGGCTATCACCCGACCCGCACCTACACGCCGCTGTCGATGATCGCGTCGTTCCCGCTGATCCTGGCCGTTCCCGGCAGCCACCCGGCACGGTCGCTCGCCGAGCTCGTCGCGTGGGCGAAGGCGCATCCGGACAAGGCGAATTACGCAACCTCCTCGCCCGCCTTCACCATCACCACCGAGCTGCTCAAGCTCAAGACCGGCATGCCGGGGGTGCCGATCCCGTACAAGAGCACCAACGAAATGATGGTGAGCGTCGCGTCCGAGCAGACATTGTTTGCGATCGGCGACGGCCCGCCCACGGTGCCGCTGGTGCAAGCGGGGAAAATCCGTGCTCTGGCGGTGACCGGCGCGGAGCGCTCGCTGGAATTGCCCGAAGTCCCGACCATGGCCGAGCTCGGCCTGCCCGAGGTGAGCGTGCGCTTATGGAGCGGCCTGTTCGTTGCGGGACCGACGCCGCCCGCGATCAAAGCCAAGCTGGAAGCGGCGGTGCGCCGCGCGCTCGCGGATGCCGGCGTGCGCGACAAGCTCAAGGCGATGGCGACCGATCCCGGCGGCATGTCGAGCGACGACTTCGCGCGCGTGATCGAGGGCGATATCAAGCTTTTCGGCGAGGTCTCCAAGGCGGCGAACCTGAAGTTCGATGAGTAGCGCCGGTGCTTCCCTCGGCGTGGTCCGGCTCGGCGCATCGCCGGCATTCGACAGCGTTCGAAGCGTTTACGCGAAAATGACTTCCGCCCAGACCGCCCTGTGCTAGGACAGGGGCGGGGGCGATGCCTGTCCCTTGGAGGGCATCGTGCAGCTTATTTTCTACTACGTCGGCTTCATGGCGGCCGGCGACGTCGCCGACTATCTGATCGGGCTCGTGGTCGAGCGGCTTTGGCCGCAGGCGAGCCTGGTGATCTTTCTGGCGCTCTACTTCGTCTTCCTCTGGGTCGCCTGGTTGCTGGCGGTGCGGATCACCCGTCCAAAGGACGGTGAGCAAGTGGCGAACTGAGTCCCGAGCCGGGTTCGCGGCCTGATCACAATCGACGGGCGACGGTTTGTCATGGCCGCGATCGCGGCCATGACATCTCGTGCTGTTCGACCAGAATTGATTCTGGTCTAGTCGAGCGGCTCCAGCTTGATGATCGAGGCGCCGTGATTGCTGCCGACCCAGAACGTCACCGGCGTGGTTGAGTTGTCGACGAACACGCGGCGGATGTTGGTCGTGCGCGGGAGCAGATACTCGGTGAAATCGCCGCTCTTGGTATTGAGCCGCACCACACGGTCATTGAGCATGGATCCGGTCCACGCTTCCTCGTTCTTGTCGAGGGTGACGTCGTAGGGGTTGGTCCAGCGCGTCGGCATCGACCATTCGGTGAATTTCTCGGTCTTGGTGTCGAACATGCCGATCTTGTCGCCGCGGTATTCGCCGAACCAGAGCCGGTCCTGCGAATCCATCTGGCCGCGACGCAACGCCGGGCTCGGCGTGAGGATGGCGAACAGCTTGATCTCGCCGGTCTTGGCGTCGATCCGGCCGATATGCTTCTGCCGGAAGTCGGTGAAATAGACGTTGTTCTTGGAGTCCGGCACCACGTCGTAGATGTTGTGCGGCTCGCCCTTGGGCGCGTCCTTGAACGGCTCCCAGGTCTCGATCTGGCCGGTGGCGAGATCGAGGCGATGGACGCCGGCAAAGCCGTTGTTCTGCGACCAGACCTTGCCGTCCACGTGCGAGCTCTGCGGGCTCACCATGTTCACCTGGGCGGCGTCGATGTTCTGCTCGGGCGGCAGCGGGAAGTACTTGAACGTCTCGCTCTTGCGTTCGAACTTCACCATCGTGGCCTGATACATGTTGCCGAGCCACAGATCGCCGGCCTTGTCGGTGCGCAGCCCGAGGAAGCCGGTCGGGTATCCGGGCTTGTGCATCGGGACGGGATATTCGCTGGCCTTGCCGGTCTTGGGATCGAGCCGGCCCAGGAACTGCTCGCCGAAGCTTGAATACCAGGCGATGCCGTCGCTATCGATCACCACGTCATGCGGCTGGATGGTCTCGCGCGGCAGGTCGTATTCGGTGATGACGACGCGAGTGCTGCGGCCCTTCGGGCGTGGCAGGGTCTTGAGCGCGTAGCTCCACTGCGGGCCCGAGCTCAGATTGACGCCGCCGAGAAAGTCGGCCATGCCGCGATAGACCTGGACGCGCTGGTCCCCGCGCTCTTCCATCCGCCGTTCGCCGCGGCGAAGCTGCGGTGCGGCCGGAATGCTCTGGTTCACGTAACCCTGCATGCGCGGCAGCGTGACGTGGATGAAATCGTCCGGCTTGTGGGTCGAGCGCGCCACCCGCTCGAGCGTGTGGCAGCCCACGCAGCCCAGCATCGCGTTCTTCTGCTGGTCGGTGCCGGGAAAGCTTGCCAGCCATTCGGCGTTCGAGAGCTGGGCGGCGAGATCTTCGGTCTTGCGCAGCTTCAGGTCGTATTTCGCCGGCTGCTGCGCGGCCAGGTCCACGCTGGCCGGCCGGTCGAGATCGTATCCGACCGCCCGAATGCGCAAGGAATATTGCCCGGGCTCGAGCTTGGCGGCGGGAAAGCTGTAATTGCCCTGCGCGTCGCTGACGACGGTGATCGTGACGGTGGAGCCGGCCTTCTTGGCGCTGACCAGCACGCCCTCCATCGGCCCTTCCTCGCCCGACGTGACCTGTCCGGTCAGGGCGGCCGGCGTTTGCGCCCCGGCCGGCAGCAGGCCAGCGCCGGCAAGCGCGAAGGCGAGACCAACGGACATCAGCATCTTGTTCATGCGCATCGTTCCTTCCCGAATGCGGTGCTGTGCCGGCGCCACGCACCGCTTGTTTGTTGCGCCGGCATTTCACCCTTTATCGCTGCGCAATTCAATCCGCCCGGCAGCGCTGTTTGCGGCGGAGCGCCGGCGCGCGCCGCGAGTTCCTTCAGAGGTCGTCAGATCATCTGCCCGGCTCTGAACAGCTCGTGCGGCGTGCGATGCAGCGATTCGAACCCGGTCTTGGTCACGCGGACCAGCTCGCCGAACTGCACGCCGGCTTTCCCGTCCTTGGTGACGGGGTTGGGCTGCACCACCATGCACATGTTCTCCTGCAGCGTCATCGTCACCGGATGCCCGGCCGGGCGGCTCTTGGAGCCGAGGATCGGCGCGAAGTAGCCGCCGCCGTAGCCGTGAACGAGATCGTCGTTGGTGGTGAAGCCGTTCTTCTCGATGATCCCGGAGGCGTCGATGAGCTCTTGCACGTGCACGCCGGGGCGGATCGCCTTGGTGATGGAGTTGAAGGCCTCGAACGCGGTGGCGTGCAGGTCGCGATAGAGCGAGGTCGGTTCGGCCTCGACCGTGAACCCGCGCAGCACCTGGCCGGAATAATCCCACCATGCGGCGGACAGCTCGCAGAACACGAAGTCGCCGGCCTGCACCTTGCGGCGCGACGTGAATTGCCGGGGCACGCAGACGTCGGGAGCCGCCATCTGGGTGGTGCCGAGGAAGTGAATCACGTTGGTGCCGCCGACGCCGACATAGGCGCGTTCGATCATGTTGCCGATCTCGTGCTCGGTCATGCCCGGCCGGGTGCCGCCCACGAGCGCCGCCATGCCGGCGTCGCTCAGCGCCGCGCCCACGCGCAGCCACGCGATCTCTTCCTCCGACTTGTTGTTGATCCGCAGGCGGGTGTATTCGCCGTCGAGGCTGACCACCTGGAATTTCGCCTCCAGCGCCTTCCATCTCGGGCCGGAGAGCGGTCCCATCACGCCCACGCGCTTGCCGCCGCGGCGGCCGAGCTCGTCGATCACGGTGGCGACGCCCTTGTCCTCGCCCCAGCGCACATCCACGTCGCGGGCGATCAGCCGGGCCTGCGGCACATGATTGTGATACTCGACATACATCACCATCTTCTCGCCCGGCCGGAACAGCAGCAGGGCCTGGTTGGTCCCCGGCCAGCCGGTCACCCAGCGCGTGGCGTTGCCGACGTTGAGCGCGCTGACGATCAGGAGATGGTCGACCCCGGCGGCTTCCATCACCCCCGCCAGCAGGTCGCGCCGGCGCGAGTATTCCGCGTCGGAGAAGCGCGGGTAGTCCTGCTCGAAGACCGGGCGCAGCTCCGCCGGCAGCTTGAGTGCGTCGGACGGCGACACGCTCGATGTCTGAGCCAGGGCGAGCCCCGCCTCGCCGGCGGCCGTGGTTGCTGCGCCGGCGCTCAATGCAAGCTTCCCGAACTGACGTCGATCCATGATGTCCTCCATCGCCCCAGGCAATAGCCGCATGCGGACGAAACCATCCGGCTCTCTCCATGTCGGTAATTTCGCCGCAGGATCACGGCGGGACGCTAGCATCGCGGCGGAGTGCGCGGAAGGAAATCCGCCGGTCGATGACGCGCGGCGGGAGCGCGATCCGCTCTCCGCCGCGCGAGCAGGCTTGAACGGCAGGCTGTGAATTCCGGGAATTTCCGGGCTACGGCGATGCCAGGCGTCGGGTCGCGATGGACCGGTCACGCGGACGCAGTTAGTCTGTCATCGCTCGGGTGACCACGCGGGCAAAGAGCAGAGCACGGAGTGCAAGCTCGCCGCGCAGCCCTGCGACGCGCCTCCGATTGGTGGCACCCGAGCGCCCAACGTCTTCACACCGGCTGTCTTTACGACGCATATTCGGCGCGACCTGCACGCCGGCAGCGCGTGCGTGTGGCGCTAGAGAGCGCTTTCCGGCGAAGTGGGAACCGGTTCGCCGCAGAAAGCGCGTCAAACGCAAGGAATCTAGAGCGGTTTCTGATTCCAACGAATCTGAAACCGCGCTAGACGTCGAGCATCTCCTCGTTGGCGAATTCCGCCCGCTCCTGGATGAACTCGAAGCGCAATTCCGGCTTGTTGCCCATGAGGCGCTCGACCGAGCTCTCGGTGTCCTTGCGCTCGCCCTCGACCACCACGACGCGCAGCAGCGTGCGCTTCCTCGGGTCCATGGTGGTTTCCTTGAGCTGGCTCGCCATCATCTCGCCGAGCCCCTTGAAGCGGCCGATCTCCACCTTGGCGTTGGCGTGGAATTCCTTCTTCAGCAATTCATCCTTGTGCTTGTCGTTGCGCGCATAGAAGTTCTTTCCGCCGTGGCTCAGGCGGTAGAGCGGCGGCACCGCCAGGTAGAGATGGCCGTTGTCGATCAGCTTCGGCGTCTGGCGGTAGAAGAAGGTGATCAGCAACGAGGCGATGTGCGCGCCGTCGACGTCGGCGTCGGTCATCACGATGACCTTCTCGTAGCGCAGGTCCTCGTCGCGATAGTGCGCGCCGGTGCCGCAGCCGAGCGCCTGCATGAGGTCTGAAAGCTGCTGGTTCTGGGCGAGCTTGTCCTTGCCTGCGGAGGCGACGTTGAGGATCTTGCCGCGCAACGGCAGCACCGCCTGCGAGGCGCGATCGCGCGCCTGCTTGGCCGAGCCGCCGGCCGAGTCGCCCTCGACGATGAAGATCTCGGACCCCTGGGCGGCGGTGTTGGTGCAGTCCGCGAGCTTGCCGGGAAGGCGCAGCTTGCGCACCGCGGTCTTGCGCGAAATCTCCTTTTCCTGCCGGCGCCGGATGCGTTCGTCCGCGCGCTCGATGACGAAGTCGAGCAGCTTGTTCGCCTGCGTGGGATTGCCGGCGAGCCAGTGGTCGAACGGGTCGCGGATCGCGTTCTCGACGATGCGGGTCGCTTCCGCGGTCGCGAGCCGATCCTTGGTCTGGCCCTGGAATTCCGGCTCGCGGATGAACACGGAGACCATGCAGGCGGCGCCGGTCATCACGTCGTCGCCGGTCACCGATGCCGCGCGCTTGCCCTGACCCATGCGCTCGGCATGATCCTTGATGCCCTTCAACAGCGCGCTGCGCAGCCCGGACTCGTGCGTGCCCCCGTCCGGGGTGGGGATCGTGTTGCAATAGGAGGACAGAAAGCCGTCGCTGTCGCCGGTCCACGCGACCGCCCACTGCGCCGCGCCGTGGACGCCGACCTTGCCTGCGCTGCCGGCAAAGATGTCGGGATGAACCAAGGCGGCGCTGTTGATGGCCGCGGACAGATATTCCTTGAGCCCGTCGGCGAAATGGAAGGTCGCCTCCTCGGGCACGTCCGCGACCCCGTGCAGAAGCTCCTTGGCGCAGGACCAGCGGATTTCCACCCCGCCGAACAGATAGGCCTTGGAGCGCGCCATCTTGAAGATGCGCTCCGGCCTGAAATGCGCCTTCCCTCCGAAGATGTCGGGATCGGGCCGGAAGCGCACCTTGGTGCCGCGCCGGTTGGGCGCGCGGCCCACCTTTACCAGCTTGCCCTTGGGATGGCCGCGCTCGAACGCCATGCGGTAGAGCGTCTGCTCGCGCGCGACCTCCACCTCCATGCGCTCCGACAATGCGTTGGCGACCGAAACGCCGACGCCATGCAAGCCGCCGGACGTCCCATAGACCTTGGAGTCGAACTTGCCGCCCGCATGCAAGGTGCACATGATCACTTCGAGCGCGGACTTGTTCTTGAATTTCGGGTGCGGATCGACGGGAATGCCGCGGCCGTTGTCGGTCACCGCCACGAAGCCGTCGGCCTCCATTTCGACTTCGATGAAGGTGGCGTGGCCCTCGAGCGCCTCGTCCATGGAATTGTCGATCACCTCGGCAAAGAGGTGATGCAGCGCCTTTTCGTCGGTGCCGCCGATATACATGCCCGGACGCCGGCGCACCGGCTCCAGACCTTCGAGCACCTCGATGTCGCGCGCCGTGTAGCGCGCCTCGGCCCCGCTCGTGGGCTTGGCGGCGCGCGTGGCCTTGCCGGAGAGACGGCGCGGCGCGGCTGCCAAATCGGAGAACAGGTCCCTGTCCGTTTTTTGGGCGGCGGTCTTGGCTGCTTTAGCGATCTTGGCCATGGAGCTCGGATGGGCGAGGGGAAAACGAATCAGGGGTGACTATGCCACGGTCGTGGCCGCATCGTGATGCCCCCCGAACCCGCCACCCCTGGCCGGCGGAGCTAGCCAAGGACATGTGGTAGGCGCGTGCCATCAATTCAATTTGATGCCGTGGGAAGGTCGTTGACTTGCCGGATATTCGCCCAATCCTGTTGCCAAGACTTTGACCGACGTGACCTTGCCGGACTTGATCTGCCGGATTGGCAGAAGCCGAGAGGAGCCCGCCGCAATGTTCGATCTCACCCGCCTGTTGAACGTACTGTCGTCCCGCGCCGGCACCACTGGCGACTTCCAGCGCATGCTCGACTGGAAGCTGCTGCGCGGCAGCCATGAATTTCCGGGACCGGACGGCGGGACCTGCATCAACGAGGCGGCAATCGTCGCCGCGGGCTATCCCTATCGTCCCATCTACCGTGTGCGGGATCTGCCGGCCTGTTTCTCGCGCCCCATTGCGCTGTTCGCGCTGTGCCTCAATGACACGCTGGACGATGACCTGCGTCAGGAGCTCCTGGTGCCGTTCGTGACGCGCCTTGCCGGCTCGGCTGACGTCGCCAAGGTCGAAATGGCGCGGGCCGAACTCATGCTGCGGCGGATGGTCACCGAACTCCTGGCGCCGGCGCTCGCGCGCGCCGGTTACGCGGAGATCGCCGAACGGTGCCGGGCGCTGCGCACGCCGACGGAACTGGTCGCGATCGCGAAGAGCCTGCGCAATGCCGAGAATTCCGTGCGGCACCGGCCCCTGACCTGCGCGCTCGATCACGCGGCGGATGCCGGCCGGCAATGGCTGTCCGGCTTGCCGACCGAAGTCGTGTTCTGCACATTCTCCGCGCTGCGGGACATCGCCACGCTCGAGGGCGATCGCATCGTGGAAAAGATTTATCGCCGGGCGGCTGCCATTCTCGACGCCGCGATCGCGATCGGAAACCAGGCGGATACCGGCGGCAGCCAGGCGGTCGCCAGACGGATGGACGCCGCCAAGCAGGCGTCCCACGCGGCCTCTTATGGCGAGACGATCGCGATCTGATCCGCGCTGGCGGCATCGGCGGTCTGGTCTCACCGACGCAGCAGGCTAAACCCGCACGACGACTGGTGCGGCGGAGTTCCCCATTTAGCCGCCAGCCCGCAAGCGGACTTCAAATCCAAGACGGCATTGGAACCGTAATTCTGCTAGTGTCCCGATTCCGAAGTTCGCAAACCCGCGCGGCGCCCTCCGATGCGAACTGCGGGACACTAGGTCGCCTCTCCGCATGTTCGCCAGCCTCGAAGCTTACGCGCATCAATTGGTCGAATTCGTGCGCGTCCACGAAGCATGGGCGGCGCCCGTGGTGTTTGCGCTCGCCTTCGGCGAATTGCTCGCCTTCATTTCGCTGCTGATCCCGGCCTGGGCGGCGCTGGTCGCCATCGGCGCGCTCATCGGCTCGGGCGAGCTCAATTTCTGGCCGATCTGGGTTGCCGGCGCGCTCGGCGCCGCGTTCGGCGACTGGCTGTCGTATTGGATCGGCTTCAAGCTCGGACCGCCGGTCGCTCACATCTGGCCGCTGTCGCGCCATCCCGACCTGCTGCCCAAGGGCGAGGCGTTCGTGAAGCGCTGGGGCGTGCTGGCGATCTTCATCGGCCGCTTCTTCGGACCGTTGCGGGCGTCGGTGCCGCTGGTGGCCGGCATCTTCCGGATGCCTTTTCTGCAGTTTCAGATTGCCAACTTCACCTCGGCCTTTGTGTGGGCCGCAGCGCTGCTCACGTTGGGCGACTGGACGTCGAAATTCGTGCAGTGGATTTGGCCGTAAGCACGATCCCGAACGTGCAGGATTCTTGTAGGGTGGATCCATCGAACGCGATTGAGGCCAATCTCAACTTGATGGCCACTGGTGGTGTTACTCGTTGAGCTTGCGGATCACCGCGCCGACGATGTTCGAATAGTCGTCGGTCCACACCCATTGCGCGGGATCGGCTGTCTTGAGCTCCCAATCGCGCGAATGGGCGAGCAGGCCGAAATCCTCTTCGCTGCGCGCAATCGCGGCCACGGTGCCGGAATATTTGTAGGGATTGGCCGCTTCGTCGATATCGGCGCTGTCGTCGATATAGGTGATGAGGCCGTTCGCGGCGGCGATCCCGGCGACCACCGAGGCGAGTTCGAGGTGCCGGTTCGATATGTGCATCACCACCATGCCGTGCGGCGTGAGCTTGGCCTTGTACATCGCCATGGCTTCGCGCGTCAGCAGGTGGATGGGGATCGCGTCGGACGAGAAGGCGTCGACGACGATGAGGTCATAGGCGCCGTCGGGCGCCTCGGCCAGGGTGAGCCGCGCATCGCCGAGCGTGATCGTGGGCACCGGCCGGCACAGCCACAGAAAACTGAACAGGTACGGATCGCGCGCGATCCGGATCATGGCCGGGTCGATCTCGTAGAAATGCACGGTGTCGCCGGGCTCGGCGCGACAGGCGAGCGAACCCGCGCCAAGCCCGATGACCGCGAAGCGGATCGGGCCGTTGACGCGCGCGCGCACCGCATCGAAGGTCTGCGAGATGGCGGAGCCATCCCAGTAGTACATCAGCAGCTCCGGCGGGTCGGCGGGTGCGTCGCCATTGAACTCGCGGATGCGCTGGCCGCCGTGCAGCGTGGTCCCGTGCTGCAGCAGGCGGAACTGGCCGTCGGGCGTCTCCGTGACCTTGGTGACCCCGAAGAAGCTGCGCACCGACATCGAGCCCGCCTGCTCGACGACGTTATGGTTGGCGAGAAGGATGAATGCGACCATCGCGGCAAAAGGCAACGGCGCGCGCCAGAACAGCGCGCTGGCGACCAGCAGCGTGCCCACGGTCCAGTTGAAGACCGTCTCCGCCAGCACGACCGGGTAGAGCGCGGTGATGATCAGGACCAGCGCCGCGGTTGCAAGCCCGCCGTACAGCAGATAGCGCCAGGGGCGTGCGCGCGGCAGCGCGAGCCCGGGCCGGCACAACACCGCGAGCGCCAGCAGGATGGGATATTCCGCCACCCAGTCGAACACGTGCGGGGCGATCAGCCCCGCGCCGATTCCGCCGACCACGCCGCCGGTCGCCATCCAGAGATAGAAGCCGGTGAGATATCTCGGCGCCGGTCGCGTCCGCGCCAGTTCGCCATGGCACATCAACGCGTTGACGAAGAACACCACGAGGTGGACGGCGATCAGCCCGACGATCGTCTTGAGCGGATCGAAAATGAGCACGGCGACGAGGCCGAGGACGAAGACCGGCTGCACGGCGACGACGAGCCAGTGCGGAATGAGCGGACGGCGCGCGAACACGATGACGAAGGTCAAGAGATAGAGCGCGAGCGGAAGCACCCACAGCAGCGGCACGGCCCCGACATCGGTGGAAATGTGGACGGTCACCGCCACCAGCAGGCCCGAGGGCACGGCCGCGAGCGCCACCCAGAACGCGGCGTCCCGCCAGGTCGGCGGCGCGTCCGCCGTGCCCTCGGCGGTCGCCTGCACCGTCTGATCGGGTGAACGCCACAGCAGCACGCCGCAGGCGACCAGCAGCGCGATCAGCAGACCGAAGCCGAGCGACCAGAAGCTGGCCTGATCGCGCAGCCCCACGAACGGTTCGATCACGCTCGGATAGGACACAAGCGCAAGGAAGCTTCCGATATTGCTGGCGGCATAGAGGAAATACGGGTCTTTCGCGGCCGGGTGATCGGTGCGCGCGAACCAGGCCTGCAGCAACGGGCTGTTGGCGGCGAGCGCAAAGAACGGCAGGCCGATCGAGGCTGCGAACAGGCCCATCAGCCATAACGTTTCCCCGGACTCCGGCGGTCGAGCCCAGCCGGCGGCGATCGACAGCGGCAGCGCAAAGACGGCGGCGATCGTGACCACGAGATGGATGACGACCGACGGACGTCCCGGCGCGAAGCGCGTGAGCCAATGGGCGTAGGCATAGCCCGCCAGCAGCGCGCCCTGGAAGAACACGATCGCCACCGACCACACCGACGGCGCGCCGCCCAGGCGCGGCAGCACCATCTTCGTGAACATCGGCTGCACCATGAACAGCAGCGCGGCGCTGACGAAGATGGCCGCCGTGAACGTCGCGAGCAGCAGCAGGTAGCGCCCGGATGTCGCCCGCTGGGTCGCGTCGTTCGCCGGCAGGTCGGATACGTCCATGGGCCAGTGTCCCGGGCAACCTTATGATGCGAGTGCGGCCTTTGGATTTGAAGTTCCTGAACGGGATCGCGACTATAACGACAGGAACTTCAAATCCACCGCACTGGCCTTGTCCCTCTAATCGCTTCGAAGACCTGGTGTGGGTGATTTTTCGGCCGCGCGCCAGTCGGTGCGCGCGCGCCGTGGCGAAATGAGGGTGCCGGGCCGTTCGCAGCCTGCGGCCATGGCATTACGCTCGGAGCGCGGGCAGCTGCGCGGCACCCGGCGACCTGTTCTCATCGCCTTCCGTTCGCGCTAGAATCGAATCCTCACGAAGGGCCTTGGGCTCAACAGAAGAAGCACGCACGAGGGAGAACGCCATGTCAGAACTGACCCGCCGCACCGTGCTGTCCGGTGCCGCCGCCGCAACGCTCGCGCCGCTCGCCGCCTCATGGCCGGCTTTCGCCGCGGCTCCGCCCGCCGGCACGCAGGTGCCGGGCTGGTACCGCTACAAGGTCGGCAGCTTCGAGATCACTGTCGTCACCGACGGCGTCAACCGGTTCAAGCTGCCCGACGACATGGTCGCCAATGCCAAGAGGGAGGAGATCAACGCCGCGCTCCTCGCCGTCCACATGGAGCCGGATGTTTTTGTCGGGCCCTACAATCCGATCGTCGTCAACACCGGGCAGAAGCTCGTCCTCATCGATACCGGCACCGGCGAGGCGGCGTTCCAGTCCACCAAGGGCTCGAGCGGCCAGTTGATGACCAACCTCGCCGCCGCCGGCATCGACCCCAAGGCGATCGATGCCGTCATCATCTCGCACTATCACGGCGATCACGTGAACGGCCTGTTGAAGGCCGACAACTCCCTGGCCTTTCCCAATGCCGAGATTCTGGTGCCGGCGGGCGAGCACAAGTTCTGGATGGACGACGGCGAGATGAGCCGCGCGCCGAAGGGGCGCATGGAAGGCCTGTTCAAGAACAATCGCCGCGTGTTTTCGGGCGAGGTGATGAAGCGGTTGCGCACCTATGACGAGGGCAAGGAGGTCGTCCCCGGCATCACCGCGGTCGGCACGCACGGCCATTCCGCCGGCCACAATTCCCACATCGTGGCGTCGGGATCGAGCAAGGTCTACGTCCAGGCCGACGTCACCCACGTGCCGTTCCTGTTCGCGCGCAATCCCGGCTGGCACGCCTTCTACGACCAGGATCCGGTCATGGCGGAAGCGACCCGCCGCAAGGTCTACGACATGCTGGTGGCGGAGAAGATGCTGGTGCAGGGCTTCCACTATCCGTTCCCGTCGGTCGCCTACGTGGAGAAGAGCGGATCGGGCTATCGCGAAATTGCGGTGCCCTGGAATCCGACGATCTAGTGTGGCGCATTTGACGTTCCTATCAGTATTGGCCGCGAGTTCTTCATAGGAAGGTCAAATGCAAAGCCACACTAGGATCATGACTTGCTAGTGTCCCTTTGTTTCCGACGTTCGTAAAAGCGGGTGCTGCGAATGATACGAAGGTCGGAAACGGGACACTAGCCGATCTCGTTTTCCGTCGATGTGCACCGCCATCGCGCTCGCGCCGTGATGCGCGCGGGCGCGACGTCGTCCGTGCTGCTGCGCCGAGATACCCCCGCGAACGCGGGGGCCGACCATTGCGGCGGCCTTCGCGCTTGACCGCATCCGCACCGGCGCGCTATAGCGCGCGCCCATGACGACGATACTCACACACGTTCCTCCTCGCCGCCGCCGCAGTCCCGCGGCACGGGCGCGCGATCGCGTGTGATCGTCCCCCTGCCGCCGGATGAGCCTTCCGCGGCACATATCCTGATATTCTCCGCGGCTTTCTCCGTCATCCGGTCGTGCTACTGATCGCGAGAAGGAGCCATCCATGGCCACAGCGGCAGCTAAGAAAGCAAGGATCGGCGTGCTCGGCGCGTCCGGCTATACCGGCGCGGAGCTCGTGCGGCTCCTCATCCGCCATCCCGCGGTCGAGATCGCGCTGCTCACCGCCGACCGCCGCGCCGGGCAGGAGATGCGCCAGGTGTTTCCGCAGTTCTCGCCGTTCGAGCTGCCGAAGCTGCAATCGATCGAAGGCATGGACTGGGCGGGCGCCGGGCTCGATCTGATCTTCTGCGCGCTGCCCCATGGCACCACGCAGAAGGTGATCCAGCAGATCGTCGCAACGCTGCCGGAGAGCAAGGTCGTCGATCTGTCGGCCGATTTCCGGCTTTCCGACCCCGCCGCCTATGCGCACTGGTACGGCCACGCCCATCATGCGCCCGAGCTGCAGCCGCGCGCGGTGTACGGCCTGGTCGAGATCTATCGCGACGAGATCAAGCGCGCGCAGCTGGTTGCCAATCCCGGCTGCTACACGACCTGCGCCGAGCTTGCGCTGATCCCGCTGCTGCGGGCGAACGCGGTCGATCCCGATGCGATCGTGATCGACGCCAAATCGGGCATGACCGGCGCGGGCAGGGCGGCGAAGGAGGAGATGCTGTTCTCCGAGGTCTCGGAAGGTTTCCACGCCTACGGGGTCGGGCATCACCGCCACATGGCCGAGCTCGACCAGGAGTTTTCCAGGGCCGCCGGGCGCAAGGTCATCGTCAGCTTCACGCCGCATCTGGTGCCGATGAACCGCGGAATCCTGTCGACCATCTACGTGCGCGGGCTCAAGGGCTCGCCCGAGGACCTGCATGCGATCCTGGTAAAGTCCTACGCGCAGGAGCCGTTCGTCCACGTGCTGCCGTTCGGGCAGATGCCGCAGACCCGTCACGTGCGCGGCTCCAACATGACGTTCATCGGCGTGGCGACGGACCGCATCCCGGGCCGCGCCATCATCTGTTCCGCGCTCGACAATCTCACCAAGGGCGCGTCCGGCCAGGCGGTGCAGAACATGAACCTCATGCTCGGCTTTCCCGAGACCATGGCGCTCGAGCAGGTGGCGCTGTTTCCCTGACGCGTCGGAGGCAAAACGCGTCGAACACCAGGAATCTGCGGCGGTTTCCGATTTCGAAGGATCGGAAACCGCCGTAGCGTCCCCCTCGGCCGGGTCGATACAACACCCGGGCGGCCGCACGAAGTCTTGATGAATGCCCCCACCCTGTCTCCAATCGAAGTCGGATGTTTCCGACTTCGATCCTTAAGTTCGGAGACCGAACTGGGATATGTCCCAGTTCGGCTGCAAGCGGGGGAGGGGACGATGTGGCGCCACCGTCGTAGATCCCGTTACCCGATCGGCTCCATCTTGCCGCCGACCGGGATCTGCGGCGCGGTCTTGTTGTCGGTGATGACGATCTCGTACTTGGAGCCGTCGCGCAGCCGCCATTGCCCGCCCACCAGCGGCGTCTTGGCGATGTTCTTCTGCGCGAACGGCGGCAGGTCCTTGCCGTTCCACTCGATGTGGCCGACCACGGTGTCGAGCTTGGTCGCCGCGATCGCCGCGACCACGGCCTTGGGGTCGTTCTTGTCGGCGGAGCGCTTGAGCACGTCGACCGCGACCTCGAACAGCGCGTGCACGAAGCCGATCGGCTGGGTCCATTGCTTCTTGGTGGCCTGCTCGTAGGCGGTGGCGATCTCGCGCGCCGACTGTCCGGTCAGCGACGACTTGAACGGATGGCTCGGCGACCACCAGACCTCGGAGGAGAGGTTGTTGCCGTTGCGCCCGAGCGCCTCGACTGCGACCGGGAACAGCAGCGCCTTGCCGACGGATGCGATCTTCGGCTTGAAGCCCTGCTGGCTCGCCTGGTTCCAGAACGTGGTGAAGTCCGGCGGCAGCACCACGCCGGTCACGATCTCGCAGTTGTCGCGCTTGAACGCGGTGATCTGGGCGGTGAAATTGTCGGTGAGGTTCTGGTACCGGCCGGGATCGGTAAGCTTGTAGCCGAGCTTGTCGAGCACCGGCGGAAATCCCACCTGCTTGTCGCCCCAGGCATTGCCGTCGCCGTCATTGGGAAACAGTCCGCCGACCGATTTGTTGGTCGGGACCTGCCCCCACATGTTGGTGAACACGGCGATGACGTCCTCGAGCCCCCAGAAGAAGTGAAAGGTCGAGTTGAACGGCTTCCACGACGGCGGGCTGCCCGGGTTCTGCTGGCGGCCGATGAAGTAAGGCTGCCACGGCGCCACGCTGGAGATGCAGGGCGTGTCTTCGACCTCGCACATGGTCGACACCGGATTGGTGGTCTCGGGTGTCGACGCGACCAGCATCAGATCGACCTTGTTGGACACGATCAGCTCGCGCGCCACGTCGGCGGCGCGATTGGGATTGGACTGGCTGTCCTTGACCACGACCTCGATCGGATAACTGTCGTTGCCGATCTTGAGGCCGCCGCGCACCGTGTTGGCGAAATTCGAGATCACGAAGTTGTCGGCCTCGGCGAAGGCCGCGAGCGGCCCGGTCTGCGGGCTGACATAACCGAGCTTCAAGGTCTTGGCGGCGCGCACCGCCGGCGCGAACACGGCGGTGGCGGCAAGTCCCGCGCCGCTCGCCAGCGCGCCTTTCACCAGCGCGCGCCGGTCGAGCGCCAGCCGGAAGTGGTTGTGAGCATGTCGGTGCTGACCCGGGCCGCGAGCCATGGCAAACCTCCCCTGTTTCATGCCCGGCGTCTCGGCCTGCTTGAGCCGATGTTCTGATTTGGATTGACCGGCCGGGCTGAGTTCGATTATCGAACAGTAGTTCGTTATGCGTACATCTTAGATGGCGCTTGGACCGAGTCAATCGCAGCTTTACCGGCAGGCCGCATGCTCACGCGCGCAAAGACTTCATCCGGCCCCGACGACAAGGAGTTCATGGCGACGCTCGCCAAGGGACTCGCCGTGCTCGGTTGTTTCGGCCGGCAGCGGCCGACCATGACGCTGTCGGAGGCGGCGCTCGCCGCCGGCGTGTCGCGCGCGACCGCGCGGCGAATTCTGCGCACGCTGGCCGAGCTCGGCTATGTCGAACAGCACGGCCGCCAGTTTTCGCTCTCGCCCAACATCCTGCAGCTCGGCTTTGCCTATCTCGCCACCCAGAGCTGGATCGACCGCGCCGTTCCGCTGATGAAGGAGCTGAGCGAGCGCGTGCGCGAATCATGCTCGGCCTCGATCCTGCAGGGGATCGAGATCGTCTATGTGGCGCGCGTGCCGACCAAGCGGATCATGTCGGTGGCGGCGTCGGTGGGGAGCCGCCTGCCGGCCTTCCATACCGCCATGGGCCGTGTTCAGCTCGGCTTTCTCGACGATGCCGAGATCTGGCGCCGGCTCAAATCGGTCCGCATCGAGCCGTTGACGCCGAGCACCATCACCGACCTGCAGGCGCTGTTCGAGCGCATCCGCGACGATCACGCCCAGGGGTTCTCGATCGTGGACGAGGAGCTCGAGCGCGGCCTGCGCGCGATCGCGGTGCCGATCGTCGATCGCCACAACGAGGTCGTGGCGGCGCTCAATCTCAGCACCCATTCGACCCGCACGACCCGCAACGAGATGCGCGACCGGTTCCTGCCGGAGCTGCGCGCCGTCGCCGCGCAGATCGCTCCTTTCGTGACGTGACGCCCCGTGTCCCGGGCGCAGCGCAGCATAAGGGCGTTTACGCCGTCTTCGCGGATAACGACGCAGTGGTGCGCTGCAGACCCGGGACTATTGCGGACACCGACGTCAGAAGGCGCTGCCTGTGGAACGGTCCCGGATCAGCAGTGCACCGCTTCGCTGACGCTCGCGCTGCACCGCATCCGGGACACGCCACTGCTGCCGTAGCCCCAGGACCGCGTTCTTGTCTTCATCGGAGTCCGGACATATCCTCGTTCGCGCATCGTACAAGAGTTCGATAATCGAACAAAACTGTTCCGGGGAGGGATCGATCGATGGCCAAAGCTGCCGCTAAAGGTGCTGCCAAGGGCGCCGCCAAAGCCGCCGCCAAGCCCGCCGCGCGCAAGGACGACCGCGCGGCGTTCGCGGCCAGGCCCGAGACCACCGGCAAGGTGAAGGTCGCCGCGCCGCAGACCGGCGCCGACTATCTCGCCTCGCTGTCCGACGGCCGCGAGGTCTACATCTACGGCGAGCGCGTCAAGGACGTGACCAAGCACCAGGCGTTCCGCAACACCGCCCGGATGGTGGCGCGGCTGTACGACGCGCTGCACGATCCCAAGCGCAAGGACAGGATCCTGCTGCCGACCGAGACCGGCAACGGCGGCATGACCCACGCGTTCTTCAAGGCGCCGAAGACGCTCGAGGAGATGATCGCCGGGCGCAACGCCATCGCCGAATGGGCGAAGCTCACCTATGGCTGGATGGGCCGCGCGCCCGACTACAAGGCGGCGTTCCTGGGCACGCTCGGCGCCAACGCCGAATTCTACGAGCCGTACCAGGACAACGCCCGGCGCTGGTACAAGTACAGCCAGGAGCGCGTGCCCTTCATCAACCACGCCATCATCCACCCTCCGGTCGATCGCGACCGGCCGCCGAACGAGGTGGGCGACGTCTGCTGCCACGTGGAGAAGGAGACCGACGCCGGCATCGTCGTGTCGGGCGCCAAGGTGGTCGCGACCGGATCGGTGCTGACCAACTACACCTTCGTCGCCCATCACGGGCTCATCCCGGTGCAGGACAAGAAGTTCGCCGTGGTGTTCATGGTCCCGACCAACACGCCGGGGGTCAAGTTCATCTGCCGCACCTCCTACGAGATGTCGGCGACCGCGATGGGAAGCCCGTTCGACTATCCGCTGTCGAGCCGGCTCGACGAGAACGACGCGGTGTTCATTCTCGACAAGGTGCTGGTGCCCTGGGAGAACGTGTTCGTCTACGGCGACGTGGAGAAGGCCAACAACTTCTTCCCGCGCACCGGCTTCCTGCCGCGCTTCGTCGTGCACGGCTGCACGCGGCTCGCGGTGAAGCTCGATTTCATCGCCGGCCTGCTGCTCAAGGCGGTGGAGGCCGCCGGCACCAAGGATTATCGCGGCGTGCAGGCCAATGTCGGCGAGGTGATCGCCTGGCGCAATCTGTTCTGGGCGCTGTCCGACGCCATGGTGCGCGATCCGCGGCCCTGGATCGGCGACTACCTCCTGCCCAACATGGATCCCGGCAACGCCTACGCCATCATCGCCACCATCGCCTACACCAAGATCAAGTACATCATCGAGCAGACCGTGGCCTCGGGCCTGATCTATCTCAATTCGCCACGCCATGGACTTCAAGAACCCGGAGATCCGTCCCTATCTCGATCGCTATCTGCGCGGCTCCAACGGCTACAAGGCCGAGGAGCGCGTGAAGCTGCTCAAGCTCCTGTGGGACTGCATGGCGACCGAATTCGGCGGCCGCCACGAGCTCTACGAGATCAACTACGGCGGCTCGACCGAGGAGATCCGCCGCTACTGCCTGTTCGGCGCGCAGGCGTCGGGCAACGCCGACCGCTTCAAGGGCTTCGCCGAGGAGTGCATGGCGGAGTACGACCTCGACGGCTGGAAGGTGCCCGACCTCACCGATCCCGGCGAGCTGAGCTATCACGTGATGCGCGGGGCGGGGCGGTAGCCACTTCAGCTACGCCAGTCGAGCGGGTGCTGCGGTTGACGCGATGCCGGCACGCGCTTGGCTTTGAGCAGGAGATCGCAAGCTCAAGCGAGAGTTTTAGGCACTTCACTTGTCATCTTCTCAACGGTAGAAGCATCTCATGCCCATCAGTGAAAAGCTTAAAGCGCTCATCAGGTCTGCCTGGGATGACGGCGCGCCATGCCTCGTTGCGACGCAAGGTCCCAACGGTCCCAACATATCGCCCAAGGGCAGCATGGTCGTTTTCGACGACGACCATCTCGCCTATTGGGAGCGCTCAAAGAAGCAAGCGCTCGAAAACCTCGGCAACGACAAGCGCGTTTGCGTGATTTACGCCAACTTCAAAGCGCAACGCGACGGCGTTCTCGACTTCGGGCTTTTTGCGATTTTACGGAAGGGCTGAACTGCACGAGAGCGGACCCGTTCGTGACGCCATATTCAATCTACTCCTGCCTCGAGAGCAAACGCATGTCGGCGCGGACACTGGTATCGGCGTGCTGGTCAATATCGAGCGCGCGGCCGATGTTCGGGGCAAGCCGCTGCCTTGAGCTGTCCGTGCTCTCGTGTCCCGGGCGAGCGCAGCGAGACCCGGGACCCAGAGCGACACGACCAGTCGCAGCCACAAGCATCAGGGAAAACGTATTGCGCTTCGCGCTTTTCCCGCTGGGTCCCGGGTCTCGTTCCGCTCGGCTACGCCTCGCTGCACTCGCCCGGGACACGAGACCAGTGCATGCCGCCGCCGATCCGCCTCACCTGAGGAGCCGCCGACGCGCGCAAGACAAGTCGGCGCCGCGCCGCTCCGTCGCTACTCCACCCGCAGCCCGAGCTTCCGCACGATGCCGCCCCACAGCGCCCGATCCTGCTCGATCGCGGCGGCATAGTCCTCCGGCGAGTCCGGCCGCGGCGTCGCGCCGTCGTCGACGATGCGCTTGCGGATCGTCTCGTCGGCGAGCGCATTGCGCAGTTCCGCGTTCAACCGCTCGATGATCGGCCGCGGCGTGCCCGCGGGCGCCAGCAGGCCGTAGCGCTGCTCCGAGACGAAGCCCGGCAGGCCCGCCTCCTCGATGGTGGGCACGTCGGGCAGCAGCGGCGAACGTTCCTTGCTGGTGACGCCGATGGCCCGCAGCGTGCCGGCGTTGACGTAGCCGATCATCGCGGGGATCGGCGGCATCATCATCTTGACGTGCCCCCCGAGCAGGTCGGTGATCCCGGGGCCCGTGCCCTTGTACGGAACCTGCTCCACCTTGATGCCGGCGGCGTCCGCCAGCATTTCCGTCGCGACATGGACCACGGTGCCGACGCCCGAGGACGCGTAGCTGAGCTGGCCCGGGTTGGCCTTGGCGTAGGCGATCAGCTCGCGCAGCGTTTTCACCGGCAGCGAGGGATGCACCACCAGGACGGCTGGGCTGGTCGCGATCGAGCCGATCGGCGTCAGCTCCTTCCCCGGGTCGTAGCCCAGATTGGCGTAGAGGCTTGGGTTGATTCCGATCGTGCCGGTAAACGCGAGCAGCATGGTGTAGCCGTCGGGCGCGCTGCGCGCGGCCTGGCGCGAGCCGATATTGCCGCCGGCGCCCGGCCGGTTCTCGACCACGATCTGCTGTCCGAGCGCCTTGCCCATGCGCTCGCCGACAAGGCGCGCCATGATGTCGTTGCCGCCGCTCGGCGCGAACGGCACCACCAGCGTGATCGGCCGCGAGGGATAGATGTCGGAACCCTGCGCGTGCGCGGCGAGCACCGTCGCTACCAGCGCCAGCAGGGCGAGGGCCGCGCGTCGGGAAAGTGTGTTCAGCTCGTCCGCGACACGATCGCGCAGGCGCCGTCCGCGGCCGTTCTGCGATGGGGCGGATACTCTCCCAGCAGCGCCATCACTCCGGCGCCGCGGACCATCGCAATTCAAGGTGCGCTCGAAACATCTCGCTTGCATGCATTCTCCCGGCGCTGAAATCTCTTCCGGCGGGACACAGCACGAGCGCGCCATGCCCGCTCCGCCCGGCCGCCATCTACGTCATAAGCGACTGTAGTATCGATCGCGCCCGGAGGGTCAAGTCAGCCACGGTTGTGGCCAGCGTCGATCGCCCGTTGCTTCATCGCCGAAGCATCTCCGACGTGGCTGCTCTTACAGTTGGGGGGAACGTCCTTGGCTGCTCTCCTGACCGGATTGAGGAAATGACGAATGGGATGCGACAACAAGGCGTCCCGGGCTATGTCCGATTGTTGTAGACAAGCCCTATCCTTCGCCGCACTCGCCATTTCCGGAGCAAACCCATGCATCGTGCGGGACTGTCCCATTGCGTCGTCACTCTACGTCTGCTGCTCACCCTATTGCTTGGGGCGACGGTGCCGTCGACGGCGCAAAGTTGGCCGACGCGGCCGGTCAAGTTCATCCTGACGCTTGGTCCGGGAAGCGGCGCCGACATCAGTGCGCGGCTACTGGCGGACAGGCTGACCGAGAAGTGGGGCCAGCCGATCGTGATCGAGAACAAGCCCGGCGGCGACGGCATTGTCGCCATCAACGCCTTCGTCAGCGCCCAGGACGACCACGTCCTGCTGTACGCGCCGAGTTCGTCGTTCATCGGCCACCCCTACCAGCACGACAATCTGCCGTACAATCCTGGTGATCTCGCCCCGATCGCGCGGGTGTCCAACACGGTGGTCGGAATTTCGGTGCCGGCTTCGCTGCCAGCCAAATCGCTCAAGGACGTAGTCGAGGAAGCGCGCGCCAGGCCCGGCCAAATGAACTGGGCCGGCTTGACCGGCGCGCTCGACATCATGTTCGAGAGTTGGCTCAAGAGCATCGGTGTCGATGTCAAGAAAGTGCCGTACCGCAATCCGGTCGAGGCCGCCAATGACCTCGCCGCCGGCCGCGTCCAGATTTACGAGTCCGCCTATGCCATCGCCCGCCCGCAGATCGAAGCAGGCAAGATCCGGATCCTCGCGGTGACCAACACCACCCGCGCGGAGACAATCCCCGACATTCCGACGGTCGCGGAGGCCGGCTTTCCGGCTTTAACCATGGACGGGCTGGTCGGACTGTTCGGCCCGCCCGCCATGCCAATGGCGCTGCGTGAGCGCATCGCCGCCGACATCAAGGCGGTGATGGATAGCGACGCCGTCATCAAGAACCGGCTGATCATCACGGCTCAGATTCCCAACCCCGGCGGGCCGGCCGAGTTCGCCAAGTCGATCGAAGAGCAGCGCGCAGTCCTCGCCAAGTCGGCGAAGGAGCTTGGCATGCCGGAGAAGAAGTAATTTCCAGACCAGGGCTGGCAGGCCTCGGCTGGTGCGCCTTCTTTCACGATTGCGACCGCGCCCGAAATGGGCAACATTGTGGCAAAGGGCAGGGGCCGCACCGCGCCCCGACACTCAAGGACCGGTATTTGAGGCCGGCACGGAAGCGAAACGACGGATCAGCACGATGTTGCGGGCCGCCATTGTCATCTTGTGTCTATGCATCGGCTCAGCGGCCCATGCAGGCAAGCGCGTCGCGCTGGTGATCGGTAACTCGGCGTACCGGCATGCGGGCGAGCTGGCCAACACACGCAACGATGCGGGTGACATGGCCGCCGCCCTGCGGATGCACGGCTTTGAGGTCCTCGACGGGATCGATCTCGACAAGGCCGCGCTCGAGCGAAAAATCCGCGATTTCGCCGCTGCGCTCGTCGGCGCGGATGTCGGCGTGTTCTTCTACGCCGGACACGGTCTGCAGATATCGGGCACCAACTACCTGGTCCCGATCGATGCGCAGTTGCGGAGCGCGTCGGCGCTCGATTTCGAGATGGTGCGGCTTGATCTCGTGCAGCGGACAATGGAGCGCGAGGCGCCCACCAACATCCTGTTCCTCGACGCGTGCCGCGACAACCCGCTCGCGCCCAACCTCGCGCGGGCCATGGGCACACGCTCGGCGGATATCGGGCGCGGCCTGGCGCCGGCTGAGTTCGGGGTCGGCACCCTCATCAGCTTCTCCACCCAGCCCGGCAACGTGGCGCTCGATGGGACCGCGAGAAACTCCCCGTTTGCGGGCGCGCTGATCAGACACCTGCGCTCGTCGAACGACGATCTGAGCGCGATCCTGATCGCCGTTCGCAACGACGTGATGCGGGAAACCCAACGGCGGCAGGTGCCGTGGGAGCACTCGGCGCTCACCGGCAGGTTCTACTTCATCCCGAGCCCCCCGGCCGTCGCGGTGACGCCACCGGCTGCGGCGGAGCCGCCGTCGCCGCCGGTGGGCCGCCGGTGGCGGCGCTGCCGTCGCCGAACGCGGTGGTGCGGGCGCCCACGGTCATCACCGCCGCCGGGGCGATGTTCCCCTATCCGATTTACGCTCTCTGGTCCGAGGCCTACAAGAAGGAGAGCGGCATCGGGCTGAACTATCAGTCGGTCGCTCGCCGCGGGCATCCGGCAGATCCTGGCGCGGCAGGTGGCGTTCGCCGCGTCCGACCTGCCGCTGCAGAGCGCCGTCCTGGAACGCGATGGGCTGATGCAATTCCCGGCCGTGATGGGCGGCACTATTCCGATCGTCAACATCGAGGGCGTGAAGGCGGGCGACCTTGCCCTCGACGGCGCTGTCCTGGCCAAAATCTTCCTCAAGAGATCAAGTCGTGGAACGATCCGGCGATCCAGCGGCTGAACCCCTATGTGCGGTTGCCCGCGCAGCCGATCGTGGCGGTGCATCGGTCCGATGCTTCCGCCACCACGTACGTGCTCACCCATTATCTCAGCAAGGTCAGCACGGATTGGCGGACGAAGGTCGGCGCCGATACCGCGGTCGAACTGCGCGGCGGTATCGCCGCCAAAGGCAATGACGGGGTCGCCAACGCCGTGGCCCGGACCAGAGGCGCGATCGGCTACGCCGAATACGCGTATGCCAAGCACGACAAGCTCGTCTTCGTCCGGCTGGTGAACAGGGACGGCCGTGCGGTCGCGCCCACAACCGCGTCGCCGACGGCGGCGGCCGCCAATGCGAATTGGGCGACGCCCGGCTTCGGCCTGATCCTCACCGACATGCCGGGCGCGGAGTTGTGGCCGCTCACGAGCGCGAGCTTCATCGTTATGCCCAAGCAACCTGAGGACGCGGCGGCGACCCGCGAGGCGCTCAAGTTCCTGGCCTGGGCCTTCGCCAAGGGCGACAGGTTGGCGACGGAGATGCTTTATGTGCCGATGCCCGACAACGTCGTCGGCGCGATCCAGCGGCTGTGGGCGGCCGAAATCAGGGATGCCGGCGGCAAACCGCTGGTGGCGCGACCCAACTGATCCACCAGGGATAGCATCCGCAGTTCTGTGATCTACGTCACAGAGGCGCGCAGGGGCCTGTGTTACGCGATCCACAATTCGTTCATGCCGACAATGGAGCTTCCACATGCGCATGCGCTCGGTCCACGGTGCTGCGGTCGTCTTTGCGGCCACCCTCGCCGCGACGGTGGGCAGTCCCGGCCCCGCGGAGGCGTTCTTCTTCCTCCCGATCTTCCAGCAGCAGTCACAGCCCTCGATCGACTCGAGTATTCGGCAGGAGCCCGAGCGACAGTAATCGCTGGAGGGGCGGCGACAGGGCGAGGGACGAGGCCGCCCAGCCCGTCAAGCCGTCCACCGGGACGCGCGTGAAGCGCGACGAGGGCAGTCGAGCTCCAACTCCTCGGGCAAGAGTGGAAAGTCGCAGGCGAAATCCGAGGCCAGCTCCTCGCAGGCCTCGCGCACCCGCAGCGTTCGTCAGGAGGCGCCTCCGAGCAAGAGCAGCGGCCGCGCCAGCGCCTCGGTGCACCGAGAAAGCGCGGGCGGAGGTAGTCCGCCGCCCACGCAGCCGGCCCAGGCCAGCGACCCCAGCGCGCAAGCGCCCAGTCCCGCCCGCGCCGGCGGCACCCTCGGCGATACCTTCGACGAGAAGCTCGGCGAGGTGTTCAAGGCGCGGATTGACGAGCTCCTCAAGAAATCGAATTAGCCGGGCGCAGCCGAAGCACCCGCTGAGGGCAAGCCACGCACGTCCGCCTGGCCGCGGACGTGCCACGAATTGCTCGCTTTCGGGCGACAATTCGGGACGACCGGCGCCGTCAGCTGATTGAATTCAGTGCTGCAGGATCTTCGACAGGAAGGTCTGCGCGCGCTCGCTGTGGGGCCGGCCGAAGAATTCGGCGGTCGCGGCGTCCTCGACGATCTCGCCGCGATCCATGAACACCACGCGGTGGGCGACCCTGCGCGCGAATCCCATCTCGTGGGTGACCACCATCATGGTCATGCCCTCGCTGGCGAGCGCCACCATCACATCGAGGCACCTCGTTGATCATCTCGGGGTCGAGCGCGGAGGTCGGCTCGTCGAACAGCATCGCGATCGGATCGATGGCCAGCGCCCGTGCGATCGCGACCCGCTGCTGCTGACCGCCGGAAAGCTGGCCGGGGAATTTATGCGCATGTTCGCGCAGGCCGACGCGGTCGAGCAGGCGCATGCCCTTCGGCACTCTCCTCCTTGTCGCGGCCGAGCACCTTGACCTGCGCCAGTTCGAGGTTGCGCATCACCGTGAGATGCGGAAACAGCTCGAAATGCTCGAAATACCATGCCGATGCGTGCGCGCAGCTTGGAAAGATTGGTCTTGCGGTCGCCGACCGAGATGCCATCGACCATGATGGCGCCTTCCTGGAAAGGTTCGAGCCCGTTGACGCATTTGATCAGCGTCGATTTGCCGGAACCCGAGGGTCCGCAAACGACCACGACTTCACCCTTGGCGACCGCGGTCGAGCAGCGCTTGAGCACTTGTGTGCTGCCGTACCACTTGCTCACCTGGTCGATCGTGATCATGGCGGCTCCGGCGAGGTTGTACTCCGTTTCTGCGCATGTTCCATTCGGAAGACCGGCTCCCGCTATTCCGCAACGCGCGCTAACGGACGATCGCGGTACGATGTTGCAGCCAGCGCACGCCCTGGGAGGCCGCGAACGAGATCACGAAATAGACAGCGGCGGCAAACAGGTACATCTCCACCAGGCGCCCGTCGCGCTGTGCCACCTTCGAGGCGGCACCGAGGAAATCGGTGATCGAGAGCACGTACACGAGCGAGGTGTCC
>CAWIGD010000016.1:0-83783 GCA_963835165.1 uncultured Alphaproteobacteria bacterium
TGTGCGCGCAGCGGATCGTCAGCCCCGCCGACGCCGACGTGCTCGCGTATGTGTGCCTTAGATCGTGTAATCTCGCGCCGTTGAGGTCGGCGGCTTTCAGGTACTTGCTCGGGAACACTTCATTACGTTTCATTTCGAAGTCCTTTCCATTGCCGGGGAAGAGCGCCCGGCGCGCTACTCGCCGCTGGGGCCGGTCTCGTCGCGCGCTTGGCGCGTAATGTCGTGGAATTCGCAGCGTCTGCACGATCTCGGCGCGCACTTCCGGCGCATGCTGAGCAGTGTCGTCGCCCAAGAGGACGCTCGCGCGGTCCTGCAGATAGCGGGTCATCTCCGAGCGGTCGCGGCGAGTGTGGCCAGGGCCGGGGCACAGGTTGGGGCCGCACACCGTGCCGCCCAGCAGGTGGGTAATCGAGCGGATATTCATTGCCGCCCCCCGACGCTACGGTCGAGATCGAGCACGCCGTGGTTAAGCGATAGCCAGATGGCGTCGGCGAAGGCTTCGCTCTGGCTACCGTACACCCAACCGCTGTCCCGAGCGGCAGGCACAAGCCACGCGTCATCCTCGCGGACGATGCGGATGGCGAACGGGGGAAACGGCAGGATACCGGCGGTCATGGCGACCACCGGCAAAATAAGCTATTATCCACTTTGGCGCGGCCGCGTCGCGGATTTGCAGGTTTTGCAAACTCCACATGCCGTGGCTTTGCAGGTCCCGCAAATTCCACGCTGTGCGGCTTTGCAAGTCTTGCAAAGCCAACGCGATGTGGATATTTTCGACGTTGCAATGTTTGGAATGCTTTGAGAGGGCGGCGCTCGTAACGCCGCCTTCTCGCTTTCTCAGGGCGGGTCAACTGCTCCCTCCATTATTTCGGGTTTGCGTCGCCGCATGGCGGCTTCTTTCACCCAACTGCGGGCCGAAGCCTTCGCCGCCGTAGCCGGCGCAGGGTCTCGGGGTGAGCCGCAGTGGCTTGCGCGATTTCGCGCTCGGCCAACCACGGCCGCCAGCGGGGCGCTGCAGTCCCATTCTGACAAGCGAAAATTCCGATTTTCGCTCAATGGGCCGAAACGAACCAAAATGTCAGAATTTGCTTTGATATCGTGGAGGCACCGAGAGCCTTCCAAGCTGATGACGAGGGTTCGATTCCCTTCACCCGCTCCAAGATTTCAATGACCAGTGCCGCATTCGACCAAGTGGAGCGAGCAAGCTCCGCTATTTGCGACGGGCGATCGCGAACTTCGGGCGAGCGAAGCGTGTGGACAGTCCGCATTTGCAGGCAAGAGTCAGCGCGGGCGGATCGACAGGTTGCGAAAGTGGCCATCCGCGCCGATGCCGACAAATAGCCCCACAGTCCCATGCGCATCGGGACCTCGTTTGAGGTCGTGTACGATCAATGCAGGCTGCTCGGCCATACCGACGTACAGTCGCGCGTCCGCCCCTGCGACCTCAATTCGAAGATGGGTCCATTCGCCGACCTCGAGATCGACGTAGGATTCATACTGGCCCGGCGCTTCACGGCGCAGGCGGTCGAAATCATAGCCGGGATAGGAGAAATACTGGGTCGAGCGGTTACGTCGCAACTGGTCGCTGGCGCGGCCGTTGCTCGGTCGGATATAAAGTCCCTCGCATCCAAACGTCCCACCCTGCTCATCGATGCGGAAAGCGACTCCGATGAAGCCGCGCGCGTTCGCGGGCGCGTCCGCAAGCGATGATCCTGCGACGTCCACCTCGATCGTGCCATCATGGAAATCCAACCCTGGAACGAACGCAAAGGTGTCGGTGTCAAAGCCTCGGTAGGGGCCAGTCTGGCGGACCTCGAGCGCGGCACTGTCGCGGTAGCGCACGGCCTTCACGGTCACATTGCGCGGCTTGACCTGAGCCGCGTCATTCAACGGCAGTGTGATTAGATTCTCTTCCCCGGCAACGGGGGTCGCCTCCATGACCAGCACTAACAGCAACGCCGCAGCCAGGAGTCCCTGTAACGTTTTGACCGCTTTGCCCATGTAGCAATAGTTAAATCATCGCGCTGGCTTGCGCGACACCTATGTCTGGGTCTTGGGCGTCGCCATCAGCTTGATCCTTTTGGCGCGTATCGGTTCATGGAAGAAAAACGCGGCCACAATTGAACGGAGACAGGACCGCGCACATCCGGAGATTGCCAATTGTTAATTCCACTGACACCTCGCGGTAATGGCTTGCTCTTCATGTTCCCGATTATTGCGGCTCACATGCTGCTGGCGGCGTGATGGTTGGCACGACTGAAGGGCGACTCACCAATGACCGATGCTTTGAATGGGCGCGGGCACCCCACGCCGGAATACGCGTTCAAAGTGAAGCTCGTCGCCGTGGTGCGCGTGCGTGCCGCAAATGAGACGGAGGCTCGTCGGGTGCTTCCCTCAATCCTCAGCTCGCCGGGCACGGTCGATATCAAGGTGGCGAATGAGAATAATGCCGCGCTCGGCGTGGACGCTCTGGTCACCGACGTTGATTTCGCTATTGAAGAAAGCGCTGCGCTCTTCGAGGTAGACGGGACGATAATCAAGCAGGGTTGACCGAGCGCGTGCAGTTCATCGTCGCCGAGCGTGGTGCCGATGTCCGGTTCAAGTTTGGCGCCCCTCTCAGCTCCTATGACCGCGCTGCATTTGCTTCGGTCACAGCCAGGGCTGCTGCCTTCCTCACCTCCACCGAAGCGTTGAAGCGGCGGCTGCCGCTGCGGCATGCTGGCGTTCCCGGGGATCGTTCGGGCCGCCGGTCGTCGGCCCGCCGATGGATCTCATGAGTTTTTCTGCGGCAGCTCCGAGAAATGATGATTTGCAGGCGTCCCCGATAGTCGGATACCGCGCACGGATGGGGCGGAACGACCTATGGATGGCATGGTCCTCGGACTTTTTCTCTTGGCGGCATTTCTCGGCGGGCTGGCATCCGGGGTTGCCGGTTTTGCCATGGGCTTCGTGGTGTCCGGTATATGGCTGCACATCATCACACCGATCCAGACCACGACACTGATCGTCGGTTACGGCCTGTGGACGCAGGGCTACGGCGTCTGGAAATTGCGGCACGCGCTGAATTGGCGACATGTGGCGCCATTCATCATCGGCGGCGCCATCGGCGTGCCGATCGGAACGATGCTGCTCACCTCTATCAATCCAGAGTATCTGCGCACCGGAGTCGGCGTGCTGCTGGTGCTTTACAGCATCTACGGCTTGGCACAGCCGGCGTTCAAGCCGATAAAGGCCGGAGTTGCGGCCGATGCCAGTATCGGAGTCCTCAACGGACTGTTTGCCGGCGTGACCGGTCTCCCAGGACTCATCGTGACGATCTGGTCGCAGTTACGCGGCTGGCCGAAGGACGTGCAGCGCACGGTCTTCCAGCCGGTCATGCTCGCGGCCATCGTGGTGAACGCAGTCGCATTGAGCCTCGCTGGTGCCGTCACCGCCGAAACCGTCAAATTATATTTGCTTGGTCTTCCGATGCTGCTGGCCGGCCTGTGGAGCGGATTCAAACTGTATGGAAAACTCGACGATGCAGCGTTCCGCAAGGTCATCCTGCTGCTTCTGTTGGTGTCCGGGCTTGCGCTGATCGTGCCCATATCGATGTTTCGGTAGGCCGCCCGGGGCCGGCTGGTCGGGGATTTACGAAAGGTCCGTGAGGCGGGCATTGCTCTCGTGTCCCGGCCGAGCGAGCATCAGCGAGCGAAAAGCCGGGACCTAGGGGCTGCCTCGAGCGAGGGCGCGGAAAAAGCGCAAGCTTCGTCGCAATGGCGTTGCTATGATCGAACCGTCGGCGCCCCTTCCACTGCGCTCCAGCGCCCGCCTTATATAATGAGCATCCGACCTTGGCATTCGCCGCGGTCGCCTCCGGGGTATCCACTGTGCCCGACGACGGACTGGTCACGCTGCAGAGTTCGCACGACGTCGCGACCACGCTCGAGCGCCTGACGGCGGCGCTCGAAGCCAAGGGCGTGCGGGTGTTCGCGCGCATCGACCATGCGGCGGGCGCGGCGAGCGTCGGCCTCGCGCTGCGACCGGCCACGCTGGTCGTATTCGGCAATCCCGCCGCCGGCACCCCGCTGATGCAGGCGGCGCAGACCGTGGGCATCGACCTGCCGCTGAAGGCGCTGGTCTGGCAGGACGCCCAGGGCGTGGTTCGCCTGACGTATAATGACCCCGCCTGGATCGCGGCCCGGCATGGGCTGGACGGTGGCGCAGATCAAGCCGTCGCGGCGATCGCCGCGGGGCTGTCGGCTTTCGCGCGACAGGCCACCGGCCCTTGATGACAGCGACCCTCGTCGCGATCGGAGGCCGGACCTGTCGACCAGGCATTTCGCCCAAACGCGTTGCCGCGCGAGGCTCGATCGGGTGCCAGGCACAGGAACGGTCGCGCGCGGTGCGGGAACTCGGCCACGGAGAGCAACAGCGATGTTGAGAATGGCAGCAGTGAGCATGACGCTGATCGTCGCGGGTCTCCAGCTCTTTGAGCTCAATGGCGCCCGGGCGCAGGATATCGCGGGAATGGAGGACTGCACCAAGACCGCCGGCCTGGACAAGCGAACGGGCTGCTTTCAGAGCAACGTCAACTTCCTGCACCAACTCGTGACCAAGAACGCGCTCGATGCGCGGCAACGGCTCAATGCAGCCAATAACGAGATCGTTGCGCTCAAAGCGGCGCTGGCGAGCCTGCAAACCACCGTCGAGCAGCTTCAGGCCGCGCAGAAGGCCGCAAATGAAAAAAAGCCGCCGGCCAAGTAGCCGGCCCGGACAGCCCGCCCGCCCGGTCGACGGACGCGCGGGCGGGATATCTCCGGCTGTATAGGGCTGGAATGCGGGGCGGCGGTTCCTATTTACGGGACAGTCATTCCTATTTAACAACGCGGTCCGCAAATCTTTCGCAGCGCTGAGAGGGAACAGAGAACAATCCAATGGCCAAGCAGAAATTCGAACGCACCAAGCCGCATTGCAATGTTGGGACCATTGGTCACGTGGACCATGGCAAGACGACGTTGACGGCGGCGCTGACGAAGGTGTCGGCGGACAAGGGCTGGACGTCGAACTTCGTGCCCTATGACCAGGTGGCGAAGGCGTCGGAGAGCCAGGGGCGGCGCGATCCGACCAAGATTCTGACGATTGCGACCAGCCACGTGGAGTATTCCACGGCCAAGCGGCACTACGCCCATGTCGACTGCCCCGGGCATGCCGACTACGTCAAGAACATGATCACGGGCGCGGCGCAGATGGACGGCGCGATCCTGGTGGTATCGGCGGCGGACGGTCCGATGCCGCAGACGCGCGAGCACATCCTGTTGGCGCGCCAGGTGGGCGTGCCCTACATCGTGGTGTTCCTGAACAAGGTCGACGTGGTGGACGACCCCGAGCTGCTCGATCTGGTTGAGCTCGAGGTGCGCGAGCTTCTGACCAAGTACCAGTTCCCCGGCGACAAGGCGCCGGTGATCCGCGGCTCTGCGATCAAGGCGCTCAACGGCGAGAAGGGCGAGACCGCTGACGAGGCGATCCTCAAGCTGTACGAGGCGCTGGACACGCACGTGCCGCTGCCGGAGCGCCCGATCGACCAGCCGTTCCTGATGCCGATCGAGGACGTGTTCTCGATCTCCGGCCGCGGGACGGTGGTGACCGGCCGCATCGAGCGCGGCAAGATCAAGGTCGGCGAGGAAGTTGAGATCGTCGGGCTGCGCGACACCCAGAAGTCTGTCGTGACCGGGGTGGAGATGTTCCGCAAGCTCCTGGACGAGGGCGTGGCGGGCGACAACGTGGGCTGCCTGCTGCGCGGCATCGACAAGGATGCGGTGGAGCGCGGCCAGGTTCTGTGCAAGCCGGGCTCGGTGAAGCCGCACAAGAAGTTCAAGGCGGAGGCCTACATCCTGACCAAGGAGGAGGGCGGCCGGCATACGCCGTTCTTCAACAACTATCGTCCGCAGTTCTACTTCCGCACCACCGACGTGACCGGGCAATGCACGCTGCCGGCGGGCACGGAGATGATCATGCCGGGCGACAACGCGACCATGGACGTCGAGCTGATCACGCCGATCGCCATGGAGGAGAAGCAGCGCTTCGCCATCCGCGAGGGCGGCAAGACCGTCGGCGCCGGCGTGGTGGTGAGCATCACCGAGTAAGCGCGGTCGAAACGAGTAGGGACGACGGAGGACAGACGGCGGGGGCAAGGCGAGCGTGATGGCGCAAGACGACGACTTCTCGTCCGTTGCCCTCGCTCCCCCGTTGTCCGTCTTGCGCCTTGCAATGGCGCCCGGGTTCATGCATTTACAGTTCCGCGGCGGGCCTCGGGGCCGCCGCAAACGCTTCCGGAGGAGTGTAGCTCAATGGCTAGAGCACCGGTCTCCAAAACCGGGGGTTGGGGGTTCGAGTCCCTCCACTCCTGCCAGGCGTAATCGGCTCGGTCAGAAAAGCGTAAAACTTCAATGGGTTATGGCCGCATGCCCGAGACCGCGGCAGGTAAACTATGGCGAAGATCAGTCCGTTCAAGTTCTTGCAGGAGGTGCGCGCCGAGGCTCAGAAGGTCACCTGGCCGAGCCGGCGCGAGACCGCCATCACCACCGCGATGGTGTTCGTGATGGTCGCCATTGCCTCCGTCTTCTTTCTGGTGGCGGACCAGTTCATGCGCATGTTCGTGACCCTCATTCTCGGCATCGGCGGCTGAAGGAGCCGGGGGAATGACCGACAAGCATTGGTATATCGTTCAGGCTTATTCGAACTTCGAGCGCAAGGTGGCCGATTCGATTCGCGAGCAGGCCAAGCAACGGCATCTCGATCATCTGTTCGACGAGGTCATGGTGCCGACCGAAAAGGTCGTCGAGGTGCGCCGCGGGCAGAAGGTCGACGCCGAACGAAAGTTCTTCCCCGGCTACGTGCTGGTGAAGATGGACCTGACCGACGAGGCGTACCATCTCATCAAGAACACGCCGAAGGTGACGGGATTTCTCGGCGCCGACAACAAGCCGAAGCCGATCTCGGAGGCCGAGGCCGCGCGCATCCTGCACCAGGTGCAAGAGGGCATCGAGCGGCCCAAGCCGTCGGTCTCCTTCGAGGTGGGCGAGCAGGTGCGGGTGTCCGAAGGTCCGTTCGCCTCGTTCAACGGGGTCGTGGAAGAGGTCGACGACGGCCGCTCGCGGCTCAAGGTCGCCGTCTCCATCTTCGGGCGGCCGACGCGGGTGGAACTCGAAATGGGACAGGTCGAGAAGCTGTAGACGGAAATAGAGAAACGGACAGCGACAAAGGGACGGAATAGCGAGTAGGACTTTTGCGAGCAGGCAAGCGCTCGATTCGCGCTTGCTGCTTCACTAAGTCTTCGAGACGTCTTCGAACGTGGGAGGTGCCGGCGGCCGCCAACCGCCCAGATCCGCACCACGATCCTGAACCGGCCGACACGGCCACTGAGCAGGAGTTGAGTCATGGCAAAGAAAATCACGGGCTACATCAAATTGCAGGTGCCGGCGGGGGCCGCCAATCCCTCGCCGCCGATCGGACCGGCGCTCGGTCAACGCGGCCTCGCGATCATGGAGTTCTGCAAGCAGTTCAACGCGCAGACCCAGAAGATGGAGAAGGGGTCTCCGATCCCGGTCGTGATCACGGTCTACCAGGACCGCTCCTTCACCTTCGAGATGCGCACCCCGCCGGTGTCCTATTTCATCAAGAAGGCGGCCAAGCTCGAGAGCGGGTCGAAGGCGCCCGGCCGCGACAAGGTCGGCGCCGTGACCAAGGCGCAGGTGCGCGAGATCGCCGAGCAGAAGATGAAGGACTTGAACTGCGATACCATCGAGGCCGCGATGCGCATGGTGGAAGGTTCCGCGCGCTCGATGGGCATCGAGGTTGGGGAGTAATCGCCATGGCTCAGAGCACAAAACGTACCGTTGCCGTCCGCGAGGGCGTCGATCGCACCAAGCTCTATCCGCTCGAAGAGGCGGTGAAGATGGTCAAGGAGCGCGCGAAGGCCAAGTTCGACGAGACCATCGAGGTCGCGATGAATCTCGGCGTCGACCCGCGCCACGCCGACCAGATGGTGCGCGGCATCGTCAACCTGCCGAACGGCTCCGGCCGCTCCGTGCGCGTCGCCGTGTTCGCGCGCGGCGCCAAGGCCGACGAGGCGAAAGCCGCCGGTGCCGACGTGGTCGGCGCGGAGGATCTGGTCGAGAAGGTGCAGGGCGGCAATATCGATTTCGACCGCTGCATCGCCACCCCCGACCTCATGCCGCTGGTCGGCCGGCTGGGCAAGGTTCTGGGTCCGCGCGGCATGATGCCGAACCCCAAGGTCGGCACCGTGACCATGGACGTCAGCGGCGCGGTGAAGGGCGCCAAGGGCGGTTCGGTCGAATTCAGGGTGGAGAAGGCCGGCATCGTGCAGGCCGGCATCGGCAAGGCCTCGTTCGATGCCGACAAGCTGGTGCAGAACATCAAGGCCTTCGCCGACGCCGTGCAGAAGGCGAAGCCGGCGGGCGCCAAGGGCACGTTCATCAACCGGGTCGCGATCTCTTCGACCATGGGCCCGGGGGTGAAGGTCGAGCCGGCGTCCCTGTTCGCGCAACAATAGGTGTGCGCGGGGAAACCTAGCCGGCCGCCTGGCAGCATTCTCGCCACCTGGGGGGCGGGAAGGAATGCTTCATCCTGTGGGGCTCACGCGATGGAGGTCACCGTCATGCCGTCTGCAATGAAACCGCTCTCGTGCGCGGCACTGCTGCTTGCGCTCGCAACTTCCGATGCCCGTGCCGAGCAAAGGGACGCGCAACCGAAGGACTGCTTCACGGTCACCATGAGCAACGCCAAGAATGGCGGAAATCTCGGCTCGATCCTGCTCGACAGATGTACCGGAAATTCGTGGGTGCTTGCCCGCACCCGGCTTGGCGACGGCAGGGAGACGACCAGGTGGTTCCCCCTTACGGTCGAGAAGGCCGAAGTGATCATGGGGGGAGGGCCGGGCGCTCAATGAGGCCGGGTTCGCCGAAGCCATTCTCTTCCGCGCGCCGAGCCGACAGCCACTTTAAGTCAGATGGCATCGACTCGTTGTAAGCTTTTGTTTTAGCGAAGGATCGCGCCGGAGGAATTATCCCGCGTAGATCCAAAAGTCGCCGATGACGGCGGCCCCGCTCGACGGCAAAGGTCCGGGCACTTGCACCGTGGCGAAGGGATGCGGCTGCTTTCCGTAGCGGTCCGACCAGGCGGCCGCGACGCCGGCAAAATCCCGGATGTCGGTGAGGAAGTACTGCGCGCGCACGACGTTACCCATCGGCACGCCCACGGCCTTGCAGACGGCTTCGGCGTAGGAGTGGATCAGGGCGCCCTGGGCCTGGCCCGCGAGCCCGATCGCATCGAATGCGGCGGCGTCGTCCGCCGCGGGAACGCGGCCGTCGCGGCTCAGCGCCATCAGCCCGGACGGGAACACCAGTTCGCCGGCGCGCACGCATGGTCCATAGCTCGCGAGCGCGGGGATATCGACCTCGACGACCTGCTTTCGACGCGCGGCGCCGTTCTTGAGCGCGATCAGATTGATCTCGAGCATGCTCTCGATGCTGGAATAGTCCTTCGCCGGCACCAGCGTCACCGCGCATGGAATGTCGCGGAAATACTGTGACCATACGTCCATGAAATCGGGGAAGTTGTTGACGCCGCGGATATAGACCTGCGCCTTGAGGCTTTGCTCGAGCGCCGATCCGGCGGCCTTGAGCGAAGGCTCGAGCCGCTCCTTGATCACGTAGTGCACCTGCCGGCGGAAGGCGTTCTGGCCGCCCCAGTTGCGCGTCGGCGGAACGGCCACGCCGGGCCCGAGATCGCCGTTCTCCCGCAGGGCCTGATTGCCCGCCACAAAGACGAAGTCGTTGACCACGACCGCCGGATTGTAACCGGATGCGGAAATCGCCTGGCCGGGAAGGGTGATTTTCTCGATCGTCCAGTCCTGCGCGGGGACAATCGCGAGCATCGAGGTGTGGATGTTGGTACGGGCGGTGAAACAACGCTCCATGATGATCGATGTGCTCGGCGGAATGTAGCTGCCGAATTCGGCAAACCGCGCGAGGTGATAGGCATGCACCGCCTGACCCGTCGTGTAGAACTGGTCGACCCGCACCGCGTTGGGCAGGTCGGAGCCGAATTCCTTAAGAATCGCCCGCATGCGCCGCAGGATATATTCCGCCTCGCGCCGCAGCGGCGGTCGGCCGCTCAGGCGATGTCCGGGCGGGCCTTCCACCTCGGGAGCAAGCCCGCGCTCGAAATCATAGGCCTCGTGCCCGTTGAGAAAGATCCACGGGCCCGCCTTGACGGCGTACGCGAAGCTGTCGGCGCTTCCCGCCAGCCGCCCGACCGATTTCACCGTCGGCGCCGATGCCGTTGCGGCCGCAGTCCCGCCCGCCTGTGCCAGTTGGACCATGGAATGGGATTCCCAACTCTGCGCGGCGAACGCGGGCGCCAGGGCCGCTCCCGCCAATGTAGCGCCGTTCAACAGGAAACCGCGCCGATTGCTGATTCCGACTTTATCCGTGCGCATGGGGCTCCTCCGCGCGAACTCCGCTGGCCTCACGCCGCCGAGCGGCGTCCCCAGAGCTCCCGGGTTGCAATTTTTGCGCCTTCGGCGAGCGACTTCAGCTTTGCCCACATGATGCTGGGATGCACGCGCTGCGCAAACGGCGACTGGGCGAAGCCGCAGTCGGTGCCGCCCATGACATTCTCTTTTCCGACGATCTCGGCGAGCCTGACAATGCGCTGCGCCACCAGTTCCGGATGCTCGACGATGTTGGTGGCATGGCTGATGACGCCGGGGATCAGCACTTTGCCGGGCGGGAGCTTGACCGATCGCCAGACCACCCATTCGTGCTCGTGGCGGGGATTGGCGGCCTCGAACTGATAGGCGCCCACGTTCACCTGCAGCATGAGATCGACGATGTCCTTCATCGGCACGTCGAAGGCATGGGGGCCGTTCCAACTGCCCCAGCAGATGTGATAGCGCGAGCGCTCCTGCGGGATGCCCTTGAGCGCGTGGTTGAGGGCGTCGACGCGCATCTGCGCCCACGCGCGATACTGCGCGTGGGTCATGGGCGGCACCATCTTTTCGTGCATGTAGGGCAGGAAGGCGTCGTCGATCTGCACATAAAGGCCGGCATCGACGATGGCCTTGTATTCCTGGTGCAGGCAGTCGGCGAGCGCCCACAACAGGCTCTTCTCGTCGGCGTAATATTCGTTCTTGGCGTTCGGCAGCGCGCTTGCCGGCGCAACGACCGGAAGGAAGGCGCCCGCGACCTTGGCTTTGGCGGCGGCGGCCTGGAGGTTGGCGATGTCGCGTTTGACCTGGACATCGGAGTAGGTCAGCGGGGCGTCGACCACAAAGCGCGCGCCGAGCCGCTTCCCGAGGCCCGAAACCCGATCGTATTCGGCGTAGAATTCCGGGAACGCGACGCGGTCCTGACCGCCCCCGACGGACGCCATCGGATCCTTGGCCTCCTCCGCCGTCAGCGACCGGGTGGTGACGCCGGTGAGACGGTCATGGACGTAAAAGGCCCAGTTGCGGCCCTTGCTGTACTCGCCGTCGCTGACGATATCGATGCCGGCGTCGGCCTGGTGCTGGACGACCTCCTCGATCGATTGCCTGAGGCAGGCTTCGTAGGCGGCCTGGTCGTAGGGCTGGCGATCCTCGATCTGGCGCAAAAACTCGATCAGTTTGGGTGGCCGAACCAGGCTGCCGACATGGGTCGTGAAGATGCGGTTGCTGGCCATTTCTCTCCCCTAAATTTTCTCTTCGTTGCCCGGGCGCTTCCATATCACCTCCGGACCGTCCCCGCAGCCATCGCAGCCGCCGTGGAACGGAACGATATCCGCAGTGAGCGAGCGTCGCGTTCGCCGAGGCCGCACGAGGACTGATCAGTTCGCACGCCGATGCTCGCGCGGCCGCGCGCGCAACGGCACCCCGTCTGTACCGGCGGGAGCCGCGGGCTCCTGCGGGTGGCGAGCCCCGCTAATTCAGCGCCGCGTCGATCTTGTCGTAGTGCTTTTTCACCAGCTCGATATTGCTTGGGAATTGAATCGGCTGGGCCGACTTCAACGCTTCGTTCAGCTCCTCCAGCATCTGTTTCTTTTCCTCCGCAGGAAGTGCCTTGTTGGCGGTGACCTCCTGGATCTCCTCCTTGATCGCAATGGCGGGCTCGGTGAACACCTTGGTCTTGGAGTCGATGCCGGTCATCACCATGGTGATGTTGGCGGTGACCTCGTCGTAGTCATTGAAATCCTTAAAGCCGTGCTTCTTGGCGGCCGCCTCGAGCTCGGCCTTGATCTGCGGGGGCAACTGGTCCGCCGACGGCCCCTGTATTTTTTCCAGGATCGGCGCCATGTCTTTCTGCGCAGCGATAAAGCCCAGGACCTGCTTTTCGGTGAGCTGAATCTGCTTCGCCACCGGCTCGCCTGCAGGCTGCGCGGTGGCTGCCGTGGAGAGGTGGACGAAGGCGACCGTCATAACGGCTGCGGTCAGGACACGAAGTAGTCGTTGCATCTCGTTAGCCTCTCCTGCTGTCTGAGTTTTCACGGGGCGGGAACGGCCCGCCACCGTTGGCCGGTGACAAGAGTAGGAGCGACACCAGCGTAAAAAATCTAGGAAATTGTTGGAATTCTGCCTTGGCAAAACCGGCCGAACGCTCTAAATAGGGCGAAGGGCGTGCCGGCCCAGTGTGTCGGCGCGCCTTTGCGCGCTTCATGGAAAACATGGTGGTTAGGACCTTCTTCCTTTTGGACAATCCTGCGGGATCTCTCTGAAAGGAACCGGGGCTTATCGCATATTTCTTTGGGCGCCAAGGACTTCCGGGGATTTCTGGAAGTCCATCCTGTCCGAGACTGCAGGTGCCGGATCCCGGCTTAATGCGAAACGCCTGCACAGATGGGGAAGACCGTTTTGGGGCCAAAAGCCCCGCGACCGGTTCGAACCTCGGGAACCCGGTGCGGCTGAACCCGCGCCTGGGGGCAGGATGTCTGGAGCGCCGTCCTGCTCGGGTTCGTGTAACGCCAGGGACGGACGGCAGTTGCAACCGGCGAGCCCCGCGTGTGACGAGGGGCCGCCAACCGGAAAGAGCTTGCAGTGGACCGAGCGGCTAAGAAGGAGCTGGTCACGACGCTCAACGGTGTCTTCAAGGACACCAACGTCGTGGTCATCGCTCACTATTCGGGCCTGAACGTCAGCCAGATGCAGATGCTGCGCAAGCAGATGAAGCAAGCCGGCGCGGCGGTAAGGGTCGCGAAGAACCGTCTCGCAAAGATCGCTCTCGAAGGCACGGATGCAGCCGTGGTCGTCCCCCTGCTCAAGGGGCCGACCCTGATCGCCTATTCGGGCGATCCGGTGGCTGCACCGAAGGTCGCCGCCGACTTCGCCAAGGCCCACGAGAAATTCGTGATCCTGGGTGGAGCGATGGGCAAGACCGCGCTCGATGCCAACGGCGTCAAGGCGCTCGCTTCGTTGCCGTCGCTCGATGAGCTGCGCGCCAAGATCGTCGGCCTTATCCAGGCGCCGGCGACCAAGATCGCTCAACTCGTCAATGCGCCGGCGGCCAAGGTCGCCCGTGTGGTCCAGGCCTATGCCGCCAAGAGCGGGCCCGCGTGACACGCTTCGCAAACTCGACTGGTTCGAACCCAACAAGGATGTTCAATGGCTGATCTGCAGAAACTCGTCGACGACCTCTCGACCCTTACGGTTCTCGAGGCTGCCGACCTTGCGAAGATGCTGGAAGAGAAGTGGGGAGTGTCCGCCGCGGCCGCCGTCGCCGTCGCTGCCGCTCCCGGTGCTGCCGCCGCAGCGGTAGAGGAAAAGACCGAGTTCACCGTTGTCCTCACCGCGATCGGCGACAAGAAGATCGAGGTGATCAAGGAAGTACGCGCGCTGACCGGCCTGGGCCTCAAGGAGGCCAAGGACCTGGTCGAGGGTGCCCCCAAGCCGGTCAAGGAAGGCGTGAGCAAGGACGAGGCCGAAAAGGTCAAGGTCCAGCTCGAAAAGGCCGGCGCGAAGGTGGAACTCAAGTAAGTGTGAAGAGAAGCTGGATGATTCCGGGGTGAGCATTCCCCGGAATCATTCATATCTCTGCCCGACAGCGGTAAGTGGCATGGCGGCAGAGGCGTGGTGGTTCGGCACCCGGCCGAATCGCATTAAGTGAAGGGTTTCGACGGCTGTCCTGATGGTCGCGATGGATTGCGGCCTTCCGGAGAGTCGTCCCGGGCCCGACGGTTCGACAAAGCGAGAGCATGAGATGGCGCAGACGTTTACAGGTCGCAAGCGCGTTCGCAAGTTTTTCGGGAAAATCCAGGAAGTCGCGGAGATGCCGAACCTCATCGAGGTTCAAAAGGCGTCCTACGACCAATTCCTGCTGGTGCAGGAGCCCCTCGGGGGTCGCCCCGACGAGGGCCTGCAGGCTGTGTTCAAGTCCGTGTTCCCGATCTCGGATTTTTCCAATACGTCGATGCTCGAATTCGTGAAGTACGAATTCGAAGCGCCCAAATACGACGTCGACGAGTGCCGCCAACGCGGCATGACCTATGCCGCGCCGCTCAAGGTGACGCTGCGCCTCATCGTGTTCGATATAGACGAAGAGACGGGGGCCAAGTCGGTCAAGGACATCAAGGAGCAGGATGTCTACATGGGCGATATCCCGCTCATGACCAACAACGGCACCTTTGTCGTCAACGGCACCGAACGCGTGATCGTGTCCCAGATGCACCGCTCGCCGGGCGTGTTCTTCGATCACGACAAGGGCAAGACCCATTCCTCCGGCAAGCTGTTGTTCGCTGCGCGCATCATTCCGTATCGCGGCTCGTGGCTGGACATCGAGTTCGACGCCAAGGACATCGTCTATGCGCGCATCGACCGGCGCCGGAAAATCCCGGTGACGTCGCTGCTGTATGCGCTCGGCATGGATGCCGAGGAGATCCTCAATACCTTCTACCGCAAGATGATCTACAAGCGGCAGAAGGAGGGTTGGCGCGTCCCGTTCGATTCCAATCGCTTTCGCGGCTACAAGGCGATCAACGATCTCGTCGATGCCGACACCGGCAAGACTATCCTGGAGGCCGGCAAGAAGCTCACCGTGCGTCAGGCGCGCCAGCTCGGCGAGAAGGGCCTCAAGGCCCTGCGCATGACCGACGAGGAGCTGATCGGGCAGTACATCGCGGAAGACCTGGTCAATGCCAAGACCGGCGAGATCTATGCGGAAGCCGGCGAGGAGATCACCGAAAAGAACCTCAAGGCGCTGAACGAGGCGGGCTACAAGGAACTGCCGCTGCTCGACATCGACCACGTCAATGTCGGCGCCTATATCCGCAACACGCTCACGGTCGACAAGAACATGACGCGCGAGGACGCGCTGTTCGACATTTACCGCGTGATGCGTCCGGGCGAGCCGCCGACGCTCGACACCGCGCAGAACATGTTCCAGTCGCTGTTCTTCGATCCCGAGCGTTACGATCTCTCGGCCGTCGGCCGGGTGAAGATGAACATGCGCCTCGACCTCGACGCGCCCGACACCATGCGGGTGCTGCGCAAGGAAGACATCATCGCGGTCATTCGTACGCTGGTGGACCTGCGCGACGGCAAGGGCGAGATCGACGACATCGATCACCTCGGCAACCGCCGGGTGCGCTCGGTCGGCGAGCTGATGGAAAATCAATACCGCATCGGGCTTCTGCGCATGGAGCGCGCCATCAAGGAGCGCATGTCCTCGGTCGACATCGATACCGTCATGCCGCAGGATCTGATCAACGCCAAGCCTGCGGCGGCGGCGGTGCGCGAGTTCTTCGGCTCGTCGCAGCTCAGCCAGTTCATGGACCAGACCAATCCGCTGTCCGAGATCACGCACAAGCGGCGGCTCTCGGCGCTCGGACCCGGCGGCCTCACGCGCGAGCGCGCCGGCTTCGAGGTGCGCGACGTGCATCCGACCCACTACGGCCGGATCTGTCCGATCGAGACGCCGGAAGGGCCGAACATCGGCCTGATCAACTCGCTCGCCACCTATGCGCGGGTGAACAAGTACGGTTTCGTCGAGACGCCCTATCGCAAGGTCAAGGACGGCCGCGTCAGCGACGAGGTGGTCTACCTGTCGGCGATGGAGGAGGGGCGTTACACGGTCGCGCAGGCGAACATTCCGATCGACAACCGCGGGCGATTCACCGAGGACATGATCGTGTGCCGCCACGCCGGCGACGTGCAGATGGTCCCGGCCGACAAAGTCGACTTCATGGACGTGTCGCCGAAGCAGCTGGTGTCGGTGGCGGCGGCGCTCATTCCGTTCCTGGAGAACGACGACGCCAACCGCGCGCTGATGGGATCCAACATGCAGCGCCAGGCGGTGCCGCTGGTGCGGGCCGAGGCGCCGTTCGTGGGCACCGGCATGGAGGGCGTGGTTGCGCGTGACTTCGGCGCCTCGATCGGGGCGCGGCGTACCGGAATCGTCGATCAGGTCGACGCCACCCGTATCGTCGTGCGTGCGACCGAGGAAGCCGACGCGACCAAGCCGGGCGTCGACATCTACCGGTTGATGAAGTTCCAGCGCTCGAATCAAAACACCTGCATCAACCAGCGTCCGCTGGTGAAGGTCGGCGATCAGGTCAAGAAGGGCGATATCATCGCCGACGGTCCCTCGACCGAGCTCGGCGAACTTGCGCTCGGCCGTAACGTGCTCGTCGCGTTCATGCCGTGGAACGGCTACAACTTCGAAGACTCGATCCTGCTCTCTGAGCGCATCGTCAAGGACGACGTGTTCTCCTCGATCCACATCGAGGAGTTCGAGGTCATGGCGCGCGACACCAAGCTCGGGCCGGAGGAAATCACCCGCGATATCCCGAACGTTTCGGAAGAGGCGCTGAAAAACCTCGACGAGGCCGGCATCGTCTATATCGGCGCCGAGGTGCGCGCCGGCGACATCCTCTGCGGCAAGATCACGCCCAAGGGCGAGAGCCCGATGACGCCGGAAGAGAAGCTGCTGCGCGCGATCTTCGGCGAGAAGGCCTCCGATGTGCGCGACACCTCGTTGCGGGTGCCGCCCGGCGTGCAGGGCACGGTCGTCGAGGTGCGGGTGTTCAACCGCCACGGCGTCGAGAAGGACGAGCGCGCGCTCGCCATCGAGCGCGAGGAGATCGAGCGGCTGGCCAAGGACCGCGACGACGAGCAGGCGATCCTCGATCGCAACGTCTACGGCCGCCTGGCCGAGATGCTGGAGGGTCGCCAGGGCATCGCGGGCCCCAAGGGCTTCAAGAAAGATTCCAAGATCACCCGTGCGGTGCTGGAGGAATATCCGCGCTCGCAATGGTGGCAGTTCGCCTCGCCGAACGACAAGCTGATGGCCGAGATCGAAGCCATCCGCAAACAGTACGACGAGTTGAAGAAGGGCTTGGAGCAGCGCTTCCTCGACAAGGTCGAGAAGCTGCAGCGCGGCGACGAGCTGCCGCCCGGCGTGATGAAGATGGTCAAGGTCTTCGTCGCGGTGAAGCGCAAGATCCAACCCGGCGACAAGATGGCCGGCCGCCACGGCAACAAGGGCGTGGTGTCGAAGATCGTGCCGGTCGAGGACATGCCGTTCCTCGAAGACGGCACGCAGGTCGACATCGTTCTCAACCCGCTGGGCGTGCCCAGCCGGATGAACGTCGGACAGATCCTGGAGACGCACCTCGGCTGGGCCTGCGCCGGCCTCGGACTGCGGATCGGGCAGGCGGTCGATGCCTACAACGCCAAGCACGACACCAAGCCGCTCAAGGAGATGCTGAAGAAGATCTACGGCGATGACGAGACCATCAAGTCGCTGGGCGAAAAGGATCTGGTGGAACTAGGCACCAACCTCCGTCACGGCGTGCCGATCGCGACGCCGGTGTTCGACGGCGCCAAGGAGGCGGATATCGAACACATGCTCGATCTCGCCGGTCTCGATCACTCCGGCCAGGTGACGCTGTTCGATGGACGCACCGGCGAGCCGTTCGATCGCAAGGTGACGGTGGGCTACATCTACATGCTCAAGCTCCACCATCTGGTCGACGACAAGATCCACGCCCGTTCGATCGGTCCCTACAGCCTCGTCACCCAGCAGCCGCTGGGCGGCAAGGCGCAGTTCGGCGGCCAGCGTTTCGGCGAAATGGAGGTGTGGGCGCTCGAAGCCTACGGCGCCGCCTACACGCTGCAGGAAATGTTGACCGTGAAGTCGGACGACGTTGCCGGCCGCACCAAGGTGTACGAGGCGATCGTCCGCGGCGATGACACGTTCGAGGCCGGCATTCCGGAATTGTTCAACGTGTTGGTCAAGGAGATGCGCTCGCTCAGCCTCAACGTCGATCTGCACAATTCGAAGCAGCAGCGGACGGGCCCGGGTGGCGAGGCCGCGGAAGCCGCGGAGTGACGACAACGGACAACGGAGGACGAAAGACAGATTTCAGCGAGCGACAGAAGAGAGTGCCGATCCTTCTGTCGCCCATCGTCTGTCGTTCGTCGCGGACAACTGAATACTCCACACGGAGAAGACTATGAATCAAGAGATTATGAATTTTTTCAGCCCGCAGGTGCCGGCTCAGGTCTTCGACCAGATCCGGATTTCGATCGCGAGCCCGGAAAAGATTCTGTCCTGGTCCTACGGCGAGATCAAAAAGCCGGAGACCATCAACTACCGCACGTTCAAGCCCGAGCGCGACGGCCTGTTCTGCGCGCGCATCTTCGGGCCGATCAAGGACTATGAGTGCTTGTGCGGCAAGTACAAGCGCATGAAATACAAGGGCATCATCTGCGAGAAATGCTCGGTCGAGGTCACGCTGTCGCGCGTGCGGCGCGAGCGCATGGGCCATATCGAGCTCGCGGCTCCGGTCGCCCACATCTGGTTTCTCAAGTCGCTGCCCTCGCGCATCGGGCTTCTGCTCGACATGACGCTCAAGTCGCTCGAGCGCATTCTCTATTTCGAGAGCTATGTCGTGCTCGAGCCGGGGCTGACCTCGCTCGAGGACCGTCAGCTTTTGAGCGAAGAGGAATACCTCAAGGCGCAGGAGGAGTTCGGTGCCGACAGCTTCACCGCCACGATCGGCGCGGAAGCGATCCGCGAGATGCTCAAGGCACTCGATCTCGACAAGATGCAGGCTGATCTGCGGGCGGAGATCGCGGGCTCGGATTCCGACGCCAAAAAGAAGAAGCTCGCCAAGCGACTCAAGATCGTGGAGGCCTTCCAGCAGTCCGGCAACCGGCCGGAATGGATGATCCTGACCCAGGTTCCGGTGATCCCGCCGGATCTGCGGCCGCTCGTGCCGCTCGATGGCGGCCGCTTTGCCACCTCCGATCTCAACGACCTTTATCGTCGCGTGATCAACCGCAACAATCGGTTGAAGCGCCTGATCGAGTTGCGCGCGCCCGACATCATTATCCGCAACGAGAAGCGGATGCTGCAGGAGGCTGTCGACGCGCTGTTCGACAATGGCCGCCGCGGCCGGGTCATCACGGGCGCCAACAAGCGGCCCCTGAAGTCGCTCGCCGACATGCTGAAGGGCAAGCAGGGCCGCTTCCGGCAGAACCTGCTCGGCAAGCGCGTCGACTATTCCGGCCGCTCCGTCATCGTGGTCGGCCCGGAGCTCAAGCTGCACCAGTGCGGGCTGCCGAAGAAGATGGCGCTCGAACTGTTCAAGCCGTTCATCTATTCGCGGCTCGACGCCAAGGGCCTGTCGACGACGGTGAAGCAGGCCAAGAAGCTGGTCGAGAAGGAGAAGCCCGAGGTTTGGGACATCCTCGACGAGGTCATCCGCGAGCATCCGGTATTGCTCAACCGCGCGCCGACGCTCCATCGCCTGGGCATCCAGGCGTTCGAGCCGGTGCTGATCGAGGGCAAGGCGATCCAGCTTCATCCGCTGGTTTGTGCGGCGTTCAACGCCGACTTCGACGGCGACCAGATGGCGGTGCACGTGCCGCTTTCGCTCGAGGCGCAGCTCGAGGCGCGCGTCCTGATGATGTCGACCAACAACATCCTGCACCCCGCCAACGGCTCGCCGATCATCGTGCCGTCGCAGGATATCGTGCTCGGCCTCTACTACCTCTCGATCATGCGCGAAGGCGGCGAGAACGAGAAGCAGCTAAAGATCTTCGGCGAAATGGCGGAGATCGAGCATGCGCTGCATGCCAAGGTCGTCGACCTGCACACCAAGATCAAATACCGCTGGGTCGGGGTCGACGAGAAGGGCAAGTCCTTCCGTCAGTGGTTCGAGACCACGCCGGGCCGCGTGATGCTCGGCCAGGTGCTGCCGAAGAGCTCGAAGGTTCCCTTCGAGGTCGTGAACAAGCTCATGACCAAGCGGGAAATCTCCGGCATGATCGACCAAGTCTACCGCCACTGCGGGCAGAAGGAGACGGTGATCTTCTGCGACCGCATCATGGCGCTCGGATTCCACCACGCCTTCAAGGCCGGCATTTCGTTCGGCAAGGACGACATGGTGGTCCCGAGCACGAAGTGGAAGATCATCGATGATACCCGCAAAGACGCCAAGGAATTCGAGCAGCAGTACAATGACGGTCTGATCACCCAGGGCGAGAAGTACAACAAGGTGGTCGACGCGTGGTCGAAGGCGACCGACCGCATCGCCGACGAGATGATGCAGCAGATATCCTCGGTGGAGCGGATCGAAGGCGGCCGCGAGGCCCAGGTCAACTCGATCTACATGATGGCGCATTCCGGCGCGCGCGGCTCGCCCGCCCAGATGCGCCAGCTCGCGGGTATGCGCGGCCTGATGGCGAAGCCCTCGGGCGAGATCATCGAGAGCCCGATCATCAGCAACTTCAAGGAAGGGCTCACCGTGCTCGAGTACTTCAACTCGACGCACGGCGCCCGCAAGGGGCTTGCCGATACCGCGCTCAAGACCGCGAATTCGGGCTACCTCACCCGGCGTCTCGTCGACGTGGCGCAGGACTGCATCATCACGACGGTGGATTGCGGAACGACGGCGGGCATCAAGGTGCGTGCCATCATCGATTCCGGCACCGTGGTGGCTTCGCTCGCCAGCCGCATTCTCGGCCGCACCACGGCCGAGGACGTGCGCGATCCCTCCTCGCACAAGATCATCGTCAAGAGCGGCACGCTGCTCGAAGAGCCGCAGGTCGAGGCCATTGTAACGGGCGGTGTGCAGGAACTGCGCATCCGTTCGGTGCTCACGTGCGAGACCACCACCGGCGTCTGCGGTATGTGCTACGGGCGCGATCTGGCCCGCGGTACACCGGTCAACATGGGCGAGGCGGTGGGCGTCATCGCCGCGCAATCGATCGGCGAGCCGGGCACTCAGCTCACCATGCGCACGTTCCACATCGGCGGTGCTGCCCAGATTTCAGAGCAGTCGTTCGTCGAGTCGAACTTCGACGGAAAGATCAAGATCAAGAACAAGAACATGGTGAAGAACTCCGACGGCCAGACGGTCGCCATGGTTCGCAACATGGTCGTTGCCGTGCTCGATCCCGACGGGACCGAGCGTGCGGTGCACCGCATCCAATACGGTGCGCGGGTCCTGGTCGACGAGGGCGACAAGATCAAGCGCGGGCAGCGCATCGCGGAATGGGACCCTTATACCCGGCCGATCCTCACTGAGGTCGAGGGCACGATCGGGTTCGAGGACCTGGTGGAAGGCCAGTCGATGTCGGAGACGCTCGACGAATCGACCGGCATCGCCAAGCGCGTGGTCACCGACTGGCGTACCACGCGCGGGGTCGACCTGCGGCCCTCGATCGTGATCAAGGACAAGGGCGGCAAGATCCTGAAGGTCGCCCGCGGCGGCGAGGCGCGCTACCAGCTCGCCGTGGACGCCGTCATCTCGGTCGATCCGGGAACGCACGTGCAAGCGGGTGACGTCATCGCGCGTATCCCGACCGAGAGCGCCAAGACCCGTGACATCACCGGCGGTCTGCCGCGGGTGGCGGAGCTGTTCGAGGCGCGTCGACCGAAGGAGGCGGCGATCATCGCCGAGACCTCGGGCACCATCCGCTTCGGACGCGATTACAAGAACAAGCGTCGCGTCATCATCGAGCCAGCCGACAAGGGCGAGGAGCCGAGGGAGTACTTGATCGCGAAGGGTAAGCACATCTACCTGCAGGACGGCGATATCATCGAAAAGGGCGACTCGATTGTCGAAGGCAATCCCGCTCCGCACGACATCCTGGCGATCAAGGGCGTCGAGGAGCTGGCAGCCTATCTCGTCAATGAGATCCAGGATGTGTATCGGCTGCAGGGTGTCGCGATCAACGACAAGCACATCGAGGTGATCGTTCGCCAGATGCTGCAGAAGGTCGAGATCGACGACGCCGGTGAGACCGACCTGATCCAAGGCGAGCAGATCGACAGGATCGAGCTCGATGAGCTCAATGCGCGCGCGAAGGACGAAGGCAAGAAGCCGGCCGTCGGCCATCCGGTTCTGCTCGGCATCACCAAGGCCTCGCTGCAGACGCGCTCGTTCATCTCGGCGGCGTCGTTCCAGGAGACCACGCGCGTACTCACCGAAGCCGCGGTCAACGGCAAGGTGGACACGCTCGAAGGCCTCAAGGAGAACGTCATTGTCGGCCGCCTGATCCCGGCGGGGACCGGTGCGATGATGAACGGGCTGCGCGAGGTCGCAGGCAAGCGCGACGCGCTCATCCTCGAGGAGCGCGAGAAGGAGGCCGCTGCCAAGGCGGCCGCCGCGGAGGCTCCAGAGCCGGCGCAATTGCCGGCGGCGGAATGATCCGCCGACAATCGAATCGAGACGTCAGGGGCTGCCTTCGGGCAGCCCCTTTTCTATCCCGGGGCTCCGAATTAGGTCGGTGCGGTGTCGAAGCACCGGCGTCCCCTGACTATATTTACCCGGGGAGGGAACTCGGCACCCCAAAAAGCCATTTTGTAACGGTCGTTTAGGGGGGGAGGCTGGGTCTCGCCTTTGGTTCGAGCCCTTCGCATGGTCCGATGGAATCGCTCCTGGTCAAAATCTTTGCTTTGGCGCTGGCACTCAGTCAGGTCACCACCACGCCGGACGGGGTGAAGACGCAGTTCGATCGCACCCGCGATCAGGACGAGGTCGCACGGCTGCTGAGCGCGGGCTGCACCCATATGCGCAAGGCTTTCGACATCGAGGACATCAACCTCGATGAGCTCATCGCCACGGCGTTGGACGATCCGCAGGCGATGACCAGCGAGAACAAGGCGTTTCGCGGCATCAATTTTGCCGATCTGCAAACGGCCTACCGACAATTTTGCAAGAACGAGAAGGTAGCGGTGCCGGCCGTCGACCTCGGCGAGGTCATCGACCATTACAACAAGGCGGCCGCCGATCTGCCCGATCACAACAAGCTCAAGGGCCTCAAGCTTCCGGGCGCCAGCGTCGTGCTCGACCGCAAGGGCGAACGCTTCGCGGAGGTGTTCGAGGAGAACCAGCGGCGCCAATGGGTGCCGCTCGCCGAGATTCCGGAGAACGTGCAGAAGGCGTTCCTGGCGGCCGAGGACAAGCGCTTTTACCGCCACAAGGGCATCGACGAGCGCGGCCTGATCCGCGCCTTCATCGGCAACCTCGCCCAGTCCGGGCGCCCGCAAGGCGGCTCGACCATCACCCAGCAGATCGTGAAGAACCTGCTGGTCGGCGAGGACCTCACCTATGACCGCAAGATCCGCGAGATGATCGTGGCCTCGCGGGTCGAGCACACGCTGAGCAAGGCGGAGATCCTCGAGCTTTACCTCAATTCGGTCTATCTCGGCCGCGGCTCCTGGGGGATCGAGCTCGCGGCCCGCAGCTATTTCGGCAAGCGGGCGAAGGAGCTGACGCTGGAGGAAGGTGCGCTTCTTGCCGGCCTCACCAAGGGGCCGAACTACTTCAATCCCGACCGGCATCCCGGACGCGCCCAGGAGCGGCTCGCCTATGTTCTGAGCCGCATGCAGGAGGACGAGGCCAATCCCACTGCCGATCAGCCCAGCCGCGGACTGCCTGCGCTGCCGGTACTGGTGGCCTACGAGCGGCCGCGCCGCGACATCGGCTTCCACTTCGTGGACCAGGTGGCGCGGGAGGCCAAATCGGTTGCCGGCATCGAGGCGATCACCGCCCACTCCTACACGGTGCGCTCGACGATCAATCCGCAATTGCAGCGCGCGGTGGAGACGACGCTGCAGGAGGGGCTCTCACGCTATGAACGCAGCGCCGGGCGGGTGCAGTTCGTTTCCCCGGAGGCGAAGCTGGCCAAGGCCGTGCAGCGGATCGAGGCGGAGCGCAAGCCCGCCGAGAAACGGCCGGCCTGGCAGCAGGCGCTCGTGGCGGCGCGATTGCCGCTCTATGACGTGCACTGGACGCCCGCGATCGTGGTGGAGAAGCCGGGCGGCAAGAAAAACGAGGCCTGGCGTGTGGGCCTGGCGGACGGCCGCATCCTGCCGTTCTCGATCGACAACGCAGCCGCTCAGCGCAAGCTCGCGCTCTACGACGTGGTGCTGGTGCGCGTGACCGACGGCAAGGGCAAGTCAGGCGCGCGGGCCGAGCTGCGGGTGCGCCCGGTGGTGCAGGGCGCGGTGGTGGTGCTGGAGAACAAGACCGGCCGCATCCTGGCCATGAGCGGTGGTTTCTCCTATCCGCTGAGCCAGCTCAATCGGGTGAGCCAGGCCATGCGGCAGCCCGGCTCCGCGATCAAGCCGCTGAGCTATCTGGCAGCCCTGCGCAGGGGGTTGCAGCCCAACACACTGGTGAGCGACGAGCCGATCACGCTGCCGCCCATCGGCCGGGGTCGCGCCCGCGAGCAGGACTATTGGACACCGAAGAACTACGACGGCGGTTCGGGCGGCATTCTGACGCTGCGCCGCGCGCTGGAGAATTCACGCAATCTCGCCACCGTCCATCTGCTCGACGGCGGCATCGAAAACACCCCGGAGGCGAGCCTCGATCGCGTCTGCAAGCTCGCGGTCGAAGCGCAGATCTACCGCGAATGCGTGCGGTACTATCCGTTCGTGCTCGGCGCCCAGCCGGTGCGGCCGATCGATCTCGCGGCGTTCTATGCCACGATCGCGAATGAAGGGCTGCGACCCGCGCCCTATGTGATCGAATTGATCGATAGCAATGGTGCGACTGTCTATCGACACGATCCTAAATCCTCGGTCACGGTGGCATCGGTCGATCGCGCCTCGTTCTATCAGCTCAAGACCATGCTGCAGGGGGTGCTGGCGCGCGGCACGGCGCACGCGATCTCCGGCCTTTCGCCCTATGTCGCGGGTAAGACCGGCACCTCGGATGAGGAGAACGACGCCTGGTTCGTCGGCTTCAGCAATGATGTCACCGTCGCGGTATGGCTCGGCTACGACAACGCCACCGGCAAGCGCCGCACGCTCGGCGGCGGCGCGACCGGCGGCGGAGTAGCCGTTCCCATCTTCGAGCCGATCATCCAGGCGGTATGGGCCAACGTTGCCCCGAGAACCGCGCTTGCCCCGCCGTCGCCGGAGGCCAAACGCCAGCTCACGTGCAAGTCGATCGATCTCGAGTCCGGCGAAGCGCCAGTGGGCGGCGGCAAAGCGATCAACGAATGTTTCCGGATCGACCGCCACGGCCAAGTCCTCGACACTCAGTACGAGCTGATTTCTCGAGAGGACGCTTACGCGGCGCGTGAAGCGCGCGGCTATTACGGCGTGGCGCCAAATCCCTACGGCTACGATTACTACGGCCAGCGCCAAGGCTATCAGGGATACCAGGGGTACCAAGGCTACCAGTACGACAATAACGGCCGTTACGTTCCGGCACCGTTGCGGCCGCCGGCGCAGTATTACGGCCAGTCCGGCGCTTACGGGCGAGATCCACGATCGCAGGCACCGCAGCCCTACCAAGCGCCACAACGGATCGAACCCCCCGGCTACATTTGGGGCAACCGGCGCTATTGATGAAAGAATACTCATGCGGAGAATGAAGCCCGCTGCCTTGGTCCTGGGATTGGCGGCATTTACGGTAGCCTGTGGGACGCAAGTCCATGCGCAGGATTTCGGGATCGCAGAGGTCAGTTCAGCCGCCGGGCTCGCTGTCAGCCAACTCAAGCCGAAAACCATCGCCTTCCTCGATCGGCCCACCGAGGAGCTGATCGATCCGGACGCCGGTCTCATTCGGTTCGAGGATTGGGCGCAGGCGAAGCCCATCGAAAAGCAGTTCCTGTCTCCGTTTCCGAGCTATCTCGAGCCGTATTCCGAGGTCACGGTCGACGGGGTGCGCAAGCGCTTCAAGGAAAAGCTTCATATGTATGTGGGCGAGGCGCGCTTTTTGCTCGCGCGACCGCCGGGCTCGATTGATCTCGCCAGCCTGGTCACGCTGCCCTTCGTCGAGCGTATCGATCCGGCGATCAAGCACCGCCTGATCACGTCGGCGGAGGCCATTTCCCCCAAGGACCCACGCGCCATCAACAATCAGCATCCGCTGCGGCGCTGGTGTGAAACCAGACCGGCGACCATCTGCATTCGCTCGCGCTACCAGTTCGAGGGCAAGCTGCCGGTCGGTATCCAGATTGCCAACAAGCTCAGGGAAGGCTCCAAGAGGCTTCCGGATTACCTCGAGTTCGAGAGCGAGCTCACGCTGCGCCCGGCCGCGGAGGTCACTGAAATGGGGCTCGCGACCCTGACCGGGCTGGACACCGCACCGGTCGGTGCGCTCGAACAAAACATCTTCTACGTCAACCAGGTGATGCAGTTCGGCAAGTTGCTCGCGGTCTTCCAGCATCATCCCACCGATGCCAATCAGACCGTCGTCACGGTGTTCATGGCACTTGCCGTCGAGACCAGCATCATGACCAAGAAGAAAGAGTTCATGAAAGTACCTGTGCTGCGAAACCTGGTGCCGGCGCAGGTGCTTGCCGGCAAGAGTTCGTTCAACAGCGGTAATTCGATCAGCGCCGGGTTGCCGATCTACGCGCGCAATCAGGTCAAGGCCATCGCCGGGATCCTCGAGCGGAAGTGAACTGCGCCCACACCCACGCTCTCGGCGGGTCCAAGCTGGGCGTCAGCCAACGATGCCTCGAACGCGCGTTCCAAGGCCTTGGCTTGCGTGCACACTCGTTGCTCTTTGCGCGGCCACGCGCTGACAAGAAACGCGCGCAGAACGCTGCTGTCGTTTGCCGTCGGCGAAGTTCCTTCTCGCGCAAAGATTCCGGAATTTTGGAACTTTGTTCCATGGCTCCGCTCTTTGCGGAACTCACAGCACTTCTCAAAATCGCCTCGTTTCGCATATTTGAGTACCTGCGAGCACACTCCGATACTCCTTCCGGCGAGTGCCTGGTGTGGGGTATCCGAGTGAGAGAGGGGGGCCGAGTGCGAGGGGCATTCGGCCAAAACCCGACGCCGTAGTTACCCCGACGGCGCCGGAGACAGTGGGCTGTCAACACTAGCACTTGAGTTTGACGGCGGTCGGCTCGACCGCCGCGCCGACGTCGGTGTTCCGACGCCGGTGACATGGAAGCAAACGGCGCCCGCAACCGCGAGTGCGTCGCCGCAGGCGAGTGCGCGCGGTCTTGACTGGTTCACGTTCTTCCTTGCGGACATTCAGACCGGCTTTGGTCCTTTCGTCGCGATCTATCTGACCGCGCATCAATGGGCGCAGTTCGATATCGGCCTGGTCCTGACCGCGGGCGGCCTGGTCGCCCTGGCCTGCCAGATGCCCGGCGGTGCGCTGGTCGATGCCGTCCGCTCGGCGCGGCTGGTTGCCGGGCTGGCGGTGGCGGCGATTTGTCTGAGCGCTCTTGCGCTCGCGATCTGGCCGAATTTCGCCGTTGTGATGGGATCGCGTGTCCTGCACGCGGCGGCCAGCTGCGTGCTGGGGCCGGTCATTGCCGCGATCAGCCTCGGTCTGGTTGGCCATGCTGCGCTCGGCGCGCGGCTCGGCCGCAATGCGCGCTTCGCCTCGATAGGCAACGGCGTCGCCGCGGCCGCCATGGGTGCATGCGGATCGCTTGTCTCCAGTCAGGCCGTGTTCTTCCTGACCGCCATACTTGCTGCGCCAGCGATCTTGGCGCTTACCCGCATTCGCATGAGCGATATCGAGCGTCCCAAGCACACGAGCGAAGGAACCGCGACTGCCAGCTTGCGGAGCGTGTTGTGCGACCGCCGCCTGCTGATTTTTGCCGGTTGCATCCTGTTGTTCCAACTTGCCAACGCAGCCATGCTCCCGATCATGGGGAGTATCCTGACCATGCGTTCGAGCGCGTGGGCGTCAACGCTGATCGGAGCCTGCATCGTTGTTCCGACCGTCATCGTCGCGGGCGTCGCGCCCTGGGTCGGACGCCAGGCCGATGCGTGGGGGCGAAGGCCGCTGCTGCTGCTCTGCTTTGCCGCCCTGGCGTTGCGAGGCGTGTTCTTTGCCCTGGTGAGCAGTCCCTATCTCATCGTCGCCGTGCAAGTTCTCGACGGGGTCTGCGCGGCTGTTCTCGGGGTGGTTCTCCCCCTCGTGGTGGCGGACCTCACGCGTGGCACCGGACGGTTCAACCTTGGCCTCGGTATTGTCGGCAGCGCGGTCGGCATCGGGGCGGCGCTCAGCACCACGCTGGCGGGCTACGTGATGGATCATTTCGGCAGCAGTCTCGCGTTTTGGAGTCTCGCAGCCGTGGCCGTTGGCGGCCTCGGTCTGGTCTGGCTGCTGCTGCCCGAGACCCGCCCCGATTCGGCGCGGGAGCCGACGCTGTCGCAGATCAGTCATTAAGGGAAGGCTTGAAGGGAAGGCTTGCGCCAGCCGCGATGCTGGTATGCCGAGCGTCATTGCCGAAAAACGGTATTTCGCTGCCTTTATCCGCAGCAATCAGCGCAGGCCGCTAAACTTTAATCAAGTTCCCCGGAAACTTGCAGCGTGTTGTCGCGTTGGCAATAAGCACAAGCGCATCTGGACCGGGGTCCAATCCACATGAACGAGGCTTATCGGTACGCTCAGCGTCCTTTTGCGCTCCTCGGTCACTACATAGGAACACGCCCCATTGCCCATGCCGCGATCCTGATCGCGGTACTTGGAGCCGTTGGTTGCTCAGTGGGCGCGCAGTACGGTGTCAAGGTTCTGGTGGATACGCTGTCGGCAGGATTGTACGCCGACGACAGCGTCCGCAACGCCTGGCTCGGCCTCACGCTGCTCGCGAGCTTGATCGCCGCGGACAATCTCCTCTGGCGGGTTGCCAGTTGGATTGCCAGCTACACCTTTGTTGCCGTTACCGGCGATCTGCGGCGCGATCTGTTTCGTCACCTCACCGGACACTCGCCGAGCTATTTTGCCGAGCGGATGCCGGGGACGTTGACCAGCCGCATCACGGCCACCTCCAACGCCGTCTTCACCCTGCAGAACATGTCCGTCTGGAACGTGCTACCGCCGTGCGTGGCGACGATCGTGGCGATCGGTTTCGTGGTGACGGTGAGTTTGCCCATGGCGGCGGCGTTGACGGTGCTCGCCGCGGTTCTGGTATTGGCCATGTTTCGCTTGGCCGCCGCCGGCCGGCCGTTGCATCATGAATTCGCCAACCGCGCTGCGGCGGTGGATGGCGAAATGGTGGACGTCGTCGGCAATATGTCGCTGGTCTGGTCGTTCTGCGGACTCGGCCGCGAACACAGGCGGCTCGACGCCACCATCGACCGGGAAATGGCAGCGCGGCGGCGCAGCCTCCTGTATCTGGAGAAGCTGCGTCTGCTGCATGCCGGCGTCACCGTATTCTTGACCATCGGGCTTTTGGGCTGGGCGATCGTCCTATGGCAGAACGGCGCAGCCACGACCGGAGATGTCGTGCTGGTGTGCACGCTCGGCCTCTCGATCCTGCATGCGACGCGGGATCTGGCGGTTGCCTTGGTAGACGTTACCCAACACCTGGCACGCCTCTCCGAGGCGCTCGCCACCCTGCTCATTCCGCATCACCTGAGCGACGATCCGAAGGCGACCTCGCTGGTGCGCTCGGGTGCCACCGTCGCGTTCGAGAACGTCGGCTTCTGCTATCCCGATGGGCGCAAGGTGTTCAAGGATTTGACGTTGCGTATCGACTCCGGCCAGCGCGCCGGTCTGGTCGGACAGTCGGGGTGCGGAAAATCGACACTCTTTTCTCTGGTGCAGCGCTTCTACGACGTGCAGAGCGGACGCATTCTGGTCGGTGGGCAGGACATTGCCCGGGTGACGCAGGAGAGCTTGCGGTCGGCGATTGCAGTCGTTCCCCAGGACATCTCCCTGTTTCACCGCTCGATCATGGAGAACATCCGCTATGGCCGGCCGGATGCCTCCGATGCGGACGTGGAGGAAGCGGTCATCGCGGCCAATTGCGCGGAGTTCATCGCGAACCTGCCGGAAGGCGCTGCGACCATCGTGGGTGACAGAGGGGTGAAGCTCTCACCCGGCCAGCGGCAACGCATCGGCATCGCGCGCGCTTTTCTCAAGGATGCGCCGATCCTTCTGCTCGACGAGGCGACCTCCGCACTCGATAGCGAATCGGAAGAATTGGTCCGGCAGGCGCTGGACCGCCTGATGGGCGGGCGCACCGTGATCGCAATCGCCCACCGGCTCTCGACCTTGCGCAGCTTCGACCGCATTGTCGTGCTGCAAGGCGGAACCGTGTGCGAGGACGGCGCGCCCCAGGTCCTCGTTCAGCGCAAGGGCGTCTACTCCAATCTTCTGCGCCGAGAGGTGGCGCGCCTGGGCAAGCAGGCGGCCTAGCCAGGCCAAAAGTTCACCCGCGAGCATGCCGTCGATTGCCCGACAGCGCATGCCGACTTGGCCGGCCCGGCTGCGCGACCCTCAAGAGGCGGGGTCCGGCCAAATCCGACCGAGGGCGCAGACTTGAGGTATCGTCGCCTGGCGCGCCGCCGCCGGGCCACGAAAATGCAAAAAACCTCGATTTTTCGGCCCTTTATGCCTTGACTTCGACACCACCCGCCGATACATACCGCCCACTTTTCGGCAGGCGGTGAGCTTCGCTTGCTCGGAACGGCGTGCCCGAATCTCGCTAAACCACTGAGATCGTTACATCTCTTTTGGCTGCGGGTGGGCGTCACCAGCCTCGAGGAATGAAGCTCAAACGCTGCCTCTGACGACTGTCAGGTGAGAAGTGCATGACCGCTTCGCAATCGCGCGGCGCGGTCCTCTGTGAAACGGGTGAGCGCCGCACGCATAGGAAGCGGAAGGCGCTCTTCCGTTTTGCGCGTTCGAATGAAGCCATCTCTTCCATCTCCTGCGAGGCAGGAGAGCAGGGCGAAGGATTGCAGGCGAGACGATGCCGACCATCAACCAGTTGATCCGCAAGCCGCGTGTCACGCAGCACGCAAAGAAAAAGGTGCCTGCGCTGCAGCAGAGCCCGCAGAAGCGTGGTGTGTGTACGCGCGTCTACACCACGACGCCGAAGAAGCCGAACTCGGCCTTGCGCAAGGTTGCAAAGGTGCGGCTTACCAACGGCTTCGAGGTGATCGGCTACATCCCGGGCGAGGGCCACAATCTGCAGGAACACTCGGTGGTGATGATCCGCGGCGGCCGCGTAAAGGATCTGCCCGGCGTGCGCTACCACATCCTGCGCGGTGTGCTCGATACGCAAGGTGTGAAGAACCGCAAGCAGCGCCGCTCCAAATACGGAGCAAAACGACCCAAGTGATTGGGTCGTTTTGCGTAGGGTCGCCGGGAATTCCGTCGACCGACATGAATAAAGAAGATCAAAGAGAAGACCGAGGACCGACCCCATGTCCCGCCGTCACAGTGCCGACAAGCGAGAGATCAATCCGGACCCGAAATACGGGAACCTGGTGGTCTCGAAGTTCATGAACTCGATCATGCGCGCCGGCAAGAAGTCGGTGGCCGAGAGCATCGTCTATGGCGCTTTCGAAATCATCGAAGGCAAGACCAAGCAGAATCCCGTTTCGATTTTTGAACAGGCCCTCGACAACGTGATGCCCTCGATCGAGGTCCGCTCGCGGCGTGTCGGCGGCGCGACCTATCAGGTGCCGGTCGAGGTCCGCACCACCCGCCGCCAGGCGCTCGGCATCCGCTGGATCATCTCGGCCGCGCGCGAGCGCAACGAAAAGACGATGACGGAACGCCTCTCGGCCGAGTTGCTCGACGCGTCCAACAGCCGGGGAAACGCCGTCAAGAAGCGCGAGGATACCCACCGGATGGCCGAGGCCAACCGGGCGTTCTCGCACTACCGCTGGTGACGGCCCGTACAATAAGGACTTAGCTTCGCATGCCCCGCAGCCATCCCATCGAGGACTACCGCAATTTCGGCATCATGGCCCACATCGATGCCGGGAAGACGACGACGACCGAGCGGATCCTCTATTACACCGGCAAGAGCCACAAGATCGGCGAGGTGCATGACGGCGCCGCGACCATGGATTTCATGGAGCAGGAGCAGGAGCGCGGCATCACGATTACCTCGGCCGCGACCACGGCGTTCTGGAAGAACAAGCGGCTCAACATCATCGACACGCCCGGACACGTCGATTTCACCATCGAGGTGGAACGAAGCCTGCGGGTGCTCGACGGCGCGGTATGCGTGCTTGACAGCAATCAAGGGGTCGAGCCGCAGACCGAGACGGTCTGGCGGCAGGGCGACAAGTACAAGGTCCCGCGCATCGTCTTCTGCAACAAGATGGACAAGGTGGGCGCGGACTTCTTCCAGTGCCTCAAGGACATCGTCGACCGCCTCGGAGCCAAGCCGGTGGCGATCCAGCTTCCGATCGGGGCCGAGCAACAATTCAAGGGTGTCGTCGACCTCATCCGCATGAAGGGCGTGGTGTGGGAAGACGAGGCGCTCGGCGCCAACTATCACGACGTCGACATTCCGGCCGACATGCTCGAACAGGCCAAGGAATATCGCGAGAAACTGATCGAGGCTGCGGTCGAACTCGACGACGACGCCATGACCGCCTACCTCGAGGGCAAAGAGCCCGATGAAGCGACCCTCAAGCGCCTGATCCGCAAAGCGGTCATCACCGGCGCGTTTTTCCCCGTGTTCGCCGGGTCCGCGTTCAAGAACAAGGGTGTGCAGCCGCTGCTCGACGCCGTCGTCGACTTCCTGCCATCGCCCCTCGACGTGCCGCCGATCAAGGGCATCGACAGCAAGGGCAATGAGGTCGTGCGCAATCCGAGCGACAGCGAGCCGTTGGCGATGCTCGCCTTCAAGATCATGGACGATCCCTTCGTCGGCACCATCACCTTCTGCCGCATCTATTCCGGTCGGCTCGAAAGCGGCACCGGCGTCATCAACTCCACCAAGGATCGCAAGGAGCGCATTGGCCGCATGCTTCTGATGCACGCGAACAATCGCGAGGACATCAAGGAGGCCTATGCCGGCGATATCGTCGCGCTTGCGGGTCTCAAGGAGGTGCGCACCGGCGACACGCTGTGCGACTCGCAGAAAACGGTGATCCTGGAGAAGATGGAATTCCCGGATCCGGTGATCGAGATCGCGATCGAGCCGAAGTCGAAGGCCGACCAGGAGAAGCTCGGTGTCGCGCTCGCCAAGCTGGTGGCCGAGGACCCGTCGTTCCGGGTCACGACCGACCAGGAGTCGGGCCAGACCATCCTGAAGGGGATGGGCGAGCTTCATCTCGACATCAAGGTCGACATCCTGAAGCGCACCTACAAAGTCGATGCCAATATCGGCGCGCCGCAGGTCGCTTATCGCGAGAAGATCAGCAAGCCGGTCACCGTCGACTACACGCACAAGAAGCAGACCGGCGGGTCCGGCCAATTTGCACGGGTCAAGATCGTGGCCGAGCCGCTGCCGCCGGCCGGAGGCTTCGAGTTCGAGAACGACGTCGTCGGCGGAACCGTGCCGAAGGAATACATCCCCGGCGTCGAGAAGGGTCTCGAATCGGTGCTTGGTTCGGGTGTGCTCGCGGGCTTCCCGGTGGTCGATCTCAAGGTGACGCTGATCGACGGCGCCTATCACGACGTCGATTCGTCGGCGCTCGCGTTCGAAATCTGCGCGCGCGCGGCATTGCGCGATGCACTGCAGAAGGGCTCGCCCGTCCTGCTCGAGCCGATCATGAAAGTCGAAGTGGTGACGCCCGAGGATTATACCGGCTCCGTCATCGGCGATCTCAATTCTCGCCGCGGGCAGATCCACGGTCAGGACATGCGCGGCAACGCCAACGTCGTGAACGCGATGGTTCCGCTCGCCAACATGTTCGGCTATGTCAGCAATCTGCGTTCCATGTCACAGGGACGCGCCACCTTCACCATGCAATTCGATCACTACGAACAAGTACCTCAGGCAGTCGCCGCGGAGATCCAGGCGAAGTTCGCCTGACGCGCGGAATAAAGATCACGAGACGGAGTGTCCAATGGCCAAGCAGAAATTCGAACGCACCAAGCCGCATTGCAATGTTGGGACCATTGGTCACGTGGACCATGGCAAGACGACGTTGACGGCGGCGCTGACGAAGGTGTCGGCGGACAAGGGCTGGACGTCGAACTTCGTGCCCTATGACCAGGTGGCGAAGGCGTCGGAGAGCCAGGGGCGGCGCGATCCGACCAAGATTTTGACGATTGCGACCAGCCACGTGGAGTATTCCACGGCCAAGCGGCACTACGCCCATGTCGACTGCCCCGGGCATGCCGACTACGTCAAGAACATGATCACGGGCGCGGCGCAGATGGACGGCGCGATCCTGGTGGTATCGGCGGCGGACGGTCCGATGCCGCAGACGCGCGAGCACATCCTGTTGGCGCGCCAGGTGGGCGTGCCCTACATCGTGGTGTTCCTGAACAAGGTCGACGTGGTGGACGACCCCGAGCTGCTCGATCTGGTGGAGCTCGAGGTGCGCGAGCTTCTGACCAAGTACCAGTTCCCCGGCGACAAGGCGCCGGTGATCCGCGGCTCTGCGATCAAGGCGCTCAACGGCGAGAAGGGCGAGACCGCTGACGAGGCGATCCTCAAGCTGTACGAGGCGCTGGACACGCACGTGCCGCTGCCGGAGCGCCCGATCGACCAGCCGTTCCTGATGCCGATCGAGGACGTGTTCTCGATCTCCGGCCGCGGGACGGTGGTGACCGGCCGCATCGAGCGCGGCAAGATCAAGGTCGGCGAGGAAGTTGAGATCGTTGGGCTGCGCGACACCCAGAAGTCTGTTGTGACCGGGGTGGAGATGTTCCGCAAGCTCCTGGACGAGGGCGTGGCGGGCGACAACGTGGGCTGCCTGCTGCGCGGGATCGACAAGGATGCGGTGGAGCGCGGCCAGGTTCTGTGCAAGCCGGGCTCGGTGAAGCCGCACAAGAAGTTCAAGGCGGAGGCCTACATCCTGACCAAGGAGGAGGGCGGCCGGCATACGCCGTTCTTCAACAACTATCGTCCGCAGTTCTACTTCCGCACCACCGACGTGACCGGGCAATGCACGCTGCCGGCGGGCACGGAGATGATCATGCCGGGCGACAACGCGACCATGGACGTCGAGCTGATCACGCCGATCGCCATGGAGGAGAAGCAGCGCTTCGCCATCCGCGAGGGCGGCAAGACCGTCGGCGCCGGCGTGGTGGTCTCGATAACAGAATAGGCAGAGGACAGACGAACGACGGAGCCAGGGCAAGCGTGATGATGTGAGAGGGCAACGTATCGGTCCTCTATCGTCCTTCCTCTGTCGTGCGTCATCGGAGCAAACATGAACGGCCAGAATATCCGCATCCGGCTCAAGGCATTCGATCATCGTATTCTCGATGCGTCGACGCGCGAGATCGTAGCGACTGCCAAGCGCACCGGTGCGCAGGTGCGCGGTCCGATCCCGCTGCCGACCAGGATCGAGAAATTCACCGTCAATCGTTCGCCGCACATCGACAAGAAGAGCCGCGAGCAGTTCGAGATGCGCACACACAAGCGGCTGCTCGATATCGTCGATCCGACGCCGCAGACGGTGGACGCGCTGATGAAGCTCGATCTCGCCGCCGGCGTCGACGTCGAGATCAAGCTCTGAGCCGGAAGAGATAGGGAATATCAACATGCGTTCCGGGGTGATCGCACAAAAGGTCGGCATGACCCGCGTCTTTACCGACGCCGGCGAGCACGTGCCGGTGACGGTGCTGCGCCTTGCCAAATGCCAGGTCGTGGCCCACCGCACCATGGACAAGAACGGCTACGTCGCGCTGCAGCTCGGGTCCGGGACTCGCAAGCCGAAGAATCTGACCAAGGCGGATCGCGGTCATTTCGCCGTCGCCAAGGTCGAGCCTAAGCGCAAGCTCGCCGAGTTCCGCGTGGCGGAGGGCGAACTGATCCCGGTCGGTGCCGAGATCACAGCCGATCACTTCGTCGTCGGACAATTCGTCGACGTGACCGGGACCTCGATCGGCAAGGGTTTTGCCGGCGGCATGAAGCGCTGGAATTTCGGCGGGTTGCGCGCCTCGCACGGCGTGTCGATTTCGCATCGCTCGATCGGTTCGACCGGCGGCCGCCAGGATCCGGGCAAGACGTTCAAGAACAAGAAGATGCCGGGCCATATGGGCGTCGATCGCGTCACCACGCTCAATCTCAAGGTGGTGCAGACCGATGTCGAGCGCGGCCTGGTCCTGGTCGAGGGCGCGGTGCCCGGTGCCAAGGGCGGCTGGATCACGCTCCGGGACGCGGTGAAGAAGAAGCTGCCGAAGGACGCACCCAAGCCCGGCAAGTTCCGCTTGCCCGATGCGGCGGTGGCCGCGGGCAACGCCGAGGCGGCGCCCGGCGAGGGCGCGCCCGCCAACCAGGAGGGCGCGTGACATGGAACTGAAAATCATGTCGCTCGACGGCAAGGACGCGGGTTCGGTCGAGCTCTCGGACGCGATCTTCGGTCTCGAGCCGCGCGCGGATATCCTGCATCGCTGCGTGCGCTGGCAACTCGCCAAGCGCCAGCGCGGCACCCACGACGTCAAAAATCGCGCCGAGATCAACCGCACCGGCAAGAAGATGTATCGGCAGAAGGGCACCGGCTCGGCCCGCCACGGTCCCGCTCGGGTCAATCTGTTCCGCGGCGGCGGACGCTCGTTCGGACCGACGCCGCGCAGCCACGCGATCGATCTGCCGAAGAAGGTGCGCGCGCTCGCCCTCAAGCACGCTTTGTCCGCCAAGGCGAAGGATGGCGGCATCATCGTGCTCGACAAGGCGACCGTGCAGGAAGGCAAGACCAGCGCGCTGCAGAAGAACTTCACCAAGCTCGGGCTCAAGAGCGCGCTCATCATCGACGGTGCCGCAGTCGACGCGAATTTCGCCCTTGCCGCTCGCAACATCCGCAACATCGATGTGCTGCCGGTGCAGGGCATCAACGTCTACGACATCATGCGGCGCCAGATGCTTGTGCTGACCAAGTCGGCGCTTGAGGCGTTGGAGGCGCGCTTCAAATGAGCACCACCGATCCGCGCCACTACGACGTGATCATCTCGCCCGTCATCACCGAGAAGGCGACACTCGGCTCCGAGCACAACCAGGTGATGTTCAAGGTGGCGAAGCACGCGACCAAGCCGCAGATCAAGGAGGCGGTCGAGAAGCTGTTCGACGTGAAGGTCAAGAGCGTGAATACCCACATCCGTAAGGGCAAAGTCAAAGCCTTCAAGGGGACGGTCGGCGAGCAGTCGGAAGTCAAGCGCGCGGTCGTGACCCTCGAAGAGGGTCACACCATCGACGTGACCACGGGCTTGTAAGGAGCGGCGCCATGGCACTCAAGTCTTACAACCCCATCACGCCGAGCCAGCGCCAGCTCGTTCTGGTCGATCGCTCGGGCCTCTATCGCGGCGAGCCGGTCAAGACGTTGACCGAGGGCAAGCATTCGAGCGGCGGGCGCAACAACAACGGTCGCATCACCGTGCGCTTCCGCGGCGGCGGCCATAAGAGGACGTACCGCACGATCGATTTCAAGCGCCGCAAGTTCGATGCGCCGGCCAAGGTCGAACGCATCGAATACGATCCCAATCGCACCGCCTTCATCGCGCTGATCAAGTACGAGGACGGCGAACTCGCCTACATCCTGGCGCCGCAGCGGCTCTCCCAGGGCGACACGGTCGTTGCCGGCGAGCATGCGGACGTGAAGCCCGGCAATGCGATGCCGGCCGGCAACATTCCGATCGGCACGATCGTGCACAATGTCGAGATCAAGATCGGCAAGGGCGGGCAGATCGCGCGCTCGGCCGGCACCTATGCCCAGATCGTCGGCCGCGACGGCGAATACGTGATCCTGCGGCTCAACTCCAGCGAGCAGCGCCTGGTGCATGGCCGCTGCATGGCGACGATCGGCGCGGTGTCGAATCCCGACAACATGAACATCTCGATCGGCAAGGCCGGACGCCAGCGCTGGATGGGGCGCATGCCGCACAATCGCGGCGTCACGATGAACCCGATCGACCATCCGCATGGCGGCGGCGAGGGCCGGACCTCGGGCGGGCGCCATCCGGTGACGCCGTGGGGCTTCCCCACCAAGGGCAAGAAGACCCGCAAGAACAAATCCACCACCAAGTTCATCATTTCGAGCCGCCACGCTCGGAAGAAAAAGTAGACAGGGACCGCATCATGGCGCGTTCGGTTTGGAAGGGCCCGTTCGTCGACGGCTATCTGCTCAAGAAGGCGGAGGCGTCGCGCGCATCCGGCCGCCACGAAATGATCCGGATCTGGAGCCGGCGTTCGACCATCCTGCCGCAATTCGTTGGGCTGACCTTCGGCGTCTACAACGGGCAAAAGCATATTCCGGTACTGGTGACCGAGGAGATGGTCGGTCACAAGTTCGGAGAGTTCGCGCCGACGCGGACGTTCTACGGCCACTCGTCGGATCGCAAGGCAAAGCGCGCCTCCGGCCCCGCCGCGCCGGCCGCAGCTGCGCCCGGCGGCAGTTCTTAAGGTTGAGAGGCGAACATGGGCAAAAAAGCACGCGAACGCGAGCTTCCCGAGAATGAAGCGAAGGCGGTCGCCCGCATGCTGCGGGTGAGCCCGCAGAAGCTCAATCTCGTCGCGCAACTCATCCGCGGCAAGAAGGTCGCCACCGCCCTGGCCGATCTTGAATTCTCGCGCAAGCGCATCGCCCGCGACGTGCGCAAGTGCCTGGAGTTGGCGATCGCCAACGCCGAGAACAATCACGACCTCGACGTCGACGAACTCGTCGTTGCCGAGGCGCATGTCGGCAAGGCGATCGTGATCAAGCGTTTTCACCCGCGCGGCCGCGGCCGCATGGGCCGGATATTCAAACCATTCGCCAACCTGACCATCATCGTACGTGAGGTCGAGGTTGCGGCGTCTTAAGAGGTAGTAGATGGGTCAAAAGGTCAATCCGATCGGGCTACGGCTCGGTATCAACCGCACCTGGGATTCGCGCTGGTACTCCGGCAAGAGCGAGTACGGGCAGCTGCTGCACGAGGATATGAAGATCCGTGCGGCGCTGATGAAGGATCTCAAGCAGGCGGCGGTCTCGAAGATCGTCATCGAGCGGCCGCACAAGAAGTGCCGTGTCACCGTGCAGTCCGCTCGGCCGGGCGTCGTCATCGGCAAGAAGGGCGCCGACATCGAGAAGCTGCGCAAGAAGGTGACCAAGCTCACGAAGTCCGACGTCGTGATCAACATCGTCGAGATCAGGAAGCCGGAGCTTGATGCCCAGCTGGTCGCCGAATCGATCGCGCAACAGCTCGAACGCCGGGTGGCCTTTCGCCGCGCGATGAAGCGCGCGGTCCAGTCGGCGATGCGGCTCGGCGCGGGCGGCATCCGCATCAACTGCTCGGGACGTCTCGGCGGGGCCGAGATCGCGCGCATGGAATGGTATCGCGAAGGCCGCGTGCCGCTGCACACGCTGCGCGCCGACGTCGATTACGGCGTCGCCACGGCGTTCACGACATATGGCACCTGCGGCGTGAAGGTGTGGATCTTCAAGGGCGAGATCATGGAGCACGACCCGATGGCGCAGGACAAGAAGATGGCGGAAGGCGAGGCGGGACGTCCGCGTCGCGACGCACCCTGAGCGATCGAGATCGACGGATAAGAAAGGCGAAGAGCCATGCTGCAACCGATGCGGACGAAATTCCGCAAGGCGCACAAGGGCCGGATCAAGGGCCTCGCGACCTCGGGAGTGGACCTTGCGTTCGGCCAGTTCGGACTCAAGGCACTGGAGCCGGAGCGGGTCACCGCGCGCCAGATCGAGGCCGCGCGCCGCGCGCTCACCCGCCACATGAAGCGGGCAGGGCGGGTATGGATCCGCATTTATCCGGACGTGCCGGTATCGAAGAAGCCGCTCGAAGTGCGCATGGGTTCGGGCAAGGGCGCGCCGGAATTCTGGGTCGCCCGCGTCAAGCCCGGGCGCATCCTGTTCGAGATCGACGGGGTGTCGGTGGTGACTGCGCGCGAGGCGCTGACGCTTGCCGCTGCCAAGCTGCCGATCAAGACGCGCTTCATCGAGCGCATCGCAGAGTAGGTTGAGGAGCGACCATGAAGGCGGATGATTTTCGGGCCATGACCGTCGACCAGCTCGACGACGAGGCCCTGAAACTCAAGAAGGAGCGCTTCAACCTGCGCTTCCAGCGCGCGACGGGGCAGCTCGAGAACACCGCGCGTGTCCGGCAGGTCCGCCGCGACATCGCGCGTATCAAGACGATCGCGGCGCAAAAGCGCGCCGCGAGCTCGAAATCCAAGTCGGAGTAAGCGAGAGATGCCGAAGCGCACGCTGCAGGGCGTCGTCGTGAGCGACAAGCAGGACAAGACCGTGGTGGTGCGCGTCGAGCGCCGCTTTACCCATCCGGTCATGAAGAAGACGGTACGAAGTACCAAGAAATACTATGCCCACGACGCGACCAACGAGTACCACGTCGACGACCTCGTCTGGATCGAGGAGCGCCGGCCGCTCTCCAAGCTCAAGCGATGGGAAGTCGTCCGGGGCGAGAAGAAGAAAGTAGTGTGAGCGCCATGCGCGTGGAATTCAAAAGAACGAGGGTGGCGTCATGATTCAGATGCAGACCAACCTCGACGTGGCGGACAATTCCGGCGCGCGCCGCGTCATGTGCATCAAGGTGCTGGGCGGTTCGAAGCGCAAATACGCCACCATCGGCGACGTCATCGTGGTGTCGGTGAAGGAGGCCATTCCGCGCGGACGCGTCAAAAAGGGCGAGGTGATGAAGGCGGTGGTGGTCCGGATCTCGAAGGACATCAAGCGCGCCGATGGTTCGATCATCCGTTTCGATCGCAATGCCGCCGTGCTGATCAATCCGCAGATGGAGCCGGTCGGCACCCGCATCTTCGGACCGGTCCCGCGCGAACTGCGCGCCAAGAACCACATGAAGATCATCTCGCTCGCCCCGGAGGTGCTGTGATGGCGGCGAAGATCCGCAAGGGCGACAAGGTGATCGTGCTCACCGGCCGCGACAAGGGTCGCACCGGCGAGGTGATCGAGGTGCGCCCCGATCATGACCGTGCGCTGGTGCGCGGGGTCAATATGGTCAAGCGCCACCAGAAGCAGAGCGCGCAGCAGGAGGGCGGCATCGTCTCCAAGGAAGCGACGGTGCACCTGTCCAACCTCGCGCTTGCCGACCCCAAGGACGGAAAGCCGACGCGTGTCGGCTTCAAGTTCGTCGGCACCGGCGAGGATCGGCGCAAGGTGCGGGTGGCCAGGCGTTCAGGAGTTGAGATCGATGGCTGATACGGAAACCAAGGCCAAGGCGGGAAAGTCCGAGAAATCGGAAAAGGCTCCGCGGCCGGACAAGGGCGACAAGGGCCAGCAGGCGCCGAAGGCCGCGAAGGCCGAGAAGGGCGACAAGGCCGCCAAGGGCGAGGCCGCGGAAAAGGCGCCGAAGGCAAGGAAGCCGGAGGAGCGCGTCACGCCGCGCCTGAAGACGTATTTCGAAGAGGTGGTGCGAAAGAAGCTGTCGGAGGAGTTCGGCTACAAGAGCGCCCTGCAGGTGCCGGTGATCGAAAAGGTGGTGCTCAATATGGGCATCGGCGAAGGCGTCAACGACCGCAAGAAGGTCGAGGCCGCCGCCAATGATCTCAGCCTGATCGCGGGTCAGAAGGCGGTGATCACCAAGGCCAGAAAGTCGATCGCCACCTTCAAGGTGCGCGACGGCCAGGCGATCGGCTGCAAGGTGACGCTGCGCAAGACGCGCATGTACGAATTCGTCGATCGCTTGATCAATATCGCCCTGCCGCGCGTGCGCGACTTCCGTGGCCTGTCGCCGAAGAGCTTCGACGGCGGCGGCAACTTCACGATCGGCATCAAGGAACACATCATCTTCCCCGAGATCGACTACGACAAGGCGGCCGATGTCTGGGGAATGGACATCACAGTATGCACCAGCGCGAAAAACGACGACGAGGCGCGCGCGCTGTTGAGCGCGTTCAACTTCCCATTCCGGCAGTGAGGGTGAATCCTCAGACGCGGAAATCCAGGAGATATTGATGGCGAAGAAAAGTTCGATTGAGAAGAACAATAGACGGCGCAAGCTGACCAAGAAGTATTCGAGCCGGCGCTCCCGGTTGAAAGCGATTGCGCGTGACAAGAACACTCCGATGGAGGAGCGGTTCGCGGCCACGCTCAAGCTCGCGGAGATGCCGCGCAACTCGTCGGCGACCCGCATTCGCAACCGTTGCGAGATTTCCGGACGCCCGCGCGCCTACTACCGCAAGCTCAAGCTTTCGCGCATCGCGCTTCGAGACCTGGGCTCCAAGGGGTTGATCCCCGGCCTGGTCAAGTCGAGCTGGTAGGAGGTCGAGCATGGGTGTGAACGATCCGCTCGGCGACATGATCGCGCGCATTCACAATGCGCAGATGCGCAACAAGTCGAAGGTCTCGACGCCGGCCTCCAGGCTGCGCGAGAGCGTGCTGGACGTGCTGAAAACCGAGGGTTTCATCCGCGGCTACGCGGCGGTCGAGCACTCCAACGGGCACAAGGAGATCGAGATCGAGCTGAAATATTTCGACGGCGCGCCGGTCATCCGCGAGATTTCGCGGGTGTCCAAGCCCGGGCGCAGGGTCTACGCGTCGGTGAAAGCCTTGCCGCGCGTGAACAACGGACTGGGAGTCGCGATCCTGTCCACGCCCAAGGGCGTGATGGCGGATCACGACGCGCGCGACAACAATGTGGGCGGAGAGATCCTCTGCACGGTCTTCTGATTTGCAACGAACGGGCGCGGGCACGACGATCGGGAGATCGTTCTGGTCCGATGCCAATGGAATAAGATCATGTCTCGTGTAGGAAAAAAGCCTGTTGCGGTCCCCTCGGGCGTCACCGCCAGCGTGGACGGCCAAGTCGTCAACGTGAAAGGGCCCAAGGGCGCGATTTCGCTCGTGCTCCATGGCGACGTCGCGGCCAAGGTGGAGAACGCGGAGATCAAGGTCGATCCGCGCGTCGACACCAAACGCGCCCGCGCCATGTGGGGTACCTACCGTTCGCTGCTCGCCAACGTGATGACGGGCGTGACCAAGGGCTTCGAGCGCAGGCTGGAGATTAACGGCGTCGGTTATCGCGCCGCGCTGCAGGGCAAGAACCTGCAGGTCCAACTCGGCTACAGCCACGACATCGTGTATCCGATTCCGGAGGGCATCACGATCGCCGTGCCCAAGCCCACCGAGGTTGTCGTTACCGGCATCGACGGCCAGAAGGTCGGACACGTCGCCGCGGTAATCCGCGCCTTCCGCAAGCCGGAGCCGTACAAGGGCAAGGGCGTCAAATACGCGGGCGAATACATCTTCCGCAAGGAAGGCAAGAAGAAGTGATGGGAGCGCACGATGCCGACAGTTGTTGATCGCACGCTACGGCGAATGGCCAAGGTGCGGCGGAATGTCCGCCGCGCCGCCGGCGACCGCGCGCGGCTCTCGGTTTTCCGTTCGTCGAAGCACATCTACGCGCAAGTGATCGACGACGCGAAAGGCCAGACGGTGGCCTCCGCGTCCTCGCTGGAGAAGGACATGCGCGGCAGCCTCAAGACCGGCGCCAACGTCGAGGCGGCCAAGGCGGTCGGAAAACGGCTCGCCGAGCGCGCATCGGCGAAGGGCATCAAACAGGTGGTGTTCGATCGCGGCAGCTATCTCTACCACGGCCGGGTCAAGGCGCTGGCCGAGGCGGCGCGCGAGGGCGGCCTCGATTTCTGACCACGAGCGACAACACTGAAAACTGCGGAACTGGAACAAGTTGGAACAAGATCATGGCACGTGAACCACATCGCCGCGACCGGGATGAGCGCGACAGTGAATTCACCGACAAGCTGGTCCACATCAACCGTGTGGCCAAGGTGGTGAAGGGCGGACGCCGCTTCGGCTTCGCAGCGCTGGTGGTCGTCGGCGACGAGAAGGGCCGGGTCGGCTTTGGCCACGGCAAGGCGCGCGAGGTACCGGAGGCGATCCGCAAGGCGACCGACGCCGCCAAGCGCGGCCTCATCCGCGTTCCGCTGCGCGAAGGCCGCACCCTCCATCACGACGTGGCCGGCCGTCACGGCGCCGGCAAGGTGTATCTGCGGGCGGCACCCCCCGGCACCGGGATCATCGCCGGCGGTCCGATGCGCGCCGTGTTCGAGACGCTGGGAATGCAGGACGTGGTGGCGAAATCGCTGGGCTCGTCCAATCCCTACAACATGGTGCGCGCGACGTTCGACGCACTCAAGCATCAGGACTCGCCGCGTTCCGTCGCTTCGCGCCGCAATATCAAGGTGTCGACGCTGCAGGGGCGTCGGCGCGAGCCGGGCGAGAGCGAGCAGGCCGCCGACTGAACCTCGTCAGGCGTGCCGGGAGGCCGAAATGAGCAAGACCGATAAAAGCATCAAGATTGAACAGACCGGCAGCCCGATACGCCGCCACCACACCCAGCGGGCGACGCTCATTGGGTTGGGCCTCAACCGGATCGGGCGCGTGGCGCAGGTGCCGGACACACCGCAGACCCGCGGCATGATCGCCAAGGTCAGGCATCTGGTCCGCGTGGTGGACGCAAAGGGAGAGCGTCAATGAAGTTGCACGAACTCGCCGACCGCCCGGGGGCGCGCAAGAAGCGCTCTCGCATCGGTCGCGGCATCGGTTCCGGTACCGGCAAGACCGGCGGCCGCGGCGGCAAGGGCCAGACCGCGCGCTCGGGCGTGCGGATCAAGGGCTTCGAAGGCGGCCAGATGCCGCTCCACCGTCGTCTTCCCAAGCGCGGCTTCAAGAACACCTCGTTCGCGCTCAGGCTCAACGAAATCAATCTCGATCGCATCCAGGCGGCGATCGATGCCGGCAAGCTCGATGCCGGCGCGCCGGTCGATGCCGCGGCGCTGGTGAAGGCGGGGGTGCTGAGACGGGCCCGGGACGGGGTTCGGCTGCTCGGCTCCGGCGAAATCAAGGCCAAGGTCGCGTTCACGGTGTGGGGAGCATCCAAGTCGGCGGTGGCCGCGGTGGAGAAAGCGGGCGGCTCGGTCACGGTGCTGGCGCCGCCGCGCGAGGCGGGCGAACAGCCGGCCTGATCCCTATATAGGTCGGGGCGCCCAAAGGAACGTTTCTGGGGGGCGGAACGGGAGCTTCAATCCCATGGTTTCTGCAGCAGAACAACTCGCCGCCAATCTCAATTTCTCGGCCCTCGCGAAGGCCGAGGAGCTCAAGAAGCGCATCTGGTTTACCCTCGGCGCGCTCCTCGTCTATCGCTTCGGCACCTATATCCCGCTGCCCGGTATCGATCCTTCGGCGTGGGATCAGATCTTCCGCTCGCAGGCCGGCGGCATCCTCGGCATGTTCAACATGTTCTCCGGCGGTGGCATCCACCGCATGGCGATCTTTGCGTTGAACATCATGCCGTACATTTCGGCGTCGATCATTATCCAGTTGATGACCACGGTTTCGCCCACGCTCGAGCAGCTCAAGAAGGAGGGCGAGCAGGGCCGCAAGGTCATGAACCAGTATACGCGCTACCTCACGGTGCTGCTCGCGTGCTTTCAGTCTTACGGCATCGCGGTCGGCCTCGAAGGTGCGGGCAGCGTGGTCACCGATCCAGGCTGGTTCTTTCGCATCGGGACCATGATCACGCTCACCGGCGGCACCATGTTTCTGATGTGGCTGGGCGAGCAGATCACCTCGCGCGGCATCGGCAACGGCATCTCGCTGATCATCCTCGCGGGCATCGTGGCGGAGCTGCCCTCCGCGATCGTCGGCACCCTCGAACTCGGCCGCCAAGGCGCGCTCTCGACCGGGCTGATCGTCCTGGTCCTGGTGATGGCAGTCGCGGTGATCGCCTTCATCGTGTTCATGGAGCGGGCGCAGCGCCGGTTGCTGATTCAGTATCCCAAGCGCCAGGTCGGCAACCGCATGTTCGAGGGGCAGTCCTCGCATCTGCCGCTCAAGCTCAACACCTCGGGCGTGATCCCGCCGATCTTTGCCTCCTCGCTGCTGCTGTTGCCGACGACGGTCGCCAACTTCAACGCTGGCCAGGGCCCGGATTGGTTCGTCACCCTTACCACCCAGCTCGGCCACGGACGCCCGCTGTTTCTGATCCTCTATGTCGGACTCATCGTGTTCTTCGCCTTTTTCTATACGGCGATCGTGTTCAATCCGACGGAAACCGCGGAGAACCTGAAAAAGCACGGCGGCTTCATCCCCGGCATCCGGCCGGGCGAACGCACGGCGGAATACATCGACTATGTGCTCTCGCGCATCACGGTCATCGGCGCCGGCTACCTCGCCCTGGTTTGTCTCTTGCCGGAAATTCTGATCTCTTATGCCGCGGTGCCGTTTTATTTCGGCGGCACGTCGTTGCTGATCGTAGTCAGCGTCACCATGGACACGGTGGCGCAGGTCCAGGGCTATCTGCTGGCGCATCAATATGAAGGTCTAATCAAGCGATCGAAGCTGCGGGGGCGGCGTAGATGAGATTAATCCTGCTTGGCCCGCCGGGGGCCGGCAAAGGCACGCAAGCGCAACGGCTCGTGGCCACGCATGGTCTGGTGCAGCTTTCTACGGGAGACATGCTGCGCGCCGCGGTCAACGCCGGCACGCCCGTGGGGCTGCGCGCCAAGGAGCTGATGGCGCGCGGCGAGCTGGTGCCCGATGACGTGGTGGTGGCGATCGTGTCCGATCGCATCGACGAGCCGGACGCGCGCAAGGGCTTCATTCTCGACGGGTTCCCGCGCACGGTGCCGCAGGCGCACGCGCTCGACCGCATGCTCAGGGAGAAGGGCCTCAAGCTCGACGCGGTGATCGAGTTGAAGGTGGACGAGGGCATTCTGCTCAAGCGTATCGAAAGGCGAATCGCCGAAACCAAGGCGCGCGGCGAGGCGCTGCGTGCCGACGACGATCCGCAGGTGCTGCACCGCCGGCTGCTGGCCTACCGCGATCAGACCGCGCCGCTTGCCACCTACTACCAGCTTCAGAACGTGCTGCGCTCGGTCGACGGCATGGCTCCGATCCCGGACGTATCGAACGCCATCGACCGGGTGCTCAAAGCGCGGTCGGGCGAACGCGCGCCGGCCGGAAAGGCCCCGCCCCAGGCGGAAAAACCCGGCAAAACCTCGAGTTCCCACGCCGGCCCGCAAGTCCGCGACCGGCAAGGCGGCGGCAAGCCGTCCGGCGGGCGCCAAGACGCCCGCGGTGGCAGCCGCGAAAGCCAGGGCGAAAACGAAGGCTCCAAAGGCCCCGGCAAAGACCCCGAAAACCAAGGCCAAGACCAAGGCCAAGACCAAGCCCAAGGCCAAGACAAGGCGCCCAAATCGGCCCGGCGTGCCTCCGCCGCTCGCAAGCCTCCATCACGCAAAAGCAATCGCCCGCGGAGGTTGACGAAACGACATTGAATCCATTAATAACCCGCATCCAAGTCGAGAGATCGAACGATGCCGGGCCCCGGGGAACGGGGAGGGTGTCGCGTTATCGTTTGCCATTGAATGGAATGATCGCCGGCCGCTTCGATTGCGCCGGCAACAGGAGTGGATAGCTGTGGCCCGCATCGCCGGCGTTAATATACCGACCAATAAGCGCGTCGTTATTGCACTGCAATATATCCATGGGATCGGGCCCCAAAAGGCCAACGAAATCATGGCGAAAATAGGAATTCCGGACGCGCGGCGGGTGTCTCAGCTGACCGACCAGGAGGTCCTCCAGATCCGCGAAATGATCGACCGCGACTATATGGTGGAAGGCGACCTCCGCCGCGAGGTTGCGATGAATATCAAGCGGCTGATGGACCTCGGCTGCTATCGAGGGTTGCGGCACCGCCGCGGACTACCTGTTCGCGGTCAGCGCACCCACACCAACGCCCGCACCCGCAAGGGCCCGGCGAAGCCGATTGCCGGCAAGAAGAAGTAAGTCCGCGTCCCGGACCATTTGGCCTGCTGCTGCCGCGCAGCGAGAGGATCGAGAATGGGCAAAGAAGCCACCCGCGTTCGCAAACGCGAGCGCAAGAACATCGCTTCCGGCGTCGCGCACGTGAACGCCTCGTTCAATAACACCATGATCACGATCACGGACGCGCAAGGCAACACGATTGCTTGGTCGTCCGCCGGCACCATGGGCTTCAAGGGCTCGAGAAAATCGACGCCCTATGCGGCGCAGGTGGCGGCCGAGGACGCCGCCAAGAAGGCCCAGGAGCACGGCATGCGCACCCTCGAGGTCGAGGTCGCGGGGCCGGGCTCGGGCCGCGAATCGGCCTTGCGTTCGCTGCAGTCGGCCGGGTTCACCATCACTTCCATCCGCGACGTGACGCCGATTCCCCACAACGGCTGCCGTCCACGCAAGAGGCGCCGAGTATGACAGACGATATTCTCATCCGGCGGGCTGCCGAGGAGTCCGCCGGCGCAGATCATCCCCACGGGGCGGAGTGGGGGGCGCGCCCCGCTGCCGCACCGGTCAAAGCGATGGGTGGCAACGTGACGATCCAGAAGAACTGGCAGGAACTGATCCGACCGAACAAGCTCCAGGTGTCCCCGGGCGCCGAGCCTAAACGCGAGGCGACCGTGGTGGCCGAGCCGCTCGAGCGCGGCTTCGGGGTGACGCTGGGCAATGCGCTGCGGCGCATTCTCTTGTCCTCGCTGCAGGGCGCTGCGGTGCAGTCGGTCCATATCGACGGCGTGCTGCACGAGTTCTCGTCGATCCCCGGCGTACGCGAGGACGTCACCGACATCGTGCTCAACATCAAGGATATCGCCATCAAGATGCAGGGCGAAGGCCCCAAGCGCATGGTGGTGAAGAAGCAGGGACCGGGCACGGTCACGGCCGGCGACATTCAAACCGTCGGCGACACCGTCGTGCTCAACCCCGATCTCGTCCTGTGCACGCTGGACGAGGGCGCCGAGATCCGCATGGAGTTCACGGTCAATACCGGCAAGGGGTATGTCCCGACCGAGCGCAACCGGCCGGAGGATGCGCCGATCGGCCTGATCCCCGTGGACAGTCTCTTCTCGCCCGTGCGCAAGGTCTCCTACAAGGTCGAGAACACCCGCGAGGGCCAGATCCTCGACTACGACAAGCTGACGATGCAGATCGAGACCAACGGCGCGCTGAGCCCCGATGATGCGGTCGCGTATGCCGCGCGTATCCTGCAGGACCAGCTCAACGTGTTCGTCAACTTCGAGGAGCCGCGCAAGGAGGTGGTGACCGAGGCGATTCCCGACCTCGCCTTCAATCCCGCCTTCCTCAAGAAGGTCGACGAGCTCGAACTGTCGGTACGCTCCGCCAACTGTCTCAAGAACGACAACATCGTCTATATCGGCGATCTCGTTCAGAAGACCGAGGCCGAGATGCTGCGGACGCCGAACTTCGGCCGCAAGTCGCTCAACGAGATCAAGGAAGTGCTGGCGCAGATGGGGCTGCATCTCGGCATGGAAGTGCCGGGTTGGCCGCCCGACAACATCGACGAGCTGGCCAAGCGCTTCGAGGATCATTACTGAACAGAGGACAGTGCCGGACGACGGACGTCGGGTGTTTGACGTGCTTGCTTCCGTCGTCTGCCTTTCGTTCTTCTCCGTCTGAGGTCGCCCATGCGTCACGCCAAGGCTCATCGCAAGCTCAACCGTACGCCCGAGCATCGTCGCGCCATGTTCGCGAACATGGCCGCGGCCCTGATCAAGCACGAGCAGATCGTGACGACGCTGCCCAAGGCCAAGGATTTGCGGCCGATCGTCGAGAAGCTGGTCACGCTCGGCAAGCGTGGCGACCTGCACGCGCGCCGGCAGGCGATCGCGCAGATGCGCGACCTGGCCATGGTCAAGAAACTGTTCGACGTGCTCGGCCCTCGCTACAAGGATCGCCACGGCGGCTATACCCGTGTCCTCAAGGCCGGTTTCCGCTACGGCGACAACGCCCCGGTCGCGGTGATCGAATTTGTCGATCGCGACGTCGCCGCGAAGGGCAAGGATTCGGGGCCGGTGCCGGAGCGGGCCGAGGCCCAAGCGGACGCGCCCGCTGCTGCGTGAAGACGAAAGCGGCATGAACTGCGCGCGAGGGCGGCCATTGGTGCCGCCCTTTTTGCATTCAGCGCGTCCAGTTTGATTCCTGGTGATAAGTCGTTGGCAAGTCCGGCCAAGACGGTATGTTGCCGCCGGGCGACGAGGATGATTTGCGGCCGGCGTGAGCCGGTCGAATGAGGAGTGCTGGAATGAACCGTGGCGCCTGTCTTGGTTTCGTGGCTTTGCTCGCGGCTGGGTCCGCGACCACGGCCGCCGCGCAAACGCCGGTCGAGCGCGGGAGCTATCTCGTCAATACCGTGATGACCTGCAACAACTGCCATACGCCCATGGGGCCGAACGGCCCGCAATTCGACAAGGCGCTGTCGGGCGGACTGCGTTTCAACGAGCCGCCGTTCGATGTCACCGGGTCCAACCTCACCCCGGATCCCGAGACCGGTCTCGGCAAATGGAGCGACGCCGACATCAAGAAGGCACTGCTGGAGGGCGTGCGGCCGAGCGGCCATCACCTGGCCGAGATCATGCCCACCGGCTTCTACAAGATTCTCACGCCGGGCGACCTCGACGGCATCGTCGCCTATCTGCGCTCGCTGAAACCGATCAACAACAAGGTGAGGGATCCCGTCTACAAGATGGAAATCCCGCACAAGGTGTTTCCCGGCGCCGAGCGACCCATGTCGGAGGCCGATTTCGGCGACAAGGTGAAACGCGGATTCTATCTCGTCACCATCGCCCATTGCATGGAGTGCCACACGCCGTTCGGTCCGCCCGGCGCGGGAGTGGATTTTCAGAATTCGCTCGGCAAGGGCGGACGCGAATTCCCCGGCCCGTGGGGTACGTCGACCTCGCGCAACATCACCTCGAGCAAGGCGAGCGGCATCGGCGATTGGAGCGACGCCGACATCAAGCGCGCCATCACGCAAGGCGTGCGCAAGGACGGCAGCAGGCTCAAGCCTCCGATGGGATATGGCTATTATGCCAAGATGACCGATGGCGACCTCGATGCCATGATCGCCTATCTGCGCACGGTCCCGGCGAAGGAGTGACGTTCCTCTCCGCGCCGGCCTTCACTTGCGCCGGCGCGAATCCCTGCCAATGACGTCGTAGACGTCGGCCGGCGCGAAATCGTCGGTGATGACGTCGCCGTTGGCCCCCTCTGCCTGCGGCGTCTCCATGCGCCGCGGGAGGATCTGCGGCAGCGGAAAGCGAAAGCCGTGGCGCGCCTGCAGCGCCGCGGCCCTGCGCTCCAGCGTCTCCCGGGCAAGCGGCGAGGCCGTGGCCACGGCGATGACCTCGCCCGTTCCCGTCGGGTAGAGATCGAGCGCGGGAAAGACCTCGCCGAGCGTCTTCACCGTCGAGGCGTACAGCTTGCTGCCGTCATGGACGTTGAAGGCGGCGGCGCCGCCCGGCGCGAGCCGCTGCCTGACCAGGGCGTAGAACTCGCGCGTCAGCAGGTGGAACGGGACATAGCCGCCCCGGTAGGCGTCGAGCAGGATGAGGTCGTAGAGATCGCTGTTGCGGTTGAGAAACACGCGGCCGTCGCTGGCCCGATAACGCATGCGCTCGGTCTCGCGCACGCCGAAATAGGTCTTGGCGGCGGTGATGACCCCGGGATCGATTTCAACCGTGGTGATCACGGCGTCGGGCATGAAACGTCCGAGATAGGCGGAGATCGAGCCGCCGCCGAGCCCGAGCATGAGGATTCTCCGGGGCGTCTCGGGGTAGATGGTCGCGATCGTCATGACCTGGGCATAGCGCAGCGGCAGGTCGTCGGGATCGAGCAGGTTGGTGACCGATTCGGTGTAGTCCCAGCCCTTGACCTGAAACGACATCACGAGCTGGTTCTGCCGCCTGGTGATGAAGATGTCGTTGTATTCGGTTTCGATGTGGGCGAGCCGCCCGTTCGGACGCTTGAGCATGTCCGCGCGAATGCCGTCGTCGATCAGGCTCTCCGCCCGGCCCGACGCCGGCGCGAGCGCCGCCAGCGCGAGCACGACGAAGGCGGCGCCGGCGCGCCGTTCGAGGCGCGCCAGTGCCAGCAGCGCCAGCCCCGCGATCAGTCCGAGTGCGCCCAGCGTGAGCGTGATCGCGCGCGAGCCGATCGTCGGAATGAGGAAGAAGGTGGTGCCCAGCGTGCCGACGATCGAGCCGGCGGTGGAAACGCCGTAGACCGCGCCCGAAACGCTGCCGGAGCGCTGCGCGGAGCGCAGCAGAAGCCGGATGGCGAATGGCGAATACATGCCGAACAAGGCCACCGGAAAGAACATCAGGGTGAGCGCCGCCGCCAGGCTGCCGGCACGGATATCGTCGAGACCGGCGAGCACCAATTCGAGGATGCCTTGGGCAAAGGTCGGCAAGGCCAGCAGATAGAGCGATGCGATCATCACGGTGAGTGCCAGGATCGCCACCGAGGCGGTGCGGTCGGCCAGGGTTCCGCCGAGGAAGTAGCCTGCGGTAAGGGCGATCAGCACGGTCGAGATCAGCGCGGCCCAGGTATAGATGCCGCTGCCGAAATAGGGGTTGAGATACCGGGAGCCGAGCATCTCGAAGCTCATCACGATCCCGCCGGTGACAAAGGCGGCCACATAGATCACCGCCCGGCCGGAGGCATGCAGCTCGCCGCCATGTGATGGTCCGGCAGGCGATTCGACGGGGGTCTGGTTCACGGGAGCCTCGGCGGGGAGGGGACGGCGGGTCAGTTTAGGCTTGACCGCAGGCCTTGTTCTACAGGCGAGCCGGCACCGGGCGCGCCCTTCAATTGCCGCGACGCTGGGACTATATCTCAGCGCGTCAGGATCGGATGTCCCATGTCTTCACGGCCGAGCATATCTCCTCCCCTTTATCGGCTTGCAGCCGCCGTGCTTGTCGTCCTGGCCGTGGCCCCGTTCGGCGCCCTTGGCCAGGAACGTGCCCTGGAGCGGCGCGTCCCAACCTCGCCCAACGAGCTTCGGTTGTCCTACGCCCCGGTGGTGCAGCGTGCCGCGCCGGCCGTGGTCAACGTCTATGCCGCCAAGACCGTCGCCGTCCGCAATCGCCTGCTCGACGACCCGATCTTCCGGCGCTTCTTCGGGGTGCCCGACGGGCCCGGAGGACCGGGTGAGCAGGTCCAGCGCTCCCTGGGCTCGGGCGTCCTCGTCGACGCCACAGGTCTCGTGGTGACCAACAACCACGTCATCGAGGGAGCGGACCAGGTCAAGGTGTCGCTGTCCGACAAGCGCGAATTCGAAGCCGAGATGGTGCTCAAGGATTCGCGCTCGGACCTGGCGGTGTTGCGCATCAAGGCGCAGAACGAGCGCTTTCCCGCGCTCGAGTTCGCTGATTCGGACGCGCTGGCGGTGGGCGACGTGGTGCTCGCGATCGGCAATCCCTTCGCCATCGGCCAGACCGTCACCCACGGCATCGTTTCGGCGGTGGCGCGGACCCAGGTCGGAATCACCGACTACCAGTTCTTCATCCAGACCGACGCCGCCATCAACCCCGGCAATTCGGGCGGGGCGCTGGTGGATCTCGGCGGGCGCCTGGTCGGGATCAACACCGCGATCTTCTCGCGCTCGGGCGGCTCGCAGGGCATCGGCTTCGCCATTCCCGCCAACATGGTCAGGGTGGTGGTCGCATCCGCCAGGAGCGGCGGCTCCGTCGTCAAGCGGCCGTGGCTGGGCGCAAAGCTGCAGGCCGTGACGCCGGAAATCGCCGAGAGCCTTGGCCTCAAGCGGCCGTCCGGCGCCCTGATCGCGAGCCTGACGCCGGCGAGCCCGGCGGCGCGCGCCGGGCTCAGGACCAGCGACCTGATCATCGCCATCGACGGCCAGGTCGTCGAGGACGCGAACGCCTTCGACTACCGGTTCGCGACCAAGGTGATCGGCGGCAGCGCCAAGCTCGGGATCATGCGGGCCGGCAGGGAAGTGTCGTTGAACGTGGCGCTCGAAGCGGCGCCGGAGACGCCGCACGAGGAGCTGGTCATCGCGTCATCCTCGCCGTTCCAGGGTGCCAAGGTATCCAACCTGTCGCCGGCGCTCGCGGACGACCTGCGGCTTGATCCCACGGTGCAAGGCGTCGTGATCGTCGACATCGCCAACGGGTCGCCGGCCCAGACCCTCGGCTTCAAGCGCGGCGATCTCGTGCTCTCCGTCAACAACGCGAAGATCGCCAAGACCCGCGACCTCGAACGCGCCGCCGGCCAGCAGAGCCGGCGCTGGAGCATCACGATCGTACGCGGCGGCCAGCAGATGTCGGTGGAGTTCCGGGGATGACGCCGCCGCGCGCCAAGCGCGCAGAGGCGAGCCTGTTTGCGGCCGCGGGGCTCGAGCGCGACGCTCCGCGCCCGCTGGCCGACCGGCTGCGGCCGACGGAGCTGGGTGAGGTTGTCGGTCAGGATCATCTGCTCGGGTCGGACGGCGCGCTCGCGCGCCTGCTCGATACCCGCACGTTGGGCTCGCTCATCTTCTGGGGCCCGCCCGGCACCGGCAAGACCACGGTGGCGCGCCTTCTGGCCCAGGCGACCGATCTGCATTTCGAGCAGATCTCGGCGATCTTCTCCGGCGTGGCCGACCTCAAGAAGGTGTTCGACGCCGCGCGCGGGCGGCGCGAGACCGGGCAGGGGACGCTGCTCTTCGTCGACGAGATCCATCGCTTCAATCGCGCGCAGCAGGATTCCTTCCTGCCGGTCATGGAAGACGGCACCATCGTGCTCGTGGGCGCCACCACGGAGAATCCGTCGTTCGAGCTGATTGCGCCGTTGCTCTCGCGTGCGCGCGTATTGGTGTTCAAACCGCTGGACGCCGCCGCGGTGGACAAGCTCTTGGCCCGTGCCGAGATGATCGAGGGCAGGAAGCTCCCGCTCGATGCCGAGGCGCGCCAATCGCTCACCCGCATGGCCGACGGTGACGGTCGCGCGGCGCTCACGCTGGTGGAAGAGGTGTGGCGGGCGGCGCGCGAGGGCGAGATCTTCGACGCGGCGAAACTGCAGGAGGTGGTGCAACGCCGCGCGCCGATCTACGACAAGAAGCAGGACGGCCACTACAACCTGATCAGCGCACTGCACAAATCGGTGCGCGGCTCGGACCCCGACGCCGCGCTGTACTATCTCTGCCGCATGCTGGATGCAGGCGAGGACCCGCTTTATCTCGCCCGGCGCGTCGTGCGCATGGCGGTCGAGGATATCGGGCTGGCTGACCCGCAGGCACTGGTCATCTGCAATGCCGCCAAGGATGCCTATGATTTTCTGGGCTCGCCGGAAGGCGAATTGGCGATCGCGCAGGCCGTGATCTATATCGCGACCGCGCCGAAGTCGAATGCCGCCTATATGGCCTACGGCGCCGCCATGCGCACCGCCAAGGAGGCGGGCTCGCTGCTGCCGCCGAAGCACATCCTCAACGCGCCGACCAAGCTGATGCAGTCCGAAGGCTATGGCGACGGCTACGATTACGACCACGACGCGCCGGAGGCGTTTTCCGGGCAGGACTATTTCCCCGACGCGCTCGGCCGGCAGACGTTCTACGATCCGCCCGAGCGCGGCTTCGAGCGCGAGATCAGGAAGCGGCTGGAATATTGGGCCAAGCTCCGGAAAGAGCGGAGCCGGGCGTGAACGCCGCGCGAGCAACTGCATGGGCGGCTTGCGTTGTGGTCGCCACGGGCACGCCTGCGAGCGCGGCCGAGCCGTTCGATGGCCGCTGGGCGCCGGACGCGCAGGCTTGTATCGGTGAGCGCGCGGTCGCGTCGCCGCTCGTCGTCAATTCGCTCACCTTGCAGTGGCGCGATGCCGCCTGCGTCGTGCGAACGAGCTACCGGGTGCGCGGTGCCTGGCACATCGGCGCGCGCTGCTGGGGCGAAGGTGTGGTCAGCAACGTTCCCATCACGTTGCGGATGCGTGGCGAGCAGCTCCTGCTCGATTGGGCCGGTGCGCCGGCGGAAGAATTGCGGCGGTGTCCATGAGCACGGCGACCAAACCAGGGCGCGGCGACGTCGCCGTTGCCGAGCGCGCGCCGCCGTCGACCGGCGTGCAGACCGCCAAGGTGAGCGCCGACGAAGCCGGCATGCGCGTCGACCGCTTCCTGGAGGCGCGCTTCCCCGGGCTTTCGTTCTCCCACATCCAGCGCGTGATCCGGAAGGGCGAGCTGCGCGTGAACGGCAAGCGCGCGCAGCCCAAGCAGCGTCTCGAGGCCGGGCAGGCCGTGCGCATCCCGCCGCTGCGGTTGGATCAGCCCAAGCCACGCACACCGGAACACGAGGCGGACGCCAAGACCCGCGAATTCCTCAAGTCCATCACGCTGCACGAAGATGCCGACGTGCTGGTGCTCAACAAGCCCATGGGGCTCGCGGTGCAGGGCGGCTCGGGCACCACGCGCCATCTCGACGGCATGCTCGAGGTGCTGCGCGACGCCCAGGGCCAGCGCCCACGACTGGTGCACCGGCTCGACAAGGACACTGCCGGCTGCCTCCTCGTGGCCAAGACCCGGTTTGCAGCCACGGCGCTCGCCAGGACGTTCCGCACCCGATCGGCGCGAAAAGTCTACTGGGCCCTGGTCGCAGGCGTGCCCAAGCCGCGGCAGGGCCGGATCTCGACCTACCTGGCCAAGGAAGAGCGCGAGGACGATTCGTTCATGCGCATTGCGCGCCACGGCGAGGAGGGCGCCAGCCACGCGGTGACCTATTACGCCGTGGTCGATACCGCCGCGCGCCAGCTGGCCTGGCTCTCGCTCAAGCCGGTCACCGGCCGCACCCACCAATTGCGTGCGCACATGGCGCATGTCGGCCATCCCATCGTCGGCGATCCGAAATATTTCTCCAAGGAGAACTGGGAGCTTCCGGGCGGCATGCAGAACCGTCTTCATCTGCTTGCGCGCCGTATCGTCGTGCCGCATCCGCGCGGCGGAACGATCGACATTACGGCGCCGCTGCCGCCGCACATGCAGCAGTCCTGGAACCTGATCGGCCTCGATCCGAAGCGCTACGACCCCATCGAGGAAGCGCCGGAAGAATAGCGCTGCCCGATCGGAGTGCGGCGCGGCGCCGCGAAAGATCCGGTTGACAGGCAACCAAACGGTTGCATATTGTCGCCATGGACGATGTGTTCAGGGCCCTGGCGGATGCCAGCCGCAGAGAGCTTCTCGACCGGCTGTACGCCCACAATGGCCAGACCTTGAACGAGCTTTGTGCGCGCCTCGCCGCGTCCGGAGCGTCGATGACGCGGCAGGCAGTGAGCAAGCACCTGGCCATCCTGGAGGGCGCCAACCTCGTCGCGACCGTCAGGCGCGGCCGCGAGAAGCTGCACTACCTCAATCCGGTGCCGATCCACGACATCGCGGAGCGCTGGATCGGCAAATACGAGCGCCATCGCCTGAGCGCGCTCGCCGAGCTCAAACGCGGTCTGGAGGCGAAAAAATGAGCGAGCTGAAATTCGTCTACGTCACCTACATCGCGACCACACCGGAGAAGCTGTGGCAGGCGCTCACCGATGGGGCGTTCACGCGCCGGTATTGGTTCGGCACCGCAGTCGAGTCCGACTGGACCCCCGGCAGTCGCGTGACGTTCCGCAGCGACGGCGAAGCCCATGACACCGGCGAAGTTCTGGACTGCGTGCCGTACCGGCGCCTGTCCTACAGTTGGCAGGTGGAGTTCCACGAGGTCTTCCGCCGAGAGAAGCCTTCGAGGGTGACGTTCGAGCTCGAACCGACGGGCGGCGCCGAGGTCAAGCTCACGGTGACCCACGACGAATTCGAACCTGGCAGCAAGGTGCATGCTGCCGTCAGCAACGGATGGCCGATGATCCTGTCGAGCCTGAAGAGCCTCCTTGAAACCGGGCATGCTTCGACGTTGACCAGCCCCGAACAAGCGCGCGGCGCACGCGAGCGCGCGATCGCGCTTGCCGAGAGCAACGCCGCTTAGGGAGAATACCGAAAATGAGCGCGCTGAAATTCGTCCCCAACACGGTATACGTCACCTACATTGCCAGCACGCCCGAGAAGGTATGGGAGGCGCTGACCCGCGCCGAGTTCACCCGCCAATATTTCTTCGGGCACAGCATCGAGCTCGAGCCGAAGACCGGCGGCAGCTTCATCCTGCGCGCGCCCGACGGGAGCGTCCACATGCGGGGCCGGGTGATCGAATATGATCCGCCGCGCCGGCTCGCAACCACCTGGAGCGTAGAGGGAATGGAGGCGTTCCGGGAATTGCCGGAATCGCTCGTGACCTACGACATCGAGCCGATGGGTGGCAGCGTGAAGCTGACGATGACCGAAGCGCATCAGTGGGAGGTGCCCGACGCCATCCTCGCCGGCGGGCGTCAGGGCTGGCCGTTCATCCTGTCCAGTCTCAAGAGCGTACTGGAGACCGGCAAGCCGGTGGTGGTCAGCGTGAAGATGGGCCCGCCGCCGGAGATGATGGATGCGGTCAAGCAAGCCTGCGCGACCAAGCCGTGGCTCAAGGCGGGTGCCGGTCAATAGAAAGGCCGGAGCCGGGCTGCGGTCTCGTGTCCCGGGCGAGTGCAGCGAAGCGGAACGAGACCCGGGACCTAGCGGGAGATTCGCGCAGCGCAATATGGAGTGCCCAGAGAGTCGTCGTGCGGCTCTGGGCCCCGGATCTTCGCTCGCGCATTCGCGCTCGCTTGTTCGGGGCACGAGATCGGTGCGCTCGCCAGTCCGGAATACAAGAGCGGAACCGTTGCCCGTGCCTCGGCCCGTCAACGCAGGCTGGCGTTGATCTTCTCCAGCGCCGCCGCGCCGGGGCACAGCTCCTTGTCGGAGAGGCTGTTGAGCGGCGCTTCGACGGTGTTGAAATGGCGATGCAGGTCCTCGGGCTCGCGATCGACGTACAGCAGCCCGGTGACGACTTGGCCCACGGCGGCGTGCCGCTGCAGGAAGCTCATGGCGCCGAGCCGGTCGTGCGCGTCGTAGTCGGCGGCCACTTTCTTGAGCACGAGCTTCGAGCCGTCGTGCTGCTCGACCATCTCGACCGAGCCCGGCTCGTAGGCCACCGTGATCGGCGCGCGGCCGGTGATGAAATCGAGCCGGTTCACCGCCTCGTTGTGCTCGCGCACATAGTCGAAACTTTTGGTCGAGCCGGCGTGGTTGTTGAACGCAACGCAGGGCGAGACGATGTCGATGAAGGCGGCGCCCTCGTGCTCGATCGCCGCCTTGATCAGCGGCACCATTTGCGCCTTGTCGCCGGAGAAGGAGCGGGCGACGAACGTGGCGCCGAGCTGCAGCGCCATGGCGACGAGGTCGATGGAATTGTCGGCATTGATCACGCCGCGCTTGGACTTGGAGCCGCGATCGGCGGTCGCGGAGAACTGGCCCTTGGTGAGGCCGTACACGCCGTTGTTCTCCACGATGTAGACCATGTTGACGCCGCGGCGCAGCGCGTGCGCGAACTGGCCGAGTCCGATGGACGCCGAATCGCCGTCCCCCGACACGCCGAGATAGATGAGCTCGCGGTTGGCGAGGTTGGCGCCGGTGAGCACCGACGGCATGCGTCCGTGCACGGAGTTGAAGCCGTGCGAGTTGCCGAGGAAATAGGTGGGCGTCTTCGAGGAGCAGCCGATGCCGGAGAGCTTGGCAACCCGGTGCGGCGCAATGTCGAGCTCGAAACAGGCCTCGATGATCGCGCCCGAGATCGAATCGTGGCCGCAGCCGGCGCACAGTGTCGAAACCGACCCCTCGTAGTCGCGATGGGTATAGCCCAGCGCGTTCTTCGGCAGCGCCGGATGGTGGAATTTCGGTTTGGTAATGTAGGTCATGGTCTTGCCATTCTCACGATACGACCTTGCGCAAGGGCGTCACCTTCAGCGCCTCGAGATGGTCGCCGATCGCGTGCGCGATGAAGCGCGCGGTGATCGGCGTGCCGTCGTAGTGAAGGATCGGCACCAGGCGGATCGGATCGATGCCGCATTCGTTGACGATGAGCGAGCGCAGCTGGGCGTCGCGGTTCTGCTCGACCACGAACACGAAGTCATGGTCGGCGACGAAGCTGGTCACGCTGGAATGGAACGGAAAGGCGCGCACGCGCAGCCGGTTGAGCGCGTGGCCGCGGGTCTCGATCAGGTGGATCGCCTCGTCCATCGCCGGCGAGGTCGAACCGTAATAGATCACGCCGTATTTCGTCGGCTTGCCGGCATTGGCCTGCAGCGGGCGCGGCACCAGGTCCTTCGCGGTCTCGAACTTGCGAATGAGCCGCTGCATGTTGTCGGCATAGGGCGCGCCTTCTTCGGTGTAGCGCGCGTAGCGGTCGCGCGACGTGCCGCGCGTGAAGAACGATCCCTTGGTCGGATGGGTGCCGGGATAGGTGCGGTACGGGATGCCGTCGCCGTCGACGTCGAGATAACGGCCGAAATCCTTGCCGGCATCGAGGTCGTCCGCCGTCATCACCTTGCCGCGGTCGTATTTGCGGCTGTCGTCCCACTTCAGGGCGCGGCACAGGCGATGGTTCATCCCGATGTCGAGATCGAGCATGACGAAGATCGGCGTCTGCAGCCGGTCGGCGAGATCGAAGGCATCGGCGCCGAAATCGAAGGCCTCGGCCGGGTCTTCCGGGAACAGCAGCACATGCTTGGTATCGCCGTGCGAGGCATAGGCGCACGAGATCAGGTCGCATTGCTGCGTGCGCGTCGGCATCCCGGTCGAAGGCCCGGCCCGCTGCACGTCGAACACCACGGCCGGAATTTCGGCGAAATAGGCAAGCCCGAGGAATTCCTGCATCAGCGAGATGCCGGGCCCGGACGTGGCGGTGAAGGCGCGAGCCCCGTTCCATGCCGCGCCGATCACCATGCCGATCGAGGCAAGCTCGTCCTCGGCCTGCACGATGGCGACCTTGTTCTGCTTGGTCTCGGGATCCACCCGCAGCCGCCTGCAGTGGCTGGCGAAGGCGTCGGCGAGCGAGGATGAGGGCGTGATCGGGTACCAGGCGCACACCGTGGCGCCGCCATAGACCGCGCCCAGCGCCGCCGCCGCATTGCCCTCGACGAAGATGCGGTCGCCGACCGCGTCGGCGCGGCGCAGGCGCAGCCCGATCGGGCATTGCAGGTTCATCAGCGCCCAGTCGCGCCCGAGATGGAGCGCATGCAGGTTCGACTGGATCAGCTTTTCCTTCGACTTGAACTGCTCCTTGACCAGCTGCTCGAGCACCGCGATGTCCATGTCGAGCAGCGCCGAGAGCGCGCCGACATAGATGATGTTCTTGAACAGCTGGCGCTGCCGCAGATCGGTGTATTCACGGTTGCAGATTGCGGTCAGCGGAACGCCGATCACCGTGATGTCCTCGCGGAACTTGGACTGCGGCATCGGCTTGGTGCAATCGTAGAACAGGTATCCGCCGGTCTCGATCCCCGCCACGTCCTTGTCCCAGGTCTGCGGGTTCATCGCCACCATGAGGTCGGTGCCGCCGCGCGCGCCGAGGTGGCCGGCCTCCGAGACGCGCACTTCGTACCAGGTCGGCAGGCCCTGGATGTTGGAAGGGAAGATGTTGCGCGGCGCGACCGGAATGCCCATGCGCAGCACCGAGCGCGCGAACAGCTCGTTGGCGCTGGCGGAGCCCGAACCGTTGACGTTGGCGAACCGGACGACGAAGTCGTTTACGCTGCTGATCGGGCTGCTACTCGGCATAGGTCATCCGCGTGAGTCATGTCGATGAGATATTTTTTCATGTCCCAGGCGCCGGTCGGGCAGCGCTCGGCGCACAGCCCGCAGTGCAGGCAGACGTCCTCGTCCTTCACCATCACGCGGCCGGTCTTGAGGTCGTTGGCGACGTAAAGGTCCTGGGTGACGTTCTTGGCGGGCGCCCGCAGGCGCGTGCGCAGGTCGGCCTCGTCGCCGTTGGCCGTGAAGGTGATGCAGTCCATCGGGCAGATGTCGACGCAAGCGTCGCACTCGATGCACAGCGACGAGGTGAAGACGGTCTGGATGTCGCAATTGAGGCAGCGCTCGGCCTCCTTGAGCGCGAGATGGATGTCGTAGCCGAGCTCGACCTCCGCCTTGATGTCGCGCAGCGCCACCACCTTGTCGCGCAGCGGGACGCGGTAGCGGCGATCGGGCGCGATGTCGTTGTCGTAGCTCCATTCGTGGATGCCCATCTTCTGGCTGACGATCTCGACCATCGGCAGGGGGCGTTCGTTGATGTCCAGGCCGGAACACATCCTGTCGATCGACAGCGCGGCGTCGTGGGCGTGGGCGACCGCCCAGATGATGTTCTTCGGTCCGAATGCGGCGTCGCCGCCGAAGAAGACCTTGGGGTGGGTCGAGGCCAGGGTCCTGGTGTCGACCTTCGGCATATTCCATTTGTCGAACTCGATCCCGATGTCGCGCTCGATCCAGGGGAAGGCATTCTCCTGGCCGACCGCAACCAGCACGTCGTCGCAGGGGATGTGCTGATCGGGCTCACCGGTGGGCACGAGGTTGCGCCGGCCCTTGGCGTCGAATTCGGCCTTAACCTTCTCGAACACCACGCCGGTGAGACGGCCGTTCTCGTGGGTGAATTCCTTCGGCACCAGGAAATTCAGGATCGGAATGTCCTCGTGCATGGCATCCTCCTTTTCCCAGGGGGACGCCTTCATCTCCTCGAAGCCGGAACGGACGATCACTTTCACGTCCTCGCCGCCGAGCCGGCGAGACGAGCGGCAGCAGTCCATGGCGGTGTTGCCGCCGCCGAGCACGATGACCCGCTTGCCGATCTTGGTGATGTGGCCGAAGGACACCGACGAGAGCCAGTCGATGCCGATGTGGACGTTCGCCGCGGCTTCCTTGCGGCCGGGAATTTCGAGGTCGCGCCCACGCGGCGCGCCGGACCCGACAAAGACCGCATCCCAGCCTTCGGCCAGCAAGGCCTTGAGGCTGTCGATGCGCGTGCCGCCGCGGAATTCGATGCCGAGATTGAGGATGTAGTCGCATTCCTCGTCGATGATGGATTCCGGCAACCGGAAGCGCGGGATCTGCGTGCGGATCATGCCGCCGGCTTTCGGATCCTGGTCGAACACCACGCACTGGTAGCCGAGTGGCGCCAGGTCGCGCGCGACCGCAAGCGAAGCGGGGCCGCCGCCCACCAGCGCGATCCGCTTTCCGTTCTTGCTCGCGGCGGGCTTGGGAAGCCGATCGCGGATATCGTCCTTGAAATCGGCCGCGACGCGCTTCAGGCGGCAGATCGCGACCGGTTCCTTCTCCACGCGGCCACGCCGGCAGGCCGGTTCGCACGGCCGGTCGCACGTGCGCCCGAGGATCCCGGGAAACACGTTGGATTTCCAATTGACCATGTAGGCGTCGCTATAGCGACCGGCCGCGATCAAGCGGATATATTCAGGGACGGGTGTGTGTGCCGGGCACGCCCACTGACAGTCCACGACCTTGTGGAAGTAGTCCGGCGCCGAAATATCGGTAGGTTTCATTTACTCCTCTGCACGCACGTCTGCCGCGCGCCCCCTGAGAATCCTGCGCAAACAAACGTGGGCCGCTCTCCCTCCAACGCCCGGCTTGTGGTCCGCCGATTCCGGCGCGGATAGTAGTTGAGACCCCCTCCAAATTCTACCGATACATTTGTCATAACAGCCTTTTACAACCTGCAGCCTGATGTGGCGCTGCAGCGTGCCTGCAGGGTAGCGGGCAGGTTCGTAAAAATGTCATAACGGGCATTGGTTTCGGTCGTAACTAATTGGAAAGGCTGGACTCTTCGGCGGCGCCCGGTTGTGCGGTGCAAGCTGGCGCTGCGCCCGGGATGGAACTCGGAGCAGTGCGGGCGCAACGCAGCATCGCACCGGTCTTGTGGGTACTCGCACGACCGCGTGAGCGGGGGCGGAATCCAGGTTCTGATGGCTGCGATCGCGGGTGCAAGCGAAAGCGCGACGCCTGACAGTTCGATGCGCGCAATTCCCGTTCATGCTCGCGATCGCGTGTCCTGAAGCGCCGGCATGACCTCGCGCGCGAACAGATCGATCGTGCGCAGCACCTCCGGCAACGTGAGATCGCCGAACGCGAACTGGCCGACGAAATAGTTGGTGCCGGCTTCTTCCATTTGCGACCTGATCATGCGCGTGACGGTCGCGGGCGAACCCGCGATGCCGCGTCCGCCGTCCTTGATCTGATCGAACTGGGGCGGACGGTCTCCGCCCGCCGGGCTGGTGCCGTGCTTATGAAAGAGATGATGGAAGTGCTTGTGCCAAAGCGGATAGGCCCGGCGTGCGATGGTCAGCGCCTCGTCATCGGTCTCTCCCATGATGACGAAGCGGGCGAGCCCGAGCAGCGGAGTGTGGGTTCCCTCGAACGCCGCACGATAGCGATCGGTGATCGCGCGCACCTGCGCCGTGGGCGCGTTGGCAACCAGGTTGAAGCCGATGCGGCCGGCGCTCTCGCCGCCGTCGGGCGTGCCCGCGCCCGACCAGAACGGCGGATGCGGCTTTTGGAACGGCTCGAGCTCCATCGGCACGTCGGCATAGTCGTAGAACTCGCCGTGGAAAGTCAGCGTCCGGCTGGTCAGTGCCTGCCGCAGGATCTGCAGCGTTTCGAGATAGATCTTCTGCCGGTGGGCGGGGTCGACGCCGTAATAGGCGGTCTCGATCGGCGAAATGCCGCGGCCCACGCCGAGCTCGAAGCGTCCCTTGCTGAGCTGGTCGAGCATGCAGATTTCCTCGACCACGCGCAGCGGATGGTGGAGCGGAAGCGTATAGACCAGCGGACCGAAGCGCAGTTTGCGGGTGCGTTGCGCCACGGCGGCGAGGAACACGCTGGGCGAGGGGGCGAGGCCGAGCGGCGTCGAATGATGCTCGGCGGTATGATAGGCGTGAAAGCCGCAACGATCGTAGGCCTCGACGATTTTCAGCCGCTCCGCGTAGAAGGCCTGGAGCGGAAGATCGTTCCGATCGAGGTGGTCGAAAACGCCGAATTTCATTCGTCCTCGCTCTTGCTCTTGTCATTGGACTGCGACCGGCCATCATCGTTGAAAGCGCTTGCTCCAACAAGGTCGGGGCGGTCGGACCTTCAGCAGGTCGCATGGCGACGTTGAATGTTTCATGGTTGCAGCCCATCTTGCTGACATGCGCGATATTTTCGAGGACGTCTTCAAGAACCAGCCGCTCGATCCGACCGAGATGGCGCGCCGCTCCATGCGGCCGCAGTTGCGGCGACGGTTCTACCAGCGGGTCGAGATCGAGGCCGCTGACGACGCGTTTCGCATTGTTCTGGACGGCCGTCCCGTGCGCACTCCCGCCCGCCATGCGCTCGCCGCGCCGACGCGGGCATTGGCGCAGGCGCTCGCCGCCGAATGGGAGGCGCAGCGCGACGTCGTCGATCCCGCCAGGATGCCGCTGACCCGGCTCGCCAATACCATCATCGATGGCGTGGTCGAGGCGCCGGGCGCGGTGGCCGCGGAAGTGGAGCGATATCTCGCCTGCGATCTCGTGTTCTATCGCGCGTCGGCTCCTGCCGGCCTGGTCGCGCGGCAGGCAGCGGCCTGGGACCCCGTGCTCGCGTGGGCGCGCGATGCGCTCGGCGCGCGCTTCGTGCTGGCGGAGGGAATCGTCTTCGTCACCCAGCCCCCGCAGGCGCTGGCCGCTGCCGGCGCCGCCATTCCGCGCGCGCCGTGGCCGCTCGGCGCGGTGCATTCGATGACCACGCTCACGGGCTCCGCGTTGATCGCGTTGGCAGTGGCGGCAGGCGCCCTCTCGGTCGATGCGGCCTGGGCGGCGGCCCATGTCGACGAGGACTGGAACATGGATTTCTGGGGCCGCGACGAACCCGCGCTCGAGCGCCGCGCATTTCGCTTCGCCGAAATGCAGGCGGCGGCCACCGTATTGCAGGCGACGTGAGCGCTCGGCGCGTAGGTTGCGTTATTTCTTCTTCAGCGTGCCGTAGGCGACGACGGTGGTGCCCTGAACGCTGCCGAACCAGCCGAGCGCGAGATTGTCGCCTTGCCGCGCGAGGGTCATGGTGCCGTCGGGGCAGCGTCCGCCTTTGTCCGCCGAGCCCTTGGTGATGACTTCGACGAAGAAGGTATAGGTCTTCGACGAGCCGGAGCGGGTGAGTTTCCCGATGCAATCGAGGTCGGGATATTTCGTCTCCGCACCCTTCGCATTGATCGTAAGTTCGAACTTGTAGGGTGTTGGGCTACCGACCTGCGTGAGCTCGCCGGCCCAGTTCCCGTTGATGGTGGGGGCGGCGGCGGCGCCCTTCTTGCCCTTGGCCGCCGCCGCATCGTCGGGCGCGGCCGGAAATTGCGCGGTCGCGGGCACGATCGCTGCGATCATCGCGAGAACCAGCGCGGCGGCGCAGGCGCAAACGACCTTGGCGCGGGCTGTCATTGGCGATGTCTCGGGTGATGTCTTGGGCGACGTCATGGGCATGCTTTGCTCCCCTCGACCACTCTTACACGGAGGAAAGAGTCCACATCGCAGCTTACCCTCAAATACCGAGACATGCTATGGATTTTGCGCCGGACCCGAAGGCAGGGGGGCCATGAAGGACATCCTGGAGAAGCTCGAGGAACGCCGCGAGCGCGCACGCGCCGGCGGCGGCCAGACACGCATCGACGCGCAGCACAAGCGCGGCAAGCTGACCGCACGCGAGCGGCTCGAGCTGTTGATGGACAAGGGCTCGTTCGAGGAGTTCGACATGTTCGTCGAGCACCGCTCGGCCGACTTCGGCATGGAGAACAGCAGGATTCCCGGCGACGGCGTCGTCACCGGCTGGGGCACCGTCAATGGCCGCACGGTGTTCGCCTTCGCCAAGGACTTCACCGTGTTCGGCGGCTCGCTGTCCGAGGCGCACGCGCAGAAGATCGTCAAGATCCAGGACATGGCGATGAAGGCGCGCGCGCCCATCATCGGCCTGTTCGATGCCGGCGGCGCCCGCATCCAGGAAGGCGTGGCGGCGCTCGGCGGCTACGGCGAGGTGTTCAAGCGCAACGTCATCGCGTCGGGCGTGATCCCGCAAATTTCCGTCATCATGGGGCCGTGCGCGGGCGGCGATGTCTATTCGCCTGCGATGACCGATTTCGTCTTCATGGTGCGCGACACCAGCTACATGTTCGTCACCGGTCCCGACGTGGTGAAGACCGTGACCAACGAGGTGGTGACCGCGGAGGAGCTCGGCGGCGCTTCCGTTCACACCACCAAATCGGGCATCGCCGATGGCTCGTACGACAACGACGTCGAATGCCTGCTGCAGATCCGCCGCCTGCTCGACTTTCTCCCCATCAACAACCAGGCCGGCGTGCCCGAGTGGCCCTCGTTCGACGCCGTCGAGCGCGAGGAGAAATCGCTCGATACGCTCATCCCCGACAATCCGAACAAGCCCTACGACATCAAGGAGCTCATTCTCAAGACCGTGGACGAGGGCGACTTCTTCGAGCTGCAGGGCGCGTTCGCGCGCAACATCGTCACCGGCTTCGGGCGCATCGCCGGCCGCAGCGTCGGCTTCGTCGCCAACCAGCCGATGGTGCTCGCGGGCGTGCTCGACATCGACGCGTCGCGCAAGGCCGCGCGCTTCGTGCGCTTCTGCGACGCGTTCGGGATTCCCATCGTTACCTTCGTCGACGTGCCCGGATTCCTGCCCGGCACCAACCAGGAATACGGCGCTTTGATCAAGCACGGCGCCAAGCTCCTGTTCGCCTATTCGCAGGCCACGGTGCCGCTCGTCACCGTGATCACCCGCAAGGCCTTCGGCGGCGCCTACGACGTGATGGCGTCGAAGCACATCGGGGGCGACGTCAACTATGCCTGGCCGACCGCGCAGATCGCGGTGATGGGCGCCAAGGGAGCGGTGGAGATCATTTTCCGCGCCGACATCGGCGATGCCGGCAAGATCGCCGCCCGCACCAAGGAATACGAGGACCGTTTCCTTTCGCCGTTCGTCGCCGCCGAGCGCGGTTACATCGACGACGTGATCATGCCGCACGCCACCCGCGCCCGCGTCGCCCGTGCGCTCGCGATGCTGCGGGAGAAAAGGCTGGAGATGCCGGCGCGCAAGCACGACAATCTGCCGCTGTGATCGGGGAGGGCGCAGTGGCCCGCGCCGGTCGCCGTCGCAAGGAGGGCATCATGGACCGCGTCCTTCGACCCGTTGGAATTCTGTTCGCGCTGTGGGCCTGCTCGCTTCCCGCGCAGGCGCAAAACCGCCCGCCCTGGCCGGCGGGCGACGAGATCGGGATGGCGAATACGCTCGGCCCCGCCACGTGGCAGCGCTGCGCGACCTATCTCGCCAATCCCGCCGCGAAATCCTACGAGCTGTCGTTCTTGCGCTCGAACACCATGCCGCAATCGCCGTTCGCGGTGCCCCTGCGCGAGAACGCCAAGCCCACGGTGGGCATTCCCGGCACCCGTCATGCCTTCAACACCGACGAGGTGGTGAGCGGCGATCCCGGCCAGCAGGGCACGCAGATGGACGCACTGGGGCACTTCGCGGTGTTGCCCGACGCCTGGGACGGCAAGAGCGAGTTTCCCTCCGGCCGCGCGGCCTATTACGGCGGCTATGCGCAGAGCGACGTGAAGCCCACGCCGGAGTCCCCGCTCAAGAAGCTCGGCATCGACAAGGTACCGCCGATCATCACCAGCGCGGTGCTGCTCGACGCCAAGGCGCATATCGGGCGTGGCAGCGCCCTGCAGCCGGGGCAGCTGGTGAGCGCGCAGGACATCGAGGCCATGCTCAAGGCGCAGGGGCTGGAGAGCCGCGGTCTCCTCGCCGGCGACGTGCTCTACATCTACACCGGCTGGGGCGATAACTGGAAAGACCCCGATACCGAGAAGTTCTACTACACCAAGGGTCCCGGTCTCTCCTACGACGCGGCCCAATACATCGCGAGCAAGGCCGTGGTGCTGGTGGCGCTCGACAATCCGTTCACCGATCCCGTGGCCGAAGGCTTCCTGGAGGGCAAGGCGCCGCCGGCGCCGGGAACTCCGCCCGGCCTGCCGTTCGCGATCCATCACCAAAACCTCACGCAGGCGGGCATCCACAACATCCAGAACGCCAACCTCGGCGCCATGGCCGGCGACAAGGTGTGGCTGTCCTGCACCATCATCCTGCCGCTGCGCACGCAAGGCGCCTCGGGATCGCCGGTGCGGCCGGTCGCCGTCGGCCCGGCGGCGCCGCGGTAATTTGCCATGCTTGAAGCCTCGCGCATTGACTGGTATTGCGCCCGGGGTCCACGCAGTCGGGGAAAAACATGGCAAGTCATCCGATCCTCACCAAAGTCCTGTGCGTCGCCTTGGTCGCCAGCATCATGCTGCCGGTGGGGCGGATGATTTTTCCGTTTGTTGATACGGTCGTGAGCGGCTTGGAGTTTGACACCATCCAGGCGGTCTTGAGCGCAACGATCGGTTTCGGGCTGCACGCGACCTTCTTCGGTTAACTCGCCCTGCACAGGGGTTCCAGTTCCGCCCTCGTCCTGAGGTGGGCGGAGCGCCCGTCTCGAAGGATGGGGCGGCTGCCGGCGGAACTGCGTGGCCCCTCATCCTTCGAGACGCTCGCTATGCTCGCTCCTCAGGATGATGAAGCAGGCATCGTGACCTGCATAAATCAGCGGCGCGGCCGCACCCCCGCGAAGACGGTGGAAGCGATTAGAGTTGACGCAGCGCGTCGCCGGCTTGAGGAAACGGACGACCGAATCGAATCTATTGCTGAAGGTTGCGGCTTCAGCGAGCGAAGAGCAAATGCGTTGTGCGTTCCTCAGAATATTGAGAATCCCGCCGCGCGACTATCGAAAGCGCTTTTCCTCGGCCACCACGCGCGAATGAACATTGGGCGCGACCCCGGCTGAAAGCTGCGTATGGAATACGGCCGACATCAATTGAAGCTACAAGAGTGACCACCGCGCCTTCTGGCGCTACCCGGAGCGCGGAAGGCGGATCGACGGCGATGACTCTGATAGGCGACCGTGCCTTTCAAATACTAAGTTGCCGTCATGGCTGCCGGTCACTTGCCATCCGGCCTTGCGATAGAACCGTTCGGCGCGTGTCCCTGGCCATGTCGTAAGCCACATGCGAGGGCAGCCTGCCTCGTCGAGGACGTTGCAGGCACGTTCGAAAAGGGCGCGGGCGATGCCGCGGCCCTCGTAGGCCTCTTCCACGAACAAAGCAAAGATGTTGCCGTTTCGTGGGTCGGCGGCAGAAAAGCCGACGACCTTGGTATCCTCTACCCAGACGAAAATGCCTGGGTTATCGACGAACCAGCAAACATCTTCCATCGTGACGCGCGAGGGATCACGAAGCGTATTTTCGCGCACCCTGGCGCGTATTTCCATGATACGAGGGATATCCGCTCTGGCTGCTTTGCGGATCAAAAGGTCTCTCCTTCGGCGCAACTTGGTGCGGCAACCTTTATCATGCCAAGCACGGGGCTGTGGTTCTACTGGGAGCTGCGCGAAAGACCTGCAAGGCGGAGCGTGACCGCGGCGGTTGTTCGCGCGTATGACTAGGCTTCGCGAACGCCAAGCGGGTCCTTGCAAGGTGCATGGCCCTTCGGCGTCGCGGAAGCCACATGGGCGCTCGTGGCCGTGTGGCGATGGTGGAAGAGGGTGCAGAGTTGATCACGGAATCGATGCTTACCTGCCCCAAGTGCGGGCATCAGGCGACCGAACAGATGCCTACGGATGCCTGCCAGTTCTTCTATGACTGCAAGGGCTGCGGCGCACGGCTCAAGCCCAAGGCGGGCGATTGCTGCGTGTTCTGTTCTTACGGCTCGGTGCCATGCCCACCGATTCAGGCTAACGCTAGTTGCTGTTCTTAGGACTTAAAATGCCCCGAGGCCCCATGCTCACCCGTCGCCGGTTCGTCGCCACGACTGCCGCCGGCGGCGCATGGATCGCGGCTCAACGGCGGGCGCAAAGCCAGGTCGTCGGCAAGCTCACACGCATGATCGTGGGCTTCGCGCCCGGCGGATCATCCGACGTCACGGCGCGGCTGCTGGTCGATCAGATGCGCGGATACGCCTCGACCATCATCATCGACAACCGGCCGGGGGCGGGCGGCCGCATCGCGGTGGAGGCAGTCAAGGCGGGCGCGCCCGACGGCTCGGTCATGCTGCTCAGCCCGGCCTCCATGATCGTGCTTTATCCGCACCTCTATAAGCCGCTCGGTTACGACCCGGTGCAGGACTTCGTCGCGGTCACCACGGTGTGCGCCTTCCCGTTCGTGCTCAGCGTCGGACCGCTGGTGCCGCGGGAGGTCAGGACGCTCGCGGATTTCATCCAGTGGTGCAAAGCCAATCCGAAGCTCGCGTCGTATGGAACTTCGGGCGCGGGATCGATGCTGCATTTCGCCGGCATGATGCTGGCGCGCGCCGCGAACTTCGATTTCACCCATGTACCCTACAAGGGGGCGTCGCCGGCGCTGCAGGACCTGCTGGGCGGCCAGGTCGCCTCGACCGTGGGTGTCCTCGGCATCGCGCTGCCTCATATCCAGGCCGGGAATCTGCGCGCGCTGGCCATGACCGGCGCCACCCGCTCGTCGTTTCTGCCCGATGTGCCCACGCTCACCGAGGCGGGTTATCCCGGGCTCGAAATCGCGGAATGGCAGGGCTTGTTCGTGCCGGCCAAAACGCCGCCGGCGATCGTCCAGGCGCTCAATCGATCGGTGCGCGATGCGCTCGACACCGCCGAGGTCAAATCGGGATTGGTCAAATTATCGTTCGAGGCCGGCGGCACGAGCCCGGAGGAATTCGCGCAACTCGTGCGATCGGACCTCGCGCGCTGGGAGCCGATCGTGAAAGCGTCCGGGTTCACGCCGGAGAATTGAGCGCGGCTCGCTTCACCTCACCGCAGGCTGGCGATATGTGGCGGCATCTTCGCGGCGCGCACGCCGTCGGGGTCGTGCGCGGGTGCGCGTTCGTGTATCCGCCTCGAGCTGCCGGGCCATCTGCTTGAACTCGTCCGCGAGCTCCATCAACGCTTCTCGGGCATACAGATCGGGACACTCGGCCGCGAGCCGGAGGCAATCCCGGGCGCGTTGATGGAACATGTTCGAATTCATCTCGTGGCTCCCTGGTCCCTACGCTAATGCCACAGGCGCGGAGACGTTCCGATGGAACCCGGAGCGGGCAGGGCCGCTTTGACGGCGGATGCTCCCTGCGCGAAGATGCCGAAGGAACCTGCTCATCCCATAACAAGGCAGGCACGGAGGAGACGATCATGAAAGCGATTGCCCTTGTGGCGAGCGCCGCGCTCGTTTGCCTGGCGCCGGCCGTGCGCGCAGCCGACTATCCGACCAAGCCGATCACGATGATGATCGGCTTCGCGCCCGGCGGACCGAGCGATGTGATGGCGCGCATCCTCACCCGGAAGATGGAGGAGATCCTCAAGCAGCCGCTGGTGATCGAGAACCGCGCGGGCGCCGGCGGCGGCATTGCCGGCGCGGCGGTCGCGCGCGCGACGCCGGACGGCTACACCGTGCTGCTCGCGACCGGCAGCCTGCTCGCGATCAATGTGAGCCTCTACAAGAACCTCGGCTACGATCCGGAAAAGGATTTCGAGCCGATCACGGTGATCGGAACCCAGACCAACGTTCTCTACACCCATCCCTCGGTGCCGGCGAAATCGCTGGCCGAGCTGATCGACTATGCCAGGGCCAATCCGGGCAAGCTCACCTTCGGCTCCGGCGGCAACGGCACGCCGGCCCATCTCGCGGGCGAGCTTCTCAAGATGGAAGCCAAACTCGAGATGACCCATGTGCCGTTCCGCGGTACCGGACCGGCATTGCAGGCGGTCATCGGCGGCCATGTCCCGATGGCCTACAATCCGCCGCCGCCGCTGCTTCCGCACCTGCAGAGCGGCAGCATCCGCGCGCTTGCGATCACCACGCTCAAGCGCACCGCTGCCTTGCCCGAGGTGCCGACCATCGCCGAGTTGGGTTTTCCCGGTTTCGAGGCCACCACGTGGCACGGCATCGTCGCGCCGGCCGGGACGCCCAAGGACGTGGTCGCCACGCTCCATCGCGCGTCGGTCGGCGCCGTGAACGATCCGGAGGTGCGCAAGGCATTGACCGAGCTCGGCGTCGACGTCGTCGGCAACACGCCCGACGAGTTCCGCGCCTACATCAAGTCGGAGATTCCCAAATGGGCGGCGATCGTGAAGGCGTCGGGCGCCAAGGTGGACTGACGTGCACATTCTGATTCTGATCGTCGTCGGCCATCTCGTGGGCCGGTTCCGACGTTCGTATCCCTTTGCAGCACGCGCGTCGCCCGGGACTGATTCCCTGCCATGCAGTTTCGTCAACCCCGCCTTGATTGCCAATCGGCCTTGAACGGCTATGTTGCAACGCCATGCCCGATGCCGTTCCCGCACCGACCCGCGATGTCGTGGTCGTTCACAGCTCCGATCTGCACCTGGATCACGACTACACCGCGCGGCTGCATGGCGGCGACGGCACCGCCGGCCTCGCCGGGGTCCTGACCGCGGCCCGTCACGCCGGCGCGGACGTCGTGGTGCTGGCCGGCGACACCTTCGATTGCCACCGCCTGCCGGTTGACCTGCTCGATCGCGCCGCCGCCGTCATCGCGGCCGCGGCGCTGCCCGTGGTGATCCTTCCCGGCAACCACGATCCCGCGGTTCCCGATGCCGTCTTTCACCACGGCGCGCTGGCCGGGATCGAGAACCTTCATGTGCTCGGGGTCACCCACGACGAAGCCGTGGTGTTCTCCGGTCTGGGTCTGGAGGTCTGGGGGCGTCCGCACCGCGACTACGGCGATATGATCCCGTTCGAGCGCTTGCGCCCGCGCTCCACCCGCTGGCAGGTCGCGGTGGGGCACGGGCACTATGTGCCGGTTCCCGACCGCACGATCCGCCTGCGTCCGTCCTGGCTGATCGGCGACGACGAACTCGCGGCCACCCGCTCCGATTACATCGCGCTCGGACATTGGAATCGGGCGGTGAAGGTCGGCAGCGTTGCGGCCTATTACTCCGGCTCGCCGGAATATGCCGGGACGGTGAACGTGGTGCGCCTCACCGCGGCGGGCGACGTAGCGGTCACGCGCGCCGAGCTCGACATCGCGCGCGAGCCTTCGGCGGTCGAGTAGTCAGCGGATAGGCTCTGCTCGTCGAACAGGAATCGCTGCCCCGTGCACGCGCGACAAAGCGCCCCGGCCGAAGCCGGGGCGTAGCGTGCGACTACTGCATTGTTATGGGATCGCGGTTATTGGCCGCGCTGTCCGCCTTGGCCCGTCGTCTCGGGCGGCGGAACCGTAATGGCCGGTGGCGCGGTCGTTGTGGCCGCAGGCGGGCTTGCCTCGTTGTTCGCCGTGCGGGTGGCCTCGCTGCCGGTGAACACCAGCGCCAGCATCACGATCACGAACACGGCGCCGGCGATCCATCCCCACGGCGTGGGTGAGCCCATCCGGTGTTCCATCTCGATCGGACGCTCCATGTCCAACCGTCGGTCGAAGTCCATGCGCCGGTCAAAATCTCGCGGGTCCGTCATGACACACTCTCCCTGCCTGATGTGCGTGAACGGATAACCCTTGGACAAAGCCGTGGTTCCTGGGCGTCGAACTCCGCAGAGGTCATACCCGGTAGGAACGAAGTCATAGCAGGGTCGGGAACCCGCATCGGTGCGGGTCTCATTCCTTCTTGTCGAAGATCAACTGCGTCTGCGTGACAATGGCTGCGAGCTTGCCGTCGCCGCGGGTGATGCGGGTCTCCAGCACGATGGTGGTGCGGCCGCGATGCAGCGGCATGCAGACCGCGCGTGCGGTGTCGCCCTTGGGTACGGCGGCGAAGAAATTGGTCTTGCTCTCGATGGTCGCGGTGCGACCGTCGGGGGTCAGGCTGGCGCTGGCGGTCAATCCGCCGAGGGTGTCTCCCAGCGCCATGACCGCTCCGCCATGCAGCACGCCGCGACGGTTGCACAGGTCCTCGCGTACGGTCAGCTCGGCTTCGGTGCGTTCCGGCGAGCGATGGAGCACGTTCACGCCGAGGAGCTTGGTAAAGGGTGGGACGTCGGGGAGGGCCATCGTGCTTCCTCTGCTGCTTGCGATGCCGGTCCATAGCACGGCAAGCGCCGGCCGCCAGCGCGCCGCGCGAACCGGCTGCCTGCGCTGCGATCCCCGGGCGGGCGCGGCAGATGAGACGTTCAACGCGAGCGTGTGGCCTTGCGCGATCGCCGTAGCCGCTGCGCCTCGACCATGCGAAGCTGTTTGGAATCGGCCGGGGTCTTCGCTAAAGACACGCCTGTGCGCTCGTAGCTCAGCTGGATAGAGCACCAGACTTCGAATCTGGGGGTCGGGGGTTCGAATCCCTCCGAGCGCGCCAAGGAAATCAAAAGCTTATTCGTTTTCAGCCTTAAGCCGGTAAACTCGGGTAACGCAGAGGGTAACAGCAAACGGTCGTTCCCGAGCGCGATTCGAGCCTCGGCTCGCCGCAGACGCGCGTGCGCTTCGTTGCCTGCAGTGACCGCTCTTGGCGAATAACGCCGTCCCAGCCTCGCGCATCGCCCGGTAGGCGCGTGCGTCGGCGCGCGTGAATGGCCCTCCAATCTTCGGGCGAGCGAGAAGCATGCGAGCGAGGTCTGCGCCGAAGCGTGGCACTTATGCCGCAAGCTTTTGGAGATGCCGCCATGGCAGCTTGGTGCAACGTCTCGTGGCTGTGGGTCGGCGCGGGGTCCTCGTCGTTGTCTATCGCCGCAAGAGTTCTTCTCTCAGCGTATCGCGGTGGGCCGAAACTGAAGGGGTCTTTTCAAATGCTTGAAGCTTCGATTCCTCGGTTTTGCAGACCATAAAAGCCTGCTCTATTGCCATATTGCCGTCGACCATTGTTGGTCGCTGCGATGCGAACGACGTGCGCACGCAGGAATAGAAGGCGTCGGTCAGTTGCCGACCCATTGCCTTCGTGTCCGCCTCCTTTTCCGCAAGTTCGATGGAACAGCTTCCTGCGGCCGACATAACTGCGATGATGAAAAATAAGCGCGCAACGCGAGTCATTACGCAAAGCTCTCTTGATTCGACCGATGGGGCAAGGGACCCGGCGCATCGTAGCCGATATGCCTTCGTGAACCGAATGACATTGTGCGGAACGCCTCAGGCGCACACAATTTTATCACCGCAATTGAGGCTCCGTCGCGCACGATTTCCATGCCGCGCGCGTGCTTCGTACGTCTCTCGCGCGCGCGAAGACTTGGCCGAGCGCGACGGGCTCTGCCGCCACTCAATCCGCAAGTCGAAGACTTTTCGAGCTGGGCACGCAAGTTTTAATCAATCAGTAACCATGGCCGATTGCGACCATTGACGTTGGGAGTTCGGTCTTCAAACGTGACTTGGATGGAAGCGCTGTGCCTGCTCTGCCAATCGGAAGTCGCAGACCAGATGGGGGACCTCAGCACGATGCAAGCAACATTGAGATACTTGCGATCTGGGTCTAGCAAAAAGCGTAACTTAGGCGCGCTGGCGCTCGTGGTCATGTTGGCAGCGGGCACACCTGCGCCGGCCGCTGATACAATTGAAGAGTTGCTAAGAGAGGATGAGGCCAGCAGTCAGAACGGCGCGCTGCGGCTAGACCTGAATGCGCTCACGGAAGCCGAATGGGAATACTACTTTCAGGTCGGTCTCAAGAAGGTTGATTCACGGCTCGACGGCAAGCTGGTTGAGCATGAGAGCGATTGGTCGCTCGGCGTTATCTATGTTTGGATCGCAGCTCTGGCCGCAGGCTTTGGCATCGCAATCGGTGCCATCAAAGCTTGGCCCAGCATGCGGCGCGTATTGCGAATACTGCTGGTCCCGGTTCCAATGGAGGACTTGGGCCGCACCATTGCAGGTTATGCGGGGTACGAAGGGAGGCGGCTTTAACCCCGCTCGTCGCAGGGATGCCGCAGTCGATGCACTGAAACAGCAGGATCGCTGGGAGTTTGTGGTCGAGCCAGGGCAGTTGCCTAGCGAGCTTCATGCGTGCCGCGCAACGACGACAGATCAGCCTCGTCTTTGGCTGGTCGTCCATGCTCTGATTATTGGCGTTCGCGAGTGCCGGCACGAAACAGGGAAATTCGTACGCCGCGCGTCGGTCGAAGCCACTTCGGTGGTGGGGGATCGGGCTCGCCTTCGGCGGTTCCGACGTATCCGCAGCCTCCGCATAAGTGGACGACCAGCCCAGACAGCGGCCGCACTGGCGGGAGCTTGCGGGCAAGCCGCATCGCATCCCCGCATTGGGGGCACAGGGGTGCCGACTCCGGGTCTTTCCGAACAAGCATCGAACTAAGTGAGCATGACGGACATTGCATGCAGCCAGTGCGGAGAGCATTTCCGTCCTCGCCGCTCGACAGCCCAATACTGCAGCCCCACGTGCCGAAAAGCTAGGCGTTATGCGGAGCAACACCTGGTCTGCTCGACTAGCTCGACAGCCTCCCACTGATCCCGAGGATTTCCCGAGATCGACGGCCCGTGGGGGCGCTTGGGCTGCGGTGCCCCAGTGGAACGCTGGCGAGCCATGATGAGGCCGCGATCGGTGGGCATTATTCGAGTTGCTGGATTGAGCCGTCGGGGGGCGGATCACGAAAATGATGACGAGGGAGCAGCTTTTTGCTGCGCCGAAGCTTGTGGGTCGAACCAAAGCGCGGCTCGAGCGGGGGATAGCAGCAGTGAGTGCCGCCCGGGCGCGGGCGACAGAAATCACGCAGCAAACCGAGCGGCCCAGACTGGCCCCTGTCCGTTCGCAGGGACGCCGCCGCGTCGAGCGGTTAAGCGCGTTGGTGACCTTGAACCACTAAGTTCCGAGGCCGCCGGCGAGTCACCGGGCGTGTTCAAGGCCCTTCCGCTAGGGGGTAGCCAGAATCTACCAGATCGCACCAGTGGACTCCGCTGAAACACGACGGGGCATTGTATGAGTTCACCGACCAACGCGCGGCGACTATCGGCCCCCGGTCGGCCCTCAGGCGGTCCGTTTCAATCAGCCAATACAACTCCCGCCCAAATCGCACGATCGTGAGCGAGTAGGAGGGTTGCGGGAAAATTGTCTGCCCTGACCAGCTTCTTTTTTGCACATGAAAGTAGGCGGGCGGCTCATCGGGTCTTGCCGCATCGACAGCAATCTGCCTCTCGTCATCATCTTAACAGCACAAAGACAAATATCCACGCCGTGCCGCTCCACATGGCAATCATACTCGCGGTAAATAGCGCTGCGGACAAGTTAAGCTGCCCGTTCGGCAGCTTAAAGCTCTTAGAGATCATATCCGTCTCCCAGTTAGCTTGCGTATCGAATGACGGAATTCGGGCGCGAAACCTTTGGCACGCCTGGATAAAAGCCGTGGCTCGCATGCCTACCGCACCCGAATTTCGGGCACGTGTTTTCTTTATTAGTTCTTCAGGCGCGCGAGCGCGTCTTTCACGCGCAGCTTTCGCCGTTTCCATGAGGCGACTTCCAGATCATCCATCGATGGATGGGTGTGAGCTTCGGCTATTTTCGTTTCCAGAGCGCGATGTTGTTGTTCCAACTCTGCGAGATGCGCGTCAACAGACATCCGAACCCTCCCTTTCTCATTGCGGCCACGGTCATCTTTGGACCAAACGAGCCACCAGGCAGCAGTTTGCCACGTTGGGCCACAGTCAAGGGTGTGCCTAACTACCGGAAAGCAGGTGTACGCGGATTTATGCGAAGTGTTGCATTCTCAACACACGCGAAGCCAAACGTCTGTTCGGCCGGGTTGTTCTCGTCGTGGAGGCCGTGAACCATCGCGAGGTTCGGTCCTGCCTCATCGACGGCGAGGTGGTGTGTTGCGATGAGAAAGGCGGGGCTGCCTTTCAGTTGCTTCGCCACAGGCGCAACGAGCCCCGCGCGTTCCTCTACGTCTTCGACCTGCTGGAGCTGAACGGCACGGGCCTGCGGCGTGAGCGATTGAGGTGCGTAAGGCGACGTTGGCGAGCATCCTTCGCAAGAGCCGACAGGGTGTGCGCCGAACGAGCACCTGGAGCACCCCGAGGGCGATGTCGTGTTCCACCACGCCTGCAAGATGGGTCTGGAGGGGATCGTCTCGAAGCGGCTGGGATCGCGCTACCGGTCGGGACGTTCCCCGGACTGGCTGAAGTTCAAGAATCCGTCAGCACCGGCGGTGAAGCGGGAGGCGGAAGAGGGTTGGGGACGGGAACGGTTTTTTGGCCTCGTGGCTTCGGCCGCCCGCGCAAATTCCAAACTGGCAACTTCCGCGCGTTCCGCTTTTCGATCCGCTTACGTAGGTACTCGCGTTCAGTTCAGCGAGCTGCGTGGCAAGCAGCGTTGCGTACCGCTGCAAATTGGCACGTGGTCAAATTTGGCGTTAAGGTAGTCGGTTTTATCGCGCGCCTAATGGTTCGGCTCACCCCGGAGTTGCTCATCAGTACGCAAGCAGCGCGCGCTCGGCTTCCGACGCTCGAACGCGCGCCAGCATCAGGTAGTCTCATTTTAAAGAAAATATGCTTCATTACGACCAGAAACCGGTCAAGGTAATGTGCTCAGGTAGTGGGGTAAATCTCGTGATAAAACGGTTGCTCTGCCAGAGCTCTACATCATGCAAGTCGACCGATGGCTTCGCCACCCGGATCGCCTCCTCGTCATCAGCGCAGTTAATTGTAGTGCGCAGTCTGATAACACTCGCTCCTCGTCAAAGAGCACATAGGTGCCGTCATCGCAACTGTCCGCCTCCCCCGAAGCGGCACATGGCCCAGCCCTCGAAATTGAATTGAACGTGAGGCTAAGATGACACGCGGAAGAGAAAATCCTGCGTGCTCTATTACCGAAACTGGTAAACGCGCCGATTTAGTTAGGATGTTGCATTCGCACCACAGTCCAGGGAATTCGACTCTCGCGAATCCCGAGGCTCCGGCCGTGAAGCGGGAGGCGGAAGAGGATTGGAGGGCGATGAGAGTGATCCATAGCGCGCCGTTCGAGTTATCTGTTCGGTGTTCCTCGTTCCTATCGCAACCGGAAGGACATCGCTCTGCAGAGCGCGCAGCTTCTGAAGTCCAGAAATCCTAACAGCGTGGTCAAGGTGAAAGACTTGCATACCGGGGAAGAGATCGTCATCGCATTCAAGTCGGGGCAACAATAACGGCATGCCCCTGAGCTCCGCCCGACCGGCCTCGGGCTCCTCGGGATCGACAAGGACCGCGCGGACTACACCGTGTACAGCGGCGGCTGGGATGTCGGCCGCATTTATCAGACGCGCGGGGGTCCCGACAGTCTGCGCTGGTTCTGGTCACTAACCGTCAACGGTCCGATGACGTACTCGGATCGGGTGGCGATCTTGGAGGAGGCCAAGGCGCAATTTCAGAAGAGCCGGGACGCTTGGAAGGCGTGGGCGAAGCTGGAAGAGGTGCAGTGAAAACAGGGCCGCCCGGATGCTGCCACCCGAGCGGCCCCAATTTAGTGGCTCAGGAGTGCAAACTCGCGGGATGAGACAGCACTTCATGAATGCCATAGCGGGCTTCCATGTCGCATACCCGGGCGCGATAGTGATTGAGTAAGCATCCGGTGAAGGCCCCGGGTGGGTCGATTTAGAGAGCCGCGGAGTACTCGCTCAAGCGGCCTCGGCGGCAATGCTGTGCGGGCGCCAATTCCATGGCAGCAGTTCATGGATGCGCTTGGCCGGATGATCCGGTGATCGGGCTAGCACGTCAGCGAGCCAGGCTGCGGATCAACATTGCTGAGCTTGGCGGTCGCGATGAGAGTGTAGATGGCAGCTGCCCGCCGGCCGCCTTCGTCAGAGCCGGCAAATGTCCAGTTACGGCGGCCGACGGCAACGGCACGCAGCTCGCGCTCGGCGGCGTTGTTCGACATGCAGAGGCGTCCGTCGTCGAGGAAACGGGTGAGCGCGACCCATAGCTTGAGGCTGTAGTCGATGGCCTTGCCGGTGTCACTGTTCTTGGAGACCCTGGCGCGCTGCTCGCGCAACCAGCTCCCCAGCGAGATAACGAGCAGCTTGCTGCGCTCGTCGCGGATGCGCACTCGCTCCTGCGGCGTCACACCGTTGACTTCGCGTTCGATGGCGAACAGGGCATCGATGCGCTCGACCGCCTCGGTCGCGATGGGCGCCTTGTTCATGCGCGCCAGATCGAAGAACTTGCGCCTCGCGTGCGCCCAGCAGGCGGCCTCAATGAGGGGCCCCGGCTTGCGGTTGGATTTATAGAGCCGGTTGAACCCAGCATAGGCATCTGCCTGCATCAATCCGGCGTAGCTGGCCAAATGACGCTCGGGATGCTCGCCGCCCCGATCGCGTGAATAGAAGAATACCGCCGCCGGCGGATCGGGCCCGGCAAAGGGCCGGTCGTCGCGAACGTAAGTCCATAGGCGACCGGTGCGGGTCTTGCCCTTGGCCAGGACTGGCACGGTAGTGTCGTCGGCATGGATGCGCTCAGCTGCGAAGACATGTGCCCGGATCGTCTCGACCAGCGGCATCAGGGTTGCCGAAGCCGCCCCGACCCAATCGGCAAGCGTCGACACGTCAAGCTCGATGCCTTCCCGCGCATAGGTGTCGCTTTGGCGGTTCAGCGGCAGATGCAGGCCGTATTTGGAGAACAGGATATGGCCGAGGAGCTTGGGGCCTGCACGCCCGCGCGCGATCGGATGCGACGGCGCCGGCGGCTGCGTGATCGCCTCGCAGGCGCGGCAGGAGAACTTCTCACGCACGTGCTGGATCACTTTCCACTGCCGCGGAATGAGTTCCAGCGTCTCGGTCACGTCCTCGCCGATCTCTCGCCAAGCTCCCGCCACCACAACACGGGCAGACTGCGGGCGTCGGATAGACGATGCGTTCGCGCGCCAGATGCAGGGGTAGCGGACGACGCGCCGGCCGTCGCCTTTCGAACGACGGCACCGTAATCTTCTCGGCCGCGGCCGCCGCCATCCGGGCCGCCGTCTCGGCCTGTGCGGCGTCCACTTCCAGATCGGCGAGTTGCAGTTCGAGCTGATCGAGCAGCGTGCCGTGTTCCGATGATTGGCCAAACCGGTCGTGCCGCAGCTTTTTGATCGTGTATTTGAGCTTCTCGATCAGCAACGCACGGTGTTGCGCCTCGCTCTCCGCCACAGTTGCTCTCGCCTGTGCGGCACTCAGTGCTTGCCGCTGGGCGATGATGACCGCATGTGCACTCGCAAGATCGGTCGGCAGCGAATTATCAGTGCTCATCGCCAACAATGGAATCACACACACGGCCTGTGTCCGCCCGGCGGATGGCGTTTGGATTTAAAAGGCCGCGATCAGCCGGCCGCTTGCGGTCGCCACGTGTGTTGCGGCATTCGCCAGTCGATCCCTTCTAGCAGATACCCTAGCTGGCCTGATGAGATCGTTACAGTTCCGTCGGCCGGCGAGGGCCAGATGAAGCGGCCCCGCTCCAACCGCTTAGAGAACAGACACATGCCTTGCCCGTCGTGCCACAGGATCTTGATCAGTCCGCCGCGGCGGCCGCGGAACACGAACAGATGGCCGCTGTGAGGATCGCGCTTGAGCAGCTCCTGCACCTGCAGCGCCAAGCCGTCAAAGCCCTTGCGCATGTCGGTGTGGCCGGCCGCCAGCCAGACCCGTGCGCCGCTCGGGATCGGGATCATCACCGCCGCTTGCTCTTCGCCAGCGCCTTCATCAGCGCCGAGACCGTCGAAGCATCGACCGCGCCGGTGATCCGCATCCGGCCGCCGGTCGCAAACTCGATGTCGATGACGCCAGCTCTCTCCGGGGTCGGTGTGGCGACGCCGGCTCGGGTACGACCGCTACAGGATTGAACGCCGCCGGAAATCGCGCCCGTTCACAGAGCTGCTGACGCCAGCGGAACAACTGGCTCGTGTGAATCCCCGCCGCACGGGCAACCTCGGAGGCGACTACGCCCGACTCCATCGCTGCTGTTACAATCCGCTCCTTCTCCGACCGCGACCAGCGCCGCCGACGCTGCACCGACGTGATCACCTCAACCTGCGTCTTGGTCATAGGAGTAGTCCTAGTGATAGTCCTAGGACTTGACGGAAAAACTCACCTCCGCAAGGCGGCCCTCACCGGGCGCGTACGTGATTGAGCACAAAAAGCCGAAGCCTCTCGCATGAAAGATTGTCCTGCCTTGCTGACGTTGCGCATCGATGGTGTCAACAAGCGTCGACAAGCTCATAAGTCGCTTGCCGGCAATCTCCTTTAGTCCCCCCCAAAACTCGTCCTCCAGGCTCACGCTTGTCTTGTGACCCGCGAGGACGATTGAGCGCTTAACAACTGGTGATTTCATCGAACACACCCCCCATTGCAGTAGATTTGCAACATACACGAAAAATTAACCTTCGGCGTTGGCTGGCGCATGAAAAACCTAGAGCGTTGCAAAAACCACACAGCAACGCGACTGATTTCCAAATGATTGAGACGCCCAGCTGTCACGCTGAAAGCCCTCCAATAAAGAAGACCCCCGGTGCATCGCCACGCCGGGGGTCTCATCGCTTAGGGTGTCACATCGGACAGGGGTCCGACAGCCGTAGATGTAAATAGTGGTGGTTAATACTCTGTTGATTGCCCGGAGCAGGGTCCGTGAGGCTATCGGACGGAACTCCGCAGCAACCCCAGCTCCTCCGCCTTCTGCCGCACCTCATCCTCATCTCGGCAAAGGAAGCTGGCTGTTTCCGCCATCGTCCGACCGTGGGCGAGTTCGTTGTAAGGTCGCTGATGTCCATCTCGGACCAGGGCTCACCTGAG
>CAWIGD010000017.1:0-20911 GCA_963835165.1 uncultured Alphaproteobacteria bacterium
CGTCAAAACGGCACGACGATGCCGTCGAGCGGCGCGTCGCAGTTGACCAGGTCGACGCGCTTGGAGGCGATCCGGATTCCGCCATCGCCCTGCACCAGACGATGGAAGGCGGTCCCCGCGAACAGCCGTTGGCTCTCGCGGCGGTATTCGATCATGACGAACTTCGAACGCACGGTGCAGGCGTCGGCGCTGCTGTCCTCGATCGAGACATTGCCGATGATCCGGCTGGTGCGCGAACGCGGCTCCTGCGAATAGATGCGCGGGCTTGCCAATCGTCGCACCCGGGTCTCGAGCAGGCGGCGGTCATCGTAGATCAGCGAGACCGTGTCGTGCGGATTGTCCTGGTCGGGCTCGCTCGGCACCCAATACCAGCCGTCGGGCGTGAACAGCGCGAGCCAGTCGTCGAACCTGGCCTCGTCCAGCAGCCGCGCTTCGTGCAGCAGGAACCGCTCGCAGCTCGCTTGTTCGAGTGCCTTCGCACCGCGGCGCGCCGCGCGCAAACTTTGCGCCGGTGCCGGGCGCTGCCGGCGAGCCGAGGTCTTCGCCTTGGGCTTGCGTGGTTTGGCCATGATGCGAGGCGACGGTCAGGAGGCGGCGCGCGCCGGCGCTGCCTGCCTGTCGGTCATGAGCCCGAGCCAGGCATCGAGCATGTTGCGGATATAGACCTCGCTGGTCGAGTTCTTGCCGCGCCGGCCGCCATGCGTATCGGGAACGTCGCTCTGATAGCCGCGGCCGATCTGCAGCCATTCGGCGCCTTCGCTCGACATTCCCATCTCGAGACGATTGTAGATCTCGAGGTCGTCGGTGAGCACGAGCGAGCCGGTGCCGTTGACGATGTTGGCGAAGCTGATGGTGTTGCGGAACATCTGCTCTGGCGCGCCCTTGAGCCGGAAGCTGTAGGTATGCACGACCGTGCGGTTGACCGCGATCGGGTGCACGACGCGCAGTTGCTGAAACTGACTCATCAACGAGACGTTCGGGTAGATGTTCGAGTTCCAACGGCGCACCTCGAGGACGCGCTTGGTCTCGGCCTTCCCCTTGTTCTGTTCGAGCGCGGCGATGTACTCGCGGAACACCGGGTCCTTCAACGCGGCAACCAGCTTCGAATCGTCGTGATAGTCGCCGAGGTAGCTGTGACCGTTGGGATAGGTCCAGATGCCGACCTGCGATTCCCAGAAGCTGTAGGGCGCGCCGTTCTGGCGCATCTGCCGGATGGCGATCTCGCCGGTCCCGTCGCTGTGCACGTCGTCGGACTGCTGCTGCGCCGCCTCGATCGAGGAGCGGTGAGTGAACAGCGGGTGGGCGGCATCGCACAGGTTCTCAAAATAGACCTTCCAGTTGCCGTCATAGGCGTGCCTGAACACGCCGCCCGCAACCTCGATCTCGCCCTCGGGCGCGCGATCGATCATGTCGTCGAGCGAGGTCGTCATGTGGCCGAGCCATTCCTCGAGCCCCGGGCCGTCGCTCTTGCCGCTCGCGAAGACAAAACCGCGATAGCTCTTCACCCGCGGCACCTGCAGCATTGCGAGTTTTGGATCCGTGGGGTCGAAGCCTTGCGGGTAGCCGTGATTGAGTGGCACCGCCTTGAGCCGTCCATCGAGATGGTAGGTCCAGCCGTGATAGCAGCAGGTGAATTCCGGCGCGTTGCCCTTTTCGGTCGCCACCACCAGCGCGCCGCGGTGGGCGCACTGGTTGCGGATCACCCGCACCTTTCCGTCGCCGTCGCGCACCAGCACGACCGGCTTGCGCCCCATCTGGGTGGCGAAATAGTCGCCGGGCTTTTTGACCTGGCTCTCGTGGCCGATATAGACCCAGGCGGCCTCGAAGATCCGCTGCATCTCCAGTTCGAAGATGGCGGGATCGGTGTAGAGCCGACGGTGCACGCGACCGGGCGCGATCAATCGCGAAAGTTCATTGTCGAGGACGGTCATTCGTGTCGTTCCCTGATCAAGGGCTGGCCGGTACCCGACGCAGCCGTTCGTCCCTTGATCCGGCGAGAGATGCAATGATACTGCATAGTATCATTTCCGGCAAGGAGCGCGGGCGATGGCTTCCGGTGCGACAGCGGCCGCGGTGACGCGCTTCGACGTCAAGCGGGCAAACATTGTCGGTGGCGCGAAGGACGTTTTCCTCCGGCACGGTTTCGAACGGGCCAGCATGGACGAGATCGCCGCCGCGGCCGGCGTCTCGAAGATGACGGTCTATCGGTATTTTCACAGCAAGGAGGAGCTTTTCGCCGGCGTCATCCGGGATTTGTGCGAGCGGATCATCGACGAGGACCTCGAGCGGATGCTCGCGCGGCGGCCGGAGGAAGCGCTGCGCGCCTTCGCGCGCAAGATGGTGACGATCCTGTTCGCGCGCGACACCATCGAGCTGCATCGCATCGTGATCGCGGAAAGCCGGCGGTTCCCCGCGCTCGGTCGCCTGTTCTACAAGAGCGGCCCGGAGGCGTGCATCGCCATGCTTGCCGCCTATCTCGAACGCCACAACAGCCGCAACACCCTCAACCTGCGCAATCCCCGGCGGACGGCCGAGGAGTTTCTCGAACTCTTGCGTGGATATGCCCATCTGCGCGTGCTTCTGGGCCTGCAGAAGACGCTCTCGGCGCGCGAACTGGACGAGAACATCGCGGGTGCGGTTCGGCACATATTGGGAGCGCGATGAAGAAGCGCGTTCTCCGCTGGCGCCTCTCTCCTAAGGCGTCGTCCCCGTCGGCCGGTGCAGCGCCGTCTTGATGCGCTGCCGGACCAGCCATTTCGAGCGTCCGGCCATGCCGAGGGCGATGGCGCGCAGGGCTGGCGGCCAGGTGGTCGGCAGGCCGAGCAGGTAGGAGATGCGTTGCGCATGTTCGGTGACCGGGCGCTCGTTGCGCTCCCACGTCGCCAGCGCAGCCGAAACATCGGCTTCGCGGTCGAGATAGACCGCGAGCGACAGCGCGTTCATCATGGCGCATCCGCCGCCCTGGCCGATGTTCGGCGGCAGCGCATGGGCGGCGTCGCCGATCACCGCCACCTTTCCGGCCGACCAGCGGCTGAGCTTGATCAGGTCGAAGCGGTCGTAGCGGCCCTCGTCGCCGATGCGCTCGATCAGCGGCTCGAGATGCGGAAACCAGCGCGCCCATGCGTCCTTCCGTACCGGCGTCGCCTTGGCGAGCGCATCGCTGTCGAGCATCGTGAGCGCGATATAGACATCGGTCTCGCTGCAGGGCGTGTAAAGCACGCGCCTGCTGCCCGACCAATATTCGACGGTGGTGGCGCCGTCGGCGGATCGCCGCTCCTCCGGCGTCTTCGCGATCAACAGGCGGGTGCAGCCGTCGACCAGATATTTTCGCTTCGACAGCAGGCCGAGCCCGTCGCGCAGCGCCGAATTGCTGCCGTCGGCGGCGACGATCAGGTCGGCGCTCAGCCGTTGGCCGTTTGCCAGCACGAGTTCGCCATCGGCGCTCGCCCCGGCCGCCGCCGAACCGGTGACGATCTCGGCACCGGAGCGCGCCGCCGCCGCCGCCAGCGCGTTGATGACGGTCTGGCGCACGATGCTGAACACGCGGCTGCCGGCCCAGCGATGCACCGAGATCACGCGGTTGCGGTCGTCGCGCACCTCGCGGGTGTGGGCGAAGGGGGCGCCTTTCACCGCCGCGTCGTAGGCTCCCACCGCCGTGAGCACGCGCAACCCGTTCTCGTAGACATAGATGCCTGCACCGGTTGTGCGCAGGCGCTCCCCGCGCTCGTGCACACGCACGCTCCAGCCGCGTTGCGCCAGCGCGCAGGCCGCTGTGAGACCCGCAAAACCTGCGCCTACGATTTCGGCGTGTCGTTTTCTCACCTGGTCATTTTACGGCATTGCGTCATGAAGGGTAGCTCTCGCCGATGCACCGGCGCTATGATGCCGCCAAGGGCAATCGGCGCCCGCAAGGAGGATATCCATGGCCCGTCTGCGCCATTTTGCAGTCTGCGTGAAAGATATCGAAAAGGCGGCGGAGTTCTACGCCAACGTCTTCGACCTCAAGCGCATCGGCCGCGAGGATCTGGACATCGGCTCCGCGATCTACATGAGCGACGGGGTCATCAACCTCGCGCTGCTCAATTTCACCGGCGCGGCGGGCAGCAAGGCATCCGACATCAAGGAGGGCGCGACCTTCGTGGGCGCGCATCATTTCGGCTTCCAGGTCGAGGACCTCGCCGAGGCCGAGAAGCGCATCGAGGAGAATGGCGGGAAGTTCTTCTTCGACCTCGGCGATGAGCGCCATGGCAATTTCGAGCGCAAGTTCAAGGATCCCGACGGGGTGATCTTCGACATTTCAAAGCATGGTTGGCAGGGGACGGACGGCTACAAGAAGTAGCCGGCATGTCGGCGGGCCGGCCTCCCTCATGCGCCACCCCGCGGGGGTGACCCCATAGGCGCTAAGTTAAGCGCGTGTCCCGGGCGCAGCGCAGCATGGAGCATTAAGGGCGTTTACGCCCGTCTTCGCGGGCTATGGCGGAATGATGCGCTGCAGACACCGATCTCGGGTCTACCCGAGATCGGCACTCAATATGCGCAAGTCGGGTAAACCCGACTTGCGTGGACCGTTACACACACTGCTTCGCGACGGTCCCGGACCAGCGGTGCACCGCTTCGCTATCGCTCGCGCTGCACCGCATCCGGGACACGTCAGACCTTATCTTAGCGCCATGGGGCGTGACCCGCGGGTCCATCTTGTGTCGCAAATGATTTTTGACCGTGCTCGAGACGAGGAACTCTCCGACAAGCATTACGCTCCGCCGTTTGAGCGTCGCAGGCCAGCGCGCGACGCGGCGCTATTTGATGAAGGCGTTGGTATAGAGCTCGTCGATCGGCGTTGCCTTCTGGATGAAGCCCTTGGCGACGTAGAATTCCTGCAGCTTGGCGAGCCGGTCGGCGTTGACCTCGCCCAGCTCCTTTTGTCCGGGATAGACCAGCTTGGCGTACATGTTGAACGCAAACTTGACGCCGCCTTCCTTGCCCTTCCATTCCGGCACGAAGCGCACGAAGTCGTCCGCCGCCTTGTCCGGATCGTCCATCATGTCCTTCATCCCGCGCAGCGCCGCCTTGACGAACTTTCGCACCATCTCCGGCCTGTCCTTGATGACTTGATCGGAAGCGGCGATGCCCTGCGCCATGTGCGGGAAGTACTCGTCGGTCTGGATCACCTTCACCTTCACGCCCGCGGCTTGCACCGGGGGAATCCAGTCCGGCACGCCGGCCATGCCGACGGATTTTCCGGTGGCGACGAATTCCCACACGCCGGTAGGACCGACCGATTGGATGTTGACGTCGTTCTGGGTCAGCCCCACGCTGGCGAGCAGCCCCAGCAGCGCGTAGAACGTGGTGTCCTGAAACGACATCACGGTGATGGTCTTGCCCTTGAGGTCGGCCGGTTTCTCGATGCCGGAATCCTCCCGCACCACGAGCTGCATGAAGCCCTTGCCGCCGAACACGGCGACGATCTTCACCGGCACCCCGTTGCCCCGCACCATGATCGGTCCGTCCGCCACGATGCCGCCGAGCGGCGCGTTGCCGGCGCCGACCTGTTTCGCGACATCGACGCCGCCGCGCCCGACGGCGAAGCTGACCTCGAGCCCGGCCTCGGTGAAATAGCCTTTGCCCTGGGCGAGTTGGATCGGCCCGAACGCCGGCAGCACCGGCGGTGCCGGGAACAGGTAGGTGATTTTTTCGGGCGTCTGCGCGAACGCGGGCGCGTTCAGCACGCCGAGGCCGAATGCGGCGCCGCCCGCCACCACCAGTCGGCGGGATATTCTCGTCTCACGTGCGGACATCTGACTCTCTCCCGTCGGCCTGGCGCCGCAGAACCGGCGCCGCCACGATATCGGCGGTTTCGCTGTTTGCCACTATACTCCATAGTATCGCTCTGCAATATCAATGAGCAGGCAACACGCTGCTTCCTCAGCCGAGTTTTCAGGCAATGTCCGACGTGGTACGGCTCGAATACCGCAACGTCACCATGCGTTTCGTGGAACGATCCGGAAAAAGCCTCACCGCCGTCGAGGGCGTGAGCCTTTCAGTCGCTGACGGCGAGGTGGTCTCGCTCATCGGTCCCAGCGGTTGCGGAAAATCGACCCTCCTCAACATCGGTTCGGGTCTCTGCGCGCCGAGCGAAGGTGAGGCCTTCGTCGACGGCGAGCGCGTGGAAGGCCCGAACGCTCACGTCGCCTTCATGCTGCAGAAGGACCTGCTGCTGCCCTGGCGCACCGTGCTCGAGAACGTGATGTTCGGCGTCGAAATCCAGGGGCTCCCGCTGGCGGAGCGCAAGCGGCGCGCGCAGGCGCTGCTGGAAAACTTCCATCTCTTCGATTTCGCCGGGCACTATCCGCATCAGTTGTCGGGCGGCATGCGGCAACGGGTCGCGCTGGCCCGCACGCTCGCGACCGATCCTTCCGTGCTGCTGCTCGACGAGCCGTTCTCGGCGGTCGACGCGCAGACCCGGATGGTGCTCCAGCGCGAACTTGCGCAGACCCTCAAACGCGAGGCCAAGACCGCGCTGCTGATCACCCACGACCTGCTGGAGGCCGTCACCTTGTCCGACCGCGTGCTGGTGATGAGCCGGCGGCCAGGCCGCATTATCGAAGAGATCCGCATCGAGCTGCCGCGGCGGGACGATCCGATCGCGCGGCGCCAGGAGCCCAGGGTGAACGAATATGTCGGACGGTTGATGGATCGGCTCGACATCAGTCACGTCGAGGTGGCGGGAGCCTCGGCGTGAACGGCGCGGCCAACTCGAGCCTGGCGCGCAGGGGAACGGTCCTCAGTCTGGCCGTGCTCGTCGTGTTCCTGGCTGCGTGGCAGTGGGGTCCCGGTCTGCTCGGCATCCCCCCGTTCATCATCCCGCCGCTGTCCATGGTGTATCACGAATTCCTGCGCATGCTGGCGGTAAGCGCGCTGATGACGCACACCGGCATCACCGCGGCGGAAGTGATCGCTGGATTCGTGCTCGGCAGCCTGCTCGGCGCGTTCTTCGGCTACATCCTCGGCATGTCGCCCACCGCCGAGTTTGCGCTCTCTCCTTATATCCTCGCGCTGCAGATCGCGCCCAAGGTGGCGTTCGCGCCGCTGTTCATCCTGTGGATGGGCTTTACCGTCTATCCGAAGATCCTGGTCGCCATTTTGATCGTGTTCTTTCCCGTCATGGTCAACGTCCTGTCCGCGATCCGCACCGTCGACCCGGACCTGATCAATCTCGCGCGCGCGTTCAAGGCGACCCGCGCGCAGATCTTCTGGAAGATCGAATTTCCGGCCTCGCTGCCGCCGTTGTTCGCCGGCTTGCGCATTGCCTCGACCCTCGCCGTGGTCGGCGTCGTGGTGGGTGAGCTGGTCGGGGGCAATATGGGGCTCGGCTATCTGCTGGCGTTCGGCGAGGGCCAGGCCAATACCGCCATGGTATTCGTCGCGATCCTCATGCTGACCGTGGTCGGGGGCATCGCCTATCTCGCCGTGATTCTGATCGAGCAGCGTGTGCTGCACTATCTGCCGCGCCGCGCCTTCAGCGCGACGTAGCGAATTTCTCCGGTCATTCCGGGGCTCCTCGCTTCGCTTGAGACAACAGCCGCGCTAGGTCTTCACCACCAGCCGGAATCCGATGAGCACGATCGCCAGTCCCGCGAGCTGCGCGAGGCTCGGCACTTCGCCCAGCACGAGGAATCCGATCAACAGCGTGAATCCGGGCACCAGCGAGGGAAACACCGCGGCGCGTCCGGCGCCCAGCAGCACGACCGAGCGGGTGAACAGATAGGTCGCGCCCGCGCCCGCGAAAATGCCCTGCATCGCCACCTGGATGAGGTTTTCGATCAGCCCCAATCCGACCATGCGCTCGAACCCGAAGACGAGCCACGGAAGCTGGAGCAGCGACACGATGCTGGTCACCACGACCGCGCGCGTCGGCGCGATGCGCCACAGCCGCAGCAAGGTGCCGAACACCGCGAACATCAGGCCGGCGGTGACGAAGGACAAATCGCCGATCAGGCCGTGCGTCCCGATGGTGGCGAGCGCCTCGGCGCCGATCACGACGAGGCCGGCGACGATGATGGCGCCGCCGACCGCGCGCTGGATCGCCAGCTTTTCCTTGAGCACGAGGCTCGCCAGTACCAGCCCGCCGAGCGCGGCGCAGGAAGGCTGGATCACGCCGCCATGGGCGAGCGGCACGAACAGGAAGCCGGCATAGCTGAAGAGCGCGAGCGGCGGTCCGCCGAGCAGCGTCAGCGCCACGCCCCTGACCCAGCCCACGCCGGCAAGGTCGCCGAGGCCGGCGCGGGCGGCGAGCGGCAGGCACAGCAGTCCCGCCCAGACGAAGCGATGAAACGCGATATCCGCAGGCGAAAATCCGACCGCGATGCCGTGGCGTGCCGCGACGAAGCCGGCCGCCCAGAACAAGGCGGCGCCGGCGCCGCAAGCAACACCTAAAATCACAGGCGGCCCCAGCGGGGGTCCCGAAGGGGCGGGGCTCGGCGCTCTCACGGAATTCCCTTGCGCAGATCGGTGACGCGTCAGGGTCGACCCCATACGCCGCTGGTGCGCATGGTACCATGGTGCATGCGCATATGCCTGGCCTGCCGGGCCGCTTCGCGCGCTGAATTCGCGCACATGAGGGAAAGGACAAGGCGCCGCGCCGCGGCTATGACTGGCGCCACGTCCGTCGCCCGCAGGAACTTCGCCGATGCCGCACCACACGCCGCTGATTTCGACCATTGTCGTCGCTTTGGTGCTGGCGTTCATATTCGGCGTCCTGGCGCAGCGGCTGCGATTTTCGCCGCTCGTCGGCTATCTGGTCGCCGGGATCCTCATCAGCCCGTTCACGCCGGGATACGTCGCCGACCAGGGCATCGCGAACGAACTCGCCGAGATCGGTGTGATCCTCCTGATGTTCGGCGTCGGCCTGCATTTCTCGCTCGAAGACCTGCTCTCGGTCGGGCGCATCGCCATCCCCGGCGCCATCGCACAGATCGCGGTCGCGACCGCGCTCGGCATGGGGCTGGCGTGGTGGCTCGGCTGGTCGATGAGCGCGGGCGTCGTGTTCGGCCTCGCCTTGTCGGTCGCGAGCACGGTGGTGCTCCTGCGCGCGATGCAGGAACGGCGCTTGCTCGAGACCGAACGCGGGCGCATCGCGGTGGGCTGGCTGATCGTCGAAGACATGGCGATGGTGCTCACGCTGGTGCTTTTGCCGGCGCTCGCGCCGGTCCTGAAAGCCGGTGCGACGCTGAGCTTGTTCGCGCTCGCGCTTCCGATCGCGATCACTCTGGGCAAGGTCGCGGCTTTCGTCGCCATCATGCTGATCGTGGGCAGGCGCGTGATTCCCTGGATCCTGCATTACGTGGCCCATACCGGCTCGCGCGAGCTGTTCCGCCTGTCCGTGCTCGCCATCGCGCTCGGCGTCGCCTTCGGCGCGGCGATGCTGTTCGATGTCTCGTTCGCGCTCGGCGCATTTTTCGCCGGCATGATGCTGAGCGAATCCGAGCTGAGCCAGCGCGCGGCCTCCGAGACGCTGCCGCTGCGCGACGCCTTCGCGGTGCTGTTCTTCGTTTCCGTCGGCATGCTGGTCGATCCCATGATCGTGCTGCGCGAGCCCATCCCTGTGCTGGCGACGGTGCTGATCATCGTGGTCGGAAAATCGCTGGCGGCGTTCGTGATCGTGCGGTTGTTCGGACATCCGACCTCCACCGCGCTCACCATCGCGGCGAGCCTGGCGCAGATCGGCGAGTTTTCCTTCATCCTCGCAGGCCTCGGCATCGAGTTGACGCTGCTGCCGGAGCGGGGGCGGGATCTCATCCTCGCCGGCGCCATTCTTTCGATTCTGCTCAACCCGCTGTTCTTTGCCGCGCTCGACCATTGGCTGGCGAAGGCGGAGGCGAAATCCGCCGCGGATGCCGCCGGCGCGGACGAAACCATGGCCCGCGAACCTGTTCGGCAAACCCGGCTCACCGATCATGTGGTCCTCGTGGGCCACGGCCGCGTCGGCAGCTTCATCAGCGCGGCGCTGCCGCCGCAGACCGCGTTGCTGGTGATCGAGGATGACGCCGACCGGGTCGCGACGCTCAAGGGCGAGGGGAGGGAGGCGATCGCCGGCAATGCCGCCGATCCCGAAGTGATCAGCGCGGCCAATCTAATGGCCGCGCGGTGCCTGCTGGTGGCGATCCCCGATGCATTCGAGGGCGGACAGGTGGTGGCGCAGGCGCGGGAACTCAATCGCGCGCTGCCGATCATCGCGCGCGCCCATTCCGAGGTCGAGATCGAGCATCTGCACAAGCACGGCGCCACCAAAGTGGTGATGGGCGAACATGAGATCGCCAAGGCGATGATCGCCGACATCCCGCCCGGACGCGCCTGACAGGGCGGGCCGGCTTCGAGCAAGCCCGGCCCGGTTCCGACGTCTTCCGCGTCCGGCGCCCGGCACGGGCGGAAATCCCGCGAATGCCGAATGTTTATCATTGCCGCTGCGCGTCGCAGCCTTTCCAATAGGAATCATGGACTCGCACGCCATAGCCCTTCTCGACACGCTCAGCATCGGCATTCTGCTCGGTGCGCTGCTGGTCCTGGCCGGCATCATGTCCAGCCTGGTTGCGACCCGTTTCGGGGCGCCGCTGCTGCTGGTGTTCCTGGTCGTCGGCATGCTCGCGGGCGAGGCCGGACCGGGCGGCGTCAAGTTCGACGACGTGCGGGTGGCCTATCTGGTCGGCTCGATCGCGCTGGCGCTGATCCTGTTCGACGGCGGCTTGCGTACCCGGCTGGCGACCTTCCGCAGCGTGCTGGCGCCCGCGGCCACGCTGGCGACCGTCGGCGTCATGATCACGGCGGGGTTGACCGCCCCGGTCGCCAGGTACCTGCTCGACATGAGCTGGAGCGAGTCGTTGCTGGTGGGTGCGGTCGTGGCCTCGACCGATGCCGCGGCGGTGTTCTTCCTGGTCCATGCCCGCGGCTTGCGCCTGCGCCCCCGCGTCGGCGCTACGCTCGAGGTCGAATCCGGCAGCAACGATCCGTTCGCGGTCCTGCTCACCGTCCTTCTGGTCGAGTATCTGTCGGCGGGCGAAGGGTCGTGGGGACACGTGCTGGCGGTGCTGGCCGAGCAAGCCGTGCTCGGCACCATCATCGGCATTCTCGGCGGGCGGGCCATCGTGTTCGTGCTCAACCGGCTCGCGCTGGCGCAGGGCCTGCACGCGCCGTTCGTGACCACGAGCGCGCTCGTCATCTTCGGCCTCGCTTCGGGGCTGCATGCCTCGGGCTTTCTCGCCGTCTATCTCGCCGGCCTCGTGGTCGGCAACCGCCCGACGCGCGCGCACAACACCGTGGTGGTGTTTCTCGATGCCGTCACCTGGCTCGCACAGATCGTGATGTTCGTGATGCTCGGCCTGCTGGTGTGGCCGCAGCGCCTGCTCGAGAGCATCTGGCCCGCGCTCGCGGTCGCGGCCACCCTCATGTTCATCGCCCGCCCGGTGGCGGTGTTCCTCTGCCTCGCGCCGTTCCGTTTCCAGTGGCGGGAGAAGGCCTTCATCTCCTGGGTCGGCCTGCGCGGAGCGGTCGGCATTTTCCTGGCGTCGATCCCGCTGCTCGTCCATCTGCCTTACGCCTACCTCTATTTCGACATCGCGTTCGTCGTGGTGCTGACCTCGCTGCTGATCCAGGGCTGGACGATCCCCGCCGCCGCGCGGCGGCTGCACGTCGCGCTGCCGCGCCACGATCCCCTGCCGCGACGCGTCGAGCTCGATCTGCCGGGGCAGCTCGAGCAGGAAATCGTGGGCTATCCGGTGTCCGTCAACAGCCCGTATTTGAAGCGCGGTCTGCTGCCCTCCTGGGCGCGGCCGACCTTGGTGGTGCGCGAGCAGAAAATTCTCAGCCCGGCTGAAGCTCACCCGGTGCGGCAGGGCGACTATGTCTATCTGCTGGCGCCGCCGGAGCGGGCGCAGGCGCTCGATCGCTTCTTCGTCGACATGCCGCCGCCGGCCGTGCCCGACCCGCGTCTGCTCGGCGACTTCTTCGTATCGGGCGACGTGACGCTCGGCGCGCTCGCCGACATCTACGGGCTCACGATCGCGCCGGACGCCGCGGAGATATCGCTCGCCGATCACTTCGCCGACGAAATCCGGCGCCGGCCCAAGCAGGGCGACGTCGTGCAGCTCGGGCCGATCGCGCTGGTGGCGCATCGCGTCGCCAATGGGCGCGTCAGCAGCGTCGGCCTGCGACTGGCGGAAGATGACGCGCCGCCGACCACGATGTCCGGCAGGCTCAAGAAGCTCGCGTCGGATTTGTGGAAGCGCTTCGGCTGAAAGCGGCCGCCAAAGAATGACTAGCGCGGCTTCCCCATTGCTGGAATTATCGGCTTCGCAGCTCGCGATGACGTGAACTGCTCAAGGCCAAGGCGAAAAGCCGGCGTTCGGGTGAGGAAACGAGCATGACGACGAAGACCAGGGGTCGCTATTCCTTTCGCGGCTGCGTGTGTTGCGAGCAGCCGGTGCGGGTGCCGGCGGGGCCCGACGCTGAGCCGGCGGTCGGTGTTGGGCGGAGCCGCGGCATTGGGGCTCGGCGCCGCCGCCGGTTTTGCGCCGAGGCGGTCGCTGGCCCAGGCGCCGGCGGCAAGCCAGGGCAAGCCGCACCGCATCGACGTCCATCACCACATCGCGCCCCCGAAATATGTCACGGAGTTCAAAAGCGACCTGCAGCCGCCGGTGATCGCCTGGAGCGTCGCCAAGTCGCTCGATGACATGGACAAGTCCGGCGTCGCGACCGCGATCACGTCGGTGACCACGCCCGGCAGCGCGTTCAGCGGCAAGGACGGCCGCCGCGTCGCGCGCGAGTGTAATGAGTATGCCGCGCGCCTGGTGCAGGATCATCCCGGCCGCTTCGGCATGTTCGCCGCCCTGCCGCTCACCGATGTCGAAGGCAGCCTGCGCGAGATCGAGTTCGGGCTCGACGTGCTCAAGGCCGACGGCGTCTCGGTGTTTACGAGCTACGGCAACCTCTGGCTCGGTGATCCCGCGTTCGAGCCTGTGATGGCGGAGCTCAACCGGCGCAAGGCGCTCATCTACACCCATCCCGATGCGCCGAACTGCTGCCGGGATCCGATGGTGCCGGAGATTCGCGAGCCGGTGATCGAGTACGGCACCGACACCACGCGCGCCATCGCGCGGGTTCTGTTCAGCGGCACGGCGGTGCGGTACCGCGACGTGCGCTGGATCTTCTCGCATGGCGGCGGCACGGCGCCGTTTCTGGCCGAGCGCCTCATCCGCGCGCCTTCCCTCAACAAGAAGCTGGCGGAGACCGTGCCGAACGGGGCGATGGCGGAGCTGCAGCGATTCTACTACGACGTCGCCCAGATCGCGCACCCGGTGCCGCTGGCTGCACTGGCGAAGTTCGTGCCGGCCTCGCAGATCCTGTGGGGCACGGACTATCCGTTCCGCTTCGGCAACGAATACGTGAAGGCGCTCGCGGCATTCGGATTCAGCGACAGCGACCTCGGCAAGATCGATCGTGAGAACGCGCTCGCGCTGCTGCCGCGCCTGAAGGCCGGCTGAGGACACCGCGGCGGGCAGGCCGCGGTCGAACACACGCGCAAGCCTGCCCGTCCGTGAGCAATTTTGCTCAGACACCGGTCAACCGGTGCGCGTAGGTTCGCCAGAATCAGTGGGCGGTCCAACACCGCCCCTTACCCGCTTCGTGTGCCATGAGCGATCGCGTGTTTCTCGCCATGCACGCGCTGCCCGCGGTTGCTTCCCCGACAGAAAGACAAAGAGAACATGCAAATCAATTTCGCCGCTTTTCATGCAGAATATTGGGTCTATGCGCTCGCCGGGTTGGTCATGATCGTCGTGGGCACCCTCCTGTACACGGTGGACGCGCCGATCAAATTCTCCAGCTGGTTTTGATGAACGTGCGCGCACCGACGGCGTGAACGGCGACGTCGTGAGACCGGGCACGCCGCAGGCAGAGACACGCGATGAAGCGTGCGCATGACGAAGCGGGCGCTCAGACTTTCTCGAGGAACGCGACAACGTCGGTCTTGAGTTGCGACTCGAGCCGACTGTATTCGCTCAACTGATAGGGGCTGCGTTGATAGCTGACGCCGCCGTCCGAAAGCACGAATTCCCAGCTCACCACCCGGCCATTGGGGGCCGTGATGGTCGCCGTCGCATGTTGATACTTGCCGACGGGATAGGGACCGGCAACCTCGATCTTGCCGTACGCTCCCAACGCTTCGTCGAACCGCGAGAGAAAATTCCTGATCGGGCCGAAAAGCCGCAACGCCCGGTCAGTCGCCTGGATGCGCTCGTCGTTTCGCATCTCTGTAAAATGAGCGAGGCGCTGCAATTCGTCTTTGAATTCGTCGGCGGCGGCGGCCATTTTTATTCCTCACTGCAGCGGGCGCGGTCCGTCCGGGATCGAATCGGCGTCAGATCTTTTTTCTCGCGAACGGGCTGCTGGCCGGCTTGCCCTGGCCCTGCGCCGTTCTGTAGGCCGAAAGAGTGGCCTTCGGCTGGTTCTTGTCCGCCTTCGGTTTCTTGTTTTCCTTGTTGCCTTTTTGGGCCTTCGACATGGCGATGCTCCTGATTGAAGCCGAACGCATTTGCGTTGGCGGCTCGATTGATGATCAGGCTGCGCCTTTATCGAGAGGGAGTCGAGCGAAACGGCGGATACACAGTGAGCAGTTTTGCTCAGACGGCGACCCGGCCGGGGCGCCAGCTCTGCCTTATGCATCGGGTCCGCGCGCATGGCGCCATCGATGCGGGATGGCGGAACCTAATCGTTACGCCCGACGTTCACCTGCATGCCCAAAGAGCCCGTCATGCCTCCGCGCCCGCAACCGGCCGAGCCGCAACAGCCGCCGGTGAAGGATCCGCAGCCGTACAAGGATCCGGTCGAGCCGCCGCCGCGGGATCCGCAGGAAGACCGGCCGATGCGTGATCCGGTCGAACCGGATGCGGACCGGCCACGTTCCTGAGGCGGCAAAGGTTGCGGCATCGGACCGCGACGCTGCGGTCTTCATGGCCCGCATCGACCTTGCCTGCAACGCACCGACGTTGCATCCTGATGATCGGGAATTGGTCATCTCGGAAGCGTCGCCTCGAGCTATCGGATTCAGCCATGTCCAAATTCATGCCGGCTGCAATCGTGGCGTTTCTGGCTTTCAATGGGACACCCGCGATGGCGCAGACGTCGTCGTTGCCGCCGTTGCCTGAGCTGAAGTTCGTGGAAATTCCCGCCGCTTCGGGCGCGAATTATCTCGGCGATCGCTGGAGCTACATGGAGGCGGGCAGGGCGGATGCGCCTCCGCTCGTCCTGTTGCACGGCGTCGGCGCCAACTCCATGCATTGGCGCTTCCAGCTCGCGGGACTGTCCGATCGCTACCGGGTCATCGCCTGGAATGCCCCTGGCTATGTCCTGTCCGACGCGCTGAAGACCGACAATCCGGATTGCAAGAGCTTTGCCGATGCGCTCAATGACTTTCTTGCCGCATTGAAGCTCGATCGTGTCAATCTCGTCGGCAATTCGTTCGGGACCCGGGTGGCGCAATGCTTCGCCATCCACTACCCGGGTCGGATCATCAAACTGGCCATGACCGGCACCGGCATCGGGCCGCGCGGCCTGAGCGACGAGGAAAAGCAAAAGGTCATCGCCACCCGCGAGGCCCAGATCGCCAAGGGCGGTTACGCCTTCGGCGCGCGCGTCAACGCGCTGCTCGCTGCGAATGCGACGCCGGAAACGGTCGAGCTCGTGCGCGAGGTCGTGCGCGCGACCAGTCCGCGTGGCTTCATGCACGGGGTCAAGCTCGGCCTGGTCGACGGCTACGCCCCGGAGGAGGTCGCGCCGAAGCTGAATTTTCCCGTGCTGATGATCTCCGGCCGCGAGGACCGCGTGAACCCGGTCGACAAGAACGCGGCCGTGCTGATCAAGCAGTTGCCGCAGGGCAAGCTCGAAATCCTGGACGGCGTCGGACATCTCCCGGAGGTCGAAAAGCCCGACGTCGTCAACAAGATGCTGCGGGACTTTTTCGGCTAGCGGGGCGGGACGCTCCGGCGTCCGCAAGGTTGGTACCGGCGCAGGGAGCGTGGAGATTGAGCGTCGAATTCCTGATCACTTCGTTCATCGTCATCGCGTCACCCGGCACCGGCGTTCTCTACACATTGGCGGCCGGCCTCTCGCGCGGATCGCGTGCGAGCGTGGTGGCCGCGTTCGGCTGCACGATCGGCATCGTTCCGCACATGGCGGCCGCGATCATGGGACTGGCGGCGCTCCTGCACACCAGCGCGCTCGCCTTCGAGACGTTCAAATATCTGGGCGTCGCTTATCTCCTGTATATGGCCTGGAACACCTTGCGCGCGCGCGGCACCTTGCGGGTGGAGCAGGAGGTCGGGACCCGGTCGGCGGCGCAGGTGACGGTGACGGCCATCCTGATCAACATCCTCAATCCGAAGCTGTCGATCTTCTTTCTGGCGTTCCTGCCTCAGTTCGTCAGCGCGGACGAGTCCCATCCGCTGTCGCGCATGCTCGCGTTGAGCGCCGTTTTCATGCTGATGACGTTCGCGGTCTTCGTCGGCTACGGGCTGTTCGCCGCTTCGATACGCGACCACGTGATCTCGCGTCCGCGGGTATTGACCTGGATGCGCCGGACCTTCGCCGCCGCCTTTGTCGCGCTCGGCACCAAGCTCGCCTTCGCCGATCGCTGAACGTGTTGCGCAAGTCGGGCGTGCCCGACTTGCGGGCAGGGGCGACGAGCGGCTACGGCAGATAGACCGGATTGGGCCGTTCGTTGAGCTCGATCGACGTACCCCACGGATCCGTGATGAACGCGAGCGCGCCGCCATTGTCGGTCGGCGTATAGGGCCGATCCATCTTGATCCCGGCCGCTTCGAGCTTCTTGATGAAGCCCTGCAGGTCCTTCACGTCGAAGCCGATGTGGTCGAGCACCCGCCCCTTGGTGGGGGCGGCCGGCGTGTCGGTCTTGGCGAACCGCAGCTGCGCGCCCGGAACATCCGCGACCGGCGCCTGATTGCGCACGCCCGGCTTCGCGCCGAAAGTCTTCGCATACCAGGCTTGGCTCTCGGGGATCGCGGCTTCCGGCAGGAAGAAGTGGATGTGCTCGTGCCGGATCGGAACGCTTTGCTGCTTGTCTTCCAGGATCTCGATCTTCAAGCCGTCCGGCGTCGTGACATAGGCCTGGTCGGTCCTGTTGTTGTTGCCGGGCTGTACCGGCACGCCTGCGGCCTTCCATTTGGCGACGGAGTCCGGGACATTCTGGACCACGAACCCGACGTGGTTCACCACCGTCCCGTCGGTCCCGCCCGACGGCGGCGATCCTCTCTCGCGCAGATGCAGCATCACGACGACGCCGGGGAACCGCACGACGTCGAACACGCCCGCCTTGATGTGCGTGCCGCCCATCCCGACGAAGATTTTCTTGTTGGCCTCAACGTCGACCGAGTTGAGATGCCAGTGACCCATGGTCACGCCCGTGTCGTTGGGCGCGTAGGGTTGCGCCCAGGCCGCTCCCGCCGCCAGGTTCGACACCAGCCATAGAGCCGAAAGCAATCTTGTCATCGCTACCTCCCGTCGCTCCTGCGTTCGCCGTTGCTCCGGCGATTGGCCCGGACGCTAGCACCCGGCCTGGGAGCGCGGAAGTTGGGATGTGCGACTTTCGCAGCGGCAAAGACGATGGTTGGGCGCAACGGGGCGCCAATCGAGATCGATGAGCTGATCGGGGAACGGCGGTCCGCACCGCTTGATCTGCTGGGAACGATGGCGGGTTCGCCGGCGCGGCCGGCCTGTGCATCGCGCGCGCCCGTCCTCTCGTGTCCCGGCCGGAGCGAGCGTCAGCGAGCGAAGAGCCGGGACCCACGGGCTACGCGACGGATCGCAGCCGACGACCATATTGCGCTTCGCGAGAGTTGTCGCGCTGGGTCGCGGCTCTCGTTCCGTTCGGCTTCGCCTCTCTGCACTCGGCCGGGACACGAGAGCGCGGCTGTGCCTCTGATCGTCCTTGACATGATGAGTTGATATCAACATGATGTCCCTCATGTCAAAGGCCGCGCCGGTTCCCTACGAAACGACGCTGCGGGTTCGCGACACGTGCCTCTGCCTCCACGTGCAGCAGGCGGCGCGCGCGCTCGCCCGGCGCTTCGACGAGGCGCTTCGCCCGCTCGCTCTCACCAACGGCCAGTTCTCGCTCATGATGTCGCTGAACCGCCCGCAGCCGCCGGGCATGGCATCGGTGGCGTCGCTGCTCGCCATGGATCGCACCACGCTCACCGCCGCGCTCAAGCCGTTGGAGCGCCGGGGCCTGGTCGTGGTGATGACCGACCCTGCGGACAAGCGGGGGCGCCTGATGACGCTGACCCCGGCCGGACGGCGCTTGCTGGCGCGCGCCACGCCGATCTGGGAGCGGACCCATGCGGAGCTCGAAGGCCGTCTTCCGGGCGGCGATCCTGATCTGCTCCGCAGCAACCTGCGCGCGCTGTCCGCCCAGGTCGCCGTACCCCGCGGCCCGCGCCGCGCGGTATGAGCGCGACGGCCGGCTCGATACCAACGATGTCGTGCCGATTTGGTGAGAGGCCGTCGTCGTCCTGAGGGGACTCGAAGCGCCGTCTCGAAAGGCGGGGCGGCCGCGCTCCCCGGTGCTTGGAGACGGCACAAAGTCCGCGAAAAGAAAAATTTCGCGGGCCTCAATGCCCGCTTTGGCCCGGGTGAGGTGCTGCGCGAGGTCGGGCAGGCACTTCCCAGCGGGGCCGGATGCATCCAATATTCGCCGACAGCGGTCATCAGAACCGCCAAGCGCGCATAAAAGCCCGAGGGAGAATGCAATGCTCAAGCTGCCACGTCTGGAACGCGTGCGTGCGATCGGGGTCGCGCTCGCTGCGGTGATGGGATCGATCGGCGGCGCGGGCGCGGAGGCCTATCCGTCGCGCCCGATCACGATCGTCGTACCCTATGCCGCGGGCGGCCTGTTCGATTCGATTGCGCGCGCGCTCGCCGAATCCATGCGCGGCGCGCTCGCTCAATCGGTCGTGATCGAAAACGTCGGCGGCGCGGGCGGCAGCATCGCGCTCGGGCGCGTCGCGCGCGCGGCGCCCGATGGTTATACCCTCAGTGTCGGATCCGGAGATCAGTTCGTCGTCAATGCCGCGATCTATCCGCTGCAGTACGACGTGGTGCAGGATTTCGAGCCGGTCACGCTGCTGATGAACGGTCCTAACCTGATCGTCAGCAAGAACGAGATCCCGGCGAGCAATCTGAAGGAGTTGGTGGCGTGGCTGAAGACCAACCACGCCAGTGTTGCGCAGGCGCATAATGGCGCCGGCGGCTCGCTCCATCTCTGCGGCGTCGAACTGCAACGCGTCACCGGCGCGCGCTGGCCCTTCGTCCCCTATCGCGGGGCCGCCCCGGCGTTGCAGGACGTGATCGGAGGACGCATTGATGTCATGTGCACGTCGCCGGCGAGTTCGCTGGAGATGGTGCGCAATGGTCTCGTGCGGGGCTACGCCATCACCGGCAATACCCGCCTGGCCACCGCGCCGGATATCCCGACGGTCGACGAAGCCGGATTTCCAGGCTTTCATATTTCGGTCTGGGGCGGGCTGTTCGCGCCCAAGGGGACGCCCAAAGACGTGATCGCCAAGCTCAACGCCGCCGCCGTCACCGCCCTCGCCGACCCGGCCGTGCGTCAGCGCCTGGTGATGCTCGGGCAGGAAATCTTCCCGCGCGACCGGCAAACGCCCGAGGCCCTCGGCGCGCTGCAAAAGGCCGAGATCGAGAAGTGGTGGCCGATCATCAAGGCGGCGAACATCAAGCCGGACTGAACGTCGGTCGATGTCGGTCGCGGGGCCAACTGAAAGAGGAGTTGTAGCGATGCCAGGCTTTGCGCGCGCGCACCGGAACATCCCCGCGATGCTGGGCGCCGTGGCGGCCATCGTGCTGTCCGCGGCAACCGCTCTCGCGCAAACGTATCCGACCGCGCCGGTCAGGGTCATCGTGCCGTTCGGCGCCGGCGGCGCCACCGATGTGCTGGCGCGGGTGTTCATCGACCATTTGCAGCAGCGCATGGGGCAGACGTTCACGGCCGAGAACCGGGGAGGGGCGGGCGGCCAGATCGCTGCCGCGGCGTTCGCCCGCGCCCCCGCCGATGGCTACACCCTGATGTTCACGACCGCCGCGCCGATCACCATCGCGCCGCTTCTGAGCGACAAGGTGCAGTACGACCCGCGCAAGGACTTCGTCCCCATTGCGCTCGTTGCGGTGCAGCCGGTCTGGCTGACGGTCAACGCCGACTCGCCGTTCAAGACGCTTGCCGACGTCGTCAGCCACGCCAAGGATCATCCGGGAAAGCTCACCTACGGGACCTCGGGCGTCGGCACCGAGCTGCATCTGGCCGCCGAGGCGATCGCCCGCTCGGCCGGCATCCAGATGGTGCATGTGCCGTTCCGCGGCGGCGCCGAAGTGATCACCGCGCTGATGGGGCACCAGGTCGACCTCGCGGCCTTGAGCACCGCCTCGATCGCGAACCCGGTGCGGCAGGGCACGTTGCGCGCGCTCGCGGTCACGTCGCCGCAGCGGCTGGCCGACTTTCCCGACGTGCCGAGCATCGCGGAGCTCGGCCATCCCGCCGCCACCATGCTGCCGTGGTGGGGCATGATGGCGCCCGCGGGCACGCCGCCGGCCATCGTCGCGCGGCTCACGCAGGAGCTGCAGGCGGCGAGCGCGGACGACGGCGTGCGCGAGCGGTTGAAAGCGACCTTCGTGCAGATCGAGTTCGCCGGACCGCAGGAGTTCTCGCGCCGTCTCGATGCCGAGCGCGCGCAATATGGCGACATCATCCGCGCCGCCAGGATCAGGCAGGACTAGTGTGGCGGTTCAGAAGTCCGCATCATTCTTGCGGCGAGTCCGAAATGCGGACTTCTGAACC